>DDCY01000029.1 GCA_002335865.1 Saprospiraceae bacterium UBA1994
TGCTGCAACGGTGTTAAAAGCATTAAATATTAAAAATGTTGCTCCGCATAATTTTCTAAACTCTTTTATTTTAAAAGCCTCATAAAAACTTTCTAAAAAAATCTTTTTTAGACTGTTTCCAATGTTGGCACTATTTAAAGGCTCATAATCTTCCTCTAAAGTAGATTTACTCTTTATAAATATAGCAGGCACAATAGCACATAGGGTACATGGTATGGCAACCCAAATGGCTAATTCACGAACGGCTACATCTGCTGATGGAAACCAGTTTTCGTCATACATAATGATCCAAAACAAAGGAGCAATTACCCATGCCCATTGACCAATCCATTGGGAGATAGCCATAATATTTGTTCTTTCGTGAAAATCATCGCTCATTTCATAACCCATCGCTACATAAGGAACTCCAAAAATGGTAAGACCTACATAGAACACCAAAGACCATAAAAAGAAATACCAAAAATTATATTCTACACCATCAATCTTATAAAGTTGCCACATAAAAATATAGGCAAGCCCCATAATTAAGCCTCCAATAATCACGTATTGACGACGCCTTCCCCATCTAGATTTTGTGTTGTCTGATATAAATCCCATGATAGGATCTAGAAAAGCATCAAAAATTCTTGGAAAAAGAAACACCAAAGACCACATCCATCCAGAAAACCCAAGGTCCTCCACCAAAACGATCATAAATATTCCCAGAATGGCTGGAAACATTTGATTGGCCAACATACCCAAGCCAAAAGCAATCTTCTGGCCCATTGGGACTTTTTCATGCACTGATGTTTGTTGATTTGACATGGTTTATGGTTTTTAGACTCTGTATATTTATTATTTCATCGTATTCGGAATGATTACAGTTTGGATGGCTTGTCCGTTTATTTGAATAGTAACATTACTTTCACCCAAAGACAAGTTGATATTTTTCGCTTGTTCATTTTCATTGAAAAGTACTACGGCAATACTATTATCAGTATTTTTGGCCGCAGTAACCATTAGATCATTATCAGAGGAATTTTTTCCTATGCGAACAGCACCTGGTCTTATGAATTTACTGAAATGCGCCATTACATAGTAGATTGGTGTGTAATATACCTCATCCTTATTTTTATCAACTATTACAGGCGCAACACACCAGTTTTTAAACCAATTTGGTCCTCCATTTTTGTCCAATACCATATTCCAATCTATCCAACCATCGACCCAATTATTGAGGCATCCAATAATATCTCGGGCATAGCGATTCGCAGGGGCATACTTAGGATGTAAATACTTTTCTTTTTCAGGTGCCCAGTCCCATCCCCAATCTGTTGCTTCTTTTTTCCAATACCAGACATCATCTTTCCATTTTGGGATTTCGGAATCTACACAAGCTTCGGTTTGTATCAAATATTTATCAGGTGCCTTATTATGTGCGTATTGCAAAACCTCAGGAAATACTTCAAAGGTACTAGCATACCAATGAATGGCAGTACCATCAAAATATTTTGCAGATGCTTCATCTTTATACATGTTATCAATCCAGTCTTTTAAATGGTCTCTATTTTGATCGTAACCTAATATCTTAACATCATGTCCATCCGCTTCCAGTTTAGGGCCAAGATGCTTTTGAACAAAACTGGTCATCTCTTCAGCCGTATAATGCATACTTTCCCAATTATTGCCATTTCCTAATGGTTCATTTTCAACTGTAAATCCCCAAATATCTATCCCTTCCGCTTTGTAGGCAGCGAAGTATTTTGAAAAGAACAGCGCCCAAGTTTTGCTATATTCAGGTAACAGATTACCTGCCATCCAATCCTTATTATCTTTCATCCATGGCGGTGCCGTCCATGGCGAGGATATAATTTTGAAACCATCTTTTGATATGGCCATGGCCTCTTTTATCATAGGAATAATATCATCACGATCTTCGTCAATAGAAAAATGTTCCAAATTTATATCTCCCTCAACAGGGGCATACGAATATTGACCCAATGAAAAATCACATGAATTCATATGTGTTCTAGTTAGGGAATAATTTGCTCCGTTTTCTCCAAAATATGCCTCTAAAACCTTATTTCTATTTTCTTTGCTTAATTGATTTAGTAAATATGCAGATGACTCAGTAAAAGATCCACCAAATCCTGTAATGGTCTGGAATTTTTCATTGGGCAATAATTTTATTTCTATGGCATCAAATGCTTCAGTAAAACTATTGATTTGTTTCAATTTGTTTCCGTTAGCTGCTGTTTCATATACTATAATCTCTAATTCTTTTTCCATACAACTCGTTAACATCAGCATCAATAAAATGAATGAAAGCACAATACCTTTCGAAATTATTTGATAGGTTGATTTTCGTGATTCTATATTCTTCATTATTTGATTATTGGTGTTTGTACTTTTTTCATCAGCATTTCTTTATCTCCATCATATGTTTTTGAAATAGGTTTTCCATCTCTAGTTAGACCTTCAAATATTCCCTGATCTACTAAATCCCAAATGGCAAATTTGGCTTGGCTTTTTAAATTGATTAAACCAAAATGATTTTCAGAACCTTGTGGATTTTCTGAGTCTTTCCATTGTTCGTCAAATCCTTCAAAATAGAAACATGAAATATTTTCGGTATTGGTCCATTCACGCATGTGTTTATAATATACTCCCTCTTTGTATTCATCGGTAGCTCTTGAGCCGTCAGGTCCGTAAAATTTATTTGAACTGCTTGCCCAACCAGTCTCACCGATATGGATAGGTTTATCAATTTCTAGACTTTGCATATATTCTTTTACACTATTGTACTGAGATATTGCATATTCTTTGGCACGAATCATTGCAGCATCAATTTTTTCAATTTCAGTCAATACTTGTTCATCTTCTCTAATACTCCAAAAAACAGGGTTGTAGTGTGTGTCATGCATTGGATAGGTATGGACAGATAAATAATCAACTGCAGCGATTAATTTATTTAAATCCTCTACATGATATTCATCATGACCACCACCCCAAGAGGCAAAATTATCTGAACTAGTAATCCAAAGGTCTTTTGGGAGCATATCTGCTTTTTTCATCTTTTGAAGATAATCAACCCATTTTAAAATAATACCTGGTTGCACATAATAGCTAGTAGCCCATTTTACCATGGCTTCATTGCCAACAGCAATTACTTTTACTATGTCAGGATATTGATTAGCTAATTTGACTGTTGTTGCAATTTCGATGGCATTACGTTCGCTTTCAACATTATGGTTAGGCTCTTGATCAGTCCATGCGTGTAGACAATCTATCCAAGCGCCTAACATAACATACATTTCAAAATTTGGAATTTCTTTTTTAAGTTCACTGATTGCCTTAAGGAGATTGCTTGCCTGAGGTTTATGTACTTTATAGGTGCGCAAAATTTTGATGCCCATGGCAGATAGTAACTTTATATCCTCTTTGAGTTCATCTTGAGTCGGTTCTATGTCATGGTCGGCATGTCGATACCCTCCATATGACATTGCAAGGTAATTTGAATTTCCTAAAATATCTTCCGCACTCATATTTGACTTTTCTTTCAATGTATAATTTTTACTTTCCGTGGTTGTATTATTCTTACAAGAGTGGATTGATATAATAATGATTAAACAAATTATTGTTCTGATATAATACTTCATGATTTAATTAGGCCGACTATATTGTTTTCGATGTTTAGTAAAGTTTATTATATAATTGGGAGAACTATTAAACTGTTCTATTGAGTAATACTAATATATTTTAGCTTGACTACATCAAATGTTTGTTTTTTATTTCTATCTATATCTACTATACCCCAGTATTCTTCATTAGGCGAACCATCATAGGGCACACCACTACTATTGGGAGCCCACCCCCCAGGGTTTTGCTCAGAAGGGTCTTCTGCTTTCCACCAACCATCTGTAAACGAAAATAGGGTTGCACCAGAACAAATATCTTGGTTGTTGAAAATTGCATCTAGAATATTTGAATTCGCATCTGCCTGAGATTTTTCATTTACTCCTTTTGTATAACCCGCTTTTGAAATGGTCATATAACTATCACTACCTGCTTCAGATAGATACATCGGTTTGCTAGAAATATTTTTCCATTGTCTGAATATTTCTTCAGGATTGTCCCAACGGTATACATTCATACCCCAGATATCAATATTTTGACATGTAGTTAAGATTAGCGAATCTGGTAGTTCACCATGTGCTGTGGTTACAAAGTGTTTTTTGTCTACCTTATGAATTTCGGCTGCTGTCTGGTTCATTGCTGTATACCAGGTTTTTAAAGTACCTCCAAACCATTCTGGATGATAATTGTATTCATTGCCTAATTCCCACATTAGGATCGCTGGATGATCTTTAAAATTATTTACGTAATCAATGCATGTTCCTGATAGAATGTCATAATTTCCATCTTGATTGTAGCCAAAACCTATAATAACTTTTATTCCAGCTTTGTGAATTTCGTCAAGCACATATTTTTCAATAATTGGCGCATAAACTCTAATTGTGTTTATTCCAGCTTCTACCATTAATGCTAGATCTTCCGATAGGTTTTCAAAACTTCTTGTTTCTTTTCCCTTCTGAACTGGATGGTAACAGATTCCTTTAATAATATATGGAACATCATTAACTAAAAATTTACGATTAGAAATTTTAGCATCTTCGGTTATTTCTTTCATTTTGGAAGTCGGATTACAAGACAATAGGGTACCTATTAAAAGAATAACTGTGACATTTCTTAACATTATATATCTATTTTGTTTACTTCTATTCCACTCCTATTTCTAATCTTGCCTCCTCAGTGTTACTTTTTAATGTAAACTGTTATTAAATTTATTTCTCCTGTCCTTTTAAACAACTTATTACTTGTATCGATATCAAGTATTAATGATGATGATTCGAGAATTTCTTGATTGCTAAATTCTACTTTTATACCCGATTTATATGATAGTTTATACATTATAGGTACTTGGCAATATGTGAATGCTAGAGTACCCACTTCTAATTGGATTTCTTTTGCTGCCTTGTTTAGTTCTGTATATTTGAAAGTGGCAGTTTTTTTCAAAAATTCTTCTCTTCGGAGTAAGCGTGGGTTAAATGATAAGCTTCCATTAGTCACAAAAACCCCTAATTCGCCAAACCGACATAAGATATCTTCTTTTACCTGTCCAGTCATTCCAGGTTGTTGTGCTCCTTTTCCTCCAGGTGTATGTGAATATGGGTCAGTTGGGAATGCGCCATACAATAAAGGCGACTTATGAACTCCGATACCTTCATTTATTTCGTAGTAGTGTTCTAAAAGGTTACCAATTAATACCTCATCTGTAGTATTGTTGATAGATTTTAAACAGGTTTCCTGTACACTCAGCAATAATTTTGATACCATATGCCAATAGATAGAACCCAATCCTTCATAACCAAAAAATGTCCCTGATCTTCCAGTAAAGGATTTATGGTCAAAAATATCTTCAAAGATGTCTAATAAAAGTCCTCTGTCTTTTTCAATGAGATTTGCGTAGCGTTCTTTTGGTAATTGAATTAGGGCTTCTTTCAAGCTATCCGAATTGTTGAAAGAACCATTGAAATGGTAGATATCATTTATGTCTTTTACAACTATATTAAGGTTATTATTTTTTAGTAGCTGTTGGACTAGTTGCGATTCCTTTATCTTATTTGTTGGGATATTGTTCTTTAGAGTAAATCGGGGTAAGTCTTTATTCGGATATAGAATATAGCTGTATTGATCTTCTCTAAATAAAGCGCTTGATTTTAAGGCATCTAATACATCCAATGATTCTTTTGATGTTAAATATCCAGAACTCAATACTGACACTTGGCCTTCTAGCATTTCCGGTAAGTACGAAATAGACACCTCAGTATCATTTTTAATAGTCATCAGGTTATAGGCATGGTATAAATTATCTTTTCTTTTATTTACAGAGATTGAATGTTCCAGATACTGATTTGAGACAGACAAAAAATCTATTAAGTCCGTTTTGGAAATGTTTTCCTTTACACTGCTGAATCCATTATCATAAATCTTATTTCGATACTTGCTACCTGCGTTTCCTAAACCATCTAGAATAGTTTTTCTGTCTTTGTCTGACACTCTTTTTTCTAGGATTTTAGTGTTTTCCTTTAGGGTGTCGTGGATGCTATTGAAGAAGTGTATTAATTCTTTGGAAATAGTATACGTTTCATTGTCAGAATTTTTTACTACATCTTCAAAGAAATTCAAAAATCTTCTGAGGTAGTAAAGTGTAACCATTGAGACTCCATTGCCGACCAGTGCATTATTGGCATCATTCCATTCTGGTCTTTGTGTATTCATCCAAATTCCTCCTTCAGGAATAAAATTAGACATCTTTGCCAGCACTGTAGCCAATAATTTTTCAATTAGGTTGACCTTATAAATGATTGAGTTTTTATCCCTAAGTAAAGCACCATCTGCCCCGAGTTCTTTTCTTTTTTGAAAAATACTTTCTTCTGACTCCTTATCTAAAATAATAGTGTCTTTTGGATTCTTTAGAATATCCGAATAACTCTTTATTTTATAGGGTACATTTGCATATACAAAGATGTCTTGATCGAAATATTTGGCCAAGCTCTGAGGTGAGTGCTTTTCAATGAATTCTAAAAATTTTAGCAAATAGATGATTTGATGATCTCCCCAATAGCCAATGTAGGACCAAGGGTCATCTTCTTCTATAGTTTCCCAATCAAAACCATCTTTGGTAACTCGGTATGGGTTATAGCCATCAAAAGTGGTGGCGTTCAAGAATTTATGGATCATATTTTCCATGAATTCAGGATAGGAATGAGCTAGAGCCTCCCAATTCTGGAATATATCTCTCCAGTTACCTTGATAGTCTAATATTTTAGAGCCATCCTCATTTCTTGTATTGATAGCGAACTGATTCCAGGGTCTGCTTGGGTCTCCATGTCTTCGGCTAAACTTTAATGGCAAATATTCAAAGCAAAGCCTCTTAAAATCTTTATCTTCATTCTTAAGACTCTCTATCAATGCTCTTAGGCTCTCTAATGAAAATATTTTCGGCAACTGATCGAGCAGTTTTTTCTTCTCCTTATAGACGATGTTATTAGCAGTTTCTATGTATTTTGAAAAATCTCCTTTTTCAATTTGATAGTTATTGTCAAAAATACCTCCTCGCATGATGTTGAAAAGTGTATTTGCGAAATGTCTGGTATTTCTCAGCTTATCGGCGGTCAATTGAATACCATCGGATGCACAGTTCAATTCCCTTAAATTTTTTGTACCAAGTTCAATGTCTTCTTGAATTACAGTCAACAAGTCATTCTCTGTTTTTATTTTATTCGAAATATCAGCTACATCTACTACTGATTGATTAACATCTGCGATAAACATCCATTGCTCTTCTGAATTTCGATTTAAACTTATGTCAGAGATAATGAAATATGCTCCTTTCTCTGCTCGAATAGCTTCTTCTTGAACGATGTCCTTTCCCTGACTAAATTCATCTAGTTGTAATGAAGACACTAAATATTTAGGGTTCTTCATTCCTAATGACCAAACTGTCGTTGCTTTTAATGCTTCGCTTGGTTCCGCTCTATCGACAATAATTGCGCTTAGAACATAAATACCCATACCCACTTTTTTTTCTAACTCATTTTTCTTGTACGCATCAACTAGGTTACTACCGGTTCCTTGTAAAGCAGTGTCAACACCATAGGGCATTATATTCTGAATTCCATCTAAGATTGTTACTTTGATTTCTTTATTTGAAGTGTTGACTAATGTTGAATTTTTTACAAATCCAAACCGATCACTAGAGCACCATGAATATCTGAATGTTAGACCTAGATCTTCGTTGATTTCTTCAAAAATGACTTTGTTTCCAAAACTGTTTTTATAAAGATTTCTAGCTATCTTGTAAATTCCAGCATACCTATTAGAAAAGGGCTCCCACAATTTAGTTTTGCCATCAGTATGGACTTTTAATATTGTTTTACTTCCAGTAATCGCAGCCGATTCTGTTATTTTATCATCTGTGTAATACGGGAATAGAGCAAAACCTGAGTCTTTTCTTCCTGCAGACAAACCACCATTGCTCGATATGAACATCCAATGATTCGAATCGCTGACAATGCTCATAAAGAAAGGCCTCATAGCATCGCTGTTCGATATTTTGTAATACTTTTCTCCTTTAAAGTTTATTAACTTTCCTTCAATTTCGGGCTTATTAAAATGAGCTTCTTTCTCTCCTAAGTATATTGGATTATTTTTCATTTATTGTTTTCGTTTTATTCTATTTCAAACTTACGGAGTCATATCCACTGTTATTCTTTCTGCGGTAGCTTTTAGAACTTTTTCACTACTTCCTCCTACCATGATATCAAACATCCCATCTTCGACATGGTAGTTTCCTTCGTTATCATAGAAACCTAATTCTTTATCAGTAAGGGTGAACGTTATTATTTTACTTTCATCTGGCTGAAGCATGTTCTTTTCAAATCCCTTCAGCTCTTTTATAGGGCGCGTAATACTAGCTGAGATATCTCTAATGTATAGTTGTGTTATCTCTTCGCCAGCCATATTTCCTGTATTTGTCAGTTGGATAGTGACTATGAATCCACTGCTAGTATTTGATACTTTTAAGTCGTTATATGTAAATGTGGTAAAGCTTTCGCCATGTCCGAAAGGGTAGAGTGCACTATTTTCTTCATCTATATAATGTGACCAGAAAACAACATCCGGATTTTCTTCTTGTGTAGGGCGACCTGTGCTTTTACAATTGTAATATAAAGGCATCTGACCTACAGAACGAGGAAAAGACATCGGCAATTTACCGCTGGGATTATATTCTCCCATAATTATTTCCGCAAGTGCGTTTCCTGATTCTGTGCCTAGTTGCCATGCCTGAACAATAGTTGGTATATGCTCATCGGCCCAGCTGAGATCCAATGGCCGACCACTCATTACAATGAGTATAATATTTGGATTGACAGCATGCACCGCTTCTAATAGTTCTTGCTGTAATCCTGGAAAATTAAGTTTTGTTCTGCTGCGAGCTTCCCCTGATTGGTATCCATGTTCGCCTAGTACCATTATCACTTGATCTACTTCTTTTGCTTTAGCTACTGCTTCCAATATTCCTGTTCTATTGTTTTCATTAATCTTGGTTTCCAATACAAAATGGGTAGGTTCGGTAGTCAATTGAACTCCTTGAAGAAATGTCCAATCGACAGCCTTGTATTTAGATAATCCTTCTTCTACTGAGATGGCTGAGTTGTCTTTTCCTGCTATTCGCCAACTACCAAGCGGACTATTTTTATCTGATACAAGAGGACCTATTACGGCTACACTTTTATTGGCTTTAATAGGTAATCCTCTATTTTTATTTTTTAAAAGAACTACAGATTTCCTTGCCATATTTCTAGTAGCCAATATAATTTCATTTGATCCAATGACTCTAGCTTCTCTTTCTACATCACAGTATTTGTATGGATCTTCGAACAAGCCTAACTCATGTTTGAGATTTAGAATTCTTCGCGCTGCATCATCGATCAGTTCAACGTCTACTTTGCCTTCTTCTACTAGTGTTTTGAGATACTTTTCATAGACATATGATTCCATATCCATGTCACTACCTGCAAGTATAGCTTTCAATCCTGCGTCTTTCTCATTTGCTGCATAGCCATGAACTTTCATTTCACCTATAGATCCCCAATCTGATACGATCATTCCATCATATTCCCAATGCCCTTTGAGTATCTTTCTTTGCAACTTTGCATGGCCAGTTACTGGAATACCATTCATTTGATTGAATCCATTCATAAATGTCGCTACTCCTGCATCTACACAAGCCTTGAATGGTGGTAAGACTATATTGTGTAGTATATCACCACTGATCACAGTAGTGTTGTATTCACGGCCACCTTCTGCAAATCCATAACCTGCAAAGTGCTTAGCACATGCTGCTATTGTTAATGGATCAGATAAATTATCACCTTGAAGTCCTTTCACTCTAGCTTCCGCGATTTTACTCCCTAGATATGGATCTTCACCTGCACCTTCCATTACTCGTCCCCATCGTGCGTCTCTAGATATATCTACCATAGGGGCGAATGTCCAATTAAGTCCGGACGCTGCCGCTTCCATTGCTGCTATCTTTGATGATAGTTTAATGGCATCCATATCCCAAGAAGCACTTTCTGCTAATGGAATTGGAGAGATAGTACTATATCCATGGATGACATCAAAACCAAAAATCAATGGAATCCCTAGTCTAGTTTCTTCGACTGCTATTTTTTGTATTTTTCTTACTTGTTCTACACCTCTTACGTTCAGCATAGATCCTACCAAACCAGATTTTAGATTCTTATACTTTTGGGCAGCATCACCATCTTTTGGAGTGGGTCCCGTTGCATTCCAAAATCCACTGTATTGGTTCATTTGACCAATTTTCTCATCGAGGGTCATTCGCTTTAGTAGTGATTCCACGCCATCGTATTTGATAGGAGATGGCACCAAAACTTTATTTTCGATGATATCAATTTTATTGGCTGTGCCGCAGCTCACAATGCAAGCAATAGCAACAGAGACTAGGATCATTATTTTTCCCATTATTTTTGCGTCATTTCTAGTTAGTGTATTAGTTACATTAAGTATGTGAAAGTATGATTTCGTAGCTGGATTGTCTAATTTTTGAATGGTTTGTTGAGTGTCCTAGTGGTTTCTTTAGTTTGTATATATTTTTCTGGAATCGCACGATCAAGTGACTGTCGATTGGTATTATTAGTTGGATTAGATAGTTTCTCTATTTTTTATTTACTCCTAATCCATTAGATATTTGGATATGCATTTGGCAGATCAAAGTCCGAATTACAGCTGACAGTCTTCCAATAGCTCAGCGTAGTTTCAAGGAGAAAAGAATCTTTTTTCATTGTGCGGTCAAAACACTGTCGATTCAGATTAGCGGCTAAAATTAATATTTCAATTATCTCCATTTAAAATTAACCCAGATAAAACCACTTTTATCTGGGTTAATTATTTTAGTGATTATTGCCTATTATAATTCATGTATTAATCAATCTATTAGTAGATGATTAATTGACTCCTTTTAATTCTATTCCACCTCTTGGTACACCTTAATATAGTCAACTTGCATACGTGACTCAGTAAATCCAGCTTCTATAGCTCCGCCAAGGCTTCCGCCCATAGCTACATTAAAAATCAAAAATTGGTCAGTATTAAATGGCCATGTATCTCCATTTTGTACATTAGGTTGATAAGTATAATACTTACTGCCATCTACAGAAAAACTTACCAAATCTTCTGTCCATTCCATTTCGTAGACGTGAAACTCGTTAGATACACCTGGAACAGTAAGCGATCCTGTGTTGATTGTACCACCAAAACTAGATGGAGTGTGAATAGATGCCTGTACTACATTTTGATTATTTCCAACATGCTCCATGATATCTAGCTCTCCACAAGTTGGCCACCCCACTTCTGGAAAGTTAGCACCTAACATCCATAGTGCTGGCCACGTACCTTTGCCGTTTGGAAGTTTTGCTTTGATTTCTACTTTTCCATAAGTAAATTCAAATTTATCCTGAGTCTTAATTCGGGCAGAAGTAAATTGAGATCCTGAGAAACTTTCTCTTTTTGCAATGATATTAAGGATTCCGTTTTCTATAAATACGTTGTCTGTTCTATCTGTATAGAATTGCTCTTCATTATTACCCCAGCCATTATTTCCAGTACCGAGATCATAGGACCATCTAGAACTACTAGGTGCTCCATTAAATAGAAACTCATCTTCCCATACTAGTTCGTAATCTAGTTCAGGATTTACAACTACGGCATCTGTTGCTCTGAATCTTTGGTACCAAGCAAACTGTGCTCCACCATCATCTTCTTGTATAACTCTCACATATATCACATCATTAGTATAAGACAATATTTCGTAAGTACTAGATCCGAGGTAGTAACTCATAAATGAATTGTTTCCGAGTACGAATCCAACGTCGGTTGTATTTGTAAGTCCAGAAGTTGTTTCAAAAAACCCAAGAGGGACTTTACCTATTTCAGCAAAATCATAGCAAGCATCCACAGATGGATCTCCGGTGCCTAGAGTACTTATTACCTCACCTCGATTGAAATATGTAACGGCATTACTTTTTAATTCATAATCTACATTAGTACCATCCAATGTAAATGTCAGAATATCTTCATACAAACATCCTTCAGATTCTTTTTCAAATGGCTGTGCTGTATACCATATTGGTTCTCCAACTGGAAATCCAGCATCATCAAACATAGGGCCTACTCCTAAGTGCGCAGGCGCTTCTTTTTCCCATTGCCAATCGCGACTATCTCCTCCAGTTAAAATTTGTATGAGATCTGCAGGAGCTTCGTATACAACTTCCACTGATACATCGACAGTAGTATTGGTGGAGATTCCACCCGCACCATATGCGATAACTTTAACAGTGTAGTCTCCGGATGATCTATAAACCGCTTGAAGGTTACCATCACCACTAATCACTGCGTCTTCAGTATCACTAAGACCTAAGAAGTAGTGGTATATAATAGCACCATCTGCATTGGCATCGAAGTTAACTATTCCAGAACCATCAGGGTTTACTGATGTAGATACTGTGAGATTTTTTGGCGCTTCGAGATTACCTATTTCTCTGATCTCTTCCTGACAGCCTAATATTCCTGTAAGAAGAAGGACTGTGAGCGCAAATTGTATTTTATGTATTATGTTCATTTCTTTTGTTATGTTCCAGATTGAAATAATATGGTTTATTTAAATATTAATTATTTTGGGTGATGTCGTCGAAGTAGAAATTGGAATCGTCACCTTCATTTCCAAAATCGAAGAAAACAACTATTCTACCATAGTCTTGCGTCGCATCTAATGCATTAAAGTCAAATGATAAAGTTTCCCATTCATTAGCTAGTGTATTAGTTGCTGCTATTTCTAAAAATATATTTGGATCACTTTTGTTTTCTACTTTTAAAAGTACTTGTATACCTGCTTTGGGTGACCAGGTTTTCATAGTGATAGTTTTTCCAGCTGAGACATCAAGGCTTCCGGTAAGATCGATGAATGATCCAGCCCACACCTCTGATCCTGAGGCTTTATTAAGATTACCAACTTTTGCTGAGATATTTTCTCCACTCATATCAGGATTGTCTAATACGTCTGTTGTAGCATTTCCAAAGTTTTCAAAAACGTAGTTAATGTTTGCTTCGAAGTCGATAGGCATGGAGATTATATTATCCTCTCCGCCGCCACCGCCGCCGTTACCTTCACCGAGTGTAATGTTGTCAAAGTAGTAATCTGAATCATCTCCAGGATTTCCAAAATCCATAAAAACTACTACTTGACTATAATTAGTTGACTGATCGACAGAACTAAAGTCAAAGCTTAGATTTTCCCAAGTATTACTCGTAGAGGTTGTAGCCATCACTTCGACAAAAGTATTTGGATCATTACTATTTTCTATTTTAATCATTACCGTAGCTCCAGATTTTGGACTCCATACATCCATTGTGATATTTGTTTCAGAACTAAAATCTATTGGATTCGGCATTTCAACAAATCCACCAGCCCAAACTTCTGCACCCTCGGCCTTGAAAAATTTCACTACTCTATTCGATGTGTTTCCGTTCATGTCCGGGTTATCTACAATAGATAATTCTGCGTTTCCAAATGAAATAAGTCCGTAATCAATTTCATCACTTTCGAAGTCAATTGGAAAAGATAGTTGTACAGCAGGTAATACAATAGTAACGGTTTCAGTTGCTTCTATTGTAGTTGTTGATCCTGATCTTGCTATTACCCTTACTTCAAAATCTCCAGCTTCTGTGTAACTGTGGTTGGCAGATGAACCTTCCATAATGATAGTTGGGACTTCATCAACTAGATCACCAAAAAAGATGTCATAGCTCATTGCATTAGTTGCACTGGGAGTAACAGTGATTACATTAGTATTTACTTCATCTATTGAGATGTCTAATATTAAATCACTAGGAGGATCAAAAGCAACTGTCAATGTTTGCGTAGCTTGAATAGAATCTCCCATAACGTTAAACGCAGTACCAGTAATAGTGAATGTACCCTCTGCATATTGATGAGTTGCAGCCTGTCCTACATCGATTCTGTCCTCTGTAGAACCGTCGCCAAAGTCTAGTTTAAAGTATGATGCACCTTCAGCTGTAGGGGTGATATTTACTAATCCTACTTGGTCGGCGTCTGGCTGTATGTTCATCTGTAAGTTAGATGGTGCAGTGACAGATATTCCTGTGAAAGGATCGTCTTCGCTACAGGCTATGATCGTTGTGATCGCAAGTAGTATTGATAGTGTTTGTTTTATGTATTTCATATTTATCAATTAGATTGATTTAATTAATGTTCATTGTTTTCTTTAAAGGCCTCTATTATTGAACGGAGTACTAATTATTATATCGTTAAAGATTGAGATCCGAAAAATTTAACAATGTTAAAAGTGCTAGTGGCTTTAATACCCCGGATTTTGTGCCCATATATTTCCTGCAACTTCTATCTCTACTAATGGGATAGGGAAGAGCTCATGAGTGCCAACTATGAAGCCGGGAATCTTTGCCGCAGCTTCACCTCTTCTTACCAGATCAAAAAATCTATGTCCTTCTCCAGCAAGCTCTAGTCTACGTTCTTGCTGTATATCTTGTTCTAAAGATCCTGCTGTAGTTACTAGATCACTTAATCCTGCTCTAGTTCTTACCCGATTTACATACTCTTGCGCTTTCGCATCGTTGCCTGTAGCGTTGTAGGCTTCAGCCGCAAGTAGTAATACATCACTAAATCTAATCGCTCTATAGTTAGTAGAATTAGTCAAGTTAGGGTCTTGAAAAGCTTCTCCTGTTCGTGGAATATATTTATGGTTATAATATCCAGTATGCTCCCAGCCCTCTCCGTATGACACTTGATTTCCCTGTGACTCTTGCTCGCTTTTGTAAGCCTCTATATCCATAATAGTTGCGCGTAACCTATTGTCATTTGGTGTATATTGATCCACTAAATCTTGCACTGGTACGTTGAAGCTAAATCCACTTACATACGTAGGTCCACTGTATCCTCGGATACCAGAAAATCCAACCATTACATTACCTTCACTACATTGTAAACAGCCGAATCCTGCACCCTGTTCATTTGAATATTGTACTTCAAATACTGACTCAATATTATTTTCTGCTACTTGCGTAAAGAGTGTATTGTAATCATCATATAGATCATATACACCTGAATCAATTACATCATCTAATATAATTGTCGCTGCGCCAAATTTCTCTTGGAAAACTAAAACTTTTCCTAGAAGAGCTTGAGCTGCTCCTTTAGTTACACGACCTTTTTGATCCCACGATGTAGGTAATACATTTGAAGCGAATGTTAAGTCAGATTCTATCTGTGCATATACATTAGCTTGCGCTTCTCTGCCATAATCTTGCACAGACCCAAAACTTACTCTCACATCAATAGGCATCGGTATATCACCAAACCATTTTGTCAATTCAAAAAAGTAATATGCTCTTAAGAAAGCTGCTTGACCCATTACTAGATCTTTATTTTCGAAATTAGTTTTATTTTCAAATTCGAAAATGTAATTACATCTATTTACTCCAGCATACATCCAATTCCAAAGATCTTGTAAATTGCTATTTACAGGACCATGTCTCATATCATCTATCTCTTGAAACCCCGGAACATCATTTGCATTTTCTCCTCCACAAAGAGTATTATCAGATGCAAATTCACCCATCATGACATTGATGTAAGATGACTGCAGTAAATCGTATGCTCCTATTAATGCCTGTTGGTAATCGTCTTCAGAGTTGAAAAATGTCTCCGAATTAATTTGGTATAATGGATCTACCTCTAGGAATTCACTACATGACTGACTTACCATTATTATAGCTGCCAGTATCCAAAATTTTATATTAGTTATTTTATTCATAGTCTATAATGTTATTTTGATACCTGCAATAAATGTTCTTGCTTGAGGATAGTATCCGTTATCTATTCCCGAGTCCAGAGGATTTCCAGAGGAAATGTTAGGATCATATCCTTGGTATTTTGTCAATGTAAATGGATTACTTACTGATCCATAGATTCTTATTTTTTCAAATCCGATACTTTGAATTCCATATCGAGGAATAGTGTATCCTAGTTGTAAAGTTTTGATACGTAGGTATGAACCATCTTCAATAAAATAATCAGAGAATAGATTATTGTCGGTAGCTCCGGTAGTTAGTCTTGGTACGTTAGTACTAGTACCCTCACCGTGCCATCTATCAACGCTATAAGCTGTCCTATTAGTGAGTGGAAGGTTACGTGCGTAGTTACGAACTAAATCTCTTCCTACCTGAGCATCCGCAAATGCTGAGAAATCAAATCCATGAATCTCTGCGCTGAAACTCATTCCAAATATGTATTCAGGAATAGGGCTACCAATAAATGTGCGATCTTCTGAATCGATTGCTCCATCATTATTACGATCTACAAATTTTAAATCTCCTGGTAGTGCGTCTGGTTGCGATGCGTGAGATTCTATCTCACTTGCATTTTGGAACACACCATCGGTTTCTAAGCCATAGAAATATCCAATTGGTTGTCCTACTTCCCATCGTGTTGGAGGTAATTGGCCAATTGAGAATCCTCCACCTTGTATAAATGATACACCGTCATTAAGACTTGTAGTTTCGTTCTTTAATTTTGATCCGTTTACTCCGAAATTGAAACTGATATCTTCAGAAAAATCATATCTATAGTTGATCGCTAATTCGATTCCAGTGTTCTTAATCGATCCCGCATTAGCAATTGGAAGTCCTCCACCAGGAGCAGTATATCCGGTAATCCCAGATACAGGGATCGAAAGTAGTAAATCATTACTTTCTTTAATGAAGTAGTCTGCTGTTACGGTTAATGCTTCATCAAAAAGATTTACATCTAATCCTAGATTGAACTGTGTGTTGCGTTCCCAATTGATATCTGGATTGGAAATAGCACCTACTGCTTGCCCAAATACTAAAGTATTACCATCGAAAACATATTCTGATTCACCATTGAGCCCAGCTACATATCGGAAATCTCCAATTTTATCATTACCCGTCTGGCCATAACTCAATCTCAGTTTAGCAAAATCAATAATATTATTATTCTGTAGGAATGACTCTTCGCTCATCACCCAGCCGACAGAAATAGAAGGGAATATTCCGTATCTGTTGTTAGGGCCAAATCTAGTAGTACCATCGCGTCTAATGATACCTGAGATAAGATATTTATAATTATATCCATATTGTATTCTTCCAAACTGAGACATTAATCTGAATGTACCAGCACCAGAGCTAGCGCCTCCAGGTCTGATCTCATTAGCTTGAGATACTGCTGCAAATTCGAAAGAGTTGTTAGGCACTCCAAATCCAGTTGCGTAAACACCTTGAAAGTTTTCTTCATACATAGAAGTTCCTGCTGTAACATCTATTTTGTGAACATTATCGTAAGCATAAGTATAATTTAATACATTATCCCAACCCCATGATGAGTATGTCTGTGTCGATTCGCTTACTGAACTTTCTACAGTATTGAATACTTTTCCCGATCCATAAAATTCGATAGGTGAAAAACCTCTATTCGTAACTAAAGAAAAGTTGAAAGGAAGGCTAGAAGTGAAGGTTAATCCTTCAGCTATATTATAACTTAACCCTGCTGTTCCACTGAATCTATTGACATCTACATTGTTAAATGTATTTGCGATCTGCTGTAGGGGATTGATTACTTCTGCCCCTAATCCCTCAGCTAAAGTGTAATCTCCATCTTCATCAAAAGGCGTAAGTGTAGAAGGCATATTGAGTGCATTGAAAAGAACTGATCCAATTGCATTTTCACTAAGTGTTTTTCTGTTTTGCTTCGCATATGTTACAACAGAATTGAATTTGAGTTTCTCCGAAAGATCCACATCAAGATTTACATTTCCAGTATATCTTTTAAATCCTGCTTTTTCGCCACCTACAATACCTTGTTGATCAAAGTATGATCCACCAATAGCATATCTAGCTCTATCACCACCACCCCGTACATTTAGGAAGTAGTTTCTGATAGGTGCATTTTGGAAAACTTCATCTTGCCAATCAGTACCTTCTCCTAAATCAGAAATAACATTAAATGGAGGCGTTTGTCCACCATTAGCATGGGCTTCATTAGAGAGAATTGCATACTCCGTTGCATTAAGTACTGGAATACGTCGAGCAGAACTCTGGGTGCCAACATATGCATGGAAGTCGATGACTGGCTTATCACTTTTAGTACCTTTTTTGGTGGTGATTAATACTACACCATTGGCGGCTTGTACACCATATATACTAGCTGAAGCATCCTTAAGAATGTTTATACTTTCTATACTATATGGGTCAAGTGCGCTGAGGTCAGCATATCGTACACCGTCTACGAGTATGAGAGGATTATTGTCACCATTTGTTGAGATACCACGAATACGTATGTTGTAACCGCCACCTGGAGATCCAGATTGTGAACTGATCTGTACACCAGCCGATTGTCCTTGTAGTGCTTGCTCTAATCTATTAGGGTTAAGTTTAGCGACCTCTTCAGCTTTCACAATAGATACCGCTCCTGTTATTTCCTTTTTTGTTGATGACCCATATCCGATTACTACTACTTCGTTAAGTAGAGCTGATGAAGAATTAAGTGCAAAATTCATTTTTTCAATTCCAGTTACGGTTGCCTTCGCAGATTCGTAGCCTACATAGCTCATTTCTAAAATGTCACCAACGGAGGCTAATATTTCATAATTTCCGTCCAAATCGGTAACAGTACCAATTGTAGTTGTTAGATTAAAAATATTAGCAAAAGCTAATCCTTCGTCTGTGCTAGCATCCGTAAGCGTACCAGTAATTGTGCCAGTTTGTGCCAATAATCCCATCGGTATTAAATACAGGAATATTAGCCATAGTCTTTGTTTCATATGGTTTGTTGTGTTAGTGCGATTATCTATTAATAATCGGGAAAAGATAAAAGAAATAGACAGAAAGAACATTTCAAAAAGTGTCTTTTGTCTTTTTGACGATCTAATAATTTCGATACTCTAATGAAAACTAAGTAGAAGTATGAGAATACCTGTGTATTCAAAAAAGTTAATAGTTGTAAGCCGAACGCCGCGCTCATGTGGCATTCAGCTTACAATAAAAATTATTTATATTTTTATAAATCTCTGAGTACTTCTGAATGTATCAGTAGTAAGAGACAAAATGTATGTTCCTTGTGGGTAATTGGCTACATTGATTGCATTACCTGTTGTGTTGTTTCCAATTTGGATCGTATTTCTTAATTCACCTTGTAGAGAGATGATCTTTACAATACCATTGTCAAATGATGTGAGTACATCTAAGTACATAAGATCTTGAGCAATAGTAGGGTAGAGGTTTATTAAATTGTTATTCGCTTCTAGATCGGTAGTATTTGTCATACAAGCTTCACAGCTCTCATAACAAACTACGCCTGTCGATGATACAGCTTCAGCTTCTGTAAGGTCTACTAATCTATTAGTGAACATTCCGTCCGGTGTTGTCACAGTACATGAACTACCTTCAATCAAAGATTCTTGGTTTTCACCATCCACCCCGTTTTTGAATTTGTATTCGTAGATGGTTTTGTCCAATTCTATAGTTACTGTCCATACACCATCCCCATCATCGTCAGTCATTGGGATATTACCCCAGTTAGAGAATTGCCCAAAAAGATTAACACCATCTGCACTTACCGTTGCAACTTCATTCATATCTACAGAGAAAGTAGTCATTGTAGGTTCTGCAGCAGGGGCACAGTTAGTATCAGTAGTACACTCAGCGAAGCAAGTGTTTACTTCTGTAGTCCCAGCGTCTAGATATCTGTCATTGAAATTGTCTGGATTTGCACAGTCCTGCCCTGCTATGTTTTCCTTACATGAGAAATCAGGGCAATTGCCATTAGTGAAAGTATAAAACCCTTCCCATCCTACAAGTCTTTCTATAGTAACACTATAAACTCCGTCTCCATCTTCATCGCTCATTTCATAGTTTCCTCCTGGAGCCCCAAATTCAGCACCTCCAGCTAACCAAACTCCCGTATCAGACGGATCATCTACACCTACGTTCCATGTAATATTTGCTGAAGTGCCACACGCATAGCAGCTTGCATAGCATACTGCATCTAAGTTCGTATCGGCAGTGACTGAGACTATTCTATTCGTAAATCCGTCTGTAGTAATTGTACAACTGTTTGTTTTATTTAGATCTTCCGATCCTGTCCAATCATCGAATGAGAATTTGTATTCATGTGATCCAATTGGTAAACTTAATGTAGTCGTCCATACTCCATCTGCATCATCGTCATTCATTGGATTGGCATTGCCTGACCACTCATTAAAAGCTCCACTTAGATACATTTGTGTAAATGTTTCAGTAGATTCATTCATATCTACATTAAAAGTAACTTCATATTCAGGAATTTCACCACTAGTTACTACTCTTACATTGTCGAAGTAAGTGATTACGTCTACGTCAGCAGCATCTACCAGAAAATCAGCGAAGAATACTAGCTTGGAGTATGTATCTCCTATTGCTGGTGTGAAAGGATCTTCTAATGATGGTGCTGTGAAATCAATACATACGGTTTCCCATTCATTTACAAGGGTATTTGATACTGATTGAATCCAATTTGGTGCACCACCCATTGCTTCTTCAAATTTAACAGAGATAGTACCTATATGATCCATATGAACATCAAGGCAAATCATACCACTAGTCGCGTCTACTGGTGTCGTAGGATTAGGATTTGTAAAGGCTCCAGCCCATGGTTGTGCATTTGCTGGCTTATTAAGTTCGAATACAGTACTACTCATGTTGATACCTGACATATTAGGGTTCGGTACTGGTGCAACAATAGAATCAGCTAGTGTACTTCCAAAGTGAAATAAGCCTGCAGTTGTTTCCGCAGTTTCCGCATCTAAAATTATAGTTGTCGTTTCGCCACTGCCGCCACCATCTGGGAACACTATATTATCAATATATATTATTTGTTCTGCAGGTGCAGCTTCTCCTAATCCATGGAAAAGAACTAATCTAGAGAACATTTTTCCCGCAGTCATAGAATTATTAGCTTCTCCTGCCTGAGTTAAATCAAAACATAACGTTGTCCATTCGTTCAGTACATCGTTTTGCACTGTTAGTTGCCATTCGTCCTCTGCTGTTCCATTTTCTAACTTTACAGTAAGACTATTTGTTTCTGAGAAATGTACGTCAATACAAATTTCTCCACCATTGGTCGCATCTATTCCTTCTAAAGGATCAGGATTAGAAAACCCACCTGCCCATTCTGGACCGTTGGCTAATTCTGTGAACGGATATACAGTTGCACTTGTATTGATACCACTAGGATTAGGGTTAGCTACAGGATCTAATACTATTCCTTCTTGGGCTCCTCCAAAGAATTGAAAAGGAATAGTAGTCTCAGGAGACTCGTAATCAAATACATTCTGAGCGTTTATCGATACCATTCCTAAGAATAGCATAATAGGGAGTAAATATTTTTTCATTCTTTTAGGTTTATTTGATTATCCGATTAGTAAGTATGAGATACAATGATCGACATAGATCTCTAAATATTTTGACAATAATACGCCATAGATAACTGAAAAACAGTGAAAATAACTACATCTTTACTACATCATCGTCTAATTAATTTATATTTACAGATGTATGGAATATAGTGATAATTTTAACGTAACTAATTGCAAGTCATTATTTTGTGTGCCTTTAATTCGCTTGATTGTTTGTGTTTTATTACTACATCATAGTTCATTTTTACTTTCTCAAGTTAAAGTTTTAGGTATTCCAAATATAGAATCGTTTACAAAAAAGGATTATAAGGCAGGTACGTCTAATTGGTCTATTGTCTCCATGAATAATGGAAATATACTTGTGGCTAACAATTCTGGATTTTTGGATTACAATGGAGTAAAATGGAATCTAAAGACCTTGCCTAACAGATCTATAGCAAGATCGATATGTTTAGCAGAATCGGGTAGAATATATGTCGGAGGACAGGATGAGATAGGTTATTATATGGCAGATTCTATTGGGAATCTCAGATTTCAGTCGATTAGACAGCAAATCCCAAGCATACATTTACCATTGGAGGATGTATGGGAATGTAGGGCAATTGGGAATAAGGTATGTTTTAGATCGACAAACAAAGTTTTTATATACGAAGAGTCAATAGGTTTTGAAGTAATTGATCCAAAAGGAACGATTATATCGATTGATGATATCAATGGTTCATTCTATTATACAGATCTTACCGAAGGTATAGTTTCGGTTGATAGTCAGATTCCACTTCAATTGGAGGGAGAGACTTTAATCGGCACTCAAATTGTCTCAATATTAGCTTTCGGTGAGCAAGAGATGCTTATACTTACTGAGCAAGATGGTGCCTATTTGGTATTAGATAATATTGTCCGAAGAATTAAAGAGACTACATTTGATATTATTAAGAGATTTAGAGTGAACTGTGCTGTAGCTATATCAAACGGTCAGTTTGCAATTGGTACTCAGTTTGGTGGCATTGTCATTATTGATCAGTATCAAGAAGTCATTTCTATCTATGACAAGTCCAATAATCTCATCAATAATGATGTCAGATCTCTAAGTACTGATGCATATGGTAACCTTTGGGCAGGCACTAATAATGGTATAAGTAAACTAGATCTAGCAGGTCGTATAAGAGTGTTCTCTCCTGACGGTGATGAACAAAGTTCTACGTACGATATTGCCTGCGCTAATGAAAATCTATATATAGGCACTAATACTGGATTGTATAGAACGGGTATATCTAAAGCAGGTAGGAGTTATATGCATGATGGATTCACGAAGGTGCCTGGATCAGACGGACAGATATGGGGCATCAATGTAATTGATGATAAAGTACTTATAGGCCATAATGATGGGCCATATCTATTAGAGGATGGATCACTTCGAAGATTAGCAGATCGGCCAGGAGTTTGGAAGTTTATTTCTACAAAGGATGAATACCTCTATGTGGGAACTTATACTGGTGTTGATATCTACAAATGGCATTTTGGTGTACCAATCTATTATAAATCCTTGGAAGGATTCACAGAGTCATCTCGAATAATAATTTCTGTAAGAGAAAATGAAATTTGGGTTTCCCATCCATATCGTGGAGTATACAGACTTACTCATAATGATCAATTTGAAAATGTGATTATTGAAAAATACGGAGAAGCAGGAGGTTTGCCCTCTGGCTTAGGTAATTATATTTTTGATATAAATGGAATACCTACTGTGACGGCTAGCACTGGTGTATATAGTTTTGATAGAGTGAGCAATGTATTTAAAGAAAATACTAACTTTCATGAGATAGATTCTGACGAACACAATGTGAGACGTCTATTAAATGAAGGATATTATATTGCAGAACACGAAGTGGGAAAGCTAAATATAGTTCAAGAATCTAAAGATACTATTAGGGAAATATATCCAGAGCTTAATGATGTTTTTGTTGGAGGTTTCGAGAATTTATACGAATTAGATTCTAATACAATTTTGATCTGTACTGATAAGGGAGTCATACTATATAATAGTTCTAATATTGGGGGAAACATTGCGCCTAATGTAGAGATACACGAAGTGAAATTGGCTACTAGAGATAATCAAATTCTACATGCTGGTTATGGTGTGATATCGGAAGATAATGTGGTTCTGCAATCCAATGAAAATGCAATAAGGTTTTTGTTTAACAGTTTTAACCATAGTGAGAGATCAAAATTTAGATATCGCCTAATTGGGTTGGAAGAGGAATGGTCAGATTGGACGAATGAATTAAGTAAGGAGTATAATAACCTATCACATGGATCATATAGCTTTGATGTACAGACCGCAGATATGTACGGAACCACATCTGTATCTAAGAGTTATTCATTCGAAATTAAAGCACCGTGGTATTTGTCTTCAGTTGCTAAGTTGCTTGTTATAATACTATTTGTTGGGGGATTATTACTGATCTATATTGTTCCTCAAAAAAAATATAAAACTGAAACCAAAGTATTACAATTAGCAAATCAACAATCGGAAGAAGAAATCGAAATACTCAAATCTCAACAGCTTGAATCTGAAATCGTCCATAAAAATGCTCAACTCGCATCTTCAACATTACATCTAGTACAGAAAAATGAAACGATTAATAAAATCCGGACAGAAATAGAAAGCGTTAGAAAAACAGTTAAAGATCCGGAAGCGAAGAAAGAATTGAAGAAGGTGATTTCTGTATTGTCCGATGATGAACGATTGGAGGACGATTGGGAAAGCTTTAGTGTGCACTTTGATCAAGTGCATTCCGACTTCCTTAAGCGACTGAAAGAACAATATCCTGAGTTGACTCGAAAGGATCGCAAGATGGCCGCTTACCTCAGAATGAATTTATCGACAAAAGAAATTGCACCGCTACTAGGTATCTCAGCTAGAGGTGTAGAGATCGGAAGGTATAGATTGAGAAAGAAAATGGAGTTGGATACTGGGATAAAGTTACGCAAGTATATGGTGGAGTTTTGATGGAAGAGAATGATTGAATTAACATTTTATATTATGTTTTGAATAATACTTTGAAAATGGCGTGCTTACTATATCGGTAACTTAATTAATAAAATTTGACATATTTTTTGCTGTTGCTGCTTGTAGACGTTGCATTTTTGTCTAAGTTATGAAAAGCTTCATAATTCCAATCACACGTTCAGTAGTAATCCTAGTAATGTACATTTCTATTACATATTCTTATCAGATCTATATTGTATTGATCTAAGGCAGATGATCAAAATCATATTTTTTATAAATGACTTCATTATATTTGAAACTAAATATAATAACTGTACTAATGGTAAAATATAGAAAAGAGAAAGACAGCATAGGATATATCAAAGTACCTTCAGATGCATATTATGGACCGCAAACGCAAAGATCTATTCAAAACTTTAAGATAGGTGGACAACGTATGCCTATCGAAGTGATTAAAGCGTTCGGAGTACTTAAAATGGCTGCGGCAAGGACTAATGCCGCATTAGGTGTATTATCAAAAAAGAAAGCAGTACTCATAGAAAGAGTATGTAAGGAGATAATAGAAGGAAAACTCGACGATCAATTCCCATTAGCAGTTTGGCAGACAGGTAGTGGTACTCAGTCTAATATGAATGTCAATGAGGTAGTAGCCAATCGAGGACATGTACTTAAGAAGGGTAGTCTTGCTGACGAGAAGAAAGCGTTGCACCCAAATGATGATGTAAACAAATCTCAATCATCGAACGATACATTCCCAACAGCTATGCATATCGCGGCTTATCATACGGTGGTAGATGTAACTATCCCTGGACTGAAAAAACTAAGAAATACACTTCATGCTAAGTCCGAAGAGTATATGAATGTGGTGAAGATCGGACGTACTCACTTCATGGATGCTACACCTCTTACACTTGGACAAGAATTGTCAGGATACGCGTCTCAATTAGAGCATGGCATACGAGCAATAGAAAATACTATGGCCCACTTATCGGAGCTAGCGCTTGGAGGTACTGCCGTTGGCACTGGACTTAATACACCTAGAGGATATGCTAAGAAAGTAGCAAAAGAAATAGCTAATATAACAGGCCTACCTTTCGTAACTGGTACTAATAAGTTTGAAGGATTGGCAGCGCATGATGCTATCGTAGAGACTCATGGAGCACTCAAGACTGTCGCTGTGTCTCTTATGAAAATAGGTAATGACATACGCATGTTGGCATCTGGTCCAAGGTGTGGCATCGGAGAGCTTAATATTCCAGCTAACGAACCTGGATCGTCTATCATGCCTGGTAAAGTGAATCCTACACAGTCGGAAGCACTGACGATGGCTATGGCTCAAGTAATGGGAAATGATGTAGCCATTAATATTGGTGGTATGAATGGACATTTTCAGCTCAATGTGTTCAAGCCAATGATGATCTATAATTTTCTTATGTCAGCAAGACTGATAGGTGATGCTTGTATTAGTTTCAGTGATAATTGTGCACAAGGTTTAGAGCCTAACTACGAGAATATCACAGCGAATCTCAGTAATAGTCTCATGCTAGTTACTGCTTTGAATACAAAGATAGGTTACGATAATTCTGCAACTATAGCCAAGAAAGCACATAATGAAGGAACTACTCTCAAGCAAGCAGCAATGGACTTAGGTTTCCTTACTGAGAAAGAATACGACCAATGGGTTAAGCCAGAAAAGATGACTAAGGGATTGTAAGATTGTATATTTTTTTAGACAAACGTTTAGCCTAGTTTCATTCATTTGATGCTAGGCTTTTTTCGTTTCAGATTAATCTAAGATCCAAGTTTGAGTATTATTGTAGATACGTTTTCGGGTATCAGGATATTTTTTTAGTGGCCTGTTTCCTTACTTTTCTTTAGTCTTGAAAATCAAATATATTTCTTAGAATCCAGCATCTTGTATCATATAACTATTGTACATGGTGGTGTACTTCTTCCAGGGTGTGTCTTTATAATAGTCTCTAGCAAAGTAGGTGACAATAAGCTCCATACTTCTTGAGTCTTGATATCCAGGTATAGGTTGTATTACCTTCAAGCCTTCATCTAGAAATACTACAGTAGGAAAGCTAAGTCTACCCTTGAGAATGAGTTCAGCTAACTCGTGATGACCTTTACGACCAGATTTAACATAAGAGTATTTTAATCCATTGAAAATAATATCATCCTTATATTCAGCATCGAACTTGACAGCATAATAATTATTGTTAATATATCTCGCGATATCAGCTTTTTGGAATGTATTTTTATCCATACGCTTACACCAGCCACACCAATCGGTGTATACATCTATTAAAACTTTGCGAGCTTTTCTTTTCTGCATTACTTGCATTTCTTCCCATGTAAGCCATTGTATCTCATCCTGAGCATGAGATACGCTTATACTGATCATTATGCTAAATACTATATGTATGACTCTTAACATCAATTTTTTATGTGCTGTATTCGCAGATTTATCGACTGAACCTGTTGTTTATAAGGCTCATCCTTTCTGTGATACTAAAATATAATTACACAAGCGATTATACAAGCTATTTTCGGTGGGATTACATGGTTTAAGTTTACTTTAACTCAATTTAATGCCTATTGTTGTTGAATTGTTATAGAGCAATAGATGGTTAACTTGGCAAACGCTTGGGGTCACCTCAAAATTTCTGGTAATACCAATATTTGTTAATATCTTTTTTGAGGTGTGACAAAGCTCAATATGGTAGGAAGTAGCGATACACTTTGGTTAGACATTGGGTATGATAAGATATAGATGCCATAAGGTAAGATTTTGAGAATCTTAAGAAAGAGACCTTCTTGAAGAGAAAAAAATAGAAGAGAAGAGATTCAAGGTCGTGATTACTAATAATAAAGATATACCACTGTAAATCACCGTGGTTGAGGCATTACCCGTATCTCAAGACGAAGATCTGGAAGTGACGATCAACGATTTATTGAATGGTGTAATGAGTCAAGGTAGAGGTAAAGTAGAATGGGATCTCAAGCTCATATCAGGTCAATCTATAGAGTTGATTATATAACTGAATTCTCCATCCATTCGTTTAGATAAAAATATTAATTTTGCGCATTAAAGAATAATTCAACAATATGTCAAGAATAATAACACTGAGAGAGGCTATCGGAGAAGCGATGTCAGAGGAAATGAGAAGAGACGATTCAGTCTTTTTGATGGGAGAGGAAGTAGCGGAATACAATGGTGCTTACAAAGTGTCTAAGGGTATGCTTCATGAGTTTGGTCCTAAGCGTGTGATCGATACACCTATTGCAGAGCTTGGATTCGCTGGTATCGGTGTAGGAGCAGCTATGAATGGACTAAAGCCGATTGTTGAGTTCATGACATGGAATTTTGCAGTGTTAGCATTTGACCAGATTATCAATAATGCAGCTAAGACACTGACACAATCTAATGGTGAGTTTGGATGTCCTATCGTATTTCGTGGACCATCAGGAGCTGCAGGTCAGCTAGCTCAGCAGCACTCTCAGACTTTTGAGGCATGGTTGGCCAACTGTCCGGGACTCAAGGTTATATCTTGTGTAGATCCTTATGATACAAAAGGCCTGATGAAATCTGCGATTAGAGATCAAGATCCTATATGCTTTATGGAATCAGAACAACTATATGGACTTAAAGGTGAAGTGCCAGAAGAGGAGTACTTAGTACCGATAGGAAAAGCAGTAGTTAGATCAGAAGGTACAGATGTAACTTTAGTATCATTTAATAAGATGATGGAAGTAACTAAAGCCGCAGCAGCAGAATTAGCAAAGGAAGGTATCTCAGCAGAGGTAATCGATCTTCGTACTATACGGCCATTAGATCACGAGACGATCGTGAAATCTGTAAAGAAGACTAATAGACTAGTCGTAATAGACGAATCATGGCCATTTGCAGGAGTGTCTGCAGAGATAGCTTATGAGATACAGAAGTATGCCTTTGATTACCTAGATGCACCTGTGACAAGGGTCAATAGTGCTGATGTATCATTAGGATATGCTGCACCTTTCGTAGATGAATATCTACCTAATCCCGCTAAAGTGATCAAAGCCGTAAAAGAAGTAATGTACGCAAGAAGATAGTTCAGTTATAGTATTGTGGAAGATATAAGAGGAGCTGTTTTTCAGCTCCTCTAATTTTTTTTAAGATTTCTATGAGACTTACTTAAAGATACGAGTCTTAAGTAATGAATAAGTTGGGTCAGTAAAACATAGTCGCTGGCAAAATGACTATTTCGAAATTCAAATAAAATATAAATTTGTTAATAGTGGAGAGAGCTCAAAAATTGAGACTGTAATGTCTCGATTCTGAAAGTCTCATTTCTGAAAATCTAATTAAAGCATGAAATTTAACCCATGGCATGATGTCTCAATAGGAGATAATGCACCAGGAGTAGTAAAAGGAATTATTGAAATACCTAAGAATGTAAGAGCCAAATATGAGCTTGACAAGGAATCAGGAATGCTCATACTTGATCGAGTGTTATTTGCGTCCATTAACTATCCAGCTAATTATGGTTTTATTCCAAGGACATATTGTGATGATGATGATCCGCTAGATATATTGGTAATATCTCAGATCGATATAGTGCCAATGTGTTTGGTAGAAGCAAACGTAATCGGAGTAATGCGTATGATCGATGGAGACGAAATGGATGATAAAATCATCGCCGTAGCGACTAATGATATGTCATTTAATCATGTGAAAGATATATCAGATTTACCGGCTCATTGGCTTATAGAGTTAAGATCTTTTTTTCAAGATTATAAGAAACTTGAACATAAAACAGTCGTTGTGGAAGAATTTCAAAATAGAGAAGTGGCTATGAAAGTAGTAGAACAAGCTATTAAGGATTACGATGCTAAATTTGGTGATAGAGATTAATCTGTTCAATCTTATAAAAGTAAAAGACCAGTTATCACTTATAGAGATGACTAGTCTTTTACTTTTATGGGGCGTTTTCTATTTGCTAAATCATTCAAGAAAACTATCATACTCATAATGATGTAGGGTATAATCATCTAAGCTATTTGTCTATCTTTGCAATATGGAATTTTCAGATCTTAATATTAGTAGACAGATGCTCAGGGCCCTTGATGATATTGGGTTCAAAAAGACAACTGACATACAAGAAAAGGCATTTTCTACTATCATGTCAGGACGTGATGTAGTAGGTATAGCACAAACAGGTACAGGTAAGACAATTGCTTATCTATTGCCAGTATTGAGATTGTGGAAGTTTACCAAAGATCCTAATCCACGGATACTAATATTAGTACCTACTCGTGAGTTAACTCTACAGGTCAAAGCGGAGATAGATAAGCTTACAGAATATATGAATGTAGTTACGGTCGCGGCCTATGGAGGTATCAATCTTAAAAAACATAGCGCGGAGTTAATGGAGGGTTGCGATATAGTTGTAGCGACTCCAGGAAGGCTTCTGGATTTGATTTGGACAAAAGCTCTTAATACAAAATTCATCAAGAAATTGATCATTGATGAAGTAGATGAAATGCTTAATCTAGGATTTAGGTCTCAACTTAATGATATTCTAGAGCTGCTTCCGGAAAAGAAACAAAATTTACTTTTTTCGGCTACGATTACAGAAGATGTTGCTGTCCTTATAGATGATCATTTCAATTCACCCGAAAGAATCATATCTGCAGATTCTGGTACACCATTAGATAATATTACACAAGTAAAATTTCACGTTCCAAATTTCTATTCCAAGGTAAATTTACTTAAGTATCACCTACAAGACAAAGAGAAGTTTAACAAGGTGATTATCTTTCTTAATACCAAGAAGATGTCAGATATACTCCATGAGAATATAGTTGAACTTTTCGGCGATGAAGTTGGTGTAATTCACTCTAATAAATCCCAGAACTACAGACTCAATGCCATCAGCAAATTTGATAATGGTGAACATAGATTACTAATAGCTACAGATATATTAGCAAGAGGTATCGATCTTAATACTGTAAGTCATGTGATTAATTTTCATATCCCAGAGGAAGCAGAAAGTTATGTACATCGTATTGGTCGTACCGGTCGAGCCGAAGCGGAAGGTCGTACAATCTCTTATATAACCGAAAAGGAAAAACCATTCATGAAGGCTATCGAAGGATTGATGGAATACGCAGTTCCGGAGATCAATGTACCCGCGGCTGTTGAGATCTCAGAAGAGCTACTATACACAGAGATCGAAGAAGTGCAGATGCCTAACATGAATATGAAAAACCCTACGAAAGGCCCATCTGGTGCAGCATTCCACACGAAAAAAGATAAGAATATCAATATCACTGTAGAAGAAGCTAGACGAATTAAAAGACGTAAAAGATTACTTCAGCTTAGGAGTAAAGCGAAAGGAAAGAAAGGAAGATAGAACTAAGAAAAAAATGAAAGTGTCATTAGTTTAATCACCAATAATTTTTTTGATATTTGTTACTACCTTCTCAGCCTTGCTATACCCAGCAGAAACCACTTTAGTTTTACCCTTTGCAGAAAGCAAAACAGTAGGAAAACTCCTTACTTCTAATTGATAGGCTCGTAGAAAATCATTTTTTATACCTGCCTTATACTCTTTCGATTCAAATTTATTGACGAAAGTTTCCCGGTCGATACTCATGCTCACAGCAATATCAGCATAAGTATTAGTCAGATGTGGGTTTTTATTCTCAGCATAGAAAGCAGTCTGCACCTTATGAAAATAGGCCATGACAGTCGAAGGCTGTAATTCTCTAACTATCATTACTGCTCTACATGATGGTTCGGTATCATAAATCAGTTCTGTATCCAAGATGCCATATTGAAAAGGCTGTCCGCTTGCTTCATGTACATCATTCCAATGGTCGGTAAGAAAGTCCTTAAGATTAGTCATTGTCTGAGTATCATATGGTCTCAACCCACCCATTACCATCTCTAGTTGGACATCCTCTCCTAGCTCAGTGATAACATCCTCGATCTCATGACCAAACCCATAGCACCACGAGCACATCGGATCACCAACATAAATCAAAGTGGGCTTGTCTTGGGAATTCATCGTATTAGCCATCATTAGAGTAATTGTAACTAGTAAATATTTCATAGGTGTGTTTTATAACGATCCAATCTCACTAAACTTCAAAAAAGTGCAAGCCAAATCTAGTTTATTTTGGCAATCGATATTTAACAATTGGATTTTAGAAGTTGGATAGCAGCGACTAATACATCCCCATGGGTTGATAAAATATCAAATTCCATTCGTCGCTTAGCTTAGCCCACCTGCGTACTGATCTAAATTGACCATCATTAGCAATCATAGTTTCTACTATGATTCCGGCAAATTCTTCGAATGATCTGGAAAAAGTGCCACCCATATCATCAAAAGGCCTATGTATGATCCATTCGTTTCTAGCGTACAAATAGTCCTCACCTCCTCCAATATCCTCTATAGCTTTGATACCTTTGAGTGGAAAGTTGATATGAGCCAATTGGAAAGTGGTATCCTCATGGAATTGATTGTAGAATGCTAAGAAATCATCTGGAATACCTTGGCTGATTTCCTCAGTTGTGATCGTCTGTTTGTTAGCCTTAGATTTAGCTTGACTATAGAAAAAAAAGAAGCCTAGGGCTGTGATAATTATGAAGAGAAGGAAGTATTTTAGTTTCAAAGTTGGTCTGTATATGTGATTGTACAAAACGAATGACGCTGGTCATTATTATCTAACATTAACAAAAGTACAACTTCCAAGCTTTTATCTCTAACGATCTGATTCTATAACTCTCGGTTCCTCCCATTCTCTTTATTATCTTTGCCCAAACTAAAGAAGCTAGAAGATGTCTAAGAGTGCAATATTATTATGGATACTATGTATGTTATTTTTAGTGTCATGTAGGTCTAATAAAGTGCAATCCGACAATATTGCTAGTGAAAATACTGTAGTTACCTACCTTGATAGTTTATCAGCTTCTAAGGCTATTGTGGAAGGAGACGAGGATGGTTTCTTTGACAAAATATCTATAATAGATATTGCTATTCAATTAAAATCTGAAAAAGAATATGCCAGCCGAGAAGAAGCTCTGGTGGAGTACAAGTCATATCTGCGTACAGAGGTTATGAATTGGACAGATTCAGAAAAAATATTGCTTAATGGTATATTTGACAGTATTAAGATGCAAATACAAAGAGTGAATCCTAGTCTCATGCCAGACGATATCAGACTAGTGAAAATCCGGACTAACCATTATGGTCCAGATGTGTATTATACAAGAGGAAAGAATATTATGATTCCAGAAAATGCACTTTACCGTCAAGCAGCCAGAGAGATGTTAGAGCCAGTAATGATCCATGAGACATTCCATATCATTAGCAGATACGATAAACCTTTGAGAGAAAAAATCTATGCGCTTATTGGATTTTTTCCACATCTTAAAACACTTGATATACCCAAGACCATAACAGACATGTGGCTCACTAATCCAGACGGTATATCTACAGACTATTATATACAACTCACAGACGGAGAGTCTTCTACTAAGGCGATTCCACTTATATTAAGTAATAAAGCCAATTTCACTCTAGTTAATCCAAGTTTCTTTAGCTATTTACAGTTTGATTTATTCGAATTGGATGAGAGTACGGGTAAATTGCTGCATGGTGACAACCTAGTTACTACGCTTACCGATGGTATGATGCCAGGGTTTTTTGAACAGATTAAGGATAATACACAGTATATTATCCATCCAGATGAAATAGCGGCAGATAACTTTATTTATGCGATCACTCGATCTAATATTACAGATAGTAAAATGTTCTCAGAAGAAGGGGCGGATCTAGTAGAAAGGCTATATTGGGTTTTACAAGAAAATTAATTGTTTAATTTGTGGAAAGATTAGCCTAGAAGCCATCTAATAATATTGCAAATCAGCGAAATAATATAATGACATTCAAATCGACACCCTTCAAAGAGAAAGTACATGAAATAATCTTCGAAGCCGATACTTCGGCAGGAAGGAGGTTTGATATCATATTACTTGTCCTGATTGTAGCTAGTGTTCTTGTGGTAACATTAGAAACGGTAGGATCATTATCAGCGGATTATGGCATTTTATTTTTATGGCTCGAGTGGATATTCACTATATTATTTACCATCGAGTACATCCTTAGAATATACTCAGTTCGTAATCCATTCAAGTATATATTTAGCTTTTATGGTATCATAGATTTATTGGCAATTCTGCCTTTGTATCTTTCTATATTCTTTGTAGGGAGTAAGCATTTGATCATCATACGGGTGATGAGACTTCTTAGAGTATTTAGGATATTTAAACTCGGTAGTTTTCTCCAGCATGGCAATGTCATTGTAAATTCATTAAAAGCGAGTAAAGCTAAGATTACTGTATTTATGTATTTTGTATTGCTAGCCGTTATCGTATTTGGTGCAATCATGTATATGGTTGAGGGGGGAATTAATTCTGACTTTGATAGCATACCAAGATCTATATATTGGGCGATTGTAACATTGACCACTGTTGGGTATGGAGATATTAGTCCTATCACGCCGTTTGGACAATTTATTGCCGCCTTTATTATGATACTAGGTTATGCTGTGATTGCAGTGCCAACAGGTATTATCAGCGCAGAAATGGTTAATTCGACGAAAGAAGAACATTTTGAGATCTCTACACAAGCCTGCAGATACTGTGGACATGATGGACATGATTATGATGCGGTCCATTGCAAATTTTGTGGAGAAAAGCTTAATGAGGAGAATAGGGATGAGAATTAAAGTCATTTAGTTCTAAACTTCAACTAGAAATCGAAGACGTTTGTCTTTGATGCACATGACTGCCGAATACATTGGCGCTCGCCCCTAACAAATTACTGCCCTTTTTCACCAGCATGAGTCACCTTATTTTCAATTTTCCTGCGAGACTGAAGGCTTTCGTTTAGTTTTTTCTCAATTTCTCACTCCCTCAATCTCGGATATTCTCAACTTGATCAACGGACACTTTACAAAGCTCTAACACTACCAAAGGAAAGAAATCATTATCTTCACGCTATGACTACAACCAAGCTTATCGAATGTCCACGTGATGCGATGCAAGGCTTACATGACTTCATCGCCACTGATGCTAAGGCTAGATATATCAACCAACTACTCAAAGTAGGGTATAATGTAATCGACTTCGGTAGTTTTGTGTCTCCTAAGGCAATACCACAGATGCGCGATACCGCAGAGGTACTTTCTAAGCTCGATTTGGAGAATACAAATACAGAGCTTCTTACTATTGTAGCTAATTTGAGAGGCGCTGTCGATGCAGCTTGTCATTCTGAGATAGATTATTTGGGGTATCCATTTTCAATTTCTGAGACTTTTCAGATCCGTAACACTAACTCGACGATAGCAGAAAGTCTAGAGCGTGTAAAGCGAATACAAGAAGTATGTGTAGGAAATGATAAAAAACTAGTCATCTATATATCGATGGGCTTTGGAAATCCATATGGAGATCAGTGGAATGTAGAGATCGTACAGCAGTGGGTAGATCATTTATCTGCTATGGATATTAAGATCATGGCTTTATCAGATACAATAGGTGTAGCGACTCCAGAAAGCATAGAATACTTATTCGGTAATCTTATAACACCTTATCCAGATGTAGAATTTGGAGCACATCTACATACTCAGCCACACAATTGGTATGGTCGTATCGATGCAGCCTACAAAAGTGGCTGTCGTAGATTTGATTCTGCGATTAAGGGCTTCGGTGGTTGTCCTATGGCTAAGGATGATCTTACAGGAAACATGGCTACAGAAAACCTTATTAGCTATTTTGATAAGAACAAATTATCATTAGGTATTGATAAAGAAGCATTCACAGAATCAATGCGTATCGCTCTTGAGATTTTTCCATAGATTATTCTTATCTTTTTGTCATTTCTGACATTATCGGCAAACTATATTTCCCTAATCATAGCATATCTAGCATTATGATCCGTACATTCACAAAGTATATAATCAACTCTTGAAAGTTTTGATTGCCTTTGTCTACCTTAATAATAGAGTATTCACACAGTAACTATTAGAAACGAGCGATCACTTGACCAAGCAAGAATTCAAAAAACTATTTGAGCAGTATTATAATCCACTGTGCAACTTTGCCAGTACTATCTTATATAGTAGCAGCAAGGCGGAGGATGCAGTACAGGATGTATTTATCAAAATGTGGCAGAAGAAAGATACTTTAGGAGGTTTGGAGAATGTGAAGGCATATCTTTTTACGGCGACTAAGAACAAGTGTTTCGAATACCTCCGAAAGCTTAAATTGGAAAGGAAACTTAGTGAAGAGAATGAAAGTAGATTAGAAATGTCGTCTTCGATTAATATTGACGATGAAGCAGATAAGTATGTGCTAAAAGAAAAATTGTTTAATTCAATACGACAATTGCCGCCTAAATGCCGTGATGTATTTACTTTGAGTAAGATAAATGGCCTAACTTACAACGAAATAGCCGATGAATTAGGTATAAGTCCCAAAACAGTAGAAAATCAAATGGGAAGAGCATTGCGACTGTTGAGGGAAATTATGAAAACGAAAAACTAAATCAATACGTTATTAAAATCGTATTCGAGACAGGAATGCGAAGAAACATTTGAAAAAAATATTACCCTAGATGAGTCTAGAAAACATCATTTCGAAGTATTTATTGAACAAGGCTGACCAGCTGGAGTTAGAGCAGCTCAGGGTGTGGCAAGCTGAGGCACACGATAATGTGCAGGCTTTAAAAGAGATTCAACAGATATTTTCACTTGATATGTCAGATTATAAGGCATATGACACCCAGAATGCGTGGGATAAGGTCGCACCGCATATTTTGGAAAAAAAAACAAAAGACTCTGGTGCCAAGGTCTTTCAGCTGAAGAGATGGATTATTTCAGGAGTTGCAATCATTACGCTCTTGGCAGCAACAACGATGGTGTGGCAAAAGTATACTACTAATAGCTATACTACACATTACCTAACCATTGACACTAATCAATTAGCTAATCTACCAGATAACTCTATTGTAAGTCTTGATAGAGGAACTACATTAGAGATTATATCTGAAAACTTTGCGCAGAATAGGGCTCTCAGTCTCACAGGAAGAGCATATTTCGAAGTAGCTAAAGATGTACAACATCCATTTACAGTAATGTTGCCGCAAGGTAAGATCACCGTACTCGGAACACAATTTAATATTAGTACTAATGATAATATTGAAGAGATATATGTAACGGAGGGACATGTTAGGTATGAAATTGAGGATAGATATTTTGATCTCAAAGCAGGAGATTATATCAAAGTGCTTGATGGAGACGTAATCAAAGTAGCTATGAATGACGCGAATTACTTAAGCTGGAAAAATGGTAAACTTGTACTAAAGGATGTGAATATATCAACAGCAGTAAAGAGTCTAGCTAAGCACTATCAGTCTAAAATCACTTTCTTGCCAGATGTAGCATTAAAAGATTGTAAAATCTCAACAACACTGGATCAAGAAACGCTAACTGAGGCATTAGAAGAGTTATCTATATTGCTCTCAATAGAGTATAAAGCAGTTGGTGATAAAATTGTAATTTCAGATATTAATTGCTAATCGCCTATGCCCAAACTAAGAGGCATAGCGACAATACTATACATCATAGGGCTTCTACTAATTACGGCCTCTACAGCCCATACACAGTCCTTATCTTTACTTTATACACCTAGTTACGGAGATACTACTATTATTGCTTTTCTGGGTGATATAGAGCGTAATACTGGTGTTTCCCTTAGCTATAGTACGTCACAGTTTGATGCATATAGCAGAGTAGAGTTAGCACGCAAAACATTCACAACAGAAGAAGTGCTGCGAACATTATTTAGCAAATATAAAGTTATACTTACCGAGCGTCCCAACAAGAAGATAATTGTTTCAGTCAATGATTACATCATAAATACCAAGTACTTCACAACTAATGGCTACATATTAGATTCTGATAGCGGAGAGAAACTTTACGGCGCAGCGATTTATCATATGGGTAAGGATAGAGGTACTTATAGCAATACGGAAGGATTTTATAGTATTTCTAATATACAGAAAGGTGATGTATTGCGAGTCAGTTACATTGGTTATCGTGATGAATTTATTAGTGTAGATACTTCCTTTCTCCAAGTGCACTTATCAGCAGATCTCGAAGTGTCTACTATAATCATTACTCAAGCACCCAATAGTATTAATCCAAGTACAGGAGGAGATGTCATAGATCTCAATAGTGCAAGTGCCAAAGTGAATATATTGGGTGAAAAAGATCTCATACATATGGCTCGACAAAAGGCAGGTGTATATTCTGGTAGTGAAGGTCTCGGAGGCTTGATAGTTAGAGGCGGTTCGCCAGATCAAAACCTTATGCTATTGGAGGGTATACCTATGTATGCTACTAATCATATGGCTGATATATCATCGATATTTATGGAGGAAGCTACGAGAGATGCACAGCTAATCAAGGGTGGATTTCCATCAAGATATAGTGGTAGATTGAGTAGTGTATTAGAGGTCAATCTTAAGGATGGTAATCAGGAACGAGTGAAAGGAAGTGTCTCAGCAGGGTTACCAGGATTTAAAGCCTTTTTGCAAGGCCCAATTTCGGATAAATCAACACTTCTGATTGGCGGTAGGCTTTCTTGGGTCAATTTCTATATAGATTCTTTGATAGATAAGTTCACGGTGTTCGATGATGTTGATTTGAATTTTCATGACTTTGTTGCCAAGTATACCTATAGATTTAGCAATACTTCTTCATTTTCGATCAGTGGGTATAAAGGAGGCGATAAATTAGAGTTGGAAAAGAATCAAACGCTACCCAATGATAACGGAGGATCATTTAATAGCCAAGAGCAGACTAGTTTCGGTTGGGGAAACGAGCTTCTAAGCGCAAGATTTTCCATGGTTATTTCACCAAAGCTATTTTTGAATGTTAATGCAGGGGTATTAGATTATGATTATCGGTCAAAAGCTGCTTATACTTTTGTTAATGTAGAAGGTGGGCAAGTAATAAAAGAAGACAATAGAAATGTAATTACTGATAGTGGTATAGTAAATCTGATAGGGGGTATTGGCTTCGATTATTTTCTTAATTCATCCCATAAGATTAAGTTAGGTGTTGGATACAATCACCATAGATTTAGTCCTAAGATTGAGCAAAATTTTGTAGATGACATAGATGACCCAAGTATCGATCCTGATAGTATTACTGTATGTAATGAGGTTTCTTTATTCATAGAAGATACTTATACGCCAAATAAAAGGATGCAGATATATGGAGGACTTAATTATACACACTTTGGTGTGAGAGGTGTTGGGTTTAATTATTTTCAGCCACGTATCAAAGTAAGTATCCAACCACAAAGAGATATAAGTTTAAGTTTTACAGGGAGTCGTATGGTCCAGTTTGTTCACCTATTAGTCAATAATGGGTTGGGTTTGCCCTCAGATTTATGGGTCCCTAGTACGGATGAAATAATGCCTGAAATCAGTGATCAATTTGGACTTACTTTGCGTACGGAATTGGAGTATGATCATGTCTTTACTTTAGGGGGATATATCAAAAGACAGCAAAATGTAATTCTCTATCGCAATCCTCAAGATCTATATTCAAACATATTAAATGATGCTAGTTCAGAACTTAATTTTATCAGTGATCGAGATTGGGAGCGTAAAATAGAAGTAGGAAATCGGAACATCTCAGGCTTGGAAGTGAGTTTACAAAAAGCTAATGGCCCTTGGCAGTACAATATGAGTTATACAAAATCTAACGCGGAGAATAGATTTGAAAATCTAAATCAAGGGAAGGCTTTTGCAGATCGTTATGATCGTCCTCATGATGTTAATCTAAGTTTGTCATATAAGATAAACTCTAAGTGGGATGTAGGGGCACAATGGGTCTATGGCAGTGGTTTTACATTTACACTCAAACTTATAGAGATAAAGATACCGGATGGTCCCACTGTTCTTACAACTGACGAACTCAATAATTACAGGATGCCAGCTTATCATCATCTTGATTTGATAGCTAATTATGATAATACTTCAGATGGACTTGGATGGAAAGTAAGCTTTGGAGTATACAATATTTACAATAGATATAATCCATACTTTATTTATGGCTTTGAGGATAGTATAGGTAATCGTCGAATTTTCAAAAAATTGAGTTTATTTCCAATTTATCCTCATTTCAATACTACTTATAGTTTTTAGATCCATCTCATTTCTACTTGTATTTTACATATTAGAGAAATATTATTGAAGAAAGAATTATATTATCCTACCGACGCGAATGAATATGAGGTATGTGGTCATAGATTATCTTTTTTGGAATCTTACCAATTGTGTTACCATTAGCAGATCATTTAGTGACACAATTTAATTGATTATAAAGTTTTCGGCAGCCAATCGGCATTTTCTAACTTAGAGCTCAATTAAGTAATTACGACATTAAGCTTTGATTATTTTGATACACGCATACTATAATTCTGTATAAATGTTTGTTGGTTTATTGTTTTAAAATTTAATTTTGATTGGCTGTACTTATAGTTGAGCTTTGATTATCAGTGGGTTATGTTTATCTTTACACGATATTAAGAGATGTTAAAAATACTTACTTATATACCGCTCATTCTATTTACTTTCTTTTTCACTTCTTGTGAAGAGGAAATAGTCATTGAATATATTGATGTAGAAAAATATGTTGTTGTAAATTCAACCTTCAGTCCTAACAAAGAGTTTGAAGTCAATCTGAGTTATTCTAAAAATGTTTTGGACCAGGTTGCATCAGATCAATGGATAGAACATGCAGAAATCAAAGTCTTAAGAGGAGACGGAGTGTATCTCTTTACCCCAGAGTATGTTGGTGAGGGTAATTATAAGGCCTCAACTTTTCCTATCGAAAATCAGGTTTACAGAATAGAAATAAAGGTCGAAGGATACCCATTGATTTCCGCTTCAAGCAGGGTACCTACTCAAGCAATAGTGAAAAATGTAACTTCTACTAATATTGCTCAAGATGGCAATGGAGCGGTAAAGGTAGATTTCGAAATACAAGATTCTGAAGATATTGACAACTATTATATCTGGGAAGTGCTGTTAGGTCAACATACTAGTGATAATCCTGCTTTTAATCCAGCGTTAGTTTTGGATGGAATACAAACTCTAGGACCAAGTGAATCTGTACAAAATAATGGTAAGTGGTCTAAATTGTTTATTCAAGAATTGGATCTAACATCTGGAATATCTTTCTTATCATTTCATGATCGTGCGGTAACAAATCCAGATGATCCTGGCCAAGTTTTACAGGAGACAGAAGCTTATTTAAAAGTAATAAGTGCTTCTTCAGATTACTATAAAAACCTGCTCAGTATTGTTGAACTTGAGAACAAAGGGCAAAATCCTGGTAATAGTAGCGTAATATTATCTTCTGAATATCACAGTAATATCGAAGGTGGCTTTGGAATCTTTGCAGGATATAATGAGCAACTTATAAAACTCTAACATCTCATAACTTTTTACTCTCAATTATTTTACTTTATGTATACTCGATTGATTGAGTTTGCCACTCCAGATTTTGATATGGCACTTAAGCTTAGAGATCTAGTCCTTCGTAAGCCACTGAACATGGAATTTTATTCTGATGATATATCTAAAGAATACGATTCGTATCATTTGGCATATTTTGATGATAACGATTATCTTGTTGGTATTCTTATTCTCAAACCTCTAAATGAGAATGTGCTTAAGATGAGACAAGTAGCAGTTAGTCCAAAATGTCAAGGTCAGGGAATAGGAACTTATTTAGTCAGATCCGCAGAATCTTTAGCCGTAAATGAGGGCTATACTCAATTTGAATTGAACGCTAGAGAAAATGCAGTAAGGTTTTATAAGCGAATGGATTATGAGACTGTCGGAAATAAATTTGATGAAGTAGGCATTTCTCATTACAAAATGAAGAAAAAACTGTCTTGAATAGTTCATTTTGATAAAGGGGCACCATTATGTTACATAAGTTTACAAATAAAAGCTTAATTTTTGATCTTAATTATAATGTGTAAACTATGACTATTAGATCAACCATAAAGCGTATCAGTAGAATTTATACTTCGCTGTTCTTTCTCTTATTTCTCTTATCAAATACTTCTTTCGCACAATCTCCAGAACAAATACTACTTAGTCAATTGGATCAAGTCAGTAAGCTTACTATTGATGATCTCATTGTTACGGATGATTATACCTCTAAGGGAATCAGACATATCTATGCAAAAAGATCAATAGCAAAGCTAGAAATTTATAACTCTTATGCAGCAATTCATTTAATCAATGGAAAAAATATTAGAGTTGATAATACGCTTCATCCATTCTTATCATATTCTGACATTACCAATAGAATATTATTGGATCCTAAATCTATTTTGATAAAAATGGCGAATAGAGATAGTGTGGAAAGTCAAAGTATTAAAATTATTTCCTCTACATCTGAACCAAATAAAAATACGATATTCAATGCCCCTTCAATTGCTTTTAATGAAGTTAATGTAGAACTAAAATTGTATCTTTTAAATAAAGATGATCTTAGATATGTATGGAGTATCGAAATCGATGAAAAGCAGTCTGGTAATTGGAAAAATTACTTCATCGATACAGAAACTGGCGATGTACTTTATGAAGATAATTGGACGGTAGAATGCAATTTAGGTCATGAGGGTCATTCTCATCATGAGCATAACACAAAAAATAGTAGTTCCGTCAATGCTGCTTTGTTGATGACGACAGATAGCAGTTACAATGTCTTTGCTTATCCAATAGAAAGTCCTAATCATGGCTCGAGATCTTATGAAGAGAAACCATGGCTTGATAATCTCGTAGCGTCGCCTAATGGGTGGCATCAGATTAACGGTACTGAGTATACAGTGACTAGAGGAAACAATGTAGATGCATACTTAGATGATGATTCTTCCAACTCTCCTACAAATGGAGATGCAGCTAGGGCAGATGGGGGTGTAAATCTCGAATTTGATTTTGCATGGGATGAAGATACCCCCCCTGGTGATTTACCATTACCGGCGATTACTAATTTGTTTTACTGGAATAATATCATTCACGATATGTGGTATAACTATGGCTTTGATGAAGCTTCTGGTAACTTCCAAGAAGAGAACAATAATGGAATGGGAGGTCTTGAAGGTGACTACGTTAGAGCAGAAGCTCAGGATGGTGCTGGTACATGTAATGCTAATATGGCTACACCACCTGATGGAAGTAGACCTCGTATGCAGATGTTTTTATGCAATTCTAGAGATGGCGATCTTGATAATGCTGTGATTGCACATGAATACGGACATGGTATATCTAATCGACTTACGGGTGGTCCAGCTGCATCTGGCTGTCTAGGCAACCAAGAACAAATGGGAGAAGGGTGGTCAGATTGGTTTGGTCTTATGATGACGATAGAAGCAGGAGATACCGAAACGGATAACCGTCCGATAGGTACATATTTATTTGGTCAACCTATTGATGGTGCTGGGATTAGACCGTATCCATATACTACAGATATGGCAGTGAATCCTATGACATATGCATCATCATTTAGCGGAGTATCTGTGCCTCATGGACTAGGCTCTGTTTGGTGTACCATGCTCTGGGATATGACATGGATGATGGTCGATGAGTATGGCTTTGATTCCGATTTGTACGATGGAACTGGAGGTAATAATATGGCGATGGAATTAGTAATAGAGGCTCTCAAATTGCAGCCCTGTAGTCCGGGATTTGTAGATGGTAGAGATGCTATCATAGCAGCGGATGAGGCTATCAATGGTGGCGCTAATGTCTGTATGATATGGGAGGTATTTGCTAATAGAGGTCTAGGTTATTCTGCCTCGCAAGGAAGCAGTTCTAGTAGATCAGATGGCACCGAAGCTTTTGATCTCCCACCTACTTGTACTCTTGAGCTCATAAAAATAGCAGATGTAAGCCAAGTATCGGCAGGTAGTTCGATAGAATATACTCTTACATCAACTAACTACCATGTAGCTGATCAAACTAGTCTTGTGGTAACAGACTCAATACCTGATAATACTATGTTTGTATCTGCCGATAATGGTGGATCTGAATCTGGTGGAGTAGTATCCTGGGATCCAGTTTCATTAGATATTGATCAAGTAATAACATATAGTTTCATAGTATCCGTGGATAATGATATTGACCCAGTGGTAGATGATGTATTTGATGATATGGAGAATGGAACTTTAAATTGGGCTTTGTCCTCATCAGGAAGTACTAGTTGGATTCTACAAAGTACAACTACAGCCAGCGGCAATAATACTTGGTTTGCTAATGACGGGTCTTCGCCAGGAGGTGCATCATTACAATATGCATTTAATCTTGGAATGGGTAATAATAGTCAGTTGACATTTACTCATTGGTATGATACAGAGGCGACATGGGATGGTGGAGTAGTAGAAATTTCTGTCGATAATGGCAAGACTTGGAATGATCTAGGAGATAATTTTATTGCGAATGGATATAATAGTCTGATATTTAATAGTAGGCCAGGATTTAGTGGAAATAGTGGTGGATTTATTATTTCTGAAATCGACTTGTCTGATTACGATGGACAGGTAGGAATCGTGAAATTTGAAATGAATTGTGATGCTGCAGTTGGAGGTAATGGATGGTTTATTGATGATGTTTTTATTGAAAATCTTAATCGGTATATTCCAAATATTGCTACTTCAATAACCGACCAATTTGAAGCTACGGGTGTTCTTGATTTTCCTACAAAAGTTTTAATTGGCCCTAATGATTTTGTTGTTAGCGGAAGTTCAACTGATGTTCAATGTTTGGGTAATGATGGTACAGCCATGGTCATACCGAGTGGTGGTTCAGGAAGTTATACTTATTTGTGGTCAACGGGTGAGGAAACTATTTCAATATCGAATTTGAGTTCGGGTACTTATTTTGTCGATGTTGATGATGGCTCACTGACGAGAAGAAAATACTTTTTTATCACAGGACCTCAAGCTTTGGTGGCTGATGTATCAACTCAAAACGCACTAGGCGGAGCTAATGGTTCTGCAATTGCAACTCCATCAGAGGGACTCGCACCCTACAGTTACTTATGGTCTACCGGTGCCGATACAGAATCTATATCCGGATTGGCGGCAGGCACTTATGAACTTACAGTTACCGACTCTAACTTGTGTGAGGACAACAAAATTTTTACGATTATAGATCCTGTGGAAGAATGTCTTGATCGATCATTTCTAATAGAAGTTCAACTTGATCAATATCCAGAGCAAGTCTCATATGAAATATCTGATGATGAAGGAAATATAGTAGCCTCGATGTCTTTTGATGGATTTAGTAATGGTGCATATTTCACTGATGTCATATGCCTGCCTAATGATTGCTATACTTTGACGGTCAGTGATTCTTTTGGTGATGGTTTATGTGCTTCTTACAGTACTCCTCAGGGCTACATAATATTTAAGGATTTTGTTTCTGACGTTATATTATTTGATGAATGTGATTTCACAATAGCAACAAAAGACTTTTGTGTAGGACCACTTTCTGCAGAAGTAGCAGGTATATATCCTAGTTGTCCAGAAGTTGCTGATGGCATCATTACAGTTGTTCCCAGCGCTGGAGAATATACTTATACATATAATTGGTCCAATGGTGCTAATACGGCATCTGTAGATAATCTCTTAGCAGGAGATTATCAAGTTACTGTTTCGGATGGTTTGGATCAATTGATACTGGATTATACACTTATTAATGGTAACTCCATAGTATTTACTGCATCTAATGAAGGTTTAGGATCCTTAAGAGCTGCCGCAGCCAATGGCTGTTCTATGGATACGATTTCATTTGATCCGGGATTAATTGGTGATACAATATATCTAACAAGTGAAATACTGATAGATAAAATAGTCCATATCGAGGGAATGACAACATTCAGTACGTATATAAGTGGGAGTGAGCAAAATATCATATTCCAAGTAGCGGTTATTGGAGTGCTGAGCATAGAATCTATGAGACTTCTAGATGGAAATGCAGCTTCCAATGGGGGCGCTATTTATAATCAAGGACAAGTTATTTTGAAAGACCTCGTTCTAGAGACTAATACCGAAAATGGAATACCTAGAGCCATTTCTGGAGAGGGTAGTGTCTTGATCAAAGGTGATGTGAAAATAAAATAAGGATAAAGAGGATTTATGAATTGAACATCCAATAATGAATTACATCATATTTTTGTTTATTCATCCTTAATCTTTGGCTAAGATATCTGTCATGAATATAGGTTCTACACTTATTTATGGATTGGGTAGGAGTGTTATGGCAGTCTTATTTATTGCTAGTACTTACAACTTATCATATTCGTTGCATTCGAATGATAAATATTCAATCATGGGGAGTAAACTTTTACTGATAAAATTAGAATGCGTATCCTACTCCGATTTGTAGGTTTCCAAAACCTAAAGTACCTTGAGATCTAATCTCCTTAAATGATCTCCAATAACCACCATCATTTGGATCAGGATAGGTATTACGCAGTTTATACCCAAAGTCAAATCTAATTAAGAAAAAATCAAAATCAAATCTTAAACCCCAACCTCCAGCTACAGCGATCTGTTTGTGGAAATCACCACTTATCTCCGCACTGTCTCTAAATCCATCTGCTTTGAGTAGCCAAATGTTACCTGCATCGGTAAAGATAGCTCCCTCTAACTTTCCTGCGAAAAAAGGGACTTTAAATATATCAAATCTATATTCTAGGTTGAGTTCGAGACGTATATCACCTTTTTGATAAAATAGTTGATCGGGGTCTGGTGCTATTAGAAGTTTTGAGTATCCTCCAGGACCTATTTCTGATTGCTCCCATCCTCTAAGTGACGTAGGACCTCCCACACCAAATTGCTCTCTAAATGGTACAATATCTTCTCCACCAAATGGATTGACTATACCCAAGAATAATCTACTAGCAAATTCTGATTTTTTATTCAATTCTTTTTTTCCTCTGATGTCAAAAGATACTTTAGTAAACTTAGCAAAATTTACATCTTCTCGATCATTTACACCTTTGATTAACCATAGCGTTTCATTTCCAGTTATACCATTGTATGCTTTATTAGCTAGCCATGTCTCTAAACCAGACTGACCAAAATAACCTGCAAATGCCCAAGAGTATCCTCGTTGAGATACTTTACTTTGTTTACTAAAAGTGATATCTCTGAAAAATAAAGATGTAATCAAGTAATCTTCAAAACTATTGATGATAGCAGGATTGTTACCTATCTGAGTCAAAAGTTTTGGTTTGATTTCAGCAAGATTTAGATTGAAAGAGGTCTGTCTGATATTGTATCTAGTATATAGGTTTGGATTAAACGAATAACCGAATGATACTCCGATCTCCTCTTCATCCAGAAATTCTTTGATCCGTTGTATTCTTACTCCGCCTTCTATATTAGTTTGCGCTTGCTCTTTGAATGACTTGAGTCCATCAGCAGATACTAGTCTCATAGCTCTAAGTATACTAGACATTCCTAAAAGATTGACTTCTCGTGGTATCTGTAATGAGTTTTGTAAAGATAGACTTATCGTCCTAGTGTCGAATGGATTGAGTTCAAGCTCTTGACCATATTCTAGTCCAATAGAATAGTTTTCTGATCCACCAAAAGCATTCCTATTATTAAATGTAGTACTAAGTGAATATCCTATTATATCTTTGTTACCAACAGATATGCTTGAGTAAAAAAGATCTGCCCCATAGTCACCTATCCATTTATTTTGGTAGGCAGTCAAGAAAATGTCAAAATTAATAATGGTATCAGAAGTCATATTAGCCGATGGATTCATTGATACAAATCTGTAACTAGATAAGCCGGAAAGTCCTTTGAATGTTTTTAGTCTATCATCTTTCTTGACGACGTTCCCGGGTTCTATAAAAACTCTGTAGCTAAGAGCTGATGGTTTGACTAGGAAGTCTTTGTTTTTACCTAAGTATGTATACTTACCAATTTTCTGAGAATAAAGACCATCTATAGTAGCATCACGAAAATAGTCAGTATATATATTGACATCACCGACACTATATCTTTTGTGAATCTTTCCTGGTGCGGGGGGATAGATTTCTATAAACATATCTACCTTATGATCTAGTCCTGTGCTATCTCCTTTGATATCTATATAATTTGGTGCAAAGTTGGCATACCCCTCGTTTTGTAGTTTATTTACGATCCGAGTCTTCTCTAGATCAAATGCTGTAGCATTCAATGGATCACCAACCTTGATTAGACTATTGCTTTGCATACCTTTAATAATATTTACCATATTTGTATCCTTGCCTATGTAGGATATGCTATTAATATAGTATCTTCTACTCGCATCTATGATATACTCTACATAGGTTTTGTAATTTACATTGGAACTATCGACAGAGACATTGGCATCATAAAATCCTTTCTTATTTCTAAGGAATTTTTCCATACTGGCGGCAGTCTCTTCCGATGTGAAATGATCATAAATTACAGGAGGTGTACCAAGGTATTTCCGGGCGAAGTTATTGTACCATTTGGTGTCATCCTCATCATCATTGATCATATAGATCCATTCTTGAGGTATAAATCCAATTATTGTTCCATTGGTCTCTTGAGCTATAAATGAATTTAACTCGTTTTTGAGTAGCCACTCATTCTCAATTTTATCCTGTACTTTAAGGGTTACTTTGTTCTCTTCGAGGATAGATTGTCCCTCTAAAAGATGCTTGCCAGGATTGCAGGATGACATAACCATTAACACAAGCAATAGTGCTAGTGTACAATAGTATATATTTTCGCTATATCTTGTGGTCATAAATAACTTTCAAGATGATTTATACCCCTAATCAATTAGGATTGTAATCCATCATCATGAACGTTTGTTATCGTTTTAGTGAAAGAATTACAATTTATATCAATAATATTCCAAATACTACACCATTGCTTACTGCATCAGACATCAAATATCTACAATCTCTGCGCCTTGGAAAGTTCAGACAAAAGTATAATAAATTCGTTGTAGAGGGCGATAAATGCTGTGTCGAATTTCTAAAGACGCAGATGTACCATATTGATACAATATACGCATCAAAAGATTGGGAAAGGTTGCATACTGATATTCTATTACCTTTTAATAGTAAAGTCACAATAATAGACTTTAAGGAGATGAAAAAGATCTCACAGCTAAAAACGCCTACGGAAGTCTTTTTGCTATGCGATATGGACGATAATAGTATTAAACAATCGTTAATGTCTGATTCGATTCTTTATCTAGATGGAATACAGAATCCAGGAAACCTTGGTACTATAATACGTACTGCTGATTGGTACGGTATATCGCAGTTAGTCTGTAGTGGAGATACAGTAGACTTTTATCATCCTAAGGTAGTCCAAGCGGCTATGGGAAGTCATAATCGTATGCAATATTTCGTTGCGGATCTATCAGAGCTAGTATCTATCAGTAATCATAAAGTATTAGGTGCTGCGCTCGACGGATTACCAATAGATCGAAAAGAGCCTCTCACACCATGTATCTTAGTTATAGGAAACGAAGGCAAAGGTATTCGTAGAGATAATATGCAATACATTGAGCGTAAGATACTAATTACAGGTTCTCAAGATAAGATTGCGGAATCACTCAATGCTAGCATTGCGACAGCTATTTTATTAGATAGATTATTTGGCTAGTTGTTGTTTGTAAAACATTGAATTTATTTTAAATAGTGAATCTCTCATACATAAGAGATAATTCCATTTACTATCTTAGATAGCACCCTATTCTCTCTTTGCCGAAGTTGGGAAGTACATTGAAATATGCAACTCAATGAGAGAATGAAAGCAAAAAGTTAAAATCAAAGATTGTCACCCTAATCACCCAATTGAAATTGTAAAGCCTAATGTATTGCTTATGGCCTGAGCGACTAAAGGAAGTCGAAGGGAAAAATGATAAGGGTTACATATATTTTGATCGTAGTAGAGAAACCTTGCGAGGTCATAGAGGCTATACGATCAATAGGTCGGAAGTTATATGATGTTAATATTAAAATTTATGCGACCGGACAAAAACGGCCATCTCATTGAGACAGCCGTAAATTGATCCAATCTTAGTGGTAAGATTTACTTTTTGTATTGAAAAAGAAATTAGAGAACCTAATTAAATGAATTCTAGATTTCATAAAGTCTCTCTTTCTTCCAATCTTCATTAAAACATTTCTGTTCCTGCGAAGTGGAATGAGCCTTCGATAACTGCATTATCATCACTATCAGATCCGTGTACTGCATTTTCTCCAATGCTCTTTGCGAATCTTGCTCTTATTGTACCTTTTGCTGCCTCTGAAGGGTTAGTAGCTCCGATAAGTGTACGAAAATCTACTACAGCATTGTCCTTCTCTAGGATAGCCGCAACGATAGGTCCGCTACTCATAAACTCTACTAATTCACCGTAAAATGGTCTTTCAGCATGTACTGCATAAAATTCTCCAGCTTTCTCAGCTGATAGTTTTGTGTATTTCATAGCTACGATTCTGAAACCTGCTCCGTTGATTTGCTCTAAAATTGCACCGATGTGACCTCCTTTTACTGCGTCAGGCTTAATCATTGTAAATGTTCTGTTAGTTGCCATTTTATGGGTATTTTATTATTATTTATTCTATTTAATGAAAAACGATGCAAAACTAAGAAAGGTATTGATATCATGGAGCTTCTAACGTTGAATAAGTGCATTATTTTTCTCACCTTCGCATTATTATTATGATAGAGAACATAGAAGAATTGAAGAGTTTACTTAGCTCACCGCAAAATATAACGATTATAGCGCATCGTAATCCTGATGGAGATGCATTAGGATCTGCACTAGGTTTGTCAGCATATCTTAAGCAGCAAGGGCATTTACTTAAAGTAGTAATGCCTAGCGAGCACCCTAAAGTGTTTGATTATTTGGTGGGTATCGATGATATGATCATATTTGATCTCAAGCACAATGAAGCTAGAGAAGCATTTCGTAAGGCATCCCTTATATTTTGTTTAGATTTCAATGGACTAGATCGTATAGATAAATTAGGGCCAGTAATAGCAGAATGCGAAGCCAAAAAGGTATTGATAGACCATCATTTAGATCCAGAACCATTTGCTGATTTTGTTTTGTCTGATACAAGTGCGAGTTCTACAGCTGAATTAGTGTATGAGTTTATAGATTCTTTGGGAGGGGCTCAAGATATTAATATTCCTATTGGTGAGGCATTGTTCACTGGGTTGATTACAGATACAGGGTCGTTTAAGTATAATACTAGATCTCAGACATATAGAGTTGCTGCAGCACTCAAGGATAGAGGAGTAGATGACTATTATCTCAGTGATAAGATCTTCAATAGTATGAAGGAAAAGCATCTGAGAATACTCGGTCACTGTCTTGCTAATCGTATGAAGATCATACCGGAATACGGAGCAGCATATATTTATCTGAATCGTAAAGATTATATAGACTTTGATATACAACGTGGAGATACTGAAGGTATAGTTAACTACATGCTCAAGATGGATAATGTCGTGATGGCAGGTTTAATCTCCGAACAACCAACAATAGTCAAGTTGTCGCTAAGATCCAAAGGTGATATATCTGTACAAGAGATCTGTCGTCAACATTTCAATGGAGGAGGCCATAAAAATGCATCTGGTGGGGGGGTATACAAGCCACTAAGTTATGTACTTAGAAAACTAGAAGAGGTAATTCCACAACACCTTACAAAAATAGAAATTCTAAGCTGATACAAATCTGTATCAGCATTATCAATATTATTAAAATATGGTGTGAAGCATCACAACATTAGCAAATTATTTATCATGAAAATAGTATCTAAATTATTAATAATAAGCGCTCTAATTGCAACTATCCATAGCTGTCAAGAAGCTCCAAAGATGATCGGTGGTTTCAAATACGAAACAACTAAAAAAGGAGGTGAAGTAGCAAAAGTTGGGGAATATGCCTACGTAGCGATTACGATCAAAGATCAAAACGACTCTATTCTTCAGGAGATGACGAAAGGGCCAAATATGCCAATGTTCAAGATTCCTGCTAATCCTATTGTAGGAGCACAAGCTAATCCTATCCAAGATTTGGCAGCGGTGATAGGAGTAGGTGGTAAGGCAACAATTTTTATGCCAGTAGATTCACTTAATAATCTACCAGCTAATATAATGGCTATGGACTACATTACTTATAATATGGAAATAACTAAGGTAGAAACTGAAGAAGAATATCAAGCAGAGATGCAAAGAATAAAAGACGAACAGGAAGCAGCTCAGAAAGAAGTTATAGAGGTAGTTAACGCTGACTTGGAAATATTCAAAGTAGGGACGTCTGACCTTATTATGACAACTCCAGAAGGCCTAAAATATATCATGCACGATGAAGGTAATGGTGCACAAGGTGAGGCAGGAAAATTAGCTTTAGTTGATTATTACGGAGTATTTTTGGATGGTGAGATGTTTGATAATTCTTATAGATCAGGAAGGCCATTTCAATTTACAGTAGGAAGACAAGAGGCTATATCAGGATGGGATTTAGCTATACCATTATTAAAAGAAGGAGGAAATGCTACAATCTATGTACCATACACTTTGGCTTATGGAGAGGCTGGAAGACCACCTGTAATACCTGTAAAAACAGATTTAGTTTTTCACGTAGCATTACGCACTGTTAAATAGAGTTATGCTAATTAATAGTGTTAGTTAGATTTTTACAATGACGATAGAACAACTCAAAGAAATACAGGCAAGGTTAGCTGTCATACGAGGTCATCTCGATATTGATAAGCGATCTATATCTGTATCTGAGTTGCAAGATCAAACATTGAATCCAGATTTTTGGAATGATAGTAAGTTAGCAGAATCTATCATGCGCGACCTAAAACTGCACAAGTCTTGGATTCAAAAGTACAATATACTCCTTGAGATGATAGACGAAGTCGAGGTCTTGTACGAATTTCAGAAGATGGAAGAAGCGACAGAAGAAGAGGTCAATCAAAAGTATAACAAAGCAGTAGAAGAAATAGATGATGTAGAATTTCGTACTACACTCGATAAACCAGAAGATGAACTCTCATGTATTCTCCAAATCAATGCAGGAGCTGGAGGGACCGAAAGTTGCGATTGGGCAGAGATGCTTTATAGAATGTATATCATGTGGGCTCAGTCCAATAACTTTAAAGTAGTAGAACTCAATAGGACGGATGGTGATGTAGCGGGAATCAAATCTATAGAGTTGGAAATCAACGGAGATTATACCTACGGGCTACTCCAAGGTGAAAACGGCGTTCATAGATTAGTCAGAATCAGTCCATTTAATTCTCAAGGGAAAAGAATGACTTCTTTTGCTTCTGTATTTGTACATCCGTTGGCTGATGATCGTATCGAGATAGAAATTAATCCAGCAGATATCGAATGGGATACTTTCCGAGCGAGTGGAGCAGGTGGACAGCACGTAAATAAAACAGACTCTGCAGTAAGAGTACGTCACTTACCTACAGGTATTACTGCAGAATGTCAACAAGAGCGATCTCAACATCAAAATAGAGAAAAAGCATTAGTCATGCTAAAGTCCAGACTATACGAAGTAGAATTAGAAAAGCAACGTGCCGAGAAAGAAAAGATCGAATCAGGGAAAATGAAAAATGAGTGGGGATCTCAAATTCGCTCGTATGTTTTAGATGATCGACGCGTAAAAGATCATAGAACTAACCATGAGACTCGCAATCCAGATGCAGTCTTAGATGGTGGCTTAGACAGCTTTCTTAAAGCCTACTTAATGTGGGTAGGGAGGTAAGTCAGTTTAATCTATTTTCATTAATCAAAGTAGTAGATAGGGAAAAATCAGTTTTTAGCTTCAAATTTCATATATCAACATTCTGTAGCAGATTTATATTGAGAATCTGATGAAATTTGACTTATATAATTTTGATTATACCAACTAGTAAGGCTAGAAAGAAAAATCATATTAAATAAAACTACTATATATAATTTATATTATAAAAATTATATATATATTTATATATGATTTGAATGGTCTCTTTTAGAATTAAGAGCCCAAAAATTCGTAAAATACTTTTTAACCAACTTTGAATAATGAATAGTATTGTAACCAAGAGGTTTTTACACTGTGTAGAATTTCTCAAAGAGCAAGGTAGTATCCGGTCGATACGACAGTTTTCGCAAAGTTTAGGATTTCAACCTCAGAGTATGGGAGAGATACTTAAGTTAAAAAGAGACGTCACTCTTGAACTCGTCAGAAAGACGATCGAAACTTATAACCTCAATCCGAATTTTTTATTTAGTGGTCTTGGTGAAATGCTCAGTACATCTATAGATGGAGGCATACTTACAGTCATTACTAATAATGAACAGGAAGAACGAATTGCCTATGTACCTGTCGCGGCCCAAGCTGGTTATAACGATCATTTGAGCAGCCCTATATATCTTGAGGAACTACCGACATTCTCATTGCCAGGATACAAGTATCAACATGGTACACACAGATGTTTTGATGTATCAGGAGATAGTATGGAGCCAACGCTCTATACCTCTGATAAGGTAGTATGTTCTTACGTTGATTCAGAAATGAAATACCGTAGTCTAAGATCTAATCAAGTATATATCGTTGTTACACAATCAGAAGTCCTTATAAAAAGGGTAGTAAACAGTCTTAGAATAAATGGTACTTTAGAATTGTATTCAGATAATAATTATTATGAGCCATATATAGTAGATGGAGATGACGTTCAGGAAGTATGGAGAGTTGAATCCGTTATTTCTAACTTTGTGTCTTCTCCATCACATGAGCGTAACGCGCTTCACGAAGAAATTAAGGATATGCAAACTAAGATGAGTGACCAATCAAGTCTGATCAGAAATCTCAATAAGACCATCGAGCTTCTCATAAAGCAAACAAGAACGACATCTATTAGTTAGAAAGAAAAAGTTTAGCAAATTCAAAAGTAGGTACATTATGTAGTTGCTCTTTTTTTGAAAAAGTGCGTTTTTTGAAATAATTTGTCTCGACTTATTTTTTCTGACTTTGGTAATATTCATATAGATCTTTGCAAATTCCATTTTACTCTTTCCATTAATCATTGTCTCTCAAATTATTTATTTGATTTTATCCTTAGATTAAAGCATAAAAAAGCGACTACATCCCATGATGCAGTCGCTTTCTTTATGCGCTTTGTGCTTAACTACTAAGTGCTTTTAGTTACTGTTAATTCTTCACAAACTTACGCGTACTCAGTCCATTTTCTGACTGAACTTGCATGAGATACATACCTCTATCTAAGTCTACCAAGTTGAATCCGATAGTCTGTACAGTATTATTAAGCCGAGCAGCAGATGTTCTGATTACTCTTCCTTCTATGCTAGTAAGTTTAATTTGCACAATCTCTGATATTGGAGAAGATACATCTAAGTATATTTTAGTCTTCGCCGGATTAGGATATAATGTCATATCATAGATATCGCTCTCAGCGTCTTTAGTACTTGTAGCTAAGTTGGTATCCACGATGATCGTAGTACTATCGTTGCACTCAATCTCCAAATCTGCAAGAGTACCGATACATGTCTCTACTTCATATTGAGTAAGGTCCATAAGCTCGATATCATCTATAATCCAACCTGGGAAGTCAGCATCTACTGTAGTATTATCATCTGTACCTAATCTAAATCTGATTTTAATAGATTCACCTTTGTAAGCTGATAGATCTACGTAACTATCAATAAATTCACCATTAGTACTTCCTGAAAAAGCTCTAAGAGCAGGAATAGCGAACGTTCCATATTGGATGTCATCATTGTATCCATTCTTAAGAAAGTCAGTTACATATTCCCAAGTATCACCTCCGTCTGTTGATATACTTAAGAATACTGCATCAGATGATGCCTCAAGATCATACTTGTGCCAGAATCTTAGTGCAGGTACCTCTATATCAGTAGGTATGTCATATGCTGGTGTGATGATACCAAAGTCTACTTCTGTATCTGGTGCAGCGCCTCCTAGTGCTCTAGTCCCATTTCTTCCTTCCGTTTCGAAAAAGAAATTAAATCCATTATCTAGATCAAAAAATTCAAAATTAGCGCCGCCATCTTCTAGGTCTTCTAAATTAAAGCTCACAGATCTAACATCTACAGACGCGGCTACTTTATATGAGAATTCTATAGGTTGGTTATACTCTAACATACCAATATCAAATGTTACGATATTCCCATTTACAGTTGCTGGGAACGGTGCAGAACCATCTATATAAGATAGGCCTTCTTGAAGTTTTTCTGTAATGAGAGTTGCTATCGCATCTCCAGGGATGTGATTAATTGCTTCTACATCTACTGTAAGTATAGCTCCTGGTTGAACAAGTTCAGCTATTTCTCTTTTTACTTTTAACTTTTCAATACAAGTCTCCATAGCTGTGAAATCTTCAGTACCATCTCTATGATCTAATGAAGATCCTTGGTCAGCCATCATACCTAATCCTCTACGAGCAAACACTTCCCATATGGTACATACGTTAACTCCATCGTTGTTAAGTTCGTCAGCGAATAAGATCGCATCTCTTGCGTCTACATACCCAGGTTGACAAGGTTGCAGTTTCATGCCGTCGATAACGAGCCTTGCTGCAATATAGTTACCTGAGGTCTGATCTTGCCATGTTGGGTCTAGACCATATTGATCTATAAGTGCCCAAGTAAGATCCCATCCAATAGCTGCGATAAGTTCACCTATTGGATGTGGGGCAAATGAATCATCAGCATCCACCGCTGGTCCACCTACTCTTATATCGTTATACGTTAATGGACAAATCTCCATGTCTGTTGAGTAGGGATATCTTCGTATACCTGATTCACCTCTCACATAAGCTCCTATCGGTTTTGCATCAGCTCCGCTATCTCCTTCTTTGATAGTTGCTATCATTCCTATGAAGTCACTCCATCCTTCACCCATCTGCTCACCTGAATCAACCATGCCGTCAGCATCAGTATCAAAAGTCTGTAGACATCCTGCGGCATTGGCACCTCCAGTCAATCTATTTGATATACCATGAGAAAATTCGTGAGCGATTATACCATTTTCATAAGATCCATCTAATTCATTAGGTTCATCAAATCCTGTATAAACAAAAGAGAGATCAACATCAATACCAGCAGATATAGATGCCTTTATACTATTACAAACTGATAGTTGAAACATTAAGGTAGGTATATTTACTAGGCCACCATCGGCACCACCACCAAGTGTGATAACCTCTTCTCCATCACCACCCGACACACCAAAAATATTACAGATGACTACAGCTATCGCGCCAGCTTCTTCTGCATTCAGTGATTTACGGCCAAATTCACAAGATCCTCTGTCTATGATAGCTATATTTCCTGCTAGTTCACTTGAGTTAGTTGCAGCATTACATGCCTGAGACCCAAACTGAGTACCGTCAGAATACAATACGGCCTTTCCGGAAATAGGAGCTGCACCTTCTGCTATTGGTTGTCCGTAGTTAGCCTCACCAACAGTTGCTACTGTACCAGCTAGTTCTGCTGGGGAATTGATTGATGCAAAACTTGCTCCACCTGGGTTATCCCATAAGTACATTTGCATACGTCCACTACCTCCATCTGGCGGTGTAGAGAAGTTGGCATTATTTACTCCTGAGCCATCAATTGCTTCCGCTCTTACATAGTCACTATCATTTCCTTCTCCGCTGTAATTGTTGGCCTGAAAATTACCCGCAACCTCATTAAAACCGAGGTTATATGTGAAATCATGTAAGAAATTGTTAGCATAAAATAAATTCACTTGAGCGGCTTCAGTATTTTTATTTGGCTCATTGGATTGATCATGAGTAAAATCAAATACTAGATTTTCGCCTCCTTCTGGCTCACCACCTACTGAGTTGTTATTACTTAGTGAATCAATATACGCGTGTACATTGTTTCCTCTTGTAATTGTATATTCTGCACCATCCATACCATCAGTATCATGCCATCCAAGTGGAGAAGCTTCTGCATCTGAAGGATCTACAAGTAATACAGGATCTGACTGAAGTGGACTCTCTGCAGGAAATGGATATACTCTATATGAGGCTCCATCTCCTAGAACAGCACTATTATGTCTAGCGTTAGTGTGTTGGATGAAGTCAGTTTTACAGCTATGATCACTAATAGACATTTTATTATGATCGTGATTACAATATACTGTCCAGTTATTTTTAGATAAAATATTACCTGTTTGGGCATCTACTCTAACAGACCAATAATCAGCATTTTCTTTCATATCTATAGATAGATCATATGCTTTATGTAGTTTTCCTTCAGCATCTGCTTCATATTTAAATGATACTGGAATTTCACTAATTGCTAGTTCATTTGCTGAAAAATAAGAAACACCAGTCTTGTTATCTGTTCTAAGCGCGGATACTGTTGTTTCTATATTGAAATGCTTCGCTACATTTTGAATAGCTTCTACTGCACTTACATTAGTATCAGTTGATGCTACTTTAGATTTCAGGTCATGTATGAATCTATTTGCAGTAGTCATAACTTTTCCTTTTTTACTGATAGCAATGGTCATGATTGCATTGTATACAGGTACTCCTTCGTGAGTTTGTACAAGGTATATAAAACTTATTCCTTTGTCGTCAGTGTAGGCATGATCAACGATTACGTTTTCTATATCACTAGCTTCGAGGCCTATTTGTTCGTATGAGTCCGATAGATGCTGGACTGCTTTACTGGATATTTGGCTCTGTGCCATGGTACCCGCTGATAAAAATATGCTAAAGAGCAAGCTTGTAAAAATCTTCATTTAGATGCGGTTTAGTTTGTTAATTCACATGGTTTAAGTAACACCAATACATGCCTAGTTGCGAGGAGTATTGAATGCGGATGGAAATTACAACAATGGTAATAATAACTGTATGTTTACTATGAATTAAATTAGCCATACGGACATTTTAGTTAAAGTATCGCTGATCTTTGTCCTTATTAGAATAGGCAAAGAGAGGATTTTGAATCGAAGGAATAGAGAAATACGCCTATTGATAATATGCTTTTATCCAGACTATTAGTAATAAAAGGAAAATAATACCATTGAAAGATCAAATTTTAATAGGCAGAAATCCAGTAGTAGAGGCGTTTGATTCTGGAGTAGAGCTAGAGAAGGTATATCTCAATAAAGAACTGAGAGGAGAAGTAGAAGTAACTATCAGGAAACTATGCAAAGAGCACGAAATCCCTCTATCCAAGGTGCCAGCCAGTAAGATCAATGATATGGTAGGCAATAGAGATCATCAGGGTGTGGTGGCATTTATATCTGCGGTCGAGTACCAAGATCTAGAAAATATCCTTCCATTCATATACGAAAAAGGAGAAACGCCGCTAATACTTATGCTAGATGGTGTAAGTGATGTACGTAATCTCGGAGCAATAGCGAGATCTGCCTACGTGATGGGTGCACATGCTATAGTATTTTCTGCCAAGGACAGTGCGCGTATTACGGAGTATGCGATTAAGAGTTCGGCAGGTGCAATATTGAAGATTCCGCTGTGTAGAGTCAAGAATATACAGGATAGCATACGATATATGCAATCCTTCGGTGTGAATGTAATAGCTACACACTTAGGTGCTAAGGAAACTATAAGCGTGGTAAATATGTCTATACCGATAGCGATTATAATGGGCTCAGAAGATAAGGGGCTTGGGCCGCATATTATGAGATTAGTAGATACTCAGGTAATTATACCTCAAGCCAACGATTTTGATTCGCTCAATGTATCTATAGCGACAGGTATCATTCTCTATGAGGTAGTGAGACAAAGAGCTTTACAACAAAGAATATTTAAATAATACATTATGAATAAGTTTAATATGTACATCGCAAAGGGACTATTGTTCAGCTTTGTGTTTTTAATATTGTTATCATGCGGATCTAGTAAAGATGCGGTGATGACTATGGCTAGTAATGAATACAAGCCATTAGAGAATAGTCTGCTTTGGAAGATCGAAGGGAATGGATCGGTAGCTTCATCTTATCTATATGGAACGATACATATGATCAAGGCAGATGATTTCTTTCTACCGAGCGGCACAATGTCTGCGATCGATGCTGCAGATCAAGTAGTTTTTGAGATAGACATGAATCAAATGAGTGACATGGGGACTATGATGGGATTGATGTCCAAGGCATTTATGAAAGATGGAATGACGATAAGCGATCTGCTAAATGCTGTAGAGTATAAATTACTCGAATCTAAATTTGAGAAATTGGGATTGCCTATGATGATGCTTGAGCGTATCAAACCGGCCTTCCTTACTGTATTTGCATATGATATAGATCCTAGTGGTATGCAAAGTGGTAGTATCAAGAGTTATGAAATGGAGTTTTTCGAAATGGCGAATAATTCTAATAAACCTGTGTCAGGATTGGAGACGATCGAATTTCAGATGAGTGTTTTCGACTCTATCTCATACGAAGATCAAGCGAAGATGTTAGTAGATGCGCTCAAAGCTGGAGACAGCGAGAATGATGATTTTAAAGTGATGACAGATATGTATCTATCTCAAAATATCAATGCGATGGTAGAGATGATCGATGAAGATGAAGTAATGGGAAGTGAAGGAAGTAACGATATCCTATTGACAGGAAGGAATAAAAATTGGATACCTGTAATGTCTGAACTTATGAAAACTAAAAAAGTGTTTTTTGCGGTCGGTGCTGCGCATTTGGCTGGCAAAACTGGCGTTATAAATTTACTCAAAGAACAAGGATACAAACTTACTCCAGTTAGTAATACAGAATAATAATTATGGCAAATCTAATTGATCTCAAAGGTATCTCTCCAAAGATATCTGACTCTGCATGGGTCGCGGATAATGCAACTATCTCTGGAGATGTATCCGTAGGAGAGGGTAGTAGTATTTGGTTTCAGGTAGTGATACGTGGAGATGTCAATACTATCAAAATAGGGAACAATACTAATATCCAAGATCATAGTATGGTGCACGGTAGCACTGGAGGGATAGATACGATCATCGGTAATGGTGTCACTGTTGGTCATAGGGCGATCATACACGGCTGTACGATACACGATGATGTATTGATTGGTATGGGAGCTATAGTGCTAGATGAAGCGATAGTAGAGTCTAATGTAATCGTAGCCGCAGGTGCCGTGGTGACTGGCGGAAAAGTCTTAGAATCAGGATATATCTATGCTGGAATACCAGCGAAGAAGATCAAAGCGATAAGTCCAGAAATGATTCAGTCATACATCAAAGATGGTGCTCAAGGATATGTTGAGAACAAGGAGTTATATAGGTAGAGGAATATATTAATAAGCGAGTATGTCTCTCATGGTCGAGAGACCTAGCGCTCAGTTTCTTTACTTAGGCCATTCCAAAGATCTGACAATTATTTATGTTCCTGTTGATAATCAAGCTTACCAATAGAAAATACAAAGGCCCACTCTCTCGAGCGGGCCTTCATTCTAACCGCATTATAGAACATTTTTAAGTTTCGATTTAAAAACTATAGTTATAGATTTAAAATCAACTTGGGTATAATGGTAATACCCTTAGGGAATGTATCTTATTTGAGCTCTATTAATTAACTCTCACTATTTTCTTAGTTACTATTTGAGTTCCGTAATCTATTCTTAAGATGATTAATCCAGCTAAAAGGCTGCGATCGACATCCAATATTCGTAAACTTTCTTCAGAGTCGAACAAACCAAGTAGTTTGCCTGTAATGTCATAGGCCTTGATAGATTTTATGTTTGCAGGGTCGAGAGTTATGTCATCAGAGTTTAATATTACATCACCATCGCATGCAAGTGTACCTACATGTATACTATTGAGAAGATCATCAATCATAGTATCAGATATCGTGAAGGTATAATCAGTGACACCATCAGCAGGAATGTTTTCAACCATAATTGGAAGATCATTATAACTAAATGTACCAAATGAAATTCCATTCGAATTGATCTGGAATTGATCATTATTATCGCCATAACTGAAGTCTAACATCATAGTTATCATGTTTTCTTCACAGAAGACCAATTCATATTCCATTTCATTAATGAAGTATTGTTGATTTCCTTCTTCTGTACATGGATTTAGAATATTTATTAATAGACAGCAATCAGGATTGTCATTTTCACAAAGTTCAATAGTGATTAATTCATCGTCATATGCAAGCCCTTCGATTACTAATGGTAATGCTGCAAATTCATAGAATCCTATAAATTCTTCCTCAATAAATAGATCAAAGAAATCATTGATCTCTCCATCTACTTCTACATCTATTGTAAGGTCGAATGTATTGTCATCCAAGCATTCGGTAGTTTCCAATGATAACTCTAACAATGCGCAGTCAGGATCATCTCCACAACAAGCTGGATCATGTCCGACGAATGCTGAGCAATCATTATTATTTACATCAGTCACTATGAATTCCAGTTCAGTTTCGCAATTTGCGATCACAGGACCAACAGAATAGAATTCCAATCCGTATTCAAACGTACCATAGTTCTCTCCATTTCCTGTTATGGTAAATTGATTTTCATCTCCTACATTGTTATAGTCAAATGTGATATGGAAATATGCTTCCCCATTTTCATCACATTCAATAAATTCTGCACTAACTTCAGTTATGCTACATTCTTCTCCACTTCCTTCATAGCAAGGGTTTAAAAACTCAATTATCGCACAACATTCTTCATTATCATTATCACATACTTTTACTGTAATCCATTGGGAGTCAGAGGATAATCCTTCTACTTCTAAAGGAAGGTCATCATATCCATATGAGTCGTAAAATTCATTTTCGATAAATAAGTCAAAACTTACTTCACTATCGTTAATGATTTCGAAATCTAAGAAAAACCCACATGTATTGTTATCACTACACGATGTACAATCAACATTAAGTTCAGTGATATCGCATTCTGTATTTTCATCACAACAAAGTGGACCACTTCCAATAGAGGCCGAACAGTCATTTAGGTTGACATCAGTCACAATAAATTCAAGTTCAAGATCACAATTGGATTCGATGGGACCTATTTCATAGAATGAAGCACCATATTCAAAAGTACCATAGTCATTTCCATTACCGACCACAGTAAATTGATTGCCATCTCCGGTGTTTTCATAATCAAATGAAAGGTGGAAAAAAGCTACTCCATCAATGCATTCTTGTTGTTCAACGGAAGCTTCAGAAATAGAACACGCTGTATTTTCATCACAACAAAGTGGACCATATCCTGCATATTCCGAACATTCATTTAGGTTGACATCAGTAACAATGAATTCTAGTTCAAGATCACAATTTGATTCAATTGGACCTATTTCATAGAAGTCTGCACCATATTCAAAAGTGCCATAGTCATTTCCATTTCCAACTACTGTAAATTGATTATCGTCTCCTACATTATCATATTCAAAAGTAAGATGGAAAAATGCAAATCCATTATCATTGCAATCTTGTTGTTCAACTGCAACTTCTGAAATAGAACACTCTTCATTTCCATCATAACAAGGGTTTTCTAATTCCCATTCAATGCAGCAATCCTCATTATCGTTATCACATACTTTGATGGTAAAGACAACGGTTCCTGGATCCTCAATATCAAAATCATACCATGCATCATTATTCCACTCTACATAAGTTTCAAAGACATTATTGATAAATATATCAAATCCAACTTCACTAAGATTTTCTCCATCTATAAGCCACTCTGTCACGATGAATCCATCTACACATTCTGGGTTAGGCCCAAAATCTAAAGTAGTGATGGCGCATTCACCTTCTTCACAACAGAAAATTTCATCGAATCCTGTAAAAGCAGAACAGTCATTATTATTTACATCAGTCACAATAAGTTCAACAGCAGTCTCACAATCAGCAATGAAAGGTCCAACAGTATAGTAGTCCTCACCATAATTAAAAGTACCATAACTGTTGCCATTTCCGACTACAGTAAATTGGTTGTCTGCTCCTGGGTTTTCCACATCAAAAAATATGTCGAAATATATTTCTCCATCTTCGTTACAATCATATGCTTCCGCTCCGAGGTTTATAATTGCGCATTCTTCATTTTCATTTTCATCGTAACATGGATTTTCTACATCCAATAAAATACAGCAGTCTGCATTATCATTGTCACATACTTTAAGTACAAAATTTTCTAATCCTGAATCTACTATATCAAAGTCATACCATGAATCGTTATTCCACTCTACATAGGTTTCAAAGACATCATTGATATATATATCGAATCCTACTTCACTAAGATTTTCTCCATCTATAAGCCACTCTGTCACGATAAGCCCATCTACACATACTGGGTTAGGGCCAAAGTCTAAAGTAGTGATAGCGCATTCACCTTCTTCGCAACATAATACATCATTAAATACATAGAAGCCTGAGCATTCATTATCATCCACATCCGTGATTACAAATTCGTATTCCAGATCGCAATTTGGAATGAATGGTCCCACAGTATAGAATGTCTGTCCATATTCGAATGTACCATAACTAGTTCCATTTCCATTTATGGTAAATTGATTTGACGCACCTGGATTATCTATATCAAATTCGATATCTACAAATATCTGACCTTGATCGTTACAGTTATACGCTTCCGCAAATACATCGGTAATAGAACATTGTGCCGATAGAGTTAAAGTAAATAGACTAATGAGAAGCAGTGCACTGAATAAATTTTTAAGTTTCATACTGTTGATTTTTTTGATTGGGCTTGGGGGCTTACTAAAAAGAGAGTCAAAAAAGTAAAAACGCTGCACTGCTTGTGTATCAAACAACAAAATACCCTGTAATCTACTTAATACAAGGTGTTTGTATTGTATTATTTGAGCAAATTTATGTTAAAACCCTCCTGAAGTTGTAAGATGGTTTGCGAATGTTTAAATGCGTGCAAATAAGTGGCAATATGTTTTTAAATCACTCCACTTTTAGTCAAGATTGTAAGAGTAACATTCTATTGCTTCATAACCTAGTCCAAATTCTGTGGCTCTATCTGATATACTATAGTCGGCCAAAATTCCGAATCTAAGTTCGTCATTTCTAAATCGAACTTTAGGTAATATATATTCACTTTATATGGATATATCATTGGCAGAGCTATAGCCTAGTCCTTCCCTGATTACTTCTATTTCGTCTCCAGTACAATCTAGAATTGTAGATTCCCCAATACTTCCTGGTCCAGCGTTTATCATAATGTCCAATTCAGCACCGTAATCTTCTTCTATTTTTTCAGGATCGGTATAATAACCAGCTATATTATCCTTGTTGAGAGATGTAGTGATAAAAGGTTCATCCATAATCTCTAGTAACGATTGTATTATTTCGTTTCCCGAGATACGAATGCCTATTTCAGATTTGTTGTTTTTAAAGTATTTCTGGACAAATTTATTGGCATTCAGAATGTAAACATATGGACCCGGACTATATCGCTTCATTGTCTTAAATACATCATTGCTATAGGACATCGTATAATTTGATACTTGTTTCAGATCAGAGCAAATTACAGTCATCTTCGCTTGCTTTTCTTTCTTGCCAGTGATACGACATATTTTATCGATTCCTGCCTTGTTGGTCAGTTTACAGGCTATTGCATAGACGGTATCAGTAGGTATGACTACGATAGCACCAGAGTTGATTTCTTTGGCTATCATTTGTATTTCTCTTCTGTTAGGATTTTTGGTATGGAGGTGGAATGTTTTCATTCTTTTTCTATTTATATCTACAGAGTAGATGGTTCACTTAGTAGGCATATTGCCATGCTAATTCACTTCAATATGAAATCTTATTAAAAGTATGAAATCTTTCACTAAATAAATGAAATATCACATTACATATTACAATAATATGCAATGTGATATTCGTCCTTAAGAATTATATTTCTCCTTGATACCTAATCGCATTAGGATTAGTAATCAATAAATTACTCAGTCCAGCGATAATAAGACAGATTCCAGCAAGCACCATAGCATTGATACTTGCCTCACCAATAAATGTTGTATATATCCAAGTAAGTCCAACTGCAGCAAGGATCTGAGGTAATACGATAAACATATTGAAGAGTCCCATGAAGAGCCCCATCTTATCTGCATCAATAGCACTAGATAACATTGCATAGGGCATAGATAATATACTTCCCCAAGCGATACCTATGCAGGCGAAACAAATGTTCAGCATAGTCTCGTCTTTAGTGTATAGCATTAGTATAAAACCTAGTCCACCGACCACGAGAGATACTAGATGTGTCCATTTTCTATTGATTGTCATTCGACTAGCAATGATAGTAAGAACAAGAGCAAATATCATAGATGTTAAGCCATACATTCCCATAGCTGAGGATATCATATCGGATGCATTATTATAAGCAAGGTTTGCGGCGTCGTAAGCAGCGTTGTTACCATTTGTGCCAAAATCAAATGAGTCTTTGTTAGGTTTAGCAGCTCCGAATACATGCTCTGTTAATGCAGGGTTGGACATACTCCACATAGTAAAAAATCCAAACCAACTAAAGAACTGAACGACTCCAAGTTTTTTCATTATAGTAGGCATCGCCACTAAGTTTGTCATTATTTCTTTGACTCCATACGCGACACCTGAAGTTTCTTCTTTTTCTTTTTCAAATTCTTCTATGTCCTCAGGAGGATATTCTTTGGTAGTAAGTATAGTGTAAAGTATTGCAAGGAAAAATATAATACCTCCGATCAGAAATGATAGTTTAACATTATCGGGAATGACATTATCTGCAGCTACATTACTTACTCCAAGACCTGAAAGAAATTTGGGTAACTGACTAGCTACCCAAGTACCTATACCAATAATTAAAGTTTGAACTACAAAGCCGTATGACCTCTGTGAGTCAGGAAGCAAATCTGCAACTAATGCTCTAAAGGGCTCCATACTTATGTTGATAGAAGTATCTAACAGAAGTAAACTACCAACCGCTACCCAAAGAACTGGAGAGTATGGCATGAATACGAGTACAATAGATGCTAGGACCGCACCAATGAAAAAATAAGGCTTGCGCCGCCCCCAGGTGGTATTCCATGTTCTATCACTCATATATCCTATAATCGGTTGGACTACTAATCCAGCCAATGGAGCAAATATCCAAAGCATTGGAATATCGTTTTTAGCAGCTCCTAGAGTTTCAAAAATCCTAGACATAGAGCCACCTTGTAGTGCAAATCCAAATTGAATTCCCAAAAATCCAAAACTCATGTTCCATATATTCCAAAAGGATAATTTAGGCTTCTTGTCCATTTTTTTGAGTTTTCTGTTAAGTAGTAATTTAGATTTTATTGGATTTGTTACTTGCTATATACCTTATATTCCCAAGGCTTCATATTGACAGTCGTACCTTGCTTGATATTAGACTTGATTCCGGTAAATAGCTCACGCATTTGATCAATATCTCTTGTTAGATCAAATGTTTGGTTGTCCTTTGATAAGTTGATCATTACAATTACTTCGTTTCCATTCTTTTCTCGAGAGAAGGCAAATATGTTTTTGTGATCGGCTAGTTTGACTAGTTCTCCTCCATGAGGTCCATTCCATAGTGCTTCGTTATTGTGCTTGAGCATGTTGAGTTTTGTATAAAAGTCAGCATACTTGTAATCTTTGAATCCAATATCATCTTTCTCAAAAAATTCTAACCTTCGATCTAGAGGCTCTTCTTGACCGCCATAGATTAAAGACATCCCATCAAATGTACTTACCAATACGGAGAACGCTTTATGGCTATCTTTCATTCTTTCAAACACAGTACCTGCCCAACTATTCTCATCATGGTTAGATGTAAAATGCATTTTGATACCCTTCTTATACTCTTCACTATCTTTTGTTAACCAGGCATCTATGTCCTTGACATCTTTTTCTCCTTTGGCAATATCATTAGTTATGTGATGAAATTCCCATCCATAAGCCATATGAAAAAGTTCATTATTCATCTGTTCAGCGATTTCAGCTTCTGCAAGCAAAAATTGATTGTTATCGGCCTCAAGTATTTTGGTCTTAGCATCTTCCCAGAAGTCATTAGGTACATTATGCGCTACATCAAATCTAAATCCGTCAATCTTCTTATCTGAGACCCACATGAGTAAATCGTTTATCATTGCAGCTCTCATTTCTTTGTTATCGTAATTGAGATCAGCCACATCTGTCCATCCCCAGGATTTGCCAGTCCCAGGATCTATTGGGTCTATTACATTGCCATTGTTGTCTTGCGTATAGTACTCTTTATGATCTTTGAGCCAGATATGGTCCCAACCAGTATGATTAGGCACCCAATCGAGGATGATTTTCATATCAAGATTGTGAGCTGCAGTTATTAGACTTTCCATGTCTTGCATCGATCCAAATTCTGGATTTACGTTTCGAAAGTCAGATACTGCATAGTAGCTACCTAGTCCACCTTTTCTTTTCTCTATACTGATAGGGAAGATTGGCATGAGCCAAAGAATATCGACGCCCATTTTTTTCAGTCTTGGTAAATGACTTGCAAATGCATTGAAAGTTCCTTCTGGAGTATACTGTCTGATATTGACTTCATAAATGTTGGCCGCTTTTGCCCAAGTAGGTAGTACAAATTCTTTGGCAACCTTCGTTTCAGTTTTGGCAGGTAGTGCCATATCGGTTTTACTAGTGTCGTTTTTACAGGAGACGAACAATAGTGAGCAGAATAATGCTGAGAAGATTGCTGTTTTGCCTAGGGTCGATATCATTTTTATCATTGGAATAAGATCTTTATGTATTTAATATTTAGCAGGATAATCTCACTTGGAAGCTATCCTCAGACCAAAGTATAATATTATTTACATTCTCCTGTTGCTCTAAGTGCCCTATTTTATTTAGCTCACAGTGCAATCGTTACCAATCGTGTACTGTTATTGATTCGGCACATTCATATTTTGATTTATAGTTCCTGTCTATCTTTTTTTAATATTTTAACAAAGTTGTAACTTTACAAAAGCATATACCGTTCACTCTATAAACGTTATAAATATCTAATTACCATTAATATCCGAAAGATGAAAAAATCAATAGTAAAAAAAACACTTTTTATTTGTTTGTTGGTGCTTAGTACTATATGCTTCTCATATCTTTTCTTCTATGGTACTGATTCAGTTTATGTAGCAAGTACTATAGATTACAATATTGATTTGCAAAGTAGCTCTATGAGTAATGTCAATGGCATAAAGCATTTTATCGTTAAGATTTTGAAAATTATGATGCTAAAGTTCTAATTTCGTACTAACCTTCAGAAGCAATAAAAGCTTCATTCATCTTATACCCATTTAGGAAAGACTTGATATCCATTCTTTTTTTACCCTGCAGTTTTACGTCATTGAGTATAATATATCCGTCTGATGCGGCTATTTTGATGTATCTCTTATCGTCAGTTATGATCGTGCCAGCAGTTGCTATATTGTCTTCAAAGCTTCTTTCTGTATCAAACACTTTCATTTCTAGTCCATCCAAAGTCATCCAAGCTCCAGGATAAGGACAAAGCCCTCTTACGAAATTGTATATTTCATCTGATGATTTGTTAAAATCTATTTCACACGTCTCATGAAATATTTTTGGAGCCTTAGATACTTGGGATTCGTCTTGCGGAAAGGTTTGATAATCTGCACTAATTATACTCTTCACTGTCTTAAGTACCAAATTAGCACCTACTATCATCATCTTGTCATGTACTGAGCCAGCATTGTCATCTTCTGTAATTTGCACCTTCTCTTGATAAATCAGATCTCCAGTATCTATAGCATGTTTTAGTTTGAAAGTCGTTACACCTGTATATTTATCTCCATTGATTACAGCCCAATTAATAGGTGCAGCACCCCTGTAGCGAGGTAGGAGAGAGCCATGTAGATTATATGTACCTAGCTTTGGCATGTCCCAAACTACTACCGGCAGCATTCTAAATGCTACAACAAGTTGCAGATCAGCTTTATAGCTTGCTAGTTCTTCTAAAAATTCTGGATTCTTGAGATTTTTGGGTTGTAAAACAGGGATTTCTTTGGATACAGCGTATTTCTTTATAGCGGATTCTATAAGTTTTTTACCACCTCGACCACCATATTTGTCAGTACTCGTAATTACAGCTATCACATTCAAGCCATTCTGAACTAGTATATCAAGAGAGGGTACTGCAAAATCTGGCGTACCCATGAAGATAATCCTCATAATGTTCTTTGTCTTTCTTTTCAATAGAATTTCTGAATCTGGCTATTGTATGCTTAATATTTTAACTTCTACTCGCTGGTTTTTACGCTTACCTAGCGTTGACCGATCTTGCGTGATAGGTTCTCTTTTACCATATCCTTTGTAAGTAAGTCTATTCTCAGGTATGCCTTTTTCGTAAAGATAGTTTGCTACATTTCGAGCACGTTCGTTTGATAACTTGTCGCAGTATGCATTTGACGGTATAGTGTTGGTATGGCCACCTATTTCTATTATTACATTGTCATTTGCTCTTAAGAAGTCATAAACTTCATCCATTACTTCATAACTATCATCAGTAATACCACTGCTATCGGCAAGGAAATATAAGTTATTGATACGGAGTGTTTGACCTATTGTAAGCTGACTGGCATTTATAGTTGGAAATGATTTTGCTTTCTTGACCGAGAGTCCCTTTTTTATACTACAGCCATTTTGGTCCGTCACTGTTAGGATTAGTTGTCCAGCGGCTAACCTTGTTATTCTCATGCCTGTTTTACCATTATTCCATTTATAGCTTAACTCTCCAGAACCTCCAGAGACAGCAACCTCAATGACTCCATCTTTGGCTCCTTCACTACTTATACGTTGAGTTTCTACAACTGAGATTTCTATTTGGGCTGGTGAAGTAATTTCTACAGTTGAAATTACTTCTGTGTTGTTTTTATCTGTTACGGTTACAGTATATATACCTGCTTTGAGTTTATATGCACTTTTGCCAGATAGATCAGGATCGCTCCATACATATTTATATGGTTTTTTACCACCTGTTACTGTCAACCTGATGCTTGCATCTTCTTTGCCAGCGCAACTTATTTCTTTATTTATAACAGCCTCTGCGGCTAGTTGCTCATCAGCGATATCTGCAAATACGATTCTGAATAATCCAGAATTTTCCGTTCCGATCCAAATGTTATTATTTAAATCACACGCAAGACTAAGTGTACGCTTAGCAAGCATTCCAACCTCAGCACCATAAACTTCTATTTTTTCTATTTGTGGATCATATCTCACTAATATATTTGAGGCCATGTATAGTCTACCTTTACCGTCTAACACAAAGTCGTTGACTGTACCTCGGAATAAACTTTCATCCAGACCTATAGGAAACTTACGGTTGTAATTGCTGATAAGCCACATATCATCCGTAGCTACCATCCACTGTCCTTCTTTATTATACCTAGAAAGTAATACATCATACCCCTTGTCTTCCGCATCCCAATCTCCATTTTTAATACGTACATAACCATTAGAGGTTCCTGCCCAAATTACACCTTCATTATCTACTTGTATGAAGTTTATAGTGTTAGTCTTCAGCTTAGAGTTGCGTTCGGTAAATTGATTAAATCTATCGACTTTCGAATTGTATGTATATATTCCTTTGTTTGTCGCTAACCAGACCTTAGCCCCTTGATAAGCAATATCATTTACTATAATGTTAGTCGCAGGCAGTTGGTGTTTTGTATTGTTGGTTATATTATATAATACATTCTTGCCAGCCGCCCAGATTTCTCCAGATCTACCTTCTACTAAAGTTTCAGTGTATTGACTTGAAATGTAAGGAGTGCTACTAGAGGCATAGAGTTGGTATACTCCTTTGTTTGTAGCTGCCCATATTTTATTGCCTTTAGCAACAAGAATATCATTGATTTTAAGATCGGTAGGTAAGTGATCATATTGAATGATTTCTGCATCTTTTTCAAGTCCAGTAGAATCAGTGTCTGTTATCTGAGCGACAAGCCTAGATAGTCCAATCATCAGTATAATTAATCCCAGCAGAGCAGAGCGTAAAATAGTTAGACTCATAGCGATAAAGTATTTGTTCGATATTGATAACATATCGATCTGAAATAAAAGTCGGCAAATGCACTTAAAATTTTGCTAAAAGACATGAAACCAAGATTGAAAAAAGCAAGTAATGCTAATATATCGATATGAAGGAAGTTTTTAGTGTGGTTTACAGGTATTTTTTATTCTAACCGCCACACTCTATCTTAAGTTTTTTTAATTGAGTGTTCCATAAGTCCATTTGAGAATCTACTTCGTCATCATCACAGAAATCAGTAATTTCTAGCACAGTTTCGTTAGTGACACCAGATTTATACATTCTGAACTCTAAATATTCACCTTCATCAGCGTCTTCCCATCTAAATCTTACTCTTTCTTCCTGGATATCATCCAGCATTTCAGCATTTTCGTCTGCCCCATCCCAAGTAAATGTGAATACATCAGTATTGATATCAACACCATCACAAAACCATCTTACGAGGCATGCAGGGGTCGTCAAGAATGTATATAGTATGGCTGGAGAAGCCCTAAAAATAAACTCCATTTCAAAAGAAACACGTTTCATTAAGTATTATTTTATATATGTATAACATACTGAATGCTTTAAACCTATTAGTTTCATTCATACGTTGTAAACGCAATAAGAAATATTTTTTCCAATTATCAAAGGAATTGAACTTTTTTTGGTGAGATTAAATTAATAACTGTATTGAAGGCCGGTAAGCTTACGTTTTAAATGAATGAACTAACGTCAGTTGAATCTGATTTATATTAGTTGTACATTTGCTTTTCTTTGAGATTTTAAATATGGTACGGTATTCGGAGAGGTATTTAGGAATAGACTATCAGATTAAAACAAAATGATTACAATAGTCTGAAAAATGTCTTTTAAACCTATGAGACATCTATCATGTATATTGGATTATAATGCGAATTGATTATAAAACATAAAGGATAAACAACCTTACTATAAAATATTACTATGAGACAACTCAAGATTACTAAATCGATCACTAATCGTGAAAGCCAATCTTTAGAAAAATACTTGCAGGAAATCGGAAAAGTAGATCTCTTAACTCCAGAAGAGGAAGTAGATTTAGCTCAAAGAATTAAGAAAGGTGATCAGCTAGCTCTTGAGCAGTTAACTAAAGCCAACTTAAGATTCGTAGTCTCTGTAGCCAAACAATATCAAAACCAAGGTTTATCTCTCTCAGATCTTATTAATGAAGGTAACCTTGGACTTATTAAGGCTGCTCAGAGATTTGATGAAACGAGAGGTTTCAAATTTATTTCTTACGCCGTGTGGTGGATTAGACAATCGATACTGCAAGCATTAGCAGAGCAGTCTCGTATTGTAAGACTTCCACTTAACAAAGTGGGATCACTTAACAAAATCAATAGAGCATTCTCAGAACTTGAACAAGAGTTTGAAAGAGAGCCTTCTTCAGATGAATTAGCAGAATTGCTTGAGATCCCTACGGAAGAAGTAGAGACAACACTAGGTGTAGCAGCTAGACACGTATCCATGGATGCACCTTTCGTTGATGGAGAAGATAACTCTTTATTAGATGTATTGGAAAATAGTAAAACTGACAAAACTGATAAAGCGTTAGAGTATAATATGTCTCTACGTACTGAGATTGAAAGATCATTAAGTACACTTACTGAACGTCAATGTGATGTAATAAAGTTATATTTCGGTATTGGAGTAGAGCATCCATTATCATTAGAGGATATCGGTGAGAGATTTGGGCTTACTAGAGAGAGAGTAAGACAAATCAAGGATAAAGCTATCAATAAGTTAAGATCAGCAAGTAGATCAAAATTATTGAAGAACTACTTAGGTGTGTAATTAGACTAAATACTATTAAAAGATTAGAGAACAGAGAGCTATTTCGTTTGAGATGGCTCTCTTTCTTTTTACAAAAGACTCTAGTTCATCATTATTTCCACACATTTCATCGATAATAGGACTAGTTTGACTGTTTTAGTGCTCAAATTAGTAGTCTAGGAAAAATCAAATATGCACTATGAGCGAAAATCAAGAGATAAGAACAAGTAATACCAATTCGGTAATTTAAAATTATTTGACTTGGTCTATGGGAGCTGGTTTTATACCTGTTCCTATTGCGGATCTATTTGGCGTGAGTGTTATACAGTCAGATATGATGCATCAATTATGCAAGGTCTATGATATTATTTAAAGAAACATAAGGTAAAGCAATCATTACTGCCTTGACTGATTTTGGATTGGCAAGATTAGGAGCTAGAGCAATCAAGTTTATTCTAAATGTTGGCTCTATCATAGGTATTATAACATTGAAGATACTTTCTGGTGCGAGCTCGAATGCTACAGGAGAATTGTTTAAAAAGCATTTTGAGGCCGGGGGCACTTTCTTAGATTTCAATCTTGATAGACTTAAGAAGTACTACGATGAAAAATTTGAGAAGGGAAAAATACTTACGAATCAGATTCAAGATGATTAAAAATGCAAGTAAGAGTCTGCTTCTAGTTTAGCGATAGTCGATAAAGTTATGGAATTGGCTAAGTTGAGATAACAAGGACTAATTACCGATGAGAAATTTGTTGAAATGAAGCGAATATTGATCGAAAGTTAGGCTAGACGGCACTTTCAATGGACGGGTAAATTATTTTATGTATTTAATTATTAAATGCTTTTTAATTAATTGAAAGATTATATATTTGCATCGCTCTATGAAAGCACGTACATTTTCAGGGGATAAAGATCGCCTTAACAATGCGAAAGTAGCTCAGCTGGTAGNNTTCGAATCCCGTCTTTCGCTCAATTTTCTTTGGTCGACAATTTTGTTGGACTTAGATCATCAGAAGTTTCGTTTCTGATCTACCCTATAATGTATGCCCGAATGGTGGAACTGGTAGACACGCCGGACTTAAAATCCTGTGCACTTATGTGCGTGTCGGTTCGACTCCGACTTCGGGTACAATTTTTATCAAAAAATATGTACAACTTTTATCTTCATTTTGGACTCTCTAAATTGAAGATTATTACGGGTAATTATGGGTTTATCGATTAAACCAATTTAGTGAGGCCTCTCTAAAATATTATCTGTTAGGTTTAATCTCTTATCTTTCTATTCTGCCAGTAATAGGATTATTTCAAATATCTCTTGTTTTTTCTATTGTCAAAAAGCGTTTAATTGAGTTTTTCTAAGCAAATAGATTTAAGATCAACATAAGGTCAATACTGAAGCAAAAGGAAGGATGTTGAAATGATAACATATAAATTTTATCAAAAGCAATTTTTCGTAAGTCAAATAATACTTTGCTACGGATGTCAAAATCTAATACGTTAGAAAAATCGATTGGGATTGTTCTGTTTATAGTCAGCCTTAAGGAAGCTAAGTTGGTTTGATTTAACACCAATGAAAAATCCATATACACCACGTGCAGGAATCCAACTAAGGTTCATTCTCCAACAATGTAAATCTCTAGCAAAATTTAGGCTGGGATAAATAAAGCTTTTATTTTTTATATCAAACGCAATATTACCTACAGTCAGCTCCCAGTTTTTGGATAATTGTACGCGTCCTCTTAGTTGTATACTATGTACATTTACCATTAATGTATCTACTTCATCTATTCTACGCACTGCGACTTGATAGGTATGATTAATACTGAATTTTTCTAATAAATCGTATATATTACCTGCTTCTATCTTCTTTTTAGATTTATTTCCTTTTTTAATATTCTTTTTATCATCCGACTTGTTATCACTTTGGAATATTGCTTTTAGCTTCTTGAAAGTCAATCTAGTGTTGAAAGTTGCACTAAAATTATCAAAGGCAAGTAGCCTACCTCTGCGTGACCAGACTGTCTCATTTATACTTCGATTATCAGATTTGAGATATGGTGTGTACGTCGCAGCAAAATTTAAATTAGTAATATTCTTAATCAATGTTGTGTTGCCGCTTAACCTAACGTCGCTCCATTTTAAACTATCGCGTACAAAATTGTAATTGCCATTGACGTTAATATTATTAAATATCTTGAATTTCTTTTCTGTCGAATCTTTTTTAGAGAAATATTTAGCTTCGATTTGATTGGTGAAACCATAAGTGAAACTCATTGCTTTTTCACTGAGAGGGGCAGAGAATATTCCTCCTTGATACGGATTGTACTCCAAGGGATCTACAAATTTTTCATTGGGATCTGTAGACACTTCTCTTATATATTTTGCACGAGTATCAGGAGCATAACTGAGACCGATGGTTGGCTTGATTACGTGCCTTATTCCTCGAAGCCATCCTTTCTGAAAAGTTTTGGTTCCAAATATCTGCGTGGACACATTGATACTTGAATTGAATTTTCTAAAGGTTTCAAAGCCTCCAACAATATTTTCACTAAAAGTTCCGAATGTAGTGTCTTGATTTACGACTTCTTGCCCAGTTAAAGGTATAGTATCTATTGAAATAGTATCAAAAAGTAGCTCGGAGTTATATTGATTTTCAAGAGTGCGGAAATACCACAATTCTTCATAGCTCGCGCTAGGTGTTACGTTAAAGTATTTGGCTACTCTGAAACTTGCTCCTGTAGAGGCCTTGTGAGAAAATCCATATTGCATTTCGTCAAATACAGCTTGTGTAAATAAGGTCGTGTCGGTAGTTTGTACGAAATTTTTGAAGGCTCCGCTATATTTTAAATTTACCTTTTCAAACCATTTCTCATCATTAGATCCCACGTTCTTCCTCTTAAATGGGAAGATAGTATTCATGTTGAGATTGATGTTGGGTAAGGTAACTGTTACTTTTCTTGTCCGATTATCTTGGCTATGATTGAGTGTCATAGAGAAGGAAAAAGGGGTGCCTGGCATACTATGTCTAAATCCAAAATTAGATCTTAATTTGTTCTCAAATACATTATCAAAATCATTAAATGTACGAGAGCTATATTGATTAGACTGTAGATTGATCGATCCATCGATAGATCTGTACGGGTGCGCTTTCGCATCTTGCCTATGACTTAATTGAATACTGAACGATGTAGACAATTCATCACTTCCATCTACACTAGATTCTCTCTTGATACGACTGTAACCCAATTCGACTCTTCCTGTATATGCATATCTCTTTTTATAACTGCTTTGTACACGTGTAGCGAATGATCCATTGGTATATATATCGCCCAATACACGTACATCCATATACTGATTGATAGGGAAGTAGTAACCGATATTTCTAAAAGTAAGGCCTAGGTCTTTATCATAAGTAAATTCGGATGGAAATATTAATCCACTAGATTTACCTTGTAATAATGGAAAGAAGCCAAACGGCAGAAAAAGTGGAGTCGGTATCCCAGCTATTTCTAGATTCGAAGGCCCTAGTACAGCAAGTTTGTCTGGAACAAGTTTAAGTTTGCTACAACGAATACCAAAGTGAGGATGCTCGTGATTACATGTTGTGATGATTGCATTTTCATTGAAAATTTGATCATCTAAGTTTAGAGTGTCGTTTGCTTTACTTAAAAACTTAGTTTTGTTGCCATGTAAGAAGAATTCTCCTTCTTTAGATATAGCATCATATACGATTCCTTTCTGAGTTTTAAAATTAAACTTTAGCTCTTGATAATTAAACTCTTGATCAGGATTAGTAAAAGTAGGACGATCCATGTATAATCCCAAGCTGTCTACCTCTTTGAATGCATGAGCAATGTTCGTATTAAAATCAAATATCAAATAAGCACCCTGGATCTTCATGTCTTGAAACTCAACGAATGCATTCCCATATAGATGTATCTGATTATTGACTACATCCATATAGTTACTATCTCTAGAACCATACACCACTTGATCAACTACAGAATCTGAAGAAATCGTGATATTAGGATCAATAGTGGGTTTAAAAATTGTGTTACTATCCAATACTCCGCTAGTATCGGTTAACATTTCTAGAGTATCGATCAATACAGGAATAGTATCTTTGAGTACATCTAGGCTATCTGTATCTGTAGAAATCACTTTATTCGGATTCTGACCAACTAACAGCTGATTAAATATTATAAATATTAATAATATGTAAAAGATTCTATTCAATATTAATTGTAGTCATTAAATATGTGGGTAAAGGTATCGATAATATGATCTATCAACTAATATGACAAACGATAAATAGAGTAAGAATGAGTGCTAGAAGTAATCGAAATAGCTGTTAAATAAGTATTAAAGTAAAATGAAGTGGCTTCTTTTTAGAACATACTATTGATTCTATAGTTATCATTTCGATTATATCTTCATTACAACATCTTAAAATTTTGATCGGAAGGCTGTCAATTAGCATCATAAAGACTAGTAAGTAATCAATAATGCTAACTTTGCAGTGAAATATTAACAAAGATAAATATGTCAAGAGAAGCTATAATCGGATTGCTATCAATTGTAACTGTTGTTGGAATGGTGTGGGGATACAAATTCGTAAAAGGAGAGGTAATGCTTTCTCGATCTTATACATTCATATCGGTATTTGAAGATGTATCACAGTTAGCGGTTTCATCGCCTGTATTGGTCAATGGTCTGAAAGTTGGTGCTATCACGGATATCACTGTAAATCCTAGCAACACCAAAGAGATGTTTGTTGAGTATAATGTGAATGGAGAATTTAATTTACCTAAATCTACAAAAGCAATTATGATTAGTGATGGTCTTGTAGGTGGTAAATCGTTATCTTTAGAATATGGTAATATCTGTAAAGGATCTGATTGTGCAGAAGATGGACAGAGAATATTAGGAGGATCAAGAGGTCTGATAGGGTCTATGCTAGCCGGCGAAGATTTGGGTAAATACGTAACTCAAATCACAGACGGAGTAACTAAGTCGCTCAACACTAGAGAAGAAGGAAACCTTAATAATCCTATTAATAAAACCATCAATAACTTACAAGTTACTATGGAGAATATGGCTAGGCTTACTGCCTCTATGGATCGATTGGTAAGAAGATCTTCCACAAATCTACAGAAGACCATGGCCAATATGGAATCAGTAACTGCTAATCTTGCTAAGAATAATATACAGGTCAATAGCATTTTATCTAATCTTAATACGGTTTCGACCGATTTGAAAAATGCTAATCTTGGGGCTACAGTAGCTAATATGAGTAATGCAGTAGATGGAGCTAACGACGTAATGGCTAGTCTTACAACGACAGCGGAGTCTGCAGATTTATCTGTGAAGCAACTCCACGAAGTGATCACAAAGATGAATAGTGGAAATGGTACATTGTCTAAGTTACTAAACGATAAAGCGCTTTATAATAATCTTGAATTGACAAGTAAGAATTTGTCATTACTGTTACAAGACCTTAGATTGAATCCAAGTAGATATGTCAAAGTATCTGTATTTGGTGGAAAGAATAAAGATGAATATGTCAAACCTGAAAACGATCCGGCTTTTATAGAAAAGTAATAAAAAAGTAATTTCTATTTCGATAGAGAATAAAAAAGAGAAATTCACTGAGTGGATTTCTCTTTTTTATATTCGAAGTATTATTGAGACCTACTAGCGTTTAAAATTTTATAATTGTAATTTTTATTTACCCTTACGCCACCTCACCACCACAGCTACTACCTGCACCTGCAGTGCATCCATAACAATGCTGATTAGTTACCACTTTACGATCCATCAAAGCTTTCATGTCAAAATTGTCGATATGTTGACTATTCGCCTCCACTTTAAGGTCTAGCATCTGATTGAAATCACAGTCATATATATAGCCATCCCAACTGATAGACAGTGTATTGCGACACATAAGGCCTTGCACTGTCGCAGGATTAAAGGCTTCTACAAGTTCAGTCATATACTGCTCATAGTTGCTAGATTCTATCAGGTAATCTAGGAATCTAGCCACAGGAAGATTAGTGATTACAAATAGATTATTGAATTGGATATCAAACTTACGATCTAGCTGACGTTTAAATTCTGCCTCCAATGTATGTTGATCTCCAGGAAGATATGCACCCGATGGATTATAAACTAAATCCAATTGTAGTCCTGATCCTTCCATACCATATCCTACAGCATTTAGCTCTTTGAGAGCTTGGATACTATCTTCGAAAACTCCATCTCCACGTTGACTATCTGTACGAGTCTTACTAAAGTAAGGTAGCGATGATACTATATGTACTTTGTTCGTTGCTAAAAATTGTGGTAAGTCATGATACTTCTTATTGGCTCTAATGATCGTAAGATTACATCTGTCGATTACTTGAACACCGATCTTAGTACACTCCTCTACAAACCATCTAAAATGCGCATTCATTTCTGGTGCTCCACCTGTAATATCTACAGTAGGTATTTTATATGTACGGATTATATCAAGACACTTCACTAAAGTTGCCTTGTCCATATTCTCTTCTTTCTTATCTGGTCCTGCATCTACATGACAGTGTCCACAAGTCTGATTACAAAGCTTTCCAATATTAATCTGAAAAACCTCAACAGGGCTCGGAGTAATTACGTCTCCAATCATTTTGCCAAACGAAGTGAACTTACTATCAGTCAACTCTTTGCCATTCAATACCTGTAGCTGAAAAAAAGTATCAGCCATTGGGTTATTGGTCTTGTCTAGTGATTTAGTTTTTTGCTTTACACCCATTATATATATACATATTATTGAATATGCTTTTGGTTATTCTATTGTGAATGTTTTTTATTTAAGCTATTTATAAGCTAACGTTGTTGACGATCATTAGAATCGATTTGTCTACATTAATTTCCCCTTCACTTGATTCATCATCATTACACTATTTACTAATGTGGCTCCACTTTTGATTGCGGCTGCTACATGTACAGCCTCCATCATCTGTTCTTCGTCGGCACCATTGCTTAGACATGCATTGGTATAGGAGTCCATACAATATGGACAAGATTCCGAGTGGGCTACAGCCAAAGCGATTAAGCATTTTTCCCTTCTGGTCAATGCACCTTCTTCAAATACGGATGAATAGTAGTCAAAAAATTTTTTACCCATCACTTCTTGAAAGTCTGTAATATCTTTGAATTTCTTTAAATCTTCTGGCTGAAAATATCCCTTACTCATATGAAAGTTTTTTTAAATTGAGACGTAAGTTAATACTAAACTTATCTATCTGCTAAATGGTTGAATGTATATGCTGTCAATGTGTGATATTGATGATTTAAATGACAATCTACTAACTTTCTCGCTTGACGAGTTTAGCAATATAAGCCAAATGATGTGCAGATTGCTTATGATACATCATACGTGAAGTTGCTAAATCTACATAACTTAAATCCGCAGTGTGACGATATAGTCTGTTCCAGTCCTCTATTTTCAAAGCATCCATGAGATTACTCCATTTGGTATGCAAGGCTGTGATTAGGCTAATCGAGACAGGGATCATCTTAAGTTTATAGTCAGGCAGCTTGGCCCATTCGGCTTCTTCATAAGGCTTGATAGTAGGCTCTGTCTCTGTCAGCGAAAGCTTAAATCTTATATATGCATTCATATGGCTGTCGGCTATATGATGGATAAGTTGGGTGACTGTCCATCCTCTAGGTCGATAAGTAGTTTTCATTTGATGATCTGTCAAATTAGTTATAGTTGCCCAAAGTAGCTGTGGATACTTAGCGATGTAAGCTATATTATCAGCGGCAGATAGACTCCATTATGGATCTTGGTTATCAAATGTTCCTATTGTATAATTAAGGTCTTTCATAATAGAATAGTGAAGATTTAAGTTCTACATTTAGTTTAAATCATGTTCAACACCATAGATAACTTAGTACACAACTAATTATATATGTCTTCGATAATATCTTCAAAACATAAGTACAAGTACTTCTGGATCATTCTAGGTGTCTTATCGTTTGGTGTAGATCGTATAATGGCTACAGCACCGGATTGGGTAGATATGTTTTATTTCCGAGGTATTTTTCAAGGTTTTCGTTGGATATATGATCATACTCTCGGTTTTTTGCCAATTCCTGTGGTGTATATATCCCTGGTTGTATTTGTAATTTATACCGCTAGGATATTTATTAAGATGATTAAAAATGCCAAAGAGGGACATTGGTTATCTGGATTGGGAGAAGGCCTCTTGGGTTTGTTAGCATTCTTTGGTGGTTCAGTATTTTTCTTCTATTTACTTTGGGGGTATAACTATAATAGATCTAATATCTACGCAGATTTAGATATGCAAGAGCAAGTTATCGATAGTATATATCTCATGAATGAAATAGATCGTGTAACGAAAGAACTTATCTCGACTAGAATGATTGTTTCTACTGATAGCTTAAATGCCATTAGTGAAGTCTTTATTCCTGAAGATTTGGAATCCCAAATTCGTGATAACCTAGAAGGATTATTAGAAAGTTGGGACATACCTACTACTGGTAGAGTACGTGTAAGGAAGTTAGCTCTCAAGGGTATCTTACTAAGATTTTCGACCGCAGGCGTCTATGTACCTTATGTATTCGAAGGACATATTGATGGGGGATTACATCCGATTCTATGGCCCTTTACGATGGCACATGAGATGACTCATGGATATGGATACGGTGATGAAGGGACTTGCAATTTTATAGGTTACCTAGCTTGTGTGCAATCTGATAATGATGTGATTCGCTACAGTGCGATCAGAGCATATTGGCGATACCTAATGTCTGATTTAAGAAAGCTTGATAAAGAATTATATCGACAATATATGATCCTATTGCCTCTTGCACTAAAGGTAGACCTCAATGAAATAATAGAATACATGGATCGTTATCCAGATATCATGCCAGCAGTCAGAGATAAAATGTATGATAGTTATCTAAAGTCTCATGGTGTAAAAGATGGACTAGCCAACTACAGTCATATGATTAAGTATATTAAGGCTTATAGGGAGAGAAAGTGATTATTGAAATTAAATTCTAAAAGGAAATTCTAATATACCACGTATTTTAGTTTGCTTACTAAGGGCATGATGTATTAAGAAAATATGTTCAGGTAATCAGAGGCTATTAATTAATAAATCTTACAACCAATCCAAAGCCTTATTTCGCTCGGCTGGTTTTTCAATATTATTAAGAAGTTCTATAATGGTTTGATTCAATTTATCGATAGCTAATTCGACTTGCCAGCCAGCTCTGTTTCGTGGTTCTACATAGTTGGATAAAGCTCGGAGTTGAACATGTTGGATATCCATATTCATACAAGCATAATGAAATCCTGCACCTTCCATAGTTTCTATATCTGCTTTGTATTTTGATTGGATGAGGTCAATACTTGTTTGGGTGCCATTTACTTTGTTAACAGTAAGTGCTTTTACTTTTTTGATATCAAAACTATATTTGAGACCATCGTTGATCAGTGCACCATCAGTATACGGATATTTGTTTTTGGCTTCGAGCTCTAGATCGTAAACATCTGTAAATGATCCATCAGCTTCTTCTACACCTAAGTCGGCAAATCTATCGCTAGTCACATGAACGACGGTACCCAGTGGCAAGTCTCTGTTGTAACTTCCTGCGACTCCCGCATTGATAGCAAGGTCAAGAGTCGTTATCTCATTGAATCTTGCTAATGCAAATGCAGTCTTAATAGCTCCAATACCAGTAACTAAGGGATAGATCTCGTGCCCTTTGTACTCATAATGAAAGAAAGAAGCCTTGTGACCTTCAGCATCGAGATGCTGTAATAAAGGATCGATTTCAAATGAGGTAGATGCAATAATCGCGATTTTCATAGAAATAGTAATATTTGATTATTGAAGATAGGTAGATAATAGTTAAGTAGGGTAATTATTCAATCATATCAACTTTTCAATTACTTTCAATACCACATTCTATTTCTATCTACATTACCTACCTTCACTCTCAGAAAAGAAATACCACTATATCTATGACTGACGTTCATTCTTTACTAAAGCAATACTGGGGTTACGACACCTTTCGGCCACAGCAGGAAGAGATCATAAAGTCAGTTATGGATGGCAAAGATACCGTAGCCCTGCTCCCTACTGGAGGTGGAAAATCACTCTGTTATCAATTACCAGCATTGGCTCTTGAGGGAAAGACGATAGTGATCTCGCCGCTGATAGCATTGATGCATGATCAGATCAGTGCGCTTAAAGAGAAAGGAATTACAGCAATAGCATTACACTCTGGATTAAGATTGCGAGAACTAGAAACGGCCTATGATAACTTTATCTATGGTCCAGCGAAGTTGCTTTACGTATCACCGGAAAGATTAAAATCTGATTTTTTTACTGCTAGAATACAGAATGCCAATCTTAGTATGATAGCGGTAGATGAGGCGCATTGCATCTCTCAATGGGGCCATGATTTTAGACCTGCTTATATGGAAATAGGAGAATTGCGAGAACGATTCAAAGGCGTCCCTGTGATGGCCCTCACGGCAACCGCGACTAAATCAGTAGTAGATGACATCGTAGAGTCGCTTGAGATGAAGAAGGTTAATATATTTCAGAAAAGCTTCTCTCGCGATAATATCTCTTTCGTAGTGATCAAGACTGATAATAAACGTAACGAGTTGTTGTCTATCATGAAACGTATGAAAGGTACAGGAATCATATATGTGCGTAATCGCAAAATGACAAAAGAGATATCTGATCATCTCAATAAGTATAACTTTCAGACAGAATACTATCATGCAGGCCTAGGAACTAATAGCCGAACTAAAATTCAAGAAGATTGGAAGTCTGGAAAGACAAGAGTCATTGTGTCCACTAATGCATTTGGAATGGGCATCGACAAGTCAGACGTGAGATTTGTGATACATACCGATGTGCCACCAAGCATAGAGGAGTATTACCAAGAGGCGGGTAGAGCTGGTCGAGATGGAGAACAAGCTTTTGCTATCACCATTATTAGTAATCAAGATGTCTCTAAAGCAGTCAATCAATTTCAAGAGAATTATCCGTCGATTAATTTTATCAAAAATGTATATCATAAAATTTGTGTTTATCTCAAAATTGCAATAGGATCAGGATTAGAGGAGAGTTTTGATTTTGATTTGATAGAATTTTGTGAGACTGCTAAATTACCGATTCTTGGGTCACTCAATGCTATAGATGCCATCGTGACCGATGGATGGATTACAATGTCTGATGGATTCTATCGACCGAGTCAGATGTATGTATCTACATCTAAAAGAGATTTCTCAGACCTCGTGAGTAAGGAAGATGAGAAGAGCCGAATATTGAGATTTCTACTTCGTAGATACGAAGGTCTTTTCATAGAATTTGTCAAGATAGACGAGCAAGTTGTAGCTAAAAATTTGAAACTGACTAAAGCGAAAGTGGTCAGTTATCTAAAGCATTTGCACAAAGAACAGATAATTAAGTATGAGCCAAGGAAGACAATTCCTCTCATCACGTTTCTACAATCTAGGCCACAGATAGATTCTTTTACTATCAATGTCAAGCTATATAACCAACTCAAAGAGCGAAGCAGTAAACGACTCAGCGCTGTGATAGATTACCTTTCTCAAGATTGGTGTCGTCAGCGATTTATATTAGAATACTTCGGCGAAAACAAAATAGATAATTGCGGTACCTGCGATATATGTAGAGGATCAAATATCACCGAGATAGACAAGATGACTCAAGAACTTTTGGATGATCATTTGTTACAGAGCTTGGCAACTTCGCCAAGAATTAAGTTATATGATTATCTCCGTTATTGGCCACACAATAAGAGGAAGAGAATATTGACTTATCTGCAAGAGAGTATGCATGAAATTGGAGTGAAGTTGGATCAGAATTATTTGGTAAAGGAGAAATAATAGTCGTTAAAGTTTTGAAGTCATAAGCCATTGGGTAGAGGGAAAAAGGTCATAAGCTATTTTAGGTCTTTATTTGCTGCGCGATTTAACTGCCTTTTGATGATTTCTAAAATCAAATTCTTTAGATTTATATCTTCTATTCTCATTTAAATATTAACTATTTAATTCTCTAAAATGCATTATCAATTACACTTTGCACGACTTCAGGATTCAACAGCGTACTGAGATCACCTAGATTGTCAGATTCTTTATGTGCTATCTTTCTTAGGATGCGTCGCATAATCTTTCCACTTCTCGTTTTAGGTAAACCATCGCTAAATTGTATTTTGTTGAGTTTGGCGATAGGACCGATATGTTCAGTAATGGATTGATTGATCTCTTTACGGAGCGTTTCTTCGTCTCTTAATTTACCACTATCTTTTAGGGTGACATATCCATAAAGTGCATTTCCTTTGATATCATGAGGGTAACCTACTATAGCGCTTTCTACTACATCAGGATGTTCGTTAATGGCATCTTCTATAGGTGCTGTACCAAGATTGTGTCCAGATACTATAATCACATCATCGACTCTGCCGGTGATACGATAGTATCCACTTTCATCGCGTAGTGCTCCATCTCCAGTGAAATATTTGTTTTCAAATGTGGTGAAATATGTGTCTTTATATCTTTGATGGTTACCCCAGATCGTTCTGGCTATCGAGGGCCAAGGAAATTTGACACATAGACTTCCGTTTACTTGATTGCATTTGAGTTCCGTCCCATTTGCATCCATTATCGCAGGCTGTATACCTATGAATGGTAAAGTAGCAAATGTAGGTTTGGTTGGAGTGATGTAGGGTAGAGGAGTAACTATAATACCACCATTCTCTGTCTGCCAGTAGGTGTCTACTATTGGCGAATTATTATGCCCTACATGATCATCATACCAATGCCATGCTTCTTCATTGATGGGCTCTCCTACAGTTCCGAGCACTTTGAGTGTGGATAGATCGTATTTTTCTGGAAATTCAGATCCTTCTTTAGCTAATGCTCGAATAGCGGTAGGGGCTGTGTAAAATTGTGTCACTTTGTGCTTCTCTATTACTTCCCAAAACCTACCATAATCTGGATAGCTGGGCACACCTTCGAAGACGATTGTAGTAGCTCCATTGGCGAGAGGTCCATAGATAATATAGCTATGACCAGTAATCCAGCCTACATCAGCAGTACACCAATAGACATCATTCTCTTGATAGTTAAATACATTCTTGAATGTGTAAGAAGAGTATACCATATATCCTGCTGTAGTATGAAGCATTCCTTTTGGTGATCCTGTAGATCCAGATGTGTATAGTATAAATAATGGGTCCTCCGCATCCATGATTTCTGCATTATGTAAAGCCGACGCATTATTCATAAGAGGAGCTAACCAATGATCACGACCATCTACTATATTGACTTTAGTATTAGTTCTTTTGGCGACTAAGACCGAATCAACGCAGGTACAATCTTTGAGTGCTTCATCAACGATACCTTTGAGGTCTATGGTTTTCTTACCACGATAAGAGCCATCGCTAGTGATGACCATTTTGCATTCACAGTCATTAATGCGTGTAGACAAGGCGGTAGCCGAAAATCCTGCAAATACAACAGAGTGAACCGCTCCGACCCTAGCGCAAGCCAATACAGAATATACCATCTCTGGAATCATAGGAAGATATATACATACACGATCCCCTTTTTGTATACCTTGATCCTTAAGCACATTGGCCATACGACATACCTGCTCATAAAGTATGCGATAAGTAATATGCTGCGCTTTTTCACTAGGATGATTGGGCTCAAATAATATGGCCGTCTTCTCTGCTCGAGTAATCAAATGTCTATCCAAGCAATTCTCGGTGATGTTCAATTTTGCACCCTCAAACCACTTCACTTCTGGCTTCGTAAAATCCCAACTCAGTACTCTGTCCCACTTCTTGTGCCAGATAAAGTTTTCCTCTGCGATTTCTCCCCAAAAGGTCTCTGGATCATTTACAGATTTATTATAGACTTGGAAGTATTCTTCTAGGTGCTTTATGTGGTAGTTGCTCATAGTTTTATTTTTTCGTATTCTAATTAATCTTTAGATCCTCTAAGTCTTTGAAAATATTTTTGAAAAATATTTTTGATCCTTTAACACTTCTAAGATATAATTGCCATTCGTAAACTTGGATAAATCTAAGATCTCTTCGTTCGATAGATTTCCTTGGAGTAGTATTTTTCCACTCAGGTCGAGTATTTTATATCTGTATTCTTCTTCATTTAGTGATTTAATAGTCATTTGGTCGTTAGCAGGATTAGGATAAACTTGAAATAAGTTATCAAATTCCAAATTCTGTAATACAGGAGAAGTACAACTATGGGCTACATTAAAATCATCTTGTAATCTATCTATAGGTTCGATCCCTTGACCATTTTGCAATCTTACTCCTAAGGAGAGCGCTGGATTCCCAAAGATATCGTTAGGCTGTGCTACTTTCAGAAAAGCGAATAATGATGAAGTTCCATTATCTTTACATCGACTATCAGCACCTATTACATTGGCGCCTTCCATGGCAGCCATAAGTTTGCAAGCTAAATCTCCTTCAGCTCTCAGGAATCTTGCTTCCATGGAGTCCAGAATACCATGCCCTAATAGTATGTTTCCTTGGATCGAGTAGTTAGGTCCTGTAATGTGGTTTTTGTAATCCAAACAAGCGACACCTGTATGAGCTGCAGATTGTGGAGTACCATCTACTAGTCTTACTATTCCATATTGTCTTTGCTGAGATTGATTTTGTACATCATTAGCGACTAACCAATCGATGATCTCCTGTGGTGTTTCGCCATTGTTGAATCTATTACGAGCATTAGTCTGATTTTGACTAAGATATGTTGCTTGAGAGTTGATAGCTCCTTCTTCAGGGAATAACTCCCCTAAGAAACCAGTCGCAAAATTTGGGAAGTTGGTAAGATCTACACAACTAGCGCCTGCACTGCCTACTTCTCCAGTTTTGGGATCGACAGCTACTATAGAGAAGGTATCTTGACCAATACACGATGTAAATGATAATAATATGAGAACTATAATATACTTTATTCTAAATATTAAACTAGATGTACTCACAGTTGTTAATTTGGTGATCGTATAGTATACAAGATAATGATTGTTTAGATATATTAATGATTATCTTCTAGCCAGGTATAGTGATTTAACATTCAAAATATCCAGAAAATGAAAGTAACCCTTACATCAGATGATTTAAAGACATTTCAAGGATCCAATGTAAAGGAACAAGGCATTACACTGGGAAATGGAAATGCAGTAGGACCAATGGAAGGAGTATTACTATCTGCTGCTGGTTGTAGCACTATAGATATAGTAATGATTCTAGAGAAGATGCGTCAACCTATTGAGTCTATCGAAGTTCAAGTGGAAGGTACACGACAAGATGCGATTCCTCGCATATTTACACACATGCATTTACACTATATTCTTAAAGGAAATCTTAAAGATAAGAAAGTGAAAGAAGCAGTAAATTTATCTATTGACAAGTATTGTTCTGTGGTAATTATGTTGGCTAAGGCTGTAGAGATTAGTACTAGTTATGAGATATCCGAGTAAGAAAAATTGACTCTCAAGTCATTAAACTGATTTTTTAGAATAAAAGCTGAAACTATGTTTTAATCATTCATTCATTGTCATTTTGAGGAATTGTATCGAGTCAAAGAACTGGTATTTGGAAAAGCAAAATTATTTTGGGTTTAGCCGATCACATCACGTTCCAAATATGGATAAATTATTTTGCTCAAATATAATCCAGTGGGTGGAGCTTGCTTGTGAAATGGAAACTCAAATTCTTTTTGATTGCGTATAACTTCTGTGAATTCATTTAGAGACAATTCACCTTTTCCAATGTTGATTAGACGAGCGACAATGTTGCGTATCATCGCTCTAAGAAATCTATTGGCCGTAATCGAAAATAGCATTCTATGACCATCGTGTGTTTCCTCTAAAGATACAGATTGGACATTACATCTCGTATGTTTGTATATGTCTGGACCTTTGCACAGAGAACGAAAATCTTTTGTGTTTTGTAATATTATTACCGCAGATTGCATAGCTTCTACATCGAGATTAGAGACCTTAAAGTATGTACTTGTGTCTTTGAGTTGAGGTATTTTGCGGAAGTGCATATAGTACTCGTAGCTGCGAGCAATGGCATCAGTCTGCGCATTGCAGTGGGGGTTGTGTATCGGTATGATTTCGTAAATAGCAATGTCATCAGGAAGCATATGGTTGAGTCTTTCTACGGGGTCGTAATCTAGATCTTCAGGAATGTCAGCATGGACAAAATATTGACTAGCGTTGACTCCAGCATCTGTACGGCCACAGCCATGTATGATAGTTTTTGTCTTAAGCATCTTTGATAGTAGATCTTCTATGGTAGCCTGTACGCTTCGCTCATTGGCTTGTCGTTGCCAACCTCTGTATTTGGTGCCTTGATATGCTAAATGGATAAAGTGTCGCATGTGGTCGCAAGCTAACGAAGTGCTTTGAAGATTCCAATTTTAATGCGATCGGAAGAAAGAGCATTAAATTTAAAGACCTCAAAGATTTCTATTCTCTTTGAGGTCTATATTTCTAAATTAGCGATAAGATCTTTCTCTAATAAATAACAGTAATGTCTCCAGCCACAGCTTGATTCTCTAATCCAGGTATAGCGACATTCATATAATATACATAAACGCCAGGCACTACATTTTGGCCTTTGAAAGTTCCATCCCATCCAAAAATAGGATCATTGAGAGGGAAATTTTTTGCCGTATATACTAACTCACCCCATCTATCATAAACATAGAATTCTATCACTTCAAGATTTTCAAGATTCGTCTGCGGGAATAGCTTTCTATTGCCAGAAGTAGAATTAGGATTGATTATATTAGGTACATGTATATCCACATCGATGTTTACGTCTAATCTTATTGTAGTAGTCACTTCGCAGCCATAGATATCTAAAAGTGTTATCGTATATATTTGACCTTGAGTTACATTTTCTACATCTATTTCTAGACAAGTATTACATGAGCCTTCAATATCTGGAGACCAAGTGATACTTTCTATTTCATCGAAACCTAGATTAGTTTCTAATACTAAAGTAGTATCGTTGCCATAGTCCAATTCAATATTTGCAGTTGGACTTTCAAAAGTCACTTCTTCCACATCAGTGATTTCAAATGAAGCTAAGAATACACAATTCAATGCATCCGTAATTAATACCTCATATATTCCCGGAAGCAAATTATTAAAGACTCCATTATCATTAGAAAGATTAGCTTCTTCTATATCGTATTGGAATGGAGGCATGCCACCAGCCAAAACTGTAATAGTCATATTTCCTGTTTCATCACCAAAACACTCTGGCTGACGTAATTCGATGTCTACTTCAGATATTTTATCTTCATTAGATATCACTTCGATAGAGTCTATTGCAGAACAGCCTGTCTCTGGAATGGTAGCTGTGAAGTAATATACCCCCACAGATGTTACATTAACTTCTTCCTGATTGACATCTGAAGATAATGTTCCTGTATTAGTAGTCCAGATGATATCGGCATTTCCCTCTACCGTGGCAGATATAGATACGGCAGTAACGTCACAAGGCAATAGAATATCGTCACCTGCCATAACCACAGGTGCTTCTATATTTTCAGCAACGTATATGCTATCATCATTTTGACAGCCATTCACATCATCTATTAATTCTAGATAATACCATCCTGATGAAGTTACATCCAGTTGCACATCGTTACCTAAATTAGAACCACTTTCATTAGTCCATGTATATGTGATGTCTGGACTGTTCTGAGAGTTCATTGCATCTATAGTAACGATGTTTGTTTCACAAGTTAGCTCTTCAGGATCAGCGATTTCAATAAGAGGATATTGCTCATTGTCTATGATTTGTATCGAAGAGGTATTAGAACAGAAAGTAAGTGTATCTGTAGCCAATAAAACTATCGTAGTACCATTTTCTATGTTTATGGACAATGCTTCTATTACAAATGTGCTAGTCGTCCAAGTATAGTTCACGTTTAGTTCGTTAGCGGAAGTAAGCGTAACTATACCTATTTCACAATCAATTATTACTCCAGGGTCTGGGAATATCTGTGCAGAAGGATCACTAATAATATTTTCAACTGTCACACTCTCCGATACAGAACAATCAAAGTCGGCATCAAAAACTTCCAAAGTATAAACACCTTCTGAAGTCGCGGTATATTCAATATCCGTAGATACAACAGTTCCACTTTCGTCTGTCCATTCGTAAGTAAATGACGGTCCTACTGAAGTGTTAGAACCTCCAAGAGTAATATCGAACACTAAACAGTTGAGTTCACCATTTGGTCCTGCATCTGCTATTGCACTACATGCACAATTTGGCTTCATGATGGTAATCGTAGTATCACACATGGACTCGGTATCTAATAGATAGATTTGTATTACATCATTAGTATCGATTTCATTCACTGCGTAATCAATACCACCGAGTGACTCCACGGGATAAGTACTACAAGATACTTCATCAGCAGTAGACGAGAACGTTACATCGTAAGTATCCTTATCTTCTCCACAGATTGCGACAATATCTTCGAGGGTTGGTGTTGGTTTGGCAATTACTGTAAAACTATTTACAGCGGTACATCCGTTATCATCAGTAACAGTCAGCGAATATGAGCCAGGGTTAGAAATATTAATTGACTTTGTAATGTCTCCAGTAGTCCATTGGTATACAGGAAAATTATTTATTGATGTCAATGTAGCATCTTCACCAAAACATATACTTTCCGGTCCATCTATGATTGGTTCAGGTATTGGATTTACTATTACGGTTACCTCACCAACACCACTACATGTTCCTTGCGAAACTTCTAAAGTATAGGTACCTAATTCGGTTACTTCTATTGTTTGAGTCATTTCACCAGTACTCCATATCCAAGTATCGAATGCCGCACCACCATCAAGAATTGTAGTCTCCCCTTCACAAATTTCCAAGTCACCCAAAATAGCTGGTGATAGAGATGGCTCTTCCGTCACCATGATAGCAGAAGTTCCTGTACATCCATTTATATCAGTTACTTGTAATGTTACTATGGTTTCTTGGGCATATTGAATAGTTTGAGTTATTTCTCCAGTACTCCATTCCCATGCAATATATTGTGGTCCTCCATCTAATGTTGTATTTCCTCCTGGGCAATAGGTAGTACTGCCGCCGATATTAGGATTGACTTCTGGATACATAAACACATTGATCGCACTATTACCCGAACAACCATTAGCATCGGTTACGGTTACAGTGTATTGTCCTGTCATAGATATATCTACAGAAATGTCCTGGCTACCATTCGACCATTCATAAGTAGTATATGATTCGGATAAACTGAGCGTTGTGTTTCCATCTGGACAGAAGTTAGGATCGCCTATTATTTCAGGTGTAGGCAAGGGTACTTCTGTTACTAGGAATGATGTTGAATTACTACATCCATTTCCATCTGTTACAGTCACAGTATATATTCCTGGATCAGATACTATTATTGATTCTAAGTTCGAATTAGTAGACCATGCATATGTATTATAACTTCCTGCGACAGTAAGTGTACCTAAATCTCCGATACAAATATTTTCAGCTCCATTAATTTCTGGATTGGGAAGAGGATTTACGATTACCTCTACTTCTCCAGTTCCGCTACACGTTCCTTGTGTGACAAATACTGAATAAATTCCTGAATCAGTCACTTCTATAGTCTGCGTCATCTCGCCAGTACTCCATTCCCAAGTATCAAATGCTGATCCTGCATCGAGGACTGTGGACTCACCTTCACAGATTATCAAGTCTCCAAGTATAGATGGAGATAATGATGGTTCTTCTGTGATGCCCGTAGAGGATGATCCTGTGCATCCATTGATATCTGTAACGGTGACGGATATTATCGTCTCCATTGCAAATTGGATCGTTTGTGTCATCTCACCGGTGCTCCATTCCCAAGCTACATATTCGCTGCCTGCATCGAGAGTAGTGTTGCCTCCAGGACAGTAAGTAGCACTTCCTCCAATAGTTGGATTGACATCAGGATATGTAAATACATTTACAGAATTACTCGCTTGACATCCGTTTATATCTGTTACAGTTACTGTATAAAGTCCTGTCATATTTATACTGATCGTAGGATCAGAACTTCCAGTTGACCAATCGTATGAAGAGTAACTTTCTGTAAGATTGAGCTCAGTATTTCCATCGATACAGAAGTTAGGATCTCCACCGATTTCCGGTGTAGGTAAGTCCGCTACTGTTACATTGATAGATGTCGAACTCGTACATCCGTTATTATCAGTTACAGTCACTGCATAGTTACCTGCTTCATCTACTGTAATACTTGAAGTATTAAATCCTGTAGACCATTCGTAGTTAGTAAATGTGCCTCCTATGGCTGAAAAAGTTACATTTCCACCTTCACAAAGTTTATCACTTCCTAATATAGAAACCTGCGTTGGATCTACAACTGTAACATTTACAGCAGTCTCTCCAGAACATCCAGAAGCGTCATATACTGTAACTGCATAAGTACCTGTAGTAGATATGTCGATGAATTGATCTATTGATCCAGTTGACCATTCGTAGGTGTCAAAGGCACCAACTGTCAATGTCTCAGTCTGTCCGCTACATATTAAAGAAGGTCCATTTATCGTAGGTGATAGAGAAGTCTCCAATGAAGTGTTTATACTTGTACTAGCTGTACAGCCATTAATGTCAGTAACGGTAACGGTGTATGTTCCTTCCGCATCGGCATTGATTGTAGGAGTATTTTCTCCACCTGGACTCCAACTATATACTTGATACTCGTCAAGTGTACCTAATGTGGTAAATCCACCTAGGCAAAAGGATGGTGATCCAGTAATAGCCACATTAGGTACGTTAAATTCTGTTACTATTATAGAAGTGTTTCCAACACAACCATTGGCATCTGTTACTGTCACCGAAATGGCCCCGCCAATATCTACAATAGTTGTTTGTTCGAGTGAACCATTGGACCATTCATATGAAGAATATGTTTCTGTAGATAAAGTAGTCTGACTATCTGCACAAACTTCAGTAATACCCATAATAGTTGGTATCGGATTATCTATCTGTTCTACATTTATAGATGTCTCACTTGTACATCCATTAGAGTCTGTAGCAGTTACACTGTAAGATTGAGATTCGTTAATTGTGATTGTTTGTCCGGAAGATCCATTGGACCATTCATATTCTTCAAATCCTCCTAAAGCTGTTAATTCTGATAATTCTCCTTCACAGAAATCTGATTCTCCGTCAATCGTTACTTGAGTTACATTATAGTTGCTCACCATAATCATACTAGATCCAGTACATCCGCTCAAGTCAGTTACTGTTACCGAATAACTCATGCCTGGATCAACCGTAATAGTATTAATACCCATTTCTCCTGTAGACCAAGAGTAACTTTCAAAATCGCCGCCAATAAATAGGGTAGAAGTCTCACCAGGACAAACCAGATTAGGTCCAGCAATAACAGGAAGCAGTTCTGTTAACTCTTGAATCATCGTAGCACTAGTTCCTGTACATCCATTTTCGTCTGTAATAGTAACACTATATGTTCCTTCGGTATCTACATCTATTGTTCTAGTCATTTCTCCATTTGGAGCCCATACGTACGATGCAAAATCTCCTGCATCGATAGTTGTGATTCCATCTGTACAGAATGACTGACTACCTGAGATGATTACATCAGGTGATTGATGATTACTAATAATAGTTGTCGCAATAGCTGAACAATTACTGTCATCTGAAACGGTCAATGAATAGGTACCTGCTTCAGTCACAGTAATCATGTTGGTTATATCTCCAGTCGACCATTCATATGTTAAATTAGTTCCAGTATTGGCAGAGAGGATAATAGATGATCCTGGGTCAGGACATATCTGATTATCACCAATAATCTCTGCAATTGGTGGAGCTATAAAGTCCATCGTAACACTACTGCTAGCAGTACAATCATTCATATCAGTAACTGTTACTGAGTAGGTACCTGGCATACCAGTAAGAATACTTGAATTTACAGACCCTGTACTCCAAATATAATTTGTGTAATCAGGGTTATTGGCATTAAGACTAGCTAATTCATTTGGACAGATTCCCGATGGAGCATTGATGATTGGTGTAGGGAGCGGATTTTCAGTTACAGTGATAATGGCTATCCCTTCACAGGTTCCGTCTTGCACTGTCACAGAGTAAACCCCAGCTTCATCTACTATTATCGATTCAGTATTTTCCCCTCCAGGAAGCCATTCGATATTAGAAAATCCGCTACCAATACTTAGCTCTACAAATCCTCCAGCACAGAAATTATCGCCTCCAGATATATTTGGATTGAGTACTTCTGCTTCTATTACCTCTACAGATGATGATCCTGTACATCCATTAAGATCGGTTACAGTTACTGTGTAAGTACCTTCTGAATTAACATTTATTGAGAATGTGTTTTCAAAATTAGGACTCCATTCATATTCGCTAAATCCGAATGGCGCAGAAAGCAAAGTAGAACTACCTTCACAATATGTTGTAGATCCTGCGATTTGTACAAATGGATTAAATGCTACAGTTAATATAAATTCATCGGTAGAAGTACATCCATTACTATCAGTGACAGTCACTTCATAAACTCCTTCATTATCCACTGTTATGGTTTGTGTTATATCACCAGTATTCCATTCATAAAAATCAAATGGAAGGTTTGTGGTTAGAGTAGTAGTTTCATTTTCGCAAATAAAATCATCTCCTACTATAGTTACTATTTCTGGTGTTACTACAGGTAAGAAAACTTCTACTAATTCTGATTGACATCCATCAATAGTACAATCAACATAATAGGTTGCATCTATTGTCAATGGTGTTGTTTCGAATGTAGATCCAATGAATACAACAGTAGAACCTGCTGGATCACTGTACCATGTATTAATACCACCATCACATACTGATACGGTTATGGTTGCTGTCTCTCCAAAACAAGTATTGGGAATAGTAGGTACCTCAGGATCGGATGTAGGATTAGGTGTACCGGCACAAGGAATACATACATCACCTTGGCAATCTACAGTGACTTCATCATTGATAGTACAAGGATCCAAATCATTACATGATTGAACGAATACTATTCCATCATCACAAGTTGCTGGTGTACCTTGACATGGAACACATATTTGACCATTACAAGCTATTATTTGAATGTCATTTACTGTACAGTCATTGTTGTCATCACAAACTACAGCTTCTGTATCACCAGAACAATCTGTTGGGGTACCTGCACATGGCTCACAAATCACACCGTTACATGAAACAATTTCAGTATCGTTGATCGTACAATCATCGCCGTCATTACAAGGTTGTTCTTCAGGTTTAGATAGATTTATTATTTGAGTAAATGATACTGGGCCATTGCCACAACTATCTGTATAGTCCCAAATCCGAGTTACTGTTCCACCTGTACATTCATCAAGTACTCCGATTTCTAAAAATGAAACTGTACCAGTTCCATCGCAATTATCTGTCCATGTGATATCTCCATTTGCAGGGAGATCATCGATACAAGACAAGTTAAGTGTACTCATCGGTAGATTGATAAATACTGGATCTAGTATATCGTCAAGTGTTATTATTTGTTGGTGAGTAATGGGTGGACCACATGTAGGAGTTACCTCCCATTCTCTTATGATCTGATCTCCACAAGACACTAATGTGCCTGATTCTGTAGGTGCCAAGAACCCTTCATCTAAACACAGATCACCAATAGCATTGTTTGAATATTCTAAAGTGATTGCAACTGGTACCGGATCGCCACAATTGATAGTAACATTAGTTGGTAATGCAGTTATCCAATTAATATTAGGGATCATTCCTATGTTGATCGTTTGCGTATGATTAATAGGATTTCCGCACTCATCAGTGTAACTCCATACTCTTGTAATCGTTCCTCCATTACAATTGTCATAGTCATCTGTTATCGTTGGTGAGACGACTCCCGTACCATCACAATTATCTGTCCATGTGAGATCGATAGCTGCTGTAACATCACCGTAACAATCGTAACTTTCATCACCTGGAGCACCAATAAATACCGGCGCCTCAGTATCAACAAGAGTAATTGTCTGTGTATGTTCTAATGGTGGTCCACACTCAGGAGTGTATGACCAAGTACGAATGATCTGATCACCACATGTGATAAGTGTACCATCTTCTATTGGTGTAATTACGCCTTGATCCAAACAAGTCATACTGAGTGAATTATTAGAATAATTGAGATCTACAACATTAGGTATTGCATCACCACAATTTACATCTGCATCAGTAGGTAAACTACTCGTCCAAATTACATCAGGAATAGGTTCTACAGTTATTGTTTGTACATGAGGAGTTGTATTGCCACAGGCATCAGTGTATTCCCATGTTCTTGATAGTATTCCTCCTGCACAGTTGTCTACTGTACCTACTTCAGTAACTGAGACAGTTCCTGTTCCATCACAATTATCTGTCCATGTGAGATCTTCAGCTGCGGGTACATCTGCAAAACAGTTGTAAGTGGCATTGCCTAAAGGATTTATAAGAACTGGCGACTCAGTATCTTCCAAAGTGATTGTCTGAATATATGAAAGCGGTGGTCCACAGGCTGGTGTGTATTCCCAAGTACGAGTAATCATATCACCACAAAACATAATTGATCCATCTTCGACTGGAGAGATCGTACCATTTTCTGCACAGATGACTCCCGATAATCCATTACTATAATTGAGATTAATAGCATCAGGGATTGCATCACCACATTGTAAGATTACATTTGCAGGTAGGGCTGTAGTCCACATTACATCAGGTACTGGATTGATCGTAAGAGATTGAACATGCGTAACAGGATTGCCACATTGGTCAGTATATTCCCATGTCCTGGTAATATTGCCACCAGTACATGGATCAGAAGTGTCACTAATAGAAGGCGAAACCATTCCTGTACCATCACAATTATCTGTCCATGTGATGTCCATCTCTGGAGTTACATCTGCTAGACAGTCATAGGTTTCATCTGCTGGAGCTCCTACAAAAACTGGAGGAATAAGGTCTTCGAGAGTGATAGTCTGAGTATATGAAAGCGGTGGTCCACAGGCTGGTGTGTATTCCCAAGTACGCGTAATCTCATCCCCACATACGACTAAGGCTCCAGCTTCTACAGGTGGAATCACTCCTTCATCAAGACAAGTTGGCGATGCTGCACTATTGCTATAGTTAAGATCGATTGCATCAGGAATAGCGTCTCCACATTGTAAGATTACATCTGCCGGTGGCGCTGTAGTAAAGACTACATCTGGTAAAGGATTAACTATCACCGTCTGAACATGAGTGACAGGATTACCGCAAGCATCTGTATATAACCAAGTACGAGTGGCAGTGCCACCAGTGCAATCATCTAAAGTTCCATCTAAAGTTGGAGAGACCGCGCCGGTTCCATCACAGTTGTCTGTCCATATAAGATCAGTAGAGGCAGTTACATCTGCAACACAATCGTAAATTTCATCACTTGGAGGGTCGACAAATACAGGAGGAATCATATCTTCTAAAGTTATCGTCTGAACATGCGTCAATACCATACCACAAGTTGGTGTATATTCCCAAGTCCGAGTAATCATATCACCACATATCACGAGTGCTCCATCTTCTGCTGGAGCTATGGTTCCTTCGTCTAAGCAACTCGTCGAGGGAGAGCTATTAGAATAATCCAAATCTATTGAACCAGGAATCGCATCACTACATTGTAAGGTTACATCCGCAGGTAGAGAGGTCACCCAAACTACATCTGGAACAGGATTTACCGTTATTATTTGAGTATGTGTAACCGGATTTCCGCAGGCATCTATGTATTCCCAATCTCTTGTAATCGTACCTCCAGTACATGCATCGGTAACATCTACAATATTTGGTGATACCATACCTGTGCCATCACAGTTGTCTGTCCAAGTGAGAACTACCTCTGGAGTGACATCAAGAAGACAATCATAAGTTTCATCACCTGGAGGGTCGACAAATACAGGGGCGATCATATCTTCTAGTGTGATCGTTTGAACATGTGTCAATACCGGTCCACAAGTTGGTGTATATTCCCATGTTCGAGTAATCATGTCCCCACAAATTATCAAGGCTCCCATTTCTGAGGCAGAAATAGTTCCCTCGTCTAGACAGTTAGTTGATGGTGAACTATTGGAATAATCTAAGTCTACTAAAGTAGGAATAGGATCTCCACATTGGATGATTTGGTCAGTTGGTAATGTCGAAGTCCAGACTACATCTGGGACAGGGTTTACTGTAATTATCTGAGTATGAGTAGCTGGATTGCCACAAGCATCAGTATATTCCCAAGTACGAGTGATAGAACCACCGGTACAATCATCAGTCATATCGTCTTCGGTTACTGGTACTAAGTCTGTTCCATCACATATATCTGTCCATATCAAGTCTGTTGCTATAGGTACATCAAGTATACAGTCAAAAGTTTCATCCATAGGTGGAGCTATAAATACAGGTGGATCTGTATCTACTAAAGTTATAGTCTGCATATGAGTAATTACATCACCACATATAGTTAAGTATTCCCAATTTCTTACAATCTGATCTCCACACTCAACTAAAGTTCCAACTTCAGTAGCTGATACCATACCTTCATCTAGGCAACCTATTATTCCGGAATTATTGGAATATTCAAGTTCGAGTAATGTTGGAATTGGATCGTTGCAGGTAATATCTTCATTTCCAGGAAGTGTGCTTGTCCAGTCCACAACGGGTATTGCATTTACTGTGATAGTTTGCACGTACATAGATGGATTACCACATTGATCTGTATAAGACCATGTACGAGTAATCGCCCCGCCTGCACAACCTGATGTCATATCATCTTCTACTCCAGAAACCATACCTGTGCCATCACAATTGTCTTCCCAAGATTGGTCCGTCATTGCAGGCACTTCTGAGATGCAATCATACGCAATATCTCCAGGTGCAGTTGGCCATGTAGGAGTTTCAGTATCTTCAAGCTCAATATTTTGTGTATGACTAATTGATGGTCCGCAAGTTGGTGTGTAAGTCCATGTACGAGTTATGATATCACCACAGATATTTAATACTCCGACTTCTGTACCTGATACTGATCCTTCGTCTAGACAAATTACTTCTTGAGCACCATTTGAGTAGTCCAGCATATTAAACGTAGGTATAGCATCATCACAAGTAATGGTTATATCGGCTGGAAGCATAGAGGTCCAAGTTACATCAGGTATAGGATCTATAGTTATGATTTGGGTATAGGTTAATGGATTGTCACATGCATCAGTATATTCCCATGTACGAGTAATCGTACCTCCTAGACAAGCGTCAGTGTCATCGGTTTCTACAGCAGATACAGTACCCGTTCCATCACAATTGTCAGTCCAAGTCAAATCTGGAGCAGTTGATACTTCTGAGATACAAGTAAATGTAACGTCACTTGGAGGATTTGTAAATATTGGAGTTTCAGTATCTATTAAAGTAATATTTTGGATATGAGTAATTATATCTCCACAAGTCGGAGTATAAGACCAAGTCCGAGTTACTACGTCTCCACAGACAAGATGACCGCCATTTTCTATTGGGCTTACCATACCTTCGTCTAAGCATTCTGCTACGGCTCCATTACTAAAAGTCATATCTTCAAAAGGAGGAAATGCTTCACCGCAAACGACGTCTATATCTGCAGGTAACACGCTAGTCCACTCGACCGGTGGAACAGGATTGATTGTAATTATTTGAGTATGATTTACAGCTTGTCCACACGGATCTATATAGTCCCAAGTACGAGTAATCGTACCTCCTAGACAAGCATCTGTATCATCCACTTCTACCGCGGTAGTGGTACCTGTACCACCACAATTTGAGTTCCAAACAAGGTCAACAGCAGTAGTAACTTCGTCTATACAATCATACGTGATATCAGCTGGAGGATCAACGTATACGGGTGGATCTGTGCTTTCTACGGTTATAGTTTGTATATATTCGAGGTCTCTTCCACACAGATCAGTATAAGACCAAGTATAAGTCATAGTACCACCACATTGAGTAGGGGTTGCTGATTCTACTGCGGATAAAGTACCTTCAATTAGACAAGTCGAAACCGATGAATTTGTATAATTTAAATCTACACTTGGTATTATGTCAGTTAAACACTCTACAGTTTCATTCGCAGGTTCGATATCAAAAACTGCTTCTGGAATAGCACTAACAACTATATTTTGAATATGCGTTGTTTCATTGTCACATAGATCTGTGTAAGTCCAGGTTCGAGTATATGAACCTCCAAGACACAAATCTACTGAGCCAAGTTCAGTACCTTCTACATTGCCACTACCGGCGCAGTTATCAGTCCAATCCAAGTTTTCCATAGCAGCTAAGCCATCAAAACAATCTATATCTAGATCAGCAGGAGGTGCAGTAAATATTGGATCTTCGTTATCTTCTATAATAAATTCTAATGGCTCCATCTCGCAAAAGCAAGTAGTATCACAATCTGCGATATCTGGGATAAACTGCCCAATTTCTGGGGCATTAAAAGTCTCATTATCTTTAAAGTTGTAACTGTATGCGGTGTATGTTCCACATTCATCTGCGGTAAATGTTGCATTGTCACCCGATTCAGTAAAAATGATTTCTCCACCAGAATTAGTGACAAAGATATATTCTGTCAATTCTGCAATGTCATTGTATCCAGTGGCTTCGATAGAGATATCGCTTTCTGGACATTCAGGGCTTGGAGTAGCTGAAACAGTACCTGCCTCGGCATCCGATGGAATTACACATATAGTTTTGCATAGGGGAGGGGGGAAATCCTCCTCAAAAATACATGGCTCCTTCGACACATCCACACAAATAGTATGTATTCCTGGAGTGGTCCATGTTACAAAGATATATCTGGGATCAAATTCATCAGGGTAGGGAAAAGGAACATCATCAACATACCAATAGTACTCTGCTGCTCCCTCTAGTTTTTCAATGGTATACTCTTCTTCGTCTGCAGGTAAGCATATTTCTTCAGGCCCTTGCATCTCCTGTCCCCAAGGAGCAATATCTCCAAATCCACATTCACCAATGACTGAGATTTCAATTTCACATGCAGATCCACAGCAACCATCCACTAAGAAGTAATATGTGTCACCGATTATTAATCCTGACATGCTCACTTCACGAGTTGAATTATTAACACAACCACCAACATCAGTATCACATTCTACAGCCGATGATGGATCAAGGCTACAATCGCTGTAAACGGCTGCTTGAATACCAAAAGAAAAACAAGAATTAGGATTATTAATACAATCGGTATACTCTACCTCTAAAGTCAGTTCTTCACACCAAGCTATAAAAGCAAACCATGTTGGGTTGTGTGAAGTTGTATTATTACCTTCTGAACCAGTGCACATAGGATCAGGACCATCTTCGGGGTGAAGGTAAGTAGTCATTGAATACTGGTATCCATCAAGTTCTCCTATGTTACAAAGAAGATCTGCGGTTTCACATTGACATGAATTTTCTGAGCCGGTATCACATGGATCTGATTGACCATAAGCATGATTTAAGGAAACACTCAATAATAATAGAATTATTGACCCCTTAAAGCTAAAAGTAAAGTAAGGTTTGTTAGATTTCATGGCTTACGGATGTTGATGGTATTTAGCGTTTCAGGTAGTTGAATTAACATGCTCAAAATACCAAAAAAATCGTATTTATATGTGAGATTTTTTGAGAATATCATTGCTTTTATGCAGGTTTTTAAGACTTCAATTTTATACGACATTTAGAGCCATAAAAATTATTTGAATAGAGTGCTATATTGTTTTAAATCAGAACGTCCAAAAAGAAACCCATATTCTAGTTCATCAATAATTAAAAAAGAGTAAACAGCCTAGCCGTTTACTCTTCTAATATTTTTACAATTATGAAAATCTGATTTTACCAACTCATATCTTCTTCGCTATCTGTGGCTGATGGTTCATTTGTTGAAGGAGCTTCTTCAACAGCTGAAGCTTTTTCTGAACCTTTTGTTTCAGCTACTTCTGGTCTTGGAGGTGGATTGCCATTCTCATCAAGTGAAGCTTCCCATTCAGCTTGTCTTCTTTCGTATTGTTCATAATCAAAGTCAGGTAGAAGCTCTGTCTTTACATGATCAATAGTATCACTTAGATGCTTTTGAAATCTATTGAAATCTTCTTTGTACAAGAAAATTTTATGCCGGTCATAACCTTCCCCTTCATACCTTTTAGTACTTTCTGTAAGAGTAATATAGTAATCATCTCTTTTAGTCTGACGTACATCAAAAAAGTAGGTTCTCCTCTTTCCTGCTCTCACTTTTGTGCTATAGACACTCTCTTTGTTGTGATTTTCCACTTCTGTTTACATTTAATGATGGAATGATATGCCTTATTTTAAAAATCTGTTGCTAAAATAACTATTCCTATCAAAACTAGAGAATCTTAGTAAAAAATATCGTCAAGATTATTTAAAATAAGATAGTGTAAAGTTAACACCTATAGAATATGATTGCTGAAGAGATTATTGGGGTTTTGTCAATCCTCTATAGCATTTGCTTCCTGCAGTTCTGCATAATATCCATCCAATGCCATGAGCTCTTCGTGTGTACCTTGTTCTGCGATAGATCCCTCATCTAAAACTATTATCTGATCAAATTCTAGCAGATTATGAATTCTATGTGTGATGATAATACTCGTCTTGTCCTGGAGTTCATCTTTGAGATAGGATAAGATATGTTGCTCCGTTTTGGTATCCACCGCAGATAGGCAATCATCTAAAATTACGATGTCTGGATCTTTGATCAGTGCTCTGGCAATAGATATTCTTTGTTTTTGACCTCCAGATAAAGTTACACCTCGCTCACCTACACGGGTTTCAAAGCCCTGAGGCAAACCTTCTATATCCTGTTTCACTGAAGCATAATGAGCATATCGTTTTACGGTTTCATCATCTACATTATCATTGCCAAAACGTATGTTATTACTCACCGTATCGGAGAATAAAAATACATCTTGAGATACATACCCAATGCGATCTCTTAAGTGGTTGATGTCCAAGGTACGGAGTTCATTACCGTCTATTTTGATGCTGCCTTCGGTAGTATCGTACAAACGTAATATTAGATCAGCAAGGGTAGTTTTTCCACTTGCTGTTTTACCTATGATTGCCATCTTTTCACCTTGCTTGAGTTGAAAAGAGACATTGTTGACCGCCTTGATTCCAGTATCTGGATAGACAAATGATACGTTGTTAAATTGAATATCACCTTTGATATCAATAGGATTTACTATTGGATTTTTGATAGTAGGATCTTGATCAAGTAAATAATTAATTCTCGCTTGCGAAGCATCCGCTTGCTGTATTAGACTCGCAATCCATCCTATACTGGTGACCGGCCATGTAAGATAATTGACGTAGATAATAAACTCTGCAATATTACCTGGAGTGACATTACCAGCTGCTATTTCTCTTCCTCCTACAAATAGTACTAGTAATGTACTAGCACTAATTAGTAAGATCATAAGTGGGAAGAAAAAGGCATTGATACGAGCGAGGTCTAATGATTTACTTTTGAAATCTTCACTTTCTTTGAGGAAATAATTTCCAAATTGATTTTCCTTTACATAAGACTTCACGATACGTATTCCTGAGTATACTTCTTGCGCTGTAGAGTTAAGACTTGAGAGCTGTGCTTGTATGATAGCACTACGATTATGAATTCGACTACTTACAAGATATATTGATAGTGATAAGAATGGTAAAGGAAGTAATGTCCACCATGATAAGGTAGCATTAACCTGAAACATAGCATATATGGTCATGCTAAATAAGGTTACCAAATTGATCCCATATAGTAATGCTGGACCCACATACATTCTTACCTTGGAAACATCTTCGGATACTCTTGCCATCAGGTCTCCAGTCTTATTTCTACGATAAAATCCTAAGTCCATCTTTTCTAAATGCTCAAATATCTCCTTTCGCATATCATACTCTATAAGTCTAGACATCACTATGATTGTCTGACGCATATAATACATAAATATGCCTTTGAGACATACCAAACCTAGAATCGACAAACCAAACCAAAAAAGTGCATCACTTACAGAATCAAAGGCTGCACCTTGTCCGCTAAGCATTGCAGTCTTGTCTTCTATGCCGTTGACATAATCAAGGGCTTGTCTAATTTTCTGAGGTATGAGTACACCAAAATAATTGCTGAGTGCAACGATTACGATCCCTGCTATCAGCCTCAATCGGTATTTAACGAAGTATTTATTGAGGACTCTTAGATTACGCAATAGGATATAGATTTGTCTTTAATTATTATTCTAAAGATAATGAACATCTTATAGCAAGGAAGGTTTTTTGGATTTTAAGCTTATTCTTTTTCTGTTTCATTCGAGAATTTCAAATAGACGATGGTTTGAGAGCATATTTTTTAAATCGCACATATATTTTTTGGGTTGCTGCAGGGCGACGGGGGTCAAGTTGTAATAACGGGGTGACAAGGTTTGAATTAGAATTTAATCTTGATTCTTGCTCTTGAACTTATTTAGTAGCTTCCCATATATCGTCTAATAAACCATTCCAATACTAGCATTCCAGCTAATAAAAAGAAGAGCCACCTTAATTGCATAATAGATTGTGTTTTGCTCGATTGGAATACTATAGGTTTCAGAGCGTCGGACTCGAGAATTTCTGTTGCCAGTGAATCTAGTTCATTCGGATAGACCATCTTTCCACCATATTTTTCACTTAGCGACTTGAGAACCCCATGACGTGCAGTGAGGTCAAAGTTTTCTAACTGTATAGATTGTACGGAAAACCTTCCTTTATCTTCGTAGGACTTACCTCCTAGATTGGTCCTTGATATATATCTGTAATTACCTTCAGCAAATCTACCTGCATCAAGTGTGTAATAGTCTTGTGTACGATTCATGATATAGTTAAACTCTTTGCCCTCGTTGTTGGTGACTGTTACATTTACTTCTGGATCATTTATAGATTCGTAGTTCTCATTGTAGAGTTGAGCATCGAGTATTAAACTTTCGTTCTCTTTATAGACATTCTTAGTGTTTGATGATCTGAATTTTCGTTTATCATCCTTTAATGATAGATATTGTATAGTCTTGTTGATCAACTCTTGAGTCACCAAATAGGTGTCGTGCAACAAGTAATCGTAGATTCTCCATTTCCAAATACCTTCTCCTGTGAGTACGGCTTGACGTTTTCCTTCACTATTACTAAATGCAAGTAATGGATATTCAGTCTTTATTTTGCTAATGTTTTGACTTATTAGAGACTGTGTAGTTGCTTCAGTCATATACTTACCAAATGGAGCAATAAGTGGAGGAAACTGTCCGAGCTTTCTCTTGATATCATCTGAAGTAGTAAATAGACTAAAGCTTTGGTCTACTTCTGCTTGGATATTTTCGAGTGAATTGCTATTGCCTTCAAGTTTTATCACATTCTGAATTCTATTGAATGCGTTGGCATCTGTCTGTGAACCGAATATATGCAGGATTGAAATATTTTTTCTTTTAATTACTTCTAAGTCACCAACAATCTTATTTTTTCTTGATGGCAGATTATGGAGTACCACTACATTATAGTCATTAATATTGTAGTTGTTCCCTTCGGGATATTTGATGTCTACTTCATAATTTTTGTTAGTAGTAATGAGAGATTTCATTGCACCTAAGTCTGGGTGTGGCGCATTAGCTAGTATCAATATTTTCTGCCGAGCATCGAGTACTTCTATGAATATATCTTTGTAGTTGTTCTTCTTGGAAATTTCGTTATTGATGCCTTGTACGCTGATACGATACTTAATATTACCTGTAGAGTTTGCCTCTAGTATGATATCTTGCGTAGAGAAATAATCATTTCCTTTGATATTTAGAACTTCCTCTTTTAGGACTTTGCCGCCAGTACCCATCTGTTGTACTTTCAGCTTTGTACTAGCACCTGCGGCATTGATCGCTTGGACATCTGCTTGGATAGAGAACTTGTCTCCGAGGTAGGCTATCTTATTGTGAAACACGTTTTTGACTAATACATCCTTCCTCTTTGTTGTATCACCCATCGCCACGGTATAGATGGGTGCAGTCAAATTGAGTTTACTATATATTGGATTTTTACCTTCGTTGTAGATACCGTCAGTGGTAATGATCAATGCGCCGAGATTCTGATCTGCATAATTGTCATTTACATAGTCAATTAGTGAAGATAAATTGGTCACTTGCTGTGTAAATGTATTTATCGATCCTTCCTTCACTATTTCTCCGAAAGATATTCGCTTAGTTTCGTATTTGGTGCCAAGCTTCTCAGTCATGGCTGTAGAATTCGCGATAAATTGTGCTACCTCGCTATCACTCATCTCAGAAATTACAGAACTACTATTGTCCTGTGCAACTAGGATGATGGCTTCTTGAGTATCTTCCTTAATCGTCTTGATAAATGGAGAAAGCAATAATGCCGCAATTGCCGCTACAGATAAGGTTCTAAGGAAAGCTAGAAGAGGGCGAGTCCATTTTGGGGCTTCATTGAACTTTCGCTCATTGAAATACAGAAACATTGCATACCCTAGGCCTAAGAGAAGGCAAAGAAGTAAAAGCCAGGTAGGATATTGAAAATGTAAGTTCTGAATCAAATATATTTATTAAGTCATTGCTACTAAAAATACTGTGCAAATATGAAAAATAAATCTAAACTGTGTAGGTGTTGTAAGGTAATGATCCTAATTTTGATGAGTATTATGATAACTTTTACTTAACAGATGTATTTCTAACAGAATTATTCAAACGGATGAATCGTTATTTTGATTGGATGTTTGTTTTAATAATTGCTTATATCCAACGGTCTGTGAGTTTGAGATTTCTTTAAAGCTGTTTAGCCTTGGAATTTTCAAATCAATTGTTCAAAATTGAAATGTTTTTATGAATCAATATAAAAAGTTAGTATTTCTTTTCGCTTTCATTATAGTCAGCTTAGCAGCCAAGGCGTCATATATACTGATACCAATGGATGCTGAGTCCCAGCGTAATCACCTTAAAGCTTATGGAGTAACTTTCTGGGTGCTAGAAAATGAAGTAGAGACTTATTGGCTACTCAACTATAGGGGGGGAAGCTTCGTATTTCAACATAGTACAAGAGCGGAAGCAGAGCTCAAAGTCAGAGGAGTAGACTACGAAGTGATCCCTAACGCAAAGTTCTTGGCAATCAGAGAATCAATTGCAGATCCAGAGAAGAATCAAGAAGCGATCAAGCTTGAAAAAGCACCGAAGATTGCCGTATACACACCAGACTTCAATGCTAGAGGGGAGAAAGTACAACCGTGGGACGATGCTGTGACTTTGGTTCTTACCTACGCAGAGATTCCATATGAGACAATATATGATAGGGATGTAATGGAAGATAAGCTCGCGGAATATGATTGGTTACACCTTCATCATGAAGATTTTACAGGTCAATATGGTAAGTTCTACGCTTCGCAAGGAAGTAAACCATGGTACCGAGAAAATCAAAAGAAGATGGAAGAATTAGCTAGTAATCTTGGATATGCTAAAGTATCACAGCTCAAGTTGGCGGTAGCACTACGAATTAGGGAATATGTGGAAGGTGGAGGTTTTATGTTTGCGATGTGCTCTGCCACAGATACCTATGATATAGCATTGGCTGCTCAAGGACATGACATTTGTGGTAAAGTATATGATGGTGATGGAGCGGAGCGAGGAGCACAAGAGCATTTGGATTTTACCCAGACATTAGCATTCAAAGATTTTACCCTGAGGATGAATCCAATGGAATATGAGCACTCTTCTATAGATAATAAGAATCGTAAAATTAATCCAGAGAATGATTATTTTACACTATTCGATTTTAGTGCCAAATGGGATCCGATTCCTACTATGCTTAATCAAAATCATACTCGCACAGTAAAAGGATTCATGGGTCAAGCCACGGCATACAGAAAAGAATACCTAAAATCAGAGGTATTGATACTTGGAGAAACTAAGCCCGAAGGAGAAGTGAGATATATTCATTCACCATATGGCTACGGTACATTTACATTCTACGGTGGACATGACCCAGAAGATTATCGTCACTTCGTAGGTGATCCGGAGACAGATCTCAATTTGCATCCAACTAGTCCTGGTTATAGATTAATCTTGAATAATGTTTTATTCCCTGCAGCTCAGAAGAAGAAGAGAAAGACCTAGGAAAGGTTACAAAGAAATTGGATGTCATGCTTGACGAAATAAAGATGACGATTTTAGTGAAAAAGTAAAGTGAATTTCGAATTTGGGATATCTCAAAAAGCTCGTGGTAAGGTCCATTTGACACTAAAAAATGTCTATTACCCCATCATATACCAAAACAAAGAAAGTCGCTACCAAAAGCGGTATCACAATGGAAACCATCATTCCTAAATAATACTTACCACCCACATGAGAGGCCTCAACCCGATCACTCAACCACGAGATGAATGTGATCCCTAGAAAGATAGGCACCATGGCAACAGTTAGCAGGGTAGCCAAATATTCATTACTCAGCCAAATAATACTATATAAGATAGTCTGCATAAGACTAATCTCTAGGATTGATAGTGAACGGATGAATTTTAACGGCAAAAGGAATACGAATTTGGAAAGATGAATTTTATATATAGCAAGAACTCCATTGCAAATATACAGTTATGCATTATTATAGAGGACAATTGGAAAGTCTCATGGTTGGTCGAATATTCATAAATTCTCATTCGTAATTAATAGAAGGTTTTGTTACTCTTATCACAAAAATCCAATGACTCATCCTATTAGTATTCACTACGATTCTTACAGTCGTTGGATCTAATGAGTATTAAGAACCGATTGTTATAAATGTTAACAATATAGGATTTAGTAGTTTATTGGCTGACCTTAGTGAGAAAAGTGAAATATCCTGTTAATATTCCCACAAAAATCCATTGACTCAAACTATTAGCATTAAACTTGCAGTTATAGAATGTATCAACAAAAAGATTAACATGTTCGAAAGAGTCTTACTACTAATACTATCTATGCTGGCGATGTCAACTGTCTATGCACAAGAGAATTCGCCATCTCCTACTACAGAGGCTGATGCAGAGGTAAAATACGCTAAGAATATCAAGAAAAGTCGTATCAACGGAGTATATATTCCTAAGGATCATTTCGAAGCTGTAAAAGAGCTTAAAGAGATTTCTCCAGAATCTTCGCTGGCTAAGTTTCGTGCAAAATCAGAAGAGATAGTCATAAAGAAACTACACTTCGGATTGGGAAGATGGATCAGATACAACTGGAATTTCTATGAAGGGTCAAGATTGGGTGAACATTTAAAAGGAATGGGAGTATCTCATCCAGATGATATGTCGACTTTCTTAATGATGCTATTGCATAGAGAGCTCAATGGGACTCCGCTAATGGAGAAAGAGATCATTACCAAATTGAGTGAGGAGCGAAAAAAGCTGAATGGAATAAACAGAGATGTGAAAACTATCAAGACTACTCCTATCCCCAAAAACGGAGGAAAGTAGATTGATTTCTCTCAAAGTTTTACAAAATATGCTCTATTAAGAGTAGTTAAGCAACTTATCTTTTGGGCGGCCACTTTTGTATTGATGGACGATCATTTATAAACGCTATCTCTATTTAATTGTAAATATTTTTAGCTTTGTGCGCAGTTTGCTCTTTTATGGTCCATTCATTTTCAATCATTGAGAGCTCTTGTTAATACCGATTACTATTGAATAATGTAACCAAATAAATAAATCCCTTGCCTAGTAAATGCAAATTTTCTAACCTTAGATTTATTCAATATGTATCGTTTTTAGACCAAAATAATTTTACAATTCTACAGCAGAATTGGTATAACATATCAAAATCGATCATTAGCAATGGCTAAGAAACTTCTTATAGTTGAGTCCCCAGCGAAAGCGAAAACCATAGAAAAATACCTTGGTAAAGATTTTACGGTGAAGTCTAGTTATGGACACATTCGAGATCTAGACAAGGGTAAAAATGGTATAAATGTTGAAGATAGATTTACACCCAACTATGTAGTCTCTCCAGAGAAGATCAAAGTAGTAGCCGAACTTAAATCGGCTGCCAAGAAGGTAGACGAAGTATGGTTAGCGACGGATGAAGATCGCGAGGGAGAAGCTATATCATGGCACCTTTGCGAAGAACTTAATTTAGATGTAAAAACCACCCCTCGTATTGTATTCCGTGAGATCACTAAGCCAGCCATACAAAAAGCAGTTTTGGAACCGAGACTCGTGGATATGGATCTTGTGAATGCACAGCAAGCCAGAAGAATACTTGATAGAATCGTAGGATTTGAACTGTCGGGAGTGCTTTGGAGAAAAGTAAAGAACAAACTTTCTGCAGGTAGAGTACAGTCCGTAACTGTCAAGTTGATATCTGATAGAGAAAGAGAAATTCAAAAGTTTACTACAGAGCCTTATTATAGAGTGACAGCAGACTTTAATGTAAAGAATGCAGCTGGTCAGATGGTTAAATTACAAGCTGAACTTTCAGAAAAAATAGCAGTGGGAGATGATGCCAAGGCATTTCTAGAAAAGTGCAATGGTGTAGATTATAAGATTAATGACATTGTCAAAAAACCACTGAAGAGAAAACCTTCGGCACCATTTATTACATCTACATTACAGCAAGATGCCAGCAGAAAACTAGGGTTTGGTGTGTCACGTACGATGAGCGTAGCACAGAGACTATACGAGCAAGGTTTTATCTCATATATGAGAACAGATAGTACTTCATTGAGCCAGACTGCGCAGAATGCTATTACGGCTATCATAGTAAATAATTATGGAGAAGAATTTTCTGAGCCACGAAAATTTAAGTCTAAAGATTCTAATGCCCAGGAGGCTCACGAAGCGATTAGACCTACATATATGGATAGACGAAGTCTAGGATCGGATGACGACCAGAAGAGGCTATATGAGCTTATTTGGAAGCGTACAATCGCATCTCAGATGTCGCCAGCAGAGCTAGAGAAAACTACTGTAACTATTGGTATATCTTCTGTGGCAGATAAGACGCTTAGGGCAGTTGGAGAGGTATTGAAGTTTGAAGGATTCCTCAAAGTATATATGGAATCCAAAGACGATGACGAAGAAGAGAGTGAAGCAAAAGGGATATTGCCTCCACTAAGCGTTGCACAGATGCTAGATCTCGATGAGATGTTAGCTACTGAAAAGTTTACTAGAGGTCCAGCGAGATATACTGAAGCAAGTCTAGTTAAAAAGCTAGAGGAACTTGGTATCGGTAGACCGTCAACATATGCACCTACGATTTCGAAAATCATGGATCAGGGTAGAGGATATGTGACAAAAGAAAGCAGGGATGGAATCGAAAGAGTTTACGACCTTTATCGTCTTAAAAGTAATAACGTCGATTTGATGAATAAAACTGAGATTACCGGTGCTACGAGTAATAGATTATATGCGAGTGATATAGGATTGGTAGTAACAGATTTTTTGACATCGCACTTTGAGGATGTAATGAATTTCAATTTTACCGCAGAAGTCGAGGATCAATTAGATCATATTTCTGATGGGGGAAAAGACTGGCAGAATTGGATTATGAGTTTCTATGAGCCATTTCATGCGAAGGTAGAAGATACTATCGAGAATGCAGAAAGAGCAAAAGGTAAAAGAGAACTTGGTATTGATGAAGCGACTGGATTTACAATACTAGTACAGATGTCTAGATATGGGCCAGCAGCACAAATTGGTACAAGAGAAGAAGTAGGAGAAGAGGGGAAGCCAAGATTTTCAAGTCTCCAACCTGGGCAATCTATGGAGACGATCACATTAGAGGAAGTATTGGAATTGTTCAAATTTCCAAAAACGTTAGGTAACTTCGAAGGTGTTGAAGTGACGATAAATCAAGGTCGATTCGGTCCTTACATCAAATATGATGAGAAGTATGTCAACATACCTAAGTCAGAAGATCCTATGGGTCTAGATATCGAAAAGGCGATTGAATACGTAAAGATTAAACTAGAAGAAGATAAACCAGTCACGACATATCAGGGTGAAGATGTAACTAAAGGTAAAGGCCGATTTGGACCATTTCTCAAATATAAGTCAATGTTTATCAATATTCCAGCAAGATACGACGCTGACAATCTCAGTCAAGAAGATATGCATGGACTGATAGCAGCCAAGATAGAGAAGGAAGCGAATAGATATATATTTCAATTTCCAGATGAAGGCTTTACAGTTGAAAATGGTAGATGGGGCCCGTTCATCAAGTATAAGAAGAAGAATGTCAAGATCCCTAAGATCAAAGATGAGCGAATTACGCCGGAGCAAGCTAAGGAGATGAAGAAGGAAGAATTCATGAAGCTTATAGAAGCTGAATATCCTGGAGCATTTATTAAGAAAAAGAAAGCGGTGCCGAAAAAGAAGAAGGCCTCAGCTAAGAAAAAGCCAGCGGCTAAGAAGTAGATAGTTCTGTGTTGATGTTTAAAAGAATTGATTAAAGAGATAGTTGGAATGAATTGTTTTAGATCGAAAGTTAATTTTTAAAAAGAAACGCTTCGATAAAGCCTTGGTGATAAAGTAACTAAAGTGCCTACCATACGGTATGAAAAATCAGTCGGTGAAGATAGAAACACAGCCATGAATTTATTGCGGGTGCAATAAAACCTTATTTATATTTTTTAACTCTACTTTAGTTGCGGCTGATTTTATGCTTTTATTAGGTACGGACTATTTAGGGCTATTTGTTATTATTGCTAAGCAATAAAAATCTCATGGTGATTCGTGGCAATGGTGAAGTTTTGGTACCATATTTAAGATAGTTGTCATGTAAATTCAAGAGACAATTGGTAGTTTTAGAAAAAAGAGAATATTGAGAATGAAAATAAATATTTTAAAACCGCTGGTATTATTGACGATCGTATCGTTACTAGTATCATGTGGAGAAGATGAAATAGCGCCGATAGAAATCAATGCAGAAGAGTTTGTGATGAGTATAGAAGAAAATCCAGAAGATGGTAAGGCATTAGGTACTATAATAGCTAGTACCAATAGAGGTGATTTATTTTATGAGATTATGTCTCAAGATCCTATAGATGCTATAGTCCTAGATTCTGTCACAGGGGACCTTACGGTTGGAGATGTTGCAGCTTTCGATTTTGAAGAGAGACAGTTTACGACTGCAATGATCATGGTTTCTAATGAGGATAAAGAAGACGTAATCATAGCGAGAATAAATATAACTGATGGCATTGACAATCCAAGATTGGAATCCTTAGTAGGTTATTATCCATTGGATGTAGAAGCTAATGATGAGTCTCCATATGGCAATGATGGTACAGTAGATGGTGCTATACCAAGTACAGATATTCAAGGTGTACCTGGAGGAGCTTTACTGTTTGACGGTATCGACGATCAGATCTCCATTTCACATGCGGCACAATATGATTTCTCTAATGAAGTGACAGTTTCAGCTTTAGTAAATATATCTGAGATGAAGTCAGGAACAATAGTTTCTAAAGGTGCTATAATCAATGGTGTAGGAAAAACACCATATTCTATTTCCGTTGCTGCAAATGGGTTGATCGTTTTCGCTGTGACTGTTGATAATGGTAGTAATACTTACGACCTTCGTGGTATTACATACGAATTGGATGAATGGATAATGATCACGGGTATATTGTCTGGAGGAAAAATTTATCTTTATATCGATGGAGAATTTGCAGAAGAAGCAGAAGCGACAGGTGTACTCAATACGAACTCTGCGCCACTTCTAATCGGATCTAGAACTCAGTCAACTGGTAACACTATTAATGGTGCAGTTGATGATGTAAGGCTTTATGACGCAGCACTTACGGCTAAAGAAATAAAAGAATTGTACGGCAATTATTCTTTGTAGAGTAATGTAAAAAAAAGAATAATATAGCATTCAAGATTGAAATCTTGGGTGCTTTTTTGTTGGTGAAAGTGAAAAAGCAAATATGAACAAATAAGCTACGGAAGCAACCATTCACAAATAGAAAATGTTAATATTGTTTATATGAGCAACCTGTTAAAGTCAAAGAACCTTCTCAAAGGGAAAAACGGTAATCCACTGCAGATCGCAGGACCTTGTAGTGCTGAGACCAAAGAACAAGTACTAAATACCGCTCGTAGACTAAAGGCAACTGGTAAGGTGGATATTCTCAGATTAGGAATTTGGAAACCGAGGACTATGCCTGGATCATTCGAAGGAGTTGGAGTCGAAGGACTACTATGGATGCAAGAGGCTAAGGAAGAGACAGGATTACCTGTGACTGTAGAAGTAGCTAAAGCCAGTCATGTAGATTGTTGTTTAGATTTTGGGGTGGATGTTCTTTGGATCGGAGCTCGTACCACAGTGAGTCCATTTGCGATGGAAGAGCTAGCCATTGCACTCAAAGGGGTAGATATTCCAGTGATGGTTAAGAACCCTATCAATCCAGATCTGAAGCTTTGGATCGGGGGGATAGAACGTCTACGTAATGCGGGTATCTCTGAGATCGCTGCTATCCATAGAGGATTTTCATATCTTGAAGAGAAGTACTATCGTAATCGCCCTCAATGGCAGATACCGATTGCACTTAGGCAAGAGATGCCTGATGTGCCTATGATCTGTGATCCTAGTCATATTTGTGGCAGAAGAGACATACTAGAAGCGGTATCGCAGAAAGCGTATGACCTTGATTTTGATGGCTTGATGATCGAGTCTCATATCACTCCAGATGGCGCATGGACAGATTCAAGTCAGCAGATCACCCCAGAAGTATATGCTCTGCTAATAGATAATCTAGTACGTAGAGATGTAGGCACCGGCCCACTTCCTTCTGAGCTAGAGATATTAAGATCTGAGATCACCAATATCGATGAAGATATCCTTAATTTACTTTCGGACCGTATGGAAATAGCTCGAAAAATCGGTAAATTTAAAAAAGCTAATAATATCTCGATCTTTCAGAAAGTACGTTGGGCGGAGATTATGGAAAAAGGAAAGAAGTTTGCCGAGAAGAATGATCTGAGTGAAGAATTTGTTGTCAAACACTTTGAAGGGATACATGATGAAAGTATCAATCAACAAGAGAAGATTATGAAGAAGTAGATATGCGAACAAACTTCCGAAGTTTCTATAATCTCGGAAGTTTATATCTCACTTTTTTTCTTCTTCTTGGGTCTCGCCTTAGCCAATGGATTAAGATCAATACATAACTGTGGCCAATATTTCAGATCATCTTCCATATTGAATCCATCAGTTGTAACGAATATATCCTCTCATCGGCAGTCCTGTAAAGTCCATAGGAAGCGTCTCTTCTTTCTTTAGTTTATCTTTCATATACATCTTTGCCGATACGTGCCATGAGTAAGGTGTCGCCATGTTTCTTATCTAAATGTATGCCGCAGAGCATCTTTTCGTCCATTTTGAACAGTAGGCTACTCACCATTTTCATTTCGATAGTCTATACATTTAATTCTTTGAGAGTTTTTTATCCTGTCTGCCTTAAACTCATCGTATGACATTAGTTATAGATTATTTGAAGTTAATTCTTGATTAGGATACAGCTTAGAAAATATCCATCCAAATATCATAGCTACCAAAAAAGAAGGAGCGAGTACATCTAAGGCAACAAAATAGTCTCCAATGCCATCTAAATTTTGAAATACAAACTTGATGATAATCACACTGATAAATCCTGAAACCATTGATGCGATAGCTCCTTTCTCAGAATAGCCTTTCCAAAATAAGCTCAATATAATCACAGGACAGAAGGTGGCCGCTATACCGGACCAACCAAATATAATGACCCAAAAGACTTGTCGTTCTGGAGAGACTATTGCAATAGTCATGGCTATACCCAATGCGATGACAGCCATAATCACAGTTACATACCTAGATATCTTAGTGAGTTGATCATCATGTATGTCAGGATGAAATATCTTCTGATAAAAATCTCTTGTAATAGCACTCGAAGCAATGATCAATAAAGAATCAATAGTTGACATAATTGCGGAAAGTACGATTGCTATATAGATAGCTACCAATATATTAGGAAGGAAATTCTCTGTCATCAAACTCAATACATCCGTAGCTCCTACTCCAAATACTGCTTCTGGATCTTGACCATTTTCTGTAAAAAGCACTCTAGCTAATATACCGATAGTTACTGCAGCTGCATCAGTTAGTAATGTAAATACAATAGCCACCCATTTTCCCTTATCGATTTCCTCTTCATTTTTGATAGACATAAATCGGACATAGACCTGTGGAGATCCCAAGAAACCCAAACCGATCATTGAGAAACCTAATATAGTAAATAGATTCGTCCATCCATCTGAATTTCCACCCCAAACATCAGTCAAAGCTGGATCTATAGCATTTAGTCCTTCTGTAATAGCTGTACCATGATCCATCGAAAACCAAACCACAATAGGCAGTAATACCAATCCAAAAAACATAAGTGCCCCTTGGAATAAATCAGACCATACCGCCGCTACAAACCCACCAATGAATATATAGATCAAGACAATGAAAAATCCAATCAATGCGCCTGTATAATAATTGATACCCAGCATAGACTCAAAGGCGATCCCTGTGGCATCTATCTGCGAACTTACATATATAACTACAAATATGGATAGCACCGAAGCCGAGATGATTCGGAGTGTATGTGTAGTAGATTTGAAGTGGCTCTCTAGATAATCCGGTATCGTGATCGATTTATAGGCATCTGATTTTCGTTTAAAATGCTTGGCCATAAAGAACCAAGAGACAAATACACCAAGCAATTCTCCTAAGACGACCCAATAAGCAGAAAATCCTGCCATTGCTCCCATTCCTGTTAATCCTATAAGTAACCATCCAGACTCTCCAGTCGCTCTAGCGGAAAACGCTACCGCCCAAAAACCCATGTTTTTACCTCCAACATAGAAGTCACTCATGCTCTTGATCCGTTTAGATGCTAAAATACCAATGAGGAAAAGGATAGAGATGTAAATTGCGAGTACTACAAATTTTGTTAGCATATTATTTTAGTGTTAAATCTCGAAGAGATTTTGCGTACAAAATGACTTTAGCTTTCATTAGGTAAACAAGTGAATTATTGGCTTTGTTTGTAAAATGGTGAAATTATGGCGAAATAGTGTCAATAATAATAGCCTTTCTAATATTACATATTATTTCAGATGTACTTATTTTACAATGTTTTTAATTCAATGGAAAGATAGTTTTATCATCAAGTTGATTGGTCAAAGTATATAAATAAAAATAAAAAAGCCACATCAGAACTCTCCATTGTGGCTTAATTTATTTTATCTAGAATCTTGCTCCTAAAGTTAGAATTACCCGACCTGCTTCATCACCAAAAGCAAATTGCTCACCATCGATTTCTATATGTTCACCGAATTTGGATAGGTTAGTCTCATAAAGTATATCCAATTGGAATTTCCAGACATCTACTCCAAGTCCAATCTGTCCGCCATAAGTTGCTGATTTAAAGTTGTGCTTGTATCCGCTAAACGAGAATAAGTCTGATGTACTATTTAGATAGAAGTGAGCTACAGGCCCAGCTTGTAATCTGAGGAATCCAAGTTTAGCACCTATTAGTAAGGGTATATCTACGTTTCTATAAGTTTCTGATTTTAATGTGTTGAGCGGTCCATTTTCAGATATTTCTTCTAAATTAAAGTTGACTGTATTAGAATTTAATAGTACTGCGGGCTCAAGGTATAGACCTAAGAATCTTATTTTAGAATATACACCAAAGTGAACACCATACTCTGCATTGCTGAAGTTGAGTTTATACTCGCTATTTCCCTCTTTAAAGATGATACCTTCGTTGGCTAAATCAAAAGAGCTGACTCCAGCTTTGACGCCTAATTCGAATTGGCCAATGCTTGTCGATAATACACAGAGGTATGCAATTGCAGATATTATGAATCTTTTCATAGTAGTATATTGTATTAGAAATATTAGGCAGGGATTGACTTTAGGTATCTACTACGCTAAATGAAGCCCTTTATTATGTTTACGGTCTTAATTATGCTCAAGAATTATGCTTTTTCATTTAATGTGGAAACGAATCTCTTATTATATGTATCAAAGTAGGTATTTAATTAACGCTTAGCTTAACTTTACATTGATTTGTAAATTTTCTAATTATCAGTCATTTACAGATGTATAATAAGTCTTATACATATTATATTCAAAAAGAGTGCCTAATAATTATGGTGATACACGAAGCTGCGTTTGCAGGATCATTTGATAGAGAGAGTGGCTGTCCAAGGCCTATAATACCAGAGTTTGCCTTCATCGGTAGATCCAATGTTGGAAAATCTTCATTGATCAATATGCTCTGTGGTAGAAAAGATATTGCCAAAGTCTCAAAGACACCAGGGAAGACACAGCTAATCAACTACTTTCGAATCAATAATGAATGGAATCTAGTCGATTTACCAGGATACGGATTTGCCAAGATATCAAAGAAGAAAGTAGTGGCGTGGGAAAAGATGATAGAGAAGTATCTCTTGGTGCGCCAGCAGCTGCAATGCGCATTTGTGTTGATAGATATTAGACATCCTCTGCAGTCTATAGACGGCGAATTTATTGATTGGATGGGGGAGCGTCAGATTCCCTTTTCTCTGATATATACTAAGGCAGATAAGCTCAATGCAAGTGAGGTAAAAATCCATGCAGAGCGTATCAATAATGAATTGCTCAAGACTTGGAATGAGTTACCGCCGTTTTTTATCACTAGTTCTGAGAAAAGTATTGGTAGAGGTGAAGTACTTAAATATATCGATGATATCAATCAAGCTACATGGGCAGAGCTTTAATTCTTCAATATTGACCGTATATTTGCCTTGGGTTAAGGTTAATTTTATTGGTAAATCTTGTCTACGTATATTTGTCAAAGATTAGTGGTGTTTCTGACAATTTATTTTGGGATACCAAGTGACAAATATGAAAGTAAAAGGTATACTTTAATGATGTATCGCTATTAAATGCATAATGACTCTATTATAGATAAGAAGTGAAGAAGACAGTAGAACATATAATTCCTAATATGGCAGATTGGCCTATCTCACAATTTGGTGAGAAGAGAGGCGAATTTGTCTTTGAGCTCAATGATTTTGTGCTTAAGAAAATACTGGATAGCCATGGAGAAAATCTAGAACCATTACTCGCTAAGACAATTTATTTAGAGAAGAAAAGATCTAAGAATAATAGATGGAGGGTAGATCCAGAAGATGAGGTCAGGTACTGGTCTTCGTTGAGTAAGGAGCTCAATCAGATTACTCAAGATGGTGGGACACAAGGGGGTTACCTAGAGCTACTCAAGAGGATTATTAATAGATACGACGAAGAAATCGTAGGTACATTTAAGCCCAAGACTTATAAGTTTACGTTTACATTTCTTAATATATTTTTCAAAAGACTACTCAATACTGCAGCAGGTCGTAATCACAAAAGGCTCTGGGGTAGTAGACATCAATTAGTAGAAAAGTTAAAAGTATATGGAGAAGTAGATAAGATTAAGGCCTTATTTGATCACGGTACTGTAGTAATGGTGCCAACACACTTTTCTAATCTTGATTCTATGGTGATTGGGTATGCTATGCAATCCGCTGTGGGCATACCAGCATTTTCATTTGGTGCAGGACTTAATTTGTTTGACAATGAAATAGTTGGCTACTTTATTAACAGATTAGGTGCATATAGAGTAGATAGACGTAAGAAAAACCCAATATATCTCGAATGCCTCACTTCTATGGCGGCTTATTCCATTCAGAAAGGTGTGAATAATCTGTTTTTTCCAGGAGGAACAAGATCCCGAGAAGGTGGGATGGAAGATAGGCTCAAGCTGGGTTTGTTGGGGTCATCTATCGAAGCACAGCGTAATATGGTTATCGAAGGTAAGAAGGAAAAAGTGTTTATAGTACCGATGATTTTAGGATATAATTTCGTCTTGGAGGCAAAGTTTCTCATCGAACAGCATCTAGCGAGAACAGGAAAAGAGAAGTATATCAAGTCTAAGGATGCATTCAAGAGTTATAGAAAGATTACAAAGTTCATATGGTCTCTTTTTTCAGAGAAGTCTGATATCTCAGTTTCTTTTGGTGAGCCCATGGATATCATGGGTAACTTCGTCGATGATAAAGGTAACAGTATTGATATCAATGGGGAGCATATAGATCTAAGAGATTACTTCTCTCTAGATGGGGAAGTCAAGGCTAATGCACAAAGAGAAAACGTATATACGAAGATACTAGGAGATAGGATATTAGATAGTTATAAGCGTAATAACGTAGTGCTATCGAGTCACCTGCTCGCGTATTCAGCTTTCAAGATTCTTGAAAAATCGCATGATGGCGATGTATACTCTTTAGTAAATCTACCAAAAGAAAAGTCACAGATCGAATGGGACTATTTAGAGACGATTATAACTCGGCTACAGGTAGCGCTATTAGAATTGGAAAGCAAAGGTAAAATTAAGTTATCAAAAGAGGTAAAGTTAGAGCCGAGAAGATTAATCGAGGATGGAATTAAAAATCTTGGTATATATCACGCACAAAAGCCACTGTTGATCAATAATGACAAAGTATGGTCGGATAGTCTTAAGGTTTTATATTATTACCACAACCGAATCAACATTTACGATTTAGATAAATATATAGAATGGACAGAGGCAACTCTCGAAACTTAAAAATAGATTGTATCTTATGTAGTGTCAAATAATTACTAGAGTCCAATTTCATAAAATGTTCATTTAGAAAGTCAAAGTGGCTTTGCAAATAAGAGAAATTTGAATTATATAGTTTACGATTTAGAAGCAACGTGTTGGATGGGTCGTCCTCCTAAAGGACATAACGAAGTGATAGAAATCGGTGCAGTTAAAATCAATAAAAGGGGAGAGGTATTGGATTCCTTTAGTAAGTTTATAAAACCTATGGTCAATCCTCGACTCTCAGGCTTTTGTAAGAAACTTACATCCATCAAGCAAGATGATGTCAACAATGCCCAAACATTCCCAATTGTCATTCAAGAATTTAAAGAATGGGTAGATATCAATGGAGACTATAGCTTATGCAGCTGGGGAGCCTACGATAAGACATTTTTCTCTAATGATTGTAACCTTCATAAATTAGATACGGGCTGGCTAGAAAAAGCTGTAAACATAAAAGGGCTATACGCTAATATGGTTGGTGATGAAAAAGGGAATGGCCTCAAGAATACACTTAAGCGGGAAGGTTTCGAATTTACGGGAATACCACATCGTGCTATATCTGATGCACAAAATACTGCCAAGATTTTTATTAAGTATTTTAATGAATGGATGGATTAAGTATTTGTAAGCAAAACACTGTTTGGAAACATTTACGCTAGTATTTCATTGTTTCGATGGGAATCAGTCTGCTAAGTGTAAAATTTACAATAAGCTAATTATCAATAAGTTATGATTAAATATATTGGGAATAAGATGTTCATATTTGAAAAAATATCATCTTTGTATCCAAATACATTACTATTAATTATTACAGTATAAAACTTGATAACATAATGTCTAACCACGACTTACTAGTAAGGCACCAACAGGAAAAATTAGCTCTTAATCTCGTACATACAGTTGGAGATTTGAGATTCGATAAAGGAATAGAGTTAATCATGTTTCGTAAGGCTATCTATGACGCTAAACCCAGTGAAATTATCAGGAACCATATTCTATCTCAAGCTTTTATTGATCAATCAATTCCTTTGGAGCTTACGGTTACAATAACTAATATCATCGCTCAGATGGATAGTATCGTTCCCGCAAGAATTGATGTAGGTACTATTGCAGTAGAATGGTTAAGTGCAGATAAGTCTCAGGGTCAACTTGAGGAATTTATAGAATATAAACTTGGGGCATTTACATCAGACGATTTTCAATCTTCACCAAGACATGTAGTGTTGTACGGATTTGGTAGGATAGGCCGGCTGCTGGCTCGTATCATAATAGATACGACTGGTAGAGGAGATCAATTAAGACTAAAAGCAATTGTCCTAAGATCGAAGTTGAAGGATCGTAAAGCAGAAATAGAAAAGAGACTAGCTCTGCTTGAGGATGATTCTGTACATGGTACATTTCTAGGGAGATATGAGATCGCAGAAGATCTGTCCAGTGTTGTCATCAATGGTTCACGTATTGCTATGATATTCGCAAGTAGTCCAGCTGATATTGATTATACTGAGTATGGTATCCATAACGCACTACTAATTGATAATACAGGAATATTTAGAGATAAAGTAGGGCTATCGAATCACCTTAGACCGGGAATCGAAAAGGTTTTACTTACTGCTCCTGGCGATGACATTTCTAATATAGTTTATGGTGTGAATCATGAAGTCATAGAGGACGAGCAAATAGTATCAGCGGCATCATGTACAACTAATGCCATCGTTCCTCCTATCAAAATCATAGACGATAACTTTGGTATCGAGAAAGGTCATCTAGAGACGATTCACTCATATACCAGTGATCAAAATCTGCTAGATAATTTTCATAAGAAACCGAGAAGAGGAAGAAGTGCGGCTATAAATATGGTACTCACAAATACTGGTGCTGCTAAAGCTGTATCCAAAGTGTTTCCGCATCTTAAAGGGATACTAACCGGAAATGCCGTACGTGTACCAACACCAAATGTCTCTATTGCAATCCTTGTACTTCATCTTAAGAGAAAAGCATCAGTAGATGAGATAAATACACTCATTAGAGAAGCATCTTTATCAGGCGATCTAGCAGAACAATTGCATTATTCTATATCAGAGGAATTTGTAAGTAGCCATGTTGTGGGATACAATGCTACGTCTATAGTAGATGCTCCGTCCACTATAGTGTCCGAAGATGGCAAATTAGCCACAATTTACGCTTGGTATGATAACGAATATGGATACTCACATCAAGTAGTAAGACTCGCAAAACATATGGGTAAAGTGAGAAGAAAAGTACTGTATTAGATAATTAGGGCTCTTGCTATATTACGATATTTTTTAACTCTTATTTCAATACAGAAAAAGGCTATTTTCTTGTTTGGGAATTATAAGAATTATGCTGTTATAGAGCATTATTCATTCTAACATGAAATCAGACAATTGATAATTGTCAATTTATAATATTCTAATCTTACACCTTTTTAATCAAATAAATAAAGCTCGGAAAGTGATCGGAGTATCCGCCTTGATACTTGTCAAAAGAGAAGGTACGAAAAGGGTAACCCTTATATTGTCCTGATCTTTGGATGAGAAACTTTTTATTGAATACTTGTCCTTTATGAAAGTAATATCCTTGATTGTTCTCTTTGGCGAGACTTTCAGTTATAATGAGCTGATCGAATAAACTCCATGCGTCTCTATAGGCATTAGATCCCAGACCACGTCGATATATGTCTTCATATGGATTAAACAAAAATCTATTTTTGCGAAGATCCGACTTTTTAGATACCGCCCTTAAGTGAGATCGTACAGATTCACTCGTAGGGTCATCATTAAGATCACCCATCACGATTACTTTGACTCCTGGATCTATAATCTCTAATGAGTCGATAACAGTACGGCACATTTTTGCCGCTTTATTTCGTTTCCATGCAGATTTCTTTTCTCCACCCCTACGACTCGGCCAATGATTTACCATTATATGCAACGGTTCACCATCAAATAGACCCTCTACATGCAATATATCTCTAGTCGTACGTTTGTTGTCTCCTACTGATATGTCTACAGCTATAGGAGTACTCTTAGTTACTTTGAAATGCTTTGGATTGTAGATGAGTCCTACATCTATACCTCTGAAGTCTGGCGAATCATAGTGTATAATTTCGTATCCACGACCAGCGAGTGTTGGTTCTTTGAGAAGATCTTCTACTACTTTTCGGTTTTCTATTTCTGATATTCCTAGGATAGAAACTCCGTTAGGTGTAAGCTCAGTACCAATTTGAGAGATCACATAAGCCATATTGGTTAGTTTCTCTGCATATTTGTCTTTTGTCCAAGCTTTACTGCCATCAGGCGTAAATTCTTCATCCCATATATCAGGATCATCCTCTGTATCGAACAAGTTTTCTAGATTATAAAAACCTATTGCAGTAACTTTTACAGATTCTTTTTGAGCATTTCCAATTTGAATGCCAAATAAAGTAACGGTAATAGCTAGAATGAGTTTATTTATTTTCATAAGGTGATTTGCTTTGATCAAATTATATAAGGTAAAGGTTATATTAATTTATTAGATATGAGACATTTAGCTATTAATATAATCTTACTTTTACATCATTATTTAAAGATGGTATAACATCATCTTAATATATCAACACATTTAAAGGATGAAACAATTCTATCTTATACTCGTAGGAGTCTTATTTAATGTATACTTAACAGAAGCGCAAACTGTCAAAGGTGTGCTTGTAAGTAGTGATACAGAGTTACCCGTCATAGGTGCAGATATCATGCTAGAAGGCACGGGTTTTAATGCAGCGTCTAATGCTTCTGGACGATTTTCTATTTTCGATGTGGTAGCAGGCGATTATCAGATGGTGATCTCCCTAAATGACAAAGAGCTTTATCGACAACCATTTATAGCGACAGGTAAAGACATGTTCTTAGGGGATGTGAAAGTGGCTAACTCTATTCAGTCAGAGTCATCTTCAGAGATTACTGTTGTAGAGTTAAGTGATATTACACAGGATACTAATGAAGACGATGCAGATTATGGTACAATACTCTCATCTGGTAGAGACGATTTCTTATCTACAGCAGCATTCACATTCGGATCATTAAGGTTTAATCTAAGAGGACTTTCATCCGATTTTGGTAGTGTGTATATGAATGGAGTGCCCATGAATGAACTCGAAAATGGAGCACTATACTACGGTCAGTGGGGTGGACTCAATGACGTACTGAGAAACGTCCATAGAAATCATGGATTAGTAGCTTCTGATTATGGTATTGGAGGGTTTCTTGGGAATACTGATATCAACGTAAGAGCTTCCGACCAAAGAAAGCAAACTAGAATACAATATGCGACTAGTAATAGATCTTATACTAACAGATTGATGCTTACGCACTCAAGTGGATTGAATAAAAGTGGATTTGCCTATACAGCATCTTTATCACGTAGGTGGGCACAAGAGGGATATACTCCTGGATCTTTTTACGATGCATATTCATACTTTTTAGGATTAGAAAAGCAATTTGGGGGTGCTAACTCATTGCACTTTACTATAATGGGTTCGCCAAGTAAGAGAGGTAAGTCAGGAGCGACACTTCCAGAAATAGCACAAATCACAGGAGACAAATATTACAATCCTTATTGGGGATATCAAGAAGGAGAAAAGCGTAATAGTAGAGTAGGGCAGTCTAATCAACCTATAGGTATTTTAGGATTTGATTGGAATATTTCACCTAAGACAACTCTGAAGACTGCAGTATCATTTCAGTCAGGAAGAAATGGAGGGACAGCATTACAATGGGTAAATGGTACTAACCCAGCAGGTGACTACCATGCAGATCTTCCATCTAGGATTGAAGACGAAGATCAAAGAGCTGGGTTCATTGCGAATCTGCCAGATGATTACTTTCAGGTACAGTGGTCTCAGTTTTATGCAGCCAATGCTGGAAATGTGCAGACGATTGAGAATGTAGATGGTATAGAAGGAAATAACGTTTCTGGTAAGAGAGCAAACTATTTAATAGAAGACAGAAGATATGATGCTACAGAAATGACATTCAATACAACGTTAAATCATGATCTTACGGAACACTTAACAATAAATGCTGGAGCGAATTATAGAACTTATGATGGACATAGTTTTACAGAGGTGAATGATTTATTAGGTGCTGATTTTTTCTTTGATATAGACAGATTCGCAGATACATTTACTAATCCAGGATCTGAACAAAGTGATCTTAATAGACCGAATAGATTAGTAAAAGAAGGTGATATTTTTGGATATGATTATAACAGTAAGTTGAGTAAAGCCGCTGGTTGGGCGCAATTACAATATCGTAAAGGGGCCATAGAATTATTTACTGGTGGAGAGTTGAGTTCTTCAAGTCTACAGAGAATAGGCAATATGAAGAATGGTTTCTATCCAGAGAATAGCTTTGGGGAGTCTGAGAAAAGAACATATAGTAATTACACAGGAAAGGTAGGAGCTACTTATAAACTATCAGGTAGACAATATTTCTCGGCTAATGGTATGATAGGTACAAGAGCGCCATATTTTAGAGATGCATTTGTCAATCCTCAAGTAAATGATCAATTTGTTCCTAATCTTGATAATGTGGATCAAAAATCTGCAGAACTAATCTATAGTTATAGATCTCCAGGATTTAGTTTTAAGACGACAGCATATTTTGCAGATATCAATAACGATACTGAAGTGTACTTCTTTTTCTCAGAAAGAGCAAGTGCAGATGATAACAATGGATCTTTCGGATCATTTAACAATACCAATATAGATCGAAGGCATGTAGGTATTGAGTCTGCTGTGAGTTATAAAATTAATAGTTCATTCTCTACTAAAGTAGTAGCAGCATTAGGACAGTATATATATGATAGCAGATGGATTCAATATGCTCAAGCGGAGGTTCAGCCCGGATTTTTTAGAGATGGTATTACCGTATATAGTGATGGATTTTATGTGGAATCATCTCCACAAACGGCTACCAGCTTTGAACTAAAGTATGATTCGCCTAATTTTTGGTTTGCGACCATGAGTGTAAATTACATTGGAAATAGATATTTAGATTTCTCACCAGATCGTAGACTAGACTTCACATTTTCTAATCTAGATAATGGATCACAAGAGATCATAGATGCTACGCGTCAGACCAAAGTAGATGATGCGATCACGGTAGATCTTTTTGCTTATAAGTCTTACAAAATCAAAGATTACTTTTTAATATTTACAGCAAGTGTAAGTAACCTATTTAGTGCCGATATAACTACAGGTGGATATGAGCAGTTGAGATTTAGTGCTGAAGAAGGGCCTGACTTTTTTGAAAATAAATTGTACCAAGGATACGGACGCAACTATTTCCTAGGAGTAGCAATACGTATATAATTATAATAGAAATACTAATTACGGAAATGAAGTCGAAGAATTAAGGCATCAAATTCGTTAAAGATAACATCATCAACAATTTACAATTAAAAAAGAAATCATGATTCGATTTATTAAATTTTGTTTTTTAGGATTATTATTAGTGCAGATTTCTGCTTGTGTAGATCAAGAGTTTGATACACCTCCTGGTAAGGCTGTACAAGTAGAAGATATATCTACTACAACGATATCTGCTCTAAAGGCTATGCATACAATTGGTGAAGACGGTACTCCTATTCCAGCTGGAACTGTAGTCAAAGGAATAGTGGTCTCAGATGATAATGCGGGTAGCTTTTTCAAAGAGATGGTGATTCAAGATGCATCAGGTGGTGTACTTATCAGAATTAATAGAGGCGATCTTAGTACTATATTCAGACAAGGGAAGCAGGTATTTGTAATGTGTGATGGATTGAACATCGGTGATTACAATGGTCTTATCCAAATTGGATATCCCGCTGCTGGCGAAAACATTGATAGAATACCTGATACGGAAATAGATAATCATATTATCGAAGGAGAATTTATAGGTGAGATTGTTCCTAACAAAGTATCGTTATCCGATATTAATTCTAGTCTATATAGCACTCTCATAGAAATTCAGGAGGCAGAATTTGAGGATGGATTAATTGGATCAACATTGGCAATACCTAATGGCGGTGGAACGCAAAATAGAACTGTAGAGGACTGCGGTGGCGATAAAATTACACTAAGAGCAAGTGATTTTGCAGATTTTGCAGGAGCGCCTATTCCAAGTGGTGGCGGAACGATAACAGGTGTACTTTCTGTGTTTGGTACTACTAATCAACTTACTATTAGAGATTTCGATGATATCGCAATGGATGGACCTAGATGTGACGGTTCAGGAGGCGGTGGTGGAACTGTTGATGGTGACCAGGTAGATATCTCAGCCATCAAAGCTTTATTTGCCAATGGTACGACTACAGGCCCTAACGGATTTATTGAAGGTATAGTAATATCAGATGTTGTGTCAGAAAATACACCAATTAGAAATATGGTAATTCAAGATGGAACAGGTGGTATCATTGTTAGATTCTCAGCAGCACATACATTCCCTATTGGGCAAAAGCTTAAGGTAGCAACTAATGGTGTTGAGATATCCGAGTTTAATGGTGGACTGCAGGTGAATACAACTACAGCTGGTGTAGAAGACTTAGGTCAAGGAATACTACCAACAGCTAGGGTAGCTACCATAGAAGATATATTAGAAAATTTTGATGCTTGGGAATCTACATTAGTACAAGTAAATATGGCAGAAATTACGGGTGGAAGTACATTCGGTGACGCTAATGAAATATCAGATGCAAGTGGTGAATTAGCAACATTTGTATACAACGACGCTGTATTCTCCGGTGACGAATTACCAACAGGAGAGGTTACAGTTACAGGAATTGTATCAGAGTTTAATGTAGCTCAAATTATCCTTAGAAATAAAGCTGATGTACAAGGAGGAACTACCGGTGGCGGTGGCGGTGGTGGTGGAGATCAAATCTCTATTGCTGATCTTAGGACTGCATTCGCAGGAGGAGCAGGTACAGCACCAGATGGATTTATCGAAGGTGTAGTGATATCTGATTATACGACGATGAGTGTTAACTCTCAAAATTTACATATTCAAGATGGAGATAGGGGTATTGCAATTAGATTTACAGAGCCTCATTCATTCCCTCTAGGAGCTAAGATTAAAGTGAATGTGACTGGAACAGAATTATCTGAATACAATGGTTTGCTGCAACTAAATTTCACGGAGATATCGCAAGTAGAATCTAATACAGCAGGAACATTACCTACACCAATAATAGTTACTGTAGGCGAGTTAACTTCTAACTTAGAGCAATACGAATCTACATTAATAAAGATAGAAGGGGCAATGATTTCAGGAGGCACTACTTTTGAGGGAGGATTAGATGTATCTGATGGTACTGGTACTGTCGAGATGTATACAAGAAGTTCGTCAACTTTTGCAAACAGTGCGGTACCTACAGGAACTGTATCTGTTACAGCTATAGCTACAGAATTTAATGATCCATCACTAACAATCAGATCTGCATCTGATGTCAACTAGACTGAATGTTCTTGATAGTAAACTCAGTTGATATTAAGAGATAAAGTGTAGTACTAAGAAAGTTAATGATAAAGCAGATTATGATCTGTAAATTATATCTTAGCCCAATCACTTTAATGTGGTTGGGCTTTTTGATTTGTATTAATGGCGAACAATAGTTGCAATGTATAATATTGTTATTAATCATCGTTAATTTGCATGCTATCTATAAATAGTGTCATTTTTTTGTTATCGATATTAATTGTGGTTCTTGTAAGATGAAAATTTTTTTAAGATAAATAATCACGAACATTATGAATGCATATTGTAGAGATGTGTTTAAATTATAATAAGACAATTAGATCATGAATTTTGAAGATCAAATCCGACAAACTAAGTTTAGGAATAATTTTTTGAAAGCTATACTTAATCTTAAGTATACATCCAGTTTCTATAATTCTAAAGAGGTTGAAGTATTTAAGAAGTATGGCATATTGGCACAACACTTTAATGTATTGCGTATCGTGAGAGGCGTATACCCTGATTCAGTATCACCAGGAAAAATACTCGAAGTCATGTTAGATTCAGGAAGAGATTTAACGCGATTAGTAGATAAGTTAGTTAAGTTAGGCTTGCTTATAAGGAGTACTTGTCCATATAATAGAAGACGTGTAGATATTAATATCACTGAAGAAGGTTTAGCATTGACTGAGAAAATAGGTAAAGATGTTGATGTTTTTCTTGATAGTATAGAAACCTTGACAGATAAAGAGTCAGAGCAGCTTAGTAATCTATTAGATAAGCTAAGAAATGACTAAAGATTAGTCTAGATTGTCTATCTTAGTTCTATGAATGAAGACATCGCAAGACAACTAGACGAAGCTGCCCAACATGCCGTATCGGTTCCTCAGGTAGCCGCCGCTCAAAATATAAATCTCGAAGAAGCATATAAGATCCAAAGATTATCTATGGGTCGAAGATATGAGCGTGGAGAACAGTCCATTGGTGTCAAATTAGGTTTTACTAGTAGAGCGAAGATGGAGCAGATGGGTGTATCTGATATGATATGGGGCTGGCTCACAGATAGTATGCTTTATCAAGATACAGATACATTATCATTACATAAATTCATCCATCCTAGAGCCGAACCAGAAGTTTGCTTTATCGTATGCAAAGAAATCAATAAAGCATTAAGCTTAGATGAAGCTAAAGACCACATCGGTAGTTTAGCTGTGGCAATTGAAATTATAGATTCAAGATTTCAGAATTTCAAATTTTCACTTGAAGATGTAGTGGCTGATAATTGCTCATCTACAGCACTTGTAATAGGAGAGAAATTACCCATAAACACTAATCTATCAAATGTAAGTATGCAACTTGTAATTAATGGTGAAGTAAGGCAATATGGAAATACGGACGCCATACTAGGAAATCCTTGGGAATCAGTAGTAGCGGCATCTAGATTAGTAGCAAAATCGGGATTGACTTTGCCTAAAGGGTCACTCATAATGGCTGGAGCAGCTACAGCGGCAGAATACCTCAAATCAGGGGATCATGTAGAAGCAGTTTTGGGTGAAAATCATAAAGTGAATTTACTAGCAAAGTAAATAACAGATATGTTCTATCTACTCGTAACTTTAGCGGTTTATGGTGTCTTTCGTATATCAAGAGAAATTATTGGTAACAGAGCGCATCTTATGGAAGAAGAGATTAGGGATTACAAATATAAACGTAGATCATTATCTGAATCATTTCAACGGAGAATTACAAATCATATAGGTACTTGTGAAGAGTGCAGAGAGCAGTTTAAGAAGATCATGAATGAGTAGGATAGGATTTAATGATTGGATAGATCGTGTAATCTATTTAGCCTAGAATGAATTCAAAGCGACTTTAACATCCTACCTTGAAAAGTGCAGTTTTTTTTTCGAAGTGACGACGCATTAACTCTCGATTAACGTATTGTAGTATCGACGCAGGAGCGACTTTCAAGGATGCAGATGTCTCAATTTTTTACACTTCCTTTCAATAATTTATCCAATTGCTGCATCTCTTTGTAAGTAAGATGCCTCCAATTTCCAGTAGCTAGTTGATCTAGCTCGATATTCATTATACGGACACGTTTGAGCGTAAGTACCCGATATCCAAGATTCTCACACATACGACGAATTTGACGATTGAGCCCTTGGGTCAGGATAATCTTAAATTTGAATTTGCCTTTACGCTCTATTTCACACTTGCGTGTTGTCGTTTCCAATTCAGGTAGTAGTACGCCAGCTCCCATTTTGAGTAAAAAGTCTTTGGAAATGGGCCTATTGACTTCTACAATGTATTCTTTTTCGTGATTGTTAGACGCTCTCAGAATTTTATTGACAATGTTGCCATCATTTGTTAGGAGTATTAGTCCTTCGGATGGTTTGTCAAGTCTACCTATAGGGAAGATGCGCTCATGGTAATCCATAAACTCTATGATGTTATCGGCTACGCGCATATCTGTCGTACATGTAATACCTATTGGCTTATTCAGTGCGATGTAGACTTCTTTTGGCTTAGTACCAATCTCTTTACCATCTAACAGTACTTCATCCCCGTCAGCGACTCGGTTTCCAGTGCTAGCCACAATACCATTAATAGTGACACGCCCAGCTTTGATGATCACATCAGCTTCACGGCGAGAGCAAAAGCCAGATTCGCTGATGAATTTGTTGAGACTAGTACTATTTTCATTCGTAACAGTCATTATTGATTGTCATTGGCGTACCACTCAGCATAGCTTGTACGTGTCTCGCGAAGAGATATTTTGGATAATTCAACATCTGAGCTGATGTGTTTCTGCATGATATTTACTATCTCTATGAGCATATTTTCACAAGTAGGTTGATAGTTGACATATCGTATTCTTTCATTATTAGCTTCTAACCCTTTGAATCGACTGTCATCTCTCAATATCAACCTATGGTCAAACGCTTCTAAGATATGTTCCTTTACGAGTTGCTTGATTTCACCAAAATCGATCACCATACCACAGTCTGATATGCCAGTGTCAGATTTGGGTTGGCCAATGACGGTTACGGTTAAGTGGTAAGAGTGTCCGTGTATATCTTTGCATTTACCTGAGTATCCATCTAGTGCATGCGCCGCTTCGAAGTCAAATTCCTTTGTGAGTCTTATTTTCATTTATTTTGCTTATATCTTGGTATGCGTGGATAACTCCTAACGCTTCTGACTACAAAAATGCCATTTATACTTTACAAGTTTCATTTGAGAACGGTTTTTTATAAATTCTATCCTATCTTCTAGAAACTACTGATAGGTTTTCTTGCTTTGATTTAAGCATTATCTTTAAATCTAGTAGCTTTAAGTGTTACTTTTTTGGTCGAGATAATATACTTCATATAGTCATACCATTGTTGGGGTGTCAAATTTTTAAAGGTATCTTGTAGAATATCATCAGATGTAAGAGCTTCCTTTAATTGGGCAGGATAATCTAATTTTTATTGTTTTATTTTGCTCGGCATAGCGATTGCAACCTTTTTTTATATTGAGCATTGCTTAAAATTATTGTGCAATCCTTACAATAGGGAAATTTGATAAAACCGATTAATAATTTACTTCTTAAATGCTTCTATGCCGATCATATTTTGACCATGTTAACTTTAGGCTGACATTTTCCATTTTACAATCTTTTTTAATTCAGTAAAGCTCAGTATTGTTTACAGTTGAGCTAGTGCTTCACCTCTAAAATTATGTTTAGACATAAATGGTTTAATCTTGCATTACAACCAATATTTAATTTGTTTAGACGATCAGATATATATATGCGGTATGATAATACAAGTTGTTATTAAGTATATGATTTTCAATTTATTAGGGCTATTTTATTGATTTTCAAAAGATTTTTAATTTAACTTACTCTCATTTAATGTTTCTTCTAAGGTGCTCAACTGCACAGTCACACTATTCTTAGAGTATAATTTGATTATTAGTGTTTAGAATATATTCCAAGAGTATCGATTTCTATTTAACTGTAAATAGAGAAATATAGATTTTATAATATTCATAAAACTACATATTAGCGATGATATAGGGCTTTTGTTTAAGGTATTTGTTTGATGAAAAAAAATGATGTCTTCTTAAGAACAAATAATGTGAGTAATACCTTATACATTTGTACGAGTTAAAGGTATTTATACCTCTACAGCAATAATTTAATCATTAAATATTTTAATATAACACAACTATGAAAAAGTTTTATACACTGATGGTTCTTTGTCTAGCCCTGTCAATTACAGTATCTGCACAAGTACAGGCACCGCAACCAAGTCCATCTACTAAAGTAGAGCAGAAAGTAGGCCTAACAGATGTGACTTTAGAGTACTCTAGACCTGGAGTAAAAGGAAGAACAATTTTTGGAGATTTAGTGACCCTAGACAAAATGTGGAGAACAGGAGCTAACAAGAACTCTATCGTAACATTCTCTACCAGCGTAATGATAAATGGAAAGGAGATAGAAGCTGGATCCTATGCCATCTTCACCAAGCCAAGTATTCAATCATGGGAGATTAACTTCTACTCTGAGACTGAAAACTGGGGCACACCCGAGGCATGGGACGCTTCAAAAGTAGCGGCTACAGTATTAGCCAAATCCACAAAACTTAACGATAAAGTAGAAACTTTTACTATATCTATTGAAAACTTGTCTGATGGATCTGCAGATTTATCTATCTCTTGGGATAAGACGAAGGTAGTAGTGCCATTCACAGTACCTACTGATGAGATGGTTATGGCAAGCATCGAAAAGACTATGGCAGGACCGTCATCTAACGATTACTATGCTGCAGGTAGATATTACAAAGACTCAGGTAAAGATTACATTAAAGCTCTAGAAATGATCAATAAATCTATTGAAATGAGAGGTGAAGAGAAATTCTGGATGGTTCGTCAAAAGGCCCTTACACTTGCTAAATTAGGTAAAACTGAAGAAGCAATCGTTGCAGCAGAAAAATCAATCGCTTTAGCTAAAATTGCAGGAAACGATGACTATGTAAAAAGTAATGAGAAGTCAATCGCTGAATGGGAATCTATGAAGAAGTAAATAATAGTTAGAATATAAAAAAAACATGAGCCTGCTAATGAAAGTTGCAGGCTCTTTTTTGTGCGTAGTTGCTAGTTAATACTTTTTGAATATTACTACAATTGCGTTACATACAGCCTAATGTGAGGCATTTAAGAATAGATGGTAAGCCAGTCGTAAAATTGTCAAAGTACTGATTAGAAAAGATGGTTGCTCAGTTTGTTGTACTTAAATCTGTACTTGTCGAAAAGAAAATAGTGTCTCTTGATAAAATTGAAGGCAAAAGAGGTAGAGATTATATCCGAATTGGGATGCTTCCAGTATCTAATAAGCAAAAAAAACGCAACAAGTGTAATCTAAAAATATTTTACTCAGTTTGATATTGACCTAGACGTTGTGAAGAAATTTTTTGGTCCTCAATAAAAAATAATATTAGGTGAAGTTATTATGCTTTTGTCATAAAACATGAAATAGGGAACTTCGGAGTCATGAAAATTACTCAATATTATCAGCGCTAGGGTGGCTTATATTGTTGAGCATTGTTTTGTTGGCTAAATTCATCGGCAGCAACGCTTGCAAAAGTGCAGCAATAACCAATACTAAAACACATCCAATAAGATTTAGCCATAGATAAGGTACTATATCTAAAAAATAGATGTAAATCACTATGGCTTCCGATATTAGTGCAGAGATAAACACTGCATTTCCTTTGATGCATTTGATGTAAAAAGCAACAATAAATACACCTAAGATGGTACCATAGAAAAGAGAGCCTATAATATTCACTAGCTGAATTAAATTTTCGAACAAAGTACCCCAAGCGGCAAACATAATAGCGATAACACCCCAAAGTAGTGTCAACCATTTAGAAGCATTTACATAATGCTCTTCATCTTTTCCGGGAGCAAGACTACGTTTGTATATATCTACAGATGTAGTACTGCCAAGTGCATTGAGTTCAGAAGCACAAGAGGACATTGCAGCTGACAATATTACAGCCAGTAACAGACCGATAAGACCTCTAGGAAGTTGGTTGAGTATAAAATTTATAAAGACATAATCTCTGTCATTTGTCTCTATGCTAGAATCTGCTTTTTTGATAAGTTCTTTGGTTGCATCTCTAAGTACTAGTTCTTCAGTATGTAGCTTTTTGATCTCTCCACTAAGTCTCTCTACTTCGCTGACATTTTCAGTATTGATGGCAGAAGCAAAAGAGAGTTGCAGCACTTTTTTGACTTGATAGTTTTGATTGTAATCTTTTTGTATCCGATCGAAATCTTCTTTGAATTCAGACTCCATTATTTTTTCGACTCCTACTTCATTGAAAAAGATAGGTGCTTGGTTAAATTGGTAAAAAACAAATACCATCACACCTATTAAAAGGATGAAAAACTGCATTGGTACTTTTACCAACCCATTAAATATCAATCCTAATCGACTTTCTTTTATTGATTTTCCAGAGAGATATCTAGCTACTTGAGATTGGTCTGTTCCAAAGTAGGAGAGCATCAAAAATACTCCCCCAGTGAGACCTGTCCATACCGTATATTTATTTTCCAGATCAAAGCTAAAATCAAGAATGTCAAGCTTGTCTCCAGCTCCAGCAATCTGTAAGGCATTGCTGAATGTAATATCGGCAGGTAATAAATTAAGTATAGTAAAGAATGTGATAATCATACCGATCATTATGATTGTCATCTGTTGTTTTTGAGTGACATTCACAGCTCTAGTTCCGCCGAGTACAGTATAGATGATTACTAGAGTGCCTATGATGAGTATGGTAGCATTGAGATTCCACTTGAGGATCGTTGACAGGATGATCGCAGGAGCAAATATCGTGATCCCAGCTCCAAGTCCACGTTGAATGAGAAAAAGTATAGCGGTCAATGATCTTGTTTTGAGGTCAAATCGACTTTCTAAAAATTCGTAAGCAGTATATACTTTAAGCTTGTGATAAATTGGAATAAAGCTAACACAGATGATCACCATCGCTATAGGCAATCCAAAGTAAAATTGAACGAATCCCATTCCACTGTGATAAGCTTGACCCGGAGTAGATAGGAAAGTAATAGCGCTTGCTTGTGTAGCCATCACAGAGAGGCCTACGGTCCACCATTTAGCTTGCTGATCACCTAATAGGTATCTATTCATATTCTTGGCGCCATAAGTCTTGTACACGCCATAGATAACTATTGTGGCTAGAGTGCATATTAGTATTACCCAGTCTATTGGACTCATATATTTTAGTTATAAGCTTTCATAATCCAATAAAATATAGCTATATATATCATGTTCATGATGATCAAGCTCCAGTATGCTTTTCTCCAGTTTTTCATGCTATGGTTTGTTGTTCTGATTGAGAGAAACCATATTAGCAAAGATTCTATATGCACCAGGTACACCTGCTGGTAGCTGACGGAACCAACTGTATCCAGTATAGATAAAGTTTCCATCTCCATGTTGCGCTACGAGTAGTCCCCCTTTGCGAGCAGGCTCACCTGGATCGTTACTGGATAATATTGCTTTGTACTCATCACTCCACTTACTAGCAAAGTATAATCCGCGCTCTTGTACCCAATTGTCAAAATCTTGTTGAGTGATCTTATTCGGGTAGTTAAGTATAGGATGGTTAGGCTCTAATATTTCAATTGGTGCTTCTTCCACGGTTACTCTATCTCTACTTAGCTTAATTGGGTATGGTCCGATGTTATCTACTTTTAATCTTCTGTTGGTATTGTATTGTACGATCATGTTTCCACCGTCACTGACGTAATCCATCAACACATCTTGTTTGAATCTAATATCATCTAACTTGTTATACGCTCTAATACCCATTACTAATGCTCCGTAACCTTGAAGTCTTTCTTTAGATATTTCTTGTACCGGTATGATATCTACTACATATCCGATCTGCTCTAAACTCTTAGGTATAGCATCTCCAGATCCTTCAATATAGGCTATCTTTCTTCCTGCTGTTTTGATATCTAATTTTACCATTTTCGATTCAGCAGTCATCATGACTGATTGATATGGTATGTGGTTGTAATCAATTTTTATGAGTTCTTCACGATACTCTTCTCCATTGGCTTTTACCACAGGCTTCATAGTGAATTCACTTTGTCCAGCGGGTGGTGTCAATTCAAATTCTAGGTTTTGATCAGCTCCTTTATATTCTATAGAAAAGTCATGTTGAGTTGGTGTTATTTTCCATCCTTTAGGTACAGGAAGTGAAACGGTTCCAGATTGATTAGCGGATAAGGCTTTCACGGATACGCTTAGCTTAGTTGGTCTTTCGTTACTGAGAACGTATACTTTTTCCTTTAGCTTAACAGAGATAGCCGGCACGATTTCTAGTGGTCTATATATTGGTCCTGCTTCAGGATCATTGTATCTATAGACAATATCTTTGGTAATTTCTATTTCTTCACCACTGATCTCGATATAGTATGTTGCGCTCAGTGCTCTATTTGACCTTGGATTACCGATTAGTTTTTGATCATCTACTCGATACATTCCTAAACTTCCTTTTTCTTTAAGCCAATAGGGTGAAGTCTGATTTACACTTGATGGTATTTTGAGATCATGATCCCACTTAAGACTAATATTATATGCTAGAGAGGTATTAAGTAGAGTATCCATCTTCAAATCATTAAATCTTACTTTCAGTACCTTAGCTTCGATATTAGATCTATTTGTTATTTCTGATCTTACAGTAATTTTTTCTTTAGTTGTATAAGTATGTTGATCTGAGATTGCTTCTATATACATGCCAGTGACACTGATAAGTAGTTCTTTCGCGTCCGTTAATTTGATATCTCTCCAGTGCGATGAAGGGAGTTGTTTAATATTTTTTATAATATTAGCGATAGCTTGAGCAGATTTTGATGGATTGCTAAAATTAAAATTAGCGATCACACTATCAATCATTTTTTCAATATGTCCAGCATTTATACGAGACCAACTTGTATTAATTCCAGCGAATATATCATTGGGATCTTTTGGCATGTCACCTTTGAGGAGTTGCAGATATTCCTCTCTCGTTCCTCTTGTAGCTGTGTTACCCATTCCTTGGCAAACGTGCTGACTTCTTGATATTGCTGCGATCTCTGAGTTTGATTTTCCCTTGATAGGGTAGTACGTACCTATATCTATCGTGACCATGTCTGATTTATCAGCTTCTGCAAATTTCTCTCTACTTCCATAGAACCACCAAGAAGTATTAAAGAATAGACGTTGGGCACTCCATGGCTCGACGTACTTGAGTTGATAAGAAAATTGATCTTTATCTCCGGATAAGTCGAAAGCCTCGTAACTGAGAATAGCAGATGCTGTGTGGTGACCATGCGTCTTTCCACTGCTGGTATGGTCAAATCTATTGACAATTACATCAGGTCTATATTTTCTGATGGCCCAGACTACATCAGACATCACTTTCTCTTCTTCCCAGATTTCTCGAGTCTCTTCAGCGTTTTTACTATATCCAAAATCGTTGGCTCTACTGAACATCTGCTCGCCACCATCGATACGTCTAGCAGCCATAAGTTCTTCGGTACGCATGACACCAAGTAGCTCTTTGATCTCTGGTCCAATTAGATTTTGTCCTCCATCTCCTCTTGTAAGAGATAGATAAGCAGTGCGTGCTTTTACTTCATTAGCATAGTATGAGATCAATCTTGTGTTTTCATCATCAGGATGGGCAGCTACGTACAAGATGGAGCCTAGTACTTTTAGCTTCTCTAGATCTTCATATATATCACCACTCGACTTTACTATTGGAGCTTGTGCGTTAAGCGTTATACAAGAGATGGCGAAAAACGTAATGTATAAGTACCTGACATTCATAATAAACTTTATCATATATAAAATATTGTTATATCTTTGTTTTGTTAAATATGTACAATCCCACGGTTAAATAAGACTTTTTAAATCAATTTATATTGTAATTGTCTTATATGTGTGAAAATTAAATGTAAAAATAAACTCTAGGTATAGAATCTATTACTACATTTTAATGCACTTTTAGCTATAGTTGCTAGAATAAAAACAAGCATAGAAGTGTTGATCTGTACCGTATCTTTAACCCTTATTGTTGGTAGTGCTTTAGCCGCTCTAGGCTCAAGAATATTAGAAAAGAAGTAAATTAATTAGCTGCTTCTATTTCAGGCATTTGACAAACTTCATCTGCTTTCTTACCACATAGACTACAATCCCCTAACTCGTCTTTGAGCATTGGATTATTGGATGAACAGGTTCCTCTAAACTCATTACCTGTGATTATATGTCTGATATTGATCAGGATGAACGAAATTCCAAATACTCCAAAAATTATCCCAGCGGTAATCAAAAATTCTCGCATATCTTAGCGGTTTAAGTTTTATAGAATAGCACCATGCTATATGGCTGCAAATATAAGGCTTTATTAGCCTTACTTCACCTAATATACATTAGACTTTTTAGTTATGAAGATGCAAGACAAATTAGATGCTTTCAAGAGATTATTGATCATCATGGATGAGCTGCGAGAGCAATGTCCTTGGGATCGAAAGCAGACGATGGAATCACTACGGAATTTGACTATAGAAGAGACCTATGAGCTTGCTGATGCCATTCTAGATAATGATATGCAAGAGATCAAGGAAGAGATCGGTGATGTCATGCTACATATGGTATTCTATAGTAAGATAGCCTCGGAGACTGGAGATTTTGATATCGCAGATTCGCTCAATGCGGTGTGTGATAAGCTTATCAATAGACATCCCCATATCTATGGCGATGTACATGTGGAGGATGAAGAGGAAGTGAAGAGAAATTGGGAACAACTCAAACTTAATGAAGGTAAGAAATCTGTGCTATCTGGAGTACCCAAGTCGCTACCAGCTATGGTAAAAGCTTACCGGATGCAAGATAAGACTGCTCAAGTGGGCTTCGAATGGGAAAATGCTGGACAAGTATGGGAAAAGGTAGAAGAAGAAATTCAAGAATTCAAAGAAGTAGTAGATGTCGATCCAGAGAAAATGGAAGATGAGTTTGGAGACATCATGTTTTCATTGATCAACTATGCTAGATTCAAGGGGATAGATCCTGAAACAGCGCTTGAGAAGGTCAATCGAAAGTTTAAAAAGCGATTTGAATATATTGAAGCTCAAGCAACAAAGCCTCTAACGGATATGAGCCTTGATCAGATGGATAAGCTCTGGAATGAAGCGAAATCCAAATAATAATTATTTAATATCTCAGAATTAGAAGTATTAAGAATCTTGATTAATACCGCTTCTAAGAAGGACGATACCCATAAGCATCAACCAAACCGCTTTTACATGAAATAGTGGCTTATAATGCTCATAGTATTCTGGAATAAATAAAATGACTGACATGGCTACAAGCCCTAATAGAATAGTAAACCAAGATAACCATGAAGGTAATAGCTTCCATTTTACAAAACCAAACCCAAGTAAAACCAATCCGACTCCAGAGAAGATTCTTCCAAATCTAACAAAACAGGTGACATATTGATTAGTATATAGTATGCTCTCCATGAATAGAGCAATTTCTTCAGGTGATTTTCCACTAGTTTCTCCAACTCCCCACGCTCCAAAATTGTAATAAAAAGCCATGGCAATAGCTATTGTAAATGTACCCACAATAGTCATTCCAGCCCCAGGCACCAAAATGACTCTATTCGGTTTACGGGCTGTAATACTTACTAAAGCAAATATAGCTATGGCCATCGTAACCCACCCGAAGATATGAATTCTAAACATCCAGATCCAAAACCATATATTTTCGCCGATTGGTTCAAAATCAGAAGAAACGATATACTCTCCGATATTATGAGGAGATAAAACCCAACCTACCCAAAGCATTAAGGCCGATGCTAAAAAAAAATATGCTGTATACTTGGTTTCAATATCTTTTTTCAATGTATTCATAGCAATAGATTATATAGATGGTATTGTGAGCAGATAACAATCGAATAGACCTTTTATTAGAAAGTAATTTGGTCTTGTGATCGTGGATTAAAGACAAATGTAATACTTGTAAAATAGCTTTGTGTAACTTAAGTAACTTAATTAGTTTGGTGGATGACAAGTGCACTACTCTTCAAGAGTATTTCTTCTAAAAAGTATGGTCCATAATTGAGAATGTTATTTAGTCTATCATATAAAAGATGATTTTTTTTTGGCCACGACCAAGTCCAGTTTTTATTGAAATCACGTCAGTAATTGTACTGGTTTTATAAAGTGATAAAAATAGGTTGAGATATGAAGCTCAATCACTGAAAGTATCCTGCAGAAATAAATTTCTACCTTCTTCCACCGATAGTGAATCCTAAGTGAATTCCTAAGTAATTATTTGCTTCTTCGGCTAACAGAATATTGTATTCTCCAGTTACTCTTATAATTCCAAGTTTGAATCCTAACCTTGAAACTACACCTGAACTTCTATCAATAGCGCCACCTTTTGCACAAGCTCCTTCACGATATGCTGAAATGGCTATCCCACTATATGTTCCTATTCCAAATCCAGCAAAAGCTCTTTTATTTGATTCATTTAGGAAATAGTAATCTCCAATCAATACATAGGATACTACTGCTCCCAAATCACCACATGAAAAAATATGATCCAATCCAAAATATGCAAATTCCATTTTTATACTTGTAGAAATATTATTGTTAATATTAAATCTAGGTTCAGTACTAAAAGAAATTCCACTGCCTATACCTTCTGCTGATGGGCTAACATACCCCAATCTAAGTATATCCCACTCAATCGGTCTATAATCTTGTGCCTGTAACGAGAATGAAATTGTCAATAACGTAACCACAGAAAGTACAAATCTTTTCATATCAATTTATTGCTGTAAATAAGTATTGTATTAATAACATATTTAAAGAATTACTAGATTACTTCTTTAATACATCAAACACATTAGCGGCAAGGACTGATCTAAAATAGCAATAATCTGTATGGAATACAATTTTCCTTTAAATACAGGCAAAAAAAATGGCCGCTCCCCAGCGGCCATATTGCAAATTATAATCCCATGAACATATCCAAAATAAAATTGTCGATATTATTAAAAGCCTCGACTAGGCCATAACTAAACTCGTGCTAAATTTTTTCAATCGGTACATTTAGAGTTCAAAACTGTTATCGTATGTCAGTCTCCCCAGACGGACAAATGATAACTAATATTTATAATCTCATGAATATATCTAATTTTAAAGGCCGATCTTTTTCGGCTAGATAACTAGTAATTATTAGTTCATCTACTAATTATAATACAAATATAGGTGGAGAAACTGCCTTAAACAAGTACAAAAATAACATATTGTAACATATTAATAATTATAATATGTTTTTTGTTTCTTACACTAATAGCTGATTAATAATTATTTAAACATAAATATTTTATTAAATGTATGTATTTGTGTTTACTTTTTATTCTAATTTTCTATTAATTGTTCAAATAAATTTTCTTGAGTTTTAGGATTTTGGCAGTTTGTTAAGAGGAGTGGTATTGCATAGTGACTGGGTTTGCCTATGTTCTAGGTGCTTATTTGTTGAATCTAAAAAAGTTTGTTTGAAGCAAATCTTGCAATGGGCAGTGAAAGTTCAGCTTGTTATACACATAAAAAAGGCCCACTCTGAAAATCAGGGTGGACCTATCAATAATATTTATAGTATTTAGAATTTATTGAGGTTCCAGTACTGGTCTAGGGAATTGAGTAAATACTTCATCTCCAGCTCTATCTATAGGAAGATCACCTAATCTACCTGCTCTTCTCATATCAATCCATCTGTGGCCTTCTCCAAATAGAGAATACCTTCGTTGAGTCAGTACTTCGTTGGTAAGTGATGCATCGTCCATACCACCTGTGTAAGAGTCTAATGCATTAGCAGTTCTTACAGCATTGATCATGCTTGCTGCCATACCGTTGTCATTACCGATATTTGCTTCTGCTGCTATAAGTACTAGCTCTTCGTTACGGATGATGGAAACTGGAGCATCGTTAGAAGCATATACACTTACAAGTTGATCGCCAGATAGTCCATCTATCATAGCTTCATCTACAGTAGTTACTTTGCTTAATCTATTGTCACCAGATTCTGCATCTGTCACAAATGTTGGATGTGCCATATACTTTTGTGTCTCAGGGTAGAAGATAGGATTAAGTTGATCGTTACCCGATCCAGAAAATATGTGAGCTGGTCCAGCATTCATGTCTCCTGCAGCATCTATGAAGGATCCTTCTAATGCTGAAATAGCACCTGAATTGTTGCCTGCATATAACTGGACTCTCGCCATCAATGCATTGATGAATTGAGTAAATGTTGATGGAGTGTCATATCCTGTGAATCCACTTGATAAACCAAATTGGAAATCACTACCTGCTGCAGCTGCTTGATTTTTAGCTGTTTCAAGTATTGCTACGATACCTGTTAATCCTTCTGAGTAGGAAACAAAAGGTCCTAAGTTGTCTGGATTTTCTATATCTAGCCTCACACCATTATTAAACTGTCTGTTAAGTGTAAGTAAGAGTTGGTAAGCTTTTACTGTATTGGCGAAAGAATAAAATCCATTCTTACCTGCATCATCTAATCCTGCTGCAGAATTAGATACAGCATTGATAAGGTTCTGTGCATTACGTACAGATTTATATCTCGCTCCAAATGATCTTGTGGTAAGAAATCCATTGTTGTCAAGTACTCCATCACCATCTCCGGCACCAAGTAGTTCTCCTGTATACCTTGGATCAGTACCATTGAGATCATAATATTCTCTACCTACGATAGATACTGTCTGATAGTAAAACTCCATATCATTACGCATGTCGGCTTCTACACCAGTAGCTAATAATTGAAGCTGAGCTGAAGTTGCATCAGTTGCATAGCTCTCTTGAGTAGGACCGTTAGGGTTGGCTACTTCGTCGAGTGAGCATGATGCCATTCCTACTACGAGGAATAATATCAATAGTTTATTAAATATATTTTTCATTATTATTTTCTTTTAAGTGGTGTTATTAGAATGTTGCAGTGATGTGGAAGTTGATACGCTTACTAGCTGGATAAGGAGTTACCTCGATACTATTAGCTAGTACGTTGCCACCAAAGTTAGATACCTCAGGATCATAACTGTTGTAATCGAAGATGTTAATTAAGTTTCTCGCTGATACACCAATTCTTAGGTCAGCAAGATCTTTAACGTTTTCTTTAGAGATATTATAGTATAAACCAATCTCTCTCATACGGATGTATGATGCATCTTCGATCCATGGTCCTGCATTACCAGCAAACCATTGAGTAGTTCTGTAGTCACCGTTGCCAAGCTCACCTGATGGGTCTAATGTCTTATCATCATAATCCCATGTAGTACCAGCAAGATCATAGAGAAGTGTAGATAGATTTACTCCATCACCTCCTTTTTTCCAATGCCATACCATAGCCATATCAAAGTTGCCAAATTTCACATTATTGATCCAACCTAAGTTAAAATCAGCTTCAGCATCACCATATACAGCAAATCCATCACCATCAGGATCACAATTATCACAATTGTCTGGATTAATTGTACCTACTATTTGAGTAGCACTACTTCCCTCTTGGATTCTGTACTGACCAAGAGAAGCAGCGAAGCCGCCAAGGTTGAACGGATCTATATCAAGCTTAGTTACTTCTGACGTGTTTTTCCACCAGTTGAAATTAGTCGTCCAAGTTAGGTTTTCGTTTTCTATTGGTCTAAGTCCCAAAGATATCTCTAACCCCTTATTGTTAAGCTCAGCAGCATTCACTACTTCACTTGTAAATCCTGTAGAGGTCGGAATTTGAGCTCGTAGCAATACATCATCTACGTTTTTGTTGTAATAAGTAATCTCTATACTTACTTTGTTATCAAGCAGAGCTATGTCAGTTCCTATTTCTAATTCCTTTTGTCTCTCTGGTCCTACTGAGCTATTACCTCTAAGTGTAGAGGATGTTAGTCCTGATGAACCTCCAATTACGGTACCGTTAAGTAAATTAAACCTGTCATTGAAATTAGCGAATGTACCAGCTTCTCCGTATGCAGCTCTTAACTTAAATTGGTTAATCTGACTATCTACATTCCAGAATCCGAACTCGTGAAGATTTACAGCTATGTTAGCTTTTGGATAATAATACATTTTGCTAGCATCACCATTGTTAGTAGATCTATCACCTCTAAGTCCTATTGTTGCAAATACTTTGTCATTGAAGTTAACCTCTTCTTGTACAAAGAATCCTCTATCTTTTTGGATTATTTGATTTTGGAAAGAGGCTTGGTTAGCAGCTTGTGAGATACTAGTCTCTACACCGTTAAGATCGGTAGCTGTAGTGATAATAGTATTTCTATCAAAATCTTCTCCAGTCATACCAACTTGTGTAGTGAAGTTCATTCCACTATCAGTATAATAATCATGTACTAAAAATCCAGCTAATCTATTAATCGTACTTCTAGTATTACCTAAGATAGATGCTCCACCAAGTGATCCGTCAGCACTAAAGAACGTCAGTGACCTTGGAAAGATAGCCTGCGTTTCTAGATTGTATTGATCTCTTGCTACTGTACCTACTAATTTAAGACTTTGATTATCTCTAGTAAAGAGTTGGGCAGTTGCGTTTACACTATTAATAAATCTGTTTACATTTTCATCATTAGTCACTTTAGCTGTAGTTTCCAAAATGTTAGATCCTGCTCCACCTGCTGGGTAAACATCGTTAGCGTCTGGAAAAAGATTCTCCCATGGATAAGTAAATGCTTGAGCATATCCTACTGTAGTGTTAGTGTTACCATTATTAAAGAATCCTCTGCCTGATTGAGCATTGATATAATTACTACTTACATCTAGTTTAATTCTATCAGTAAGTTGATGTCCTATATTCGCACGGAATGATCCTTTTGTATATCCAGTATTTTCTACAATACCTTCTTCATCCTTGTACACACCACTAACATAGTATGTCGTCTGATCATTTCCTCCTGAGAAGCTAAGCTGGGTAGTGGAGAGTAGTCCAGTATTACCATATAACTCATTCTCGTAGTCAGTAAGGCCATTAGCAGCAAGTGCTGCAGTACCACCAAGAGCATCTACTGCCTCAGGTGAGTAGTTTCTCTGTCCGAGTAATCTAGTTGCTGACAAAAGTCCAAATGTTTGTGATAGTTTCACTTCATTCTTACCTGCTTTACCTTTCTTAGTCGTGATGATTACCACACCAGCAGCGGCTCTAGATCCATAGATCCCAGATGCAGATGCACCTTTTAGTACTTCGATAGATTCAATATCTTCTGTGACAAGATCGGCGATTCTGTTAGATGCATCATCTTGATTAGAAGCAGTATTACCACCACCAGCAGCGGCAGATACTACATTGGTACCAAGTGAAATAGTTGAGTTGTCCATAAAAACACCATCAACTATGTACAATGGCTGTTGACTACCGAATATAGAAGTTACCCCTCTAAGCTTGACAGACATACCTCCACCTGGAGCTCCAGAGTTAGATCTGATATCTGCACCTTTGATTTTACCGTATAGTGCACCTTCCATAGTTGGTTGTGATGTCACACCAGATATCTCTGATGCCCCAATAGATGCGACAGCGTTTGCGAGATTAGATCTCTTTACATTGGTGGCAAGACCTGTTACCACGATTTCATCTAATTGATTTGTAGATTCTGCTAATGTTATGTCTCCACCTGGAGAATCAGCGGATACTATTATTGTGGACGACTTGTAACCCAAGTAGGAAAACTCAAGCTCCGCTTCGGACGAGTTTACCATGATCGAATACATGCCATCTATGTCTGTAATGGTACCTAGAGTAGTACCTTTTACGAGCACTGAGACACCGATGAGCGGCTCTCCAGATGCTTCTATTATTTTACCTTGTGCAGTGAATTGAGCTTGCATAGTAGCAGCAAAACATAGCATCAAAGCAAATAAAAATGTAAATTTTGTTTTCATACTTTTTACAATTATTTGGTTATTGATTAGTTTTAACAATAGGCGTTGAAAAGTGACAAGTTGCCAAATTACTTTACAATTTTCAAATTCCTTAATTAAGAATTACAAACAAGATATAATAAATATATCGATATGTTAAGATATTGTTAGCTTAATAAATTCTAAGGCATAACGACTAAAAAACATGATTTGTGGAACCAATACACCGAAAAATGTCAATAGTATTATTAATCGAAATAATGTATCGTGCAGAGGTTATTCAAGTGATGTAAACGGAATAATACACCGCAATTACATAGTTAAAAAGGACTGGAAACCTGTGGAATTTTTAAGTAAGAAGTATCAGTAAGAGCTTCCATAAAAGCTAATAGAGCATCTCTGCTTTCTTGAGATATCTCTAAGTTGGCTACTAATGGATCTTTGTTTCTAGCAGGCTGGATACCAGAGTTGTAGTGATTTAATACATCATCCAATGACATAAATCGACCGTCATGCATATACGGTGCAGTCAGTGCTATATTACGAAGAGTAGGGGTTCGAAATCTACCCGTATCATTCTCAATACCGTTGATTCCAAGGCCGATATCTTTGAATAAGGTATAGTCATTTCCTACACTATCGAGACCATTATTATGGTAGCTGTTAGCTGTAAACAAAGGTACATTATGACAATGGTTGCATTCGGCATCTTTGAATCCATCATCAAAATCAAAAAACATACTATGGCCTAAATCTTCTTCATCTGTTAAGCTGATTTCTCCTCTTTTATATTGATCGTACCTGCTATTTCCAGAGACAATGATTCGTTCCCATTGTGCTATAGCTTTACCGATGAGTTTTCTATTGATTTGGCTTCTGTCAACTATTCCAAATGCCATTCTGAATCGCGCAGCATAGTCTTCATGTACTTTTAGCTTTTCAATAAGCGCATCTAAATCATTACCCTGTTCTATAGGATCTTCGATAGGGTGGAGAGATTGCTCTTCCAAGGTTTGTACTCTGCCATCCCAAAATAATCCACTGTAATAGAATCCGACATTAACCAAACTCATAGAGTTCCTGCTTGTTTGCTGCCCGCTGATACCAATACTTCTTCTAAGTCCATCAGTAAATGCTAGCTCTGGAAAATGGCAAGAAGCGCAAGAAACTGTACTATCTGCAGAAAGTATAGGATCATAGAATAACCTTCTACCTAATTCTACACCTTCTAAAGTCATAGGGTTATCCTCAGGAATCTCTAGTATGGGGAAACCATCTGGAACATCAACTACATAAGGCTCAGGATTAAAAGGAATATTTTCGAGATCTCTTGATGACATAATCTGATCACCATCACAGCTTACTATGAATATAGCTAGTAAAATGACTAAAATGATATTTCCAATGAGTCTGTTCATGTAAGCTTAGATATAGATAAAAATTATAACAATAAAGTTATACGGTTGGTTTTAATTCTTACACTATTTAAGATTTATAAAATTTTTAAAAATCTAACAAGACAAATCAATTCCTAAATTAACTAGAAATTAGGTAAAACTGCATCGGTCAGATTATTCCCAATAGTAGCAATGACTTCCGACTTGTTCATAGTATTATAATCTATACCAAGAATCAGCTGTTCATAATTAATCTTAATATTGACATCGAGAGAGGATCCACGTGCTTGGCTAATGAGTATATCATCAAACACATAAGTGAAATCTGTTCCAGTGATCTGCAATGTGTCTGCGATATCATGGATACCGACTTGCCTCAGTAATATCCAGCTGTTGACGTATTGATTTTGATCCACGATGAATAGGCTGTCTCCAGATTGAACCAATGGATGGTCACTCGTCACAGTAATAGATTGTGCTTTATCGATTATCTCAGGTACGCCAAGGTTTATCATCAATCTCGTATAATCATTGGACTGCGTAAAGGTACCCAATGGATACCTAAATACATTGGGTGTTACAAGCGCGATATCGTCTATGGCTATTCGATCAGTTCCATTGATATCACTATACTCAAATGTCTCATCGATACGATAATCTTCTGTGCCATCGCTTAAGACTATTTCGCTAAAGTAGAATTGGGCATCCTCGATGACGAATTCTATTCCAATATCATTGGTCAGAGTATCCATTCTATTATAGCTAGTTTCTCCCAAAACATAGGCCACTAATAGAGACAGGGTGGGATATGTACAGCAGTCTTCACAATCTACATCTGACGCTACATTATAATTAGATGAGTTAGGATCTAGGCAGCCTTCTACATTTTCATAGCATGAGCTGAGACTTAGCATTATTACTAATAATCCGAAGACTATATTAAGATTTTTGCTGTTTCTGCTTATCGGCATATTCTCTGACGATTTTTTTAACGATTTTTTTTACTTGTGTAGAAAAGTCTTTCTCTAGTATCCAATTGAGATAATGTCTGTCTTTGTATAATAATTCAGCAGCTGGCTGACCTACATATTTACCAAAATTAAAGACGATTTCTCCTTGATGATTATACTTAAAACGTTGCGTAGCGTCAACTGTGCGCGTATCCCCAATAAATTTTGCAATAGCAGCCATATCATTTTTGATTGGACGTATAGTGGTATAACCATCGCTGTCTTCATAGTCAGTCTCCTGATACATAATCAACTGACCCTTAAGTACATCGACAGTAGCTCTTACATCTGCTAAAGCATCATGAGCGTCTTCTAACTTCTTACCGCAGAAGTGCTTGAGCGCAGCTACCAATGTCCGCGGCTCCATCTTGTAAAATATCTTCTGTACGTCTATAGCTCTGCGATTGTCTACATCAAAGTCGATTCCAGCTCTAGCCATCTCTTCCATGAGCATGGGTATATCAAATCGATCAGAGTTATATCCGCTTAAATCAGCATCACCGATAAAGTCATTGATCTCGTGTGCCACTTGGATGAATGTCGGCTTGTTTGATACTTTATCTGGAGTAATGCCATGGATTGCTATAGATTCTTCAGAGATGGGAATACCGGGATTAACGAGCATTTCCTTTTCTATTGGTTCTTCACCTCCTTTCGGATATTTGATTAGAGCGATCTGTACTATTCTATCTTTCATCACATTGAGTCCAGTAGACTCTATATCAAAGAATACTAAGTCTCTATCTAAATTGAATTTTATGTCCTGCATATGTAGATGTCGTTTTATATGTGTTTACTATCTCAGATCAATCGTGAAGGAGTATGAAACAAACTATATAGATGTATGTACAAATATTTAGCTTTTCATGTTTGCTTTAGATTCATAAAGATAGTAATGTGTATGGGAATGATTGGAGAAGGTTCAATCTTCTTCCAGATTAACTGTTAGAAAAGATAAATTAGATAATATCCAAGTTGGAGTAGACGAGCTCGTCCAAATCAATAAAGCTATTCAGGTACAAAAGTCGAAAAAAAGTAGTCGTATTTTGGTTTGATTATTTAATCAATGTTGAGTTGCAAGAAATACTTCAAACCCATCACTCATAGTCATATCCAACTCGCCATCTTGATCCGCATCATGAATCCAACAAGCTTCTACGCCGGGAAGTTTGGCGATGAGATCTTGACTCTGCGCTAATCCCATGACCATACAAGCGGTAGCATAGGCGTCTGAAATCATACAATTGTCAGCGATGACTGAAGTGCTAAGTAGGGTAGTGATCTCTGGAAGTCCGGATTTTGGATTGATAGTATGCCCGTATTTTTTTTCTCCAGCTATATAGAAATTGCGGTAGTTGCCTGAGGTTGCTAGACCTTTGTCAGATATTGATATGACCAAAGCAAATTCATTGATAGAGCTGTTCTCAACAGGATTATTAATGCCTATGGTCCAATCTTTATTTGAGGGACTAAGTCCTTTGGCTAGACCATCGCCACCGATATCTACTAGATGGTTGTTACAGCCATTGCTAAGTAGATAATTACTTATCTCATCGACTGCGTATCCTTTAGCGATGGATGAAAAGTCTATTTGCATATTTACATGTGCTTTCGATATTTGACTCGCATTGGCTAAAGTTTGAAGATGGAACCTATTCATACCTACAAGAGTATTGAGACTGTCCAGGGTGTTACTGGGGATATTCTCTCGCATTACTCTTCTATCTTTCCCAAATCCGTAGTAGTTGGTCATAGCTCCTACTGTAGGATCGTATAGTCCATTAGTATTTTCAAATACTTTTTTGGCGACAGTATAATTGTTGATGAAATGTTGATCTGCAGACATATTTACTATTATATCCGGAGCAGAATTAATTCTCGATATGTATGAATCTGGAATATAGGTAGAAAGTGATTGATTGATATCAAAAAGAATACTATCGATTTGTGGCTTTAGATTTCTCTTGTGATCATCAGAATACTTGATGCTGTAATAGGTTCCCATCGTTTCACCTTTGATGGAAAAAAATTCTGTTTTATTATTTAACGCATTTTGTCTACATCCCAGTATTGTTGCAATGCTTAAAATAAATATGTAAATGATCTTAAGTGATTTCACATTTTGTTTTTTGGATTGGGTCAAAGTTACTTGTTTTCAACGATAGTATTTCTGTCTGTTTACTGTATTTATTCCATTTCTAAAAAATATTGCACAAATCCCAGTGGTACAAAATTTTGATTTAATTTATAATTAAACAGATTCTAATTATGAACATACTTTTTCTACTCTAAATACCGCTTAATTTTTCAACACCTACTTTTTCTGAAGACATTAACTGTAATCAATTAATACATATAACATCAAATCATACAATAGGGTACATGACCTATATGAAATTAACACAAAACTTCTATAGTAGATAATAATGGAAAGATGATATTTGATGGCGGCCTTCAACGAAGAGGATCAAAAAATAGACATATTCTTAAGCCTGCAATGAGTTGTGATATATTGTCAGGTACCCAAGTGACAATTTATTTTTCGGACCAGACTGAATTCGTATTCGTATCTCAAAATAAAGCAAATGAGAACCAAATCGATATTAAAATCAACAAAGATCTTGTGTCTAAAATAATGAATGATAATATTCTATCCTTAGCGTTTGAAGGTAAGAAATATCAATACAATGTAGTATTAAAGCCAAATCAAGGTAGGGAAGAATAAGATGTAATGAATAGTCTGTAAAATTAAGCGTTTACCGCACTATATCTTTCTACAAATTTTTTCATCTCATCGACCATATCTGGTGATCCAATTGCTATAGTCACTTTCTGATGTATGTTGCTTACTGGCACAGCAAGTATACGTTCAAGACCACATGTTATAGCTTTACCTCCAGCCTGCTCTACGATCATCGCCATAGGATTACACTCATATAGAAGTCTAAGTTTACCATGTGGGTATTTACGTGTATTTGGATACAAGAATATTCCACCTTGGAATAATATCCTATGGATATCAGATACCATACTTCCAATATATCGCAATCTTAAATTAAGATCAGAGCAGTGATCTATATATCTACGCATTTCCAAATCGAATTTGAGATAGTACCCTTGATTTACTGAATAATAGTTACCAGAAGCAGGAATCTTCATATCGGAATGTGACAAACAGAATTCACCGATGCTAGGATCTAAAGTAAATCCATTGACACCATGACCAGTTGTATAGACTAGTATAGTCGAAGTGCCGTATAATACATATCCTGATGCTACTAGTTCTAATCCAGCCTGAATACAGTCTTCTATTTCTATTTCCCTATCGAATTCAGATTTACGCTTATAGATACCGAAAATAGTACCTACACTTACGTTTACATCTATATTAGATGATCCATCTAGAGGATCCATTACTAGCACATAATTTGCCTTCTTTCCATTTACAGCTGGGAGCTTGACGATGTCTTCATTCTCTTCTGATACAATGGCCGCACATTCTCCACTCATGCTTAGAAATTCTATGATTTTCTCATTGGCAAATATGTCCAGCTTTTGCACCATATCACCAGTAGAATTTTCTGATCCTTCTACTCCGAGTATATTCACAAGACCAGCTTTATTTACTTCGCGATTGATAATTTTAGATGCGATACCTATATCCCTTAGTAATCTTGAGAGAGAGCCAGTAGCATCATCATGCTCTTTTTGTCTTCTGATGATAAATTCGTCTAGAGTAACTATTTTCTTGTTCATAATGCTAGTAAAAGTGTACGATTTATGTCTTCTAATCGATAACAAAGATAAGTGTGGAAGCCTATAATTCTGTGTTTTGCTACCATTAATCAAATATAAATTGGCCAACTCAATGATTATGCACATAGTGTATTATCGACACGATTTGAGATATAGGACTGCAGGTTATAAATACGATTGATTGGCAGTAAATTGTAAAGCTTTATTGTAATTGATTAATCTTCACAAATAATAATTTGTGTTCTACATTTAATATAAGTTTTATCTAATTTAATCGTTCCAATTATTACAAAATGGCTATTTGTATAGATTTGATATTTATAAATGACTAGTTATGGTAGTTTAAGTCAAATAATTAATACTTTATTATTCTTAATCAAACCAACCAATTAATTAAGATTGTCACACTAATTGCACTGTTAGTTTTAATACGGCTTGTATAGGTGCTGCTGCCATAAGTAATGGTGATAGATCTGCTGAATTTGATGGCCTCGTATCGAAGTGAAGAAACGAAATACAGGTTTGGATAGTTTCGGAGTAAAACTCAAAGAATGGCAATACAAGTGTAAAGCATTACACGCAGAATAAGATTGTGACAAAGCCAATATTACAAGTAAAGCTTGATTTGGAGATGGAACTCTAGATACTAGAGATTCAGTACTAGATACATCAGGACAATCTATTCTTACCGCATTAGTAAGTGGCTCAGAATTTAAATCAAATCCTTATGCTAAACTTATGTCGGATGATTTATAAGTTATAGAAGTTATAGAACTGAAAATGGAATCTGCGTTCCATAAAAACTTTGTCATAATCATGGTATTTTTAAGAAATACTGAGAGTGACCTCATAAATATTCTAAATTAATATGGCAACAAATACAGAATTATAGTCACTAAATAATGGTCTGGTCAAGTATCCAAAGCTACAGCTGTAGATTGTGATAGATTAATCTTTCTATAAAAAAAAGATTAGGTGCCGTAAGAGGAGGTACTCGGTGAAATTGGGTATAAAAAATGGACAAGCCTAATTGGCATGTCCATCTAACTATTCATATTTATTGCAATCTTATTTTCTTCTTTTCAACTTTTCTTTTTGTTCCCCATATTGACCAAATGCAAGTCCAACTTTAAACCCAAAGGTGACAGCAAAATTACCGCTTCCTAACAGATCTCCGGCATTGATGTCATTATATTCGAAGTCAACATCAGAACCATAACTGTTTAATGTTCTTTTCTTACTACCGCCGAAGTAAGCAAATCCAGTGTAGTAGTCAACTATAATTAATTTCTGAATAATTTTTAAATTACCAAATTTTAGACCTAAATGAATTAGGTTCTTTTTTATTTGGCTAGACGATCTATCTTCACTGTATGTGGTGAATCCCACAGAAGGCATTATATATCGACCACTCAATAAATGATTTGGACGATATTCCCATTTCTTTTTCTTCAAACCACTAAATTTGAGTTTGTAACCTACTTCTAGGTCAAAGCCAGATCTATTATACCAATTTTCAAAACTTGGCCCAAACCCGATTCCTAAAAGTTTACCTGTGATTTGAAATCCAGATTTAGGATCGATAGCCTTATCAAAGGATATAATAATTGCGTCAAACAGCATACTAGACATACTCAACGAGAGTACCATATTTTGATCTTCGGTGAAGTAATCGTCCGTCATTATCGATTCTTCTTCCTTGTATTCTTTACCGTAAGCAAATTTAATTTCAGTAATTGTCATTCTATCTAAAGTAAAAAGTACTTGGTTAGGATCGTCAAAGTGATAGTATTTGATTTGACTATCGTTAATTTCTTTAACTACTACTTTTAATACTTCACCATTTTTCTTTTTGACCGTATCTTGAGCATTTAACATACTCATAAATAGCATTGCGAATGATAGTAGAGTAATGTTGATTAATGTCTTCATTTTTATTTTTAAAAATTATTAATTTCATTCAACTTTTATCTAGAATTATAAAAGATTTTACTTTTCGTAATTATGCGATTGATTTATTGAATTTTTCAATAGACAACATTAGGTTTAATTTTTATACTAGATTTGATTTGATCGCAAATGTAATTACAAAATAAAGGACAAATTAGGAATAAGTTTATATTGTAATTCCTATTTTAGGAAATAAGTTTATTTGATTTCTGATAAACAACCATAATTGAGATACTGTAAATCTTTTAGCTTACCTAATCTTTCGTAGAGATGTTTTCCGGTATTGTTGATTTCGTTTTCGAGAATGAGACTCTTTCCATGATGTTCTACAGTATATTCTTTTCCTCTATTTAGTAGAATTTTATCGATGCCTTTACCTTTATGAGTAGGGTCAACATAGATGTCTTTTAGCACATATAGTTTCTGCATACTCACAGATAAGAACATTGGATATATTTGGGTGAATCCCACAACTTGAATATCTATTTAGGCTAAGAAAATAACAGAATCACTTTTAGTGATTCGCTCAGGTATTAATGCAGCAGCAGAATTTATATCATATTTGGGTTTGTAGAAGACTTTGTACTCATCAAAAAGAGCAGTGATATCTTCTATATTTTCGCTTGTGGCTTGTTGAATATTTGTCATAGCATTATGCCCTCATTGCATCCGCGCAAAGTGAGGATCTCTCCCATTCTTGTCCAATCTTTCTAAACCTCTATAGCGGTATATTCCCATGCTTTTTCTTAGGCAAAGTAGCTACCTTATTCTCAAGCAAAGCAAATGCCTTAATCAGCTTACGTCTTGTTTCTCTTGGTTGGATTACTTCATCAACAAATCCTCTTTGAGCAGCGCTGTATGGATTGGCAAATAAGTCGGAATATTCTTTTTCTTTAGCGGCTAGTGTAGCGGCTGGATCATTTGATGTTTTTATTTCATTACGGAAGATTATCTCACTTGCTCCTTTGGCACCCATTACAGCAATTTCAGCCCCTGGCCAAGCAAAGTTGAAATCTGCTCCGATATGCTTAGAATTCATAACATCATATGCTCCACCGTATGCTTTTCGAGTGATGACAGATATACGTGGTACAGTCGCTTCACTGAGAGCGTAGAGAAGTTTTGCTCCATTTGTAATGATCGCATTCCATTCCTGATCAGTTCCTGGCAAAAATCCTGGCACGTCCACAAGTACAAGTAGTGGAATATTAAAACAGTCACAGAACCTAGTAAATCTTGCTGCTTTCTTACTACTCTCGACGTCTAGACATCCTGCGAGACTCATGGGTTGATTGGCTACTATGCCTATACTTCGGCCACCTAATCTAGCAAATCCCACTACGATATTATCTGCATAGTTTTTATGGATCTCGTAGAAACTTTCTTTATCCGTAATACCAGAAATTACTTCTTTGATATCATAGGGTTGATTAGCACTTGCGGGTATTATACTTTCTAGTTCGTCTCTATATTCATCTCCGATCTCGTATTTTAGTTTTGTTGGTTTCTCTTCACAATTTTGTGGTAGGTAACTGAGTAATTGTTTGAGTTGCATGATGCAGTCCAAGTCATTCGATGCAGTTAAGTGTGTGACACCTGACTTTGTTGAGTGTGTACTTGCACCACCGAGTTCTTCAGAAGTAACTTCTTCGTTGGTAACTGTTTTGACTACGCTAGGACCAGTGACAAACATATAGCTTGTATTCTCTACCATAATGGTAAAGTCTGTCATCGCTGGTGAGTACACTGCTCCACCTGCACAAGGCCCCATGATCGCTGAAATCTGAGGGATGACTCCTGAGGCCATTACATTTTTATAAAAGATATCTGCATAACCACCTAGAGATCTTACACCCTCTTGGATACGTGCACCACCACTGTCATTAAGTCCAATCAGCGGTGCTCCAGTCTTCATGGCGAGATCCATAATTTTTACTATCTTCTCAGAGTGTGTCTCGGATAGTGATCCACCAAAAACTGTGAAATCTTGTGCAAATGCATATATTGTTCTGCCATTGACGGTACCGTATCCAGTGACTACTCCATCACCATAGAAGATTTGATCTTCCATACCAAAGTCCTTAGTTCTATGAGTCACAAGAATACCAATCTCTTCAAACGATCCTTCGTCAAAAAGTAGATTAATACGCTCTCTAGCGGTAAGTTTGCCCTTGCCATGTTGGCTATCTATACGACGTTGGCCACCGCCCAATTTGGCAGCATCGATCTTGTCTTGGAGTTGTTTTTTTTTATCTTCCATTGTATTTGAATCAATAATCACTCAATCAATAATCAATTAATTTTTCATTCTTTCACGTCCGCCTTTTTAGCCATTCATCACTTTCATTAGCAGTTACAGATAACTTATTTTTTTGCTCTTGATAATATTTGATTGCAATCTCAGCGGCAAGAGATTTTTCAGCATTTTGACCTTTTAATAATGCTTCTGGAGAGTAGTATTTCTTTACGAAGTGAGTATCTATATCTCCAGATATGAACTGTTCATTCTCCATCACAAATTTCCCAAATGGTAGGGTAGTTTCTAATCCTACTATTTTGTAATCAGCAATCGCTAGCTTCATTTTCTGTATGGCGGCAGTCCGTGTATCAGCGTATGTGATCAGTTTGGCGATCATCGGATCATAATAGATAGGAATCTCCATTCCTTGCTCATATCCATCATCTAGTCTTACACCTTCTCCTGTTGGTCTTATGTAAGTTTCTAATATTCCCATACTTGGAAGGAAGTCATTAAGTGGATCTTCGGCATAGATTCGGAGCTCTACCGCATGACCTTTGATCTTGAGATCATCTTGAGTGAAAGATAGTTTTTCACCTCTAGCTACTTTGATTTGTTCAGCTACTAAATCTACACCTGTGATACACTCTGTTACAGGATGCTCAACTTGCAAACGAGTATTCATTTCCAAGAAATAAAAGTTATTAAGGCTATCAAGTAGAAACTCTACAGTTCCAGCACCTTCATAATTGCAAGACTTGGCAACTTTAATAGCTGCCTCTCCCATACGCTCACGAAGCTCAGGAGTCAATACAGCTGATGGTGCTTCTTCTACTACTTTTTGATGTCTACGTTGGATGCTGCACTCTCTTTCGAATAAGTGAACCACATTACCATGACTATCTGCTAGTACTTGTATTTCTATATGTCTTGGAGAACTGATGTATTTTTCTATAAAAACTGATCCATCACCAAAAGCAGACAAAGCCTCACTAATGGCGCGATTCATTTGCTCCTCTAGTACTTCTTCCGATTCTACTACACGCATTCCTTTTCCTCCACCACCAGCAGAAGCTTTGATGAGTATAGGGAATCCTATTTCTTTCGCGATCATTATGGCTTTCTTTGGGTCTGTAATTGCTTCATCGATTCCAGGTACCATTGGTATATCGTATGCTCTTACTGCCTCTTTGGCAGCTAGCTTACTCCCCATTGTCTCTATCGCTTTTTGACCTGGGCCTATAAATATGATTCCTTCCGCCGCAATTTTATTTGCAAATTCTGAATTTTCACTCAAAAATCCATATCCTGGATGTATGCCATCCGCTCCTGTTGATTTGGCGGCGGCGATCACTTTATCCATGACTAAGTAAGATTCAGATGAAGGTGCTGGTCCTAATAAGACCGCCTCATCTGCATATTTGACATGTGGTGCATGTCTATCTGCTTCTGAGTATACTGCTACAGTACCTATTCCCATTGCTCTGGCAGTACGCATCACCCTTAGGGCTATCTCACCTCTATTCGCTACTAGTATCTTATGCATCTGCTTCTATTTCTATGATGAGTTGATATTTTTCTACCGAATCACCTTTGGCTAGACATACAGACTTCACTATACCATCGGCTTCTGCTTTGATGACGTTTTCCATCTTCATAGCTTCAAGTATTAATAATGAATCTCCCTTAGATATAAAATCTCCAGCGGAGACCATGATATCTAGGATTAATCCTGGCATTGGCGCCAATATGTCTCCTGCGGTAGCATCTTCAACTACAGAAAGTCCCATTTTATCCACCATTTGATCTACGGTATCCTTGATAGTTACAGTATGTTCTGTACCATTAAGTAGGATCGTAATTTCTTTTGGATTGTTATTGTTGTATGAAAGTTGAGCTTTATAGCTCTTTCCATCTTTGAGTATATGATATTGGTTGCCATTAGCATCATATATCATATCTAGTTGATCGATCTGCTCTTGAGTATAGTCTAGAGATTGATCGTTTATATTGGCTTTTAACATAAGTAAGTGTCTAATGCAGAGCGAAGATAGTTATTGTCTATTATTGTAAGCTTAATTTATAAATGAATCTCTCAAATGAAATTTAGAGTGGATTATTGAGCCCTAAAGAGTTTGCTTTATGTTTGTTATAATAGTATAATTCTTATGATTGTCTCATCTTTCATTTTTCAAGGAGATTGATTTGGTGGTTTAGTTATTTTTTATAAAATTACTAATCACATTAGAATCACAATAAGTTCTCTTGACTAATATTCCATTTAAATTTGGTGCTTTCATACCACTGTTTAATTCATGTTGAGTATCTATGACAGTTACTTCGTCCCAAAGATTGAAATTGCTAAATGACTTTAATAATGTGGAACCTCCCTCAACGATGATAGAGAAAATTTTCAGTTTGAACAATTTTGGCAATAATTTTTCTAATTGATTCTCATGATCAAAATCATGAATCAATAACTTCACAAATGATGGCAGTGTCCTTTCTCTACTTGTAACGTAGATAGTTGGATATCCGTCACTCAAGATATTAAGATCACTAGATAATTCTCCTTTTCTATCGAGTACAATTCTTATAGGATGATCTCCATCTACTATGCGAGTGGTGAGAGAAGGGTCGTCTATCTTGGCCGTATTAGTGCCTATCATAATTGCATCTACATCGCTGCGAAGTGTATGTACATACAATTTGCTCTGCGGAGTAGATAGCCATACTTGACCCTCTTTGGCAGCCATATAATTAAATTTCGATTTTGCAAATTTGAGATGAACCCATGGCGAGTTTTGATTCATTAACTTTATAAAAGGACGAATTAAATTGTGGCATTCTTCTTTGCAAATTCCTTCAACTACCGATATACCTGTAAATCTCAATTTAGCGATACTTTGACCACTTACTTTTGGATTGGGATCGGTGATTCCGATGATCACTTCTTTAATATTATTTTTGATAATAAGATCAACACAAGGTGGTGTTTTGCCACGATGGTAACAAGGCTCTAGCGTTATGTAAATACGTGATTGGGCAATCAGATGTTGATCTTTTTTTCTTACAGATTCAATACAATTTACTTCAGCATGCGCATCTCCATATTTCTTATGGTAACCTTCACCAATAATGCGATTTTTGTGAACCAATATTGACCCAACCTTTGGATTAGACCTGACGGCTTTGGTTCCTAGTTTGGCCAGCACGATAGCTCGCTGCATGTATGGCGTATGATCTATCAATTATTATATGCTTCTTTTATAGGGGTAAATTTTTTAAGTTTTTCAATAACATAATCTATCTCTTCGATAGTATTGAAATGTGAAAAACTAAATCGAATTGTCTTGCGCTCCTTAGAATGTCCAATATGCTGTAGTACATGGGAATCATGTTCTATTCCTGAGCTACAGGCACTACCTGATGAAGCACTAATACGAGAAATATCTAAATTTAACATTAGCATATCTACTCTCTCGGTAGCAGGAAAAGAAACGCTTAATATGTTATCAATTTGATTTGTGCCATTGATAATTATCTCATCTAGTTCGTCGAGTCGAGTTCGCATATGTCGATTTAGCTTTTTAATATGATCTGCTCTCTCTTCTTTTTGCTCAATAGCTTTTTCAAGAGCTACTGCCATTCCAGTGATACCGATTATGTTTTCGGTGCCTGCGCGCATATTCCTTTCTTGAGCACCGCCATACATCATTGGACTGATGATATTGTCACCATTCATATAAAAAAAGCCTACCCCTTTGGGACCGTTGAATTTATGAGCGGATCCAGCTAAAAATGCCATTGGTGCATCATTTACATTAAGTGGGAGTTTGCCTATTCCTTGCACGGTATCGCAATGAAACAAAGCACTATTCGTAGTGCATATTTCAGATACTCGTGATATGTCTATTATGTTACCTATCTCATTGTTGACGTACATTAAAGAGACTAATGTCTTTTTTTTGTCCTGAGTCAATAAACCTTCCAATTGATCTAGATCTACTGATCCAAGTTTATCAACATCCAGATAGACGATCTCAACGTCCGTTATGCTAGCTAAGTGGTCCAAGGTATGTATAATACAATGATGCTCAATTGGAGAAGATATAATTCGTTGTACTCCTAGATCTTTGATGCTATTGGTGAGTATCATGTTATGCGCCTCTGTTGCCGAGGAACAAAAGAATATTTCACCAATTGATGCGCCCAAAGCTTTAGCAATAGTCTTTCGAGCATTCTCGACTAACATCTTTGCTTGACGGCCATGATGATGTATGCTAGAAGCGTTACCGAAGTGCTCCCTCATAACGGTATTCATTTCTTGAATAACGGGCTCTATCAATGGCGTAGTAGAGGCGTGATCTAAGTATACGTGTTGCATGAATTGGTGTTCTATTATTTTAAGACAAAGTTAACCAATTCTTATTTTCAGAAAAGACTAATTTTTCATCAATTGTATAAACTGATATAACTTCCATAAATTGAATTGACGAATAGATGGTTCGGCCGATCTTAGGTTACTTTCATAACTAGGATATTTCTTTCGTAGATGCTTTGATGTGATTCCAAGTAATTTATACTTCTTGAGCATTTCGTACGCCTTGATAAGTCGCGTAGTTTTTAATCGTCCGGTGATATAAAGTTGATACAGATTATTTATTCCTTCAGTTGTTTTCGACAGAAAAGCTTCTACATTCTCTATCTTGTTATGTCGAGTAGGATTGTCTATATGTGTAATTTCATAGCCAGCGATTTCTAGCTCTTGGGCGAACACTAGATCTTCATAGCCATATCCATTGATCTCAGTATCAAACTTATGCTTGTTAAATATCTCCGCAGGAATGATGAAGTTATTACTGTGAAAGTGGATAAATCCTGCCTTTTGTCGTTTTTGAGCAGGTAGGGATTCTCTAAGAGTACCATATTTCCAATGTAATATCTTCTTGATATTCCTGGGTTGCTTAGGTTTATATATTCTGCCTCCTACTATTATTTTATTTGTAGGTAGGTGTTCTACATAGTTTTTGATGAATGACTTATTGATTAATTTGCTATCACCATCTAGAAACAGAAAATGGTCGAAACTTGCTGACTTGGCCAACCAATTGCGAATCTTAGCTCTTCCTAGGTTTTCTGATAATTCAACATAATTGATTCGAAATGCAGAGCGTAATACCTCATTCTTGTCTTTGTAGAGCTGCCGAGATTTATCATCGAAGCATATGATCTCATAAGAGATCTTCTGACGGTTACATTGATACGACAGATCTTTGACCAGTGTAGTAATATCTTCATTGTATATCGGTATCAGAATAGAGAGCATGGGGTAAATCTACAAATAAGCCTTCAATCCACTATATATTTTTTAAAATGCTAAGATGATTAAACCCTTATACCTTATGTTTGTTTCAGATAATAAATATGTAAATATATACTACCATGGCAGACTATAAGGTTAGACTCGATCGAGTATTAAATGATAAAAACTTCGATGCTACTCTCGTAGATATCGCCAAGAAAGTAAGTGAAGGTCAACGGGTCAGTTTTGATGATGGGGTTTATCTATATGAAAATGCTTCGCTAGGGTACTTAGGTATTTTGGCTAACCATATCCGCGAACAGAAACATGGTGACAAGACATACTTCAATCGTAACTTCCATATGGAGCCAACCAATGTATGTCTGTATACCTGTTCATTTTGCTCATACTCTCGATTGATCAAGAAAAGAGAGGAAGGTTGGGAATATAGCATTGAAGATATGATGGACATCGTAAAAGGTTATGATGGCAAGCCAGTCACAGAGGTACATATCGTAGGTGGAGTATTGCCTCAGTATGATGTACCATTTTATTCAGATCTATTTAGTAGTATAAAAGCACACAGGCCAGACCTACATGTCAAAGCATTGACGCCTGTTGAGTATCACTATATTTTCAAGAAAGCTAAGATAAGTTACGAAGAAGGAATGAAGCAGATGCTAGATGCTGGACTGGATAGTATGCCTGGAGGTGGAGCAGAGATTTTTCATCCAGAGATTAGAGATCAGATTGCAGGTGGTAAGTGTAGTGGTGATCAATGGCTACGAATTCATGAGATTTGGCATGAATTGGGAAAAAGATCTAACGCGACCATGTTATATGGCCATATAGAAGAATATAGACATAGAGTTGATCACATGGAGCAACTCAGGAATTTACAAGATAAGACAGGAGGTTTCCAAACTTTTATTCCGCTCAAGTTTCGTAATAAAGGCAACGAGATGTCGCATGTAGATGAGACCACAGTAGTAGAAGACCTCAAGAATTACGCAATTGCACGTATCTATTTAAATAATTTTGATCATATCAAAGCTTATTGGCCGATGATTGGTAGAGATACCGCTCAGCTTTCTCTGGCATTTGGTGTAGATGATATAGATGGTACGATCGACGATACGACCAAGATATATACTATGGCAGGTAGCGAAGAACAAAATCCATCGCTTTCCACTAAGGAATTAGTTCAGATGATCAAGTTGGTTGGTCGTCACCCAATCGAAAGAGATACGATATACAATGAAGTAACTGACTATATGGATCATGAGTGGGAAGATGATAAATATTTTAAAGGATATGTTAGTCTCCCGGTGGTGTAGTCTAATAATTCCTAAGCATTAAAGTTTGGATATAAATGTAATGAAAAAACAAAACCCTCATCAGCAGAGGCCAATGAGGATTTATATATTCTGTACAAAATTGTTATCTATTTAAAAGCATTGATGTCTAAGAATAATTTGATCATTCCACATTGCTCTTTTTGAGCTTTAGGATCTGGCTCAAATCTGTATGATTTGATCATCTTGAGTGCTTTTCTAAGTGTATTCTTATTTTTGATTGTAGTATTGGAGTTGTCGATTTCAGTATATGTTGCTTTACCTTTTCTATCGATACATACCTTGACATATATCCTACCCGATCCACTTGCAGTTACTGCCGCTAATTCTGCATGATTTCTATAAATTACTTTACGTCCAAATACGCCATCACCAGAACCATCATATGCACCAGTACCGGCCCCTTCATCGCCGAAACCACTATCTCCATCATCGCCTCTATCTGCACCATCTCCATCTCCTTTATCTCCTTTGCCATTACCACCTTCGCCTTCTATAGATGATGGTTTATCCGTACCTGTTTCACTTTCGCCATTATCCTTACCTGTAGGTGCAGTTTCAAATGCAGGTTTGGTTGTCTTCGTAGGTTTAACTACTTCTTCAACTTCCACAGTCTCTGGGATTAATTCTTCTTCGGGCTCGTCAAATTCCATTTCCTCTTCTATAGCTTCTACAGGAGATTCTTCATCTATCACTTCAGCTATCATTGGTTCTGTAGGTGTTAAGTCTTTGGTTGGAGTAGGTGGGGTAGGAACTGTTACTTGCGTTTCTACTTTTACCTCTGTAGGAGTAGTTTTTACTTTTTTTACCTCTTCAGTTTGCTCCCTTGTCATGCCTTCATCTGCCTTTGTAGCTTTACTTTTACTGCTGTCTTCCATAGCAAAGTCAATTAGCTTACTTTCCTCAAAGACAATTGCCACTTCAATAGGCTGTGGTTTTGGCACTGACGCTGGCCACGATAAGTACCATGCCAGTAGTAATAATAACAAGTGTAAGATTATGCTATTGCGCATTCCTTTTTTCTTGTTCTCTTTTTCCATTGCAAGTAGCGTCGTATCCATATCTCTACTATTTAGTTATTCCGTATTTCTTAATACTAAGACGATTGTTATGGTCTTTATTGTGTTAATAAGGTATTAAACTATCTAATTCACTAAATATATCGCACCATTGAGACTGTCTTATACCTATTAGAGGCATAAATGTAAAGAATTACATATATACATTAGTAATAATGTAAGTATATAAGTGCTTTTAATGAGGTTTAGTCATGAACCGTTGGTGTTGAGATTGAATTTTATTATCCTATTTCAACAATATGTTGGGTCATTCATAATATAATTTTAAGAAAATATGATGAACAGTCGCCAAAGAGTAGTCATACGTTATTATATCCTATTATTTTTAGCGTACTATAAAATGTTAATACGAAAGTCACATATATGAGCTATATAAAATCAATATTCATCCTTTGTATCATGCAATTTTCGTTGATATGTTACTCACAAGACTTTAGTGAGATCAACTATCCAATGTCCGCTTTCGGTTCTGATCTAGCATTTGGTTTCTTAGGAGGATTAGTCAATCCACAGTTTAGCAATATTGATTTTAATGGCGATGGTAATATAGATTTGTTTGTATTTGATCGTAATGGAAATAGGCCTTATGCTTTTTTGCATAAGGGTGGAGAGGGAGTAGTTGCTTTTGAACATGCACCACAGTATGAAAGAGCATTCCCAACTGAGTTGCACGATTGGGTATTATTAGTGGATTATGATGGCGATGGTGTTCAAGATATATTTGGAGCACCTCCAAGTAACAATAACGGAGTATCAGTATGGAAAGGAAGTGTTGTGAATGGCGTATGGTCTTTTGAGCAGCAAATGTTCGGTGATGCAGATCCCAATACTTTATATTATGATTTCCCTACAGCCTCAGATAATATACAGAGAAGACAGATCTATGTGGCGATGAATACCGATGTGCCCGCTATTGTCGATATGGATGGTGATGGTGATATAGATATCTTATCATTTGAGGATGGTGGGTCTTATCTTTTCTTGTATGAAAATCTTGCTGCAGATGAAAATTTAGGTTTAGATCGATTGGTGTTTACTACGGGAGAGACTTGTTGGGGTAAGGTGAAAGAAGATGGGAATACTCCCGAAATTGAGATTAATGCAGATTCTAATCCAGCGAACGCACCTTGTCTTCTATTTACTATGTTAGAAGAAGGGCCCTTAGCCACAGAGCGACATAGTGGATCTACGGTTGCGGCTTTTGACGGAGATGGAGATGGAGATATGGATGTAGTGCTTGGTGACATTGGGACAGCCACACTGGTGTATTTACAAAACGGTGGTGATACAGACTTGGCTAGAATTAATTTGGTAATAGAAAAATACCCACAATCCGAAGGTGGAGTAAATCAACACATCAATCCAGCAGCATATTATGTAGATGTAGATAATGATGGTAATAGAGATTTTGTGTCCTGCTCAATTGCTAAGGAAAGTGGGATCAATATTAATCACATTTGGTATTATCAAAATACTAATACTGATGCAATGCCTGTATTCGAATTGGATAGAAAAGATTTGTTAATGGATGAGACTATAAATATCGGTCGATATACCACACCAACGTTCATAGATTATAATGCCGATGGGTTGACTGATATTCTAGTTGGTAATAGTGGTTATCAAATCACTAGTTCTACTCGTCAAATAGGTTTGCATTTATTCGAAAACATAGGTACAGAGTCAGAACCTGCTTTTGAATTGGTGGATGAGGACTATTTATCATTTTCAAGTTTATTAGAATTTAGTTCGAGATTAGCGCCTGCGTTCGGTGATTTGGACGGTGATGGTGATTTAGATCTGATCGTTTGTGATGGCAGTAGTGGACCTAGCAATGGAGATTTATTTTATTTTGAGAATAAGGCGGGCGCAAATCAGCCATTAGAGTTTAATGGATATTTTTCTGAATATATGGATCTAGATCCAGGGACAAATCTGATACCTCAGATTGTGGATTTGAATGAAGATGGATTAAATGATATTGTTTTAGGGGAGGTTAATAATACAGGAGTCGCCGGAAGTTTTAGGGCAGTCAATTATTTTCAAAATATAGGAACTGTAACCGAACCAATGTTTGGTGAGGAAGAGAATGATAGTCCTAATTCGAATGGTATAATTCCTTTAGAAAGTAATAGTGTAAAATCAAATTCTCCATATTTTTATCAAACGGAAAATGAGTTACTTTTATTTACGGGTACAGATGCTGGAGAAATTAGAGTTTGGAATAATTATAATCAAGATACACAACTTTTTACTCTTAAAAATGATCGACTTGGTAATATATTGATAGGAAGAAATTCGGTGCCTGCAGTTTTCGATATTGATAATGATGGCTTTCTTGAGCTATTGATAGGTAATCGTAGAGGGGGATTAGATTTTTACAATACAAGTTACTCTGTGGAAGGATTAGATACTGGTGTAGAAAATGATTTTGTGTTAGAGGCTACTATCTACCCTAATCCTACAGACGGATCGTTTCAGATAACGACAGAAGAGAAACTTAGTAAAGTGATTCTTTATGACATTACTGGAAGGCCGCTGGAGGAATGGAAGGGTGGTGTGAATTACTATCAGGTAGATGATTTACGATCTGGAACTTATCTATTGAAAGTATCTACTTTCGACGGTCGCAATTCTATCGTTAAATTAGTTTTAGCAAAGTAAAATGTAAAATGGTTTGATGTAATTTTGTGATTATTACTCTAATACTATAAGACTATGAAGTATTATCAGTGTAGATGGCAAGGTTCTTACAAACCAAGTCTAATCAGATATGCTAGTAATATGAAAATTTCAATGTTTTTTGGCAATGAATTTATTTAGAAGATGCAGAATTTTTCCTTAACCTAATCAGAGGTAATCTGGATCACTCTCTATATACAAGTTTTGGTTATTTCAGAATGAGCTGATTTATAGTGTCCAAAGACCGGTGGACTGATTAGAGTAAGTGGAGCGTGACTAAGGTCGTGCTCTAATGCTAGTGAGATAACTATTGGAATTTGAGATACATTACAGTAACGTATCGTTAATCTTACTATCCTAATAGGCGGTTGAAATTAACCTTCCATCAATTTTTAATTTATCTCTATCCATTAGGAAAAATCATATATTTGTGTGTATGAACGAAAAGATCATCATACTTGATTTTGGGTCACAATTTACCCAATTAATAGCACGTAGACTACGTGAGATAGGCATTTACTGCGAGATCAAACCTTATAACAAGGTGACAAGTGTAGATGCTGATACTAAAGCGATTATCCTGTCAGGCAGCCCATTTTCCGTTTTGGATGAGAATGCACTTATGCCTGATATTCAACACCTTATAGGTACTATTCCAGTGATGGCAGTATGTTATGGTGCACAATGGATTGCCAAGACACTTGGTGGTGTTGTTCATAAGAGTAATAAACGAGAATACGGCAAAGCTAATCTCCATTTTGAGATTTCGGATGATCCATTATTTGAAGGAGTACAAAATGAAGCTCAGGTCTGGATGTCGCATAGTGACTCAGTGCTTTCTGTTCCAGAGGGATTCGAAGTGATCGCTAGTACGGCCGATATACCTGTAGCGGCATATAGATCTGCAAGCGGTACATTTGATCATCCAGTCTATGGTGTGCAGTTTCATCCGGAAGTTTATCATAGTTTACAAGGTAAAGAGCTATTTGAAAATTTCGTAAAGAAGATCGCAGGATGTAGATGCGATTGGACACCTGCGTCATTTATAGATATGACAGTGTCAGAACTTAGAACTACGATCGGAGAGGAACATGTAGTTTTAGGCCTTTCAGGAGGAGTAGATAGTACTGTGGCTGCATCACTTCTGCATAGGGCTATCGGAGACAAATTACATTGCATATTTTTGGACAATGGACTCTTACGAAAGGATGAGTTTTCTGAGGTAATGAAGTCTTACGAGGGTATGGGATTTAATATTACTGGTGTAGATGCAACTAATGAATTTCTAGATGAATTAGAAGGAATCTCCGACCCAGAAGAAAAGCGTAAGACTATTGGTCGTGTATTTATAGAAGTATTTCAGAGAGAATCTAAAAGAATAAACAATGCTACATGGCTGGCTCAAGGTACTATCTATCCTGATGTAATAGAGTCTGTATCTGTGCATGGACCATCCGTTACGATTAAGTCCCATCATAATGTCGGTGGATTACCTGATCTATTAGATCTAAAGATCGTAGAGCCGTTGCGTATGCTATTTAAAGATGAAGTGAGAAGGGTAGGAAGAGAGTTAGGAATATCGGAACATCTGGTAGGTAGACATCCTTTTCCGGGTCCTGGACTTGCGATTAGAGTACTTGGTCCAATAGATAGAGAAAAGATCAGATTATGCCAAGAAGCAGATGCTATCTATATCAATTTACTGAGAGAGTACAACCTTTATGATAAGGTATGGCAAGCTGGAGCAATCTTGTTGCCTGTGCAGTCCGTAGGAGTAATGGGAGACGAGCGTACATACGAATTTACGATTGCGCTTCGTTGTGTTAATTCAGTCGATGGTATGACTGCCGAATGGAGCCCTCTTCCGCATGAGTTTCTTGCTAAAGTTTCTAGTGAGATTATTAATAAAATAAAAGGTATAAATAGAGTTGTATATGATATCAGCACCAAGCCACCAGCTACTATCGAATGGGAGTAAGGTATTTGTAATTTTTTTATTTGCACTAATGCTTCTGGCTTGTGGTGGAACTGATAAAATTACTAGCCGATCATCTTCCAACAAGAATACTAGAAAGTCATCTTTTCCTCCAAAGAAAAAAGAGAGAGTGGCCAAAGTAGATACTGTTCAATGGACAGAGATCAAGACGGATACTAAGTCTATGAATAGTGATTTATCTTCTAATTATGGTAACTCGAATAGGAAAGATCACTATAATATTGTGATGCTTATTCCTTTGGAGTCTGCTGAGTACAATAATTCTGGAAAAGGAAATGAGCGCATGATCAATTACTATGCAGGCGCTAAAATGGCACTCGATATTTTAGATAGCGAAGGTGCTAATCTGACGATGACTACTATAGACATAGGTAATGGAGGTACGATCTCAACTAAGCTTAGAGAAGCTCAATCTGCTGGAGCAGACGTTATCATAGGTCCTTACAAAAAAGACGATCTTAAGAAAGCGGCAGAATTTGCTAAGAAGGAAGAAATAACATTAGTTTCACCATGGATTTCTAGTAGTAAGACAACTAATGACAATCCATATTTCGTGCAACTCAAGCCATCATTGCTCGATCATTATCAAAAGATGGTAGAGCATGTAAGTCAAAACTATGAAGTTGGTGAAGTAGTATTACTTGGGCAAGAAGGGAATAAAACAGATAAGAATAGAGCAAAATATATTCAAAAATTGGCACGAAGCTATTATATGTCTAAAGAAAGAACTCCGATAGCGGAGTATTTTATACCTCTAGATTCGTTGAAGGAATCGCGTATGTTATTCTATGATTACCTTCCGCTTGAAAAAGGAGAAGATCCCAAGACTAAAGTGTTTTTGATCCCAAACATGAATAGCAAAGATGAATCATTCATATATGGAGCGATACGTAGACTCACCGCTGAAAGAGGACAGAATAATGTAATTGTATACGGAATGCCTATCGTGCTAGACTCTGAGAAATTGACATTTGATAATTATAATGGTACATCTGCCCATGTAGTGACATCTAGTTTTGTGGATAAGAAAGATAAATCCGTCGCACAGTTCAAGAGTAAATACTACGATACCTACGGAGCTTTACCGACTAAGGAGGCTTACGAAGGATATGATATGATGCTCTATATTGGTAGGGCTATGGTAAAACATGGAAGTGGATTTCAATTCAATATGAATCAAGACTCTAAGGGGTTACTTCAAAGTACAATAGCATTGTTTCCTAAATACCAAAGTGAAGACGAAAATATAGTGACTGGAAATAAGATAGACTACTTCGCTAATAAAAATGTAGATGTGATTTACTTTAAGGATAATAGATTTCAGAGAAAGTAAAAGATATTGTAAGTCTCATGTCATCAAGAATCACAGAAAGTCGAAATAAAAATTATGAGGGACTAGCTGCTAGACGGCAATTAGGTCTAACTGTAATCCTTGAAAATGTACACGATCCTCATAATGTAGGAGCAGTACTTAGATCTTGTGATTCAGCAGGTATACAGGAGATTTACATCTTATATACTCAGAATAATATGAAGCTTAAGGACTTCAAGATCGGTAAGACTACAAGTTCTGGAGCATGGAAGTATATAGAAGTCCACCTCTTTGATGATAGAGAAGAATGCTTCAAGGTAATCAAGTCTAAGTATAATAAAATTTGGGCTACGCACCTTGGCGAAAAGAGTGTAGGAATGTATGATATTGATATGAAAGAGTCTATAGCTCTACTATTTGGTAATGAACATGCGGGAATCACACCAGAGACCTTGTCTTATTGTGATGGTAACTATGTTATTCCCCAGATGGGGATTACAAAAAGTCTAAATATTTCAGTAGCCTGTGCTGTATCTGTTTATGAAGCTTTGCGTCAGAGAATAGAGGCTGATATGTACAGTGATACGTATGATGAATCCAATCCTATCCATACAGCTAGATATAATCAATACTTATCCTCTCACATGCAATCCCTACAGAATGTAAAGCGCGAGAGACATCATCATGTCAAGAAATATTCAAGTAAATAGTTTCTAGTTCTTACATCAACCTATCTAAGACGGAGTTGGTTTTTAGACATTTTAGTGATCAATAAGCTTGATGATTGAGTATCTTTTAGTGAATGATTTTTGATTAATTCGAACGAAAGTAATTTAAAATATTTGATTCCTTTCGACTGGCTAATCTTAGCTTAATTTATTCTTCTGTCTTGTCCATTTTTAGTATCGTTTTTAAAGTTCGTTACTTACATATTTAGTCTAGTTTTTCGATTCCACTGATACATTGAATATAATTTGTTTTTTGTTTTGCTTTCCAGATATCCATATTAGCAAATATGACATCTTTGGTATAAGATCTCTCATGATGCAAATGATAAACTATGGCTTTGTTCTTCATACTTTTTTTTGTGACGCCATTCAATTCCAAACGCCACTCTACATCATTATCCTCTCCGACACCAGCAGTAACATAGTCCTCGTCATATCCATTGATGGCTAGGAGGTGATTTTTATTTATTCCCCAATTGCATCCCACAAGCCCACGAATTTTTGTGGTGAGTGGAAGATAAGGTGAGTAGATGGCATCTTTAATTTTTGTAGAATCAGATGTGAGAATAGAAAAAATATTCAGGGTTTTAAGTGACTCTGTAGCTTGAATATTGGCACTAATTTTTGGTCCTAACATAACTCTACGTCCAACCAAAATGCTATCAGATTCTTTCTCTTTGATGTACTCTTTTACGAAGTGTTTATGTGGAATACAATCACCATCAATAAATACTAACATTTCTGCATTGGCCGACAAGATAGCTCTATTAAGCATCATGTTTTTACGAAATCCAAGATCTTCACTTTGATAATTGTGGAGAATAGGAAAGTTATATTTAAGCTGATTGTTATTGAGGAATTTCTTTGTATTTTGAGAAGTATCGTCTTCGGAAATAATTACTTCGAAATCAGATTTACTTTGCTGATTTAGAGCTTTAAGAATGAGTTTAAGATCACCTAAGGCCTTATAGTAAGATATGACTATAGAAATACTCGGCATATTACAAATGTAAGCACAATTCTGATATCTAAAGATTACTTTATTTTGATCGCCACACAATAGTAATTGTTGACTTCAGCGATCACTTCATAATCGATGTAGTAAGTTGTACTCCATTCATGGAATGCCTTGAATTCGTGTAGCGGTACATTGAACTCATCAAATATAATGATGTCTCCACTTTTTAGATATCTAGACATAGTAGTGAGTACAAATAGTGTAGAAGAGTATAAATCTGCATCCATCAGAAGTACCATTTTACTATCGGAGTCGTAGGTTTTCAAAAATTTAAATAACGTGTCTTGAAATACTCCCTGATAAAAAGAATGTCTAATACCTTCTATAGTTGGTGGTTCATTGCCATTTGACATTGATCCGGCTTTGAGTGGTCCCCACGCTTCGGGAAGCCCAGTGAACGTGTCAAATCCGAAAAATCGAGAATCAGGGTTAGTATGTTGAGCAGTCCACCATTTAAATGATACACCTTTAGAAACACCAAATTCAAAGTAATCAATTTCACTTTCTTTAATTTCTTGGTCTAAAATGTATTTATAGACTTCGAATCTTTTATTATAATCCCATGTATTGGAAGGGAAATCAGTGAAAGCAATATCCCGATGCTCAGAAATCCATTGGGATACCATTCCGGTGTGACCAGCAAAATTCAGTTTTTCGGATGGTAGTATTCTATGTATTCTTAGTTTGTAAGACCAATATTTGGCCTTTCTCAAAAATCTAATTTTTGCTCTCATAATCTTTTTGCCTCGAGAATGGATTATTCTATCTCTCAAAGAACTAGTATTTATAGCACATATCAATAAAAATAATAATGTATTTGCCCAAATACATCATCTATTGAACTCACATCAATCAAAGGGATCCCGATACGTATTAAGATGCTCCTGTAAACTATACATTAACTCACACGCTCCAAAGTTAGCTCAATGTTAATGAGTTGAAACAGCTGTTAACTATCAATTAATCAAAATGATACATTATGGAAATACCACATATTTACTTTTGTAGTAGTAAAACAGTGATAACTCAAACAGTTAATTATAACCTTAATCAAAATTTAATACAACATGAGACTAACTCTACTTTTCGTTTTTCTAACATCCCTTTTATCTGCTCAAATAACTATCACTGACGATAATATAGAAAGCAATCTTAATTGGACTGCTGATAATGAATATCTACTTGATGGATATATTTTTGTTCCAACAGCTCAAATATTAAATATCGAAGCTGGGACAGTTGTTAAAGGTATATCTACACCTACTACTGGAGATGCAGCTTCAGCACTTATAGTACCTAAAGGTGCAATGATCAATGCTCAAGGTACTGCTAGTGCTCCGATCGTTTTTACTTCGCAATTTGATGACATTGCTGATGCAGATGATCTTACTCAAGATGATAAGGGGCTTTGGGGTGGACTTATTCTACTAGGAAATGGAATCGTAGGAGTTGATGGCGGAGTGCAGAATATAGAGGGTATTCCATCTACAGAAGGAAGAGCAGAATATGGAGGAACCGATAATGCTGATAATTCTGGTACACTAAAGTATGTATCTATCAGACACGGTGGAGCTAAGCTAGAAGCGAATAATGAGATCAACGGATTGACACTTGGAGGTGTAGGATCTGGTACTTCAATTGACTATGTAGAAGTATTCGCAAATCTCGATGATGGAATCGAATGGTTTGGAGGAGCTGTATCAGTAAAGCACGCAGTAGTATCATTCTGTGGTGACGATAGTTTCGATTATGACCAATCATGGGATGGAAAAGGACAGTTCTGGTTTACATTACAAGATGCAGAATCAAATAGAGCAGGAGAATGGGATGGTAGTGAAGCTGCCGATTTATCCCCGCAAGTAACACCAATCATCGCTAATGCAACCTTTATCGGAGGAGGACCTGTATCTAATAATGAAGATAATAACGACGCACTAAGAATTAGAGATGACGGAGCGGCAAAAGTTTATAACTCTGTATTTACAGGATTTGCGAGAAGAGCAATCGTAATAGATAATGATGCAGCACAAGATTCTTACCAAAGACTAGTAGATGGAGACATTGAATTTGTAAACAACCTATTTAACGATTTCGGTGCAGGATCAACATTTGCAGACCTAGTAACGACTGATGGTGGAGATGACAATATCTTGTTAGGTCAATTAAATGCAGGAACTGGAGCTAAAGCAGATCCATCTTTAGGAGGTATCTCTAGAACAAATGACGGAGGATTGGATCCAAGAGTAAATGATGGATCACCGGCATTAGGTGGAGCATTTTTGATCAATGATGGATTCTTCAATAATGTACCATATAGAGGAGCATTTGGAAATGACGACAACTGGGCTTTAAACTGGACAGCATTATCAGATAATGGATATTTTGGTGACTTAGTGACACCTCAGACATCAGAAACTATCAGAATCGTAGATGCTTCAATAAATGCTGGAGAGACACTTGATCTACTGGCTATTAACGAATATTTCTTAGATGGATATGTATTCGTAGAAGAAGGAGCTTGTCTTAATATTGAACCTGGTACAGTGATTAGAGGTATTTCTACACCAACTACAGGTGATGGATCATCTGCATTGATCATCTCTAAAGGAGGGCAAATCAAAGCATCGGGTACGGCGGATGCGCCAATTATATTCACTTCAGAATTTGATATGGATCTTAATAGTAATGATGATCTTACTAAAGATGATAAAGGACTATGGGGAGGACTAATCTTATTAGGAAACGGAATCGTAGGAGTTGATGGTGGTGTGCAAAACATCGAAGGAATACCATCTACGGAAGGAAGAGCAGAATACGGAGGAACAGACAATGCTGATAATTCAGGAGTTCTTAAGTATGTATCTATCAGACACGGTGGAGCTAAGCTAGAAGCGAATAATGAGATCAACGGATTGACACTTGGAGGTGTAGGATCTGGAACTGAGATTGACTATGTAGAAGTATTTGCTAACCTAGATGATGGAATCGAATTTTTTGGTGGTGCCGTAAGCGTTAAGCATGCTGCAGTCTCTTTCTGTGGAGATGATAGTTATGATTATGATCAGTCATGGTATGGAAATGGTCAATACTGGTTCTCTCTTCAAGATGAGGAGTCTAATAGAGCAGGAGAGTGGGATGGAAGTGAAGCAGCAGATCTTTCGCCGCAAGTAACACCAATCATCGCTAATGCAACATTTATCGGCGGTGGAGATGTATCTAATAATGAAGACAATAACGATGCACTAAGAATTAGAGATGACGCTGCGGCAAAAGTTTATAATTCAGTATTTACAGGATTTGCTAGAAGAGCAATCGTAATTGATAATGATGCAGCACAAGATTCTTACCAAAGATTCTTAGATGGTGACCTTGAATTTATAAGCAACGTATTCCATGACTTTGGTGCTGGTGATACTTTTGCAGATATCGTTACGACTGATGGTGGAGATGATAATCTATTGATCACACACTTGACTGATAACGGTAGTGTATTGGAAGATCCAAACATGGGAGGAATCAGCAGAATTGCAGATGGAGGATTAGATCCGAGAGTAGCATTTGGTCCTGCACTAAATGGTGATGTAACTGTTCCAGGAGGAAATGAATTTTTTGATGCTGTTACTTTCAAAGGTGCATTTGATAACGATACTAACTGGGCATTAAATTGGACAGCATTATCTGATAATGGATACTTCGGTGACATCGTATCAGGTACTAGTGATCCACTTTCAGTAGTAGATGAGACGATGGCGGTATACCCTAATCCAGCTGATAACTTCACGACAGTATCATTTGATTTAGAATCAGCGCAGACTCTCTCTATTCAAGTAATTGATATGATGGGTAAGGTGGTTACAACAGTTTCTGCTCAGACTTTCGGAGCTGGAACTCAATCACAAGAAATCAATACTTCTGATCTACAGAGAGGAGTTTATGTAGTCCTAATATCTGGAAATAAAGGAGCATTAGCAAAAGCGATGTTGATTAAGGAGTAGTATATTTAGAAAAAGTTTTTTTCATACCATTGCCATAGATGACTGATGTTGTCTATGGCATTTTATATAGGTGTGGGTATTGATAACATATGGCATTATAGAAATGGAAATGGAAAAATGAGAATATTGTATGACATGGCTCCTAACATCGAACATTACCGTAATGTTAACTTAAAGCGATAATCCTTAACGGTGCCTTAATCAAAGCGTCATATTGTCTACATACCACTCCTTTACATTTGCATTGTATACAAGAGGAAATTCTTGAAAGCAAACAGTTTAATAATATTAGGTAAAACAGTTCAACAGTAAATTAAAATGGTAAAGCAATTATACACTCTTATCTTCTTAACGATTCTAGGCTTCTCTGCTTTCGCGCAGCAAGGTTCTATATCTGGTGTAATTACAGATGAGGCTATAGGAGAAACTTTAATTTCGGCATATGTATTCGTAGAGGGTACTGATGTTGCGGAAACTACTGACTTCGATGGTAAATATACTATCAGAATGGCTCCGGGCACTTATACTCTTAAAGTAACATATATTGGATTTGATGACAAACTCATTGAAGGTGTTGAAGTTAAGGATGGCGAAGTGACATATATTGATGTCCCTATGTCGTCTGGATCACAGATGATAGAGCAAGTAGTTGTATCTGCCAAGGCAATTACGAGAGGCGAAAATGCGGTCATGCAATTGCAAAAGAAATCATATAAGATTCAAGATGGTATCTCTGCTCAAGAGATGAGTAAATTGGCTTCTGGTACAGTGGCATCGGCTATGACTAAAGTTACAGGAGCTACTGTCGAAGATGGAAAATATATCAATGTAAGAGGTCTTGGAGATAGATACTCTCTTACTCAACTCGATGGATTGATTATGCCCGGTGCTGATCCATATCGTAATAGTGCCTCTCTTGACCTAATCCCAACATCTATATTAGATAATGTAATCACTTCTAAGACATTTACACCCGACCAACCTGGAACATTTACGGGAGGTAATGTAGATGTAAAGACAAAGAGTTTTCCAGAGACAGAGTCATTGACCTTATCACTTTCTGCAGGGTTCAATACTGTAGATAATGGCCAAGATGGATTCCTTACAGATCCTGGGGGAAGCAATGATTGGTTGGGATATGATGACGGTACTAGAGACAGACCTTCGGTTTTGAACGAGGATGGGGTGGGACAATATTTGACTAAAGATGTTGAATTCATTTCTAGATTTGGAGATAAAGTAGCTGCTGATAAAGCTACCGAAGTTATCAATGCATTCGATAGGAAGTTTGATAATGATACTCGTACTTCTGGGTTAAATCAAGGAATCTCACTTAACTATGGTAATACTTTTGAAACTGGAGAGGAAAGTGAATTAGGATTGATATTGTCTACTCAATATAAGAGAGATTGGGAGCATAGAGAAGATAGAGTGCGTAATAATTGGTTGTTGTTTAATATCGATAGTGGAGTACTTGACAATAGGGGTTCATACTCTGAGGATGTGAGTACAGAATCGCCTACAGTAAATGCCTTAGTAGGATTAGCGTATAAGATTAATAAATCACATACTCTAGAATTTAAGACTATCTATAGCCATAGTGCTGAAAAGCAAGGTAGATATGTATTTGGTGAGGATGGAAATAACATTGAAGCGCCATTATTCAAAATTGGTTGTTATAATGGGTTCACTGAAACATCATTGCTAAACATGCAAATGACCGGTAAACATAAGTTTAGCAAAGTGCTTAATGGTATGGAGATAGAATGGTCAGCTGTAAATACAACTACAGATAGAGAAGAACCAAATTTAAGATTCTTTACAAGCCAATATGATAGTGAATCAGGAAATGAAGGTATTCCATTAGCTAATGTAAATGATCCATTTTGGTTTTGGAGAACTCTAAATGATGAAAGTCAACAGGGTAAATTGGATATTACTATTCCACTAAATTTTGGTAAAGGAACTGTTAATAAATTAAAAGTAGGAGGTTACGCTTCAAGAAAAGATCGATCTTTCGGAGAGAATAGATATATCAATAGTACTGCTAGTAGAGGTGAAGATTTTAATGGTGATTTTGATGCATTCTTTGGAGCAGACAATATTGGTTTGATTGAAACTCAAACTACTTCTAGTGGAGCAGAAAGATATCACCTAGGTAATTTTATCATTGACAATACTATTGCAAAGAATAGTTATAATGGTACTGAGGATGTAAATGCAGCATATATTATGACAGTTTTTAATCCTTTCGAAAAACTGACGTTGGTAGGTGGAGTTAGATTTGAGTCTACTGATATGTTTGTTCAATCTGATGAAATCAATATAGATGGTATAGAAGCTGATAGTACAAATACTGGATCTATAAATATCTCAAAAATGTTACCTTCTGTAAATGCTATATATGCTTTGACGGATGATATGAACTTCAGAGCAGGATTCAACCAAACTATTGCTAGACCTAATCTAAGGGAGATTGCTCCTTTTGCATCATTTGATGTATTGACGGATGAATTTTTATTAGGTAATCCTGCCCTAAAGCAGACATCAGTATCCAACTACGATGTAAGATGGGAATACTTCTATCAGCCAGGCGAAGTATTTGCGATAAGTGCTTTTTATAAAGACTTCACAGATCCTATTGGTTTGACATTGCGGAATTCGTCTAATGTAGAACGTCAGTATATAAATGTTGAGACTGGTTATGTATCAGGAATCGAAATTGAGATGAGAAAAAGGTTGAGCTTCCTAGGGTCAAAATTTGAAAACTTTAAATTGACATCTAATGTCGCATTTATTAATAGTGGAATCGATGTAGTAGAGCAGGGCGGTTTTACACCAGAAGACAGACCATTTTTCGGTCAAGCTCCAATATTAGCCAACGCAGTACTGGGCTATGATAATGTGGACAAAGGATTCAATGTCTCTGCTGCATACAACTATAAAGGAGATAATCTTTCTGTAATAGGAGATAGTGGTACTGATGTATATGTAAGAGCGATCAGTACATTGGACTTGGTAGCATCAAAGAAGTTGGGTGATGTGGATGTCAGAATTGCAGCAAAGAACTTGTTAAATCCTGACTATAAAGAGTCAATAAAATGGGAAGGTCAAGAATATATCAGCAGACAATATAAAAGAGGTATGGATTTCAGCATATCATTAAGCTATAGATTAAAATAAATAAGCTCGGCCAACTTAGAGATTTCAAGTGAATAGGATTTTATCGAGCTTTTCCTAATACTTGAATTTTTTTTTACAATAGATAGATGATTGCATTTGAATGAATGTCTTTCCGTTAAGATAAACTGTTTTACCAAAGGCGTTGTACAATGAAGATTGTGCAGCGCCTTATTTTATTATGTTCCTCATTTTTTAATTCTGATATCTTTATTGTACTAGCAACAACTAGTTTCATTATCTTCATCGAAAGGCATTGCACCTCCACAGCCTTCAAAAACACCAAAGTGGGTGTCCCAAGAACCATAAAATTCAAAGTGATCCGCAAATCTAGTATCATGTAACATCTTATAGGTATTGCCACAGATAGTTATTACTTTACCTTTAGGAAAATTATGGTGATCATCTAGATCAAATGCATTAGAGTTATTCTCAATAGTACCTTTGTAAGCAACTGCTTGTCCGTAGTCCTCGCAATCCTCTTCCAAGCCATCGATTTTAAATAGTCTATAGGTTACTGAGAAAAATTGTATCTCACCACACTTTTCCAGGAGCTCATCATTTTCGATTGTAATTGGATTATTCTTTACAGACCTAGGATCTGTAAATCCTGCTTTCCGAGCAGTTTTGAGAAAATCGTTCCAATACAAGGCACCACTCAAACATTCTCCCCAGAGGATTGGATCAGCCTGTAAGTCATCAGCTATACGACGATCACTATATATATCACTGAAGTATATCTCACCTCCTGGCTTAAGTAGGTTGTATACGTCTTTGAGTACTTTATATTTATCCGTAGCTAGATTGATTACACAGTTGGATATGATAAGATCAAAGCTTTCTGGCTCTAGATCGAGTTCGTCTAGCTTCTCTATATTTCCTTTGACAAATTTGGTATTGGCGTACTTATAGCCAAATACCTCAGCATGATGATCTATATATTGGTTGGCTACGGCTAATTGCTCATCTGTCATATCGATACCTACGACTTCACCTTCTTGACCCACTAACTGTGCTGCGATATAACAGTCTCTTCCGCTACCAGAGCCTAGATCGAGTATTCTTAGTCCTTCTAGTTGAGAAGGGATACATAGACCACAGCCATAATATTTCATCTGTACTTCGTTGTGAACCCTCTTGAGCGCTTCTTGGATATATATCGGTGGAGCCTCTAGGGTACAACAAGCATTGGTCTTTAGATCATTTGATGATTGTAGTTCTTTACCGTAGTAATCCTTTATCTCTTCGTGCTTTATACTCATGTTCTATCAATTGTCACAACAAAGTTAACGGTAAAAGACATAGTATGTTTGTACTGAATGGAATAATTGTGGTCTGAGAGAGGACAATGACCAAATGAAAAGTTATTGTGACTCGTTAAGATGGCACAAAATTGCAGCATATGGAAATATTGAGTTTTAGTATAGTATTTTGATTATTACTATAGGTATACGAATTAAAAAGCCATCAAGAAATTAATCTTGATGGCTCATAATATGTTCAGATTAATTGTATGCTATACTTCTCCTACAACAGCTTCCGTTACATTAATGATATGATCACCTACTTTCTCTAATGAAGAGAATATATTATTGTAGATCATAGCAGACTGTACATTATATCCATCAACTCCAAGGCTAGAAAGGTTGTTCTTACGTAGGTTGTTTCGGTATTTGTTGATATCTCTTTCTATTTCCATTGCATCATCTTTGTTTACCTCATCGTAATGATCATTAGCTAGATTTTTGTTCATTATTGCGAACGCTTGATCTATTAATTGAGACATCTCGTTGAGATTGTTACGTTGTTCTGGAGTAAAATACTGATTGTTTTCATTCTTAGACTCTAGTGTTTTAGAGATTTGGTAATAGATATCACCGATTCTCTCAAGATCATTGCAGATGTTAAGAATACTACGTAGCTTAACACTTGTTCGAGAAGTTATTTCACTATTTGAAAGTTTTGTGATATACTTTGTGATTTCAATCTCCATTCTGTCTGTAATCTCTTCGTATTTAAAGAGTTTTTTATAAAGTTTTCCTTGTTTTTTAGCGTCAGTAGAGTTTATTAATTCACTTGTGAATGCAGACATTCTACTGGCTACTTCACCGAAGTGTGCAGTTTCTTTTTGTAATTCAACTGTAGCAAGTTCTGGAGTAAGTAAACCTGCAGATATAAATTTTAGTCTATGTTCATCATCAGCTCCTGCTTTTTCTGGTACTGTCTTGATGGCCATCTTCACTAACCAGCTGACAAATGGAAGCATAATTAATACATTCATGATATTGAACGTTGTATGGAAAGCCGCAAGCTTATATGTGTTTATGATGTTAGTATTATCAAGACCTTCTTGTTTGATTTTAATTCCAGATTCAAATACATCTCTGAAACTATCCACAAATCCACCTAACATTCCAAGAATCCACGGAAGAAGAATAATCATCCATGTCACACCTATAATGTTGAATAGAGAATGAATTCTCGCAGATCTCTTAGCATTAGTATTACCTACTAAAGATGCGATTTCTGCTGTTATGGTAGTTCCTATATTTTCACCTAAGATCATTGCTGCAGCAACTTCTAATGGTAACCATCCAGTATATACAAGTGTGAGAGTAATTGCCATGGCAGCACTTGATGACTGTACTACTACGGTTACCAGCGCACCTACGAATACAAATAACACTCTTGAAAAGAATCCATAATCAGCAATACTTTGAATCCAAGCTAAGGCATCAGTATTTCCTTTAAGATCAGGTACTGCACCCTTTAGATAGGTAAGACCTAAGAAGAGTATAGCGAATCCAATAACAAATTCTCCCCAATACTTGAATTTACCTCTCCTGGAGAATAGCATTGGAACACCAATTGCGAAAAGAGGGATGGAGTATGCACTAAGCTTCATCTTGAATCCCAGCAGTGATACAATCCATCCTGTTATGGTAGTACCAATATTAGCGCCCATCATAATACCTGCAGACTCAACAAGTGTCAATAGTCCAGCATTTACAAAAGATACAGTCATCACAGTGGTAGCGGATGAAGACTGTACTAGTGCAGTGGTTAAAAATCCAGTTCCTACACCGAGAAATCTGTTCTTTGTCATAGACCTGAGGATGTTCCTCAATTGAGATCCAGCAGCACGCTGGATACCATCACTCATCATTTTCATACCATAAACAAAGAAGGCTAATGCTCCTATTATCTGTAGTACGTCCCAAAATCCGAATTCCATATTTGATTGATTTTACGTGTTTTAATATTGTTGGTTATATGTATTGTATTCTTAAAAATGAAGGTCCACTTGCAGACGATATGTAAGTTGATCATTACTCTCCTCTCGATCTCTGTAAGTGAAATCCGTTTGTATTTTTAGCTTATGGCCAACTATATATTTATTAAGGCCTAGTGTATATCTGTTATCTTTTTGATCTACCACCTCATCAGGGGATATCGCGGTGTATCTAGCGGCAATCTCATAATTATTTTCAAACATATACCCAGCCTGCATACTGATCCCAGTACCGGTATAGTATGTGCCTGCGATAGAGTTACTTTCCATTACTACAGGATCGTTATCTGTTGCTGCTTTGTCAGCGTACTCAGTCATCACAGAGAATCCTTTATATTTAAACATGAGATCAGCAAAAACTGTAGTTAATGTTTTGAGATTGTCTTCATCAGAAACCTGTAAGAAAGACCCATTTTGTCCTCTTTCTTTACCCGCACCATTATTGACATCATATGATACTCCTACAGATAATTTTGGTGTGCTTTCTCTCTTGATAGATGATCCAATGTAGTCACCTTTGGAAGCAAACTTGCCAAACGGAAGTATCTCGCCTCTTAAAGTATAACCTAGACCACCAACGTTTCCGCTAGTTACATTTCTTCCTTCGCCTTGATATACAACAGCGATAAGCTTAGTTAATAGATCTCCTGAAGGATTAGAAGTATGGATGAGGTGTAATCCAAAATCACGATCGATATTGTATCTGGAATTAAGTCTTGAACGATCTACAAACTGCAGATTTCCAGATGAAATAACACGCTCTCTGTTTCCTGGAAGTTTTCCTTGACCAAACTTTACCGCCCAGTTTTTGTTAAATTGGTACTGTACCCAAGCATCAAGAATATATCTTGGAGAATTACTGTATTCGCTTGTGCCACCACCACTTTGATCACGGTTAGAAAGTCCTACTTCAAATTTATATTTCAGCTTTGGTGTGTATGCGAAGCCATCAAATTTGAATCTTGCTCTTCTAATAAGAAAATTGGTTTGTGGATCAGCGTATGCTCCGCCGTCAATTTCGTCTTCTTTAGTCCAAGTGGTTGTAACTAGATTTTGAAATCTCATTCCAAATTTCATGGAGAATGTTGAATCAGCAGCCATGATATTGATAAGACCTTTTCCAAATTTAGGCGCTGTTACTGATTGTGCATTAGACACAAAGTTGAAGTATGATATCAAGATCATACTCATTAATAATTTTTTCATCGGACAATTATGTTATAAATACAATAATCCCACTGATCTTTAATTTGCTACAATTTTAAGAGTTGTGGTCAATATACAGTCCAAGTACTTTTGCAATGGTTTGTATATTTTTTCTAAATACAAAATTATATTCCCTAATGTTAAGCCAATGTTAAGTGTTTTGTCGTCCATGTTAACTTAGTGTAATCTGAACAATAAATTTAAAAGGCAAGGATAGAGTTGACGCTTGTCCGTTGCGCTTCCTTCTATCCTTGCTGTAATTGTAGCACTGGTAAATGTAAGGGGCAGTTGTAAAGTATAAATTAGCTTTGTGTTAGGTAATTGTAAAGGATTGTATGGTTGATAATCTGAAGTGATATTAATATTTAAGAAGTAGGTCTCTATTTTTGGAATACTATACCATATAAAGTAAATACCCTAATACGGCAGATCCAAATACTATCCACATTACACTAATATTTTTAGGTCCAAATATAGCGGCAGCGCTTAATCCAGCAATTACAAAACTACGCCAATCGATTAGTGATTCTTTGGCCATTGAGAAGAGTACGGCTACCATTACAGCCACAGCGGCTACATTGACACAGTCTAAGAAGTATCCTAGTACCTTCGATTGTCTCATTTTAGGAACTAGTGGATTCATGATCCATACAAACAGGAAAGAAGGGAGAAACATACCAAATGTCGCTGCAATAGCTCCAGATATTCCTCCTAATTGATAGCCAATAAATGTGGCCGTTGATAATACTGGGCCTGGAGTAAATTGCCCAATTGCGATAGCATCCATAAGTTCTGGTCTGCTCAATACACCGCTGCTCACTAATTCTGCATCTAAATATGCAAATAATACATAACCACTTCCATATAGGATCGCTCCTACTTTGAGGAAACTTAAGAATATCTTCATGGTAGATAACTTTACCACTGCTCCTTGAAAGAAAAATAGTGGTATCAATGAAGTTACTTTTCCAGTATTAACGGCCGATTTGAAATAGAAATACATTGTACCTATGACACCGGCAGATAGGAGCGCTACGATTTCATTAACGCCCATCAAGCTGGCAATTATAGTTATTACACCTAAAATGGATAGCTCTACACCTTTCAATGCTTTTTTACCTAATTTATAAATGGCCGAGGCTATTAAAGCCAGTACGGCTGGTTTGATACCTAAGAGGAAAGGCTCTACAGATGGCAATTGACCATAAGTAACATATAAATAACCCAGAATGGCTGTAATCACTACAGCAGGAAAAATAAAGCATGCCCCTGCAACAAATAATCCTGGTACTCCTGCACGTTCGTGACCACAGTGCATTGTCATCTCAGTGCTATTAGGTCCAGGGATTAGGTTTGTAGCTCCCATTAGATCTAAAAAGTGCTGACGATCCATCCATTTACGTTTTTCGACGATCTCGTCTTCCATCATGGCTATATGAGCAGCAGGACCTCCAAATGCTACTAGGCCTAATCTGAAAAACACACTTGCTACTTCACCTAGATTTGATTGCTTACTCATGGACAATTGTTTATGGTTTTATATACTTGACACTTATGTGATACTTATTTACTCTTATCAAGTTCACAAAAATATAATTTGCACATTAACTCAATAGCGCATATTGCAAGAAAATTGTGTTCTCTTGTAATTGTTAACCTTAAGGAAACATTGGAATGGAATAAGGTGGCTCTGAATTATAAAAATCATAGTATTTCAGTTTTAAGTTAAAATGTGCCAAGAAAGTAGGTCTTTTATTGCACCTTTTGCAAATTGCAGTGTTATTGACACTACCATGAAATTTTACCCAGCAGATACGCCGACTTTTTTAGAGTTTGACAAGATCATTACCTTATTGAAAAAGGAATGTTATGGAGAGCCAGCACAGTTATATTTCGATAATATAGAGATACTCACTAGGCCTAATCCTATCAGAAAATTACTGGATCAGACAGCAGAACTCAAAAAAACAATCGAGGACTCAGAACCTATCCCTATATACGCATATCAGTCTATTAAGCATGAAGTGAAGCTCCTAAGGAAGGAAGGATATGTGCTATCGATCGAAGGTATACAAGCGATCCATAATGTTATCAAAATGGGTCTGTCTATTGATTACTATTTCAGAGACTTCAAGAGGCAGCGTACTTACTTACAATTATATGAGATATGTGGAGCCATAGATATAGACTCAGGTCTAAGCAGTGAAATAGATCGAATACTAGACGATGAGGGTAATGTAAGACCAGATGCGTCGATAGAGCTTAGCCAGATATCGAAAAGAATCAATAAGAAAGAAAGGGAGCTTGATAGTACATTTAAGCAAGTGGCAGATCGAGCCAAAAAATCAGGATATCTCGCTGATACTGTAGAGAGTCTCCGTAACGGTAGGAGAGTACTGACGGTGTCTGCTGAGCATAAGCGTAAGATAGGTGGAGTGATCCATGACGAATCAGCTACTGGAAAGACAGTGTTCTTAGAGCCTATAGAAGTACAAATGATCAATAATGAGATAGTCAATCTCTACGCAGACCGTCGCAAAGAAATGTACAAGATTCTATCGTTACTGTGTATGCATCTCAGACCATATGCAGACGCATTGGTAAAAGTAGAATATATAGTCACTCAGCTAGATATCATACATGCTAAAGCTAGGCTAGCGATATTGCTCGATGCTGATAAGCCAGAGGTCACAGGTAAAGCTTCGTTCGGTTATAGAGCGGCATATAACCCTGTACTATATATCAAGAATAAGAAGCTTGGGATACCTACAATACCATTTGATCTGGATCTACATACACCTAATAGGATATTGGTGCTGAGTGGCCCCAATGCCGGTGGAAAGTCAGTGACACTCAAGACTGCGGGTATATTACAACTGATGTTGCAATCTGGTATGTTGATACCCTGTGACCCTAATAGTAAAATCGGAATATTCGATAGCATATATACTGATATAGGTGACCAACAATCAATGGAAGATGATCTGAGTACTTACTCTAGCAGACTCAAGAATATGAAATACTTTCTCGAAAATGCCAACGAGAAAAGCCTCATATTGATTGATGAATTTGGCTCTGGTACGGACCCAAATGTTGGAGGAGCTATAGCGGAATCGATCTTACGTCAACTCAATTTCAATAAGACGAACGGTGTAATTACCACACACTATTCTAACTTGAAATATTTTGCCTTCAAGACAAAGGGAATTTTAAATGGATCAATGGAATTTGATACTCAAAGTATACGTCCGACATATCACCTTATCGTAGGTAAGCCAGGGAATTCTTTTGCTTATGAAATTGCAGAAAAAACTGGATTAGATCCTAGAGTCATCAAGTATGCCAAAACCAAAACGGGTAAAAACGAAAAGGCAATTGATGAGCTTCTTATCGAATTGCAAGAGGAGAAGAAATCTCTAGAGTCACGCATCTCAGTGATGGAAGACAAAGAGTCGAAAGTAGATCGACTCATGAAGAACTATAACGAACTCCACAAAGAATTAGAGTACCGTAGAAAGAAGATCAAACTCAATGCAAAAGAGCAAAGTCTATTTACGATAAGTCAAGAGAACAAGGAACTAGATGCCGTTATTAAGCAACTCAAAGAAGCTAATGATCTAGATAAAGCAAAAGTGATAGCAAAGACTTTCAAAGCTAAGAGAGAGAAAGTAAGAGGTGAGATACATAGGCTTAAAGATGAAGTGTATTACCAAGATAAATTTGATCCAACAACTCTCAAAGAAGGGGACTATGTCAAAATGAGAACTGGAGATAGTATAGGTAGTATACTATCCATACGAAAGAACAAAGCTGAAGTGCAAATGGGAATCATGACAATGTCGGTACCACTCAAAGAACTCATTCCAGCCAAAGAACCAATCTCTGTGAATGATTCTCGTAGAATCATTATGGATATCCCTCAAAGGGAACGTTTTGAACGTAAGTTGGACGTGCGCGGATATACTAGATCCGATACCTTGCATGCTTTACAAGAGTTTATGGATAGAGCATTGCTCACCAATGAAAATAGCCTTACGATTGTACATGGAGTTGGAAGTGGTGTATTAAGAAAAGCAGTACTAGAAAAGCTCAAAGAATATCCAGATATCATAGAAGTTTCTCATCCTGAGGAGCAGTATGGAGGACTAGGGGTTACTTATATTAGTTTGTAAGAGTTTTTTTTAATTTGTGTGGTAAACCTGCAGATAACTTAATGTATTGTCATTTTCTTTATCTCGTAGGTATAATCATTCTACTCTATTATTTTATTAAAGATAATTTCGTTGCCATAACTAACTCTTAACACATGTCTTCCTAAACCATTCGGATCTAATGGTGTCCATTGGTCGGCATAATGAATAATGATTTCTTCGCCCAATATTTTATTTTTGAGACCGGCTTCTGTGAGTCCTAATTCGAGGCCTCGATTGATATAGTATCGACCTTCGTCATCGATGCGTATATTGATATCTTTAGATCCTTCGTGCGCTATTATGGATTGTACGATTCCAGATGTAGATATGCAGTGAGACATATGCAGAGATGTGATGGGTCTGAGTGCCAAAATCACAAATACTAAACAAAATAATAGAACGAAATAAACTAAGGAATACTTTATAATTTTTATTGGAGTCCAATGCTTAGTCATAACGCATAAAGTTGATTTCTAAAAATTATAACGTCAATAAAATGGATGTATTTCATCGTTACTTTCGATTGATCCATTTTCGATTTACTATGAAAACAAAAATCAAGACTGAGTAGAGAATAAAAAATAGGAGGATATAATCGATCAAACCAATTGCTAGCAAGAACCCCATAATCAACAACTGAAAACCAAGACCAAAAGTGGATAACATCGTCATAAATGGTTTTGGAAAATTGTCAGAAATGACAGCTTCACTATCTAAATAATAAATAGTCTTATCAAATAGAATATAGAGACCATTGTATATTGTATACAATAGATCAACAGTCGATTGTTTTTCTCCTGGAAGCGCTGTTGGAGCTTCGACTTCTAGTATTCTACTAGTCATGTCTCCATTGGATTGATTACGTAATATGACGTAATAGTAATTATATAATGTACCCTGTAACTGGATTCCGATAAAGGCAAATAGCATCATCCAAATAGATGAATCAGTAACATACCAAATAGCGAACAGGAAAATAAAATTGAGAATGATATCTGCTATTGAATCCAAATATCTACCTGTATAACTGGGTGTGTTTTTAACTCTGGATAGTTCACCATCGGCAGCATCTAGAGTAGACTTTAAGGTAAGGAAGAATAAGGCAGTCCAATACTGTGCATGAAGTATACAATAAGTTGCTATCAAACCTGCTACTACAAACATCCATGTGACATGAACAGGAGTTACTGAAGTATGCTTAAGTGAGTTGGCAATCCATCTTGCGACAGGTCGACCATAGTCGGATAGATCTATGAATCTTCTATCCTTAGGAAGTTTTGACATTTAATACTTAGAAGTAATAATATGAGCCGGTAATATATCCTACGTTTTCTTAACACTGACACTAAATTTTAATTCAGTGTTGTGGGTTAAACTGTTTCTTCCTGTAAATTTATCTTTTTATGAAGAATTAATGACTTTATCTATAAAATTCCTTTTTAGAAGTCTCAACGCTTTCTAAAGTCAAACCAACTTTTACGTTAGATACTGACATTTCCACGGGTCCTAATTTATGGGTTTTAGCTATCATAGCCCCTCCTGGAAACGTTTCCCAGTTGATCCATGTTGCATTGATCCCTTTGATAGGAATGATACTTGTCCATATATCGTATGAAGTTGGTAGACCAGTTTCGTCTACCCACCAAAGGTAGCTGTCGCCCGGAGTGATGCCACCACTTTGGTAAGTGACTAATAGACCTTGTTTTCCATTTTGTTCTATTAGCGTTCTCTTGCTTCCTTTATCACGGATTTTGTAAGGAGCACAAAGCCAAAATGAATCATTGCACCAAAAAGCCCACGCCGTTTGTTTCAAATTTTCATAATCTTCTTTGACTTCGACCAAATTACCTTCCTTTTTTACAATTGTATTATCAAGATTGTTTAATTCCATTAGCACCGAGTAATCTGCCCATTCAATCAGAGCTGTATTGTTACTTTTATCCCAAATATAATGATGCTCACCTCTGAAAAAAGTCCAACTTATATATTGCAGTGAATCCCAAGCTGGCTCATTTAGTCTATTTAATATTTTATCTGCAAGGGCTTCAGCTGCTGGACCTGATTTACCTGTAGGTATGTCTTTACTCATGATCTTGGTAGCCACAAATAATCCTACTAAAAACATAATTATTACAATCAATATCCATTTCAATATTTTTTTCATAAGAGTTGGATCATTTGTAAATTTGAAATAAAAATCACTCAATACTTTACATGCGACAGAGTGGATTATTTAAGACGTGGAAATAAATCTTAAAATAGTTATTAGTTGTAGTATTTAAAAAATCGGACGATTAGAAATTATCAATTGGAAGCTAATAACTTAGTAATGCAAATAAGTCCAAATAGGTGAAAATAAAGTTACTGTTTAGACTTCCAATGAGCCATCTGAATATCTATCTTTTCGAATTCGTTTTCTTCACTATAGTAATTGATTTCACCGCCATTGATGTTCTTCATTTTGTTGGCGTAAGCCAGAGCCATTTTGTAATTATTGTTAGCGGCTAATACTTTCGCTTTGGTCCAGTGCATATGTCCGAGAATATATTGTCTAGGGTAGTACTGAGAATTCCATTCGCTTTTAGGGTCATATAGTTCTTGAGATTTATCTATCCATTTGCTCGCAATATCTAAGTATTGGTTGCGACGCAGAAGGTATTCTGCGCCTTGTAAATATACAACACTAGCGATCTCTTGATCACTGTTAGTCGCACTGATTTCTATTTCTCGTTGAAGTATTTCGAGGTACTTTGTATTGATTACTACATCTATTTGGACATCTGACCATTTCATAGATATTATGCCTTTTTCATAACTTAAGCCATCTATAGTATAAGTGAGTTTTTCTTGTAGTGGTATTTCTTTTGGCTCTACTTCCACTCGAAGGATATCTTGATATTTATCATAGTTAAAAGCGCCCCATTGATCGTATTCGGCGTTGAAGATGACTGTCCAAGCATCTGACTCATGCGGTATGATAAATAGAGAATAAATACCTTTAGGCAAAATGTTACTATCGATTTCTACGTCTTCGCTAAATTCGATTCTAGTAGCATCATTAGCACCTGCTCTCCATACTTCATCATAAGGCACGATGTCGCCCCATATTGTACGTCCATTAGTTTTGGGTGCTCCATAGGTAATCTCTATTCCAGTATATCCAATTTGTTCGTATATACCTTTATCAGGACTAGTACGCGGCAGAATTCCTATCTTGTATTGAGCTGATACAGTTAAGCCCAGAAACAAGGTAGCGAGCATGAAGAGTATAGATTTCATAATATTGGTCTTTGCGTTGGCATAAAACTAATCATAATGGATGATGTAGATCAAACTCTTTCTATAAACAAATCATAAAGGCAGATATAATTTCTTAATTATCCTTTAATTTTCGCTTTACTTTGATATTCTTAAAAGAAATTTTTCCTTAAGATAGAGCTAATATATTTGTAATGCATTGACTGTCTTACTTGATCAGCTTAGTTTGTAACAAAGTTCACCACTCGCTGTAATACATCTTTACTTCTAAGTTTGTGCCCCAAGCCATTCGTTATAAGTAATTCAGATTCATCAAATAGATCATGTAATCTTCGAGAATAATTTACATCTGTGTCAGGATCATCTTCATCATGAATTAATAATGCTTTAATCTTAATATTGGTAAAAAAGTTTTCGATGTCAAAGTAATCAGGATCTTTACCTGTAAAGGAAACGAAATAGCTTCTTAGATTATCTATTTCACGATCGGTCAATGAAAGCATTCTCTTTACCTCATTAATGAAATCATGTACTTTACCTGCAGTGGCTAAAGAAACCATTTGTCGAGGTTGTAAAGTTGGGTTCTGATCAAAGAAGTATAGGCTACAAAAAGAACCTACTGAATGAGCTATGATTGTATCTACAACACCAATATGATTTATAGTTTCTTTGATTGTTTTTTCTCCTTTTAGGATATTCCAAAATCTACCTTCACTATTACCGTGCGCAGGAAAATCGAGAGAGTACACAGCACAGTCATTGTTTACTAGGGATTTTACATAGTCTCTCCAGCGATACGAATTGCTTCTCCATCCATGAATGCATAGAACTTTTCGCTTTCCTTCACCCCATTTGTAGAGTTTTATTTTTTCACCATTTACAGTGATCGTATTTTGAGTAGCTGTATCTAAAAAAACCTGTTGCTTGGATGTAATTTTTACGCTGAATGGACTACAAAATAGATAAAAAGCATGTTTTCCTCCAATCTTTGATGTTAACGAATTAATTATCCTTAAATACAATCCTATTGTGCTGAGTACAAATTTCATATAGTGTTAGTAGATATTCTTTAATTATACGATTATAGGTTGTAAAAATTAATAAAAAAAGCCTCACCACATATATGATGAAGCCTTATATATTGTTGTGCAATCTGAACTTTAATAGCCAGTATTTTGATTTAAATTAAAGTTAGCTAATAAGTCAGATGCAGGTATCGGGAAAATGTCACGGTATGAATCCGTAGCTATTCCTTCTTTTACATTTCCTTTCCAAGGCCATAAATATGCATCACCGGTAAACTGACCAAATCTTACTAGATCAATTCTACGAGTTCCTTCAAAGTATAACTCTCTTGCTCTCTCATCTAATATGAATGGAAGATCGAGATCTCCTTGTGAGATATTACCATCTGTGTTGCCGTAAGCTCTGTTACGTAGTTCATTGATGTATCCGATAGCGGTACCTATATCACCTCCTTCTCCATTTCGGAGCACAGCTTCTGCATACATGAGATAAGCGTCGCCTAATCTAAATATTCCATAATCAGTGTCTGCATGAGTATTGTCAGATCCCGCTTCACCTTCCATATTAGTGTTTGTCCATTTAGGTACTGCGATCCCTTCTGTAAATTCTCCTACGTCATTGATCTCTACTGTCTGTCCGTCCGTGTAGAATATTGCTCTGCCATCTATATCTCCTGTGAGATCTGGAAACTTGTCGAGTAGGGCAGAGGTAGTTCTGAGACCACCCCAGCCACTGACAACGCCGTAGTCCAAATCTACCATAGTACCTCCAATTGCTGCATGTACAAGAAAAGTAGTATTTCCCCAGTTCTGAGTGTTCTTACCATCTGCATTGAGTGCAAAGATGATCTCTGGAGAATCATGGTTATCTTTCATAAACAATGCCTGATAGTTAGGATCTAGAGAGTATCCAGCACCTATTACTTTATCGAGCTCAGTGATACATTCTGTGTATTTGTTCATTCCTACCATAGATTCTGCATTGAGATAGAGCTTTGCTTTGAGCATCCACACTGCTGCTTGATCCACACGTCCATATTCATTAGTTCTAGGTGCAGGTAATATACCTTCTACATCGTTGAGTTCATTTTCTATGAATGCAAATAACTCGCTTGGAGTTGCTTGTGTGGGAGCACCAGCACTTACTGTGGTAGCCAACACTACATTGCGGAATAAATCCAATGCGTGCCAGTAGGCGAGGGACCTTAGATATCTTGCTTCCGCTCTGTAAATTGCTATCTCTGCTCTGTCTTCAACTCCGATTCCATTGGCATCTAGTCTTTCGTCAGATGATTGTGCTAGAAAGTCATTAGCAATTGATACTATGAGTGCTATTCTATAGTAAAGTACTCTTACGAATTGATTTTCTGATGACCATGAGTGCTCGTGAAGATCACGGATCCCTGCATCAGTCCAAGCTATTACCGCTTCATCAGTAGTAAGTTCTTGGGCCTTCCAATAGGCTCTGATGTAAGACGTGAATCCTTCATCATTTACTATGCTGATATCGCTATCACCACTTGGTCCATCTTGGCCAGTAAGGCTGTATGCACCATAAATTTTAGCTAAGTAGGATCTATAAGCAAGTGGATCTTTGAATGCCTCTACATCTGATAATCCATCCTCTGGGGCCACTGTAAGATCAGTACATTTTGTGAATATGATCGCAGTGAATATAAATATGAATATTGATAATTTTTTCATTGTATTGTTATTTCTCTGTTGTTGAAATAGTGTTTCAATCACTTCAATCTAAAAGTTGGCGCTTATACCCATTAAGAATGTTCTTGATCTTGGATATTGATTGTTATCTATACCGCCAGCTACTTCAGGGTCAATACCCTCATATCCTGTGATCGTTAGTAGGTTACTTGCTGTAGTGTAGAATCTCAATGAACTGAATACTCCTGCGTCACGCAATGAATAGCTTAATGTTACATTATCTAGTTTGAGAAATGATCCATCGCTGATATATACACTTGACTTTAACTGTCTATTGGTAAAATCATTTACAAAAGCTGACTCATGAATATTATTAGTCTTACGATCATCCAATCTGTCATAAAATCCTGCAGCGGATGCCACATTATTATAAATGTTCATTCCTATATTACTCCTTAATGTCGCTGATAAATCCCAGTTGTTCCATCTTAGATTATTAGTAATACCAAGGATATACTTTGGATTAGGATTACCGTTAAGGATTAGATCATCTTCATTAATTACACCGTCACCATTTTGGTCAACATATATATCCAAGTTATTAGGTATACCATCATCATTATGATCACCGGTATCATTAAGAGGATTGCCATTAGCGTCAAGTATATGTTCATATGATCTGAATGCATTGAATACTTCACCTTGCTGTAGCACCTGAATAGTCTGTCCTACATCACCACTGATGCCACCAGTCTCGTAAGCTATGAAAATGCTGTCACTTGTGTTGTCGAGCTTCGTGATTTCATTGTTATTACATGTAAAGTTGAAACCCATATCCCAATCCCAAGAATCGCCATCTATCATCACAGTATTTAGTGACAACTCTATTCCATTGTTAGTCATCTCACCAATATTGGTTGTAATACGATCTGATATATTGGTGAATGCACTTGGAGCAGCATTGAAAAGAAGATCATCAGTAAATTTCTGATAGACATCTATTGATCCGCTTAATCTATTGTCGAACAGTCCAAAGTCTAGACCCAAATTAATTGAACTCGTTTCTTCCCATTTAACATCAGGATCTACTCCTGTACCTCTAAGCGTGGGAACAAATTGATCGCCAAATTGGTATGCAGCATCTGGAGTTCCATAGAAGTAAAAAGTGTTGTATAAGTAGTCCCCAAACCTTTCGTTTCCGGTAACACCATATCCTACTCTTAGTTTCAGATTGTCAAAAGTATTAGATAGGCCAGATGCCCAATCTTCTTGAAGTATTCTCCATCCGAAAGCGAAAGATGAGAATGTTCCCCATCGGTTGTTTGGTCCAAATCTCGATGAACCATCCCTTCTGAGTGAGGCAGAAAGTAAATACTTTTCGTCATAAGTATAATTTAGCCTTCCAAAGAAAGAAGCTAATTTGTTGATTACTAGGAATGAATCTTTTCCAATGTCAGTAGTGTATTGATATTCACCATCTACCATTTCTAATCCATTGCCAAAGTCTACATCTTGATCTCTTTCTGTATCCAGATAGGAGTGACCTGCTGTAAATGTTAGTTTTGATTTAATGCTACTTAAGTCTTTAGTGTATGTAGCATATGTCTCAATTTGTTTTGAGATGTTAGTAGTCTCGGCATTAGACAATCTTCCTCCATTTACGAAGTTACTTCTCAATAAAGGATCAATAAATAATCGACTCGAACCACTTTGATAATCGACACTACCTCTAGATGTAATTGATAAACCATTTAACCAAGGCAATTGATATGTTAGTTCTAAGCTATTGAGTGTACGAATAGAGTTACCTTTGTTGTCAGTAAGATCAATAGTCGCCACGGGATTGTTTGTAGCAAGAGCGTCATTCCATTCGTAGAATCCACCAAACTCGGAATCTGGATCTAATACTGGACGAGTAGGGTCAAATGATAAAGCTGCGCCGTAAGTATTTGGAGCAAAAGTATCATCCATAAACGATGTTCTTGTATTCACTTTTACTCTCAGATTATCATTGAAAAGATTAGTAACGATACTACCTGCGAGACTTTTCTTTTGATGTTGGCTAGTCTTGATTATTCCGTTAGCATTGAGAAATCCTGCAGAAATATTATATGTCAATTTTTCAGTCCCTCCAGATACAGAAAGTGTATGTTCTGTACTGATTGGGTTTTGAGTGATCTCATCCACCCATTCTGTATTTAGATCACCTAGAAATTCAAATTCCTGAGGTGCTTTGGCGATAATCGCATTTCTAAAATTATTAGGGCTTAAAAAGCCAGAATCTCCGGAAAACAAGGAAGTACTCATATTTCCATTGTATGATATTTTAGTTTTACCTGCTTTTCCACCTTTGGTAGTGATAATGATGACACCACTTGCACCTCTAGATCCGTATATCGCAGCGGCAGATGCATCTTTGAGTACAGTCATACTTTCGATATCGGCGGCATTAATAAATGAGAGAGGATTACGGCCTCCAGCTACACCATTATCTTCTAGGGGTACTCCATCCACTACAAAAAGCGGTCTTGAGCTCGCAGATAAGGAGGTTTGACCTCTAAGATTAATCGATGATCCTGATCCAGGTTCTCCACCAGTAGTAATCTGTAGACCTGCTACTTTGCCATTGAGTAATGCTTCAGGTGTAGCGATTGACCCTTTGTTAAAGTCTTTAGTTCCTATCTTTGTGACAGTACCAGTAAGATCTTTTTTTGTAAGAGTTCCATATCCGATTACGACTACTTCATTGAGTAATTCGCTTGATTCTCCCAAGGTTACATTAATGGTCTTATTGTCACCAACTATTCTATCTAAAGGTTGGAATCCTATGTAAGAGTATGATAGTGTATCTCCAGGTTTAGCTTTGATAGAATATTGTCCGTCTATATCAGTGATGGTACCTGTTGTTATATTGTTTTTAAGGGAAATGTTGACACCAATCAGTGGTTCGCCAGTGTCATCTATGATAGTTCCACTGATTTGAGCGCTTATGGTATTAATGCCGAAGAGCATAACAAAGCACAAAAGAGAGAGGCTCTTTAGATTTAATTTAATTAATTGATTCCTATAATTTTTCACGATATAGTAATTGAGTTACGGCCTTTTGCGCGGTACTATCTCGGATAATAATCGCTATAAGGCTACAAATAGAAAAAGTAGCGTAGAGAGCTAATGACCTGTAGTATTTTGATTTATAAAAAGTATAAAATCTTTAATATAGTAAAGACAAGTATCCAAATAAGGTCAGAAGCAAGAATCGATAGTCGAATATCGACACATAAAAAGAGGGCAAGCCACTGGCTTGCCCTCGGTAATCACGATTTTGTGTTATTGAACGATTGTTGCTGCGTAATTAGAACCATCGAAAGTCATTGTTACAGTATAAGTACCTGCTGTACCTACTGAAAGATTACCACCATCGAGAACAAGTGCAGAAGCACTTCCACCTAGATTAAGATCCCAATTGTGACCGGCTCTTATTTTCCATTCACCATCGGTGAAGTCACCTGTGTAAGAGTATGTTGTAATTCCCGCATCAAATCCTTCAGCAACCATATCAGTATCCATATCCCAACTTCCTGCAGGGCCTCCTGCACCAATTATTGACCAGCCTAAGTTGGTCATTGTTGCGTTCCATGTAGCTCCGTCGTCTGATGTATTCAGTACTATATAATATGCTCCAGCACCAGGATTACTTAAATTATCTCCCCCATTTACTAGAGTAGATGCTACACCGTCTGGCATTAAGGTTCCACCAAGATTTAAATCCCAAGCATCATTAGCTCTGAGTTTGAATTGTCCATCAGCGGCTAGAGTAACTACTCCGAACCAATTGTGTGATCCGTTACCTCCATCTTTATATAGCATATCTCTATCAGTATCCCATGAACCTGCTGTAGCATCACCAATGATTCCCCAGTTAAAGTCATTAGGATCAAATGATAATGTCGGTGCATCACCTGTTCTTGTCTGTGTAGCTGACCATCCGTCTCTTGGATCCCAGTCTAAAGTTATTGTATATAGTCCATCTTCAGCAACTTCTATGTTAGCTCCTCCTGGCTGAAGATCATCGAAAGAACCACCGAAATTGGTGAACATCTCATAACCGTTAGATGCATCTAGACCACCATTAGGATCGATTAGTCTTTTGATATCCCATCTACAATCGAATCTTAATTTCATCTGTCCTGCTCTTAGAACGACATCCTCGATTGAGAAAGAACCTCCATCTGTAGTTATAGATCCTGTCATAGGAGTATCTCCTCCCCATCCGTTTGGAGTTGCAGCACCGATAAGGTTAGCATTAGTGATTTGAAACAGGATAAGCTCATTTCTCATAGCATCGTGCGCAACTTTATAAAGTCCACTTGTTCCTATATCAAATGCAGGTCCGTCTACAGCTGTTTCTACTCTCATATACGATGTTCCATCGCAAAGAGAAGCTCCATCATCTTCTACAGATAGTGTACCTCCTATAGTGGCAGTTACCTCTTTTTCTGTAATTACTACTACGTTATAGCTTCCGGCTTCTAACCACATATAACCAGCATTGTATCCATCTCTGGGTGCAGCACTAAAGTCTGGAGCTCCTACGTTTTCTGCTGATAATGCGGCAGTTGATGATGGATCCGCGCCTGTTGCAGCTAGATATAATCCATTACTTACATTGATTCCGTCACCTCCAGTATCGATAACAACATCATCGTCACCACAAGAAGTGAATGTTACTAAAGCAAATATCCCAAACATGAGAATCAGGGGATTTAGAAAATTTTTCATACGCTTTTAAATATTTAGTTGATTAAGTAAATTATAAAATGTTGAGATTAAAACGATTATAACAGCTTAAATGCATTGATAATCCTTAAATATACTCAATTTTCAACTGTGATAGGCTCTTTTTATCACAATTGTCTCTTGTGAAATAACTAAAAATATATCAAACTAACGGCCTTGTAAATCATTAATTATGATGCAATCGTTTGCAACTTAAAATATTTTGTATTAGATTGAGTATGAGGAAGAAACATTAGCTTTATGTCAACATAATGCCCCTAAAAAAATGAAAAATAAGCAGGCAACTATTAAAGATATAGCAAAAGAAATTGGAGTATCTCCTTCAACGGTCTCTAGAGCACTTAACGACCACCCTGCGATTAGTGCAGCTACGAAGGTCAGAATCAAGGCTAAAGCCAAAGAACTCAAATATGAACCTAATATTGTAGCTCTAAGCCTCAAGAACAAGACTACAAAGACTATAGGTGTAGTGATTCCTGAATTAATTCACTTCTTTTTTTCATCTGTCATATCGGGTATAGAAGAAGTGGCTTACAATAATGGTTATACAGTAATGGTCTGTCAGTCCAAAGAATCGCATGATAAAGAGGTGAAAGATGTCATGGCTTTATTATCGCATCGAGTAGACGGATTGTTGATTTCTCAAGCTAAAGAGATTCAAAATAATGATCATTATGATGAGATACAGGGTAGGGGTGTGCCTTTAGTTTTTTTCGATAGAATGCCATCAGGAGTGAAAGCGCCTAGTATAATAATAGATGACGCTTCTGCTGCTCAAGAAGCTACACAGCATCTGATTGAGAGAGGGTGTAAGTCGATTATGCATCTGGGTAGTAACCTGGATATGCCAATAAGTAAAGCACGCGCAAATGGATATCGGCGGGCATTAGTAGAATCTGGAATGGTTGTAGATGAAAATATGATACTCGACTGCCCATCTAGCGTACAAAACGATAGTTATTCTCAGATATTGGCTTTATTAGAAAGTGGTGCCAAGTTTGACGGCCTCTTCGCTAGTAATGATTTACTTGCCATTGGAGCGATCAAAGCACTGAAGCAATTTGGACTGTCGATTCCTCAGGATGTTGCTGTTGTTGGATTTAGTAATTGGAATTTTTGCGATATGGTAGACCCGCCACTATCGTCAGTAAATCAATCAGGAACAGCGATGGGGAGACGAGCTATGGAACGTCTGTTGCGTATGATAGTTAAAGATGAAGAAAATACAAACGATGTAATTATACTAGATACAGCATTAATCGTTAGGAAGTCGTCGAAGTAAGGTTCTTGCCTGAAAACTCTTTTTTCAAATTAATAAACTTCCAGTTCATGACAACCAGCCAATGGACTATGCATATCGCTGAAATTTTCTGAATTTGTGGTAACCATTGTACCATATAGTCTGTGTAGTATATCACATTATTGATAACCAATAATATGAGTATTAATATACCTGCGAAGAAAAAAGGGAATAGTCGTCTACGATATAGAATATTAAATACACCTATTAACGCTGGTAAAGCCAAAATACTAGATACAGCAATCATAATATTATGTAGATCAGTGAATATCAACATGGCACCAATCATAGATATTAGGCCCATCCATTTAATGACAAACCTCCATGGACCTTGTACATTCATCCAATTGGGAAAATAGAAGAAGAACATAGAGATACCTCCGCAAAAACAAATCATAGCCGCTAATCCAACCTTATGAAAGTGATGATGGTCATTGCTATGGGACACATCCGCTAAAACATCACATAAATAATTATCTACCCAGCTATAACCAATTGAACATTCCTCTATCTCTGACCCACCAGGATAATTGATAGAAGCAATAGTCATCAATAATAGAAAAAGAATGCAACCGATAGTCGGTAAATATTGAAATCTATTCAGGTACTGCGAAGCCATTATACTCCAAATTGAGTTAGGTGATGCTCCATATGTTTAGTAAATAAAACATACCATTCCTTAACAGTTAATGGGTCAAATAAGTGTGACTTTTTACCTTTGAAATTTGAATTGCCACGATCTCTTACTTTTTCAATATAGCTTATGAGTTTCTTCTTTTCTTCATCAAAATTTTTAGCGTACTTAATGATAAATTGATGCTCTGTCCTAACGTTTTTGGGATATGGTTTTGGTACGACTACACCTTTTTTTATCATCAGTTTGAGTAAGAACTTAGCCACAGAATTAGGTGGAGTATATTTGTTTGTGAATGCCTTAAGATACGCTACATTGAGGCGAGTAAGCATCTGGTCTAAAGACATTTTGCCCCAGTTTGGCTTTGTGCTCGGAGTGAGTTTGTTGATTTGTAAAATTAAGTCGTTAGTATCTAAACTATCGTATATATTCATATGATGCTATGCCATTTGTAATTGCTCTAATGTATGACTATCTAACTAATTTACAAAGTAAATAAATTGGTAAGGTTATTTTGAATTGTTCTATCATGTAGCTTGATTATCTGATTTCTCCGCCTAGTTATTTTAATTTTTTTCTGTTTGTGAATGTTGATATTTAGAATTATTTATTGAAATCACCTATTAGTTCAAACGCATAGAGTGAAACTCCTAGAGCAGTATTAATTTCATTATCCGTCCAAATACATTAAATGTTCAATTTGGGTTCTAGTCTAAGCTTGCCATCAAAGTTTTCGATATGCCAAAATGCGCCGAAAGAAAAGTCTATTTCGGTTTCTTCACCCTCGCGTAATCATACCTATGTGTAAAAGATAATTTATAATAAAAATTTAATCCAGAGATACCAGTAGATAGTCCTTTTTCTAGGTCAATATAACCTTCATCAGAAAAGCAGTTTTCTGGTAAGATGATATGTTGAATTTCACCTATGCAAAGGATGGTGCCATTGAGTTGGATTGAAATAGATTCTATATGTTTCATTCCTATCTTGATATTAGACTCTTGTACATATGGTGCTGGAAATCCATCAGTAAACTCTTCTGTAAATCCACATGCTTCGAATTCAGATACGTTTTTATCATATTTGGCAGAAGTCTGATGTGCCTGCTCTGTCATATGGTTAGGGACATGGTTGATCGTATAATACCCATTGTTCAAGATGTTTGCATATGTATGTCTAATTACTTTGTCGATAGGTCTAATCACCATGCCTATGAGTGGTGGATTACTTCCCAAATGCACTATCGAACTGAAGATAGCTAGGTTACTATTTTTAGTTTCATCAATAGTACCTATGAGATTAGCAGGCTTGATTCCTGTTATGGAATTTATAAGATTGAGTCTTTTTATTTTGTCTAGCTTCTGTATGTCTCTATTAGTGATGTGCATGGTTTTGTGCTTTTGTTTATACTTAATCGATCAGAGGACCAATTGTTAAGGATTATATTAATTTTGATATTTCGATTTTCATGCCTTGTATTACGAGAATAATAAATAAAATTCTGGCGTTTGCTATTAGGTAATATTGTTAAATCTTTATATTTTCTATATTGGTGAACTTCACTAAGCTCGTGAATGAAAAGGTACTGGTGTTTTTGGTGTTCTCATAATTGGTGCTTTTTAGGATTCTGATAGTATAATTGTAATTCAACTTTTTGTAGTTGGCAATTTAAAATTAATGGAGAGTGCCCATTGATTTTATATTATCACAAATATGGATAACGTTGCATCGTCTTCTAGTTATTATTCATCATTATATACCAAAATGACATTTTGTTGTTTATCGGATAGAAATATAGGGTAATTAACTATTTTAGATTACTAGAATAGAATTGTACACTTATCATTTTGGTTCTTTTGCATGAAAAAATAAATAATGAAAAATACTTTTCGATTGTACACGGTTATACTCGGTATACTAATATCATTTGTCGCGGTGGGTCAGGGGGAACTGATCTTTGATGATAGCTATGTACATGAAGTCAGAATAACTATTGACAATGTAGATTTCTGGAGTGAATTATCACAAAATTATCTTAATAAATATCCAGATGTACCTTATACAATGGCTAGTGCGTCTATTGATGGTGAGGTGACAGACTCCGTAGGCATACGGCAGAAAGGATTTGCCTCTCACTTTGGATCACAGGGAGATAAGAAATCTATGAAGATCGATTTTAATCACTTCGTTGACGTAAAGAAGTATGATGGTTTAAAGAAAATAAACCTTAATAATGGCTTTGGTGATCCGGCTATTCAGAGAGACAAACTCTGCTACAACATTATGAACAAAGCAGGTGTAGATGCACCACGTACATCATATGCTAGGATTTATTTAAATGATCAATACTGGGGACTGTACTTGCTGGTGGAGCAAGTTGATCGTACGTTCCTTAAGGATAATTTTGGTAATTCTAATGGCAATCTATTTAAAAATGTGGGTAATAGTGAATTAGAGTGGATGGGACAGGATACAAGCCAATATCAGCAAATTTTTGAATTGAAGACTGATCTAAATGTTGAGGCTTGGGAGAATTTTGTCGAATTAATGGATGTACTAAATAACACTGGTGATGGAGACTTCAAAGAAGAGATTAGTAAAATTTTTGATGTAGACTTATATCTTAAAGTATTAGCTGTAGATGTAGCTACAGGTAACTGGGATTCTTACATTGAGCACGGACGTAATTTCTATATGTATCAAGATGCAGACTCTAGAAAATTTAATTGGATTCCTTGGGATTATAATTTTGCTTTAGGTGGTACATTTGGTAGTGATTTTGGCGGTCCTGGAGGTGGTGGTGATACTATTGAAGATCCTGCCAACTGCGCTACTATATTAGATGGCTCTTGTCCTTACCCAGCGACAGATTCAATTTTTCAATTAGTGATTAATCAAGATCCATTTTGTTGTAATAGCTCTTGGGATGGTGTTTGTCAGGCGGCTTATGATGATATTGTTAATGGAGTTAATGGAGGTGGTGGTCCAGATGAGGGTAATCCTTTTAGCAATACGCTTGCTGAATTTCCCGTAGATATGAGTAATTCTGAAAAAGTATTGGTTAATAGATTACTAGCTGTACCGGAGTACAAAGAGAGATATTACCAAGGCTTCTGTAGGTTGCTTGACGATAACTTTACCACTGAGCGTATATTTCCTCTAATAGAGCAATACGGAGACTTAATTCGCGAAGATGTATTAGCAGACCCAAATTATGAATGGACAGCTGAGCAGTTTGAAGCGGATCTCGATCAAGGAGACCAAATCTCTGGACTCAAGTGGGTATTTGAAGGTCAAGTTGCTAGTTTGACAGCACAGCTCAATGAATTGTTTGACTGCAGTAGCATAGTCACTACTTTATCACCTTTAGATGTATCGATCAATGAGTTTATGGCGGTCAATGATTCGCTGTCTACAATTAAGGACCTTGCAGGTGAGACTGACGATTGGATAGAACTCTATAATAATACTGATGCGGATATTGATCTATCTAATGCATTCCTTTCTGATAATTCCGATAATCCAGAAAAATGGCAGTTTCCAGTGGGAACTACGATAAGGGCCAATGATTACTTGATTATATGGGCAGACAAGGATGAAGATCAAGAAGGGTTACATGCTGATTTCAAATTGAATAGAGATGGAGATTTTATAATGCTCGCTGAAGGTACGGATGTCATAGATTCGCTTACTTTTGGATTTCAAGAAAATAATCTAACGTATTCTAGGATTCCTAATGGAACAGGAGATTACCTCATCAAGGATCCAACTTTTGGATATAACAATGAACAGGAGACTGCTGTGATAGATGAGTATGTAGGAGAGATAAAAGTATACCCTAATCCTGCAACCCAATATATAGATGTCGATCTAGAGAAGTTACCAAAAGCAGGAGCAACGGTTACTCTAACAAATGGAATTGGACAAACTCTTTCCACTACTAAAATGTCAAGTCGATTCACAAGAATAGACCTTAATAACTTAAATGGAGGTATATATTTAGTAACTATTCAAGATGAAGAATCTAGAACTATAAAAACAGAAAAAGTAATTGTATTCAAATAAGACGCATATGATACTAAAAGACCTTTGTTAATTCGGTCCTTAATGCGGTGAAAGATATAGATTAGAGCTTTTTAATAAAAAAGGCCCTGCTAAATAATTGCATTAGAAACAATAGGTTTTTGATGACATTTATTATTTGAGACTGTAGCTCAGTTGGTTTAGAGCGCTGCCTTGACAGGGCAGAGGTCGGGGGTTCGAATCCCTCCAGTCTCACACATTGCTTTTATGATGGTGTATCAATTCTCATCATACAGAGAAAGTAAGTATCATAAATGCTCACTAACATAACCCGATAACGATTATAAATCTGGCTGTGGTCACGACGAGTATTTTTAACGCAGAAATTAGATGATTGAGACAGATTATATGCGGCATTAAATTGAACAATCTGTATAATTTGCTATCTCTAAAACGGATCACTATATCTTGTATCAGTTAAGAAGGAATGGTCCGTCAAAGTCTTTAAGAAATTAACTAAATCAACCTTGTCATCCGCGGTAAGAAAAAGTCCAGTCTCAATAGTAGCTTGTATCGCTGGGTCTAGGGAAGTAGACGGATGGATACCTTCATTATAATGGTCCACAACTTCTTCTAAAGTACTAAATCTTCCATCATGCATATATGGAGGAGTAAGCTCTATATTCCTGAGGAAAGGTACTTTGAATCTTGCTCTATCCATAGGGTCATTGGTAACATTCTCTCTTCCTAAATCTGCGAAGTCTGCATCTGCATCTAATCCATTGTTCATATAAAGGTCATTTTCAAAATTGGATCCACCATGACAGTGTGCACAGTCTGCTCCGGATAATTCTTGAAAGAAAGGATTGTATTCTGTTTCGAATAATAGCCTTCCTCTTTCTTCACTTGCCGTAAACTCCGTAGTTCCTGCTACCCATTGATCATATTTGGAATCATAAGAGACTAAACTGAGCATAAACTGTTCCATGGCCAAAGCCATTTTATCTACAGTAATATCATCATCAACATATACTCTAGTAAATTGATTCTTACACATTTGACTAGCACTTAGCTTTGAAAGTACATTGTCCAAGGTTTCGTCCATTTCTAACTCATCCTGTATAGGTATTATAGCTTGGTCTATAAGCAAGTGTGCTCTTCCATCTCAGAAAAATTCATTGTTATTCCATGCCATGTTAAATACAGACATCTCTTGTCTTTTCCCTAGTAACATTTCTACGCCGAATGAAAACCTTGTCGTATTACTAAATGCATGTTCCTGTCTATGACAACTTACACAATTTTTAGAACCATCTCTTGAAAGCATATTTTCATAAAACAGCATTCGCCCGAGGGCTACTCCTTTCTCTGTCAGCTACTTGTCCGCAGGTAAATTTGGATTTGGTAACTCACCATACAGAAGTTCATATTTTGTAATATCCTGTTCGATCTCTTTGGGAGGATTTGTTATTGAATCATCGCCACAAGAGAATGTTATTCCAAGCATCACTATCAATATGAGAAAGAAGTTATATTTAATCACCCGATAGATTATTATTTGTTACAAAATATTGATCAGTTAAGGATTCTAAAAATGTAATCAGATCAGATTTTTCAATACTTGTAAGGTTAAGCGGTTGTATCAAATCGCTTTTATGAACGTGAGCCTTTCCTCCACTACTATAGTGTTCTATTACTTCAGATAATGTTTCTATCGATCCATCATGCATATAAGGTCCAGTCAGTGCTATATTACGTAGCGAAGGAACTTTGAATAAAGCTATATCATTAGGATTTTGAGTTAGTCTTGCTCTACCTTCATCAGCATAATCCAAGTAGAGTCCATTGTTTTCAAAAGCGTAATTAGTAAAGTTAAATCCACCGTGACATGATGAACAGGCCAGTCTGCTACTTTCAAATAATTGTTTACCTCTCACAGCAGCATCTGACATACTATTTTCTATAGCATAATGATACTCTAGATCGTAGGAACTTTGACCACTAATCATGCTACGTTCAAATTGTGATAATGCTCTTGTAATAACAAATGCATTGGGTTCTTGATTATATGCTATTATCGACATTTCTACATATTCATTAATAGTAAGTAGAGTGTCAGCTATCAGTATGATATTATTGTTAAACTCGTTATGCTCTTGTATCGGTACCAGTATCTGCTGCTCTAATGTCGGTACGCCACCTTCTCTGGTATAGTATGGATGATATGCTACATTTGCCAGGCTAGGGGCATTTCTAGTTCCTAGTAATTCATTGACGCCAAGACTAAAATCTTTATTGTCAGAAAAGGATAGCTTAGGATCATGACATGAAGCACAACTAATAGAACCGTCTTTGGATAAGATAGGATCATAAAAAAGCTTTTTACCTAGGTCCCATCTCTCAATAGTAAATTCATTGCCTACAGAATGATCTACCTCAGGAAAACCTGGTGGCACTTCCATTATTTGCAGACGTTCTACTCTAGTCTCATTTGTTTCCTTAGCACAAGAGCTAGATAGTAAGCATAAGAGTACGATATAGCTAATGTTTCTTAACAATTATTATTGTACGATTAATTTTCTCGTTGCCAATACAGTCCCTCTAGCATCTGAAACAGATACGAAATATATCCCCGAGTTATGAAGGTTTACAGTATTAAGATTACTTTGAGATTGTGAAAGAACGACTCTTCCCAAAGCGTCTTGGATTATGATTGTATTGTTAGTTGAAGCTAGATCTAAGTTTATGGTCAGCTGTCCGTTTGTCACAGGATTAGGATACACATCAAACGATGTAACTAAATCGCTATCCGATGTATTAGTAGATACAGATAATGAGAATAACTTGTCTATCATATTATTAGATAAAGTAGGAATAGGATCCCCATTACCATGTACTATTAAACCGCTAGAAACATCAATGCCAGAAAGTAAGTTAGTATACTCTGCATTTAACTCAACAAGATAACTGTCTTCTCCACTCATATTGACGTCAAATTCCAACTGTTGATAAAATTGATCTCCTACACAGTGTAATTCTAGATTTTGATTGACGTTTGGCCCACTTTTTCCTTCAAGTGCAATAAAACGATATCCTGAAGTCCATCCCCAATGCATAGAAGGTGACTTAGGGTAGAGTGCATGTGTTGGATGATAGAGTGATGGATCTGAATGATTAGCTTCTTGATCCACTCCTAAGTTGAAATTAACAGATTCTAATGTAGTGAAAGTTAATTCTCCAAGATCAATCATTGTAGATTCTGAGTCATTAAGTAAACTCACTAGAACATATAAATCTTTTACTTCTGTCACTTGCCCACCGTCGTGTGTAATACTAAATCCTGATATGTAGTATTGTAACCTATCAATCATGAAATCATTTCCTAGATCATTAACTGTATTTACTTCGTTTTCATATTGCACACCATCGAGCAAATGATTGATTTGTAAGTTGACTGAACTTTGCGCATTAAGAGTTATCGCTACAAAGAGTAAAATCAAACAGTGTAAAGCTGACTTCATGATTTTGTATTTAGATTTTTTTGTCCGTGATTGAGTAAATATAGAAATAAGTTCGAGAAAAATCTTACTATATTTTGATATCAAGGCCCTTGTAGATGATAATTTACTCTAACAAGGATAGTAATTGCAAATTTTCAGCGAATAAAGGAATTTTACATTATAAAAAGCATCAGTGCTGACATTAAGATCATAAGTGTATTCTCAATAAATGTGGCCTCCGTCATGGGCAAATCAAGAGCAGAGCCTAGGCAGGCACACTTGATGGAACGCTTAGCAAATAGAGTCTTAGTTACTCCAAAGGTAGTGAGCCCTAATATGACTATAGTTGCAATAAAAGCAATGGATATGTTGTATCTCATGAGTAGCATCACTCCTAATATGGTCTCTATAAATGGATATATCTGACCATAGAAGGGTAGTGACTTAGCCAATGGATCATACATCGAAAATGAAGTGGCAAAACCTTTGACATCTAGCATCTTAAAAAAGCTGAAGACAATGAAGAATAGCCCCATGAAATCTATCATCATCTCTTGTAGATTCCATGTTTTGTAATGTAGAAGTACGCTTGTTGCAGATATATATCCAATGACAATAAAAAGTGGTTTGAGTTGTTGCAGTTTGGACTTCTCTTCCATATCCTCAAAACCAGAAGTAGGCATGTGTACATCTTTTGCTTTGAAACTATACTTCGCGGGCAAGCTATCTCGAAATAAAGAATCAGCAATATGATGTTTCATTGTTATAGTGGCCTGCTTTAGCTTCATATCAACAATCACTTCTCCTACTCCATCTATAGAAGATAAAGCGTCCTTTACACTTGCTTTACAATTTACGCAAGTCATTCCTTCGATTGTATATGTATATGTCATTTGTTGTGTTTTCTTGTCGGCAACAAAATTAGGAAGTATTAGTCTTAGCAGATATCAATCTATTGATTAGGAACTGACTAATTATGATATTGAGTACTAATGCAGTCCACAAGTCAGTCTGTAAATAATCTAATGATGATGTGCAGATTCAATCAGAAGTTGAGGTATTACAGGTTTTACCTCAGGGCTACTGACTCCTTCTGTTATTACTACTAGTTTTTCTATGGGTGTAGGCCCATAATTGATATATTCTATGTTGCCATTGGCCCACCTTACTTCAATAGATAATACCTCAGTTGCATCATTTAGTCCTGCTGATATTTGGAGTTCATTTGCTCCAAAACTTGAACCGCTTCCAACAGTTTTGTATACAGTATGTTGACTTCCGTCTCTAGTCAAATATTTGATTCTTACTTTCGAACCTATGGCTGATTTGTTAGTTGTAGTTCCTACTAATTTAATCTTAATCCAGCTATTCTTGTTTCCTGGATTAAGATACAAGGCGTTATGAAAGAAATCACCTGAATATGCACCACCAAGAACTGTGTAGATGTCAAGGTCTCCATCGCGATCTACATCCACTAAAGATACTCCGTGTCCTTTTTGAATAGATCCTACATTGGCATCGAAAGTGGCATCTTCAAAATTATTCCCATTATTATTAATAAATAATCTATTGGGTACCACTGTTCTGAAATCAGGTGCTCCCGTTCCTAAATAAAAATCATCATAACCATCGTTATTGAGGTCCCCATAATTACAGCCCATTGTATGTAGGGGTAGATTTAATTTGGCTTCGATCGTCTTGTTACTAAATGTGTTATCTCGATTATTAAGGTAAAGACGAGGTATTTCTGAATCGAAAGGGATTCCCATATAACTTTTTGCAACTGCAGCAGTTTGACCTACTCCTATAAAATCGTCATATGCAGAGACAAATAAGTCATCGTATCCATCATTGTTATAATCAAAGAACCAACAAGGAAATGCTTTTTCAGGCTCATTAGTTTTTGTTGTTTTGGCCCTTTCTTCAAATGCAAGTGTACCTGTTTCTTTTAGTAAGTTATGTGCAAAAAAGTTGTCTCCGATAAGATTGGTAATGTATATATCCATGTCTCCATCATTGTCATAATCAGATGCTGTAACTCCTTTGAGGTACCCAATGTAATCTACACCTAGATTTGGAGCATAATCAGTAAATTGACCATTAGAATTGTTAATATATAAATTACACCTTTTCCTTTCATTAGGCTTGTTGGGTATGGATTCATTGGCTACGAAAAGATCAATGAAGCCGTCATTGTTAACGTCCACCCATGTAGCTGCTTGAGATGCCCCAATGTGATATAGTCCACATTCGATTGTTACATCTGTGAATGTACCATCTCCATTATTACGTAATAGTGAGTTAGGATAGATACCAAGAGATACATCTCTTCGCCAAGCACCTCTGATTATGAATACATCGAGAAACCCATCGTTATTATAATCAGCTTGCTTCATGTTTAATCCTCCATAGAGACTTGATAATAAAGCTTGATTGGTTCTATTCTGCATTTTCCCATTATCGTTTTCGAAGTATTCGAGTTGATCATCTATTGACCAGCTTGAACAAAGTAGATCTGGATCTCCATCGTTATCAAAGTCATCAAATATCGAGGCCCCACTTAATTTGTTGATGGCTATTCCGTATTCTGAAGCTTTATTTGTAAAGGGTTTCATTTTTGTGTTGTTCCTAAATTTTGACGGTGGAATTAATAAATCCGAAGGGACTCCACTCGGGTATTCATCTATAGTCATATAAGCAAGATTGAGTAGCCATTTAGATTGATAGTCTAAAGGATACTTCTTTAGTATTTTCTTATATATTTCAATGGCTTTATTAGAGCCATTCTTATTTTTATGTATGGCCGCTCCCTTTATTGGAAATAAACAAGATTCTGAATTATGATTTTCGACGCAGTTGGTAACTTCACCCAATCTGAGATGTGTTATTGCGTACATTTCATAGAGGTCTTTATTATTGTCGTTGATTTCCTTTAAAGATTTTGAAGAACCAAATATTTGATTAAATGTAGCGATTGACTCTTCCAGTTTTCCAGCTTGTAACTGTAACAAAGCAAAATCTATGAAATTTTGTAATTCAGGTTTGATTTGATTAGAATTCACCTTCTCAACCATAATAGCTAACGCCTTGTCTGACTCAAAAGATTGCTTATTAAATACGGCAGAATTATATATGATTTTCATTGAGTCGACCATGTTATTGGTCCCTGAATGATCAATTGCAATGCTATTGTTTGGATTAGGAGGGATGAAGCTTGGTTTGTTCTTGCATTGTAGAAGGATAAAACACACAAGTAGAAGTGAAGTTATTTTGTAGGACATTTTAAACAGAACTATTTACACGAATTTGGAATGATAATCTAATAATAAGGGAAACCATTTATCTGTATCCGTTGTAACAAATAAAGATTTAAATGGTTTGCTTAAATTGCCATTCTTTTGCAGTAGCTTTTAATTATACTATAGTATTTGGACCTAAACCATAACGACTATGATGTACGTCATTTTTAATTGGTCGTCAATACTGTTAAAATCCATCTGATAACTATAATGGTAATAGGAGTTATCATTTTTTATCAGCCTATTGTATGCCAACAACAAGTTCATATTCTCCGTTTGATTTAGGAGTTATCTTGTATTAAAAAGCCGTGGGTACTTAGTAATTACCAAATGTTCGTATTCCTTGCATATTAGAAAGTCTTATTCTTTCTTCATGTTCCGCCACAGTATAGTATCCCTGTGCAAACCACCTCAATTGGTCAGAACAATCTGATCTTTCAGGAGACCAAAGATTTAAGTGCTTTAAGGATTTGAAATACAATCTTGAACGAAAAGGAATTACTAGAGATAAAGAAATCATTGTATATTGTCAATCAGGTTCAAGATTGTCACATACGGCCTTTGTACTTAAAGAATTACTTGATTACCCTAATGTTAGGAATTATGATGGCTCTTGGATAGAATGGAGTTATTATAATTCAAAGAATAATTCAATACCAATTACTCAAATTTCATCAGAAAGTGATTGTAAAAGGATGGAGTTTGAATTAATGAATAAATTTAAATGATCTGTTGATAATTCCATGAATAGATAAGTGTTTTGGATGAAGTGCTTTGAGATCATTTAGAAACATATTAATTCTTCTGAGTATGAAAGAATTTGAGAGTAAAATGAATTTGTAAAATGGAGAAAAATAAGAATAAGAATATTGTAATAAGAAGAGACTTCCTTAAAAGCTCAATAATGACGAGTATAGGTTTGTTGATTGGAACTAATATTGTATTTGCTAGTAACTTTCCTAAAGGCTTGTTACCCATTGGAGTATTGGATGGTACTTTACCATCGGGATTGATTGGAAAAAGTGATAAGCTTACAATACTAAATGATAGACCTGTAAACGCTGAAACACCTGCTCATCTTCTCAATGATGATCTCACACCAAATAATCTATTTTTTGTTCGTAACAATGGATTACCTCCTAATAAAGTTGATGTAAATAAATGGTCGTTAACTTTTGAAGGAGAATCGGTAAAAAACAAAAAGACATTCTCGATTGAAGACCTTAAATCGAAATTTAAACATTATACATATAACATTACATTGGAATGTGGAGGAAATGGAAGAAGTGAATTTAATCCAACTGCTAAGGGTAACCAATGGTCAACAGGTGCAGTGGGATGTGCTTCTTGGACAGGTGTTAGATTAGCAGACGTATTGAATGACGTAGGCATCAAATCCGATGCAGTATATATTGGATATTATGGAGAAGATACGCATTTGTCAGGTGATCCAAAAAAGGAACCAATATCTAGAGGCGTTCCTATATCTAAGGCGATGGAAGAAGAGAGTTTAATCGTGTGGGGTATGAATGGAGAGGATATTCCAATGTTAAATGGTTTTCCTCTTAGATTAATATTTGGAGGCTATCCTGCGTCTTGCTCGGGCAAATGGCTAAGTAAGATAGTAGTAAGAAATAAAGTACATGATGGACAGAAAATGAAAGGTCAAGCCTATCGAATACCTTGTAAGTCAGTTGCTCCTGGTACTAAGGTGAAAGACGAAGATATGTGCATCATAGAGCGAATGCCTGTTAAGTCACTTATCACTTATCCAAAAACTGGTGCTACGATCTCATTAAATGATAAGCTCCCTATTAAAGGACAGGCTTGGACATCGTCTGATCATATTGAGTCGGTTGATTATTCTATTGATTTTGGTGTTACTTGGTATCCTTGTAAAGTGGAATTGTCGAAGAACAAATTTGCATGGCAGAGATTCTCTGCAAGTATTGCTTTTCCGGAAATGGGGTATTATGAAGTTTGGGCTAGGGCTACTGATTCAGAAGGAAAGATTCAGCCTATGATACTTCCAGGATGGAATCCTAAAGGTTATTTAAATAACGCATGTCATAGAATAGCGATAAAAGTTCAGTAGTTATGAGGAATAAGCATAAATATAAAAAAAAAGCATTTGATGACACCTGGAGCATATTCTTGAAGGTTATCTATATTTCACTATTTTTTATAGTTTTAGGATTTGGATACCTTCTATTAGAAAGTCCAATCAATAGTTATGTCAACCGAAAAGTATTAACTCCAGCAGAGTTGGTACTATTTCACAAGAATGCAGAGATCAGAAGGAATTTACAACGGAAAGATGATGATTGGGATCGTATCGAAAATGGAATTCATGTTCGTACTGGACTGTACGCCGATGATAATCTTGATTTGGTAATAGGTACGTGTACATCATGTCATAGTTCTAAACTTATTGCTCAAAATAAAGCGACTAGGGTAGGCTGGAAGAATATGATTAAATGGATGCAAGAGACACAAGGTCTCGCTGATCTTGGTAAATCTGAGCCAATAATTTTAGACTATTTAGCAAAATACTATGCACCTAAAGATACAGGTAGACGAAAAAATCTGGAGAAAATTAAATGGTATGTCCTTGATTTATCGAAAGAAATGTAAAATGGGGTAAATTTTAGTTTTGAATTTATCTCAAAGACTGATCAAAAACTGATCAAAAACTGATCAAAGATCCAGCATTTTGATTTCAATATAGATAACTTAATATCTCTAAATATAATGGAGGTCGATCATTGGTAAAATATTTAAATCAATAAAAATGATATTCAAGTTAGTTTTACACAGCAGTATCCTCAAGTAGTCTTAGATTTATTATCTCTTTAAATCTTCCATTATCAGTTCGTATGATTCATATGGGTAGAAGTATAGGAAATATATTTAAACTCGTAATTTCTATACAATAGCTCTATTTTGTTATTTCAGCTAAATTTCATTGCAAGGTAAAATTTTGATAATTTTTGATTCAATTATTTAGGTAGATTGATTTGAGCACTTTCTAACGCAGTGAGAGTTTTCTTGATAGCTTGAGAATTTATCTCTTCCGTGGTGTATTGTTTGTTAAATGTATTCACCCAATATTGCACTTGGATATTAATTGTACTTGCGCCTAAGTTTTTGATTAAAGTCGTTGCTGATCTTTCTTCTTGAAGTATTCCTGGTGTAGTATTGACTGCATCTAGAATGATACTTCGTGTAGCTTCTATATCAGTACCATATTTTAGTCCTATGTCAAAACTCTTCCTGAGATGTCCATCTGTAGTATAATTATAAAGAGGGGTTTTGATTATTTGACTGTTAGGTACGTATACATCTTTACCGTCAAAGGTTTTAATGTGAGTGTCTCTAAGACTCATCTCAGTAATTGTGCCTTCCACAGCTCCAGTCATAATAGTATCACCAATACTGAAAGGTCTGTTAAATGCCATGATAATGCCAGCAAGAAAATTTTCAGCAATATCTTTGAATGCGAATCCAATAACTACAGATGAGATCGTGGCGGCACCTAATACGTTGCTCGCCATTTCATCTTGACCAATGGTGAATAGAAATACGAGAAGTCCAATAGAAATATTGACAATTCGAAAAATACTATCAATAAAGCCTATTAGTAACTTGTCTTCAGCTTGTTCAAGCACGAATTTTACAGATTTCTTTCTTAGATATTTGAGGATGGTCATTAGTAATCCAACTAAAACAAGAGCCAAAAGCACTTTAGGTATTATTTCTACTAAATTGTCGTAGTATTTAGCCATATGCTCTCTAAGATCATTTACGATATCCATCATCTCTTTGTGTTTTGTTGAAAAATATAATATCGACAGAAGTTATGTTTTTCATTTAGAATATTTATTTCTAAGAACAAAAAAGCTCATCGGAATTTCTTCTGATGAGCTCTGTACTTTTTTGATATTGATTATTAGTTCTTTTTAGTATACCTTCTTTTATTACGAGCACTTTCTTTGTAAGCTTTCTTTTGATCACTATTGAAGACCCTCAGTATTGCGGGTTCAAATTCTTCAAAGATCTTATCAAGGTTTTGTGACTTCGTAAGTTTGTCTTGATTACTTGCTCTTACAACATTTACTTTTTCTGATTTTACCTTTAGTAGTTTTTTCAGCTGGGTTGTCTGAATTGCAGATAATACTTGTGGCTTATCTTGGCTTCGAAGATCTTTTTGAATCATTTGAAGTTCCTGCTGCATAATCTTTGTCACTTTTGGGTCCGCATTCTGAGCAGAAGCATTGAGTCCAAATGCCGCAAATAATAGTATAAATAGAAATTTCATGATTGTATTCTTTTAAAGTATTGCAATTACCGAATTGTGAATATAATAGGTTTTACGCCATTTTAATCATGACGTTAAAGATTTAAGACACTTTTAAGTCTTAAATCGTCCATCTGTTTTTCATTTTTATTATTTAATTGCTGCTATTGTTCTCTCTATTAATGCCTTAGTAGCTTTGATTCCGGCAGTTTCTGATATGCCATCTCCTTCCCATTCTACACCTATAAACCCTTCAAAATCAGAATCATGTATGATTTTCATCATTTTAGTAAAGTTAGTAGATGACTCATTGCCTTGCTTGTCAAATGCATGAGATTTTGCACTTACCGCCTTGGCATACGGCATTAGCTCCTCTACGCCCAGATATCTATCATACTTCTCTATACAAGGTGTTCCCCATTTTTCTCCACCTTCTCTGGCGATACAGAAATTGCCAAAATCTGGTAAAGTACCGCAGTTAGGCATATTGATGTCATTCATTATTTGACTAAGCCATTTGGCATCTGAAGAGTATCCACCGTGATTTTCGACGATTATATTTTGACCGTAATCAGCACCTATTGCTGCCAAAGAGGCAAGACTTTCAGTACATTTTTCTCTCTGCTCAGTCTTAGTACCTTCTCCCCATAGGTTAACACGTATGCTATGACAACCCAATGCTTTGGCTGCATATATCCACGGTATATGTTCATCTATAGCAAACTGTCGATCTTCTTTAGACAGTGCACCGAGAGACCCTGTCAGGTCGGTCATGATGAGTAACTGTTGGACCTCAGCTTTCTTTGCGACTTCGTTCATTTTATTCCAATAGCTAGTATCGGTAAGTCCAGCTTCTAAAAATCGAGACACATATTCTACACCAGTGAATCCAAGATTTCCAGCAAAACCAGCAAACTCTAGATTATCTAGCTGACCATTTTGTAGCATTCTATGGCATGACCATTGGGCAAGTGATATTTGGTATCTACTATGATTGTCTGAGGATTCGTTTGATAGGTTAGGATTTACATTATTTTTATTAGCACATTCAGTCGTCTTGCATCCCATTAATGTTGCAAATGAAAATATTCCAAGTGATTTATTAAATTTTCTTCTTTCCATTTTATTGCTAGTTGTCTTCTTTGTAAAAATACCAATATCTCTTTAAAATAGAGGTGCTCATATATTTTCATTAGCAAATTTATTGGAATAAAAATCAAGCTTTTTTATTCATGATTGCAAAGCATATCGGTTTATTGAGAAATAGCAAGACAATAAATATCCATTGTTCAGAGTTTACTTTCGCCCTCACTTCATCAAAATTGACTGATGATGTTGGGATGGATTGTTCTATCTTTGGAAGGGAAAGAAATGTTCTAATAATAGTGTTAAAAGACCATCAACCCTGCTAATATATTACTACAAAACCACTCACTGAAATAATGTGATAGTTAGCAATTAAAGATTCATTAAATTGAATCTATATTAATAAATACACCATTTCATTACTTAGAGTTATAACTTATTGACTGCGAATGTCTATCTCATTATTTTTGAAGTTCTATTAAGTAGAGAAAGTGGTTGAAGAAATATCTAGTAACATTGGGCATAAAATTTGGGCTATATCTTCATTTTACTTTGGTGGTACGCACGCCATTTTACATACAAATAGTGGATATGAAGCATTTGGCGGTCTAAGAAGATATGGTAAAGCTTTTATGAAGATCAATTAGACCTTTTAGTTAGCCTGAATGTCAGGTCAATCCGTTACTTTTGCACTTATTTTCAAATAGATAGCCGTTAAACTTTTTCAGATCGGTTTTCTCATCATTAATAAAACGCGTAACTGCTCTTCGATATGTTTGATTCTTTTTTAGGAAATAGCCCAAGATGGTACAAGCTAACAATGATTGGATTTTTACTATTCAATATTGTCTCATATTTCATTTTAGGCCCAGCCATCACTGCTTGGCTCTTTATTGGAGAATTTATTTTCACACTCGCAATGGCACTTAAATGTTATCCTCTGCAGTCTGGAGGTATATTAGCTATAGAAGCCTTATTTCTTGGATTAACTACACCTAAGCATGCTTATAACGAAGTATTAGCAAATCTTGAAGTAATCCTATTACTGGTTTTCATGGTCGCAGGCATCTACTTTATGAAACCATTACTGATGTATATCTTCAGTAAAGTATTCACTAAAGTGAAGTCAAAGACAGTTCTATCATTATTATTTGTATTCTTATCAGCTGTACTTTCCGCTTTCTTAGATGCACTTACGGTGACAGCAGTATTGATATCTGTAACGGTTGGATTCTATGGTGTATATGATAAGATACGATCAGGATCCTCTGATTTAGATAACAATGGAACAGTGGATTTTAAGCAATTAGGAGGAGATACATTGGAACAGTTCCAAGGGTTTCTTAGAAGTTTGATTATGCACGGTGTTGTGGGTACAGCATTAGGTGGAGTTTGTACTCTTGTAGGTGAGCCTCAGAATCTATTGATCGGAGAGAAGATGGGATGGGACTTTATAGAGTTTTTTTTTAGAATGGCCCCAGTAACGATCCCAGTATTAGGAGCAGGATTATTGACTACTGTTTTACTAGAAAAAACAAAGTGGTTTGGTTATGGTGATAAGTTGCCAGAAGAAGCAAGAGCGATTATCGAAGCTTATACTGAAGAGGCGGATAAAAACAGAACAGATAGACAAAAGTACGATCTAATAGTGCAAGGCGTTGCAGCGCTATTGTTGATCGTAGGTCTAGCATTACACCTAGCTCCAGTTGGGTTTATAGGTCTAGGATTGATAATCTTCCAAACAGCATTCATGGGTATTACTGATGAGCATTCATTAGGAAAATCATTCGAAGAGGCATTACCATTCACAGGTCTTATAGTAGTGTTCTTCGTAATCGTAGCTATGATTCATGATCAGCATTTATTTGCTCCTATTATTGATTACGCATTTTCCTTAGCTCCAGCCGATCAACCTAAGTTCTTTTACATAGCATCAGGAGTCTTGTCTATGATTAGTGATAATGTATTTGTCGCAACTGTTTTCATCGGCGAGATCGCATCATCCTTTGGTGATACAGTTGTGCCGGGTGCAGCATCATTTGACCAAGGACAAAGAGATCTATACGAATCCCTTGCCGTTGCGGTAAACACAGGGACTAATCTACCAAGTGTAGCCACACCCAATGGACAAGCAGCATTCTTGTTTTTGTTGACTTCTGCTATTGCGCCATTGATCCATCTTAGTTATATGAAGATGGTAAAGATGGCAATACCATATACCATAGTATTGGGTATTTTAGGATTCATAGGTATAGTATTCTTCTTATAATAATCGAGTTTGAATCTATCAGAAGACGCTCAAGTTGCAGAACGAAATACTTTTGTACTAACTTATCTAGTTATCTAATCAACTAGTTAACCAAACCAAATGGCAAAAATAGCTAACGTAGATCTTGGTGATTTCCCTCTCTTATTGGCTCCTATGGAGGATGTAAGTGATCCACCATTTAGAGCATTGTGCAAGGAGCAAGGCTGTGATATGATGTATACAGAGTTTATTAGTGTAGAAGGTCTTATCCGTGATGCTACCAAGAGTGTTGCCAAGCTAGATATATATGATGAAGAGCGTCCGATAGGTATACAGATATTTGGTGCTGAGATCGACTCTATGCGTAGAGCCGCAGAGATCGTTGAAGAAGCAAAGCCTGAGGTATTAGATATCAACTTTGGATGTCCGGTAAAAAAGGTAGTTTGTAAGATGGCAGGTGCAGGTATTTTACAAGACATCGATCGTATGGTGAGCTTGACTAAAGAGATAGTGGATGCTACTAATCTGCCTGTTACAGTGAAGACAAGGCTTGGTTGGGATGATAATACGATACGTATAGAAGAAGTTGCTGAAAGACTACAAGATATAGGTATCAAAGCTTTATCTATTCACGGACGTACTCGTAAGCAGATGTATAAGGGTGAAGCGGACTGGACTCGTATTGGGAATATTAAAAACAATCCACGAATTCATATACCGATCTTTGGGAATGGAGATATTAATAGCCCTCAGAAGGCTGTCGAATACAAAAATAAATATGGTGTCGATGGAATCATGATCGGTAGAGCGAGTATAGGTTATCCATGGATATTTCGTGAGATAAAGCATTATATCGCAACAGGTGAGATTTTGGATGCGCCTACAGTGGCCGAGCGTGTTGATGCAGCTAGACGTCACTTAAATCATAGTATAGAGTGGAAAGGATTGCGAGTTGGTGTTAACGAGATGAAAAGACACTATACAAATTACTTCCGGGGGTTTAGAGATATAAAAGCTTACAGAGCTAGACTTGTCTTGGAAAACGATCCAGCAAATATTCATGGTATCTTAGGTGAGATTATGGATGTCTATGATGATAAGCCGGAAATGGTAATGACAAGGTAGAGATTGGCTTTCACAGAAATCGCTTGGATCAACGAGTATCATGTATCTTTCCTAGAAAACATATGGGCTCTGAGTTTCATTGACATAAAACTCCCTCTATTTGTACACCTCTTCACATAATTGTATTATTACAATACAATAACCCAAATAGAGAAGAGATGTCGATCAACAAAGATGAAACCAATAATGTATCAAACGAGCACATCGTAGAAAATAGAGAACTTAATCTAATTCAGGCTCTTATTCCTGTTGTCTTGTTGATGGCTATGCTAGCGTACAATATCTTTGCTAAAGAAGGAGAATGGCTAGGAGGATATTCTAATCAATATATACTGTTGATAGGTGGATTGTTTGCAGCTCTAATGGGTCTTTATAATAAGACCTCTGTTCGAACGATGATTGAGGAGGTCTACGAGAATCTCAGAAGTGTCTTCGTTCCCATTATGATCTTATTTTTAGTAGGAGCACTCGCTGGTACATGGCTAGTGAGTGGTATTATACCATCTATGGTGTATTATGGATTGCAGGTATTGAGTCCAGGTATATTCTTGCCAGCATCTGTGATTATAGCGGCCATAATCTCCATTGCTACTGGATCTTCATGGACTACTTCTGCAACGGTTGGTATCGCCTTGATAGGTATTGGTACTGCATTAGGGATTCCAGTTGGTATGATCGCGGGAGCTGTAATCTCAGGAGCATACTTTGGGGACAAGATGTCTCCGCTTAGCGATACTACTAATCTTGCTCCAGCTATGGCAGGTTCAGATCTATTTACTCATATCAAGTATATGGCGTTTACTACTGTTCCGACAATTTCTATCGCTCTAATTATATTTATTATTCTTAGCCTTACCATTGACACTAGCGGTAGTACAGATATAGGCGAACTTCTTACGACTATGGATACCACATTCAATATCACACCATGGTTATTTTTAGTGCCATTGTTGGTAGTCGTGATGATCATATTGAAGTCTAAGCCCCTTGTTGCTCTCGGAATAGGGGTGGCGATGGCTGCAATCTTTGCGCTGATATTCCAACAAGATATACTAGCAGGTATTGCAGATTCTAATTTTGCAGCAATAGTTCAAGCGGTTTTTACCGATACAGCTATCGTTACAGAGAATGCGACATTAAACGATCTATTTACTGCCGGGGGTATGAATGGAATGCTTTGGACGATTTATCTTATTATATGCGCTATGGTTTTTGGAGGTATCATGGATGGAATAGGTGCTTTAGATCGCATTACAAAGACTTTACTATCGGTGGCAACATCTACCTTCGGATTATTCGCCAGTACTGTAGCAAGTTGTATTGGACTCAATATAGTAGCGAGTGATCAATATCTAGCGCTTGTGATTCCTGGAAAGATGTTTAAGAAAGCATATGAAGACAGAGAATTAGCACCAGAAAATCTTAGTAGAACCTTAGAAGATGCAGGAACAGTTACTTCAGTACTGATACCATGGAATACATGTGGAGCCTATCAAGCAGGTGTATTAGGTGTAGGAGTAGGAGAGTACTTCATTTATGCGATATTTAATTGGTTGAGTCCAATAATGACTCTGGTCTTTGCGGCATTTAAGTTTAAGATTCGAAAATTAGCCAAAGGGTAGTAGGCATATAGTTAGGTCATTAGTTATTGGGCGATAACTCACTATATTTGTGACTCAAAATCCATAAATTGATACTGTGCTTTTTAATATAAAACCATTCGAGCGTAAGATATTTGAACTTCTAAAGTTGTCAGGTGAAGAACTTGGGTATCCTACTTATGTCGTAGGAGGATATGTACGAGATAGACTATTGGAAAGAGAAAGCAAGGATATGGATATAGTATGCGTAGGTAGCGGTATAGAATTAGCTCAAAATCTATCATCCAAGCTGCGTCCTAAACCTAAACTCGTGGTGTATAGTCGATATGGTACAGCGATGCTTAGACACAAAGATTTCGAAGTAGAATTTGTAGGCGCACGAAAAGAATCTTACAGGCAGGATAGCCGTAAACCAAGTGTAGAGAATGGGAGCCTAGAAGATGATCAAAACAGAAGAGACTTTACGATTAATGCATTAGCGGTAAGCCTCAACGAAGATAATTATGGCGAAATCATAGATCCATTCAATGGATTACGTCACCTAGAAGAGAAGCGTATAGTCACGCCATTGGAACCAGGAAAAACATTTAGCGATGATCCTTTGAGGATGATGAGAGCTATTAGATTTTCTACTCAATTAGATTTTACAATCGATCCAGTGACATTCACAGCGATCAAGGAACATAAGGACAGAATACACATTATATCTAAAGAACGAATCACTACAGAGTTTAATAAGATAATGATGTCTAGAAAACCTTCTGTAGGTCTCAATTTACTATTCGAGAGTGGATTACTAGAGATAATATTTCCAGAAATGACAGCCCTTCATGGTGTTGAGATTAGAGATGGGAAGGGACACAAGGACAACTTCTACCATACACTAGAGGTATTAGACAATATTTGTCCAAATACAGATAATTTGTGGCTAAGATGGGCAGCTTTAATGCATGATATTGCTAAGCCTCCCACGAAAAGATTTCATAAAGAGCATGGTTGGACATTTCATGGTCATGAAGCATTAGGTGCTATCATGGTCCCTAAGATATTTAAAAGACTTAGACTACCGACCGATCATAAGATGAAGTATGTACAAAAATTGGTACGTCTTCACCTCCGACCTATAGCGTTGACTAAGGATAAAATCTCTGACTCCGCTGTACGTAGATTACTCTTCGATGCCGGAGAAGATATAGAAGATCTCATGACACTTTGTAATGCAGATATCACTTCTAAAAACATGAAGAAGGTAAAGCGTTTTAAGCAGAATTTTACTCGTGTAAAAGTGATGATGGTGCAACTAGAGGAGAAGGATAAAATTAGAAATTGGCAACCACCAGTTACTGGAGAAGAAATCATGACTACATTCAATATTCCTCCATCTAGAGAAGTAGGTCAAATAAAAACAGCGATTAGAGAAGCAATACTTGATGGTGATATAGATAATGATAAAGAGGAAGCGATTGCCTTTATGGTCAAAGTGGGAGAGGATCTTGGGTTGAAAGCAAAATGAACCAGACTTAGTTAATTTTGTGCATCTATCATTTTATGTTAATCTATTTTTCTAGAACATCTTTGAGAGCATTGCTATTGACTCTATCACTTTTCAACTATCTATTTTTTGGAATTCCAATCTAATTATAAGCAGAGACGGCTAAATATGAAGATTTTTAGAGATATTTGATTTGGTCTCTACATCATTTTTTGGGTTAGATTTCGATATCAGAACTGAGCCTTCACTTTTACTGTGGAATGTGAGGCAATAAGAAAAATAGCGTCAGTTGTTTTGTATTCTATATGATAGTCATTACCTCTTTCCTATTTCCTTTCTTTTCTCTATATTCTTTACATAAATTAATTTATGCCTACTCTTCGAAGTTTCGCGCTGATCAATTTCAAACTTTCCTGTTGATTTAATTAGTGGAGTTAATTTTTCGAAGCCATAATTTCTAGAATCGAAATTGGGTTGCTTTTTTTGAATTAGACTTCCTACATCACCCAGAAATGCCCATCCATCTTCATCTGAGGAATCCGTAATAGTAGAAGATATTAACTTTATTACTTTTGGAGTGATTCGATCTATGATCTCTACTGCTTCGTCTTTCTTGTTGATGTCTTCCTTGCTCGTTGACTGCTTTCTTAAGATTTCTATGTATATAAACTTTTCACAAGCCACTATGAATGGTGTGGGTGTCTTTTTTTCTCCTATTCCAATAACCTGCATGCCAGCTTCTCTTAGTCTCGTTGCTAGTTTGGTGAAATCACTATCGCTGGATACTAAGCAAAAACCATTGACTTTTTCTGAATATAGAATATCCATGGCATCAATAATCATAGCAGAGTCTGTAGCATTTTTACCTGTAGTATAAGCATACTGCTGTATTGGTGTTATGGCATTTTGGAGCAGTAAGTTTTTCCATTTTGATAGGTGAGGATTGGTCCAATCTCCATATATTCTTTTTATGGTAGGGTTACCATATTTCGCAATTTCCTCCATCATCTCTTTTACATGTGCAGAAGGTATATTGTCTCCATCTATAAGTACTGCTAAATTCATATTATTTGTTTAGTGGTATTGTTTTATGCCTTGGCTAATCGCAGTACGGTTCGTATGTTTGCTCATAGCAACTTTTCTAAAGATATGTTTATTCAGTGAGTTTCTAGTCTTCCTAAGATATATTGTTACGTTTCTTAATTAAATATTGGACATAATTCATTGACATATCAATTAACATTTGTTTTTTTCTTGGGTATTCTTAGTTGATGAAATGACAATAGTCTCTGGCTACCTTTTGAGTAAACCCATAAGTCTTAGATTTAAATAATCTCTTATAAGGTTACTGAGGGTATACTTATCATCAGAGAAAATAGAAGGATTAGTGACAACTTGTGTGACAAATAGCTTGTCGATATTGCCTAGTAATTCTATTGAAACAGAATTGTAAACTTTTTCTTTTATTCCTTTTGTATAATGTTCTTTTAATAATTCTACAAAACTGTCTGTAAATTCTTCTACTACCAACCATACTGTAGGGTAGTATTGCTTAATATCCTGTAAAAACGATAAGGAAATACCAGACGAACCTGCTGCAAATAGTTCAATTAATTGTGTATATAGGCTTACAGTGTCCAAATCTTGTTGTCTAAGATTAAGTAAGGAATCAAATATCACTTTTGTTCTCGTTTGGCATGCGGCCTGTAATATTTCTTCTTTACTATTAAAGTATTCATAGATAGTTGATTTACTCTTTCCAGCTATGCAAGCAATATTATCCATAGTCAATTGCTCTAAGTTCTCATACTGAAGACCCTCCAACAGGTGGTTTAGCCAATTATGAGTTTTGCTGGTAATATTTTTACGTTTTTTCAATAAGGATTTTCGTCCCATTGCTTAATGATTTTTAATAGTTAGCTTAATTAATTGCTTAGTAAATGTACGTCAAACACGTATAATTCCAATTTGGTACTTGAAAGACAACGACCCTGGCATTATAGAACTATATTGTATTTTATAGTTCGATTTTTATATATTTGTTTATCAAATTTCTTTCAATTATGGGTAAAATTAAATACTTCGCTGCATACATTCTGCCTTTACTAGCACTATTTTCATTTAGCACTACGGGTATCTACGCTTATTTTGGTATTATTTTTCTTTATGTAATTGTACCAATCAGCGAACAAATTTTTCCTCCAAATAAGTATAATTTTGTCGAGACTGAGAAAGAATTGGCCAGAGATGATTTTTTCTATGATTTAGTACTTTACATTATGGTGCCGCTACATCTTTTTGTCATGTATTGCTTTTTAGTGTCTATTTCTGACCCTACATTAGCTGTCGCTGACATAATAGCTAGAATATTTATGATGGGAACGATTCTAGGGGTAGTTGGTATCAATGTCGGACATGAACTTGGTCATAAAACTAACAATCCATTGAAGCAGTTTTTGGCCCAAGTGTTACTTACGTCATCAATTCAAAATCACTTTGTGCCCTATCATAATGGTGGACATCACAAAGATATAGGAACTCCAGAAGATTTAACCTCGGCAGAGAAGGACGATAATTTTTATTTTTTTGCTGTGAAATCTCAAATTGGAGGATATTTCAAAACATGGAAGCTGGAGTCAAAGAGATTAAAGGCACAGGGTAAGAATTCTAACTTTAACCCAATGCTTATCTACACATTTTTACCGATATTATTATTGATTTGTATCTTTTCCTTCTTTGGCTTATTTGTAACTGGATGTTATTTTTTCGCAGCTATATTTGGGATTTCTATATTAGAAGCTCAAAATTATTTTGCTCATTATGGACTTAGGCGTAAAGTGCTGGCTAATGGTAGATACGAAAGGGTAAATGCTAGACATTCGTGGAACTCAGATCATATAATTGGAAGGGTATTATTATTTGAATTAACTAGGCATTCTGACCATCATCATATTGGTGGTAAACCATATCAGATTCTTGAATCCAAGGATGAGAGCCCTATGTTACCTTATGGTTATCCAATGATGCTAATGTTATCTTTTTTTCCTTTTTTGTTTCGTCCAATAATGAAAAGACAACTTGATTTATACAGCATAGAGTAAATTAAAAGTCATTTAACTTTCTTCTCTTTGCACTCGCTAAAGATTATAATACGTCATATCATTCTCATCTCTCATTACTTACTCACCTAAGACCTCAAGTCCATCACCCAATTCCAGTTGCTGTATGGCAGGTATAGACTTTCCAGCGATTCCTTTGATAGACGCGTGCATATTGATAGTATTATCAGTTACCACTTCTATCTGTTTTTCTCTACGCTTCCAGATAGCAGTCATGGCACGTTTCTCTTTGTCAAGATCTTGTCTCATTGCTGAGAATCCTTCTACAATAGCACTTATTTGATCTTTGAATTCTTCCCCAGTTAAGAACGAATAGAGCATCTCCATCTTATCACCTTTATTGACTTGAGAGCTTTTGACAGCCATAGTTTTTATAAGCGTCTGACGAAGTACATATATGAGACCAACCAATTCATTGATTCTACAAACCCATATACCATTTATCTCAGTGAATGATTCTACACCTTTGGGCATAGTCTCAGTTACTAATACCGCAATCTCAGCAGATATTGATCTCTGATCTGATTTGAGTTTAGGGATCCAATCTGATGTAAATGCTTTAGTCCGTTTGCTTTCTATAATGATTGTGCCACAATGCTGCTGCATTTTATTATATACCTTCTGGATGGAATCTGCACCTCTAATTCCTTTAGGCACTTCTTCGATAGAGTCATATGGAAATTCTTTACCTAATATCTCTTCTATTTTTAGCTCTAGTATCTCTCCTTGCATCTGCATAGATCCCTGTTCAGCTTTACGTTTCATCTCATCCACAAGCTTCTTTTGATCTTCTAATTGCTTGAGTAGCTCACGCTTTTCAAGATCTGTTTGGTGGTCTTTATCCTTTTGTTTCGTTTCTAGTTCTTCCTGCAATCTACGTTTGAGAAGCTCTTCTTTGTTTTGTATTTCTTTCGACATGCGTTTTTGCATCCGCAATTCGATTTCTTTTTCTTGCTCTTCCATTTGGCGCTTTACTTTCACTAGTTCTATTTCGCTTTCTCTCGATTTGAGTAGTTGCATACGCTTTTCTTCAAGTTCTTCAGCCTGCGATTTGAGTTTATGGTCATACTCTTCCTTTACTTTAGATTTTAAGGCAACTTCTTTCTCAACGAGTTTCTTTTTATTTTCCTGTTCATTTACAGCCATTTGTTTTTCTAACTCTTCTTGTTTAGCAGCTACTTCTTTCTTTACACGATCCATTATCATTTCATTTGCGTTCTTTCTCTTCTCTTCAAAGTCTGCTTTCTGAGCCTCTAGCATCTTTTCCCTCTTTTTATAGTTCAATTGTAGCTCCATGCTTTGTTGCTTGAGCTTCTCTTTATACTCTCTCTCCAGCTTACCAGAGAGTACCTGCTCCACATCGAATGTATGATTGCAGTTAGGACAGGATATGTTTTTAATGTTCTCCATAGAGTGTGAAGATAGTGAATGGCCTCTTTATCTCCTAAAGGTATAGTCCTTACGTTTAGTTTAAGTTTATTCGATTAGTCGTGCGATCTTTCGAGATATGACCTAATTAACTAAAGTATAGTATTTGAGATCAAGAGTAATATAGACAATTTGATTACCTCGAACTTAGAATGTAATACAGACTTATATTTCTAGTCTTTATAAATGTAAACTTAATCGTTCATCAAATAATTATGCCTGTTCTAATTTTTTTATTGCGTCAAAATGATTAGATCTATTAGAGTATTAAAGACAGATTAAACCTAAAATCATTCGGTTAAGCGATTAAGAATAATTTCTTAGAGTAACCTTGTTTGATGCTTATTTGACAAAAATGAATGAGTACTTTTTTAGATTTTTGGTATTAACCCTTAAGCTCTGTTTTTTTTCGTTTCTTATACATCACAATCAGTCCGCCGATAATAAATGGTATACTCAGGAGTTGCCCCATATTGAATGTTAACGCATTTTCGAAACCCACTTGATTTTCTTTGAAGTACTCAATAACAAATCGAGCTATAAATAATAAGGTAAAAAATAGGCCAAAAATAAAACCATGCTCAAATAAATTCCTTTTCTTTTTGTATAAATAAAAAAGGGTTACGAAGAGTGTGAAATATGCGAAAGCCTCATAAAGTTGGCCAGGATGACGAGGAATAGAATCTACTTTCTTGAATACAATACCTATATCAGATCCTGTTGCTTTTCCAATAATTTCTGAATTCATGAAATTTCCAAGGCGTATGAAAATTGCTGCAAGTGAACCTCCAACCGCCGCTATATCTAGAATAGAAAAAATTGGTTTGTTGTATTTTTTTGAGAAAATCCATATGGCTAATAGTACTCCAAAAATCCCTCCGTGGCTGGCCAAACCTCTAAATCCAGTCATCTCAAATGATCCGCTTTTCCAGGTAAATGGTAAGAGCATTTCTAAAGGATGACTCAGATAATAGTCGGGTTCGTAAAACAAACAGTGGCCAAGCCTAGCACCGAGAATAGTTGCTATGAAAACAAATAAAGCTAACTTGTCTATATCTTCCATTGACCAGCGGTCTGTAAGAAACAGATTTTTGGATACCTGAAATCCAGCGACCAAGCCTCCTGCAAATAGTAAGCTATACCATCGGATAGAAATATTACCAAATAGTTTTATTATTTCTGGATCAGTATCCCATATTATTGGCCACATAATGCTAATTGTATTCTAGATAAAGTCTACATCAGGAGCCGTAGGGTAGCTCATCAACCAAGAGATAGATTCCTTGATGTCTAGACCTTCGTAAATCGCTCGATATAGTGTTTCTGTGATTGGTAATTTTATATTTTCAGTCTCGGCTAATCTATGTATAATCATCAGTGTCCTTAGTCCTTCGATGATCTCATCTGAAGTGTCTAGTATCTCTTGTAAGGGCTCTCCGGCAGCTAATCTTGTGCCGAAAGTATAGTTGCGACTATTGGTGCTCGTAGCAGTAGCGATAAGATCCCCGATCCCCGCACTACCGAGAAACGAATTAGCACTCGCACCCATGGAACTTCCAAACTGTATCATCTCCCTGAGCCCTCTTGTAATTAGAAGCGCTTGTAAATTTTTACCCATATTGAGTCCACCCAAGATACCTGAGGCTATTGCAATTATGTTTTTAAATGCACCTGCTAATTCTGCTCCAGTAACATCATGTGATCCGAATACAAAAAATCTATTTGAGGCTAAAGCTTTCTTCCCTTTATTGATTACTTCATCAAAAGCTGATGAAATGACAGTCGCTGCAGGCTTGCCATCTAGTATCTCTCTGGCTAGATTAGGGCCTGACAGACAGCCTACTCTTACTACAGAACACTCTTGTTGGATTACCTCAGACATAGTATGGATGTCACTTCTGACAAATGATGCCTTTTCTAAATCAGCTATAGTCTTGTCACCGTAATCCAAACCTTTGGTAGCATGTATCAATATGTGTGACGGCGTGAGGTACTTACTCAGATCTTTCATCATACTTCTAAATGCGGATGAAGGAACAATAGGAAATATCAATTGACATTCTTCACAGATCATAGCCATATCATCAACGGCAATGATCTGTTTGCTCAGCTTAGTATTTTTAAGGAAATGATCATCGTTGATAGATGCTCTAGTTTTTGGATTGCGGGAGTAGATTAATACATCGCAGTTGGTAGCGATTAGACTAGATATCGTGATACCAAAACTTCCAGAACCGATTATTCCTACCTTATTCATAATAAAGACTAATAATAAATTGGTTGATGACTTATTATTTATCGCAGTTGATTTATTGACCTGTTTATTTTAGAATGAAACAGTATTGCTCATTTACGATAACAAAAAAATATTTACTTCTTACCCTTTTTTTTAGCTTTGGCTTGTTGTTCCTGAAGAGCTTGCGCTTGTCGTATTTGCTCTTGTAATCTTTGAGCAAATGAATTTTTCTTCTTCGGTTTTTCTTTTTGAATATTAAGCTCACTTAGAATTTTTTCATCATCAAAGACAAATTTCTTAGTGATAACTGTTTGCAAAATGTTGATCAAGTTAGAGAAGAACATATACGTTGTTAATCCAGAAGCATAACTATTGAAAAACCCTAAGAACATTACAGGCATAAAATACTGTACATACTTCATCGCAGGATTGGCGGACATATCCATATGTTTAGTATTGTAGTAGGTATATATCAATGTAGTAACTGCCCAAAGTAATGTGAATAGTGATATGTGATTTCCTAAAAAAGGAATATCTATACCATGTTGGAAAAATACATCATATGATGAAAGGTCGGTGGCCCATAAGAATGGTTCTTGACGGAATTCTATCGATGCAGGGAAGAATCTAAACATGGCATACCAAATGGGCATCTGCGCGATCATAGGCATACATCCCCCAAATGGACTTACACTATATTGCTGATAGATTTTCATAGTCTCCATCTGCTTCTTTTGTGGCTCTTCTTTATACTTTTCAGTCAGTTTAGCAATCTCAGGCTTAAGTGCACCCATCTTGGCCTGTGAAGCCAACATCTTATACATAAGGGGGTAGAGAGCCATCTTGATGAGGAAGATCAATACTAGGATCACAATACCTTTGCTCCCTATAAACCCTGACAAGAAACCAAAAAACGGCCTAATGAACCATCTATTGATCGATCCGAATATAGAAGTACCATATGGAATGATCTCTTCTAATTCTACTCCATATTCTTTTAGATTTTCAAATTTGTTAGGACCGATATACATCTTCATATTGATGCTCTGATTGGCAGATTGGTCGTATGGCATTTCTATTTCTGATTTGATCAGTTTTAGAGCCTTATCTGAATCAGACTCTTGATCAATCATCTTGGTCTCAAACTTGCCGCCAGTGAATGGGGTATTGGTTGTAATCAAAGAAGTATTGAAAAACTGATTAACATTTGCTATCCAATCTATTTTATCTTCTGACAAATCTTCGTCAGCGTCAGATACACATCTACAGTAATCTACATCTTCATCTTGATTGTCACGGAAATATACCGTTGAGTATGTTTGTTCAAATTTATTGTTCTTTTCAAGTCTATTGAGGTAGCTGTCCCATTCGAGTGTGACACTTTTACGGCCAGTATCTAAATGTTGATTCATACCTACTAGATTGAGGTCGTAATCTACGTTGTAGCCATCATCAGCAAGAGTATATGATTGTTCGATATACCCTCCATCACTAGTCTTTGCTTTGAATGATATAGAATTGCCTGACTGTGTCGGAGTAAAATACAATTCCTCTGTATTGATCATACGTGCAGGTACTTTAGGAGTGCTTAGTTTATAGTTAAATCTATTACGCCCATCATTCATGAAGTATAGTGGTGTGTAACCTATATCTTCTCCATCTACTAAAGCACTTGACTTATAATCTTTGAGATGTGCAGAAATGATATTCCCCCCTTTATTGGAAAATTCAATTTTCACGTTAGGGTTTTCCAAGGTATAAGTCTTAGGAGACCCAATTGCTGCTGGAGCGAAAGATCCATAGATAGCAGTATTCTGTAGTTGGCGAGCGGAGTCACTAATAGTGACTGCTTGTTCTTGGATAGCGTCTGCTATTTTATCTTGTTCTGCTATTGTTGCTAGCTTTATTTGTTCGGACACAAGCGCTATCGAGTCTTGTATGGTAGTTTGTCGATCTATTTCAGCTTGCGAAGGCTGATTCATATATGACCACATAATCATGGTCATGAATATTAAGATAAAAGCAATGATATTATTGCGTTCCATATGTATCGTCTAAGGTTCTTATATAATGCTAGAATTTATTAGCTCTCGGTTTAGTAAAACCGGAATGCAAATGTACAATTTAGTTTAGCTAACTAAGCCGAAGTGATGGACGATCTTACTTCAATTATAGACGAATGGCTAATAATGGTTAGAAGCGCCATAATCTATTAGGAAAAAGTAGGTTGTTTTCATTGGGATATATTTTTAAATATGTAAAACTTACTAAATATCAACAAGTGTTGAGTCGAATGAAAATTATTCGATTATATCAAATATTTTTTGTTTAAAATATGGTATTTTATAAATTTTTAGATATTATAAACTGTAATTTAATAGAATAAATGAATATTGTTTCTTAAATTAAAGTTCAAATATTTTTTTATTTTATAATGCGCTAAATATCTTGGACCTATGATGAATGAAGCTATACACACGATTATGACTAAAAATCCTATTGCGCTTTCTCCAAAACATACCATTGCTGATGTGGAATCACTGTTTAAGCATCATCGTATTCACCATCTACCGGTGTTAGAAGAGGGAAATTTGATCGGTTTAATAACTACATATGATTTATGGAATCATAGAAGTAGTAACCCAAATGAGACTTTTGTTACTGACGTAATGAATACACGGATAGTGAAGATCAGTATCAATGATAAAATAGGTACTGCAGCAGAACTATTTCTAGATAATAGATTCCATGCATTGCCGGTTATGGATGGCGATAAGCTGGTTGGGATAGTCACAACATTTGATGTGCTGAAATATGAATTCAAAAAAGAATATGATAATATCATACTATACAAGGATGTATTTGAGCCTAATCTTAGGACTGCATAATTTTCAATGCTCTAATAATAATGCAATTTAATGCCTCAATAGAGTTGTAGAGATAGCAAGCTCTAGTTTGATCTTTATTAAAGTGTATTTAATAGGTCAACCTAATGTGTTTGACTTGTATTAATGTGCTACTAAACCTAGTTTGTCAACAGACCTCCCAAAGTTGATTTAGAAAGATGTTTCGCAGGCTATAAACTAAATCACTTATATACAATCTTCAACGCTTCAATCCTCCAATATTATGACTAACTTTGGCTATATGTAAAAGACGATAAAGCTTTTTACTTAAACTAAATCATACCAAGGTTATGGCAAAATTAGTGCTACTGGTTATTACTTCAGTTTTTTTGAATCCATTATGGGCTCAGACCATTTCAAATGACTTATTTAATAAGTGGGAGAATGAAAATAGAGTAGAATGTATCATAGTCATGAATGATCAATTAGATCTATATGACAAGACTAATGGTATGACCAAGGATGAAAAAGCTACATACGTCTATCAATCATTGAAAGCTCATTCGGCTCAATCACAAAGATTACTTCAGCTTCATATAGCAGATAAAGGTATCAAGCATCATTCATTTTTTGCTTTTAATGGTATGCAGGCATGGATGACATTGGACGAGGCTGAATATATGGCGTCGAATTTTGATATAGATCGGATAATACCTAATGTACAGACCAGAGTGGAAAGACCTTATACGAATGATGAATATATCGCTACAATGAGGACTGATGCTGAATGGGGTATTAGGCAAATCAAAGCCGATACTGTATGGGAAATGGGAATCAGAGGTGAGGGGGTAATCGTAGCTGGTCAAGATACAGGATATGACTATGATAATCCGGCGATACTTACTAAATATCAAGGCTATAGCTCAGATACAGTCATACATGATTACTGTTGGCACGATGCTATACATGAGCTGAATCCCATGCACGGAGACTCAGATAATGATCCCGCCAATAATCCATGTGGACTTGATAGCACAGAGCCTTGTGATGATCACGCTCACGGATCTCATACTATGGGTACGATGGTTGGTGGAAATGATACTCTCAAGATAGGTGTAGCACCTGATGCCAAGTGGATCGCTTGTCGTAATATGGATAGAGGTTATGGAAGCCCAGTTACCTATACAGAATGCTATGAATGGTTTCTAGCACCTACAGATATCAATGGGCAAAATCCTGATCCTACAAGATCACCTCACGTTATTAATAATAGTTGGGGCTGTCCTCCAAATGAAGGCTGTAATCTTGATAATTTCTTCATGATGGAGACTGTGATTAATAACCTGACTGCAGCAGGTACTGTGGTAGTTGTCTCAGCCGGGAATGATGGCAGTTCATGCGGAACGATAAGTAATCCTTCAGCGATATTCGAAAATTCGTTTGCTGTGGGAGCTTCTAGGGAAGATGATACAAAAGCAGGATTTAGTAGTATTGGTCCTGTACTCGTTGATAGTTCTTACAGGATCAAACCCGACGTAGTAGCTCCAGGAGTTAACGTATTGTCTATCGATCATCAAGGAGGATTTAATAGTTGGGGAGGTACAAGTATGGCTGGCCCTCATGTGGCTGGAGCTGTTGCGCTTATTATCAGTGCCAATCCAGATCTCGCTGGACAAGTAGATGTGATCAAGGATATCCTAAAAAGTACGGCAGTAACATTAGTAGATGATGCAGTGTGTGGTGATATATCGTCAATGGACGTTCCTAATTTCTATTATGGCTACGGACGAATAGATGCCTTAGCTGCAGTAGAGATGGCTATGAATATACCTTGTTCGGTGGATGCTGGAGATGATGTGATCTTATGTCACGATTTAGATGAATCAATAGGCACTCTCATAGGGCAATTGCTAACGAGTAATATAGTATCTCATACTTGGACAACTGATCCTAGTATTTCAGATCTGGGTAATATTACTTATGCTTCTGATATGCTTTCGGATACCACTATTCTAAACTCTGAAGTTGGTTATTTAAATGATCCGAAAAAGACCTTCTACTTAACTGGGACTACTTCTACAGGTGTTACTTGTGTTGATTCTATGGTTATATATTCTACTAATTGGAGCTATACATCGCAAGAGCCAATTTCTGCCATCGCTGCAGGAGATTCTATAGGAATTTACTCTATCGCTGAGAGCAATTGGCCTAGTGAATATCTTTGGTCACCAGATTATAATATATCTGATATAACGGATAGAAGTCCTCTAGTATGGAACGATACGACTCAGTATTATGATTTGATAATTACCGATTCCATGGGGTGTAAAGTTGAGATTGGCTGGTTAGTGAATGTATTAACTACATCTACTTATGATCCGAATCAAATAATAGATATTAATGTAGCTTCTAATCCGAATCAAGGTGATTTTACACTTAGTGTATCTGAAGGAATAATAAGTAATTTGCAGCTTTATGATATTTCTGGAAAACTTATTTTTGTTACTAAGAGCTCTAGTGACATGATTGCCATCGAAGGATTAGATAGCGGCACATATTTTTACATAGCTAATGTAGGAGATAAGCTTAGTGTAGGTAAAATACTGGTTATAAAGTAGATACAATAAGTTTAAAACTCATATTTACCATCTTTGTAATTCTTATTTAAAATATTCAAGGCGACAATAATGCATAATACAATCATCAATATCCCTAAAATTCAACATTTAGATTCTGGCAATTTTTTTCTTATTTGTGGCCCTTGTGCGATTGAAGGACGAGATATGGCAATGTCCATTGCAGAGAAAGTAAAACGTATCACAGATGATCTCAAGATACCTTATGTGTTCAAAGGATCATACAGGAAAGCCAATAGGAGCTCTATCGATTCATTCACAGGGATTGGTGATGAGAAGGCTTTAAAAATATTAAAAGAAGTAGGAGAAACCTTTGATCTTCCGACGACTACAGATATCCATACAGACGAAGAAGCAACAATAGCTGCGGAGTATGTCGATGTTCTGCAGATTCCAGCATTTCTGTGTCGTCAAACTAATCTACTTGTTGCAGCCGCTAAAACGGGCAAGACCGTGAATATCAAAAAGGGACAGTTTATGGGTCCAGAGTCAATGCAATTTGCCGTGAATAAAGTGATAGAAAGTGGAAATAACAACGTAGGGCTTATCGAACGTGGGACTACTTTTGGTTATCAGGATATGGTGGTAGATTTCAGAGGTATACCTCTGATGCAAGAGACAGGAGTACCAGTGATTATGGACTGTACACACTCACTACAGCAACCTAATCAATCAACAGGTATAACTGGAGGTAAGCCTGCTTTAATAGAAACAATAGCTAAAGCTGCTGTGGCTGTTGGTGTAGATGGGCTGTTTTTAGAATCACATCCAGATCCAAGTATAGCTAAGAGTGATGGAGCTAATATGTTGCCATTAGATCAGCTTCAAGGGTTGTTAGAAAAATTAGTAAGAGTTAGAGCGGCCGTGACGTAAAGGAGTAATTAAAATTATTACAGTATATGCAATTGAGCTTAATTATTTTATTATTCTAATAAAAGGAATTCCACAAATCGATACTGTTAAGGCTGAGTCGTTAATTAAAGGGCAAATAGATATATCAGAATAGGAAGAAACGGAACTTGCGTGACCTACTCATTGATGGAGGTGTAAGATTTGGGTTTAAAAATTATGTTTTGATTGAAAAGACTAATTGGCATTGTTAAAATGTTACCAAAAATAAGTCCCTGTAACTGACATCGTTACAGGGACTTATTTTATCAGTTTTCAAAGAGAGGTGCTATAAAAACTTTTTCACTTGATCCTCTAGGTTGGACCTAGGATTGATCGCAGCAATATTGCCTTCTTTGTCAATAAGGAATGTCTTAGGAATGCTTCTAACTCCGTACAAAGCTGCAGCTTGAGATTCCCACTTTTTGAGATCACTTACATGATTATCCCACGAGAGTTTATCTTTTTTGATCGCTTGCTCCCATCTATCTTCAGATTTCTTAAGCGCTTTGGCGATCTTCTCTTTTGAATCGTATCTTTTTTTGGTACGTGCATCTAAACCATCTAGAGATACACTGTATACGTCAAATCCTTTATTCTTGTACTTGTGATATACTTCCACTACGTGAGGATTAGCCTTACGACATGGTCCACACCAACTTGCCCAGAAGTCAAGTAATACTACGCTTCCTTTTAAGTCCGAAAGTTTTCTGTTTTTACCATCTAATCCAGGAAGGTCGATCTCAGGTGCAGGAGCTCCAATTCTAACATTACCACTTGCTTGTGATTTGAGGTATTTGTTTTGTAGATCTGTAGCTGCTCCTTTATATGCCATTGACAAAGGAAGGTCAGGGTATTTTTCTCTCATGTTTTTACTTACGTACATATGCAGACTTGCAAATTCTGTTCTGAATCTAAAAAGTTTAGATCCAAGAGCATAACCTACTAATGGGTTGGCTTCCTTTGTTGCCTTTATAAGAGCATCAGTATCTAAGGATTTATCAATATATTGGCCTACTATGGAGATATAATTCTCAGTCAAAACACTTCCTGTTACTTTGTAATCAAGTTTTTTTAGGTTTTCGAGATCTCCAAGGATTTTTACATTAGTATCTGTACTTTCCAGCACTATTTCAGCATTTTGTACGCCTAACCTTACCCTATATAATCCTGGTTCAATGCCTTCTGGAAAATTGAAAGAGAAGTTTCCTGGGCCATCTGTAGTGCCGCTGGCTATGACTTCGTTTGCATTATCTACTCCCATTTTATCGAAATAAACCCCCATGTCAGCCGCATTATTGATAGTGCCAGATATAGTAGTTCCACTAAGTTGTGGTTGTTTACAAGAGGCAAATGCTAAGACTACGAGCAGCAATAAGATTGATTTAATGTAATTCATTAATATTCGTATTTATGTATTTAAGTCCAATGAAAAAACTTTATATCCAAAGGCATTATATTCAGTTAATAATGCAAATATATAGAATATGATCTGTAAGTCAATATATACATATCAAGACCATTAATTTATCTTATTATAAGTTATTAAGACCCTTGATTTCTGTCATCTTGTTCCTGACAGAAACATATTACCCAATTAGATAATTGATCAAGAAAAAGGCTATAAGGATTATCCATAATCCATCGAGAAAGTGCCAATAGATGTTTAGGAGGTCTAATTTTCTCTTTTTTTCAGGATCGGCAAAATACAATAATACTGTAATGGGGGACTTCATCTTCTTATGAGCAGTAATAAGGAATAATGCAAGGAAAGGAATGCCAAAGAAAACATGAGCAAAATGAGCTCCTGCGATTAAATACATATAGGCACTCATAGTGCTATTTGTAGCAAAAAGCTCTATCTCTTGCAATTGTATATAGGCTATAATCTGACTAATTAGAAAACCTGTAGTAAGCAATAAAGTGATGCCTAGATAAAGTTTATACTTTTCAGTCTGGTCTGAGAGGTATGATTTTTTAGTCTTTACAATTGTCCAACTGCTTGCTAGGAGTAATAATGTGTTGAAATAAAATAGATTAGGTAATTGTATGGGATCAATGCCTGACTGTAATCTGTTGTACATATATGATCCGACAAACCCTACAAATAAAGCAGTCACTCCCATGAGCAGTAGACCCATCATGATATAATAGGGATGAATAAGATAGTTTCGTTGATCTCGAATATTCATGGCTTCATAATTCTTAGAATAAATTAACAATATATGGCATCGTTTGTTTCTTTAACTTTGAAATAATAAATAAGCAATCATAATGTCGAATGTACAGCATCATAAATTGAAAGTCTCTCGTACTGCTCAGGTATTCACTTATGGTAATAAAGAATCCGCTAGGCTAGCTGTGCTTGTATGTCGTGGATATGCTCATCTAAAATCAATATCTAGATCAGATGTTGCAAAGTTTATATTAGATGCTGTAACAGATTCACAATGGGATGGAAGTCCAGGTGTTCTTTTAGGAGGTGATAAATCGTAGTATTCTTAATGAAGCACAACGGGTAATGATATGTGGAGTCACGACGTAGGAGGGATTCCATCATATCTATTGTTATCTGTAGTTTCTTATTGTATCAATCATTATTTAATTTTTGAAAATTCGCAATAAGACTTCGAATTCAAATTCATTTTTTTATCAAATGTATACTAGCCCAATGTATAGTTAGGGAGTTGATTTAGACATCTAAACCCACATAGTTTACACTACAGAATTAGTTAATTTTAAATATTGTTTTTTTTTGTAAAAGCTCTTATTCAAATTTATTTTTCTCTAATACTTCAAGTTACTGGCTTACTTGATTAATCCTTTCATCTACGGCTACATTTTAATTATTTGTCGAATAGAAAGTTTATTGTCTTGACTATTATTATTCTTTACAAGAACAAAATACAATCCTTGTGGCAAAGTGCTAATATCTATATCCAAAGGAGATGATGCACTGGAAAGGTCTATAAATACAGTTCCATTTGAGTCCAGTATTTGAATCGTATAATTTTGAAAATCACCTTGGATATTAAAATGCCCACTTGTTGGATTTGGAAAAAGAGCGATACAGTTATCTTCTAAAAATAAATCAGGAGAACCTGTTACCATTTCAAATGGATCCGTACCATTTATAATTTCCTGACGATCTGATATACCATCTCCGTCTGTATCTAAGATTGGAACACTAAAATCAGTTGACCAGCTGATGTTGAGGCTTTGGAGGTGCTGAAAAGCGACAACTTTCAGGTAGAGGTCACCATTTGGCTCCTTTAGAAAACCGCCCTGAATGCTATTTATCAAATCATTCATGGATGTATATTCTGGTAAAGGAACATTAAAATTCAAGCCGCCCAATTTGCCAAAATCTTGGAATCGGAGCATATAGGTGTCGCCAGCTTCCGCATCATCCATAAACAGATCAATCGACTTGGTAGAAGGCAGAGATTCAAATTGATAATTATATATAAAATCTTCATCCACGATGAACGGAAGTTGTATCTGCTCTTGGTATCCATACATATAATAAACCGATTCTGTTGGTGTTCCTATTTTCGATCTCGTACAAGTAAGATTTGGATAATTATCAGTAGCTAATCCTGGAAACTTTAGGATTGAAAGTGCAAACTTATGAGGACTGCGGTAAGCATTGACCCAGTTTGAGGGCTGGAATTCATCACCAACCAACATCATCGGATGATTGCTCACAATCGAACTATTGGCTACGCCAGAGAAGCTGCCGTCTTCATCATACAACACAACATTCCAAACACGAGGATGAGAAAGACTTTGAGGTGTAAAGTCAGTGTTAGATATCGGAATATCGTAATCCCTTAAATTTACGATTGGTGGTAATCCATCATCGGTTGTGATTCCCGAAATTCGATGATTGGTGTGTTTGGTTGCTGCGCCACCGTCTTTTACATAGTCTACATTAGCTCCATTCCAACCTACTAAATGGCAATCTCTAATCTGGCCCGCGCCATCGTAAATTCTGTAAAGACTAGTGTTTGCTAATATGCCAAGAGTTACTATGGCAGATTCCTGAACCTGTGAATAACTGGCAAATTGTATGTTGGTTTCATTCTCAACAAAAACATTATCCAAAAAAATCAAATTGCTAGTATAAACAACTTTATCTCCAACGCCACCACCTATACCTGAGTAGGTGGCTAAACTATTAGCATACCAAGTACAATCTTCGATAAGGTGTTGATTGCTGTTTTGCCATCCTGCATTTTTCCTAATACTATGATCCGGATTTAATTGGTCGAAGATGTCAAATCCGCTCATGCAACTATGTGCTTTATTGTTTTTAAATGAGCCCAATGGTTCTTTGTATGGCTCAATGCCATCAAACCTAGGATCGCTTGCAGAACTACCCATTGGGGACTTTGGTAAAGCAAACCAATAGCCTGTTCCTTGTGTGCCAGCAGCTACGTTTCCTTCAAAAATATTATTGGGATTGGTAATCCAAAAACTTGAGGGAGTACGATTTTGTGCTTCATTTAATTGGTTATCTGAAGGCGTAACTTCCTCTCCCATAAGCGGTCGTTTACTTAAAAGCACGACATTATTTTTAATGGTATTGAATCGTTCGCTACCGTCTTCGAGAAATACACCATGTCCGATATGGTCATAAAAAAAGTTATTTTCAACATTGACATAGCTAGTCCCATGTATCGTAATGGCTCTATTGAAAGAATGATGAACACTTGAATTTTTAAAATATTGACCTGTCCCAAAATCATCCAATAGATGCCAATGCCACGGGTATCTTCCCAATTTTGCTTTTTGCCCCATACGGTACAATTCAATACTACTTGCATTGATGGTACTATTAGGCATGCACATGATGTGACCACCAAAGCCATTGGATTCGCTGCTAGCATCTCCTTGGATTTTAATATTATGCGTCAACAGACCCACTTCCCCCCTCAGATCGGCTGTCCATGTTTTATTATCTGTATTCCTAGTATAGGTTTCAACAATACCAGAATGAGGATAACTTAAATTACTATTTAAAGTGATGTTTAAATCATTGGCACTAATAGCAGTTATCGTCTTCTTCTCCGCTTCATTCCAGTCTGTCTGACTGGCAACAAGCAAAATTTCGTCACCTATGTCCCAATCAACAGCTGTTGCCATTGTAATTTGATTAGAGCCGGGTAAAGCATTAGAGCCAAGTTGCGTCCAGCTCATTTTCTGTTCTCCATGAAGCTCAATATTACCTCCACCCATCGCTACAATAAACTTATCTCCCATACCCATTATATCATCCCCATCATCTAAGCCCGTTAGCGTAATCGTACAGTTATATACAGCGTCAAAGGGATTTGCAGTTGTTCCAATTTCCAAAAGGGCAGTATTTCCCATGACCATAATCCACTCTGTCTTGACTTGAATATCCGCACCTGAAATCGCTTGTAGGATTCCATTGATAGTAATGGATTTAACATCAATATTTCCTGTAAGATCAATTGTTATACCAGATGGAATAACAATGTCATCTGAGTTTCCAGGTATTTGTGCCCCAGGCCAAATAGTCGGATCCTGCCAACTACCATTACCTATGGGACTGATTTGAGAAAAACTTAGCATCGTATTTAAGAATAATGCGATAACCAATACAAACTTTCTTTTCATGATTATAAATTTCATCATTAGACTTATATAATTGACGCGCGAAGTTAATTACCAGAAAACAGTATTTCATTCACCTATGTTAATAGGAACGATTTATTTATGACTTTTTCGAATTCGACTTAAAGATTGGGGTTTGATATTTAGGTAAGAAGCAATAAGATAATGAGGGATTTTATCTAATAAATCAGGTATGTTTTTGATTAATTCAAGATACCTTTCTTCTGCAGTTGCACTATGTAGATTATAAATTCTATTTAGAGTTTGGACATATGCTTCCTGAATGTTCAAGCGAAAGAACTTTTCATAAACAGGATGATTTTTGGTTATATAATCAAATGTTTCATGATTTATCATGAGCAATTCAGTAGGTTGGCAGGTTTGAATATTGAATCTTGTTCTTAGATCTGAAAAAAAACTGTATAAATCACCAAGCCATAATCCAGTCCCCCGAATTTGGATTACATGCTCTTCTCCATCCTCGTCGACTATGTAATTTATCATTAGTCCATCGTTAATAAATGGTAAGTACTTAACCACTTCGCCTTCTCTAAATAAAAACTCTTTTTTGTCTAATTTTTTGTGGATTAGCCGGTCTTCTAAATCTATATATACATCAATGGGTAAGTCTATATGTTTATTAAATGCTTTATAGAGATTTGGATATTTCATTACTTTAAAGTACAAGTTTTATAAACTTATCAGATTTGAATCGTTGTTGTAATTACAGATAACAATTGTATATCTGCCACTTGTAGTTCTATAGTGGAAGATATTTTTCTTATACTTACAACTATCAATATTTATTAAATGTTTGAAAATCAATCATTTATGATTTTTGATCTCTAGTTGTATACAAACGTATACTTGTATTTAAACGTTTGTAATCTGCTCTTACAAAAACATGATATATATGGTTTGATTGATTGCATTACCAAATCAATTTAAGGAATTTATAAATACTAACAAGCTAAAACAAGATTAATTTCCTAACGGCAATGAAGAAAAAATTTCTACTCATCCAACACCAAATGCCCGTGAATCTCCTCTTTATAAGGTATTCCTAACGCATTATTTCCAAAGAAACGACAATGCTTGTAAGGAGTTCTCTTCTTGATGTGAGTGGTGGCTTCCGTCCCATCTTTTAGATGAAGATGAAACGAGACAGGATGATGTTCAACGATCTCATGTTCTAGTAGCATGAATCTACATTTGTAGTAGTCCATACCCATGTCAGACATCTTACTAAAGAACGAGAATTTTGCGGGTCTTATAACATCTAATGGCTTGAAGAGTCGAAATAAATCAATCTCATCTTGCTCTATCAGTACTAAGTAATTTTCATCGACATTGTAGATGTACATACCCATTCCATTATTATAGAATTCTATATTAGCCTTAAAAAATTTATCTTGACCTTTCTGGTGGTCCACAGCATCTATTCCGCCAATATATCTCAAGCTACCTATACCAATGCCACCTTTCTTGACCGCCTGGCGAAAGTTCGATCGACCACCATATTCGCGATCTATGATAGAGCTAGCTTTGATTCTAGAATTGCGTTTTAGATCAATGACTTGCATTAATGAGCAGATTTCTTATTCAATAATTCTGGATGCTTTTTTTTAAATCTATTAAGCCGAGGTACAGATACTCCTTTTACATATCCTTGATTAGGATTGCGAGCTTCATAGTTCTGGTGATACTCTTCTGCTTTATAGAATTTTGTCAATGGTTCGAGAGTAGTTGTAATCGGTTGGTTATATATTTCTTCTTTGGTAAGTCTAGCGATATATGCTTCAGCTACAGTTTTCTCTACATCGTCTTTATAAAAAATAGAAGATCTATACTGTCTTCCGCGGTCTGGCCCTTGTTGATTGAGTGTCGTAGGATCTTGTGATCCGAAAAACACAATGAGTAGTGTCTCATAGCTCACCACGGTGGGATCATAATATACCTCTACTGCTTCTGCATGATCCGTAATACCTATGCTTACATCTGAATAATTGGCTTGAGCTGCGGTTCCGCCGGCATATCCAGAGATTGCTTCTTCTACACCTTCTACGGACTCAAATATTGCTTCTACACACCAAAAACATCCACTTGCAAATACTGTTTTTGTATATTTACTGAGATCTTTATCTTGCTTTTGCTCGATCTTTGAAGTGACAGAATTGTCGGTCTTAGGGCTACAATTAGTAAATGTTGCAGTGAATGCTAATATGAGTATATATGTCAGTTGTGTCATGGTGTTATTGTTTACTTTCTTAAATAATAATATCAAGAGGTTTGTTGTCCTAAAGTCAATTAGTCGTTAGAAAGGTCAGCTTTTGATAAATACATAATAATGATCCCAGCGAACATGCCTGTAAGACGGATGATCACCGATGTTGGCGTTTCAAGGGTATCTAGAAACTTAAGCATTGTAAGATTAACGCCCACTAGCGAGAGTATAAATGATAAGGCACAAACCCCAAATAATAATACTCCGATGAGCGTCCAGTAAGATCTTTTCATAAACTAGTCTTTTGAATAATTCAGATTAATAAATTAGTGCAATCTGTGAAATAGATGCAAAGTTATTTAAAACAAGAATAAGATCAAGCCTCAAGCTAAAGATCAAATAAATATGACGAAAGACTGGCTTTTTTAATAAAGAAAATTCAGTATCTAAGTTGAAAATAACTCTATAATCTCCTTTACACTGCTTACCTCATAAGTAGGTTTCAAACCGCCATGTGATTTCCTTTCAGGATTTAGCCAGATACAATCGAGGCCATAATCTAAGGCACCTTTTATATCAGAATTGAGACTATCACCAATTACTATCGTTTTCTTGAGTTCAGTGGTCCCCATCTGTGTGAAAACATGATCAAAATATCCTTGCTGTGGTTTGGCGTACCCTATTTCGTCTGATACTACGATGGCATCGAAATAATCATAAATCTTTGCGGCTTTGAGTCTAGGACGTTGTACTTCTTTGAGACCGTTGGTGATAAGACCTAGTTTGTAGCTTGATTTAACATGATCAAGTAAATCGTAGGCATGATCCATCATATGTGGATGTAGTATTAGGTGATTGAGATATGTAGCATTGGCGATAGTCGGGTCTGAATGGTCATGGCCAACTGCTTCGAAGTATAATTTAAATCTTTTGGACCTGAGAGTTAAAGCATCTATGAACCCATTTTCAAATTCCGACCAGACAACATGATTGTGTATGTTATATTCCCTATAATCTATTTTATCTTCATTGAGCCCAAGCTCTCGCATGCTACCATGAAAAGCACTAGTAGATGCGCTATGGAAGTTCATGAGGGTGTTGTCATTGTCAAACAGTAACCATTCGTACTTTTTCATAGTATAATCTTAATATTTATAGATACTACTGTGGTAATCTAAGTCTATGGATAAGTCTCCTTACGCTGTATTTGCCTGATCCATTAGCTAGCAAAAGTAGAAGACCTCCTGCAACAGCCATATTAGTCATAAATCTAAGGAATGTTAGCTGTTCTGTATTTGGCGGATCATTCCAAAAAGAAAAGACGATAAAGGTGAATGGAAGCCAATAAAGTAAACATAGTGTGGCACCTATCCTCGCAAAGTATCCTATCATTATTAATAGAGAACCTAATATCAATCCCAAAATGGCAATACTCAACCAAAGCTTTGGCCAGAATGTAACACCATAAGACTCCATAGTCCCTACCGTACTGTCATAGAAGAGGATAGAATCGATCGCTTCGAAAAGAAAAATAATAGAGAGGCATATACGGCCAAGTAAGTCGGCAATATCTTTCATAGTGTGTTAAATCGATTTTGTAAACTAAATGTAAACTAAATGTAAAGTCAAATGTAATGAAATTGACAAACCATATTGCTAGTCTTTAGCGGATACTTGTTCCATTACTTTTCTCACTACATTTCTGCCATCTATCGCTGCGCTGAGTATTCCTCCAGCATATCCTGCACCTTCGCCACACGGATAGAGGCCTTGTATATCAGGATGTTGATACGTAAACTCATCTCTAGGTATACGTATAGGCGATGATGTACGGCTTTCTGTTCCCACGATGTTGGCATCATTGGTCAAGTAGCCTTTCATTTTTTTGTCTATCTGTATAAGTCCGAGTTTTAGTCTTTTGTAAACAAACTCTGGGAGCAACTCATGCATGGGTGCTGACCACAATCCAGGTATATAGCTAGTATCGTTAAGAGTAGGAGAAAGTTTACCATTGACGAAGTCTAGAGCTCTTTGAGCGGGCGCTTTTTGACTACCGTCTCCAGCATTGAATAGGGTGCGTTCCACATCTCGTTGGAAATCTAGTGTGGCATATAAGCCTTTGTATCCATGTTCCGCAAGTTCTTCTACACTGATACTAGTCACAAATCCACTATTGGCAAACGGACTATCTCTTCGGCTTAGACTCATACCATTGACGACTAATTCTCCTGGAGCGGTGGCTGCTGGTACTATCAAGCCTCCAGGACACATACAAAACGAGAATACACCATTATCATCCACTTGTGTAGCTACTCTATATGCTGCTGCTGGGAGACTATTTTCTCGTATTTCTTGATTATACTGAGCACTGTCAATATACCCTTGTGGGTGCTCGATCCTAACCCCTAACGCAAAATCTTTAGCCACCATAGCTACTCCTTTAGAATCCAACAGTGTAAATATGTCTCTAGCCGAATGACCAGTAGCTAAAATTAAAAATGAGGCGGGTATGATATCATGCCCTTCGCATTGAATTCCAGTCACCTTATGGTCTTTTATGAGTATATCTGTTACAAAATGACCAAAACGTACCTCTCCACCATACTGTTCTATAGTCTCGCGCATCTCGGAGATAATCTTGGGCAGCTTATTCGATCCAATATGCGGATGTGCATCTATCAGTATATCTGTAGAGGCACCATGAGCTACCAATAGTTCTAGTATCTCTTGAATGTTACCGCGCTTATGACTACGTGTATAGAGCTTACCATCGGAGTATGTACCCGCGCCACCTTCACCAAAACAGTAATTACTGTGCGGATTGACTTCTCCATCTTGCTGTATAGCCTTCAAATCTCTGCGACGATCCTGTACTTTTTTGCCGCGTTCGAGTATGATGGGTTTGAGTCCTAGCTGTATTGCTTCGATTCCTGCGAAATATCCTGCTGGTCCAGCACCAATGATTACCACTTCTGGACGAGCTCTTACATCATTCATGGTACTTAATGGAGGAGATAACGCAGGTATACGTTCTTCTATATAGACATCGATTCTTAATCTATATAGGGGTCTTCTCCCACGAGCATCTATAGATCGCCTGGCTACCTTCCAATCCCATATATCTTCGCTAGCTACCTTGAGCTTAGAGCATAATCTTTTGAGAATGAAAGGTGAATCATCAACCTGATCTGGATTTACTGCTATTTCTATCTGTTTTATCACGGTGTGAAGGTAAGGGAATTTGGTCGATTCATACTCACACAATCGTATTCTAGCACATTCGTACACTCAATATTCTTTGCTCTCTTCGAAATATGATAGAATCGCTCGCACAGATATTTCCAGTGTGGCTAGATTGTAAAGTCACCGCAGAAAAAATATGTACTTACTATAGATAGATTGGTGATTAAGTTCTTTATGTATACAAATGAATTTTACTTACCCACAACTCCATAAATGGCCAGAGATAGAAGAATGTGTCCTGTATAAATTGAGTAAGTAATTATACGATTAGTATTGTCAGTCCACCAAAATAATCTCGCGTTATATCTATTTTATTGCTTCACAAATTTAGGATTGCACTTCTTTCTACTGTTCATTAATATTCTTAAATAATACATGCCTGTAGGGTAGTGTTCTTCATAAAGATTGAAACAGTATATAATTAAGTGTCTACCAAATGAATGATGAACTCGTAATTATTAAAGAAGAAATTAATTTAACTGCTCAGTTAATCTTATTTGAAAGCAGTTTGCTTTTTTGAATTCAACACTTGGTAAATAGTTATATTTTTATGTCTAAAACTGCCAAGCCACGATTCTGCTCATCTTGTTGCCAGTACCCATATTGATCACTTTTGCCCTTGTTGCGTTTACACTTTCTATAGATTTTTTGATTGCGGGTATATGCGCTTCTCTAGATACGAGAGTAGTAAACCATGATACTTGACTAGCATACTTTTGACTTTGGTATACCATATCTTTCAGAAACTGTTTTTCTCCACCTTCAGTCCATAATTCATTGGCTTTTCCAGAGAAGTTTCTATCTTTCTTTTTAGAGTGCTTGCCATACAAGTTTTTATTCTTACGTGTATTGTTTTTGATCGCTTCTTCGGCACTACTGTAGAATGGAGGATTACACATTGTTAGATCAAAATGTTCGTTATCATCGATGATGCCATGAAGTATATCATCAGTGTTTTTCTGTCTACGTAATTCTACCGATGATTGTAGCCTTTTATTTTTGTTGACTATAGTCTGGGCAGAATCTAGTACTTCTTGATCTATATCAGTGCCTATCACGGACCAATTATATTGATGTGATGCTATAATAGGGTATACCAGACTTGCACCAGTCCCTATGTCTAATAGTCTTACTTTGGTTGTCTTGCTTTCTAGTAAATCAGCTATATGATGAATATATTCTGCTCGTCCAGGTACTGCAGGGCAAAGATATCCTTCAGGTATATCCCAATACTCTAAATCGTAATGATGTTTGAGCAGAGCATTATTTAGCGACTTTACAGCTTTCGAATCAGAAAAGTTTACACTTTTTTCACCTACCTTATTTGCGATAATATATTGCTCTAGTTCAGGATGAGATTGGACTAAGGCCTTTATATTATATCTGCCTTTATGAAGATTGTTTTCATGTAACTCAGATTTTCTTTTGATGTCAGCCATAGTTAGTTCTGTAAAGTGGTGTAATATAATATTGGTATGCACACATAAGAATCATTTCGTTGAATTGATTTATAACTAGTTGTATTATCAATATACAAGTCAACGTCTCTAACAAATACATGTTCGATACATTTCTTGGTGTTTGTTATAAATTAATTATTATCTAAACAATATACAGGAAATTATTGCTGTGTTCTTATCTATAATCGGATATTTATTAATGCTATATTAACACAATAAGGATACTCCTGTTTTTGATTTTGTTGGTCATTTTTTTTAATGCTCCAATAGATTCATACACAATGTAAATTCATTAAATATTAACTGATTAATACCAATAATTAACCTTGCAAACTAATGCTCTATTATTAGTCTGTATTTGTCTTCCTATAGCTCCATTGAATATATCGTAGTTATCTATGTACACCAAGAAGATATCTGACATAGGAGCAAACCTCCATTGCAAGCGACTATTTATTCCCATAAATTCATTTTGATCCTGGAATTGAAATAGAGTAGTCCACAGCACATTGGTATTGAATCCTATTTCCATCTTACCAAGGACAGCAGATATTGTTCCCTTTCCATATTCATCAGGGAAGCTGAGTTTATTATGTTGGTATCCTACACCGATATTTCCCCAAGGTGTCACTCTTAAATTAGTATTGAGATCTAACTGATGAAGTGATCCATTATAAAAATTACCTATTCGACCTTCTGCAGAGTATGAGAATGTTTTACGATCATCTGACTTAAATCTTCCATTGATAAATGTGAAATTATATTTTTTGGAAGGTAGTGGTACACCATCAGAAAGAAATGAAAAAGGGTAGAGTAGATCTAGTGCAGTATTGTTAATAGTAAAAGATAATTCAACTCTAGAACGTAATACCATGTCGTAGCTAATATTAGTATTTCGTTCATTGAATGATCCATCTGAATTGAGGATTATTTCATTACCGATTCCAAAGTTGTGTCTAGCGATAGCTCCACGCAAGGGTCTATATTTATAATCTACAGAAGTAGAATTTTGAAAGTATCCAAGTCTGATTGTAGTATCCCTCTGAGCGTCATAGTTTTCTATCCTAGCGACAAAACCCATGTCTGCGAAATAGTTTTTTTGCATATACACATTGTCAGATCTAATTCTCCAAACAGGATTAGTAAAATCAGCATATGCAGTATAGAATCCTTGCGACCCTTTTACACCTTCTTTGAAAGAATGGTGCATACTGCCAGCGGCTACGTATTGACCATTGTCTGAGGTGTATATACCTTCTAGACTAGTATTGCGTCCATAGTCCCCACTGATAGTCTTAGCTCCATTGTATGCCTGTCTATTGAGAAACATACCTTGTATTATAGATCTTCCAAATCTCTTTTGATAGCTTACAGCACTTTGATTTTGACTAGCTGTATTATCGCTCTTCAGCGAATGAATATTCATGACTCCTATTCTGGAAGTAGGCGTGATATTACCTGTCAGTCTCATGCCATAGAGTATAGGTACGGTCTGACGTTTACTATCTAGACCTATCGTTCTAGAGAAGAATGGTCTAGCACTACTTACACCAAAGTCTGCAAATAAATCGCTATTCTCTAAAAAGAATGTTCTTTTCTCAGGAAGGAAAATGCTAAACCTTGTAAGATTAGTGACGAGTTCGTCTACTTCAATATTAGAGAAATCAGAATTGATCGTTAGATCTAAATTAAGTGTAGAGGTAATACTAGCTCTTGCATCTATTCCAGTGTTTATATTATGGTCTCTATTTTCGTTGCTTTGCTTTTCTATTCCTGAGGATACATATGGTATGAGATTGAAGTTACCCTTGGATGCCTTAGGTGCCTGATCCCAGACCAAATTACCTGCAAATGCTGGATCTGGCGGCCAAAATGACTCTGGTACAGCAGTCCAATTATGAAATTCATTGTCATTTAGATGATTTCTCACAAAGTTCATTCCCCACTCTTTGCTAGTAGGATCATATCTTAATATCTTGAGTGGAATAGCCATTTCCATACTCCAATACTCTTCCGTGACTTGTACTGCTGATGACCACTTATTGCTCCAATCAGCATTGACGTCGCTGATTTGTGATCTTAGGGCATCCCACTGAGCACCAGCCGCCGTCACGCCAAAAATAAATGCATTGGTCCTGGTATTCAAAGGGTCTAATATGATAGCAATACCATCATTATCCCAATACTTATCTCTCTTTAATGATTGGATGATTGGTTTTTGGGTTTGGTAACAAATAGCGGAAATATATAGTGTCTTATCATCGTAAGTTAGCCGTACTTCAGTACGAGGATCAGCACCCTCAGCAAAATAGGGTAGTTTTTGCCAAAAATCAGTGGCGAGCTTAGTGCCTTGCCATGCTTCTTCGTCTACTATGCCATCTACAGTAATTGGACCTGATGTAGCCACCATATCAAATCGGAATACTTTCTTGAAATCTTCTACTGCAGGCTGTGCAAAAGCACTATTGAATGTGACTATCATCATTGCAAAAAGGATGATTTGACACATATACTTATTTACCATATGACAAAGTTAATTTTCTTAGGTACATTTTTATAATAAGAGTCTATTAGGATATTATAATTTGGAATGAAAAGTCATCGCGTTTTTGAGCGTATATTTTATTCTATTAATATAAATCTTTAATATGAAAGAGTTCAATTTGATCAACAGATCAAACTAATTTCTAGATTATTTTATTTTGGTTGAGTCCCATATACACAATGTCTACACTTATTGCCACAGCAATGGTTTTTTTGATAATGATAAAGCTCTGTAAATACATATTTCCCAGCATCTATATAGTAGTGGTACTTCATTACAACGTCTTTATTTTCTTTTGGAAATGGTATTATTTGGGCGATTCGATCTATCTCTGCTAATTGAATAAGGCAATTACTGCATAGGCAATTGTCAAAATGAGTAGCTAACCATTTTTTTAGGCTAGGAGACATTTTTACTTTAGCACATTGGCATTCTGCGATATTAGCAATTTGACATTCGAACGGTTTATTACATCTAGGGCAGTATTTAGCTAGCATGCTGTAGTTTGAATAATTAAATGATATTAAGTATTAGTAAAATACATATCGGAGTAATAATGCCTCTAAGTTTATACGCATTAACTAAAGGAAGAGCCTGAAATTTATTTATTTTTTAAACTATGAATTGGCTTGAAACATTGAATCTTTAGCTTTTATTTTTTGCACATGTTTAGTCAAAAAATATTTAGCCAATGTGGCTTCAAATAATACTGCATTTCATGAGGAAGTATTGGTGTTCACAAAAAATAAATAGCAGTATTTTATTTTATCTATATCGGTCAGACTTACAAAACCGATTTGTTCTTCGCTTTTTACTTTAGGGGCATGATGTATATCATGCTGATTGAAAATTTACTGCATTTCCTTCTCCACGAACTCCTCAACTTGTTTAAAGTAACGAAGAATATCTGCTTCATCATTGCCATAATTGATCGTAACGAATCTGATAAATTCTGTGCCATGGAAAGATCCATATCCTACCATCAGTTCAGATTTTTCATATAAAGCAGTACATATGTCTCTAGCCGAAATATCCTTGTAGTTGTAGCATATACCTATCGAATCATCAAAACTGTATAGTTTATAATCTGGATTGTTGAGTATATAGTTTCTAGATACTTCGCCGAGGTGAAACTGCTTATCTACTAATTCTCCAAGTCCTTTGGTACCAATGCTTTTCCATAATGCCCAAAACTTGAGTGCATCATTACGTCTACCACATTGGAGAGATATTTTTCCAGGGTTAAAATCGTCAGCATCTGTTTGATATAGATAGCTAGCGTCATTAGAGAAACTACCGTGCAGATGCTTCTTATCTTTCACTACTATGATAGAGCAACTGAGTGGTGTACCTAGCATCTTGTGCGCATTCAGCGTAAAACTATCTGCAAGATTGGCACCTTTGAGTAAGTGCCTATACTTGTCAGAGAATATGGCAGAGCCGCAGTACGCACCATCAATATGCATCCAGATATTGTACTCTGCGCAGACCTCAGCAATCTCTTCAAATGGATCAAATGCAGCTAATACAGTAGTACCCGCTGTAGCATTAACCATTATTGGATGTAGACCATCCGACTTATCCTTTATAATGGCTTGACGCAATAACTTTACGTCCATTCGACCCATACTATCAGCTGGTATCTTACGTACATTATCTCTACCGATACCAGCAAAAGCTGTATTCTTTGGTATACTGTAGTGTGATTCTTCGGAAGTGTAAAGAACAAGATCTGCTCTTCCTCCCTTATGTCTAATTTTTGGGTCAAATGCATCCCTAGCCATTAAGATGCCTTTGAAATTTGTCATAGATCCACCTGCCGCTAATGTACCATCTGATTTATCGTCCCAGCCCAGCAGATCAGTGATATTACGTATGATTTCTTTTTCGATTGCGATCATGGGTCCACCTGCTTTGTAAGTATACATACTGTTATTAAGTATTACAGCGAGTAGATCACCTAGTACTGCTGTCTCGTTACGACCTCCAAATAGTTGATTGAAAAATGCATTAGTGGCTGTCCTCGGTGTAGCTAGCACTAGGTCTTTGAGTGACTTTTTGAAACTATCCATGTCAGTACCCTCATGAGATAAACTGAGGTCTAACTTATCATAAATCTGTGCAGATGGTATATACTTTGCGACAGGGTTTAGCTGTTCATCAGCGAGCAATGCTTGAGTGATTTCTTGGAATATTTCTAGAGCCTTTTGCATACAATTGTATCTATTTTTCCACAAAGGTAATATAACAAAACTTCTAGCTTGTGTTAAAAGTAATAACTTACTCTAAGTTGACACAGATCACAGCTTCTATGACATTATTTCATCGATATTTTCGACGTGTTCTAGGAGTATTACTACTTCTACTTCTTTGGTAGTAATTGTCGCATTGAGATGATTATCAGTAAATTGTGCGTTGGATAACTTAGCTTCATTGGCGTTAATCTTCAGATTTAGGAAATCGATGTTTTTTGCCTTGGTTAATTCAAGTCTCATCTGTTCGCGGATAACTTTTTGTAGATCTAACGGGAATCTATCATCGATGTCGGATCTGATCAATTTTTCAATTATCGGAGCGGTCATCTTATAGATAATACTAGTTGTCTTCATATCTACTTCTAGACCTTCAAGTTGAACTTTCCCATCTGTAATTACCGGTTTACCTGAGATTGTAAGTATTGACTCTATAGGTGATGTGAGTGCTACTTGAATATGTATTTTTTTGTCGTGATTGATTTCTACATTGTGTACTTTGAGTGTTTTACCTCCTATTACGAGGCCATTTATTTTGGACTGGATGATGTCCTCAATTCGGTCGTATTTGAGTGATATATTGATATCTTGACTATATTTTAGAGGATCATTATCGATCCAATTAAAAGGCGGGCTATTCCAATCTGCTGATACTTGATATTCTGTAGAAACCTGATTTTTTATATCAAGGTATAATGGTAGTTCTATCTTGTTAGTATGCTCTCTAAATCCAGGACTTTCTATACCTTCTAATTGTGCTCTAAGGTACAGTTCTGGCTCTGCAGATATCTTTTTACAATCTAAAAGACGAGCCAACTTTTTATTGATCAGATCTTGAAAATTCACCTTCTTTGCTATGCTAGAGTCGATTTGATTTGTGATTCTATCATCTATTCTGTTCATTACCATATTGGCTAATGGAGATACAGGTATATTAAGGATGCCTACTTTTACTTTTGGCTCTTCCAGCCATTTCCATCCATCGATAGTTGTCTTAGTATTAAGGTGAAGGTCGATAGAAATGCTGGTTGTTATGGTCACATTTAGTAGAATAATTCCATTAGCCTCTATGGTGAATAATCCATTTTGCTTCTCTATATGGATATCTAGTGGTAGATCGATATAAATCGATTTCTTGCGCGCGGTGACGTTAAGATCTCCTTGTCTTTTAATTTTAACAGCAAAACCCTTGTATTCCAATGCTTCATTCTCTAATTTTTCATCCATATTACTCGTAATGATACTAGAAATAAGGTGCTTAGGAATGTCTGTAGTTATTCTGATCATACGTCTAGGTATTTATGTATTGAAGTGATCTAAGAACTATAGTATTGAGATCTGCCTGTAATAAGGAGATGTTTTTTAAATCAATTAGAAATATGTTTCTAATTCAGTTCAAGGGTAACAATACGAATAACATCAAGTATACGAAATAAATTTTACATATTAAAAAATTTCGTAATGTGTTGATTTCTGTCTATTGACTAAGCCATACTGACGGTTACTATTGCAAGTGTCACGAGTCAAGAGAATATTGTCTATCCAAACGTTGATTAGGGATCACGAAACTGATCATTAAATTTGGAATGAATATTAAAGATAATGTGTGAATACTATCTAAAAGCAATTGAAATAAAAGAGCCCATCAAACGACGAGCTCCTTATTTATGTTAGCTGTAGTTTTTAACTTAAGGCTTCACCACTTTCGTTACAGGACTATACCTATCTTCAGCTCTAAGTTGTATTAGATACATGCCTGAGTTCCATGCTTTGGTATTGATTGATTCTGAAGTGCTAAATCTTTGATTGATTAATACTCTTCCCATCAGATCGGTGATGATTAACTGAGATTCTTCGTTATCTTTAGCCTCTATTAATAGCTGCTCCGTTAGAGGATTTGGACCTGCTGTGAATATCCAGTTAGGGTCTATTTCTATAGTACTCTCAACTATTTCAGCAGTAGCTCTGAAGCTATCAAATCCTGCCTCCACGATATTACCTTCTCTTTCATCACTTGCTCTAACTCTTATATACATATTCTCACTGAATACGATATCACTTTCGGATATTTCATATGACCAAGGTGTCCATTCTGTGCTTCTTTCAGTTTCTCTGTGTATCAGTATTTCTTCCATACCATTTCCCATAAAAACGAACAATGAATCATCGCGTGGCACATTTGGACTTCCTCCTATGTAGAACCAAGTGTCAAATTCTACTTTGTATGATTCACTTTCAGTCCAATCCATATCGGGAGATCGTATTATCGTGTATCCATTGTCTATATCGTCTTGTGTCCAAGTCACATCTTCAGCATTACCGGTTATGAAGGCAAATTCTCCAATATCATTGTTTGTGTCAATTCCTGGATTTATTATTTGATTAGACACAACTGTAGCATTTGGAATGCCTCTTATGAATATTCCTGCTGATGCAGTACTGTTTATATCCCATCCAAGATCAGCAAAAAAGTCATCTTCATAACCTATGTCAATAGTAATTATAATTATCTCTTCGGTTCCATTAAAAAAGTAATCTTTTATTTCTGCACCTTTATATCCCCATTTTGCTGCCTGTAAAGTATATGTCTCATTTACTCTCACTCCTGCGGATGCATTACCATTCTCATCTGTACTTACTTCTTTCATTACCTCAGTAATACTCGAAATAAATATTTTCGCGTCCTCAATAGAATTACCATTTGAATCTATTACATTGATATTTATTAAACTTTGGTCCAATTCAACATTGAGTATCGTTACCTCTCCGCTAACTAGTGTTGCAAAAGCAGTTACTACTTCGTAATCTGGATGAGAAAACTCTACTTCAAAAGTCCCCTCATCAGCTTGTCCAGTTTTATAATTCCCAGATATATTACTTTTTTCGCGATTCAGAGCAGAATCTAATATCGTGATTTCTGTATTAACTATTGGTAGACCTGTATTGGCATCAGTAATTATTCCTTCTAGATAACTTGCCCTCTTAAGGTCAACATTTAGTACATATAATCCGCTATTGATGTCACTAGCAAGCATTTTACCACTATTAAAAAAAGGATATGCTCCCCAACATCCATCAAATCCTTCTTCTGGTGAATCTGCTCCATCAGCTCCCTGCCAAGTGTCATATTTCGCAACTTCAATAAGATTATCTGGTCTGTGGGCATCAATTACTTTAAATCCGTCAGTATACCAACTCGTTATAAGATATCCATTTAGATAATGCGTATTGTGTGGGATTACCCCTCTACCTTCTGTATCTAGTGGACGATACCTATCTACTTTTTGTATATCCATAGGGTCAGATATATCAAATGCATCGACGTAGGCGTTGGCTCTTTCATCTGTAGTAAACAGAAAATTACCGTCATCAGATAACCATGTATTATGTGTAAAATCAAACGAGGTTTGCGCACTATTGATAAGTATAGGATTTGATCTATTTCTAATATCATACATTGAGAATATACCTGCATATATTTCAGAAGTATACATAACTGAATCTTTTACATAAACGTCATGGCTGTATCTGTCGTCAATAGCGCCAACAAAAGATGGGTCGCTTTTGTCACTAAGATCTAAGATTATAACTCCACCTACGCCCACATTACATCCAGCTAAATAGGCATAACCATCATCATCGATGTATATATTGTGGCAACTTCCTAAAATTTCATTTCCATTTCCGAGATTGAAAGTTTCTTTTTTAAACTCGTAAGTAATATTATCAGGAGCTCCACTCATATCGATGATTAGTAGTCCGTCATAATTACTATTGGGTTGTGAATCATCGGTAGTGACATATATATGGTCTTCCCATACTTTCATATCTCTCCAGATAGTATTAGTACCTGATATGGCGGCGCGTTCTATGGGGTTTTCATAATCTTCTAAGGACCATATGTATGTATGAGAAGCTCCTCCCATTATGGCGTACTCAAGGCCATTCTCATCGGTATAACCCCAACAATCAATCCCATCTTCACCTTCTGGTAATTCTATATGAGCAAGTAAGCTGGTATTTACTGGATTTTGATCAGGCTGAGCATATAGTCCAATTGTTATTGTGGAAAGCAATGCAAGTAAAAATATTCTCATTTTAAATATTTTGTGATTGTATGATTGATTTAATATGGCTTCAATCTATGGGGCCGTCAAATAAGAATTCAAATATAACTTTCTGCAATAGATATCTAAACTAATGATGTATATCAAGTAGATATTCACTTACAGAAGACATAAAAAGTTTATATCTGTCTATTAGTCATTGCTCTATTATCATAGTTGTGGGTCGACTTATACAGATTAGCTTTCCCGCTTCATCTATAATTTCAGTATTCCATACTTGTAATTGTCTTCCTATTTTGATAGGTGTGGTTGTAGCATAGACATAACCACTTTTTGCTGATCGTAGGTGATTTGCGTTAATCTCTATTCCGACAATACTATGTTTACTGGGATCATTTATTAATAATACACCAGCGATACTACCCATAGTTTCTGAGAGGGCCGCAGATGCTCCTCCATGAAGTAGCCCCATTGGTTGTTTAGTTCTATGATCTACAGGCATCTTTGCCTTAATATAATCAGCTCCTATTTCGGTAAACTCTACCCCAAGATGTTCTGCTAGTCCACCTCTACCTAAATCATTCAGGACTTCTAGAGTGGGATTTGTTTTCCAAATAGACATATTATTAAAAATTAAGTGATTGGGTATATGGTATAAATATGGGAATATAACCTAGTCTTGAGCATTTGGTTTTGCGATAGACTGATCTACCAATGATTCAATTGCTTTTTTATCATCAGGATGGAAGTTATGCCATTCCCCATATTTACGAAACCACGTCATCTGTCTTTTGGCATATCGTCGACTATGACGCTGAATCAGTTCTACAGCGGCAACAATATCTAAAGCACCACTGATATGACGCATGAGTTCATTGTATCCAACAGTTTGTAAAGACTTTAAATCTCTATAACTGTAAAGCTCTATAGCTTCAGCTAAAAGACCATTTTGCATCATAATATGAACACGATCATTGATGCGTTCATATAGTTCTTCTCGACCTCTAGTGAGTAATATCGGTATCATAGTATAAGGTAGACCACGCTTCTCTTGTTGCTGAAAGCTCGTAAATGTCTCTCCAGTCTCATGGATTACAGATAAAGCTCTGACCAATCTTGCTGGATTGTGGATGTCTACCTTAGCATAGTATTCTGGGTCCGATTCTTTTAGTTCGTGCTGCAGCATTTCTATGCCACCGATACGTAAAGTTTCTTCTAAATCTGTGACGATTTCTTCGCTAACAGTGGGATAGCTATTGAGTCCAGCTCTAACTGCATGTATATACATGCCAGTGCCACCTGTAAGTATAGCTATATCATGAGTATCAAAGTAGGTGGCGAGGGCTTTAGTGATCTCGTTATGATATTCACCTACGCTATATCCATCGTGTATGGACCTATTATTGATAAAATGATGCTTTACTTGTGCAAGTTCTGACTCAGTAGGTTTTGCGGTACCGATACTCATCTCTTTATATACCTGCCTGCTATCTGCTGAAAATATCTCTGCATTGTACTTAGCTGCTAATGCAAAAGAGAGTGCAGTCTTGCCGACAGCGGTAGGTCCAGCGATGATGATTATATATTTTTCTTTGTCTTGTCTCAAAAGTGATACATTTGGAAGGTAAAGATATATTGGAATATACGGTTCTTGGCTTTATATTTCAACCATTATCTATTTTCATGACAAAGAGCATAGAATATGATATACGCTTTCTTGAAAGTGTGGGTTAAATGGGTGATACGAATCTTTTTCAGAAAGATCAATATTAAGGGTATAGAAAATGTCTCAAGGGATAGGGCATTACTAATTGCCTCGAACCACCCTAATGGATTTGTTGAGCCTATTACAATGGCCTGTTTATTTCCAAGGCCTTTGCATTTTTTAGTTCGTGGGGATGTATTTGAAAAACCAGGAGCGAGATATTGGATGGAAAAGACTAATCAGATTCCGATTTTTAGGTTTAAAGATGGATTTGAGAATTTGCGAAAGAATAATAAGAGCATTGAAATATCTCTTAAGAAGCTTCAAGAAGGTGAGTCGATATTGATTTTTGTTGAAGGTGGTACTAAGGCTCAAAAAAGATTAAGACCGTTACAAAAAGGATTATCAAGAATAGCATTTCAAGTATTGGAAAAAGATGAAAGTCTGAAGTTGGATATTCTCCCCGTGGGTCTAAATTATTTTGATAATAGAAAATTTAGATCAGAGTCGATATTAAGTGTTGGTGAGCCTATGTCGGCGAATACATACTATGAGAAATATAAGAATGATGTAAATGGAGGTATTCGTACCTTGACCACTGATATTACAGCTGAGATAAAGAAAAACGTAATTCATCTTGATGATCTCAAGGATACCGATTTGCTTAATAATCTATTGTTACTGAGAAAGGCGATGCAAAATCATAGCGCTATTCCAATAGTAAAGATAGAGCAACATAGTCTGCTAGCGGATAAAGCCATAGCGGATGAAATCAATGTTCGCAATGAAGAAGAAAAGAAAGACTGGCTTGCGAAATCTAAATCTATCATTGATCAGTATGGATACAAATCATTGGTTAATAGATATCATAGTCGCAATTCTTTATTTATGAATATGCTACTAATATTAGTATTTGCACTTCCTGCATTTGTTGGACTGATGATCAATGCTATTCCATTTTTTGGAGGAAGGCTAATAGCAAATGTTACAGCAAAAAAATCAATTTTCTTTATGTCCATTTGGTTAACAGGATTTACAATATTTAGTATTGTATTTTATATAATTGCTTTAATTATTTGTTGTGTAATTGTTGGCTGGTTTGGATTTCTAATTCTGTTAGGCGTGCCACTGTTCAGTATGTCAATGATATGGTTGGATAGATGGAATGAGTTCCAATCACAACTCAGCTTGGGTAAAAAGGAACATAATGCTGCAGTGGATATTAAGGACTTATTTAAAGAACTAAACCTTAAGTTATGATTCGATTGTCATCAGCTTGTATTGCCTTTAGCCTTATTTTTTTTTCTTGTAAGCCGGCAGAAGATCAAGGGCATGATAGACCTGCGACTTTTAGGACTGAAATGAAATCTCCAAAGTATGCTATAGTAATCCATGGCGGTGCCGGTACGATACAGCGTGAAAATATGTCGACAGAAAAAGACTCTAGTTATAGAGCGATGCTCAATAAGGCGCTAGATGTAGGGGAGAAAATTTTAGCTGTAGGAGGATCGTCGTTAGACGCAATCGAAGCAACGATACGCATCATGGAAGACAGCCCTTTATTCAATGCAGGACGAGGCGCAGTATTTACTCATGAAGGAAAGAATGCGCACGATGCATCTATTATGGAAGGATTTGATCAAATGGCTGGAGCAATTACAGGTACTAGCAATGTCAAGCATCCTATCTCTTTGGCTAGGGCTGTGATGGAGAAAAGTAAGCATGTGATGATGGCTGGAAAAGGGGCCGAAACGTTCGCTGCAGAAGTAGGATTGGAACAGGTTGATCCTAAATATTTCTATACAGAAAGAAGATGGAATAGTCTGCAACGTATACTCAAAAAAGAAGAAGCAGAACTAGAGTTAACGGCAGATGACGTAGATAAAAAACAAGGTACAGTAGGATGTGTAGCCTTAGACAAAAATGGCAACATAGCTGCTGGAACATCTACAGGTGGTATGACGAATAAGCGTTATGATAGAATAGGGGATAGTCCGGTAATCGGTGCGGGTACATTTGCAGATAATCTTACTTGCGGAGTATCAGCTACTGGACATGGCGAATTCTTTATTCGATTCACTGTTGCAAGAGATATAGCAGCCATGATGGAGTATGGTGGTTATACTCTTGAGGAGGCAGGCGAAAAAATCATTAACGAAAAACTTGTAGAAAAAGGTGGCACTGGAGGTGTTGTCGCTTTAGATAGGTACGGCAATATTTCTATGCCATTCAATACTTCAGGAATGTATCGCGGCTGGAGAAAACCAGGGGAGCAGTATGTTGGCATTTACAAGGGGGAGTAATACTGTTGGATAAGTCTCATATAATAATTCAAATAGTTAGTACAAAAAATAGTCACTAACCGAAAGGTTAGTGACTATTTTTCAATTGGGTATTGAGTTATAATGATAAGAATTTGACAAAAAACCCCTAACAGTTTATATGATTATTTCTCTCCTAAGAAAGGGTATTTGTAATCTCTTGACGGCACGAAGTTTTCTTTCGTAGTACGAGCTGATACCCAACGGAATAGGTTGAGTATAGATCCTGCCTTATCGTTGGTTCCAGATGCCCTAGCTCCACCAAATGGCTGTTGTCCTACTACTGCGCCTGTTGGCTTATCATTGATGTAGAAGTTACCTGCTGCGTTGCGTAATGCATAATTAGCTTCAAGTAGCGCGGCTCTGTCATCAGAGAATACTGCTCCTGTAAGTGCGTATGGCGACGTCTCATCTACTAACTTCAGTGTCTTAGACCAATCTTTGTCCTCATACACGTGTATAGTCAGTACAGGTCCAAATAATTCAGTACACATAGTTGTATACTTAGGATCACTTGCTAAGATTACAGTAGGTTCGATGAAGTATCCATTCGTCTTAGAGAATTTACCTCCTAATATTACTTTAGCGCCTTTATCTTTTTTAGCCGCTTTGATATAGCTTGTAATCTTGTCATATGCTTTTTCGTCGATAACAGCATTTACATAATTCGTGAAGTCTTCCACCGTTCCGGTTTTGATCGACTTTAGATCTGCAGTCATTTTCTTTTTCACAGCTGACCACATCGACTTAGGTATATATGCTCTGGATGAAGCACTACATTTCTGGCCTTGGAACTCAAATGATCCTCTAATACACGCTACAGCTACTTCGACAGGATTTGCAGAGGGGTGAGCGATTATAAAATCTTTACCTCCTGTCTCTCCAACTACACGTGGGTAGCTTTTGTACTTGGGTAGATTGTTACCAATAGTCTTCCATAAATGGTTAAATACCCCAGAACTTCCTGTAAAGTGTAGCCCAGCGAATTCTTTATGGTTGAATATTACATCTCCAGCTGTAGGTCCGTCAACATATACTAAATTGATTACTCCAGGAGGAAGTCCTGCTTCTTCGAACAGATCCATAATAACTTCTGCAGAGTAGATCTGCGACTCACTTGGCTTCCATACGATAACATTACCAAGCATAGCTGGTGCAGCACATAAGTTGGCTGCTATAGATGTAAAGTTGAATGGAGTTAATGCGAAGATAAATCCTTCTAAAGGACGGTATTCTAATGTATTCCATATGCCATCTACACTCTCTGGTTGCATAGCATACATATCTGTCATATACTTCACGTTATATCTAAAGAAGTCCGCCATCTCACATACTGCATCAATTTCAGCTTGGAAGATGTTCTTTGACTGACCGAGCATAGTAGCCGCATTCATACGAGCACGGTAAGGTCCACAAAGTAGATCCGCAGCTCTGAGGAATATCGCAGCCCTATCTTGCCAAGGCATCGCTGCCCAAGCATCTTTAGCAGATAATGCAGACTTTATCGCATCATTTACATGCTTCTTAGTACCTCGATTGTAGTGACCTAGCGTGTGCTTGATTTCATGTGGAGGATGTATTGCTACCTTTTTATTAGTAGTAACTCTCTTACCACCGATAAACATAGGGATGTCTCTTTTCTCTTTCTTGAGTTTTTTGAGCATAGCTTTTATCTCTCTCTTTTCCGTAGATTTAGGACCATAGCTCTTTACTGGCTCATTCTTCGGAATTGGAGATGTTAAAAATGAATTTGACATATTGTTATTTGTATCTGTTAAGTAAGTGTCTTTTGTTTGGATGGCAAATGTAAACAGGATTAATTTATCGACAACATATTGTGGTAACACATAATAAAAAGCTTGGTTGTTGCTCTTATAAATTGTTGTTGGCGACAGTGTCTAATATTTCCTTAGGTAAAAATGGCTCAATATTACCTTTGCCTTTGATGATTTCACGGACTATCGTTGAGCTAATATGAGAAAATTCAGGTTTACTGATCAGAAAGACAGTCTCGATCTCGTCACCAATGATATGATTCAGTTGTGATATAGTCTTTTCGTAATCAAAATCTGATGAACTACGCAGACCTCTAAGCAAGTATCTTGCACTTTCTTCTTTACAGTAATTTACTGTCAATCCTTCGAATTGTCCTACATGCACAGTATCGTCATCAGCAAACACATTCTCAAGCATTTCTAATCTTTTCTCAAGTGAAAAAAGATACCTCTTTTGAGAATTGATGCCAACAGCCACTATAATCTTATCGAATAGAGGTATCGCTCTATTGACAAGATCTACGTGTCCTTTAGTGATTGGGTCAAATGAGCCAGGAAAAACTGCTATTTTCATTTTTGAAAAAATCTAGTTATAAATAACAAATATAGGCATTATTAGCATTGTCATAGACTAGCATTGAATGGTAATCCTATGCTCTATTAAAGAATCATTGCGACCAAGAATAACACTAATTACGACTGAAGTGAAAAACACTTACCGATTAAAAAATCAAAGGACATATAAGAATATCTTCTTAATAGTTGTTTCTATTTTCTCAATCCGCGGTTTATTTATAAAAATATATAATAATCGATAGTTTATATCATTCCGTTGTGATCCTGAGCGCAGTCGAAGGATCAATGCGATAAAGGGGAATACAATTTCGACCGAAGTGGGGAAATCTTATTGGATTAGGTATCAAATAACAAATTAATATAAAATTCCTAACTATTGCCGCAGTCAGACAGTAGAAATAGTCCGAATAAATTAACTTTGACCAATTAGGAATATGCAACGCATGCTTAATCAATCATTTTACTAATATCTACTTAATTAAAGCACCTTGGACATAGAATTCAACAAGAACGAAGATCAGATGAATATCCATATCGGAGAGCTATATCACAAACTTGAGACAATATACCTCGGTGGTGGTCAGAAGAAGATAGATAAGCAACATAAGAAGGGCAAGATGACAGCCAGAGAACGTGTAGACTTTCTCAAAGATAAAGATGCTACTTTCTTTGAAATAGGTGCATTCGCTGGATATGGCATGTACGAAGAGCATGGTGGATGTCCAGCTGGCGGCACAGTCATGGGTATATCCAAGGTGGAAGGTCGAGATTGCATGATCGTCGCAAACGACGCTACTGTTAAGGCTGGAGCATGGTTTCCTATCACTGGAAAGAAGAATCTTCGTGCTCAAGAGATCGCAATGGAGAATCGTATTCCAATCATCTATCTAGTCGATAGTGCAGGTGTATATCTTCCAATGCAAGATGAGATATTTCCTGATAAAGAGCATTTTGGTCGCATCTTCCGAAACAATGCAAAGATGAGTAGCATGGGGATCCCTCAGATAGCTGCAATAATGGGTAGTTGTGTCGCAGGTGGTGCATACTTACCAATAATGTCTGACGAAGCGCTCATAGTAGACGGTACAGGATCTATATTTCTAGCTGGTCCATATCTCGTGAAAGCAGCGATAGGAGAAGAGGTAGATCAAGAGACTCTTGGTGGCGCAAAGATGCATACTGAGATGTCAGGAGTTGTAGATTATATTATGCCTGACGATAAGACTTGTCTCACCACGATCAGAGATTTAGTATCTAAGCTAGGAAACGAACCGAAATCAGGAATAGATCGTATCAAAGCTGTAATACCAGAGCTAGACCCAAAAGAAATCATCGGACATTATCCTTCGGCCAAAGCTAAACCTTACGATATGAGAGAGATACTCAAGCGTGTAGTGGATGGGTCAGAACTTACAGAATACAAAGAAGGGTACGGTAAGTCTATTATAACTGCTTATGCACGTATTGATGGATGGTCTGTGGGTATAGTAGCCAATGATCGCCAAGTAGTCAAGAATGCTAAAGGGGAAATGCAGTTCGGTGGAGTGATATATTCTGATTCAGCAGATAAGGCTGCAAGGTTCATTATGAATTGTAATCAGAAGAAAATTCCATTGGTATTCTTCCACGATGTGTCAGGCTTTATGGTCGGTAAGAGATCAGAGCATGGTGGTATCATTAAGGATGGCGCAAAGATGGTCAATGCAGTATCAAATAGTACAGTACCTAAGTTTAGTGTAGTTGTAGGTAACTCATATGGAGCAGGAAATTATGCGATGTGTGGTAAGGCCTATGATCCAAGATTTATAATAGGATGGCCTACGGCTAAGATCGCAGTAATGGGAGGCGCGCAAGCTGCCAAAGTACTCACTCAGATACAAGTATCTTCGATGAAAGCCAAAGGTGAAGTAGACGAGGCAGCAGAGACTGAGCTCCACAATAAAATAAAGGACAGATACGAAGAACAAACAAGTCCATATTATGCAGCTAGCAGAATATGGTTGGATGCGATTATAGATCCAAGGGAAACAAGAGATTGGTTATCTATGGGGCTGAGTGTAGCAGACAGCGCTCAGATAGAGAAGTTTAATGTAGGAGTGATACAGACTTAGGGAAAAGTCGCCTTCGACTTTGAGATTCGTTCGTACTTCACTTTGAAAATTGAGATTGTCTAAGACTTCGAGGAATACAGAACCGTTATGTAATTTCGACACTCAATGCCTCTTTTATTATTGAGAATCTACTTCACATCTAATTTGTGAATTGGCGAGCCACATCAAGGTTATGTATCCTTGAAGAGACGACAGAAATGATTAATAATTACACAATGAATCCTTTAGAGTCGATAGACACTAACAAGCTAAAAGAAGAGCTAAAATACACCACATCGAGATCAGGCGGTGCAGGAGGACAACACGTTAATAAAGTCGAGACTAAAGTCACCGTAAAATTCAATGTAAAAGAATCAACATCACTCACTGAAGATCAAAAAGAAATTCTCTTAGAAAAATTAAAGAATAAAATCAATAGAAAAGGGCAGCTAGTCTTACATCATCAGACAGATCGTTCACAACTCACCAATAAAGAAAAAGTAATAAAAAAGCTTCTGGCACTCCTCAAGAAATCGCTGAAGCAACCCAAAAGGAGAAAGAAAACAAAACCTAGTAAAGCCTCGATTCAAGAAAGCAAGAAGAATAAGAAAGTAAGATCTAATGTCAAAGCTACAAGGAAGAAGATTAGGGCTAGTGATTTGTAAGACATTTGATTCGCTTTAATGAGATATGTCGATAACCAATTCATTAGTTGCTGCTGCTGGTCTGATGATTCCAAAGTGATATTAGCTTTATCGCATTTAACTGTCTATATTTCCCTTTCCCCATAATAAAAGGCACTTTTGTAGTCTGATTTTGCAATGAAAGATACGCAGAAATGAAAATAACAGCAGTAACCATCAAAGGCTTAGAGGAAGTACTGGCTCAAGAACTTATAGACTTAGGAGCAAAAGATATAGAAATAATGCACAGAGCTGTAGGTTTCCATGGAGACCAAGAGTTACTTTATAAGGCTAATTATTGGCTGAGAACTGCGATAAGAGTTCTTGTACCTGTACATATATTTACTGTAAAGGACGAAGAAGATTTGTATGATAAGGTATTCGATTTGCCATGGGATAATTATATGGACATCGATCAGACTTTCTCTATTGATGCAGTGGTATCTTCTCACCAATTTACACATTCCAAGTATATAGCGTTGAAGACTAAAGATGCGCTAGTGGATAAGTGGAGAAAGCTAGAAGGCCGTAGACCGGATGTGAATACTTTGACTCCAGATGTCAAGGTCCACGTCAGAATATACAATAGTGAAGTTACGATCTCTTTGGATAGTTCATCAGATTCGCTACATAGAAGAGGGTATAGGACACATTCAGTTCCTGCTCCGATTAATGAAGTATTAGCAGCAGGTATGATTCTACTCTCTGGCTGGGATAAGAAGACCACTTTCCTAGACCCTATGTGTGGCTCTGGTACTTTGGTGATGGAAGCATTAACTCTTGCAGCTGGTCGACCTCCACAAGATAAGGATCGTAGATTTGGATTTAAGCAATGGAGAGACTTCGATAATGATCTGTGGGATAAGGTGACAGATGTAGAAGTAGACTACAGCAATCTGCCCAAGATTATCGCTAGAGATAAAGGTTTACGTCCACTCAAAGCTACAGAAATGAATATCGGTCATTTAGGCTGGTTAGATTATATTTCAGTGGAGAAGAGTGATTTCTTCAAGTCTCAGCAAAGTGATGAAAAATTCCATATCGTCATGAATCCTCCATACGATGAGCGACTCAGGGAAAGAGACATTGTTCAATTTTATCAATTTATTGGCGATACGCTCAAGTCTGCTTACACTGGGTCTGAAGCTTGGATTATCGCTGGAAACGAAGAGGGACTCAAGAGTATAGGATTGCGTGCATCTCGGCGTATATCTATGATGAATGGACCTATCCCTTCAAAATTCTGTAAATTTGAAATGTATGAAGGGACAAGGAAAATTAAGGACAAAACTACCGGAAACGATAAAGGTCAGGATAAAGGAAGTAGACGGAATGATAGAGACTATGATAAAGGATATAAAGAGAAAGATAGAAGCCGCGATAAATCGAGTAGAGGTAACTATAGCAACAGCGATACAGGCAACAACAGCGATAAAAGCAAAAAGAGCCGCAATGAAGGTAGTAGCGATAAAAGCCGTTATAAAAGAAAAGAAGATAACAGCGATAGCGCTTTTGATCGCCCTTGGTAGCAGTGTAGATATGATGGCTGCTCAACAAATTGGTGGCCCAGAGTTTGACATTTTTAAGACTCATATAGATAGAACTTATTCTGTTACTGACCACCTCAATGTCTATGTAGATCATTACGGATCTATAGAATTGGTGCTATCTGAGTACCAATTTCGCATCAATATAAAAGAAAAAATATCAGATTTGCAACAGATCTTCAAATTGCCTAAACTGAATAGTAATGCGTGGATTAAAGAGTGGAAATCTTCCGACTTACCGATTTTTTGTAGAGCAGAACATTTGATCCAAAAGCAATCGGGTATTCCATTTAGGTTTCGATTGGGCTCTGTAGATTATGTTAATGCTTTAGAAGGAAAGTAGTTATCGATCATCACATTGGTATTCTTGATTTCGTTTAAGTATTATACTTATATTTATGGATTAAATTACAATAATTAATAATTATGAAATCAATACTAAATCTAAGATACCTTCTGGCAATAGCTGTGGTTGCTACAATATTCACTTCTTGCGGTAAAGACGACGATGGTGGAGGAGCAACTACAATAATGGGTTGTACGGACTCTGAAGCAGAAAATTATAACGCTGATGCTACAGAATCAGATAATAGTTGTGTGTATGCTAGAGATAAATTTATTGGGAACTACCAAGGGAGTATGACGTTCCAGAATCTTGGAGGATTGTTGGATCAAGATTCTTTGGCTTTTACCATAACACCTGGTATCTCAAATGCAAACGAGGTATTAGTTGGTGTTACCATACAAAGTGTACCAGTTTTCTTAGACGGAATAGCAGTTGGTGATTCTATTTTGGTAGATGATGTATTTAATCTTCCCGATGGTGGAGCTATAAACCCAATACTAACAGGTATGCCAGTAGAGGTTGTTTTTGCAGGAGGAGTAGAAATGATGAATGATGGACAGACTGTGGAAGGTCAATTAGATATAGTTTTCAAAACTGAATCACTTGATGATATAGCAGATATAGCGACTCTTGAAGGAGTAAAGCAATAGGCGCAAATTTTAAACAAATTTATATTAGCTCTCAAGTATTTACTTGGGAGCTACAGTAAGATAAGTAATGTTGCCGAGAGATAACCATGGTTACACGGCGAAAGAATCCATCTTGCACATGCTCTGGGAACAAGATCAATGGCTAGAAAAGTACGTAAAGAAATTTCCTAGTAGATTAAAGCCAAATTTTTAAAGGAGAAATAATATCATATCTTAGGCAAATACCAAACTACTAGATAAGTTCTATTAATAAAAATGCTTCAGCAAGTAAAAACAGAGTACCAAGCGGATGTTAATAGATTTAACTATCAATATGCTCAAGTAATATTCGATGTGATCAAGAAGACAAAATAATAGTATTATTCTTGATATAAATTATCCTCAAGAATCGTTAACGTTTTCGGCTTCTTTTAGTTTTATGGCTCTCCAATCACTTTTTACGAAATTCGTTAATCTTAAAATCACAGGTGATTGTTAAATTTTTAGCAAGGATTTTACCAAGAGTTTTTTCATTAGCACTCCAGTAATAGGGCGTCATTTGCAGCATTGATTTTCTCTCATCTTTCTCTTCTAGTGTGATAGTAAATGTTATTATCTCTTTGTTAATTAAATCAAATTGTGATGATAGCACAAGACTAGGATCGTAATCGTGAGGAATGTAAGATTCATATATTTCTTCGGCTATTTCTCTCATATGATTGGGGCCAGCAGATACGATGATTACTTGTCCTCTATCAGCTAGGATGCGATTGATTTCGGATGCTTCAATGGGAGAAAATATCGTCAAGTATGTACTTACAGATTGGTCAGCTATTGGAATCTCGTTCATTCCAGCAATAAAAAAGAATTGATCTTTATATTTTTTAGCCGCCTTTTTAATAGCTTCTTTCGAAATATCAAAACCTAGGATGTCGAGATCATTTATGTGCTGTTTGATTTGTGCGCCATAGTATCCTTCACCACATCCTGCATCTAGTAGCAAAGCATTTTCCTTATGCTCTATAGTTTTTATGAGATGATCCACCAATGGTGCATAATATCCACTTTCGAGAAACAATCTTCTTGCATTGATCATTTCTTTGCTATCGCCTGGATTTTTACTATTTTTTTTTTGAACTGGAAGCAGATTGACATATCCCTCTTTTGAGACATCATAGCTATGATGTCTTTTGCATCTGTATGTGCTTTCAGATAACTTTAATGGTAACTGACATATAGGACAGATTAGATGCATATTCGTTGACTAAGCGCTATTATTTAATTATTTTTTGATTTTACTGAACAGGCCAACTTGCCATATCTTTTTCCAGTTTTCTATGAGTGCGAAGTGTTGTTTTGATTTCATACTCTTATTGAAAAACAAAAATCCAGAACTATAAATATCGACTGAGTAAGTTACGGCTGTATGTTGGATTAATTGCTTCCAAGCATTGAGCATGCCATCTGACCAGTAAATATCATCTAAGACAATCACACTATTTTCATTTAAGTAAGGTAGTATCTTGTCAAAATATTCTATCGTAGCATCGTAACTATGATTTCCATCTAAATATGCGAGATCTACTTGTTTCATTCGACCTAAAGTAGGCGTAAGAGTTTCTTCAAAGATGCCGGTTACGATCTCAATATTAGGTAGTTCAAGTTGCTTTGCATTATGTCGAGCTATATCGGCCGATGCAGGGTTACCCTCTAGAGAGATCACCTTTGTATCATTATTTACAGCAGCCAGATAAGCGGTAGATATACCTAACGAACTCCCAAGTTCTAATACATTCTTACAATTGTAACACTTCACGGCATTGAAAAGTATTCTACATGTTTTTACTGGACTCAATGATGTCTTAGCTATCTGTGCAATCCGACGTGTATTTCCTGATAGCTTTTTGGAACCAGCACCTAATTCGATGAATGGGATGCTGTCTTCTGATTTGAGATACAATTTTCGAAGGTGTTCTATTTCTTCATATTTGTAATATGCCTTTTCTTGGTCCAATACTTTAGTAATGAAGTTATATATAGCTGGAGAATGCACTTGATAGGCATTGACGGCCTTGCTGTAATACGAGAGATATCGACCTATTGCAGACATGTGTTGTAAGTACGGTGATTTTAATGACACTAAAGTACTGAAAAGTGGGGTATATCATTTAGTTATTACAACGGGTTAAAGCAATATTGATTAAGTAACATCGGCAAGTACTTTATCGACGATTATTTATTTAACGCTAATTTATCTAGATCATTGCGATAGATTTTGGCTCTTTTACTTTACTTGGCGTTATAAGTAGAGTTTATCAGAGTTGTTGCGTTACTGCTTATAACGTGTTTTAGCGACTATTATGCTGATAGGCTATCTTTCGATTGGTTGCATTGAACATTAGAACAAGAGTTTGGATATTGGTATTAAAAAAGGCCAACAGTATTACTCTTGACCTCTCATTAATCTTCAAGAATCTTGTATATACTAGTCTTGTGGTATTCTTAGCATTTGCCCGAGGTAGATCAATGATGAACCTTTTAACATTGGCTTGTTAGCTTCAAATATTTTCATGTATTTCATTGGATCACCGTAGTGAAATTTAGCGATTTTAGATAGAGGATATTCATCTTTCACTTAGTAAAATACGGATACATCTTTTAGTAGTCCTACAGGTATTCTGTCATCAACTGTTGCTACTCCTTCGATACTTTCTAGTGAAAGAATTACCTTTTCGCTATCTGCTTATGATTCAGTTTGGCTAAGCACTTTAACGATCTCAACCTCTCCTCTATTAATAGATCATCTCTACCAAAACTCATCGAGTTTACTACAGCTCCTAGTACAATTTGTTTTCTGTCTTTTGTAGCTTCTGTTTCAGCGTCAGGTTTTAGCTCATTAAATTGTCCTTTCTACCATTTAATTTAACACAAGTTCTCTTTACAATTAAGATAATCCTACAAGTTTTATGCTGTTTATTTTATAAATAACTTACACCAAGTTTATAAAATATTTGCTCTTTACCTGCTAATCTAGTTCTAAAACAAAAAGTTTAGTAGGTTTTAAATTATAGGTGAATTACTTCTCCATATGCTTGCGCAGTAGCTTCCATTATGGCTTCACTCATAGTAGGATGGGGATGTACAGCTTTGAGGATTTCATGTCCTGTCGTCTCTAGTTTTCTAGCTACGACCATCTCGGCGATCATTTCAGTAACATTAGCTCCGATCATGTGAGCACCTAGTAACTCACCATACTTAGCATCATAGATAACTTTCACGAAGCCTTCTTTAGCGCCTGCAGCACTTGCTTTTCCACTTGCTGAGAATGGAAATTTACCCACTTTGAGCACATATCCTGCCTCTTTGGCTTCTACTTCAGTCATGCCTACACTAGCTACTTCAGGTGCACAGTAAGTACAGGAAGGTATATTGCCATAATCCAGTGGTTGTACGTGTTCTCCAGCTATTTTCTCTACACATATCAATGCCTCAGCAGTAGCAACGTGTGCTAATGCGGCTCCAGGTACTACATCACCGATAGCATAGATACCTGGTATATTAGTTCTATAGTATTCGTCTACTTGAACTAGTCCTCTTTCAGTTTTGATGCCCAATGCCTCTAGGCCGATACCTTCAATATTAGGAGAAACTCCTGCAGCTGATAGAACTATATCACATTCTATGATTTCTTCTTTGCTACCATCTTTATTGCTCTTGACTTTTACTTTACAGTCTTTGCCGCTTATATCTACGCTTTGTACGGCTGTATTAGCCATTACGTTGATTCCAGCTTTCTTAAATACTTTAGTAAGCTCTTTAGAAATATCTTTATCTTCTCTTGGTACGAGTCCTTGAGCCATATATTCTACTACTGTTACTTCCGTTCCAATTGAATTGTAGAAATAAGCGAACTCTACGCCTATCGCTCCAGCTCCTACCACAACCATTTTCTTTGGCTGCTTGGATAATGTCATTGCCTCACGATAAGCAATGATTTTCTTTCCATCTATCGGAAGGCTAGGAAGTTCTTTTGCTCTCCCACCTGTTGCAAGGATAATGTGAGGGGCAGAATATTCTTTTTTCTTCCCATTAGAATCAGTCACTACTACTTTTTTTCCTCTTGCTAGCTTTCCGAATCCTTCGATTACTGTTACTTTATTCTTTTTCATAAGGAATTGAACACCCTTGCTCATTCCATCTGCTACTCCTCTAGATCTGCTGATCATACCTCCAAAGTCTGCTTTGGGTTTAGCTACTTTAATGCCATAATCTGCAGCATGATTGATATAGTCAAATACGTTGGCACTTTTAAGAAGAGCTTTAGTAGGGATACAACCCCAGTTAAGACATACTCCACCTAGTGATTCTTTCTCAACTACAGCTACTTTCAATCCTAACTGTGAAGCTCTTATCGCTGCAGGATATCCACCTGGTCCTGAGCCTATTATGATTATGTCAAATTCCATATATGTTATTTGTGTTGTTATAATTGGAAAACAAGTTTTAGCATTGGGATGCAAATATAATCAAGTGAATTAAAGTATATATTAAATCTATGTAAGATCATTGCTATAGTATTAGTTTTCGTAAGAAATTGATTTTGGATTTAGTTTATATTCATTGGGGTCGTAAGTGCCTTCTTTTTTCATAAATATGAAAATAATGATACCTTTTAAAATGGGTATTAGTACAAATAAAAAAACCGCTGCGATTGGTATTATTCACCCTGTATGGGATCAACGATAGATTAGGTATAACAATACCAAGAGTTTGTAATTTGTCGTAGCGAGTCCTTCGGTAAAGTCACGATTGTCTTAATTTAGAGCTTTGATAGTTATGTTGCCTTTCATATCGATATCTCCCCACTTAAATGGATTGGATTGGAAGTCGTCAAGATAGATTTCTGCTACGGTTGCATTGCTATGATTGGAAATCTTGTCATCTTTGCAGAATATACAAACGCATGCCATTAATAAGAAAATGTTAATCCTTACGAATCAGCGAAGTTTTATGTAACTCGATGACGGTAGCATAGGAGTAAGAAAATGACTAACTGATAAATAAAGCATATATGTTACTATTAAAAGGTTTGATTATAGTGTTTTCATTGCTACTATCAACATCAGTTTGGTCTCAGTCTACCAATTGGTCCAATTGGGTCACTTTCGAATCTAGAGACGGAGCATTCAAAATGGCTGCACCGAGTGAGCCACAGTACCTTGTCAAAGAAATCACAACAAGCATAGGAGCCATGGAGTTACACTCATATATGGTGGCACCTCAATATGATGATCAGAATCCAAACCTAATGTACCTCATAGAATATTACGATTATCCAGAAGGCACTTTTCCTGAGGATAGCACAGCGCTGAAACTTTTTTTTTATGAGCAAACCGCTCAAGCGACATCATACGAGATTGGAGGTACGCTTTCCTACAGTTCTGAATCTTCAATAGATGGTATCGATGGTTTTTTATATCGTTGTCAATACAAGAATGATGCGTATGTAATGAAGTCACGTATGTTTTTTGTAGGTGATAGATTTTATCATATCAAAGTGTATTCAGAAAAAGAATTTAGTCTTAACGATGAAATGGACTGGTATCTCGATAGTTTTAAGTTGAAGTAATAAGGTTTTGTGAGAATGCGATATTGAGAGTGTGAGATTGTATAATGAGAGAGTCTTTAAACTTGTCAATAGATTTTCTAACAAATAGTAAGTTTTCTACTTTGTGGTCAATATTACCATATCTGATAGTACCTTGATCCTAATACTACACTCATGCTGGTAAGGTATTTTCTAGCTGATATTTAATTGCTCATTCTCTTATTGAATACCTAATACTTAAATTTACGTATGATTGAATTTATCGATCTTATTCATTCACAATAAATAATCTTTCCCTTTGAAAGTCTGTGTAGCCGAAAAACCATCTGTAGCCAAAGAGATTGCTAATGTTCTTGGTGCTAAGAATCGTAAAGACGGCTACTACGAAGGCAATGGCTATCAAGTTACCTGGACATTTGGCCATTTCTGTGAACTCAATGCACCACATGACTATCATGAGAGATGGAAGCGATGGGACTTGGATACTTTACCGATGTTGCCTGAGCGATTTGAGACTAGAATCAAGAATGATGCAGGGGTCAAGAAACAATTCAAAATAGTTAAATCATTATTCTCGAAAGCAGAAATTGTAATCAACTGTGGTGATGCAGGACAAGAAGGAGAACTGATACAGCGATGGGTTATCAAGCAAGCAAATTATAAAGGCCCTGTTGATCGTTTATGGATTTCTTCTTTAACTAAGGAGGCGATAAGAGGTGGATTTAAAAACTTAAAGCCTTCATCAGAGTTTGATAATCTTTATTATGCAGGTAGCTCTAGAGCAATTGGTGATTGGCTGTTGGGTATGAATGCTACAAGGTTATATACGCTTAAGTATGGTGGCTATAAACAGGTGCTGTCTATCGGTAGAGTTCAGACTCCTACTTTAGCAATGCTTGTCAATCGCTATCATGATATAGAAAATTTTGAGCCGAAGCTATATTGGGAATTGGAGACGGTTTATCGAGATACACAATTCAATAATATAAAAGGGAAATTCTTCAAAAAAGAAGATGGAGAGAAGCTCCTCAACCAAGTAAAAGGCAAAGACCTCCATATATCTAAAATCGAAAAGAAAGACGGAAAAGAATACGCTCCTAAGCTATTTGATTTGACAGGTCTGCAAGTGTATTGTAATAATAAATTTAATTATACGGCAGAGACTACACTTAAGATAGTACAGAAGTTGTATGAGATGAAGGTAGTGTCTTATCCGAGAGTAGATACAGTGTTTTTACCTAATGATATGTATCCCAAAGTGCCAACAATTCTCAAGGGATTGAAGAGTTATTCGGAATTCACAGAGTCACTCTTGGGTAAGACAATAAGAAAATCTAAAAAGGTATTCAACGATAAGAAAGTTACTGATCACCATGCAATAATTCCTACCGGAGAGCAAAAATCTCTAGGACTTGATCAGTCCAAAGTCTATGATGCGATAGTGAGAAGGTTTATTGCTGTATTTTATTCTGATTGTAAGGTCGCTAAGACGCAAGTAGATGCAGTAGTAGCAGAGGTAAAATTCGTGGCTAAGGGAAAAGAAATTATTGATGAAGGGTGGAGAGTATTATTCCCTAAACGGAAGAAATCTGTACTCGATGAAAACGATGAGAAGAAAGAGGATGACGAGAAGTTATTACCATCATTTTTAGTAGGAGAGAGTGGTCCACATAAGCCCAACTTTGTAGAGAAAGTAACTAAGCCATCAAAGAACTATACGGAAGCTTCACTCCTAAGAGCAATGGAGACAGCAGGGAAGCAAGTAGACGATGATGAATTACGTGAATTGATGAAAGCCAATGGAATCGGTCGGCCGTCAACCAGAGCCAATATTATAGAGACGCTATTTCGTAGGAAGTATGCTAAGCGAAATAGGAAACAACTGATTCCAACAGAAGTAGGAATTCAACTGATAGGTACTATCCAAAATAAATTACTCAAGTCTGCAGAACTTACTGGACAGTGGGAGAAACAACTCAAGGATATAGAAAACGGTGATTATAGCGCTGGCAGATTTATCCATCAAATGAAACAGATGGTAGAGGAGTTAGTCACGGAAGTACGTATGGAAAATGTGACAGCAAAGTTTAGCGCTCAAGCACCTAACAAGGCTAAAAGTGGAATAAAAAAAGGTAACTCTTGGGGTAAAAAATCTGTTGGAGCCACTAAAGCAAAAGCACCTAAGAAATCGCTCACAGACATAACTTGTCCAAAGTGTAATCAAGGTCAAATTCTGAAAGGCAAATCTAGCTACGGTTGCACCCACTGGAAGTCAGGCTGTGATATGAGAGTGCCGTTCAAATATCTTGATAAAAAACTCACTGATAATCAAGTCAAAAGATTGATTGAGAAGAAAGCTACTACAAAACTCAAAGGCTTTATGGTAAATGGTCAAAAAGTAGAAGGGATTATTAAACTCAATACTGACGGGCAATTAGAATTTGAAAATAAAACTTTCACTAAACAAGCCCACAAAAATAACTCTATGCCTCCTTGTCCTAAGTGTAAAGTAGGAAAGATCATGCGAGGTAAAACTGCTTATGGATGTACAGAATGGAAGTCAGGATGCAACTTCAGATTTAGCTTTGATGAGATAAAAGAAAAGGCGAAAGGTAGAGAGTTGAGTCCTGGCTTGGTGTTGAGAATTTTGAATGGAGGATAGATAAGGCTATTGCTCTTGTTCGAATTTATATTTAATAGGATTAAAATAAACATTACATAACTTCATGACGCAACTTCTATTTAGAATTGTTTCGAAGAGTTAGTAGAGTATTTGGAAGTGAGATGACAAAACCTATTATTAGATTAAAATTATTGCAATCTAATCTCAATGGAGCCATGAAATGTTTGAACAAGATGCCAATTTACTAGCTATACAGTTGGATCTAAATGTTGATAATTTTTTGTTGCTTTTGAGATTTTCATGTAGTATGAGAGAAACGTTTGATATCGTGGAGGAGGAAGTAACGGTTGTATCTATTCGACGCAAACCTAGCTTTAGTCAAGAAGATGCCGTAATGGTAAGTCGGTTGCGTGAAGCTTATATATTAGAACTATGCTTTGTATTTTTTAAAAGTTGATTTTTACAAGATCATGAACAGTATAGATCAATCTATGCTGTAATTCAGTATATTAGCTTTATAACTACTTGATCTATGAAGCTAATACACACACTGCTACTTTCTTTTTTTGTGACAACCTTTTATGGCCAAAACCAATATTTAGTAGGTACTGTCGTCGATGCACAAACGCAAGAAACTCTAATAGGAGCTAATGTTAGCTATGATTTAGGGAATACGATCACAGATACGAATGGAAATTATAGCATTCGTACTAATCAAAAGTCTCTTGCAGTGACAATTAGCTATTTAGGCTATATTACAGAGTCATTTGTGCATAATTCTGGCGAGAATAATCAGTATATCAAACTTTCGCCTACTACTACGATACTTGATCAGATGACCGTCACTGCCAGTAAATATGAGCAGCGAGTTAGCGAGTCCACTGTATCCATAGAAGTATTACAATCCGATTATATATCTAGTACTAATGCTGCTTCTGCAGAAGATGTCTTGGACAAAGTGCCAGGCGTTCAAATGGTGGATGGTCAAGCTAATATTCGAGGAGGATCAGGATTCTCGTACGGTGCAGGGAGTAGGGTATTGTTACTTGTTGATGATATGCCTGCGCTGCAAGTCGATGCAGGATTTCCCAATTGGAATGATCTACCTATCGAAGCTACGGAACAAGTTGAGATTGTCAAAGGTGCAGCTTCTTCGCTCTATGGTTCGTCAGCCTTGAATGGAATTATTAATCTACGTAGAATCAAGCCCGGAATAAAACCTCGCACAGAACTAGCTGTATCAGCAACAACATATAGTGATCCAAGTGATCCAAACGATTATGGAAAGAAATGGTATAACGATGATAATAGACCTTCTGGAAAGCAAGTAAGTGCGATGCACGCTCAGAAGTTTGGAGAGGTTGATCTCATGGTGCATGGACTGTATAGAAAATTAGACAGTTGGAATAAAGATACTTATGAAGATCGCTATAGAATGGGATTTACTAGTAGCTATAGATTGAATGATTCTTGGCTCTTAAGTTTAAGTTCGGTGTTTAATAAATTGGATAATTCTAGTTTTTTCATTTGGAATAATGCGTTGAATGGTATCTACACCCCATTTACTAATTCGATCACTAAGAGTAACAGCATGCGTTACTATATTGATCCTAGTATAAAATATTTTTCTGATAATGGTGATGAACATACTCTACGAACGAGATATTCCAGAGTAGATAATGATAACAATAATAATCAAGGAAATACTTCGGATACTTATTTTGGGGAATATCAATATCAAACTACTTTACCGGGAGAAATAAAATTTGTAGGAGGAGTGGTATTGATGTCAGGTAGTAGTGATTCTGAGTTGTTTGGTGATACGACATTCGTAGCTAAGAATAATGCAGTTTATGGACAAGTAGAGAAGTCTGTTGGCAAACTTGGGGTAACTGCAGGAGCAAGGTATGAATACAATGAACAACAAACTCCTGAAATTTTTAATGGAATCGAAATACCAGATGGAAGAATATCTGATGGTGAAATGATTTCAAGATTAGGACTTAATTATAAGTTGGCAAAGTATTCTAACATAAGAGCTTCATTTGGTCAGGGATATAGATTTCCTACTATCACAGAGCGCTTTATTGTAACCACATTTTCTAGTTTTACTATATATCCTAATCCAGATTTGAGCCCTGAGAAAGGATGGACAACAGAGATAGGAATGAAGCAAGGAGTCAGAGTCTTTGGTCTTGAAGGTTATCTAGATGCATCCTTTTTTTGTCAGCGATACCAAGATATGACTGAGTTTACAATAATCACTGAACCAGCACTAGGGTTTCAGTCGCAAAATGTAGGAAACACAACTATCAAGGGATTTGAATTTTCGTTAGTGGGTAAAGCGAATATCGGACCTGTACCGATTCGAGTGTTTGGGGGGTATACTTACATAGATCCTACTTATGATGATTTCAATCAGGAACTACAAATTTCATCTTCTTCTGATGAAAATGTATTAAAATACAGAACAAAGCACAATGCTAAAGTAGATGTAGAAGCTTCATTTAAAAGTGCTACAATAGGATTGGCATATAATAGAACCAGTCATATGATTGCTATAGATAGCGCATTCGAATTGTTAGGTCCACCACAGATTGGTGCGTATCGTTCGATTAATAATCAAGGGAATAATATTCTTAACCTAAGAGCGAGTTACGAATGGAAGACGCTTAAATTATCCTTTTTGATTGATAATTTTAATAATTTGGAATATACCCAAAGACCAGGAAAATTAGAGGCTCCAAGAAGCATGACTCTAAGACTTGATTATAGAGTAAATAATTAAGGCAACCTTAAGTTTTATGAGATTGGCAGTGGGTTTTTATGATACTTTGCAATGATTTGAAGAACATATTCTAGACACAATCGATTAGAAGATTGTTAATTGCAAGTAAGTTAGATTACATATTTTTAAGTTTAATTTGTATTCGTATTAGTGAATACTTGGAAAAAAGAGATGAAGAATATTAAGTCAATTATTGCCATAATGGCAATCACAGTAGGATTTATTTCAGCAATGGATGGTAATCAGAAAACTGAAAATTATGGTTACCATGAAACCGCATCTAGTACTAATACAGAAATAACTCCAAAAACGACAAATGAAGTAAATGGAGAGTTAATAATTACTTTACCAGTTAAGCAAATAAGAAACAAGGTAAATAAACCCTTTAAAGAAGATAAAACAACTAGTTCTATTAAAGTAAAAGGTATAGATCATTCTGCATTCGATGCATTACTTACGTCTTATGTAAGCAGTTCTGGAAAAGTGGATTATGAGGCTATTAAAGATAAGGTGATTATACTTGATAAATATTTGGATTATTTGTCACAGAATGTACCAAAATCCTCTGCAAGTAAAAATGAGAAACTAGCTTTTTGGATTAATGCTTATAATGCCAATACGATTAAGTTATTAGTAGATAACTATCCTGTGGAGAGTATTATGGATCTACATGGTGGGAAGGTTTTCGACAATAAATGGCTATCTATAGGTGACGAAAAACTATCTCTCAACGATATTGAAAATAATAAAATCAGGGCAAAATTTAATGAACCAAGAATCCACTTCGCAGTAAATTGCGCAGCCAAATCTTGTCCACCGATACTTAATAGGGCTTGGACAGCAGTCAATATACAAGCGTATTTGGAGGTAAGAGCTAAAACATTTATCAATAATTCGGCTTATAATAAATTATCAGTGGGATCAGTACAGATTAGCAAAATCTTCGAATGGTATGCTAAAGATTTTCCCGAAGATATAGTTAGCTATCTTAATAAATATAGTAATACTCAGATAGACGCAGACGCGCAAGTTAGTTATATTGAATATGATTGGACGCTCAACGGAAAGTAGAAGATTAGCTAATCATCGTATAGCTAATCCACAATTTATATCTTTGTTAGATATAATGAGCTAGAAACCGATACCAAGAGATAATCCATTGGTAGGTCTCCCTAATAGTCATATCACTCGATATCAAGCATAGGCTGGATTAGCCGCTAGGACTGAGCTCATTAATTTCATTTTAGAGGTTATTGAATACTTCTTAGCTAATGAGAAGGCTAATTTGGTCTAGTTCGCGAAAAAACAGATTGAATGCTTAATTTGCTGGCATATTTATAATGTACTTTAGGAGGTAAAGTCATGATATTTCTAGTCAATTTAGGTAGACATGGAGTAAATATAAGATACCTTTTGTTTTACTTGATATCGCTAAAATAGTATCACAATATTTCATTGCTATCAAATAAGATCGTTTAGATAGAAACATGGCAGCTATGACAATGATTCATATTGCTTCACTTCTCAAAGAGGACAATAATCTCAAAGGAATCGATTTTCTCAAGACTACTTATCCGTAATTTCGCACTTTCCATCTAAAAGAGATATCTTTGTCTAACATTATTAAAGACCAATAGCCAAAGTGTCCTTTGTATGAAAAGAAAAACGATAAAAAATACTGCAACGCTCAGCGGAGTAGGATTACATACTGGCGCTTCTGTCAATGTAACCTTCAAAGGAGCAGATGCAGGTACAGGAATCAAATTTTATAGATCAGATATTGAAGATGATACAGCTCTTTTTGCTGATGTAAGTAACGTCATAGCCACTAATAGAGGCACTACACTGCGTAAAGGTGAGGTAGAGGTTGCCACAGTTGAACATTTGCTATCTGCAGTACACTCGCTTGGTATAGATGACCTTCATATCACCTTAGATGGTCCTGAAGTACCCATCATGGATGGAAGTGCTATTATGTTTTATGATACATTAGTAGCATCAGAGGTAATAGATACTGATAAGGATAGAGAGTATCTCGTAATCAATGAGATCATTACTTATAAGGATGGGGAGACTGGGGCGGAGCTTATTGCCTTGCCTTCTGATTTCTTTGAAATCACTACACTTGTAGACTTTAATTCTGATTATCTAGGGCAGCAATATGCTGATTTTGGATTTGATGATTCTTTTGAAAAGGATATAGCACCTGCGAGGACATTTGCATTCTTACATGAGCTTGAACTTTTATTTGATCAAGGCCTAATTAAAGGAGGAGATTTAGACAATGCGGTAATCATTGCAAATGAGAAAACTAGTACAGAAAAATTGTCGTCATTATCAAGTAAGCTTGGTAAAGGCGCACTTAAAGTAGACGAGGCTGGAGTACTAAATACATCTAAGTTAAGGTATGCCAACGAGCCTGCTAGACATAAGTTGTTGGATGTTATCGGGGATCTTAGTTTAGTAGGTCACCCTATCAAAGGGAGAATAGTTGCCACTAAACCGGGTCACAAGGCTAACATAGAGTTTGCTAAAATACTGAAAAAACATTGGCAAGCGCAACGTAAACTTAAAGGTAGACCGTCATATGATCCTACTGCTACGCCAGTGTTTAATACTGAGCAAGTACAAGCAATGTTACCACATAGATATCCATTTCTGATGATTGATAAGATTATGTCTTGTACTGATGAGCTAATCATAGGCGTCAAGAATGTAACTGCGAATGAAGCTTGTTTTCAGGGTCACTTTCCTGGTAACGCAGTTTTTCCTGGAGTATTGCAAATGGAAGCGCTCGCACAAACTGGTGGTATATTGGCGATTAATAGTATGGGGGCTGAAGAAGAGTGGGATACATACTTCCTTAAAATGGATAACGTTAAGTTTAAGTCTAAAGTTGTTCCTGGTGATACGATTATTCTCAAAATGGAACTCATGAGTCCAATTCGTCGAGGAATCGTACAAATGAAAGGAACGACATACGTTGGAGATAAAATAGCTTCTGAAGGAGAATTGACTGCTCAAGTAGTAAAGCGAAGTAAATAAAATAGTATATGGAAAATCATCACAAATTAGCCAACATAGACCCTAAGGCAAGACTAGGCAAGAATGTAACAGTGGAAGCATTTGCAACAATCGAAGCTGATGTAGAGATTGGAGAAGGAACTTGGGTTGGACCTAACGCCGTAATACTAAAAGGAACAAAGATCGGCAACAATTGCAAGATATTTCCTGGAGCTGTAGTCGGTGCTGAGCCACAAGATCTCAAATATGAAGGAGAAGACTCGATACTCGAGATTGGAAATAATGTAATCATCCGAGAATATGCTACTATCAATCGAGGAACTAGTGCGAACTACAAAACACATATCATGGACAATTGTCTTTTAATGGCATATGTACATGTGGCTCACGATTGTATCATCGGAGAGAAGACGATTTTGGCCAATAGTGTCAATCTTGCAGGCCATGTTGAGATAGGTAAAAACGTAGTCATCGGAGGTATATCGGCAGTGCACCAATTCGTGAAAATAGGTGATCATTCTATGATAGGTGGTGGATCGTTAGTAAGAAAGGATGTGCCTCCATTTGTGAAAGCTGCAAGAGAACCTTTATCATATGCAGGAGTAAATTCTATAGGTCTACGTAGAAGAGGGTTTTCCAATAAACAGATTAATCATATTCAAGATATCTATCGTATTTTATTTGTTAAAGGATACAATACACGTCAAGCGCTCCGTACGATTGAAGCGACTATAAAGGCTTCTCCAGAGAGAGAGAAAATACTTTCTTTCCTATCTGATTCTGATAGAGGAGTGATGAAAGGATTTAGACAGACTTCATAAAGTTCATCTATGCATTTAGAGCTTAATAGAATATCTAAACGATATGGATATCAGTGGATTCTAAGAGACTTAGATCTTGAGATATCATCTGGATCTATATTAGGTGTTAATGGGCTCAATGGATCTGGTAAGTCTACGCTAATCAAAATTTTATCTGGATTTTTATCGCCTTCGGATGGTAAGATTATTCACTCAATAGATAATAAAAAAATCAATATTGCTGATGTCTATAAGTCGGTAAGTTGGGTGGCACCTTATCTTTCACTTACTGATAATTATACTATAGAAGAGATGTATAATATTCAGGCGAAGTTTAAGCGAATGAAGACTGAATCATTCCTAGAGTTTATAGACGTTATAGATCTTGCCGAGCATCAACTTAAATACATAAAAGACTTTAGTTCTGGAATGCAGCAGCGGCTTCAATTAGGATTAGCAATTCTCTCAGATACACCATTACTTTTGTTAGATGAACCGACCAGTTATTTAGATAGTAATGCAATATCTTGGTATCATACTCTTTTACAAAAGCATATTAATGGCCGTACCGTAGTTATAGCCTCTAATGATTCAGGAGATTTGGAGGAATGTAATGAGAGTGTTGATGTTTTGAATTTTAAGTAAGACTATTTTTCCAAATATTTCTAGCCAAATATCCGCTCAGACCACCAAAAGCTGCAGCAATACCGCCAATCAATGCGGTTATTAAATAGGCTGACCAACTCGGTAATTTACCGAATAGATTTGCGATGAGTTCTGCTGGACTTCGATCTAATCCTAAGCTTGAATAAATACTAAATAAAAGATACGAAATGAATCCAGAAAGAAATGAAATGGCAATTGATTTCCACAAAGAATTAGGTGCATTAAAAGACATGTAGAGTAAACTAACTATTACAATTATCCACCATGGAAGCAATAGAGAACAAATAATAATTATTGTCGTAAGTATTACAAATGATCTCATTGCTGTGCATTTATTTGAATAGTTTGACCATTAATTTTCCATTCTTCTTTTGTGAGGTAAATGTCTATCTCATGATATTTTCCTTGTTCCCACATTTCTATATTGCTATCGTATTCATTGCTAAGTGGATTGCCGCTTTGGCCACCTGGATAGACACCATACCCTAGTGGTTCGTCTTTGAGGTCGACCACCATGCGCCAGCTAGGGCCGAAGTTATTAATGTTAGAGTTGATGGCGTCGCCACTGCCTGTATGTAAGACATTTTTTCGAGATAACGCGGGTACTCTGAGAAGGTGCCATATGTGCATAGGGCTATAGTCATTCCAGTTATTAGATTTTCCATCGGCAATACGCTCCTGCATCGTATCTTGCATTTGTAAAAATGACATCCTGATAATATCAGATGCTGTTTCTTTTTTAGGTGTGGATTGTATATCGAAAAATTTATGATTAGGTTGTTCTAAGATAAATTCTATAGTCTTCCAAGATGTCGGATATAAGATCTGCATGCTATCAGAAAAAGCATAAATTTCATCCCATGTGTTCCGATATATATTAGTATACCACTCTTCAAAATAACTTGGTGCTTTTAACTCAGGATGATAGTTGTGATTCCATTGGGATAGGTCCAGATGTATGTCTACGGCATCTTCATTTTCTTCGTTAAAATTATCGTTGTCCAGTATTCTAGGTAGAAGGTCTCTTGCTTTATCTCCATGACTGTTTTGCTGCATTTTCATCATTTCAGTCGCAGTGATATTACTCATATGATTTAATAAACTATCGATTGTTCTATTGCGGTAATGCTCAAATCTGCCATTGAAATAATACGGATATTTGTCGCTGGTAGAAACTTGATTACTCGATGCAATCCATCCGCGATCTGGATTTCGCATCTGTGGATTTTCGTCTATAGGTATGTATTCCATTGAGAGGTATTCGGAGTTGTTTCCTTTTTTTACAAAGCGACCATCTTGACTACTTTTTTTATAGAATTTCCCGTTCACTCTTAATCCAATATCTCCAAACTTACTAGCAGCTAAAAAATTTTGTGCAGGAGTGATGAATACCTCAGTTGCTTTAAGATATTCATCATAAGACTTTGCAGACATTGCATCAATGAAAGTCATCATCTCTGGCGACTCAGGTTCATTATGTGCCAGCCATCTCACTGCAAGGTCTTTGTCGCCGTTTGGAGATTCGTATACGACAGGGCCGTGTATGGTATAGCGTAAGGTATCTTTGTAGTTTACAGTACCTTTTACCTTGTAGGTTTCTACGACTATTTTGGTCGGTGTTGGTTTGCCATCAAACATATAATGTGATTTAGTAACATCTGTCCATTCTATCTCATAATAGTCTTTGATGTCTTGACTCACATTTGTTTCACCCCAAGCGATTTGATCATTCCATCCCATTATTAGTCCTGGCATTCCTGGTATAGTTACTCCATAGGCATTAACATCTTCGTATTGTAAATGTGTTTCGTACCATATTGAAGGTAGCGACAAAGTTAAGTGTGGATCATTGGCAAAAATTGGATTGCCAGATTCTGTTTTGCTACCACTTATTGCCCAGTTGTTACTGCCTATGCCTTTTATTGGTTCTTTGAAATCCGTCTTGTAGTAAATGTCTTTATTGATTGCTGCCCAAATAGTATCTTTTCTCATGCTTGCTGCTTTAGATAGATATTCATCTAAGATTACAGGAGTTTCAATATCCTCGTGTTCATCATAAATACTAAAGAAGAGATCGTTTCCCAATACTTCCAACATATTTGTTGCGGGTATATCGCTCCCACGACCTGCGAGATCATTGGCCATCATTTTAACGATCATGATGGTCTTTTTTATGGTCCATGGTTCAGGGGGAACATTTAGAAGCTTATATTCTAAAGGATAGTCGGCAGGGGACCATTCTGCTAATGCCGTATTTACACCATCCACATATTTTTGTATCAGTTGGTACCTATCTGGAAATTTTTTCCATCCTCTTTCAGCTTGTTCAATTGCGTATACCATCCCTTTGCGTCTCTGGCTTAAATCATATGATAGTCTTGATGGTCCTATCACCTCTGCTACTCGACCGCTGGCGGATCTACTCATCATATCCATTTGGAAGTATCTGTGTTTGGCGTGCATATAGCCTTGAGCAAATAAGGCATCATTCAATGAGTTGGCATATATATGAGGAACTTCTCTTTCGTCGAGAACGATTTCTATATCTTGTTCTATCGATACAGAGTGCAAATTTATATCAGCTCTGCTTGTCTTCTGACCATTTTGCCATATTCCAGTGAATGGATTAAGCATCTTGCCCAGAGGAGGTAGAGTAATTCTATTCCATACATTTCCATTGAGAAAAAGAGTGAGTAAGATAGTTGTTGTTATACTGAGGGCAAAGGAGAAGTATTTCATTGAAGACATTTATATAAGATTGGGTTTAAGGTACTAATTAGATTTTCACTGTAAAACAATACAGATAGAATATTCATAGATGGATTTAATTACTTTATATTCGTTTAATGAGAGTTGCCGATCAAAATCACCATTTTCCGGACTTAGTGTTGATTTGTATCATACTTTGTATACATTTGTGATAGCTAAAATTAAAGTTGCTTTAATGTCTTTAGGAAATATAGAATTTACAACAGCATTTTCAGTTGATAATGTGATATTTGGTTTCGATGATGCTGATCTGAAGATTCTATTGATAAAGAGAGCAGAGGAGCCATTTGCCAATCATTGGGCCCTTCCAGGAGCCTTGGTATACCATGACGAAAATTTGCGGGATGCTCCGATGAGAGTTCTCAAAGAATTGACAGGATTGAACAATGTATTTCTTGAGCAAGTAAAGACATTCGGAAAGGTAAATAGGCATCCATCCGGACGTGTAATCACAATTGCTTATTACTCATTGATTAATATTCACAAAGTAGCACCTCAGGCGATGAGTTTTGCGGAGGAAGTCAGCTGGATAAAGATCAAAGACGTTGATACGCTAGCTTTCGATCATAAAGAGATATTAGAATACAGTTTAGATAAGCTAAGGCGTGATGTGAAGCTAAGGCCTATTGGTTTTGAACTGCTCCCGGATACATTTACACTCTCACAATTACAGAGTCTATACGAGGCAGTACTAGATAAGGAACTGGATAAAAGAAACTTTAGAAAAAAAATTCTTTCGATGAAGTTGCTATTAGATGTTAAGGAATATCAACAAGGTGTGGCACATAGGCCAGCTAAGCTGTTTAGCTTCGATCCTGAAAGGTATCTTACATTGAAGTCTGAAGGATTTAACTTCGAAATATAGTTAGAAAGAAATAATCTCTCCAGTTGCAGCATCTCTCAGATTGAAGACGTAATTGGCATGGTTACCTTTATATTGCTCTATGAAAGATAAAAATGGTTCTTTATTCTCTAAGTGGTAATAAACATCATTGTGGATAGGCGGAGTGTTAAAATAATCAAAGAATACAGCCTGTTGATTATCTATTGAAAAATATGAAGTGTAATAACCATCAATTAAATCCCTGTTACTATAGCTCGAAAGTGAATCAAGTAAGATAGTATCAACTGGATCTTGATTGGTATCATAGATATATCCAAAAATAACTTGACTAGGCATGCGATTAACTATATTATTGCCTAATAATATTCCTTCTGGTGTATCAATCTTCAAAGTGTAATGGAGTGCTGTAGTTTCAATGGTTCCAGTATTTTTCACTACATTTTTGAGAGAGATAGCAATATCAGTGGTGCCACTTTCAATATTTAGCGGAATTATTTCTTCTACTTGACCTTCTTCAGTAGGACAATCATCTATTTGTGTAATATCTTCAAGAACTAGATTAAGTTCACCTTCTTGGTCAATCAGCGTGTATAGAATATCTGAAGAATTACAATCTTGATCATTTATCGTTGTTATTCTATAGCTAAACTTTGGTCCATTGTCAGTAAATACTTGATCTGCACTTATTATAAACTCTCCTCCAAGATTAAGTATCCTCAGGCCATTTGGATCTTTATGGCAAGAAATAACCATCAGGCCTAAAAATATAAACACTATTAAATTTATAATCTTCATAAATCTATTTGGCTTTTATCCTATTTAGTACTCTATTCAATGAGAAAATAACTTTTATGATCTGTCTACTTACGATACCCAAAATTATATTGAAACAACGGCACTAAATACCAAATGCTGCCTAGATATTTATATTTCTCAATTGGACAATTTTTAAGTTATGAATCTTACTATTTATTAGATGTAAATAACTTTTTTGATATTGAGGCAGGTATCGCATCTTTGTGCATAAGAACAGCAACTGTTTTAGCTCTTACATATGCTTCAGACATATACAGAAATCCTTTGTAATCACTGATTTCTCCCCAGCTGTTCTTGATGATGAAGTACTTGTTGCCTTTTTGATCTAGAGCTATTCCGATCATGTGCATAAGGTGATCATCAGTTGTGTTGAAACTCATAAAATCATCTTGTCTGCTCTGCTGAGTTACTTTTTGCTCAATTACAGGCTTGGTCCATTGCTCCTTACTTTGAGTGACGGGTAATATTGCTAGTCCATTCTTGGATGAAAACCCTTTTTCGCTTACATCACCATCCCAAGCTACAGTATATCCTTCCATTAAGGCAAATTCGATAGTATTCATAAAATCATCTATTGGAAGATTGTAGAACGAACCATTAGAGTAATTGTCAGGGACTTCTAGAATAAAACTATTGTAAAAAGGATGATGTGAGAAAGATGAGAGATTTACATAGTCCTTTACATCAAGTTTGAGCTTACGAGCGTATGTCTCAGCAGTCATTTTCATATCTCCTCCCATTACGAATGATTCAGGAGTATCTCCCATATAGACATCAAGTATTGCTTCAACTGCGTTTTGCCAGTTATAGCTATCTATTTTGTTAGCGGATATTATTCCATCAAGAAATCCTTTAAGCCCCTTTTCTAATTCACTATGATTATAAGACTCTACTTTGTTATCTCGGCCAGAGTATACGCTTTCTGGTATTACACCATGCTTGTCTACTGCTCTTATTAGATCATGAGCTAAGGCACCTTGGCTAAAGTTGGCTTTTCCCTGGCGAAGCACATAATTAGCGGCTTTGTCTTTGTAGATGTTATATACGACATACATTTCAGATAGATCTATATCCTTCTGTCCCATACGTATAGCCTCAGATTCTAAGAAAGATGTAGTTGCAAAACTCCAGCAAGTACCTGTTTTTTGTTGATTTTTAATTTCTGTGCAAGGAGCCATCTTTTCAGCAGAAAATGTGTATTGAGCAATACTTGCAGCTTGTACTAGAGCGATAGTAAGGACAGATAATATTAATTTCATCATTTTTTCTATTTTAATAATTAAGATAACCGCAATTTTTATGTTAATAAAGTACGTTAGTAAAATCACGAAGGATCTACAAACTGGAGTTTATTAAGATTAATTTTCAATTGGTGCTAAACATATGAAAAATAATAGTGTTTTAAAGATCATTATTATAGAACATCGCTACATAAGTATTACTATACAAGTATATTTGCATTCTTATGAAGAATATTAGAAATTTTTGTGTGATAGCTCATATTGATCATGGTAAGAGTACCTTATCTGACAGGTTATTAGAACATACACAGACTATATCAGAGCGTAATATGCAGAATCAAGCTCTAGATGATATGGATATAGAAAGGGAAAGAGGTATCACTATTAAGAGTCATGCGGTACAGATGTATTATCCAGCTAAAGATGGAGAGACATATACTATTAATTTAATAGACACTCCTGGTCACGTGGATTTCTCATATGAAGTATCACGATCGATAGCAGCTTGCGAAGGTGCATTGTTATTAGTAGATGCATCACAAGGGGTACAGGCACAAACGATATCTAATTTATATTTAGCTATAGAACATGATCTAGAAATCATTCCAGTCCTTAACAAGGTAGATATGGAAAGTGCTATGATCGAAGAGATGTCGGATCAGATTATTGACCTTATTGGTTGTGATTTGGATGATATTATTCATGCGAGTGGAAAGACAGGTATTGGTATAGAAGATATCTTAGAAGCTGCAGTTTCGCGTATCCCTGCACCCAAAGGAGATCCAGAGGCCCCATTGCAAGCATTGATATTTGATTCAGTATTCAATTCTTTTCGTGGTGTGATCGCTTATTTCAAAGTGATCAACGGTGTGATGAAAACCAAAGAGAAAGTAAGATTCTTTAATACGGGGGCCGAATATAATGCTGATGAGATAGGGATCTTACAGATGGATCAAGTACCGAAAAAAGAGCTTAGAGCAGGAAATGTAGGATATATCATCACTGGTATCAAGGAGTCAAAAGAAATTAAAGTTGGAGATACTATTACTAATTCAGATAATCCTTGCAAGGCTGGAATTGACGGGTTCGAAGATGTGAAGCCAATGGTATTCGCAGGTGTATATCCGATCGAAAATGAAGATTTTGAAGACCTAAGAGATAGCCTTGATAAACTACAGTTAAATGATGCCTCATTAGTATTCGAGCCAGAGTCTTCAGTGGCATTAGGATTTGGATTCCGTTGTGGATTTCTAGGTATGTTACACTTGGAGATTATTCAAGAAAGACTTTCTCGTGAGTACGATCAAGAAGTGATTACTACTATACCCAACGTTAGTTACTTTGGATATGATAAGAAAGGAGCAAAGATAAAGGTAAACACACCTAATGATTTGCCAGATCCTACAAAATTGGATAGGGTAGAAGAACCATATATTAGAGCTCAGATTATTACTAAACCAGAATACATTGGTTCGATCATGTCGCTTTGTATGGATAAGCGTGGAATACTTACCAAGCAAACATATTTAACTCAAGAGAGGGTAGAGTTGACATTCGAGATGCCACTGGCGGAAATTGTATTTGACTTCTACGATAAACTCAAGTCTATTTCCAGAGGATACGCTTCTTTTGATTATACCCCTATTGATTATCGTGCATCTGATTTAGTAAAGTTAGATATCATGTTGAATGGTGATGCTGTAGATGCACTCTCTTCTCTAGTTCATAAAACTAAGGCTGAATCATTTGGTCGTAAGATGTGTAAGAAGTTGAGAGAGCTGCTTCCTCGTCAACAATTTGTGATTGCGATACAAGCGTCTATTGGAGCTAAGATTATCGCAAGAGAGACAATATCTGCATTGCGAAAAGATGTAACCGCTAAATGTTACGGTGGTGACATATCACGTAAGCGTAAGTTACTGGAGAAACAGAAGAAAGGAAAGAAGAAAATGAGGCAGATTGGTAATGTAGAGGTGCCACAAAAGGCATTTTTAGATGTTCTGAAATTGGATTAATAATCGATAATAGAACAATAGTTTATTAGCTTCTAGAAACTGATTTTCCTGGAAGCTTTTCTGTGTTTAATTAATTTATTTTTGGATTACGAGGTAAAATTTATTTGAGCGAAGCTTGGCGAACGTATAGTATCTTTCGCTTAGAGATTTATTATATGTCAATCAACTTTGACTGTCAAATATTTGTACAATAGCCCAATTGAATCAATATCCGGGTAACATGAAAAAGTCATATGAAGGTTTTTTAAAATCAGATTTACTTTGGACTAACACTGAATTTGGATTAGAGCAGTTTGTTTTGGAGAATGATAAATTGGATTATAAGAGGCTCTGTCCAGTACCGAAAAATCTGAGATTAGGTCATCAAGTAGAGCATATTTATTTGCAATTGCTAAAGGCATCTAATAAGTACAAAGTACTCGCACATTCTATACAATTGATTGAATACAAGCGTACTCTCGGAGAGTTAGACTTTATTATAAAATCTTTGGTAACTGACGAAATAATTCATGTCGAATTGGCGTATAAATTCTATCTGATAGACTATACTATAGATGATGTTGTAGAGGGACTTGTTGGTCCTAATCGTGGAGACGCTTTTACTTATAAATTAGATAAAACTAAGAATAAGCAATTACCATTATTGTATTCTGGTGCGGCGAAAGCTCGGCTTGATATCGATGTTTATAAAGTCAAACAAAAGGTTGCATTTTACGGTGAAATTTTCACACCTTACCAAATGGATAATCAGAATATGGGTATATTAAATTCTAAAAGTATTAAAGGATGTTATATACCTTTAAATCTTTTTATTACCGAGGATTTTAGTCTCTTTAAATTTCATTTTCCAACAAAAAGTGAATGGATACATATTCCATATAGTAATGTTAAGTGGATGGATTACGAATCTGCAATCCAAATTATTAAGGAACGACATGCTATAAATCGATCACCTATGATTTGGGTCTACAAGGGAATGGGATTGATAGAAAAGATGTTTGTCACTAATTGGGGGTAGATATTAATGATTCTTCATGTGTTTATTTCTTATTTGTCTTTGATAGTAGATTTTCTAATGGGTAAGTGATAATTTATGTTTAGGCCACTTAGATAGATTTTTCTATTTATTTAGTTTAGGATCGAAATTAGGGCCGTAAGGCCTATTAAAAATAAACCAACTTATCTGAGAGGGTTTGTATTTAACACTATTTAATCACAACATTCTCTAGCAACATATGAGGTGACGCCAGCTTTATCTGCATGACATGAATTAGAATAAGTTACACCATCACATCCACAGACAGGATCATATACCTCTATACAAAAGATAGAGTCGTTAATAAGAGTAGAATCTATACAATTTCCACTCTGTATTGAGGGAGTAGATACACAATTTTTATTTTTTTCACAACTTATAAAAGCGATAAATAAAACTGAAATTAAAAGTATCCTTTTCATAATTTTTAGTTAAATAATTAATAATGATGTACTTATACGATAAATATCTAAAATTTACTATTCGTCTAAGAGTGAACTTTCTAATAATTTTTTCTCTAAAAAATTTAGCACACTAAATTTTTACTGTAACACCATTTTTTTATTCTATTTATATGTTATTAGTGAACATATAATTACATCTATCTGATTATAATATTTCCATTGTTCTACTTTCAAATGATCACAATATATTCCTTCTCTTTATAAATTTACATTAGGAAACTAACTTTAAGAATAGCATAAGTATTATGCAGTTTGCTCTTGTTTTGATCGTGATGCGATTTTAGTGTATTTTATCATATAATTCATCTATTACAGATCTTTTATTACCACATCTTACTATGATCTATAACATTACGAAAGTACTTTCCTAGTCTAAATAATTCTTCTTGTAGGTCGTCGATTTTAGCAGTCGTTTTTGTATTCATTTGTTAACTAATTATACGTCCATCTTGCATAGTAAGTGTACGATCGCTTAACTTGGCAAGTTCTTGATTATGTGTTACGATCAAGAATGTTTGGCCCATTTCGGACTGCAACTTCTTGAATAAATTATGAAGGTCATCAGAACTACTTGCATCAAGATTACCTGTTGGCTCATCGGCGAATATTACCGCAGGATCATTTATTAATGCTCTAGCCACAGCTACTCTTTGTTGCTCACCTCCTGAAAGTTCTTGCGGTTTATGATCCATTCTATCTCCTAGTCCCAAGTAATCTAGTAATTCCTTGGCTTTATTTTCTGCTTTAGTTGCACTAGTGCCTCGAATATGTGCAGGTATAGTTATATTCTCTAAAGCAGTAAATTCATTGAGTAAATGATGAAATTGAAAGACAAATCCTATTGTTTCATTTCTAAATTTGGCCAAATTGTTCTTATTAAGGCGAGTGGTATCTACACCATTGATAATAATAGTTCCTGCGTCTGAATGATCCAAAGTACCTACAATGTGGAGTAATGTACTCTTACCTGCGCCAGATTTCCCTATGATGCTCACGATCTCTCCTTTTGTTATATCTATATCTACACCTTTGAGGACTTGTAGGTCTTCGTAGGATTTGATTATGTCTTTACCTTGTATCATGTTCTAACTTTATCTTTGAAATATCTTTATCAATATTTCAAATCTAATTTTTTTAATTAATAAATAGCAATTAACTACAGAAATCGTATTTATAGAGTTAGAACAAATTACAGAAATAAAATGTGTATTCTTCGGATTATTTGTGTTTAATAAAATAATAATTCAACTACTTCTGTTATTACTATTCAATTGGGAAAGTTATTTTTAGGACTCTTCTATTGGAAAAAAATTACATTTAAATATTTTTTAACTAATAGGTTCGTTTCATAATTATATGAAGATACTACAACTTTGCAAGAAATTCCCTTACCCTCTCAAAGATGGAGAGTCTATTGCAGTAACTTATCAAAGTAAAGCATTTCATGAATTTGGCTGTGAGATAACTCTTTTAGCTATGAATACAACAAAGCACTATACTGAGATCGGGAAGTTGCCAAATGACTTCAATCATTATAAAGAAATACATGTAACGGATATTGACAATAGAGTTAAGGTATTAGAGGCTTTTGCCAACCTATTTTCTAGTAAGTCATACCATATCTCGAGATTTGATTCGAAAGAGTATAGTGATAAATTAATAGCACTTCTACAGGATAATGAATATGACGTCATTCAGTTGGAAACTCTTTATCTCACCCCTTATATAGATACAATTAAGCAACATAGTAATGCTATTGTATCTATGCGCTCACACAATGTAGAGTTTGAAATCTGGGAGCGAATATCTGCGAATACCAAATTTTTACCCAAAAAGTTGTATCTCAAATACTTAACAAAGAAGTTAAAGAACTTCGAACTTACTCATATTAACGATTATGATTATCTTGTCGCCGTTACCGATCGTGATCTTCAAAAGTTTAAGAAATTAGGATATAAAAATGGTGCAATGGCATCACCCATTGGACTTCAAGTAGATAGATATGTAGAGAATACCACTCCGCTTCAAGGCAAAGACATCTCTTTCATAGGTTCTATGGATTGGTTGCCTAATATAGAAGGCCTGGAATGGTTCTTAAAAGAGGTGTGGACTATATTTAGTAAGCAGAATCCTGAAGTGAAATTTCATATTGCAGGACGAAATACACCCAAATGGATAACTAATCTTGATCTTGATAATGTAGTTGTACACGGAGAAGTGCTTGATGCTTTGAAGTTTATGCAAAAATATCCTATTATGGTAGTTCCTTTATTTTCAGGTAGCGGTATGCGGGTAAAGATTCTTGAAGGACTAGCTCTTGGAAGAGTAGTTGTATCTACTACTTTAGGTAAAGAAGGGATAGAAGCAAATCATGGAGAACAGATATTTGTAGCAGATACAGCTATGGAATTCGTTGCCGTGCTCACTGAGTGTACAAAAGATCTTCCACTAATGCAGACAGTTGCTGATAATGCAGTAACTTTGATCAAAGATAAATACGACCATAAAGTTAATGCTCGTAAGCTATTAGAAAAATACAAGTCAATACTTTTATCTGATGCCGACGGTTAATATCTACACTGAACTATCTGAATATGCTTGTCATGTATCTATCCCTGTGCAATGGGGAAATATGGATGCTTTTCAACATGTCAATAATGTAATCTACCTCGGATGGGTAGAGTCTGCCAGAGTAAAATACTTTGATGAATATCTTTGTAAAAACAATTTGAACAATTTAGAAGTTGGACCTATATTGGCTTGGCAAGATTGTAAATATCTCTTTCCCGTGACTTACCCAGACACTGCAGAAGTTGGATTCAGAGTGTCTGAGGTCAAATCTGATCGTATTCTCTGTGAAGCTCGCATATTTAGTAAAAAACATAATAGATTAGTAGCTATTGCTAATAACGTGATTATGCCATATAGTATTAAGTCGCAATCGAAGACTAAAATACCTTTGGAATGGATAGATGCTATAGAGGAATTACAAGGATAACTTCGACCTTGATATACTCTCGTTTAATCCTTTTGTAAAATTTCTAAAATCCTATTAAAGTCTCTATCATTATTAAACTTAATGACGAATTGACCTTTACCCTTAGTATCTCTTTTGATTTCTACCTTAGAACCAAACTGATCACGGAGTTCATCTCTGATCGCCACTACCTCAGATGGTAAAGAACTACCTGAATGGGTATTAGATGATGTGCTACTTCCTTGGTTTGATGATTCACCGCCTCTGATGAGTTGCTCAAGTGCACGTACAGATAACTTATTTTCTACAGTACGGTGAAAATATGTTAGTTGCAGTGATACATTATCTACACCAGCTAATGCCCGTGCGTGACCCATACTGATCTGATCTTTCTTGACACCGGCTTGTATTACAGGAGGCAACTTGAGCAGTCTTATATAGTTGGTAATTGTACTTCTATTCTTCCCTACACGGCCAGATAATTCTTCGTGTGTGAGTTTACATTCATCTATTAGTCTCTGGTATGATATAGCTACTTCTACGGCATTGAGTTCAGATCGCTGAATATTCTCAACTAAAGCCATTTCTAGCATTCCTTGATCATCAGCGATGCGGATATAAGCAGGTACAGCATTCAATCCAGCCATCTTAGAGGCACGAAGTCTTCGTTCTCCAGATATTAATTGGAATTTGTTGCCGCCAAGGGACCTTACAGTGATTGGTTGTATCAGTCCATAAGTTTTAATTGATTTAGCTAGATTCACCAGTTCTTCAGGATCGAATTCTGTTCGAGGCTGAAATGGATTGATTTCAATGTCCTCCAGGGATATCTCAGCGATACTACTAGAGAGTTCTTTGACGATTTCTTTAGTCTGAGGAAGTGATGTCTTATCTTCGATGTTAGAAAGGAGCGCACGTATCCCTCTTGATAATTCTTTCTTCTTTGCCATTTCGTAAAAATATTTATAATTATTCGGATTCGTTGAGATATAAAAATTCGGCCGCAAGATTCATGAAGTTGATAGCTCCTTTACTAGCTGCGTCATACAAAAGTACAGGCTGACCCATACTCGGCGATTCTCCTACTTTAGAGTTGCGATGTATCAATGTATCAAATACATGATCCGTAACATGCTCTCTCACTTCACTTACTACTAGCTTAGCCATTCTAAGGCGTTTGTCATACATTGTTAGCACGACCCCTTCTATTTTGAGATCAGGATTTATACTATTTTGGATAAGTGAAATTGTATTTTTCAGTTTACCGTATCCTTCCAGTGAGAAGAACTCACATTGTACAGGTACTAACACAGAGTCCGCAGCGGTCAATGCATTGATCGTGATCAACCCCAATGAAGGAAGGCAGTCGATGAAGACGTAGTCATATAAGTCTTTGATTGCCGCCACTACGGTTTTCATACGAAATTCGCGCTGTAGTACACTTGCTAACTCCAGATCTGCACCTACAAGATCAATAGATGATGGTATTATGTCTAGATTGGGCGTTTCAGTAGCTACGATTGCCTCCTTAGGATCTTCACCATGGACTACAAGATCGTAGATATCTATCTGATCTTCTTCGGTTACTACTCCCACTCCAGAGGTTGCATTAGCTTGAGGATCAGAGTCAATAATCAGTACTTTCTTTCCTAGTAAAGCTACGGCAGCCGCTAAGTTGATTGCCGTAGTAGTTTTTCCGACTCCTCCTTTCTGATTCGCTATTGCTATTACTTTACCCATATAGTGATTGTAGTATTATTTAGTTTACTGATAAGCAAAGTTAATTCTTTACCCCTGATATCATCATTTCCATCATACGAATGTTTTGAATGGAATTTTAGTTTCATAGTAAAGCAATATCTTATATCTTGATGATTTGGGATATATTTTGCCTTTAATGAATTCAGAACCTTTAGATATAGACTGCTCAATTGACCACTAACTTAATTTGATTACTCTCAACCAAACACCAATAGATATGTTATTTTTATTCACGTAAACGTAATCGAACACATGATCCTTATACTATCAGGAACCAACAGACCAGGAAGTAATACTCGCAAAGTAGCAGAGTATGTACTTAAAGCCACTAAAGAAATAACCGGGTTGGAAGTAAAGCTTCTATCCTTAGAAGATATACCGCATAGTATATTTCACGATCAAATGTACTCAGGCGATGATATGCCAATGGAGATAATAGCGATCCAAGAAGAATATATATTTCCAGCGGAAAAAATGGTCATACTGACCCCTGAGTATAATGGTAGTTTCGCGGGTGTGCTCAAGATGTTTATAGATGCACTCAGTGTCCGTAAGTATGCAGAAAATTTCAAAGGAAAATCTGGCGCACTCATAGGAGTTTCTTCTGGACGTGCTGGAAATCTTCGCGGTCTAGAGCATCTCACTGGATTATTTCATTACCTAGGTATGCACATTCACCCTGCCAAATTGCCAGTATCAAGTATTAGTGAAGTCATGAACGATGGTAAATTAAATGAACCTACTCAAGAGGCTATCAATGAATTGCTAAAAGGATTTTTGTTAGGTTAGAATTGTGTAGTTAATAAGTTGTTTTATTAAACCTCTTGTACTTATTCATTATCTTCATCCAAATTCAATAGTTTATATAGATGAACCTTATGTTTAGGACACTTATATTATTAATTTTTATTGTTTTCACATTTTCATGTGGATCTAGGCAAGCGCGAGAGCACAAAGTCTTGCGTTACAATCAATCTAATCATATTACTTCTCTAGACCCTGCATTTGCAAAAAGTCAGAATAATATTTGGTCAGTATTGCACTTATTCGATGGATTGGTAGAGCTAGATGATTCTTTGAATGTCAGTCCCGCTATAGCAAAAAGTTGGTTGATTTCCGAAGATGGATTGGACTATACCTTTTACCTTAGAGAAGATGTCTATTTTCATGAAAACGATTGCTTTAGTAATGGTAGTAGAAAAGTTGTTGCTTCAGATTTTGAATATAGCCTTACAAGGTTGATTGATTCTAAAATCAGCTCCCCTGGATCATGGCTATTTAAAGATAAGATCAGAGAGAAAAGACCTTTTGAAGCCATTGATGATACTACTTTTGTACTACATTTGACTAGGCCATTCATTCCTATGCTAGGGATATTGACCATGCAATATTGTGCAGTAGTACCACAAGAATGTATAACATATTATGGATCTGATTTTGCTCAAAGCCCAGTAGGAACAGGAGCATTCAAATTCAAAAAGTGGATTGCTAATCAAGCGCTTTTTCTCAATCGTAATGACAATTACTACAAAGGTCCTTCAAAGCTAGAAGGTATAAAAACTAGTTTTATGGCAGATAAGAAAATCGCTATGTTAGAATTGTTAAACGGGAATATCGATTTTGTCAATGGTCTAGAGTCTTCGTTTATCAATAAGTTACTAGACAAAAATGGAGTGCTCTTACCCGAGAAAGAAAATCACCTCAAATTATCTAAGTCTCCTTATCTCAATTCGGAATATTTGGGAATCAACTTAGAGGCTTGTTCACCTAAAAGCCCTCTACGTATCAAAGAAATTCGTCAGGCAATAAACTATGCGATAGATCGTAAATTAATGCTCACAGCGCTTAGAAACAATGTTGGTCAGCCAGCAGATAGTGGTTTTGTACCAACAGGATTACCGTCACACGATAAGGAATCTGTGCCTGGTTATGAGTACAATTTGCAAAAAGCAAAAACTTTATTGTTGGAAGCTGGATATCCTAATGGAAAAGGTCTGGAGGCTATAGCGCTTTATACTAATAAAGATTACTTGGACATCACGACATTCGTTGCTAGGCAACTACAAAAAATTGGTTTATTAGTAACGATTGAAGTTTTGGAATCTGCGATCCTCAGGGATGGTATGCGGAAAGGATCAATTCCTTTTTTTAGAGCTAGTTGGATTGCTGACTATCCTGATGCAGAGAGTTTTCTTTGTATGTATTACAGTAAGAATCCTGCTCCACCCAATTATACTAGATTTAACGATGATAACTTTGATAATCTTTACGAGCAATCTATCAAAGAAACAGATATAACTAAGAGATATAAACTCTACCAAACTATGGATAGAATATTGGTAGATGAAGCACCAGTCATATTCTTGTTTTATGATGAAGCATCAAGATTTCATAGTTCGCAACTAAAGGGTGTATCAGAAAACGGACTTAATCTGTTGAAGGCATGGCAATTGGAGTTAGATGATATTTCACCATCTCTACCAAATAAATAATACAATAATATCTTGTATTGATTATAACAAAAAAAGGCTGGATGTTCTAACACAACCAGCCTTTTAAACCAAGCAAAAAACTTTTATTATTTAAATGAATATCACTGTTAAGTGCTCTAAAAAAATACCATTGAGAGTACCCACAAACGGATTATTCATTTTTGACGTTCCATAAGAAAAGTACTCTTTAACTCTTATTAAGGCTGTGAACCATCCTTCTTTAGAAAGTCTCTATTCTTTTTTAAAACTGATAGGCAGAGTATATACATTGTTAACTAGCATATTTTTACTGTTGAAAGTTTTATAGTTAAGTTTCCTTTTGATTATACTGCCTATCTCATCGTGGAAAGTTTGGATTACTACCATTTCGTTGAATGAGTTGACTATGAAAAAGACTCTAGCTTTCTTGATTATCATTTTAGACTGATCAAAATCTATTTTTTTAACGATATCTTATATTTTCTCTAAAGCTTTAGATGTTTTTCTTTCGGTAGGGTTAAAGCTTATAAAATTAGGTAAAATGAATGCCAGAGCCATTAATAGCAGTAAAATATTCTATTTAAAACCATAATTGGTTTAGTCTTGTGAAGTTTAGTAGTAACTATGATTCGGTAATTTAATACTTGTAAAGTTGATCGGTCGATATTTTGTTAATAACCATATCTCTCTCGATCTTAGGCTACAAATAGGGATGTGAATTTCATAATTTTCACTCTGATTGAAAGTAATATCAACCTAAAAAATGAATGAGTTAAAGGAATCGACGAATGGATTAAAATTATATATCAGAAAATTGTGATTCGGAGAAATATATTTTCCTAAAGTGAAATTACGAGATAACGAAAAGTCGTTTTACTTGCAAATAAAGAAAGTTTTAAAAGAATTAATCAGACAGAATAATAATTAAGGTGTTCTTCATATTCTGATGATAGTCAGAATTACTATGCAAAACTATACAGCCAGAGGTATTAAAATCATAAGATCATAGATGGCTATTATAATAATTAGCCGAGGAGTTAGTTAGATCTCCTAACCTTGATACAAAAAAGGAACTTCCTACTAGGAAGTTCCTTTTTACTCTTATTAGTTCTAGCAATTATGCTAATCTTTAGTTGCCTATTCAGCAACGTCTTTTGGAGGATTAGCTTCAGTTGACTCACTTTCAGAAGATCTAGCTTCATCCGTGCCTACTTCTAATTCTGGTGCCTCCTCTTTTTTCTCCTCTAAAGACTTTGGTTTTGGAGATTTCTTACCGGGCTTTACATTAATTGCACTAAGTCCTTTAGGGCCTTTCTCAGTTTCGAACAATACTCTGTCACCTTCATTTAAATCTTCTACTTGGATATTGTTAATATGAACGAAGATACTTTCTTCTGAATCTAAATCCAAAATGAAACCATATCCCTTCTCATGATTGAAAAACTTCACTTTTCCTTCTCTGACAGGGTCAAATTCAACTTTTTCACGACGAGGAACTCCTAGCATGATATCTGATGCCTTGATCACTTTTTTCTTTATATTTGGATCGGGCTTTTCAGTAGTGAGATTACCATCTTCATCTACATAACGAATCAGATCTTCGAAAGCAACTGGACCTTTCTCTTCTCTCTCTAATTTACGTTGTTCACGCCTTTCCGCTTTCTCTTGTTTCTTTTTGAGGCGTTTTTTCTCTTTTTCTTTCTTGTTGTATGTTTGCTGTGATTTAGCCATAAAGTACTTAAGTAATTAATTAATATTATTGCGATAAAGAAGTGAAGTTTTGAGAGAAATTACATTACTACCAAAAAGCTTCGAGGTCACTGTGTTTGTTGGACTCAACGAAGATAACATTCTGTCAGACAATAATTACAACACAGACGGATATTTATAGTTCTGATGTCCTTGTCTAAGGACGTTCTTATTTTCAGGTTATATGGTATATACGCGCACTTTTCTCTTCTTAACTCTCTGATTATCAACTTTTTGAATAACACTCTTGAGTGCAGAAGTAGACACGGCAACAAAAGCACAGTCCGATTTAAGCTCGATTATTCCTAATTGATCCTTTTTAAGTTTGCCTATTTTAAAGAATAATCCTGCGATATCACCCTTCGAAATCTTATCCTTTCTACCTCCAGAAATAAAGAGAGTAGTCCAAATAGATTTGGTGATCTTATGGTTTTCGGTCAATTTTTCTTCAGGTAGCCCATAGATAAAATCCGGTAATTCCTCGTCTTTCCAATGGAGTACATATGCTGTACCGTCACTATGCATTCTAGCAGTACGTCCATTTCTATGCGTAAATTCCTCTTCTCTTATTGGTAGATGGTAGTGTATGATAAATTTGATCTCTGGTACATCTATACCTCGTGCCGCTAGATCAGTTGCGATTAGCAACTGATGTGTACCATTTCTAAACTTAAGTAGCGCTCTTTCTCTATCATGCTGGTCCAATCCGCCATAGAAGCATCCATGGGGAATATCGCAGTCATCTAAGTGATCGCTTACTCGATTGATAGCGTCTTTGAAATTGAGAAATACAATGGCTGGCTGATTTCCTAAATGTCTTATAGCTGTTACAAGAGTATCTAGTTTATCCTTGTCTGGAGAAATAATAGCTTTGATATCCAGTTTTTTGACTCCATCAGCGAGATAATCGATAGTCATAGGTTTTTTGAGACCCACAAAATCAGGGATATCAACGCCTTGAGTGGCTGAAGTCATTATCTTTCGATAAGCATTCGGTAGATTATAGATGATCTCATCCATTTCTTCCTCAAAGCCTATCTCAAGTGACTTATCAAATTCATCTAATATAAATGTCTTGACCCACTCTGTAGAGAAAGTGCCTCGTCTCATATGATCAGCTAGTCTACCAGGAGTGCCGATGATCAGATGAGGGGTATGCGCCAGTTCCATCTTGTCTTTGGAGAAAGGGCGACCACCATATACAGTATTGATCTTATATCCACTACCCATATCTCTAGCCACTTGCTCAATCTGTATGGCCAATTCTCTAGAGGGTACTATGATCATCGCTTGTACCTCAGGGATGTCTTCATCTAGTATTGTGATCAAGGGTAGTAAGAATGCCAAGGTCTTACCTGATCCAGTAGGAGAGAGGAGTATTACCTCATCCACAGAATCTATAGCCAAGGCAGCTTGCTCTTGCATTTCATTGAGTGCTTCGATGCCTAACTTGGATAATATTGCTGATTGAGATTTTCGGGTACTTTTCATACAGTAAAGATATGTATTGGATTGGCATAATGTACGAATGAAGATTATTGATTAATTATAAACGAAATACTAAATGAAGGTTAGTCTTCAGATTAAATTTTTTTGAATTTGATGGTGGAAGTGTACAAATTAAACACCAAGCTTTTCTACGCTTTTTACCTTCTCTTCTTTTGTCAATGTTGTAATTTATATAGATACTTCCTAAACTCATTAACATTCTACATTCAGATTTTACATCACTTCCTTTTTAATAATTTTTTTAAAGAATTAGAAAAAGACAGAAGTGACAGAACAAAATCTTTTCTTGGATATTACACATTACTCATATTTCCATTAGTATTAGATTGTAATATGTCATTTTTCACTTCTATAACTAGAGAGTTACCTTTTTCATAGGAATCTATTGCTTAAGAAGGTTACCCAGAAGTCTACTAATGTTACTAGTGTATTTTGCCGCCAAATATTAATGCTCTAGCGTAGATTTTATTTTGCTAGTTAACTGTAATAATCAAGTGAAATTAGCACAGATTCTGGATTAACTTGATTGTAAATATTATAATACTCATTAAGAGCATTGAACCCTTTAGAATCTGGATTTTCGGAATTTTCCCATAATGAGATTAAAAGATCATCATTGATATCACTTTGGCAAAACCCACTCACTACAATTTATGCACCTAAAATAATTAATATCAAAAATTTCATTGTTTGAAATACACACGATTTCTTACTTTCCGAATTTAAAATAATGCCAAGATTCTATCTACTCCTCCAATATCTTCTTCATTTCATGTAATTTCATCATGCACTCTAAAGGAGTCAGTTGATTGAGCTGTAGATTACTGATCATTTCTTTGAGTTGACCAGCAGTAGGATCGGCGGTTTCGAAAATGCTGAGTTGTAAGGCTTGTGTCGAGAGTGCTTTCATGGTCTCAGTGCTATCGAGAGATGATTTACCTCCGCTTTCAATTGATTTTTGCTCTAGTGTAGTGAGTATCTCCGTAGCTCTGAGCACAATACTCTTAGGCATACCAGCCATCTGTGCTACGTGGATACCAAAGCTATGGTGACATCCACCTTCGATCAATTTACGTAAGAAGAATACCTTATTGCCGACTTCCTTAGTAGCTACGTTGTAGTTCTTGATCCGTGGATATTTTTCTGCTAGCTCATTGAGCTCATGGTAATGTGTAGCAAATAGGGTCTTAGGCTTTGATTCGTTATGATTGTGTAAGTATTCGGCGAGAGACCATGCGATAGATATACCATCATAGGTCGATGTACCTCTTCCGATCTCATCTAATAGTATGAGACTTCGATTAGAAATGTTATTCATAATACTGGCGGTCTCATTCATCTCTAGCATGAATGTAGATTCTCCACTAGATATATTATCGGAGGCACCGACACGAGTAAATATCTTATCCAAAATACCTAAGGTCGCTGTCTCTGCAGGTACATATGATCCCATCTGCGCCATGAGGCAGATCAATGCGGTCTGACGCAATACGGCAGACTTACCAGACATATTGGGTCCGGTGATCATCATAATCTGTGTATCCTCGCTGTCTAGTCTGATATCGTTAGGTACATAGGTCTCATCGAGTTTCATCTGCTGCTCTATAACAGGGTGACGACCATTCTTGATATCTATGATAAGGCTATCGTCGACTACAGGTTTACAATATTGTTGTCTGATTGCTACTTTGGCAAATGATATGATTGCATCTACAGTAGCTATGATATGCGCATTTTGCTGTAGCTCACTTATATAGGCTGCTACTCGAGTGACTAGCTCATCGAAGAGCTGTACTTCCAATCCTCCGATCTTATCTTCTGCACCTAAGATCTTTACTTCTAGGGTTTTGAGTTCGTCGGTGATATATCGCTCGGATCCAGTTAGTGTCTGCTTTCGCACCCAATTGTCAGGGATGAGTCCAGCATTTTTATACTTATTAGTGACTTCTAGATAGTAGCCAAATACATTATTGAATCCTATTTTGAGATTGGTGATCCCAGTCTTCTCGGCTTCTTGCTTTTGGATATTGAGAAGTATCGATTTAGCATTTTTGACGATGTTGCGATATTCGTCCAACTCTTCATTGTATCCTTCTCTGATGGCTCCACCTTTATTGATGAGGGTTGGAGGTTCCTCTGATAAAGCAATTGATATATCATCTCTGAGTACCGCACATTCATTGAGCATCTCTGATTGATCTACGAGCTCCGTGATCTTAGTCTCGAGCAGCATCTTCTTGATGTCTGGTATCTCATTTATCGATTGGAATAGATGATGCAGCTCTCGAGGATTGATCCTTTCCATCGCTACTTTAGAGACTAGACGCTCTATATCACCCATACGTCTCCAGATGCTTTCGTATGATTCTATCTGATCAGGCTGACTGTAGAAATAGTCTACCATATTGTGTCTCGCTCCGATTCTCTCCACAGATAGGAGAGGGAGGATTACCCATCTACGTAGTAGCCTTCCTCCCATAGGAGTGATCGTTTTATCGAGTACATCTATTAATGGTTTGCCTGTCTCATGTACACTATGCACAAGCTCCAGATTACGGATAGTAAATCTATCTAGCCAAACATATTGTTTCGATTGAATCCGGCTGATCCCTGTCAAATGTCGGAGATGATCGTTTTGAGTAGTACTGAGGTAATAGAGTATCGCTCCAGCGGCAGTTTGTCCGACAGTATGTTTGTCTACACCGTAGCCTTTAAGGTTTTTGACATTGAAATGTTCAAGTAATTGTTCTCTACCATGATCTTCAGAGAATACCCATTCATCTAGATTAAAGGTATAGAATCCATCTCCTAAAGTATTGTCAAACAATGCTTTATGCGACTTAGCATATATTATCTCTGAAGGGTTGAATCCATGAATCAGTTTTTCGATCTCAGTAGGGGTCCCTTGACTCAAGAGGAATTCTCCAGTAGATATATCTACAAATGCGATTCCCCAAATCTTCTTATCTGCTATGTGAAGGGCACAGAGGTAGTTATTGCTGTTATAATTTAGTATGGTATCATCTATCGTTACGCCTGGGGTTACTACATTGATCACACCCCGTTTTACGATTTTCCTTTCTTTGGAAGGTTTTTCTAACTGCTCGCAAATCGCCACTCGATACCCAGAACGTACTAACTTGGGCAGATATGTATCTAAGGAGTGGTAAGGAAATCCAGCTAAAGGAATATCGGAGCCTCCATTGTTACGACTCGTCAGTATGATATTAAGTATGCGAGAGGTTTTTTCAGCATCTTCACCAAAGGTTTCATAGAAGTCCCCCACTCTAAATAGAAGTATAGCATCAGGATACTGTGCTTTCATAGCAAAGTACTGCTGCATGAGTGGTGTTACTCTTCCTGCCTTCTTAGGATGTTTAGTGCTTGATTTTGCCAATGTGTACTATCCTCTGGTATAGCTTCCAAAGGTATTCTTTTGATTACGTATTAAGAAAAATAGTTTGGATGAATTTGATTGTTTAGATTTTGAGTCATCGAGGTAGTCATCCAATAATGCTATATCTATTGTATTTCGAGCTTTCTTTATGATAATCATAAAACATAGATTCGTAATAGCGCACACTCACAAACTTATTCTATCAAAATAAACATTTACATATGTGCTCAAGATGATTAATGCCTTGGAGTATGTCCATATTTGGGCTTGTTGAGTCTGGATTATGAACGTTCAAGATTGCACATGAGGATAGGTTACAAAAACAAATATTATTGACAATTACAGAACAATTTAATATACTTATTGACGAGTAATATAAGTCGTTGAAGGATGCAATATCTTTAATTACAATCTTGATAGTATGAGTGGATGGAGATGTAAACGGTTCTCAGTGGCGATTACTGTCAGAATAAAGGAATATAAAAGCTGTTTTGATCTTAGATTGGATCTGCTTTCTTTTTAGATGAATCCGCCTGAGAAACTACAGCAAAATATTTAAATAAGTAGAATTTCGAATTTCTGCAATATTTTTTCACCAGAGTAAAAGGGAAGATTTGTTAAGGAATGGCAAATCCTTGGAGTGATTTTAGTGAATTCATTTTGGTTTAGTATTTAGTAACGAACAAGTAAAACTTCTTCTAAAAGTGCATTTTATTTGGTCCGTTTTGAAGAAGCAAATTAAATGAACGCCTAACTAGCTAAGTGACGTAACGAGTATTAAAATAATGGTAGACAGTATATTCTAAAACAAACTACTCTCACAACATTACGAACGTGGTTTTTTTATTTTTGCATTGTGAAAGAAGTAAGAAAAATACTAGAGTACCCAATCGCTCCGCCTGTTTGTTCAGCTGCCCTTTAGGACTGTCAAGCAGCTACATAAATTAACAACTTTCATGCTTCTCTACCAGAGCATAATAAGCCGTGGTATAAAAATTCTTGATATAAGGAAGATTTCTAAAAGGTGAAAGAACAGTTTTTGGCTCAAGCCCAAATTTCCACTTATAAATAGGGTTAAAAAGCCAATGCTTGTCAAGGATTACACGATGTCCAGTGTTACGACAGATCCTATTAAATCGCTCTATGGAAATACTAGAATCGTAGATTTCCATCAGCTCATCTATAACCTCTTGCTCATTTTCTCCCATGCTGAGAATAGCTTTGTATATTGGACGAGGTAGTATATGCATCCACCCCCATTTGCGTAGCCATTTGTTTCGACAAAGCTGTTGATGTCCTCCAAATGGCATTAACCATGGTGGGAAACCAAAAAATATCTTTCCATTTGGTTTTAAGAATGAAGATAAGTAGGGAATAAATTCTTCTTGGTTGGGAATATGCTCGATTACATCTTTAAGAATAATGAGATCATATAGATGTCCATCTTCTCCAGGGATAAGGTCGTATAGATTAATAGAACTAAATCTTATTTTGTTACTCTTGAATTCATCGGCTAAAAACTGCTTTGCAAGATCTATTCTTTTTTCTGATAATTCTATACCAGTGCAATTATGTCCCTCTTCAATGAATGCTTTTAATACTCCAGCTTCAGCGCAGCCCAATTCTAATACATCTAAAGACCTAGAAAAATCCATACATGAAGCAACAAAAGGAAAGATGTATAACTTGGAGGTTTGATACTGCATGTTGAAGTATCTCTCTTTATCTTTATGGAATTCGAGCATCTTAGATCTAATTATTTTCCTGTAAATACGGCTCTTCTCTTCTCTACGAATGCTAGAGCTCCTTCCTTACAGTCATCGCTTTCTATACATTGACCAAACTCCTGATGCTCTACTGCATATCCATCTTGAGACTTATCGTAATAAGCATTTACCGCTTTGATCGTCTTAGCTACCGCTAAAGGTCCTTTAGTTGAGATTTTCTTTAATATAGTCGTGGCTATATCCAACGCTTCGTTTTTGTCTTCGGTTACATGATTGACCAAGCCTATATTTTTTGCTTCTTCTGCAGTAATCATATCTGCAGTGAGTAGTAATTCTAAAGCTCTGGACTTACCGATTAATTGCGGTAACCTTTGACTTGCTCCGTACCCTGGCAGCAATCCTAGATTTACTTCTGGTTGTCCAAATTTAGCGTTCCGGCTAGCGATACGCATATGGCAGGCCATAGATAGTTCACATCCGCCACCAAGGGCAAATCCATTAACTACAGCGATAACTGGTGCATGGAAATTTTCTATAAGCATATAAGTCTCTTGACCATACTTAGATAAAGCCGAACCAGCAGCGGCATCTAAAGAAGCAAACTCTTTGATGTCAGCTCCTGCCACAAATGCTTTGTCTCCGGCACCTGTGATGATTATAGATTTGAGTCCTTCGATTGACTTATAGTCTGAACTAAAAAAGAAGTTGAGCTCGGTCATTACCTTCTTGTTGATGGCATTGAGCGCTTGAGGTCTATTGATCGTTATGATAGCGATCCCATCTTTATTCTCTAGTAGTAATACTTCGTAATCCATACAGCTAAATAATTATTTCTTGTTTCTGCAAAATCTAAATTTAATCACCTCAAATATATGCCGCTAGAGCCAAATAAATAATCTAAATCTCTGGATTAGTTATAATTTCAATAGTAAACGGTGTAATGACTAAACATTATCTTCAGAAATCGTATTTTTATCAAGTATGCAGACTAGTTTGATATCACCTTCTTCTTTTTGTCAATGGGCTCTGATGTTCATGATGACAATGGTTGTATGCAGCTGTGGATTTACCAAAGAAATAAAAAATGGTGAGGCAGCGTACGAGCAAAAAAAGTATGCATTGGCCGCAGATATGCTTAAGGATGAATACAAAAAGCAACCTAATAAAAGGAAAGCGGCTAAACTATCCTATCTGTTAGGGTCGAGTTATGAGATACTCAATGAGATACAAAGATCTATAAGATGGTACGAAAAGGCAGTCAGAGCTGAATATGGTGAGCAAGCAGATCGAGGATTGGCACGAGTACATAAGCAATCTGGTAACTATGCTGCAGCACTTGACATTTGGAAGGTACTCAGTAAAGTGCATACCCAAGATCAGATGATAAAGCGAGAAATAGAAATACTTAAACTAGCTGCAGAATGGGATAGAGATCGGCAGAATACGACTAAGATTTTTGCGTTAGATGGGAATAGTCTATTCAATGATTATATTTCAGCTGTCTATGAAGGTAATTATTTAGTGTTTACAAGTGATAGGAAAGATGCAACAGGGAGTGATGATTATAAGTGGACTGGCAATAAATACTCAGATCTATTTATAATGGATAAAGAGGGTAGAGGAGTAAGGAGGTTTGATGCAGAGATCAATTCTAATTTTAATGAAGGAGCAGCTTGTTTTACGCAAGATTTTAATAAGATCATATTTACAAGGTGTAGTGGAACTGAGACGGCAGATAGCTATTGTAAACTTATGTATGCCAAAAAGAAGGACGGACTATGGACCGAGCCGCAGGTAATAAATTTTGTAGTAGATAATATCAATTACGGTCAACCTGCGTTGATAGAGAATGATAGTGTAATGGTATTCTGTACAAAAGGCCCTGATGGTCCAGGTGGTTATGATTTATACTACTCAGAACTAGTAGGTGATGATGAATGGTCTTCGCCTTATTTAATGCCACGATCGATCAATACTGCAGGGAATGAATACTTTCCCACATCATGTAGAGATACTTTATACTTTTCCTCAGATTATCATCCAGGTTTAGGAGGATTAGATATATTTAAAACATATCTAAAAGATGATGGTAGTTGGTCAGCACCAGTAAATGTTCGTCAGCCAATCAATAGTAGTTACGATGATTTTGGTTTAGTAATAGATGAGTATGCTAGACTAAGAAGGAAAGAAATAGAGAAAGGTTTTTTTAGTACTTCTAGAGGTACAAATGGAAGAGATAATATTTACAGCTTCACTAAATACCAGCTCGAAGAAATTCAAAAAGATACCGTTCCTAAAGAAGATGCTAAAGACGAATTAGCGATATATCTCGCAGGAAAAGTGATTACTCATAGATATGATGATGATGAAGATCCTAATTCGGCAGTGACTGGATTAGAGACATTGTCAGATGCTAGAGTGGAGTTTAGTGGAGATCTAACACTTGATCGTAGATCTGGAAAAGATGGTTTATTTATAGAAAAACTAGACAATGGAAAGGCTTATAGAATCAAAGCATCAAAGCCTGGCTATCTCAGTAAAACTATAAAAGTAAGCACTAGAGAATTGAATCTAAATCCAGATGAAAAAAGTTATACGATCAATGTTGAAATCAAGTTAGATAAGATTTTCTACGATAAAGAAATCATACTTAAAGAAATTTATTATGATTACAATAAATGGGCGATCGTAGATGCAGCCAAACCTACTTTAGATAGGCTATCGACCATTCTAAGAGATAATCCACAGATAAGAATCCAATTATCATCACACACAGATTGTAGAGGTGAAGATGATTACAATGCGGAGCTCAGTCAGAAGAGAGCGCAATCAGCAGTACTCTATTTAGTAGATCGTGGAATACCTTTCGATAGATTGCAAGCACAAGGCTATGGTGAGTCTCAAATAGCTTTCCAAGATTGTGAATGTGAATATTGCACCGAAGCGCAACATGAAATCAATCGTAGGACTACGTTTAAGATATTGAGGTAGAATTTAGTTGGTAGTTTTTATTACTCATTTTGTAACGGCGTCAGCCTTATCTAATTTGTTTCTATTTTAATTATCAGCATAGAGCGTAGTCAAATATCGACTTTTGAGATGTAATGAAATTAGAAGTTGAAGATTTCAAAACTCTTAAAATGAAGATTAGTTGTATCAATTTTCAAATAAGAAATAGTAAATTTTGATAGTACAAAATCTTTGGTTTCACATTAGATAACCATCTCTATAATCTCTTCGAAGGAATACAATTAAGTATGGTTGGAGACTACAAGCATTCGGTATCTCTGCTTTTTGGAATTTTGTGATACGACTTTCGAGGTTTCAAAAATCTCAAAATTCTTATCGCTTTCATACCACTAAATTCACCATCCTTCCTGGTACAACTATCACTTTCTTGGGCTTTGTCCCGTCCAATAATGATATTACATCCGGATTGCTAGTTACGAATTCGATGACTTCGTCTCTGGATAATCCTGAAGCGATACTGAGTAGTATTTTCTTTTTACCGTTGAAGCAAATTGGATATTCTTTACTCGCTTCTACCAAATACTTGTCTTCATGAATAGGATAATCAGCGTGGTGAACGCTACTTGCGTTACCTAGCTTATGCCATAGTTCTTCGGCTACAAATGGCGCAAATGGTGCGATTAATCTTACTAATGGTTCAAGTGCTGCTTTACTAGTAGTATTAAGTTTTCGCAGTTCATTGACGCAGATCATAAATGCACTTACTCCGGTATTGAAGGAAAATCGGGCAATATCATCGTTGAGCTTTTTGATACATGTATGTACTACTTTCATTTGTTGCGGAGTAGCCTCTGTATCAGTTACAAGCCATCCATTTTGTTCCTCATCAAATAGTCCCCAAAACTTACGCAAGAACTTAAATACTCCATCGATACCATTAGTATCCCACGGCTTACTCTGCTCTATTGGTCCAAGAAACATTTCATACATGCGGAAACAATCTGCTCCGTATTTTGCTACTACATCATCGGGGTTCACTACGTTGTGATATCTCTTACTCATTTTTCCGACTTCAGAGATCGTCACGAATTTGAAATCTTCTTCAGCACATCCGACCACTACACTATCTTTCATCACTCCATTCACTCCGTTGAAAATTGCTCCTTTATAGTCAGGGCGAAAATCTATGAATTGTCTTATTCCTTCAGCACTGAGGTGACTATCTGAAGTACTATAATCTGTTACAAAATCTACATGTGTATTGATCTTGGCATAGTCATTATCATCTTTCACTTGCTCCTTACTACAGAATTCTCCAGAATCTTTGTGAAGATATAGCGACTCTATCACACCTTGGATCATTCCTTGATTTACCAGCTTTTTGAACGGCTCCTTGGTAGGTACTAATCCTTTGTCGAATAAAAATTTATGTACGAATCTACTGTACAATAAGTGTCCTACAGCATGCTCTGTTCCGCCAATGTATAGATCCACATCTTGCCAGTAATTAAGTGCTTCTGTAGAAGCAAATTGTCCCGGATTATTAGGATCCATATATCTAAGGAAATACCAACTTGATCCTGCATATCCAGGCATCGTATTAGTCTCCATTTTATAACCATCTCTATTGACCCATTCGCTTGCTTTACTCAATGGAGAGTTTCCATCGGTAGTCGGTTTGAAATCCGATACCATTGGAAGTTCTAATGGTAATTGGTCTGATGTAAGAGGATGACTTACACCGTCTGCATCATACTTGATAGGGAATGGTTCACCCCAATATCTTTGTCTACTGAAGTTAGCATCTCTTAGCTTATAATTGATCTTACGAGCGCCGATCCCCATTTCTACCATCTTCGTGATGGATGCTTTAATCGCATTTTTTACGGAAAGACCATTGAGGAATTCAGAATTGATCATCTTTCCTTCTTTGTCACCTTTTCCAGAGTTAGGATATTCAGATTGATCAACTACTTGTGTGATGGTTAGATCATATTTCTTTGCAAAATTGAAATCTCTTTCATCATCACTTGGTACGGCCATGATCGCACCTGTACCGTAATCCTTAAGTACATACTCACCGATCCATACAGGGAGTTTCTCACCAGATATTGGATTAGTAGCATAAGCACCTGTGAATGCTCCAGTCACTTCTTTTACTTCTGATATACGTTCTCTCTCGGATCTACTATTTGTATATTCCAGATATGCAGCTACTGCTTCTTTTTGAGCATCAGTAGTGATCTGTGCCACTAAGTCATGCTCTGGAGCCAATACCATATATGTTGCTCCAAAAATCGTATCAGGTCTTGTTGTAAATATTTCGATAGATTGATTACTATCCACTAATGGGAAAAACATTTGTGCTCCTTGGGATTTTCCGATCCAGTTGGCTTGCATCGCTTTGAGTGCGTCAGACCAATCAACATCATCAAGATCCTTAAGTAGTCTTTCGGCAAATGCTGTAGTGCGGAATGACCATTGCATCATTGCTCGCTTCTCTACAGGGTAGCCACCACGCTCAGAGACACCATTTTGTATCTCATCGTTTGCTAGGACAGTTCCTAGAGCTTCACACCAATTAACATATCCGGTCTTACGGTATGCCAATCTATAGTTCATGAGTACATCATCCTTCTGTTTAGGTGAGTATGCTGACCATTCTTTAGCAGTGAATGTTTCTTCTTGGCTACTATTTGATGTAGCGTTATTGTTTCCTTCTTTTTCAAATTGATCGACTAAGCCAGTTATAGGCATTGACTTACCAGCTAGAGTATCAAAGTAATGATCAAAAAGCTGAAGGAATATCCATTGTGTCCACTTATAATATTTAGGATCAGAAGTATTTACCGCTCTGTCCCAATCATAATTGAATCCTATATTATCTAATTGTGCTCTATATTTAGCAGTATTCTCAGCGGTAGATTCTGCTGGATGTACACCTTTTTGAATAGCATATTGTTCCGCAGGTAGTCCAAATGCATCATATCCCATAGGGTGTAATACATTGAACCCATTCTGACGCTTCCATCTCGCAAATATATCAGCAGCGATATAACCCAATGGGTGTCCGACGTGTAGACCAGCACCTGAGGGATATGGGAACATAGATAATACATAGTACTTAGGTCTGCTCGTATCGTTGGTTACTTTGTAGACTTGATTGTCTGACCAATATTGCTTCCACTTACTTTCTTGATCACTTGGCTTATAGCTCATATCTGTTGCTGTATATTTTAAAACAAGACACAAAGATATGAAATTGGTTAGATGATTGAAATGGTTCCAAGGGTATTAAAGTTATCAGTATTCAGGCTCTTAGGCCTACACTATTTCTGCAGGAAGCCCTATGATGTGTAAGTTGTTGTCCTTTTCAAAATGGACTTATACTTTTTTAGAAGTATTATATATAGTTACATCGCGAATACAATTGATTTTTATGATAGCAGTAGTACTGTTGAAAAATGCTGTAAAGTCACCTATCTACCAGTTTTTGACATCAAATTGGATAGTGTATTCTTTTCTAGATGTATCAAGAAAATAGGTTCTCAAACATCTAATTCTGTCGTAATAATGATGTTCGACTTTATCAATTTTTCCATGAAGTAAATTTCCCATTTTAATCCAACTAGCAAATTTATTTTAATAATTTGTAGCTCTTGATAGTCGCAAATATTTTTAAAAAATCTGGTATAATTGAATCTGAACTTTCCGTTAAAAGTTATTTACAAGGCGACACATTATTTAATTTGATTTTCATTAACTTTCTATTGCCTCTATACCAGGTAGTTCTTTACCTTCTAAAAATTCCAACATTGCTCCTCCACCAGTAGATACGAAACTAACTTTTTCAGCTAGTCCAGCTTTATTGATTGCTGATACACTATCTCCGCCACCGATGAGCGTATATGCACCATCAGTAGTAGCGTCTGCTACTGCTTGTGCAGCTGTAAATGTACCTTTGGAGAAAGCTTCCATTTCGAATACACCCATTGGGCCATTCCATAAAACAGTCTTAGATAATTTGATGACGTCTGAGTACACCTGTATCGCCTTACTTCCGATATCTAGTCCCATCCATCCATCTGGAATATTGTCACTGGCTACTACTTTTGTGTTGGCATCTGCAGCAAAATTATCTGCTATTACAGAGTCTTCAGGTAAGTAGATTTTTGTGTTTTCTTTCTTTGCTTCAGCTAAGATATCTCTAGCCATATCTAGATAGTCGTCTTCACAAAGAGAGTTACCTATTGAGCCACCCTGAGATTTAAGAAATGTATACGCCATTCCTCCACCGACTAGGATATTATCCATCACAGGGATTAGGTTTTTGAGCAATTGGATTTTGTCAGATACTTTAGCTCCACCAATGATAGCAGTGACAGGATGCTCCGGACTTTGACTGAGTTTACGTGCATTGCTAAGTTCTGCGTTCATTAACATACCAAATCCTCTTTTGTCTTTGTCAAAAAACTGGGCAATGATGGCTGTACTTGCATGAGCTCTATGCGCTGTACCGAAAGCGTCATTGATATACACATCGGCGAGTTCAGATATTGATTTTGCAAAGTCAGCATCACCTGCTTTCTCTTCATTATAAAAACGGGTGTTTTCTAATAGAAGAATCTCTCCTCCAATCAAAGTGTTTGAAGCATCCACTACCTCTGATCCGATAGTATCATCTACGAAATGCACTTTAGTTCCTGAAAGCTCACTAAGGTGAAATACTAAGTGACTAAGACTAAATTTTATCCGATCGTCACTTTTTGGATTAAGATCTTTTGGCCGTCCAAGGTGAGAACAGAGTATAACTGCCGCACCTTCCGCTAAGGCATACTTAATAGTAGGCATTGCTTTCACCATTCGAGTGTCATCAGTGATATTACGCTCTGGATCTAGTGGTACATTGAAGTCTACACGGATCAGTACTTTCTTATCTTTTATGTTGATGTCTTGGATGTTCATATATTCCTATCTTTAGTCTCAGGTAATTAAATATAATACAAATATAAAAGCCCAACATTACTGTCAGGCTTTTACTCACTTACTTAATCAATATTCTTTACTGCCAACAAATAACAGCGATGAAATATTATTCTTGTTATTATTTTGCCACCAACTGAGCTAGTCTTGCTGAATAACCTGCTTCGTTATCATACCAGCTTACGATTTTCAATAAGTTGCCGTCCATTACATTGATAAGCTGGGAATCTAGTATAGAACTATGCTTGTTTCCTACTATATCACAAGATACTAGCGGATCAGTAGAATATTCCAAGATTCCTTTCATATCTGTATCAGCATGCTTTTTGAATAATGCTTTGAGTTTATCTACATCTGTAGTTTCTTCTATAAGGACATTGAGTTCTATTACAGACCCTGTTGGAATAGGTACTCTAAATGCCATAGAAGTTAATTTGTCTTTGATCGCAGGGACTACTATAGCAGTAGCAATTGCTGCTCCTGTCGTAGTAGGTACGATATTGATCGCTGCCGCTCTTGCTCTACGTAGATCACTATGCGGTGCATCTTGTATGTTTTGATCAGCAGTGTATCCATGTATAGTAGACATAGACCCTTTCACTACCGTGAAATTCTCTGTTAAAATCTTACATACTGGTGCAAGACAGTTTGTTGTACAGGATGCGTTGGATAAAATATCCTCATCTCCAGTAAGTTCATTATCATTTACTCCAAGTACTACAGTTTTGATATCAGTTCCTTTTGCTGGTGCAGAAAGTATTACTTTCTTCGCTCCAGCAGTAATGTGCTTTGATGCTCCATTTCTGTCACGGAATATTCCAGTACACTCCAGTACAGTATCTATTTTGAGTTCTGTCCAGTTGAGGGCTTCAGGATTTCTTTCTGATGAAGCTTGTATCTCCTTTCCATTCACTACTAAGTGAGTGTCAGTAGCTGTTACATTGCCATCAAACTTGCCATGCACACTATCAAACTTGAGAAGGTGCGCTAGGGTAGCGTTATCCGTAAGGTCATTTATAGCTACTACTTCGATGCTATCATCATTAATAAGATTTCTGAAGGTAAGTCTTCCTATTCTTCCAAAGCCGTTAATGGCCACTCTCTTTTTTGACATGTTTATCTTGTGTTTGTATTACTTAGTGTAAATGTAACAATAATTAATTAGTGTATCAAGTACACTTACATATAAATAACGATAAATTAATATTAATAGTTCTAGATTACTTCTTTACATGTTGGTCTTTGGCACATCATTATAATAATATACTTTTCATACCATTGGTCATCGGCATCGATCTTAATAATTTGATACCTTTTAGCTGCGACCAATGGGCATTTGATATTTTCTGTATTTATAGTGAATTCTTTATACGTTAGGCTGTTGTACGGCAAATATTATTATAGTCATATGTCCCTTTTCTCAGGAGTTCATTGTTAGATATGTCGTAAGCAGTTGACATTACTTTGTTGCCTTTTTTTGTAATAGATGACTACTTAGTTGTTGAGTTACTTATCATCAGGCCCATAGTATTTGGATTCATATGGATGGGTATCATTATCTTTGAATTGGTAATTCTCTATGCTTTTAAGATTACCGATAGAGAAGAAGTACTATGTATTTTGGGTCTAATTATCCGTTCTGTAAGTAGTCTCATAGTAGGCCAGATTAAGACCATGGCTACATAGATCAACGCTACGAATGTTGTTATTTCTATTCACATGTTGATATTGTACTAATTGTTAATTTTTCATGTCGAACGAGCGTATAAATTCAAGTATTTTATAGTCTAACCAATTGTAATCGGAGCCAATAGTAGTAAATCCTACATGACCACCATACTTAGTTGCGATTAGATGAATATTTTTACTGAATTCAGCTATTTTTTTCGGGATACAGCCTTTTGTAAGGAAGGGGTCATCCTCAGAAGAGATTAACAGTGTGGGTAAGGTAACGGCTTCCAAGAACTGTAATGCATTACAATTTCGATAGTAATCTTGAGCACCATCAAAGCCATGGAGTGGTCCTGTAAAGTATTCGTCAAAATCAATAAGCGTTTTCACTTTTTTGATATCATTCATATCAATATACTCTGGATGAATTGTCGCTTTAAGACGCATCTTAGCATTGAGTGATTGAAGGAAATTGTTTTGGTATTGATAATTGTACCAACTAGAGATCCGGTTCGATGATCCTGCCAAATCAATTGGGGCAGATACGGATACTACAGATTTAATTTTACTATGTAAAGGATATTCTCCATCTGTAGTGTATTTGAGGTTCATATTGCCACCTAGGCTATATCCTATCAGATGAATCTCTTCATAATCCTTGGCAATCTTATTCACTACCATGTTGAGATCCATTGTGAACCCACTGTGATACATTGTCATAGTCCTATTCATCTCACCACTACAGGATCTGTAATTGAGTGCACAGATGTCATATCCTTCTAAACTTAGTAGATTGGATATAGACATTATATATTGTGAGTAACTTCCTCCCTCTAGCCCGTGTGATAGTATCGCTAGTTTCTGATTGTTCCCTCTTACAAAATCTAAATCTATAAAATCATCATCCATTGTTTCCCATCGTTCTCTTTTATATGTAGGCTTTTGTTGCGTTCTATAAAAGTAGGTGTAGAGCGTATTAAGATGTCCATGTCGTAGCCACCATTTGGGTATATAGTCCGATTTGATTAGTGGCATATTATCCTTTGCTTAGTTGTAATCCCTTGTATATTTTTATAGCTCTATCAGGATAATCAGAAATTATGCCATGTACACCTAGTAGCATAATGCGTTTTAGGTCACTAACTTCATTTATTGTCCATGGTATGAGTTTCATTCCTTGTTCATTGCAATATTGTAATAGTTCAGTGTCTACTAGTTTGTGCGCTGGAGAATAGATGTCTGGGACAAATCCAAGTCTATCGATATTGTCTTCAAAGTTACTTGATGATGCTATGAGGTAAGCAAGTTTAATATCAGGTTTTTTCTGATGGATTAATTGTAGTGTTTCTATATCGAAGCATTGTAATATTATTCTTTCATTTAGATCATATTTAGCTAAAACTTTTAGCACTTCACCGATAAATATCTCAGCATCAGGATGGAATTGATTATCGTATTTGGCCTTTCGTTTTATCTCTATACTGTATTGCACGGTAGGCAGCATATTGGCCTTGAGGTATGCTTCAATAGTATCGAATACCATAGATAACTTGGGTTTTATGATTGGCATTTTTCTTTGTAGAGGAAATTTAATATGCGGCTTTAGCCCCACATCATAGCTGGCGATAGTAGGGTAGTCCATCTTGAACATGTTGTGTGTATGCATATTCTTCTCATTTATCTCAAGTCTATCTGGACCTATAGATATGTAATGATGGAAGAATGGATCATGAGAAACTACTACACTATAATCTGCAGCTATGACTACATCCATTTCTAGAGTTGTGACTCCAAATTTCAGTGCTCGTATAAACCCTGGAATTGTGTTTTCTGGCATCAGACCTCTACAGCCTCTATGGCCTTGAATGTCAATATGGTCTGCTAACATATTTTTATTTTGACAAGAATAAATAAATGTAATTATAACCAATAAGGTTATCGTTCTAAATATATTCATAGCGCAAAGATAGTGAATCGACTAGTTGGCACTATGTTTTTGTATATTGTACACAGGTTATGTATCAATGATTAATTAATATATTTTCATTAGATCTCTTTGTTTACTTTTGAGCATAACAATATGAATAATTCTAAAAGTAACACTTCGAAGCCAAGTTATAGATATGCAGTGATATCTATTTCTATTGTGTTGTACTTTCTTGGTATATACCTTATGCTCTATCTCCAATCGAAAAAGATAGATCAGATGATCAAAGAACAATTAAGTATAGTCGTAGAACTTAAGGACAGCCTCCTGCAATCTGAAATACAGGTCATAGAAGTGGCAATCAAACGACAAACTGGCGTGATTGACAATAGCATTTCTCATCATGATAAGGCATCAGGGAGTGAAATCATGGGAGATGTAGTACTTACTGGCTTTCGTAAAGGTGAGAGTCCTTTCAAAGATATGATGACATTTAGACTTCAAGCAGAATCCTATACTGATGAGAATCTTAATATCATCGAGAAATCTCTAATGAAAGAGCATGTTGTACATGATATATTTTTTGAAAATGAATCAGATATTGGGGTACACGATTTGGTTTATAAGTTATCGTTGCTTTTTTTACTGTTGAGTATAATATTCGTAGCCTTGGCGTTGATTATTATACATAATACTCTCAGTCTCAGTTTATATGCGGACAGGTGGGAGATCAAGACGATGGAGTTAGTGGGTGCTCGCAAATCGTTTATAAGAAAACCCTATTTGGCCCATGGTCGTATCATAGGTCAGAGAGCATTTTGGTTAGCAGCTATTGCTTTGTTGGGCACAGTAGGTATTTTATACTTCTCAATTAGTGTATTTGTAAGTATTTTGTATTGGCCTTATCTGATACTCACATTAGTGATATTGTTCGTCTTAAGTACCTTAATTACTATGGTTTCTACCTTTACTGTAGTTAACAAGTTTTTGGAGCAGAAACTTAGTGAACTGCATGGCTGATATCCTATGAGAGTCAACTAATAGTTAAGTAGAAGATAGAAAGTGGTGATTAACTAAAAATCAATACATTTGCAATAAGTATTATACATTAATATATGAGCCAAAGTAAAGAAAGTAAAAAGGTGGTAGTCAATCCATCATCAATTAGTAATCTAAAAGCTACAACCAGTAGTCAAATAGAATCAACTTCAACAACTGGAGGATTTCTATTCGGTCGTAAAAACTTTACGATAATGCTTATCGGTTTAGCACTTATTGGATTAGGTATGTTACTTATGTCTGGAGGGAGTATGCCAAGCCCTGATGTATGGGATGAAGATATTATCTATAGTACTCGACGAACACTGATCGCACCTTTAGTAATACTGATTGGTCTGGGTCTTCAGATATATGCCATCTTTGCTAAGAAGTAATCACATACATTCAAATCAATAATAAAATTAAGTCTATATGTGGGATGCGTTGCAGGCCATTATATTAGGTGTAGTACAAGGCCTTACGGAGTTTTTGCCGGTAAGTAGTAGTGGGCATTTAGAGTTGGCCAAAGTAATACTCGGAAATGATGAGATTGGTGCGGCCAGTATATTGATGACAGTAGTATTACATTTTGCTACAGCGCTGAGTACAATAGTAGTATTTCGAAAAGATGTTTTGGAGATTATTACTGGCTTATTTTCTGATACAGAATCTAGAAATTTTGCGATTAAGATTATTGTATCTATGATTCCAGCGGCTATCGTTGGTGTCTTATTTGAAGATCAGATTGATTCCCTTTTTACTAATAATATTTTACTGGTCTGCTGTATGTTACTTGTGACAGCCTCTCTATTATTCGTAGCGGATAAAGCAAAGACGACTGATAAGGGAGTATCCTTTAGTAATGCATTATTAATCGGGATTTCACAAGCGGTAGCAATCATGCCAGGAATCTCTAGATCGGGCGCCACGATATCTACTTCAGTATTATTGGGAGTGGATAGAGAAAAGGCAGCAAGATTTTCTTTTTTGATGGTAGTGCCTTTGATCTTTGGTAAGATAGCTAAGGATCTTCTTGATGGAGAATTTACCAGGACGCAAGTCAATTTCTTAGATCTTGGATTAGGTTTCGCAGCAGCATTCTTTACTGGATTATTGGCTTGTACATGGATGATCAAACTTGTAAAAAATAGTCAACTCAAACATTTTGCTTACTACTGTGTAGTGGTAGCAATCATCGGAATAGTATATGTCTTTGCAGCAGGATAAGATCATTTCATCTTCTCATCTACCTATGGACTTTGATCTTAGATCAGGTGCAATGATCTTGATAGATAAACCTAAAGGCTGGACATCATTTGATGTTGTAAATAAGGTTAGACATGCTATACGTCATCACTTGAAAATTAAGAAATTTAAAGTAGGACATAGCGGTACTCTAGATCCAATGGCGACGGGCTTATTATTGTTGTGTATAGGCAAGTATACCAAACTTCTACATGATCTCACTTCTGTTAACAAAAGTTATTCAGGTTCGATAAAATTGGGCGCAACCACGCCAAGTTATGATGCAGAGTCTGATGAAGATCAATGCTTTCCAACGGATCATATTACTGATGAAATGTTGACTATAGCGGCTCAATCTTTTGTCGGAGGGTATGCACAGATTCCACCAATATTCTCTGCTATCAAATTAGATGGCCAGGCACTCTACAAACTAGCTCGAAGAGGTGAAACTATTGAACTCAAACCGAGAGATGTAATGATCCACAGTTTTGATCTGCACCCAATGGAAAATAATAATGTAGATTTTATCTGTGCATGTGGGAAAGGAACTTACATTAGGTCGTTAGCTTTTGATTTAGGTAAAGGAGTAGACTCTGGAGGATATCTTACTGTATTACGCAGAGAGACTGTCGAAGAGTATAATGTTTCTGATGCGCTTACTGTTGATGAAGCAGTAAATTGGGTGAGGAGTGTCGACTTAGAAGCTCAAATCATTCCTCAATAATTAAAGCTTAATCCAAGATTTATTAGCTTTGTGACCATCATTATTCTTAATGTTTATTCTATATATTCCGTTAATTAGATGCTTTACATTTATAGTCAATTTATTATCTCCGAGGTTATAATTTAAATTGTTTTTATAGATAACCGTTCTTCCCATTGCATCTAATACTGTTACATCGAATTGGCTATTTCTCGATGCATTTACTACTATGTTTAATTGATCAGAAGCCGGGTTAGGGAATATGGAAATTGATTCAATATATTCCATGTCAACACTATTAGTTTCTAATACATTTCTTCTTCCAGGACTACCATTGATGTTGATGTCTTCATAGTTTTCTGGAAGGGTGTTATCTAGTATGGGATTGAGTAATTCTAGAGTATAACCATTGCCATTAGCTGCATTGGGCCATGGAGCCATGGAGGAGTAAGATACACTATCTATCAACTCATCGGCTGCATTGAATATTCTCACTTGATCATTGCCGCCCAGTCCAAAACCTAAATTTTCGATTGTTTCTACGTCGCTGTGTACATTAGTGAATTTCTCTTGGTTCTCTACGATTACTATAAAGTCTCCAGACGTCAATGTCATATCCGGAATTATAAATTCATGTTCGTCATTATCATCTTTAATAATCCAACTCGAAAGGTCAATGTTCAAAGTGCTAGGATTGTGCAATTCCAACCAATCTCCAGCATCCGATTCGTCAGATGATTTATAATTGATTTCATTGATGACTATTTGGGGTTCATTGATTTCTAAAGCTTTGAAGTGGGGGATCAACATCATGTTATTTGACATGTCTAGTTCCAATGCATCAAAACTAGAATTGACACTTCCAGACCAATGGCTAAACTCATACCCCGGTAATGCAATTGCTTTTATAGGATAAGGGTTGTCTTCAAAGTAATCGCCACTCCAGTTGTTGTTTTTGATAGTGAGGGTACTTACTTCTACAAAGCCTTTATCTATTTCATTATTTACTATGTTAAGAGTGTGTGTGTTAGGAAGATTAAATTCACTAAGTATGTGACCTTTCATGAGATTAGGTCTTTGTAATGCAAAGTTTTTCATTCTATTGATATGCTGATTCCAGGTTCCTATATTGCCTGACCATCTTATATAATGTCTACTTATTTCTGGTTGGAGTACATCCATTTTAGTCTCAATAATTTCTACTATATTTTCTGGAAGGAATCTAGAATTCATAAAGTCAGCTAATCTATTGACAAGATCAATTCTGAAATTTCTATTTTGAAATAGACCTCGAAAGAGTTGTGTTGCCCAAGGAGGGTTGGGCCAATTAGGACCATTCGCTTCTAGCACAAAGGCTATAGTATTTCTATACTGTCCAAATTCTTCGAACAGATTAAAACTAAAATCCGTATCAAATAATATCCATCTCCATTTTCCATTTTTGTGTCGCCAATATTTATTGTTGTTGCCGGGCCAATCTGTATTGTTGGTGTATATCTGTACTGCGTAATAATCTATGAAGTTGTCTATATCTATTTGGTCAGTTATCGAAACGTAGATATCAGGACTAGATACGTCTGCATTAGAGACTAGGTTGAGCAGTGATAAGTAATCCGTATTACTTCCTTGTATTATCTCAGCGTTAAATTCTAACAGGTCTATACTGTCAGGGTCAACGTCGAATCTTCTTGCCAAAAAATGTTCATTTACTTTTTCTCTCAAGTGATACATTCCCCAATATTCTTTATTGATGTATGTAACTACACTTTGGTATGCTTGCGATTCTAAATCTAAGTCTTTGATCAATTCGTGAGTTATGATATCACGCATGTTAGAGACTAGATTGTCATTGCCTGCGTTACGGAGTACTATCGATCCATAAGACTGGTAACTTCTTTCTTCAAATATTGGATATTTGATATCACTGAGACCATATTTTTTTCTGGCGAATAGAGACAAAGATCGCTGATCATTTGCACGACTCCATCCACCAAATATTTTCACTCCACCGTTAAGTGCTACTTTTAATTCATTATCCATACCATAGTAGCTTATATGAATAGGTTTCTCCTCATCCTTCCAAAAGTTGGCGCCAAAAAATGGAAATTCATTAGTGAAATTATTGCCATAGGCATAAATACCATCTTCTTCATCAAATAGATTTTTTGGATCGGTAATCAAACTTACTACTGGTAGCAAATGATCTTCATCTATTATATAATTACGGCTGGCGACTTTGGAAGGGAGGTATCCATCACGAAATAGTCTAGCTCTGATAGTTGTACTAGAAGAGATATTGATAGGTGTGGTGTGAAGTGTAGAGGTAGCATCAGGAATAGTAGAGTCTGTAGTATATCGAATAGAAGTAAAAGGTTCAGAAGTACTCAACGCTAACGTGAGTGCATCGACTTGTCCACCGTTATTAGAAAATAGTATTTCGCCATTTAATACTCCTTGGTAACCTAAGCTCGAATTGATCTCATCAGGAGTAGTTATATTAAAATATCTTAAATTCCCGAAAGGTGTGTACCCAAACGATATCTCAGTAGGAAGGTTGGCAATGACTATACTATCGTGAATATTTCCATTGGGTTCTATGACATATATCGTTTCTGATTCTGAAGATACCTTAAAGTCTGTATGTAATCTGGAGGTACGATATTTAAGTAAGGGATGTACCTCTGATCCGTCTTGAGTAGTAGTATTGTATCTTGCCGTAAGAAATGGTCTCAAGGTCAAGTCCGAAGAGCTAGTCACATTATTATGCACTTGTATGGCTAGTACATTCTCCCCATCTTGTAACAGATCTAGGAAGTCCATTAGGTCATAGTGGTCCGGATCACCACCGGTATAAATTTTAGCTTCTTTATCAGTATTGGCTAATGAGAGATAGTTAGGAGCAGCTCCGTCTATATTGTCTCTAGTGATTTCTACACCATTTATAAATGCCACAAAAGCATCATCGAAGTCTATGTCTAGATAGAGATTAGTGATGGCGTTTACATTCTCTATATTGAATGTTTTTCTTACAAAAACAGATCTAGTTCCAAATGACACATTTGTAACATCATCACCATCACCATAACCAAATCCACCTTGCCCCTGATCCCAATTGCTATCATTGTAACCAGTTTTTTTCCAGCCGTTTCCTTGATTTTGAGTAGGTGCGATGTAACGAAATATATCATCCTCTCTAACCAATGATCTAGCTGATCCAGCACTTATTCTATTCTTGCCTGAGGCCCATAGATATTCATATGCGCCACTATTTAAAATCTTATTGGTGAATGTCCAATACGGCTCATTACCTATCTTATCTGTCAAAGACCATCCTTCTAGATTGATGGCTTCAGTAGATAGATTATGGAGTTCTATCCAATCTGGGGTATCACCATCTTCGTCTTGGTACACGGTATTGGATGCCTGTACTTCGTTGATGCGGATGCTTTGGCCATATGAAACAGAACAGCACCATAAGTAACAAATAGCTAAACTTAATAGTCGAATAGACATGGGAGTATATTAATTTAATTCTTAAAGGTAGTATAATCAAGTGTTTGCAACAATGAATAATACACAAAAATGAATAGAAAGGGTATTTTAAATCCATTAGTCTACTCTTCTGTCTTCCATCATGATCAATGCAAATCAGAAAAGAATAAGAAAAAGTATTATATTTGCGGCCGCTAACGACGTATCCATGAGATCGTCCATTTGGTAACTTTATAAATTATAACACATTATGCCTACTTACAAGACAGAAGGAAAGTTGGATGAAATTTTCGCTGAGTACGGTGGAAGTGCTAAAAACACTGGATCTACAGAAGGTCAAGCAGCATTATTCACATTCAGAATCAAAGAACTTTCAGCACATTTACACAAAAACCACAAAGATCACTCTTCAAGAAGAGCGCTACTTACATTAGTGGGTAAAAGAAAGAGATTGTTAGACTATCTAGCAAAGAAAGACATTACAAAATATAGAGACCTCATCGTTAAGCTTGGTATTAGAAAGTAAGCTTTGACTTATTTTAAGAGTTTATAGAGGTATCTTCATTTTTGGAGATGCCTCTTCTTCTTTAGCTAATTTCATAATATTTAGCGCTACAATTACATTACATATTAATATAATCTGCGATATATAATGTTATTTTTGTGGTTTAAGGCTTTTCGAAGCTTCAATTTATTTGGCAAGTCTGTTTTTATACTTATTCTTTTCGGAGATACGTTATTAGACTTTCCGATCGAAAATGCCACTTTTGCAAGCATTTTCTACCAATATTGAAAAGACAACTATTATAAATATAAAATTTCTAGAGGTCTTTTGTAATGCGGGTTTAGCATCATTTTATACTTCATTTCGAAGTGTCTTTTATAACAGCAAAGGGTTGTTATTCTTTAACATGATCTAAACAGAAGACTTTACAAAAGTTCTAGGTTACACAAACACAATTCAAACAAATTATGGGTAAAAAAATACCTACTTCTGTTTCATTTAACCTTCCTGATGGTAAGGAAGTAACAATCGAAACAGGAAAACTGGCTACACAGGCACATGGCTCCGTAGTAGTTAGAATCGAAGACACTATGATACTGGCAACTATAGTATCAGCTTACGAACCGAGAGAGAATGCTGCATTCTTCCCTCTATCCGTAGATTATCAAGAGAAGTACGCTGCTGTGGGACGTATCCCAGGTAACTTCTTCCGTAGAGAGACACGACTCAACGATTATGAGATCCTTATATCTAGATTAGTAGATAGAGCAATTAGACCTCTATTTCCAGATGGATATATGCATGATACTCAAGTGATCTTAACACTTCATTCTTCTGATCAAAGAAACCTTCCTGATGCTTATGCAGCTCTTGCAGCTTCAGCGGCGATCGTAGTTTCTGATATCAATTGGAATGGACCTATCTCTGAAGTAAGAGTAGCGAAAATCAACGGTGAGTATGTGGTCAACCCAGAAAAAGAAGCATTAGAAAGTGCAGAACTAGAAATCATCGTAGCGGCAACAATGGACAATGTGATGATGGTAGAAGGTGAAGCTAATGAATGTCAAGAAGCCGATCTTATCGAAGCAATCAAGGTAGGACACGAAGCGATCAAAGTACAATGTAAAGCGCAACTCGAACTAGCTCAGCTAGTAGGAGAGGCAGCAACAGTAAAAAGAGTACTTCCTGAAGCGCCATCAAGTGATGAAGCTTTCGCACTAGTCAAAGAAGTAACTACGGATAAAATAATAGCTGTAGCACATGGTGCTATGGATAAGGTGACACGTAAAGATGCGTTGAAAGCGATCAAATCAGAACTTAAAGAAGCAGCAGCTGAAAAGGGAGACGAATGGATGGCTGAACACGGTAGCTTCATTAGCGCTTATTTTGACAAGCACAAAAAAGCAACGTTAAGAGAAGTAGTGATGTCTGAGAAAGTAAGATTAGATGGTAGAGCTACGGATCAAGTAAGACCTATCTGGACAGAAGTAGATTATCTACCTGCTGCTCACGGATCTGCAATCTTCAATAGAGGTGAAACCCAAGCATTAGCATCACTGACTCTAGGTACTAAGCTGGATAAAAAAATGGAAGATACTGCATTAGCACAAACGTATGAAAAATTTATGCTTCACTATAACTTCCCAGCATTGTCAGTTGGTGAGATCAAGCCCATGAGAGGACCTGGACGAAGAGAAGTGGGACATGCCAATCTTGCTAGTAGATCATTGAAGAAAGTATTGCCAGACGAAAACCCATATACGATACGTATCGTATCTGATATTCTTGAGTCTAATGGTAGTTCTTCTATGGCAACTGTTTGTGCTGGTTCTTTAGCACTTATGGATGCAGGTATCGCTATCAAAGCGCCAGTTTCTGGTATTGCTATGGGTATGATTTCTGACGGAACACGTAACATCATTCTCTCAGATATCCTCGGTGACGAAGATGCATTAGGTGATATGGATTTCAAAGTGACGGGTACTGATAAAGGTATAACGGCATGTCAGATGGATATCAAAGTAGATGGTCTTCCATATGAGACGCTTACTGCGGCTCTTGATCAAGCGAAAGCGGGTAGACTACATATACTAGGTGAGATGGCTAAGACATTAACTAAAGCTAACGAAGACCTTAAGCCACACGCACCGCGTATGGTTGAGATCATTATAGATAAGAGCTTTATCGGTGCGGTCATAGGACCTGGAGGAAAAGTAATTCAAGAGATGCAAGCTTCTACAGGTACTGTAATCAATATCGAAGAAGTAGATGATAAAGGTGTAGTATCTATCGCAAGTACAGATGCAGTAGGATTACAGTCAGCGAAAGAGCAGATCGAAAAAATTACATTCGTACCTTCTGTAGGTGACGAGTATGACGCTACGGTAGACTCTATTATGCCTTACGGAGCATTCGTTAAGTTTGGTAGTAAATCTGGACTTCTACACGTATCTGAGATTTCTTGGGAAAGAGTAGAAAACGTAGGTGATGTATTGAGTGAAGGTCAATCTATTAAGGTGAAAATCATCGGAATAGATGAAAGATCTGGTAAAATGAGACTATCTAGAAAGGTTCTTATGCCTAAGCCAGAGCGTAACTAAATTATATCTGAGTGCTGTTCAAAAGCACTTCATAGATTTATATAAGGGTTTCTCACATTATGTGGGAAACCCTTTGTTTATATGCTAATATCCAGAAGAGGTATTCACAAAACGACTCATTTTACCATCAATAACGAAGAAGTAAAATCGAAAGGAATAAATTGGCATTATGCTGATAAGCGATCAACAAGTTTTTATTGTTTTCAAACTTCAATTTCGTCGTTATCAAGTATTATGATAGTATTATGAGGAATCGGAGTAATGTATAGAACTTTTTACCCTTTAGAGTTGTAATGATTGTACAAGATATTTTAACCGGTATGCGCCAGCTAAAAATTACAAAACGGATTACAGTTAGAGAGAGCGTGGCTCTTGATAAATATCTCAATGATATCAGTAAAATAGACTTACTAACGGGTAATCGTGAGGCTGAGTTGGCAGTGCTGATTAGGAACGGTAGTCAAAAAGCATTAGAGGAGCTTACTAGCGCCAATCTACGTTTCGTAGTATCTGTAGCTAAGCAATACCAAAACCAAGGTTTATCGCTTCCAGATTTAATTAATGAGGGAAATGTAGGACTGCTCAAAGCGGCCAAACGTTTTGATGAAACTAAAGGGTTTAAATTTATTTCATACGCCGTTTGGTGGATCCGACAATCTATATTGGCGGCTATAGTAGAATATAGTCGATTAGTAAGGCTACCAATAAATAAGGTAAATACTTACAACAAGCTCAATGCTGCAGTAACTAATTTTAATCAAGAGTATGAAAGAGAACCATCAGAAGCTGAGTTGGCCGATCTATTAGATTTAAAGGTGGAAGAAGTAGCAAAAATGATGGCCGGTGGAAGACGTCACTTTTCGACTGATGCTCCAGTAGCGGAGGATAGTGAAGCTACAATATTGGACTTATTCGTAGATGACGAAGATGGTCGTCCTGATATGTCGCTCATGGATGAATCTCTTCAAAAGGAAATAGCATTGGGTCTATCGCAGCTATCTCCTAGAGAGGTAGAAGTGCTGTCGTCATGTTATGGCCTTAATGGTAAGACAGCCGCTACCTTGGAGGAAATAGGAGATATGTACGGCCTTACTAGAGAGCGTGTAAGACAGATTAGAGAACGTGCTATCAGAAGGCTTCGTAAGTCGGTCAATAAGAATGCGTTAAAAAGTTACCTCGGGTAATATTTTTAGGGAATGCCACAAAAATAGATTTTAGTTTTTCCACAAGATGTAAGCAAGTTAGTAAGCTGTATCTAAGGTATTGATTAAAAGCTCAGTTGGAATGAGTTAGTGTTTTGGAATTTGTAGTTTTCTTTTTAGATATTTTGATAGCTTTAAGTCAACGAATATCTTCAAACTATTAACCCCTAATTGTTCATCACACACATAACATTTTATTTTAATACATTTATTATTAAATCCTTTGCAGTGATTAGCTGTTTATGTTATATATTTAATTTCAAAATTGTCAGTATAATGAGCGTTTTAGATTTAGCTAGAGTAGTAGTATACCGTTTTCACGAGAAAGGGCTAGAATTCTTTTTGATTAATGCCGATCTAGACGAAGATCCACAAGCATGGAAGATTCCTGATGGTGAGATGCAAATTGATACGGCGAAGTATACTAGAAATGGTATAATGCTCGATCATACTAATAGTGGTGCTCAGCAAGCAGCACGTACGATTGCAATCGAAGGAGATTGGCATGATATACCATCTATCAGAGGTATCATCAAGCACGATGTAAAGCGAGTGAAGCGTAAAATTAAGCAAGTGGTGCCTACATCTGATAAAGGTGCATTCGTTAGCTTCAAGGATACGGTAAAAAAGGTAATGCCTGAAGAGTATGCTGTACTCAAAGAGATCAAAGACATTATAATAGATCGTAATTCTATTATCAATATGTAGGATTCCGATTGTGGTATACTAGATTCATTATTTCAAAGTTTATTTCTTGCAGTATTATTAGAAGTCTTATAATTTGAGATGTATTTTTGTGTACAAGTTATATTCATTTTATTCTAACTAATATTCCATTGTGAGAAAAGTATTAAAAGACACAGACTTTCAATTCGATGGTCAAGTATCAGTTTATAACGGCAAAGTAAGAGATGTATACAAGGTGCATGATAAGCTTGTAATGGTAGCTACAGATCGAATCTCTGCATTTGATCATATACTGCCTAGAGCTATTCCATACAAAGGGCAGGTGCTCAATCAGATTGCTACTCACTTTTTAGAGGCGACTAGAGATATCGTGCCTAATTGGTTAGAAGCCATTCCAGACCCGAGTGTGGCCATAGGTAAAGCTTGTGAACCCATCAAATTGGAGATGGTAATCAGAGGATATCTTGCAGGTTACGCATGGAGAACATACAAAGCTGGAGGTAGAGAGTTGTGCGGAGTAAAGCTTCCAGATGGTCTGAAACAAAACGATAGACTGCCAGAACCGATTATCACGCCTGCTACTAAAGCAGATGAAGGACACGATGAAGATATTGCAGCAATCGATATCTTAAGACAAGGTATAGTATCCCACGATCAATATATTACCTTATCTAATTATACTAGAGCACTATTCCAGAGAGGGACAGAGATGGCGGCAAAGCGAGGATTGATCTTGGTTGATACTAAGTATGAATTTGGAATGTACAATGGTGAAATCATATTGATTGATGAAATACATACACCAGATAGCTCGAGATATTTCCATGCTGATGGATTTCAAGATAGACAAGACGCAGACCAAGAGCAAGTGCAACTATCCAAAGAGTTTGTAAGAGAATGGCTAATGTCTAACGGGTTTCAGGGCTTAGAGGGGCAGTTAATGCCTGATATGCCAGATGAATTTGTAGATGAGATTACAGATCGATACATTTCTTTATTTGAAGTAATCACAGGTAATATATTTGATAGAACGGATAACTCGGATGCGTACAATAGAATCTTAGCAAATGTCAATGGATACTTCTAAATCTAATTTTAGCATTAGAAGAATTGCTTCATCTGATAATGATAAAGTCAGAGGTATAGTACTCTCGGTGATGGCTGATTTCGGTTGCATCGGAGAAGGGTATAGCAGTAGCGACTTAGAAGTGCAGTCTATGTACGAGGCATTTACAAATGATCAATCTGCTTTTTTTGTGATATCTGATCAAGAGAATGTGCTATATGGCTGCGGTGGTATCGGTCCATTATCTGGTGGAATTGCTACAATTTGTGAACTGAAAAAAATGTATTTTTTAAAAGAACTTCGAGGTAAGGGATTGGGCCAGCTGATGATTGATACTTGTATCGAAGCAGCGCGAGATTGTGGATATAACCAATGCTATTTAGAGACTCTAGAAGTCATGGAAGCCGCGAATCATCTCTATCATAAAAATGGATTCAAGAAATTGATTAAAAATATGGGAGCAACAGGCCACAGTGGATGCGACGCGTACTTTGTGAAGGATTTGTAATGTTATGTATTAGACTTTTTCTATTTATGTGTGAAAATCTGAATTGTCGTTATCGTTCTTGTTCACATTATTAATATTTATTTATTAGCTCCAAAGACGGATCAAAAATCGTCTTGAGTATCCAATACCTTGTTGACCACTACGATTTGTCTGAGATGATAATGGAAGTGCTCGATTATGTTCTTAAATTTAAGCAAGGCCATTATATATTGTTATATTTTTTAAAATCAAAGAGATAGCAAGTTTAGCAGATGTATTTGCAGATGTAGTAAATATTAATTTTTGAGGAATTGAGTAGTTGTTGTTTTGCTTAAAAGTCTTTTGTTCCTTAATTAATCACTGATACATATTACCATTTATTCCATATCTTCGTGCTCTTATTAATTATACTCGATAATACATGTCAGTAATAGTATCTAATCTAACTAAAACCTTTGGTGATCAACGCGTTGTGGACGATCTCAGTTTTGAGGTCAAGCCAGGTGAGATATTAGGTTTTCTAGGTCCCAACGGCGCAGGGAAGTCTACCACAATGAAGATGATTACGACCTATCTGCAGCCTACGTCTGGTACAGCCACTGTATGTGGACATGATGTCATCAAAGATCAGATGGATGTAAGGCATCATATAGGCTATTTGCCAGAGCATAATCCGCTGTATAAGGATATGTATATTAAGGAATACTTACAGTTTGTCGCTAGGATACATAAGGTAGATAATGCTCAGAATAGGATTGTTGAACTCATTGAGACTACGGGTCTTCAAAAAGAGCAACATAAGCTCATATCGTCTATTTCCAAGGGATATAGGCAGAGAGTAGGACTAGCTCAAGCACTTCTTCATGATCCAGATGTCATTATACTCGATGAGCCTACTTCAGGTCTCGATATGAATCAGCTGATAGAGATTAGAGCATTGATCAAGAAACTTGGGGAAACTAAGACAGTGATATTCTCTACTCATATTATGCAGGAAGTACAGGCCCTATGCGATCGTGTGATCATTATCAATGAAGGTAAGCTCGTGGCTGACGATCCAATAGATATGTTACAGAAAAGGCTTAAGGGCGAAGATGTAATTTACCTCGAATTGGATAAAAAGTACGATGCGAGTGCCTTAGAGTCGATCAATGGAGTAAACTCAGTGACTCGAGTATCTCCAACTGAATATGTAATCGGAGCTAATAATGTAACAGATATTCGTCCAAATATATTTCATTTGGCGACTCAACAAAATTGGGTGATATTAGAGATGCGCAGAGAACAAAAGAACGTAGAATACATATTCCAGCAATTGACCAAAAAGCAAAATGCCGATGTATAGTGTCTATAGAAAAGAAATAAATAGCTTTTTAAGCTCATTGATCGCATATATAGTGATTATCGTATTCTTGATGATGGTGGGCTTATTCATGTGGGTTATTCCTGATACGAGTGTTTTGTCTTACAATTATGCTACGCTTGACCAATTATTCACATTGGCACCTCTAGTATTTCTGTTTTTGATTCCAGCGACTACGATGCGATCATTTGCTGAAGAGAGACAAACGGGTACGATAGAGTTTTTATCTACCAAGCCCATATCCGAGTTAGAGATTGTTGGCGCTAAGTTTCTGGCCAATCTTACTTTAGTGCTATTTGCATTACTGCCCACTGCGATATACTACTACTCGGTATACAAACTCGGTTATCCAGAAGGCAATCTAGATAGTGGTGGTATTATGGGCTCATATATTGGCTTATTCTTTTTGGCAGCAGTTTTTGTCGCTATAGGAATATTTGTCTCTAGTATCACTAATAATCAGATTGTATCATTCATATTAGCTGCATTCCTCTGTTTCATTTGCTATTTCGCATTTGGATTTTTGAGTAATCTGCCGATATTTGTCGGATCATTGGATTATACAATCCAAAAAATGGGTATTTCATATCATTATGCAGCATTGAGTAAAGGAGTAATAGACAGTCGATCTGTAGTCTACTTCTTGACGGTGATCTTCTTTTTTATCGTACTTACGATGTACAGTCTAAAGCAGAGAAGAGGATGAAAAACGTTGGGAATTATATCAAATTAATCATAATAGCGGCTATACTTATTGTCATAAATATTATAGCTGGTTATGTACATAGCTATATAGATCTTACTGAAGAGAAACGATTTACATTAGCTGAATCCACTACAAATTTACTATATGAGGTAGAGGATCGTATCATTATAAAAGTGCTACTTGAAGGTAAGTTTCCTGCGAGTTTCAAGAGATTGCAGCAAGCGACCAGAGAAATGGTAGGTGAATTTAGAGATGAAAACTCTGATATAGACTACGTCTTTGAAGATCCTACTGAAGGTGATATGGATAATGTCAATAATAGAATAAGATCTTTAGCGGAGTTGGGTGTTGTGGGGCGATCATTGACATACTTTGAAGGAAAGGAGAAAGTACAGAAACTGGTATTTCCGTATGCCTTAGTACAGTATGGAGATAGAGAAGTAATCGTCAATTTACTAGAAACGGCTAGCGGACCAGAAGACGAAGAGTCAATGCTCAATAAGTCGGTATCTCTATTGGAATACAAACTAGCTAATGCGATACAAAAGATTACAGCTAGGAATCAGGGTAATATAGTATTTACTTCTGGACAAGGAGAACTAGAACCTAAATACAGGACGAGTCTCAAGAATGAGTTGAGCAGATTCTATAACATCGGTGATTTACCGCTCGATAGTATTACCTCTATTGGTCAAGAGGCTGATTTGGTAATCGTAGCTAGACCGACCAAAGAGTTTAGCCTTAAGAATCAATTTAAACTCGATCAATATGTTATGAATGGTGGAAAGATCATCTGGCTGATTGATAAGATGGACGCTCATTTGGATAGTATCCAGAAGTATAAATTTTATGTACCCAAGGAGTATCCATTAGGCTTGGATGATATGTGGTTTAAGTATGGAGCTAGAATACAGCCTAACTTTGTACTCGATTTACAGAGTACGGCCATACCTCAGGTCATAGGCCAGTCTGGAGGTAGACCTCAGACGCAATTATTTCCTTGGTTTTATCATCCGCTCGCAGCTCCAGCATCCACACATCCTATTGTCAAAAATTTGGATCGTGTGAATATGTATTGGCCTAGTACTATCGATACAATCCAAACCAAGACACATGTTCAAAAGACAGTGTTACTAGCGAGTTCGCAATACAGTAGATATCAGATGAATCCTGTCAGACTCAATTTCGAAATATTGAAGATTGAGCCTGATCCGTCAAAGTTCAACAAAGGAAGACAACCAGTGGCATTGATGCTTGAAGGTCAGTTTCCTTCATTATTTGAAAATAGGGTAGACGAGTCATTTAAGAAAACCTTGGAGTCTATCAATCAACCATTTAGGGCAGTAAGTGTGCCTACTAAGCAGTTGATCGTATCAGATTCTGATTTTGCTGCTAACTGGTTCAACGAACGTACACAAGAGTCTTATCCGATGGGATATAATCCTTATTTACCTCAAGGACAAAACATCTTTCAGGGGAATCAAGATTTTATAATAAATACTATAGAGTACATGATTTCTGAAGGTGGAGTTCTCGAGGCTCGTAATAGAGAAGTTAAACTTAGACTATTGAATGGACCAAAAGTCCGTGAGGAGCAGACGATGTGGCAGCTAATTAATATCGGATTACCGTTACTGTTTATAATTCTCTTTGGCTTAGTATATAACTATCTACGGAAAATAAAATACAGTAAAAATTAATTTGATAGTTAAAATGGCTTCTTATTAAATATAAGGAGGATTATCATATTCATTCACGACAATGCCTTTGTAGATTATTAAAGTAATATTAAGAAACATGAAAAATACATTAGGCTTACTTATAGGTCTTATCATACTGGGCTGTTTTGCTTACTATCTGATGCAATCTAACCCGGAGACTCAAAGTACACTCAACAGTACTGGAGTGAAATTTACCATCGATAAGGAAGAAGTCGATCGTGTACTGATTACACGTAAGTCTAACAATAATCTCGATTTCACAAGAGAAGGACAAAAATGGAAGATCAATGGTAAATATTATGCTAGTCCTCATACTATGAGTCACCTACTCAACACGATGTCTAAGATAGATATGATCTTTATTCCGTACAAGACTCATTACACCACTATTGTTAGTGATATGAAAAAAATAGGTATCCATGTTGAAGCTTTCGATAAATCTGGGAACAAGATCAAAGGCTATACAATAGGAGCTAATTCTGCACAAAATGATGCAACTTACTTTTTGCTAGATGGAGATAATCAACCTTATGCGATGAATATCAAAGGCTTTGATGGTACTATTCGTGATAGGTTTAATTACCATATCGAAAACTGGAAAGACAAAACTATCTTTGATAATGATGCAAGCGAAATCAGTACGGTGAAAGTGGGATTTCCAAAGCGTCCGAGTGCATCATTTGTCCTCACTCAAGACGAAGGGCAATATAGCCTAACTCCAGGAGACCAACTGACGCCAGCTATCAATAAATCATTGAATAAGGCAAAGGTTGAAGCTTATCTTCACTCGTTTAAAAATGTAATTGCAGAAGGATACGATAATAGAAATGTAAAGAAGGATAGCATCTCTAATTTGCTTCATTTTGTGACATTTGACGTCGCTCTGAAAGATGGAAAACAGATGAAGTATAAGATGATACCATTTAGAGATGTATTGGATCCTGATGTCAATATTTCTGATGTGAAAGAGTTAGAGCAAGTAGAGCGATATTTTGTGACTAACGAGGAGACTGGAGATTTTCTAGTACTTCAGCAACGTCTATTCAAAGATCTTTTACGATCTTACGAGTACTTCTATTAATGAAAAACTTAATTCAATTAGAATTTTAGAATTTGAAAATAGCTAGATATACTATATTTGTTACCATCGTTGTATTAGCGATGGTATTATCATCTGCACATACAGAAAAGGTAGTTTGGGGCTTCTATGGTCATAAAAAGATCAATAGAATGGCGGTGTTCGCACTTCCGCAAGAGATGATCGGATTCTACAAAAAAAATATTGAGTATATCACTGAACATGCTGTCGATGCTGATAAGCGCAGATATGCAACTAAGTATGAAGCGGTTAGACATTATATTGATATTGATCATTGGGGTAAGATTCCTTTTCTTGAAGTTCCTAGACAGTTTGATGATGCTCTAATGAAGTACGGTCAGCTGCAATTGATTGACCTGACTACTCTTGATACTACAAATCTATCCCTAAATACAGTAGTAAATGAAGAGGACAGATTTGATCCGTCGATTGCAATAATGAATGGTGATCAAGTATGGCATTCGATTAAAACCGTGGCATTTGAGAATTTCTTCAAAGCACACTTTAAAACTCAATATTACGAAGATGAGTGGATTGTAGAAGGTCAGGTATATGATGAAATTTTTGAAACAGATAAGTTTGCTTCAGGAAATAAAGTGCTGCGGTTCGTTGATCAGTTTAGTCATCAAGGAATATTACCTTATCATCTAGAGTCTATGTTTTTTCAGTTGCGAAAGGCTTTCATAGATGAAAATCCAGAGAAGGTATTGAGACTGTCGGCAGATTATGGTCATTACATAGCTGATAGTCATGTTCCTTTACATACCACAGTCAATTACAATGGGCAACTCACAGATCAAGTGGGGATACATGCATTTTGGGAAAGTAGATTGCCAGAATTATTTGCAGAAGAGAAGTATGATTTTTTTGTAGGATCAGCTGATTATATAGAGCAACCGAGGAAATATTTTTGGAATATTATAACTGAAAGTCACGAACTATTAGATAGCGTATTGAGCATCGAGAAGCGTCTAAGCCAAAGCTTTCCGCCAGATCGTCAATATTGCTATGACGAGAGATTAAGCCGTACCGTACGTATCGAATGCGAAGAGTATGCTACTGCATATCACGAAGCCATGGGAGATATGGTGGAGATGAGAATGCAAGGTTCTATTAGAGCAATATCGTCAGTATGGTATTCTGCATGGGTCAGTGCTGGTCAGCCAGATATCAACTCTTGGGCCGATGAAGATTACAAACCTATAGAAGAAATAAAACGAAATAGTAATCTCGGCACAGGGAGTCACGATGAGAGAGGAAGTAATTAAAATAAGGCTTAACTATATTTTTTTTGATTTTAGAGTTGTTTCGAAATAAATACAGAACCTATGAAATCTTTTAAATGAGATCATTGGATCTGATAGACTTATTTGTCTTTGATATACTGACAATATTAGCAGACAGAAGCGATGAAAAAAGACAACGCTTAGGCGATATGTATGCAAAAACAATTGTTGTTACAGAAGTAGAATCGAAGTAATTATACATTATAAAATAAACAATGATATCAACCATATTGAAAGGAGCAGCAATTGGTGTTGCAGAAGTAATACCTGGCGTATCTGGTGGAACTATTGCTTTTATTACGGGTATTTATGAACGACTTCTAAATTGTATTAAAGGAGTAAATTCATCTCTCATCGGAACGTTTAAAAGTGATGGCTTCAAAGGAGTATATTATGCTATCGACGGCAATTTCTTGGCGATGTTAATGGGTGGAATGTTAGTAGGTATAGTCATAGGAATATTTGGTGTGACTTATTTGTTGGAAGAATATCCGACTCCTGTTTGGGGTTTCTTCTTTGGGTTAATTGTCGCATCGAGTATATATATCGGTAAGCAAATACCCAAGTGGGATGCAAGTAAATGGATCGGATTGATAATAGGTTTTGTAATCGCTTTTGGTATTACAATCATTACACCAACGGAAGGAAGTGATAACCTTTTGATGGTGTTTTTAGCGGGAACCATCGCAATATCAGCATTGATACTGCCTGGGATCTCAGGCAGTTTTATGTTATTGCTTATGGGTATGTACACGATCATTGTACCATCTCTTAAATCACTCTTAGAGAAGCAAGATATGGCGAGCCTTACGATTTTATTTGCGTTTGCCATGGGATGCTTAGTAGGACTTACAGGATTTAGTAGAGTATTGACATGGCTACTCAAAGAGTATAAGTATACTACGTTCGCAGTTTTAACAGGTTTTATGCTAGGCTCGCTCAACAAGATCTGGCCTTGGAGAAATGTCACAGAAGTAATGGACAAAGAAAGTGGGGTCGTGACTAAGCTATTTGAATCGAAAGATGCACTTGATCTTCCATCTGATAGTTTTAAAATATTGTCAGAAGTAAATGTATTGCCTGTGGCCTATGAAATGAGGGATCCGTTGACTATTGTGACTATAGTAGCCGTGATAGTTGGTTTTATTTCTGTATTTTTATTGGAACGAGCGAATAAATCACACTAGTCATATGGAAAAGATTAAATGATTGTTGAATTTTTTATGGTCTTTGATTTCTGCAAAGAAAGAGGAGGACAAATAAGTTTAAGCTTAAGTCTAAGATGAAGTTTAAACTAAATCGTGGACCTATACTTATTTACCTTAAATGATAAAGATAAAATAGCTAACCTCTGAAAGTCTGAAGTCTCAAATCTAGAGACCGAAGGTCTATCTCAAAGTCTATCTCTTTTAAACTTGACACTTGCTCTTATTCTTTTATTTACCTTCCTACACGGTTACTCTCATCTTCGATACCAGTCTTACGCTTACTAGATTTTACATTGTTGTTTCCAAATTTGTAACTAGCACTTAAAGTTACTTTACGACTATCATAGTTACCAGATCCTACAGATGTCAGGCCATCAAATTCTGATTGTCCTTCCCAACCAGATTCATAGAATAAGTCATTAGCACTTAGTTTTACGTTCAGATTGTTGTTTAAGAATTTTTTCTGTAATCCAAGATTAAGACTCCAGCTTTCGTCATATAAGAATACTCCCCCCCAAACTCCAGGACCATTGAAATATCCTGATACTTCTCCTGTAATCCCACCTGGTAATGTATAAGTTTGCTGAGTATATATATTGTAAGTCATTGCCTGTACATCCACGATAGCACCATTAGGATATTCTGCTTGATTATCAGTGTATCCAGAACTTAAATTAAAGAATGCATTCCACTTGCTAGTAAACTGAAATGGTAGGCTTAGGTTAGCACTCCATACAGTCTGTGTAGCTAGATTATCATAATTGATAAATCCTGCCTTTTCATCTTCTTCATCAGGACCTATGAGCCTTGTAATCTGATCTGTAGTTCGGCTATATGCTATTTTGAAATTGTATCTGTAGTTGTAAGTGTATCCCATTTCTACATTGTTAACAATCTCAGGTCTTAGAAATGGATTTCCTTTTGAGAACGATAAAATACTTTTTTGCTCTTTGAAGGGATTAAGTACGTTGTAGTCAGGTCTATTGATTCTTCGACCATAGTTGGCTGAGAATGAATGCATAGGAGCATATTGGAAGCTTATTCCCAACGTAGGGAATAGGTTGGTATAGTTAGTGTCTACAGGAGCCTCTTGCAGTTCTGGAATGAAAGCCATAAGCTCACCTTTGGAGTCTGTATTCTCTACTCTTACTCCTGTCGAGATTGACACTTTGTCACTGAGTGATCTATTATAGCTTACATATCCAGCGATAACCGTTTCGTTATAGTCAAACTGATTAGATCGGAGATTATTTTGGATCTCCTCACCATCTATCACATCGTTGAATAGAAATGTATTGTCACTAGATACGACTCCATACTTAGAACCGATTCCGATCTTTCCTCCTAATGCTTCTGTTTCGTAATCTATTTTTCCTGTATAGATATCGATAACTCTGGGTGTTGTATATGAAGTGATAACACTACTTAGAGGTATTCCATCTTCAGTAAAGTATTCATTAGGTTGGTTTGTCTTTCCATCATTATTGAATCTACCAAAATCGAGATCAATATTGAATGTGTTGTTATTTTTTTGATAACGATAGTTAGTGTTTGCGGTATACTGACTTACTGTTCTATCGGTTTGATTATTAGCTATAAGTACACTATCAATTTGTGTAACTACACTGTCAGCGGATATTTCACTTCTATTGTTTCCCCTACCCGTAGTTTCACCATTTCGGCCTGTCACTAAGAAACCTAGAATATGGCCGTCAGCTACGTAATAATCAGTCCCTAATCTATAATTGACATTACGAGTAGTGTTTTCTGACCTGTTCTTCTCATCAATGATTAGTTTGTTCTGGAAATTTTTAAAATTGAGGGTATTGAAATTTTCATTATTCATAGCTCCTAATGTACCGAAGGCATTTACTTTGCTATTACGATAGTTACCAGATAAGCTCCCATTATATTTTGGTAATTCTCCCATTCCAAATGAACCACTTACTGTACCATTGGCTCCGTGGCTTTTATCTTTTTTAAGTCTGATATCTATAATGCCAGCATTTCCTTCCGCTTCGTATCTCGCTCCAGGGTTAGTGATGATATCGATTTTATCGATTTGCTCAGCAGGAATACCTTGTAAGTAGTTAGCCAGGTCTTCTCCTGCTAGCGGTAATCTCTTACCGTCAAGATATATGAGCACTCCTGATCTGCTAAGTACAGATATATTGTCATTATTATCTACTAATACACCAGGGGCCTTTCTCATGAGAGATAGTCCGTTTTCGCCGGCACTATTGATAGTCCCTTCTATATTGAATACGGTGCGGTCCGCTTTTACTTCTATGAGAGCTCTTTTAGCTGTGATTACTGCGGTTTCTAATTTTACAGAGGATGCCGAGAATATAATCTTCCCGAGGTCTAAAGTATTTCCTTTACTTATGTTGAGTTTAGTTTGATTGATATCTTCCATTCCTACATAGCTAGCCTTGAGGAAGTAATTGCCATCATCGATTCCTGACATTTTGAATTTACCGTCGACATCTGTGGCCTCCACTTTTACCATACTGCTATCTGAAGATGCATGAAGTAATACATTAGCGTATATGACAGGCTGATTCTTAGCGTCGTGAAGTGATCCAAAGATTGTCCCTGATTGGCTATAAGATGCAAATGAAAGAACTGAGAATAAAAGTGTAAATAGATTGTTTTTCATCGATAATTGATTGACTAATAGTAATGGTTACAAATATTTTAAGAATGACGCTGATAGATAAAGGTTTTAGATTTAATAATTACTCCATTTTGTCGAAGTAATTGCACCATTGAGTGACTTCTTTAATCATTTTATGATATAATAATAATACTCATTAAGTATCTGCAGAATGTGTTTCGACAGATGCAATACTTTTATCGTCGGAAGATTTTTTTTCTTTGCTAGTATTAATGAAGTATACGCCAGTAAGAAGTACACCTGCAGCGACTAATGATTGATTTGTAATTTGCTCATCTAGAATATACCAGCCAAGTGTTAGAGCAACTAATGGGTTGATATAGGTCGAAGTAGCTACTTTTTCAGGGGAGACGATCTTAAGGAGATAATTGAAGGATGTAAAAGCCAAGATACTACCGAAAATTATAAGTATAATCATAGAGCACATAACACGATCGCTCCATACGGAAATAGGTGCCCAGCTCTCTCCAAATACAAGACTAGCAATCATTAACATTAAGCCACCAAAGAACATCTGATAGCTAGTATTGATAAAAAAATTCTTAGGTAAGTCGGCCTTGGCTACAAACAAGCTTCCATATCCCCAGGATAGCATACAAGCAAAGATCATGACCATTCCTGAGATGGCATTCTCTTGAATGAGCAGAGATTTTTGACTCACTAATATATAAATACCTATCGTCCCCAGTATTAAACCGACTATTGACTTAGGACGTATTTTCTTTCCTTCTAATACCCGCATTAGTGCAAGCAAAACTAGTGGCTGAGCCGATATCTCGAGAGCAGCAAATCCGCTATCAACATACTTTAATGCCCAAACCACAATGCCATTACCAACGGTGAGAAAGAGGATTCCTACATAGGCACAATTGATTGCTTGCTTTTTGGTGATGCTGAGATCAAGTCCAAGTATCTTAGCAATCAAAAAAATAAGCAACCCCGCGGTCGTAAATCTAATAGAAGCCAAAAAGAACGGTGCTAACTCTGCAACACAAATCTTATTAAGTAAATATGTGGATCCCCAAATAACATAGATGGATATAAATGCTAAAACTATAACTACGATATTTCGTTCTTCCTTCATTACTATGATGTATGCCTCAAAGCTACTACTTTGCAGTTAAGAAAACTTTGAATATTGCTATTGATCTAAACTATTTGGATGATTAATGGCTTTAAGTTTGTATACCTTCATGATATTATAATAACAACTATAAACTATCTGATTTATGAAGATTATGAGATATATAATTTTGCTTTTAGCTTTTTCGATAGTGTCATGTAATTCTAACTCTCAAGCTCCTGTAAAGAATTCTGCAGCTTCAACAGACAACATTACTGTCGACTTCAGTAATATAGATCTAACAAAGATTGAAAAATCCGAAAAAGAGTGGAAGGAAGAACTTACGGATCAAGAATACTACGTGCTAAGAGAGAAGGGCACCGAGAGAGCATTTACTGGTGATCATGTAAACAATAATAAAGAAGGCGTATACACTTGTAAAGCTTGTCAACTACCGTTGTTTACGAGCACTACCAAATTTAAATCAGGTACGGGATGGCCAAGTTACTATCAGCCTATCTATAATGAATTAATCTTAGAAGATACAGACTACCTATTGGGTTACGCTCGTACAGAAGTATTATGTGCCAGATGCGAAGGTCACTTAGGACATGTATTTAATGATGGACCTAAGCCAACAGGACTTAGATATTGTATTAATTCTGTTTCATTGGATTTTGTGGAGAAGTAATTAGAGGCGTTATTTATTGAATTAAGGCAATTGTCATTCTGAGCCTAGCTAAAGAATTAATGAATTATTTGTGTTGTTCATTTCGATCTTGTGGAGAAATCTATTGCAATGAATGTAATTTGTAACCTTGTTATACAACTAATGAAATCAACACATCTCTAAAATTTTCATCACCTTACCATTATATTTCACTTCGTCTCCAACACTCTTGCCAGCTAGGATCAACCCTATCGGAGACGGTAATGATATGCCATAATATTTTGTTCCTTCGATCACTAGTTTCCCGGCACTAATAGCTATAAAGTAACTTCCAGTATCACATCTTACTAGACTTCCGAGCCCAGTATGAGTATTAGTCGTTTCTACATCTAATTGGTTGAGTATTTGCTTCACTTCAAGCGCTGCATAAAGCTGTACGGTAGCTTTCTGTTCTTCTAATTGCATCATCGTCCTACCAGTTTCGTGTTTATCACCTGCACTACTTTTAGTCTCATTACTTCGAGACTCTGCTACATCATCCAATTTCTTTTGTATTAATTCGATTCTTTGATCGATATACTCAGTACATTTATGATATAACTCACGTTTTATTTCAAATCCTTCTTTCATATGATAAATATACATCGCACCTATGAACTACCTTGCACATATGTACCTTTCTTGCAGTGATGAAGATCTAATCATCGGTAATATGCTAGTGGATATGATGAGCATCAAGAGGTTGAGGGAATTACCAGGGCAATATCACAAAGGTTTTGAATTGCATAGATTGATAGATAGTTGCACCGATGAACATCCTAAAGTAAAAGAGGCAGTTCTTAAGCTTCGCGAGAATCATAGAAAATACGCGCCAGTGGTGATTGATATATTTTACGATTACGTATTGTCCCTAGAGTGGGAAAGATACTCAGAAGAGGATATTCAAGATTTTTGCAATGGCATTTATGAAGTCATCAACAAGCACTTACATAACCTACCAAAAGACATTGTTATTAGACTTGAGAAAATGTTAGCTGATAATTTTCTTATGACATGTAGCTCACCCAAAGCTATTAAACGGGTGTTCGATTTGATAGATATTCGCGCTAAATTTAACAATAACTTTTCTCTGGCTACAAAAGATCTACTAGAAAATTACGATTACTTCAGAGATAACTTCTTTAAGTTCTTTCCTGATATGATAGAGAAATCAGTATCTCATCGTTCACTGTACTAATTTTATCTCTATTTTTTGATATTTGGCATGTTCTAGATTGGGCTCAATAAAGAGTATCGATTGACATTTAGAATAGTTTATACATCCTATAAAAATCACTTTTTTGTTTGCAGAGATTGGAACAGAGATATTTAAAATGATATAAATATTTAATGATTTTAGCTATCTTACCAATAATCTAATTTAAGAATCGATTTTTTAATATTTCCTATTTTGTTATGTTTATCGATTTACATTTGAGAAATGATAATTAAATCAACTATTTAGAACTAATTTAATTTACAGGAAATGAAACACTTAGCTTTAAAATTTGCGCTTACATTAATATTTACTTTTTCTTTTTCTATTATGTATTCTCAAATATTTGTAGATAGTATAAATGTCGTGAGAAAAGTAACAGTCAAAATGAACAACGGAGAGGAATTTGTTGGCGATGTAATTAAACAAGACGATGATATACTTATCTTAAATTCTAAGAATGGAGAATTGAAGATTAAGGTAATACAGATCAAGAAAATAGAAGAATATACTTATGAAGGTGATTTCTTGTTTCCATCATCTCATGCGACAAGATATTTTTTTGGCCCTTCGGCAATACCTTTGAAAAAGGGAAAAGGATACTACCATAACGTATATTTGGTTGGAAATTTTGTGAATGTTGGAATAACTGATAATTTTTCTTTTGGAGGAGGGCTTGAGTTTTTTAGTACAGTATATGGAAGGCCTATTTATTTTTTGACACCAAAAGTAGGATTCGAAGTAAAAGAAAATGTGCATGTTGGTGGAGGATTTTTAACGGCTGGGATGGTAGGAGAGGGTAACGTAACTATGGGTTATGGCGTTTCCACTTTAGGATCTTCAGATAAGAATGTGTCCTTTGGAATGGGCTTTGGCGTTGCTGACGATGATTTAGGTGTGACTTTTGTATTTTCTGGGACGACAAGAGTAAGTAATAGTATTGCATTATTGACGGAAAATTATGTTTTTAAAAATTCACAAAACACAAATAACTCATATATTGGAATTCATGGTATTAGAATCCTAGGTAGAAAACATTCATTTGATTTTGGATTATTAGTATTTGCAGGTGTAGTTCCGTTGCCTTATGTGGCTTATTCTAAATCATTTTAATGTTCAAATACAAAGTTCAATTGAGAATTTTAAAAATGTTTGAAGTAAATTTAGAAAACACTAAACAATTTAATTAATATTCTACAGTCTAAATAATAGATGAATTAATGAAAAAGAGAAACATTAATTATTTTATTTATTATGCTATCTATAGATTCTTTATTGGTAGCATTGACAATATTAATATCTTCTAGAGATCTTTTAACAATATAATCTAAGAGTATTATTAGATTATAAGACAATTTTAAAGGTTTAATGTGAAATGATAATGTAAATGAGCATTAAATCACTGTGTTTGTTTTTAACAAATTTATTTCTCTATCATTTTCATTTTTGGTTCTTGCAAGTAATTCTTTGTGTTTGATTCAATAATCTTTTTTAGATTTTTAAGATTTTCTTCTTCTTGGGCTTTCATTGATTTCGGCATAAAGGCAATCATTGATTTAGCTAAAATACCATTTCCATATATTTTAGATTTTGTTTTTATTATGGTTGAATTGCCATTTTCTTGAAGTTGCATCTCATAATTCATATCCATGAAATCCATTGCGAAAGACATAGCCATTAGTTTATTGGGTTCCACAGCCATTATCGTTTCTTTCATTACAGTTTCTTCGCCTTGGTCCAATACATATACATTGGAAACGGCTCCTTTTGTTCTTGGAGTTCCACTTATATGTTCAGTCCTCTGATATCCTAAAATCCATTCAGATACTTTAGACTCATCTTGCAATACGGCCCAAGCCTCTTTTACTGGTTTGTCTACTGTTATTTTGCATTCATAGATTACTGAAGTCGTATATATTCCCATTCCAAAGAAAATGAGGACTAACAAGAAAATTATTGAGATAATATATTTCATCATATATACTGTATAATTAGGTAATACTTATTGCAATATACAAATTTGAAATAATATTCAAATAATATATTGCATTTTTTAACCAATTTAAATATATAATTTGGTATTAAATTTTTGTTTCGATATTTATAGATGACTTAAAAGTAGCCTTTGAAGCTTTGAGAAAAGATTGATACAGATGGTATATCATAGTATTTGATGGACCATCTTTATGGTTCAGTCCTAATAGTGAATAATTTTTAGGTCCAGATTGGGAAACCAATTGTATTGGACTAGAAAGTGTTGGAAAGTGTTTGAGTACCGATCATATCTTTCATACTAATTGGGATGATGAACATCTCACTTATAATTTGAATGTATCATCTGAAAAATTATTTTCAAATACATTATCATACCAACTTTTAAATTCTTACTGATGTATTGAAGATTAATATCAATTGATATTTTAAAACGAAAGTAAAATATAGATTAATCAATCATTGACCCTTTGTATTAAACTGGATTATAATATTGTCTTTTGAATATGAATTCTACATTTTAGTTTCTTTCAAAGCTTTTCCAATATTACGATCTAGAGCTTCATGAGCTAATGGCGCGGTATATAAATTCATAGCTTGCATAGATGCTTCTATAACATCCTTGCTATCACCTTGGGTAGTAGCTAACAAATCTTCCTTTAGTAGATTGATTTTAGAAATTTGTTCTATAGTTAAGGCATCTTTATTTTGTTCAATAAATCTTTGTGCCGCTAGTAGAATGTTATTGGCTTCATTGATAGACTCTAGTAATCCTTTAGTCTGCATATCAGACTCTGCATTTTGTAGAGAATCAATAAGCATCCTTGCCATATCTTCTTCCGAAATTCCATAAGCAGATCTGATTTCCATTTGCGTCTCGACATTGGATCTTAGCTCAGTTGCTTTTACAGTAAGTATACCATCAGCATCTAAGATAAATTTGATTTCAATCTTAGGTATTCCTGCAGGCATTGGAGGGATGTCAGTTAGATTAAATTCTCCTAGTTTTCGATTGTGTTCTACTAGATCTCGTTCACCTTGATAAACAGCGATTTTCAGGTTTTTTTGCCCATCTACGCTAGTAGTATATTGCCTTCCTGCTCGCGTAGGTACTTTACTATTACGACTTATGATTACATCCATGAGTCCACCAACAGTTTCTATTCCCATTGATAATGGAGTGATATCTATCAACAATAAATCTTTACGGTTTCCAGCAAGAATATCTGCTTGGATAGCTGCACCAATTGCCACCACTTCATCTGGATCGAGACTGTCATTGATAGATTGCCCAAAGTAATCTGATACTGCAGATTTGATAATAGGCATTCGTGTAGACCCGCCGACTAGTACTATTTGATCTATATCTTCATTGGATAACTTGGCATCTTTCATTGCAAGTTTACATGCATTGATTGTTTTGGCGATGAGATCATAAGATAATGAAGCGAATGTCTCTGCATCTATGTGAAGCTCTTTATTTGCTATAGATGTTTTATAAGATCCAATAGTACTAATTGCCTTTTTAGCATGCTCTGCTTCAGTTCTGTACTCTTGTCCAAGTGACTTATTATTATTGAGACCATCGGCAGAGATATCAGATTTCGATAACCAATAGTCGATGATGACTTTATCGAAATCATCTCCGCCAAGCTGTGTATCGCCATGAGTGGCTAATACCTCAAAAATTCCATTTTGAATTTGTAAAATAGATATATCGAATGTGCCTCCACCTAAATCATATACCACTATTGTTTGTTCTTCATCCTTTGATAATCCAATCCCATATGCAAGACTTGCCGCTGTAGGTTCATTTACGATTCGAAGTACTTCTAATCCTGCTAGTTTTCCTGCATCTCTGGTTGCTTGTCGTTGGGCATCATTGAAATAGGCAGGCACAGTTATTACCGCTTTACTTACAGTAGCTTTAAGATGTTTTTCGACTCTATATTTTAGCTCTTTAAGTATTTCTGCGGATAGCTCTATTGGCGTATAGTACTTGCCATCTATCTCTACTTTTACTAATGCTTCAGCATCTTGATCAATTACATTATATCCTACACTATCTTTAAGACTACTGAGATCCTGATATGATTTTCCCATGAGTCTCTTTACTGAATATATCGTTCGCTCCGGCGCAGAGATTAATTTCTCTCTAGCTATATCACCTACGACTACTCCATCTTTACCAAAATGCAGTATTGAGGGTACCAAAGCATTAGATCCTGATGTATCTCTAATGACAAACGTTTCTTCGCCATCAGCATAGGCTACAAGAGAATTAGTTGTACCTAAGTCGATACCAATAATTACATCTTTCTTTTCCTCTTTGTCTACTGATCCAGCCTTGAGATTGATAGGTATTTTCATAATTGTATTCTATTTTATTTTAGTCTTATATTGGTCAGACTAAATCTATTGGATTTTGAGTATGCTTTTCACTTCTTCGTACCTCAATAAAGCATCGAGATCTGGCTGTTTGATGTCTTCAGTAATATCGACACTAGGTATATGTGAAAGATCGCTAGCCCTGTTTTCTTTGTTCAATGCGGTCTTCTTGAGTTGCTTGATTACCTTTTTACCATTAAAGTAGGTGATTAACTCTTGATGTGTGTATCTACCAGAGGCTCTATCTTGATCACGCATGGTACCTTGCATAAAGTAGGGTATGGAGTCGTATATATAGTATGTTGCTCTTACAGTATAAGTCTCATCATATATATCAGCAGTAATTTTCACAGGTTCGCTAGAAGATCGATATATAGTATAGTTATACTTCACATTAGAGCGTAATTCGTTCTTTAAACTGGTTTTCAATTCGCTAGATTCCACTGCTGCATAAGCTTTTTCTATAATCTTCAGCGCCTTCTCTTTTGATACGTCTTGATTACGTAACAAACTGTCCAAATCAGCGTTATCGAAGTCTGATTGACACGCTGAGACTACTATTATTAAGAGTAGGAAGGTGTATAAACTTTTCATTATCACAAATATTAATTAAATAGATGGATATAGTGTTCAATAGCTATTACTATATTTATAAAAAACGATCATGATTTGTTGAGAAACTATTCAGAAGGTATGAAAGTCAGGTATCATGAACGTTAACCATGACGCTCATGCTTTTTTAATTTATAACGATCATGATTTGTTGAGAAACTATTCAAATATTATAAATTTCTGATATCATGAATTTTTATGATGATGCGAATAGTAACAAAAAATTAAAAGATTGATAATTTCATACTTTAACTTCAATAATTTATGGTAAATAATATACTTTCTCATAAGAGCGTCAGACTATTCACGTTATTGGCTGGCATATTTGTTACGACAGCATTAGTAGCTGAAATTATTGGAGGAAAGATATTTTCTTTAGAAATAACCTTAGGTTTTGAGCCATTTGATTTGACGATACTCGGAGTAGAAGGACTTGGGTTCAATCTTACAGCAGGAGTGATACTCTGGCCTGTGATTTTCATCATGACAGACATAATTAATGAGTATTTCGGAATGAAGCGAGTCAAATTCTTGTCTTATATGACTGTGGGATTGATATTATTTTCGTTTGTGATGATATATGGCGCAATCTATATCGCACCTAACGAGTGGTGGACATCTGTCAGTGGTGTGGATGCTAGCGATACATCTAACTCAATATCAAATATGAACCTTGCTTTTCGCAAAATAATGGGACAAGGACTTTGGATTATTATAGGTTCTACTGTTGCCTTTTTGATTGGTCAAGTGGTTGATGTTATTGTATTTCAGAAAATAAGAAAAGTTACAGGAGAAAAGAAGATTTGGCTAAGAGCTACAGGGTCTACCTTAGTATCGCAGTTTATTGATAGTTATGTGGTATTGCTTATTGCATTTTGGATAGGCTCTGATTGGGAATTGGTTAGAGTTTTGGCTATTGGAACTATGAATTATATCTATAAGTTTGTTGTTGCTATTTTATTGACACCAGCCATATATTTAGCTCATAATCTTGTAGATAGTTATGTGGGAGCTACAATAGCAGATGAGATGAAATTTAGTGCATCTGAATCTTAGCACATCAAAAAAAACAATTAATACCGTATTTGATATATAGTTTGACATAAAGACTTGGTCTACTATCTTCGTGTAAATTTCAATAAAGATCTTAAGCCAATAACTAAGGGGTAGTCTATCGGCCGGAGTTTTCATTTAAGAATAAAAAGAAAAGAAAAACATAACTAATGAGGCATATTACCGATAGAATAATGATGATCAGACCAGCAAGCTTCCAGTTCAATGAAGAAACTGCGTCAAGTAATGCATTTCAAACTGCTGGAAATTATGATAATGAGGTAATTAAAGCTAAGGCGATAGAAGAGTTTGATTCTATGGTAGCATCACTTAGATCCAAAGGAATAACTATCGAAGTAATACAAGATACAGCTGAGCCAAGAAAACCAGATGCCATTTTCCCCAATAATTGGATATCTTTTCATAATGACGGTACAGTGGTAACATACCCAATGTATGCTGAAAATAGACGGTTAGAAAGAAGAGAGGATATTATCGATACACTAAGTGAAAAGTATAAAATAAATAAGAGATATACATTTGATTACTATGAAGAGGAAGGTAGATTCCTTGAAGGTACTGGCAGTATGTTGTTTGACAGAGTTGATAATATAGTATACGCTTGTCTGAGTCCACGTACGGATGTCGTATTACTGGAAAAGTACTCAGTACTGATGGGGGCACGTAAAATTGCATTTAGATCAGTAGATAGAGAAGGGAAAGATATATACCACACTAATGTAATGATGGCTCTAGGAGTAAATTTCTGTGTGTTATGTTTAGAAAGTATTAAGAACAAAGTAGAGAAAAAGGAAATACTACAATCATTAGAAGATACAGGTAAGTTAGTAGTAGATATCAGTTATGATCAGATGGAAGATTTCGCAGGTAATATGCTGCAAGTAGCCAATGCAGATGGTAAGACTTTTTTAGTACTATCCCAAACGGCTTATGATTCATTGACTACAGAGCAAGTAAATGTTTTATCTGGGTTAACCAATGTTCTTCCCATTCCGATTAAAACTATCGAAACGCTAGGTGGTGGGAGTGTCAGATGTATGATGGCAGAAATATTTTTACCAGTAAAGCAATAAGACTGAATTAAGTTTTATTTCAAGTTCTATTATGCCCTGTTGGTCATTTATTTCCAATAATTTTTAGTCTAAGATTCTGTAATACCATAAATATTAGATATCTGTTAATATTAATTTAATATGATTTTTTTATATATGTTCATTATTATTGGCATATTTGTAAAATAGTTTAACTAAATCAAACAAACATGAAAGGATTTTTTACACTAGCTCTCGGGCTATTAATGACTATGAGCGTTTCAGCTCAAATGATTAAAGGTACTGTCACAGACGGTGATTACGGTGATCCTCTGATTGGAGCATCTGTTGTTATCAAGGGTTCTACAGTTGGAACTATCACAGATATTGATGGTAATTTTTCAATGAACAAGCCAGAAGATGGAGGCAACATGCTAGAGATTAGCTACCTAGGTTATGAAACTATGGTATACGATCTATCTGAAGGTATGGATTTAGGTGTTGTTTCATTAACGGCGGGTATGGCTGGATTGGAAGAAGTAGTAGTAACTGGTGTTATGGATATAGTACGAGATAGAAGAACTCCAGTAGCAGTATCTACTATTAGTGCTTCTGAGATTCAAGCTAAAGCAGTTGGTAATGTAGAACTTCCGGACGTAGCAAAGGCTACACCATCTATATATGTAGCTAACCAAGCGGGCGGATATGGTGATGCTCAGGTATGGACAAGAGGTTTTTCTCAAGTTAATACGGCATTTCTTCTTAACGGACAACCTATTAATGGAATGGAAGACGGTAAAATGTACTGGTCTAACTGGTCTGGTCTAACTGATGTTGCTAGTGCTGTTCAAATACAAAGAGGATTAGGTGCGTCAAGTTTAGCTATATCTTCAGTAGGAGGAACTTGGAACTTTATAATGAAGGCAACAGAAAATAAGAAAGGAGGTAATGTATTCACTACAGTTGGAAATAACAATTATCAAAAAATTGGTGCTACTTATAGTACTGGTTTGATAGATGACAAATTTGCTGTTACTGCATTATTATCTTCATGGTCAGGAGACGGATGGGCTCATGGAACTCAGGGAGCAGGACAGACTTACTTTTTATCTATGGGTTATAAACCAGCTGCAAATCACAATATTAATTTCTTAATTACTGGAGCTCCGCAGTACCATGATCAAAAGTATTCTACAAGTATTTATAACCATGAGGATTCAAACGGAGATATTGATCCAAGATATAATGGTAATTGGGGTATTTATGACGGTGAATATTTCTCAGAAAGAAGAAATTACTATCACAAGCCAGTCATGAATCTTAACTGGGAATGGGAAATGGACGATAAATCATCCTTAGGAACAGTACTGTACGGATCATTCGGTAGAGGTGGTGGAACCGGTGGTATTGGTGGTGGAAGAGTAAGAACTGAATCAGGTCTTATCAACTTTGATGCTACTGCTGCAGATACATCAGCTACATATATAAGAAGAGCTTCAGTTAATAACCATAATTGGTTTGGTCTAGTATCAAAGTATAAAAGAGATATCACTGATAATATCAAATTTAGTGTTGGTACAGATTTAAGAAGGTACTATGGAGATCATTTCAGACAAGTATCTAGTTTATTAGGTAGAGATAGTTACGAGCAAGGAGGGTCACCTAGGTTCCCTAATGGAGTATCAGCTACTACAGAATATAATGCTAATCCTTGGTCTGCATTGTCTAATTTTGCAGATAGAGATGATAGAATAGCTTACAATAACGCAGAAACTATCAGATATGCAGGATTATTTGGTCAAGTAGAATATTCTGCTGACGCATTCTCTGCGTATTTCCAAGGGGCAGTTTCTACCCAAGATCATGTTAGACATGAATTATATTATGAGACTGAAGAAAATGAAGATTCTGAAAAAGTTGTGAATAATGGTTATAATGGTAAGTTAGGATTGAGCTATGACATTAATGGAAGCAGTAGTGTATTTTTCAATTCAGGAGTATACTCAAGACAACCTTTTCATGATAATGTATTTGTAGGTAATTCTAATGTAGTAAATCTAAATACAAATAACGAACAGATTGTTGGTTTGGAACTTGGGTATAAGTATGCAACAAGTTCATTTTATGCTAATATAAATTTATATAGAACAGCTTGGAATGACAGAGTCGCTTTCAACAGTTTACAAGTTGATGACGGGATGATGACTACTTTAACAAATAATGACGCTTACACTGCTTTAGGTGAAGATCCTTATGAACTTATCTATCAAAATCAACTTCACCAAGGTGTAGAAATTGATTTAGGTATTAATGCAAGTGATAAGCTTAAAATAAAAGCATTTGGTTCATTTGGAAAATGGGATGTAGTTGGTGATAGAGATGTAGAGTTGTATGATGGTCTTGATGCTAATGATTTAGTCCAAAGTTTTGTGGCTACAGGAGATGATATTAAGGTAGGCCAAGCACCTCAAACTTCTTATGGTGTAGGTGCGAGGTATCAGTTGACTGATCATTTCGCAGCAGAAGCGAACTATTTTGGTTATCAAGGGATGTATGCTAATAATGGCGGAATCGAGTTACCTAGTTACCAATTGATGGATCTTAACTTCTCATACATTATACCAATGGACGAGAATGTATTAAGATTAGGAGCAAATATTTACAATGTATTTAATAAGCTATATATCAGTAATGCTAGATCATCTGATGAAGCTGATGAAAATCCAGAAAATAACTGGAATGGAATCAACAAAAGTAACAGAGTTACATTCGGAAAGACTAGAACATGGAACTTCTCTATGAAATATTCTTTCTAAAATAAATCTTAAAGTCATACAATTAAGCCTGGCAACTAAAAAGTTGTTAGGCTTTTTTTATTGTCTATTTTTATATTTTCATAGTTACATTTCTAAGTTTACTTATCATTGATTAATTTCAGCAAAAAAGTAATTTATGTGAATCAATTGTTTTAAATTATTTAACTAAAACCAACTTAACATGACAAGATATTTATCAATTATATTTTTAACATTTATTTCGACTTTGGCATATTCTCAAATTGTCATAAATGAAATTAGTTATAATCCACCAGAATCTGGACAAGACAGTTTGGAGTATATAGAATTGTATAATCTTGGATCTAATGCAGTTGATCTATCTAATTTTGAATTTACTTCTGGTATAAATTTAACTTTTGATACAGGTATAAGTATAGAGGCTGGCGGTTATCTTATTGTATGCGAAAGCTCTGATGCCATGATGAATGTATTTGGTGTAGAAGGTATCGTATGGGATGGTGGTATGAGCAATGGAGGAGAAGCGATAGCGCTTAAAGATGCTGCAGGAGTATTGGTGGATTCACTTAGTTATGATGATAATGCTCCGTGGCCTAGTCAGGCAGATGGTACTGACGGTGGTGGTGCGTCTATAGAATTATGTGATTCTACTAGTGATAATACATTAGGAGCAAACTGGAGAGCAGCTACTAATGATATTGGTATGATAATTAATGGAGCTATTGTGTTAGGAACTCCTGGAGTAGCTAATACCGTGTTATGTGAGACACAACCAAATCATATAGTTAATGCCGCAGGTCTTTCATTTACTCCGAAAGATATTACCATCGAAATAGGAGAAACTGTGAGATGGGAAAACACAAGTGGAAACCATAATGTAAATGGTGGATTAGATGTTTATCCTAATAATCCTGAAGGTATCTTTAGTGGTGCTCCGGAGGCAGCGCCATGGATCTGGGATTATACATTCAATATTCCAGGAATATATAATTATCAATGTGATTTGCATGTAGGTGCGGGTATGGTGGGAACAGTAACGGTAGAAGGAGAATCAGTGCCGCCATTACCACTTGTGATTACGGAGATCATGTATAATGATCCAGCATTGGAGGATTCCCTTGAGTTTATAGAAATGGTCAACGTAGGTACAGAGTCTATAAACCTTGAAGGTCTAACATTTAGTAGTGGTGTTATACATACCTTCGCGGCTAAAGAATTGGGAGCTGGGGAGTTTGTCGTAGTGGCTAAGTTTCCAGATGTTATTTTAGACAAATTTGGCATATCGGCTATTGGTTGGACAGATGGAGAACTATCTAATAGTGGTGAACTAGTAGAATTAGTAAATGCTGATGGAGTACTAGTAGATGCTGTGATGTATGATGATGAGGGTGACTGGAGTCAACAAGCTGATGGACTAGGTAATTCACTTGTATTATGTAAACCTAATAGTGATAATAATGTGGGAACTAGTTGGGGTGTATCTTCTTATTCTACTGATATTTCTATAGATGGAGTAGCGATTATGGCTAATCCAGGAGTTGCAAATTATTGCCTTTATTCTGTTGATGAGATTTCTCAGACTAATTCAAATGGTCAGATTACTTTCGAAGGCTCAGTAAGGGTATTAGGTAGAGCATTAGGAGTTAATCTAAGACCTGCTGGTTTGCAATTTACGATTACTGACGAAGATGGGGATGGTATTGCGCTGTTTAGTGGTGGCAATAATTTTGGATACGAAACCGTAGTCGAAGGCGACCTACTTTATGTGACTGGTAATGTGACTCAATTTAACGGTCTAGCTCAAATTGGATTGTTTGATGTCGATTTTGTATCTACTGATGGCCCTGCTCCTACTTCTACTTTAGTAACTAGCTTAGGAGAAGCTACAGAATCTCAGTTACTAACCTTAGAAAATGTACATCTAGTAAATATTAATGAATGGTCAGGACTAGGATCAGGATTTAATGTAAGAGTAACAGATGGGAGTACTGATACATTTGCAGTTCGAATAGATGCTGATGTTGATCTTTACAATATGGGATACCCACAAGGAACATTTAATGTGACAGGTATTGGTGGTCAATTTGATAGTAGTGTTCCTTACACTGATGGATATCAGTTACTGCCAAGGTACAAGGAAGATATTTCTCCCTATAATGAATTTGTCCAAGATTTTCCTGAATATGACATACCTACCTTAACTACTGTAAATTCCAGTGGTGTTACAGACAGTTTAGGCAGAAAAGTTACACTCACGGGAACATCCCATGGTATCAATTGGAGGCCATCAGGATTACAGTTTTGGGTGATAGATGAAAACAATAATGGTATCCAAGTATTCAGTTTTGATGATAATGTAGGATACGATGTCAAAGAGGGAGATATCTTAACTATAAAAGGAACAATAGATCAATTCAACGGACAAACAGAGATAGTCCCTTCAGAAATAGTAATCAATAGTGAAGGTCAAAATTTAGTAACACCATTGAATCTTGGTGATGGAGGTGTCGCTGCTTTGGATGAAAGTTTTGAATCAAAGTATGTTACTGCTGATGATGCTTTCCAACTTGTAGATCCTGCCGCTTGGGCTGGAGACGGTTCATCATTTTCAGTTGAGATGACTAATGGATTATCTACGTTCAATGTATTTATTGATACAGATACAGAATTTGCAAATATGCTAATGCCTCCTGGAGACTTTATGTCTATTACAGGTATAGTAGGGCAGAGTGATAGTGATGAACCATATGATAGCGGATATGCAATATGGGTTAGATATGATTCTGATCTTAGTGTTGTAAATGCGGTAATAGAAGCTAATGATACCGATCTAGTAAGATTATTCCCTAACCCTGCTCGAAACATACTTAGTTTAGATACTAAATTGGCAATAGAGAAAATAGAGATATTAGATTGTACTGGAAGACAATTAGAACTGATTTCTTTGTCATCTAATCAGATAGATATTTCTAATCTTGCAAGTGGGGCTTACTTCTTGAGATTACATTCAGGAGATGTTCAGTTTATCCACAGATTAGTAAAAATGTAAAATAAGCCCTCTGACTATTAAATAATTGTACTGCCTTTCATCTTTTGATGGAAGGCATTTTTTGTTTTGATTGGAGGAGATTTGGGCACTTAATATAATAGAGATATTTGAAAATAAAGATCCTTTACAACAGCATAATTTATAGAATAAATCATATTATCTTCTTAAAACCACAATCAATAGGTCGATATCAATTAGATTTGATCGTTATTCTAGAGTAAAGAAAACCCATAGTTTTTGAAGAAGATAGATAAATTGGTTTCTGGGAGTTTTGTAGGCCCTTATCTGCTATCGTTTTTCGTTGCAGAGTTTGTGCTTATTATGATGTTTCTTTGGAAGTACATAGATGAGATATTGGGTAAAGGTTTCACTATGTTCGATATATTAGAGCTCCTTTTTTACTATGGTGTGACGATTATACCTATGGCAGTACCCATTACCATATTAATATCTTCGGTAATGGTGTATGGTGACATGTCAGAAAAACATGAACTGGCCAGCCTTAAGTCCGCTGGAGTATCACTATTTCGTATCATGCGTCCAGCCATGTATATAGCATTGGGGACAGCTATATTTTCCATATTTGCTTCTAATTACCTAAAGCCTAGAGCTAACTATATGTTTCTCAAGCGATTTACTGCTTTGCGCAAGCAGAAGCCTGCAATGACTATCGAAGAGGGAATATTCAATAAGGACTTCAAAGGTTTTGCGATTAGAGTAGCTTCTAAGGGTGATGACGATCAGACGATCAATGATGTAATTATTTACGATCATTCGGATAATGATAAAACCAAAATCAACCTTATAAAATCACAGTCTGGAAAGATGTATACTAGCGAAGATGACGGCTATTTTGTCATGAACCTTAAAGATGGATATCAGTATCGTGAGTTGCCTTCTAGCTACGGTAAAGGTTCGGCAAACAAATCTAAGTATCCTTTTATGAGGACTAAATTTGATACTTGGAGTAAGGTCTTTGATATGAGTGAGTTTGAATTTGACGCTAATTCGGCCAATGTTAATCCAAATAAGGAAGACATGTTGACCACACCTCAATTATTGTCGGCGATAGATTCTGTAAAGATAAAGTCTCAAGATGTACAACTAAAAATATTGTCCAACTTTGATGGGGTATTAGATATTTATGCGGTCAATGAGTATCAACAGTTGCAAGAGAGATTAAAGGCAGAGAAATCTGCTGACAAGTTTGACAAAGACAATGATACAAGGCTAAATATAGATAGTTTCAAACGGTCTCAAGACAGAGTCCTTGAGATGAAAAATAGGTTTAACAAAGAAAAAAGAAACAAAACTCAAGGTAAGAATAGTAAGATTGTAAGTAGGGCTAAAATTAACTACCTAGCTGATATGGGAACAGTAGATAGCGTTATATCTTTATTAGATATGGTAGTACCGTCGAAGAAGAAGGAAATAGTCAAACAAGCAGCGAGTTTAGCTACTAGTAGAAAAGATCATGTGAATGGATACGTGGCTCAGATAAATCAATTAAGGAAGAAGCAAAAAAAATATCAGTTGAGATTACACCAGTCTTATAGTTGGGCACTGATATGTGTCATATTCCTATTTATAGGAGCGCCTCTAGGGAGTATCATTCGTAAAGGTGGATATGGATATCCATTACTAGTAGCTATTCTTTTTTATATGGTATTTATGATTATCACGATCATGGGCCAAAAGCTTAATCGTAACGAGACATTAAGTCCTGAGATTGCTGCTTGGATGCCTTGTGTCGTATTGGCTCCAATAGCTGCGTGGCTAACCATTAAAGCGATGAGAGATTCTAAGTTCATTGGTTCAAATGCAATAATTAATTGGTTCGAGAAATTATTTGCTAGATCTGAGGCTTAATAGATTTGGAGAGTAATATTTTTCTTTTGCTTCTTTATAACACAATAATTAAAATACCGGTCTATCTTCGCAGTAGATTTAGGTTGATAGGTAGTAAAGCTACTACTGATCATTAAAAAGGGAATCCGATTCAAATTCGGAGCTTTCCTCGAAGCTGTAAGTCCAATATTAAGTCTTGATCATATTCATGCAAACCACTGATAGAATTGTCTATTGGGAAGGTAAGATCAAAACTTGGATAAGCCAGAATACCTGCCAAATCTTCATAAACTGGAAGTCTTCGAAGGAAAGATGTGCAGGTAAATTTATACTAGGTTGTGTCCTAGGTGTATCTACCTATATCTTTCTTTAATTTTCTAGAGCTTTCATATTGAATAACTAAAATGTTTTAGACAGGTATTGGTTAAGTGGATTGTCATATTTATGGGGTTAATTCAGTGTTCACTTTACGCACAGAATGATAGTATTGATCTCATTGAAACTATCGGGCCCGAAGTGAGTATAGAAGGTGTATTGTCAGCTAGCACAATACTCTTGACAAAATCATCGGACAATTCGGTATGTGATCCTTTATCACAGCAGATTGGCATACAAATACAGACACAAGGCGGGCCCTATTTACGTACAGCTCTATATCGTGGACAGTCAGCCAGGCACATGGCGATTTTGTGGGAAGGAGTTAATATCCAGAATAGTTTTAATGGCACTTATGATTTAGGTTTAATACCGAGTATCTTATTTTCTAATAGTAAATGGTTTGATGGTGGACAGAGCGCTAATGTTGGGACCGCAGCGATGTCAGGAGCACTTATGCTCGCTTATGATAATAGTCAACCATTAATATCTGCTGGACTGAAATTCAGCGATCAAGGTAATCGGCGGATAAATTTTAGAGTACATCAAAAAAGTGGCAGACTATTTCAAACTCTACAAGCCAATTTATTGGATAATGAGAATGCATTTCGATATCAGTCTAGAGATACAATTGCCAGAAGAAGAAACAGTGATCATAATCAATTAGACCTAACATATCGTGCTAGTGTACAATGGTCAAATAGTATGAGTACTAATATCAACTACTGGTACCAAGATTTAGAACGTATGTTGTCGCCATCTACAATAGCGTCTAATTTGGCTTATCAAAAAGATCGGAATCATAGATTTTCAATAGGTCATGACTGGCAATGGTCACCTAAGTTATATTGGTCGACTAAGCTGGCGTATATGAATGAATATATTGGCTATATGCAACCGGGGATAGAAAGCTTCGCAGAAAGTAATATTGTAAATTTTAATAGTAAACTGAAGATTAATGGCTATGCAGATCACCTAATTGGAGTTGCAATTAGATATGAGAATGGAGAACTTGTAGATACAATCAATCCTTCGTTTAAATCATTTTTTCCAGAAAGAATAACTTCTGCTGTCTATTACAAAGGTACAGTTAAAATAGATAAGACGACGATAAGCCTTTCGCTACGTCAGGAGTCCATTGATGATGATGTCCAAAGACCCATTGGACAACTGGCGCTAAAATTTGATCAATTTGATCGCTTGAGTTATACGTTAAACTTGGGAAGACATTACAGCTATCCTGGATTCAATGACTTGTATTGGCCGACTGGTGGCAATCCTGATCTCATTACTGAAAAATCTTGGCAAATTGAAGGTGGGATATCAATTTATGGTTTGATAGTAAAGGTATATAAAATTAATACTTCTGATAAAATCTTGTGGGCTCCAAATGAGCAGGCTGTCTGGACCCCAGAAAATATATCAAACACTGAATCTTCAGGGTTTGATATCAAATATAATGGGAAGCTTAATATCAGGAAAAATATAGGAGTAACACTTATACCTAGGGTTAACTATAATCATACTGTTAATTCTACAGAAGGTGTAAATAAAGGCAATGAACTTCTTTACAATCCAAAGTTTAAATTTCGATTGAGGGGAGTTTTTCAATACAAACAAATTTCGCTTTCAATAGATAGATCATATACTGGGCGAAGATTCCAAACACTTGACAATAAAGATAAATTGGATCCTTACAATTTGCTCAGTGCAGAGCTTAATTATAAATGGAATAAGGATCAAAAGTACAGTGCAGAAATATATCTCGGAGCAAGAAATATATTTGATGAAACCTTTGAGCTGGTAAGTTTTTTTCCGCAGCCTTTGCGGACAATATATATAGGATTTATTTTTTCAATTTAATAATATAAATACAATATGAAATTATTTAAATGTTACTTGTTAGGTTTTTCTTTATTGAGTGTCATGTTTTTGTCGTGCGGTGATGATGAAATTATAACAACTATTAATCCCGACCCAATGACTGAAGAGCAGACATATGATAATGGTGTGCTTATAGTAAATGAAGGCCCTTTTAGTGGAGGATCGGCTACGTTAGATTTTCACGATATAGATAAAGATACACTCTTGAGAAATGTGTATAGTACTGTCAATGATGGAAGAGTAATCGGTAGTATATTGCAATCTGTAACTGTAATAGGAGAAAATGCGTATTTAGTCGTAAATAACTCAGCTAAGATTGAAGTAGTGGATGCGATAACTATGGATTACAAGAATACAATTACAGGAGTATATGGTCCCAGGTATATAGTTGCCTTAAATAATAATGAAGCGGTAGTATCAGAGTGGGGATTAGATGGTCTGTCAGGTCAATTGAAAAAAATCAATCTGACTACTATGACTGTTTTAGACTCTGTATCTGTTGCTGGTCCTGAACAAATGGTAATTTCTGATGGTAAGATATATGTTGCTAATTCTGGAGGATTTGGTGAGTCAAATGTAGTGTCTGTTCATGGCTTTGATTTAGTCCAGGAAATCGAAATTCCTGTGGGAAAACGTACTATTGATATAGTACAAGATTTAAATAATGATATTTGGGTTCTTAGTGGTGGTAGCTATACTGATGGTGACGGTGCTAGTCTCTGTCAAATAAAAAATAGTACCTCAGAAAACTGTATGACTTTAGGAGGATTTCCTAGCGATCTAATTATAGATGCTGATGGCGCCAATCTATATTTTGTAGAGAATGGTGAAATCAAAACTGTAAATGTGAATAGCCCAACAATCAGTGGGGTAGTTTTAGTACCTAATATCACTGGAACCATTTACGGATTAGGATATGATGGTAATCATGGTGCCTTATATATAGGAACTACACCTGATTTTTCTTCAGAAAGTACTACACATGTAGTATATGAAAATGGTGATGCAAATATATCGTTTACTACAGGTGTATTGACCAATGGATATGTTTCTAGGTAATTTACTACTGTTATAGTTTGAATATCTTTAAGGCATGGCCTTCTGTGATTTTGTGAGATTTCGCTGAAGGCCTTTTTTTTGGTCAAGATTTTGAATGTCGCACAAATAAGTCTTTTGTTTCTTTCCCAAAATTGTGACTATTCTTTTGATGGTTTTATTTTCCTCGGAGTCCAAGTTCGATCACATTGGCTTTTTGAATGCCTCCAGCTTCTATTTCAAATTTAAGTATTGTCCTTATTTTATGAAATCCATGATGACCATAGGCTCCTGGATTCATATGTAAAAGATCTAGATCTTTGTCTGGCATTACTCTAAGTATATGGGAGTGACCACATATATACAGATCTGGTTTAGTTTCTTCTAGTATTTTTTTAACTCTCTTGTAATATTTAGGAGTGTATCCTCCAATATGGGTCATAAAGATAGACATACCTGCACATTCCCAGGATAAGTTAAGATCAAACTCATTTCTGACAGCAAGACCATCGATGTTGCCATATACAGCTCTGAAAGTACAAAGGTCTCTTACCTCCTTGATACTCTTAAGAGATCCTATATCACCAGCATGCCAGATCTCGTCGCAATCTCGCAGATGCTTGATCATATCATTGCCGTCAAAACTATGGTTGTCAGAGATAAGACCTATCTTTTTCATATTGTTATTTCTTTATTTCTATACATTGGAAACTAATGTATTGCTTTATTTTCGTTTAATCTGAACGTACTTTTAAGTCTTGCATTACTATCTTTACATCACAAGTATACATAATATGGCAAAATCAGATTACGCAAAAGCATTCGAAGAGCTACAAAATATAATAGCTAAACTCAATAGTGACGAGATAGGCATAGACGATTTAAGTATTAAAGTCAAGAGAGCTCAAAAGCTTATTAAAGCCTGTAAATCGAAATTGCGTAACATAGAAGAAGATCTGCACGATCTATTCGAAGAAGAGGAATAGTACTATTTGAAAATGGCATCATCTAAAGCATATACCATTCAGTCATATTATAATATATACTGATGAGAGTATCACAGTAGCCCAAGAAAGAGTAAGGGATGTCCTTGCAATAGTAACAACTCTGAGTGATAAATGAAGGCCCACTAAACTTTTTCTATAACTTAGTAGTAAATCATACTTATATTTTACTAGGACTTTGCGCATATACCCTGAATTCTTCATTGTCAATATAAGCCTCTCATAATACCCACTACATCATTTACTTCGTCATCACCGATATGCATATGTGTAACAAACCTTATCATTGTTTGTCCAAAAGCAGCACAGTTTATTCCTTTTGTCTTTAGCTTTTCAACTACTTCTTCAGATTGCAGTCCGTTTCCTAGTTCGAAGATGACTATATTGGTGTGTACTGGATACACAGATTGAATGTAATGCAGTTTCTCTATCTCTACTCCTAGTATTTTAGCTCTGTTGTTATCTTCTTTTAGACGTAATATATTATTGTCTAAAGCATATTCACAAGCTGCTGCTAAGTATCCTGCTTGGCGCATTCCTCCACCCATCACTTTACGGAATCTTCTGGCATCAGTGATTTTACCTTTTGGTCCGAGTAGGAGAGAACCAACAGGTGCACCTAAACCCTTAGATACACATATTGATATCGTTTCAAATTCTGCACCAATGTCTTTTGGATCTTCATTAGTTTCTACAATTACATTGAAAAGTCTCGCACCATCCAAATGTAGGATTAACCCATTATCATCACAAACTTTTTTGATAGGTTGAACCTCATCAATTGTATAATATGATCCACCACCTTTGTTACATGAGTTCTCTAGTACAACGAGCTTACTAATTGGTAGCCAATCGTATACTGGCTTGACAGCTGATTTAATTTGATCCGCGGTGATCTTGCCATATTGACCATGAATAAGATTTACAGCGACTCCGCTGTTGAATGCATATCCACCAGTCTCATACTGATATACATGAGAATAATGATCACATATTATCTCATCTAGCGGCTTAGTATTCACCTTGATAGCAATTTGATTGGTCATAGTTCCTGATGGACAGAATAAAGCAGCTTCCTTACCAAACATTGCAGCAGCCTTCTCCTGTAATCTATTTATGGTAGGATCTTCGCCAAATACATCGTCCCCTACTTCAGCAGAATACATATAATCTAGCATGCCTTTAGATGGCTTAGTGATAGTGTCAGAAATGAGGTTGATAATGTTCATAATATATTGTTGTTTCAAACGTCAAGTTAGTGATATCGGAACGTAGGATGATGGTTATGATATTTTTTTTAATAATTTAGGACTTAGCGAATTTTCAATCGAAAAGGTGACCAAAGTCCATTATTACGGCAATTTAGGGCAAAAAAGGTTATTATTAATATGATTATTTTTTGTTTAAAATGAAAAAAAGTGATTAAAAATTAAACGAAATGTGGAAAGTTGCCTTTATTTGCATCGTAGTAGAAATATTATTCTAATATTTCGCTTATTTAACAATATATATAACATTACAATGAGTAACGGTACAGTAAAGTTTTTTAACAACGCAAAGGGATTCGGATTCATCACACCAGACGACGGTGGTAAAGATGTTTTTGTACACATTAACGGTCTTAACGGACTTTCAATCGATGAAGGAGACAAAGTTTCTTTCGATGTAGAAGAAGGACAAAAGGGGTTGAATGCGGTAAACGTGACTATGTCATAAGTATCAGTTCAGTTCTGAAATGATATAAGCTCATCAACATTGTTGATGGGCTTTTTTTATGTTCTTTTCTGACTTAATAGAAGAGTTAAACGAATTTTAAATATTGATGGTGCTATTCTAAAGTACTTGTCCATATTGCGTCATTGCTTCAGGGCGAGTGACATTCTTAGTAACCACTATACTGAATGCATTGATGCTGTAAAGATATGAGATTTAAACGCTACTTTCGTATTAATTAAAGTTACGTAATAGAAATGAGGAATATATTGATTATTGGTGCAGGAAGATCTGCTACATCATTGATAAAATATTTACTGGACAAATCTGAAAAAGAAGACCTATTCATTACAATAGGTGATTTATCGATAGAAAGTGCCCAAAAGTTTAGTAATGGACACCCAAATGCAAAAGGAATCAAACTAGATGTTTTTGATGCTCCTCAAAGAAGTCAGGCTATCAAATTCTCGGATATAGTTATTTCTATGTTGCCAGCTCGCTTTCACATTGAAGTGGCAAAGGATTGTATTTTATACAAGAAACATTTAGTGACAGCTTCTTACGTGAGTGATGAAATGCAAGCTTTGGATGAAGATGCTAAAGTAAACGGGTTGGTATTTATGAATGAAATTGGGGTTGATCCTGGAATAGATCACATGAGTGCGATGCAAGTAATAGATCGGATTCGAGATGCAGGAGGGATCATATTGATGTTTGAATCGTTTACTGGTGGGCTAATTGCTCCAGAAAGTGATAACAATCTTTGGCATTATAAATTTACATGGAATCCAAGAAACGTTGTTCTTGCAGGTCAAGGAGGTGCAGCTGAATTTATCCAAGAGGGGACGACTAAATATATTCCATATCACAGACTTTTCAGAAGAACGGAATTTTTGGATGTTGAAGGATATGGACGTTTTGAAGCATTGGCCAATAGGAATTCATTGAAATACAGGAGCATTTATGGCCTAGAAGATGTCCTTACATTGTATAGAGGAACGATGCGAAGAGTTGGATTTAGTAAGGCTTGGAATATGTTTGTTCAACTTGGACTAACAGATGATTCTTATAAAATTGATAACTCTGAAGATCTGACTTATAGAGATTATATCAATCTTTTTCTGCCATATTCTCCTACAGATTCGGTAGAGTTGAAAATGAGGCATGCCTTGAGAATTGATCAAGATGATTTGATGTGGTATAAATTATTAGAACTGGATATTTTTAATGGAGTGAAGAAGATCGGTATTAAAAATGCTACTCCAGCTCAAGCACTTCAAAAAATATTAATGGAGAAGTGGAAATTGAATCCTAATGACAAAGATATGATCGTCATGTATCATAAGTTTGGCTATGAATTGAACGGCGAGAAACATCAGATTGACAGCAAAATGGTTTTGATAGGAGAAGATCAAACTTATACCGCGATGGCGGCGACAGTAGGTCTCCCTGTAGCAATGGCAGCACTCAAGATACTGAATAAAGAAATAACAACTCCTGGTGTTCAAAGACCAATAAACAAAGAAGTCTATATTCCTATATTGAATGAATTAGAAGAGTACGGTATTCATTTTAGAGAAGAAGAGGTCGAGTATTTTGGATACAATCTTGTAGGAGGTGTAAATGGTTAATAGAAATTACTAATAGGTGATATTGAGAGATGATAAAGGAAACATAGGTATAACAATAACACTAAAGTGTTAAAACAATTAATTTAAATAGCTTGACATTTTGTTAGTGATGGTTTGGTTACAATATTAAAATTCAGTTGCAATGTTTTAGTAAAAAAGTGAGGTGTAATTTTATTGAATATTTTAAGGCATTTTTAAAATTCTAGTTAATTTTATTAATACTTCAATTTTAACATAGTTTTATTCAAAAAAAATCCCTATAACATTAGTCATAGGGATGGTACTTTTATTATTTATGGCTTCCTTTCTAAAGTATTTGTTCTTTATAGTAATCCATTTAATTTGCTTTCTAAAGACGCCTTGGTAGCTACTCCTACGTGTTTGTCTACCACTTCTCCGTCTTTGATGAATAGGATGGTAGGGATACTACGTACACCATATTTCATTGATACTTCAGGGTTGTCATCTACGTTTACTTTGCCGATAGTTGCTTTCCCTTCGTAGTCAGTTGATAGCTCATCTATGATAGGAGTGACCATTTTACATGGTCCACACCATTCAGCCCAAAAATCTACGATTGCTACACCACCGCCTAAGGCTGCTTTTTCGAAGTTGCTATCTGTGAATTCAAATGCCATTGTCTTATTATTTATTTTATTAAGTAATTTTTTACTACAACTAGGTATTTATCGTAGTTATAAGTCTAACACAGCTAAAATACAAAAAGTTGCAGACCCAACTCTATATGTCTTTGATTGGATAGTTAAGAATTGTTTAGAGGATGTCTATCAATTCAACTGCTCGATCTAAAACTACTCTGCCTTTATCGTTTTTAGTGAGTTGTGCCATCGCCATATCTTTATCATGTTCAAAGAATATTGTGTGGTTCCCATCTAATACTCTTTCGTATAATGCCGCTTTCTCTCTCAATGTTTCTAGGGGCCGTATATCATAGCTCATAACATAAGGCATATTGATATGACAGTGTGATGGTAGAAGATCTGCTGTATAAACCAAGTTGTGTCCATTCCCAAGATTGATAATGGGAACCATCATCTTATCAGTATGACAATCACTAAAGATCAGATTGATATGATCAGTAAAGTGAGTCTCTTCATTGATATCTATATATTTGAGTATACCGTGTTCTTTTAAGGGTAGGAAGTTCTCTTTAAGAAATGATGCTTTTTCCCTTTGATTGGGCTCGTAAGCCGCATAATAATGCAGTTCGTTGGTCCAATATGTAGCATTGGGAAATGTGGGAACTAGGTTTCCTTTTGAGTCCATCTCTACTGCTCCTCCTACATGATCAAAATGAAAATGAGTTAAGAGGACGTCTGTTATATCTTCTACATCAAATCCCGCATCTTTGAGAGATCCTTTAAGGTCATCGTCACCATGTGGATGAAAGTGTGACATGAATTTATCATCTTGTTTATTACCAATTCCTGTATCTATTAAGATCTTACGCTCGCCATCTTCTACGAGTAGACAGCGCATTGACCAAGTGCAAAGGTTGTCAATGTCAGGTTCGTTTAGTTTAGACCATAGTTTCTTAGGTACGACGCCAAACATAGCCCCCCCATCTAGTTTAAATTTTCCAGTCTCTATGATATGTAGCTTTGGTGCTTTCATTGAATTACTTTTTTGATTGATAGGAGACCACAATGTTTCTGCACAAACTAAACTATATTAATTCAGTTTTATGTTAAAACATAGTCTGAAAAGGCTATCCGTTACTTTTTCTTCGATTAGTCGTGCTAGAATCCAATGGCACCATTTCCTTCATTCTTGACAACATCTTTTAACTGGGTCATTCTAAGTGCAGTAATTGCCGCTTCCACACCCTTGTTACCAAATTTTCCTCCAGCTCTATCTTTAGCTTGCTGTTGGTCATTGGGTGTCAATACACCATAGATTATAGGCTTATTACTCATTAGCCCTAGATTCATGATGCCCGATGCTACAGCAGTATTGATGTATTTGTCATGATCTGTTTCACCTTTGATAACACAGCCTAAGCAGATTACTGTATCTAAGCTATACTTCGTCAGCAATAACTTAGCCCCCATAGGTAATTCGTAAGACCCTGGCACAGTAACGGTATGGATGTTTTTATCTTTTACATTGTGTTTCTTGAGGGTATCTATTGCACCTTGGAGTAAGGTGGCCGTGATATCTTCATTCCACTCAGATACAACAATTCCTACTTTGAGGTTATCTGCAGATTTAATGGCTTCGATTTTATACTTAGACAGGTTATTGTCTTTGCTGGACATATTTTCTATTTTATTTGAAATTTCAATACAAAGATAGACAATTGGGTTATGATAGTGTTTAGAATATTTTGGAGAATCGGAAACAAAGAAATATAAAAAAAGCCCAAATCAAATGATCTGAGCTTTTTAATCTTTAAATACATTTTTACTTAAGCATAGCAGCATATCTTTCTGCTTCTCCTGCTTCATTACTTTCAGGATACTTGTTTATTATTGTTTCAAAAGCAGTTATTGCTTCTGGGTTGTTCCCTTGTACCTTGTTAAGGATAGCATATTTATATAAGTAATATGGAGTAAGGAAATCATTGTCCTCATAGTTAGCGGCTATCTTATATAGACTTAAAGCTTTGTCATAGTTTTTAGACTCTGCATAAGCATCACCAAGAGCACCTGCTTTCATGATAGATGTAATATCATCATTAGACCTGTAACTTTCTAAGTAGTTGATTGCATCTTCTGTTCTTCCTAAGTTTAGGTAAGAAATTCCAGCATAGTATTTAGCTAAATTCCCAGATTTAGTGCTTCCATAGTTATCTATAATGTCCAAAAATCCTTCAAAGCCACCACCTGGATTTTCAAGTGCAAGGATAAACGAATCTTGAGCAAATTGCTCCTGCGCTTTGTAGATAGCTTCCATTGCAGCTGCTTCTTTCGGAGCTTTAAATCCAAATGAATAAGCTAAATAACCACCAAGAAGTAATACACCACCTACTATGAGTATTAGTATTGAACTTTGGTGTTTTTCAAAAAAATCTTGAGCAACTTCCTTTACTTCGACAATATCTACTAGTGTTTCATCACCACCGTCTACATATTCGCCAAATTCATTAATCTCGCCACTATTTTTACCTTGGGTAGGATTGACGTATTGCTTTCTTTTCTTTTTATCTCTTGCCATAATGCGTATCAAAAATTTTTGCGAAGATAAGTATTCTTAATAAATCACAACCTTTTTGAACAAATATAATTGCGATTACCTTACACTATACTTGATTGTGATTAATGTCGTACTGATCTGATTTACATATTGGTATGTATTATTAGTTTTGAAATAGTAACATCTTAAGAGTAAACCTGCTTTAAATTAGGGAGACGATACTACGTGCTATCCTACTACAAGGTTGTATATGGAGCATGTTTTGAGTCTAAATAAGTTGTTGTAAGTAGCTGTAACTGTTGCGGTGGCTGGTTGTATAAAATCAGAAATAATGAGTTTTTATGTTTCTATTTTTCTACGGAAAAGCTAGAAACTTACCCTTCGAAATGAAAACTTAGCGTAATTACTTGAGAAACAACGTTTTCTAGCACTTTGGATTCGTTAAGTTGATCATCGTAAATAAGGATATTTCCTACGCCTCTAGAATATTTGATCTCCGGAGAAAATATGAAGTATGGATAAAAGAATTGCATTCCAACTCCTATCTCCAATTGAAAGTCGTGAGGTGAAATTTTGATAAGTGTCTTAGCATCTCGTGTCTTTGAATTAGACTGTACGTCATAACTGTATTTCATTCCTGCTACCATGAAGGCTCTTTTATCCTTATAAGGTGCAGATTTAAATCTAATGAGAAATGGGACTTCAAAAAAAACAGATTCGACACTGCGTTTCTTTAATTCGGAGGAGTCGTTATTAGAGAATTCGAAACCACGGTTTGAAAATGCGAATCCTGGTAGCGCTCTAAAATCAAAGAAATCACCAAGCTTTAAATTGATAATGCCATTCAGTATAAATCCGCCACCTGCTGCAGCCTCAGTAATATTGATACTATCATTATTAATGAAATGCGTGGACTGATTTAGCCGATAACCTGAATTATTTAGTCCTAGTGTCATCCCAAAGTAATAAGCCTTTTTCTGAAAATCTCTAAAATTATAATTGTCTCTACCTCCTCCCAACTGGGCAATAGTATCGTTGGAGGTAAAGAGGAAAGAAAGAACTAAAAAGAAAGCTACTTTGTAGCGGAATAAATGGTGCATATACCAAAACTTAGTGACGACCACTTGGACTCTTTAAAGCCAATCTGATCCAATATGTCAGTAAAACGATTGTAATCTGGAAAAACTTGTACAGACTCGTACAAATACTTGTATGCCTTATCATCTTTAGATTTAATCTTACCGATAAATGGCAAAATGTTCTTGAAATACAAGTTGAAGGCTTGCTTGATGGGGAATTTCTTAGGTCTAGAAAATTCCAAAACTACAATTTGTCCTCCTGGGCTCAATACTCTATACATTTCTGAGAGTCCCTTTTTGAGGTCTTGAAAATTCCGTACTCCAAAGGCACTACTAACTAAATCATAACTATTATCTTCGTACTTTAGGAATTCAGAATCACCTAGTTCGAGAGTGATTATATCATTGAGCTTTTTATTGAATACCTTTTTATTGCCAATGGCAAGCATTTCTTTGGAAATGTCCATGCCTGTAACATGATCAGGATTAAGCTTTTTGGCCGCTTCAATAGCCAGATCTGCGGTACCTGTAGCGATATCCAATATTTGTTTCGGATTTCCTGTTGACATTACTTTGATAGCCTTAGATCTCCAGATAGTATCAATACCTGCGGTGAGCAGTCTATTGAGGTAGTCATAGTAAGGAGCAATCTTGTCAAACATTTTAGTTACTTGAACTTTCTTATCTGAAGATTCTTCGTAAGGTGTCACTGTTTTATAATGAGCTGGATCGAATGCCATAGAGATAATAGTGTTAAATGTAAAGATAAATATTTCTAATACTTAAATAGCTAAATCTCTCTATATGTTCTAGCATATATGTATATTCAGTTAAGACTTTGAGTGGTCTTGTTATCTAAAAGCCATTTAGCAATAGATCTCTATTCATTGTTAAGTAATAAAAGGGATCAATGATCTTTAATATTAATTTTTCATATTGATCAATATGTTTAATTTTAGACCTTCATGGGTATGTAGGTTTTGATAGCAAAATCAAGAAATTATTTGTCTAAAGAGATTTTGATAGTCACTGTAAACTAGGAGAATTATCTAAAGTTAATAAGGATTTACTAGAGGACAATCTCATGAGAGTAGAGCAGGACATCTATTTTCTCGATTAATACTTGAAGTCTAACTGGGAGATAGATGAGGCTGAGCAGAAGCTATATTCGAGTCATATCCATCGATCTCTTTCAAATTTCGGTCTTGCATCGTCTGATTACAATTTATATTCTTCTCACAGATATAAGTATTAGTAACATGAGACTTAACCAAGAGCGAAGAAGGGCTTACTTAGGATAAGTATGGAGTACTTTAAGCTATAAGTTATATGATGTAATGCTTCTAGGGAGGCTCAGGTAGGGTTAAGTGAATAACGTTCCTTTTTATCTAATCAAATTTTATAGTTCATGTTATTGCCTTTTGAAGCTATTATAGTTAACAGACGTATATTTTTAAGTATGTTAGAAAATTACTCTTTGGAACAGCTTAATTTTATTCCCAAAGGGTATAGCAATAATATATTTTGGAATATTGCTCATTCGGTTGCTTCAATGCAGCTCCTCGTATACAGTCTATCGAACAGTAACTGGAGTATCCCAAAGGAGATTGTCAAATGCTATCGGAATGGTACTAGGCCTGATAGGCTATATACACAAGAGGAGGTTGATGCCGTAAAATCTATATTAGTATCTTCTGCAGAACAATGTGAGAAGGATTATAACGATGGATATTTTGGTGATTACAAGGGATTTTCGACAGCTACGGGTTTTGATATGAATTCTATTGAGGATGCTATTAATTTCAATCTATATCATGAAGGTTTGCATATGGGATACATATTGGCTATAAAACGTTTTTTAGCAGATATTGTATAAAACTGAATTGTAGTATCTTGCATCTAATTTTGATTTCTTCATTTGTGTTGAATATATTGGAGATAATAATTAGAATTTTTAAAAAAAAATAGACCGTAATCGTTTCCATTACGTTAGAATTGTATGATCAGATATTTAGTAATTTTATTAATCGTTTTTGGATCTATCTCAGCTATTGCTCAGCAGGGAAATGATGACTTCTTTGTGAATGACGGCTTCTTTGATGAAGACACTACTGACGTATTGGAAGATACATTGATACAAGGCAATACTTTCTTTAAATTATTTAAAGGAACACCGGGAAGAGCGGCTTTACTATCGCTGGTAATTCCGGGAGGAGGACAAGTGTATAATAAGACTTGGTGGAAAATTCCTATAGCTATTGGAATCGATGTGGGTACAATTTGGTGGTTAGTTTACAACCAAAATTCATACAGTAAGTACGATGGGATATATCTCGATCTGCTGAATGACAGAATTGTTAGTTATAACGGGATTACTAATCCGTTGGTAATCAAAAATGTTAGAGATAACGCTAATAAAAATAGACAATATGCATATATCTGGTTTATTGTGGGTCACTTAGTTACTGTCTTTGATGCATTCGTAGACAATCATTTGCAAAACTTTGATGTAAGTGAAGATTTGTCTTTCCAAATGAAAGGTGGCGATGGTTATGGAACAAGACTAAGTTTTGTTATTCCTTTGCATACCACGAAATATAAAAAAATAGCTATTCCGTAAGGTTGAGCTGAAGCTCTACGAATGAAATAACTTTAAAAATAAGAAATGAAAAAACCATTGGCAGTAGTATTAGCAGGAAGTGGGGAGTATAGAATTGCAGAATCTCATTACGGAAAACCACAAGAGCTACACACAGCTAATGTGCTGTCCAGTATGGGGTTAGCAACGTATATCACTGAGCGCTCAGAATCTGAATTAGAATGCAAGTATAAAATTCTTGGTGAATTATACGAGGGACAAGGCGCAATAGGCGCAATTATCTCATTATTGAGCGATGAAGGTGCAGATGCTGCAATACTTGTACCTTGCGATATGCCTTTGTTAGATGCCGATATCTTACGGCAGTTGCTTGATACTTACGAAGAGGAAGATACGATAGTTTGTTTTCGTCAAAATGGATTACCTTATATAGAGCCATTTCCTGCAATATTTGAAAAAGCATTATTAGAACTAATGATAACAGATGTGATGGAAGGAAAAATAACATTGCAAGAACTTCTCAATCACGCAGGATCACATCTGATAGAATTGCCAAAGGACGATAGGCTACTCAATGTTACTGATTACGATGAACAGGCTAAAATTGTTAGTCTGTTGAATAATTAAATGAATTTAGGTAACTGCAAAGCAATAAAATGTTTCTAGTCAGGATGAGATTCAGGGATAAAATTTTTTACTATCTATGTTACCGTAGATGATGTTACATTGCTGATTACTTTTATTTTCTAATTTATGAACCGACACATAAATTACAAATCAGAAATAGGATTTAAACTATTGGGTATTATGCTTAATAACTATGTTTTTACGATCTTTTGATTGGCTAATGTATGCAATACCAATAGAAAGTGATTCTAGAATACGTGGAATAGTATTACTTAATATAAACATAAAAAAGAGGCTATCTATTACTAGATAACCTCTTAAAAAATAGGGTGGAAGACGGGATTCGAACCCGCGACCCTCGGTACCACAAACCGATGCTCTAACCAACTGAGCTACAACCACCATTTTTACTTAAAAGCAATTACGTTTTTCACGGCTGCAAAAATATCAATTCCTTTTGATCTTAATAGGTTTCCTGAAGGTAATTTATATTTCCTTTTAAAAAAGTTCTGTGCAGCTATTTGTACTTTTGTCTAATAAACTGATTGCGAATACTACTTTCCTGTAGGGATCTCATCATCCTTCAGTGTAAACGTTCTCTTTACAGGATTATAAGGTGAATTTATTGCTTTACCTCGACTGTCTAACAGAGTCAATTCAATCGTATTTTCTCCCATCGGCAGACCTTCTAAATAGTATGGTTGCCATTTTTCAATAGTATGTACTTCTCCATTTATGTTAGCTGAGAGACCATATCCATTGGCTAGATCAGCATTGAGTAGGTAGAAATCAAGCATAATCTTTTCTGTATCCTTCTTACCGACATACGTTCCTTTTGGTCTACTATACATTACCATAGCTTCTGAGATACCATCTATCTGCGTGATTTTTTTGTCTTGAACCTGGATCTTGGCATGAATTGCAGCTTTACGCGTCTTAATACTTTCATGATATGATCTAGAAAGAAATGCAAGTAGATAGTGCTCGCCGTCTGCAACATCGTAATCAAACGATGCAGTATATTTTGCTGCGTACGGTTCATTATCTAATATAAGGTGTATATGCTGACCTTTGCCAGAGTTAGCACACATTTTACTTTCTGTATCGGGTGTCTGTTGTCCCAATTCGTACCCTTCACCTCCTACTGTAAAGTTGAATATACCTTCATTGTAGGTCATATTTTGTAATTCTGCACCGAAATAGTCAATAGAGGGAGGAAATGACGTCAAAGTATACTTATTAACAGAAGTCACAGAAGTTGCGGTACTAGCTTCAGGTGGCGTCTTAATATCATTTTTACATGAGCCAAGGCTCAAACTAACTAATAAGAGCATTGCAAGTTGTATTCTCATTGTACTTATTTTTTGAATTATCAAGAGGTGACAGTTGAAACGGAAAGATAGAAATTATGTTTAGATAGATTATCCATAATTCGAAGTATAGTTCCTCAAGGAGTACGTTTACGTGATCAGTTGTTAATTAAATAGGTCATTTCTTGAATGCGTTTTTTGCATAAGTGTGCTTAATTGTACAAAACCGACATTTATAATAGGGGTAACATATGATTAGGTATGTCTATATACTGCACAACATACTATTCAACAATGCTAAGCCCTTCTACGATACACCAAGACAGACAGTAACATTTATACTAATTGATCTTGAGAAATCAAATCAATGCCATTTCAAAAGAAAAAGCATAGTTATCTTAGATACAGCGTCGCTGTCATATTCATAGAACCAAAGAATTAAGTTTAGTATTGTCAATATTAAATTTTTATAATTCTTATCTATAATAAGCTCTGTTTTGAAGAAAGCTAACCTTATTTTTATTTAGACAAAACGATTATGATCGTCGTATTTATTGATGACTAGAAGGAAGTTGCTTCTATCTTGTAATTTTTAAAGTAAATTTTGCAAACAAGTTAACAGATCGGCTACTTAATTAAAGTTTTAGAAAACAAAATTTGGAACGGTTCATAATAAATTATGATAAGGCTTCTCGCTATGACTTGACCATTGTTTTATGTTTTTACGGAATGCATCATATGACTTATATATTTTAGCTGAGGCCGCATCTTTAACAGTAATATCGGTCAATATTTCGTTAGTATAATCTTTAAGCTTTATGAGTACGTCACTAGAAAACTGTCGAAGCTCCACGTTCTCTATTTGTATTAATTTTTGGAGGTACTCATTATTTTTAGCTTCAAATTCGGCCAAGGTCCATGTATTCATTCTGTAGGCGGCAGTCTCTAGTATCGTTTGCAGACGTGGCTCCAGACTATCAAATATTGGCTTATTGAAAAAGACCTCTAGAGTGCTACCTGTCTCATGCCATCCTGGGGTATAATAGTACTTAGCTATCTTATGGAATCCCATGTTGTAATCATGATAAGGGCCGATCCATTCAGTAGCATCGATTACTCCACGTTCAAGATTGGTATATATCTCGCTGCCTGCGCTTAATACGGCTGATCCTCCAGCTCTCTCCAATACTTTACCACCTAGTCCAGGTATACGCATTTTAAGCCCTTTAAAGTCTTCTATAGTATTTATCTCTTTGTTAAACCAGCCTGCCATCTGAACTCCTGTATTACCTGCAGGAAAGGGTACAAGGTTATAGCCGGCATACAGTTCTTTCCACAACTCCTGTCCGCCACCACAATAGAGCCAAGAATTCATTTGCTGGGCATTCATCCCAAATGGGACCGTAGTGAAGAATTGTGTGGCTGGAGACCGTCCTGCCCAATAGTAGGATGCACCGCTCCCTATCTCCACAGCACCACTAGATACGGCTTCAAAACATTCCAAGGCTGGGATCAACTCACCACCACCATATACATTGATACTGATTTGCCCATCTGTCATTTCTTCGACCCATTGGGCAAAATGATTGCATGCTTCCCCAAGTACGGGAAAATTTGGCGGCCAAGTAGTGACCATTTTCCACTTGTATTTCTTTTGACTAATTATGGCAATTGAGCGTTCTTTACTGTCTGATTTTGGCTTACATGAAAGCAAACTAGCTCCAGTTAATGCGCTTAAAGCTGCCTTTTTAATAAAATTCTTTCTATTAATAGTTTTCTTATTCTTATTCATATTGATATCAATTAAATAAAGATCATATAAATCTATATAGCTTCGTTGACATAATATATGCCGAACTTTTGAATATACTAGAACATGTGCTTACCATAGACCATAACAAGATCATATAATATTGCATAATTATTGAACTTAATGATGCAATAGATATATTATAATAATATCAATATATTCACCAATTAATATATAAAATATAATTTGCATTATGATTAAAAAGTACAATGAGCCTGATAGTCTTACCGATGTAGCAAAGTTTCACGATACCTTTGGAGCGCCGATATTAGATATTCCAACTATACCAGCCCAAGATAGATGTGATCTACGTGTCTCACTGATACAAGAGGAGCTCAATGAACTCAAAGAGGCAATAATTGACAATGATATGGTAGAAGTTGCAGATGCTCTTGCAGATATTCAATACGTCCTATCTGGTGCTATATTAGAATTTGGTCTAGCGGATCGATTCAAAGAGATATTTGACGAAGTACAGCGCTCCAATATGAGCAAAACATGTAAGTCTATGAATGAGGCAGAGAAAACTCGAACCCACTATAAAGCGACAAAAGGAGTAGATTCTATGATAGTAGAGAAGAATGGGGAATATCTTGTATACAGAATACCGGATAATAAAGTACTAAAATCAGTAGCTTATTCTCCAGCAGATCTCAAGAGCATAGTTGAAAGGTAGTAGATTTTATATATTCTAATCTAGACAAACTTCTAATTCGTCAACACCGATAATTTTTACATCGATATTATCATTGAGAGTGGTAGCAAGAGAAAGTCCTACATAATCGACTTGAATAGGGAATGACTTATGCTTGCGATCTATCAGTACAGCAACTTGCATCTTTTTGACCAATATACCCATGAATGGCTTGAACGCATAGAATAAAGTTCGTCCAGTGTTGGCTACATCGTCTACTATGATTACTGTTTTGTTCTCTAACTCAGAACTAGAAAGTGATACCTCTGCCTCTTCAGCGACGGGCTTGGCAGGATTAAGCGTAATCTGACAGAGTGTAATCGTGGAGTCTGTAAGTTTTTTCACTTCCTTGATGAGTAGTTTGGCAAATCCGAGACCGTTGTTATTGATTCCTGCGAATATTATTTCACTAATACCAAAGTTTTGTTCTACGATCTCTACAGCGAGGCGCTTTATTTTTTGTTTGATTTGACCTTGCTCTAGTATTTTCATGAGTATGACCTTTTTAAAAGATTCTTTGTTTGCTTATTATAACATAAAGATAGTGATGATCATAGAATGATTCTAATTTAGCTTAGATCAATAATCTCTCAATAGAAATATATGTAATGCTTCACTTCTTTGTAATTTGCGTTAAATAACTGACTGATGGGTATACAACAAATCATTTTTCTATTAGTAGTCGTGGTAACATTCAGAATAGCCTATAAGGCTTATTCTGTAATATATCGAAATATACATCTCGGAAAAGATAGAGTAATAGAAGGTGGCGAAGGCGCTAGATGGAAGAATGTATTTTTGATCGCATTTGGTCAGAAGAAGATGTTTAAGCGATGGATACCTGCAGTTTTACACCTATTCATATATGTAGCATTTTTATTTACTCAGATAGAACTGATTGAGATCATAGTTGATGGTCTTTTTGGTACACATAGATTCTTCTTGCCATTCTTTGGCGGATTGTATACGTTAATAATCAATTTCATAGAGATTCTTACGATTCTCGCATTGGTGGGTACCTTAGCATTTTTAGCTAGACGTAATTTGCTAAAAGTACCAAGGCTTGTGATGTCGGAGATGAACGGTTGGCCTAAGCTTGATGGTAACTTGATTCTGATTGGCGAATTGATACTAATCGCTGGTATCATGACTATGAATGGAGCAGATGTAATGCTGCAAAAGCTTGATCCTGTTCATTTCCATGATTCAGGATATTTAGCAGTCAGTAGTACTTTGGCTCCTTTATTTTTAGATGGATGGGGACAAGAGGCATTGCAAATATTAGAGAGATTTGGATGGTGGCTACATTTAGCTGCTGTAATTGGATTTATACTGTATTTACCTTTGAGTAAACACTTACATATATTCTTAGCATTTTTTAATGTATACTACACACCTGTCAAGTCAAGAGGTGAAATGGATAATATGCCAGATATCATGGGTGAAGTACAATCTATGATGGGCATTACTCCAGAAGGAGAAGCACCAGAAATGACTGATGATCTACCTGACTTTGGCGCTAATGATGTGACTAACCTCTCATGGAAAAATTTACTTGGAGCCTTTAGTTGTACGGAGTGTGGAAGATGTACCTCGGTATGTCCAGCGAATCTTACAGGAAAAAAGCTTTCTCCACGTAAAGTGATGATGGATATAAGAGACCGAGCTACAGAAATAGGAAAGAAATTAGACAGTGGACAAACTAAATATATATCTGCGGATCATACAGGAGAGACATTGCTGACTGCTGATAATTTTGATGATGGCAAGTCGTTATTCGATTATATCAGTAAAGAAGAAATTAATGCGTGCACTACATGTAATGCATGTGTAGAAGCTTGTCCTATTATGATCAATCCATTGGAGCCAATATTAGAATTACGTAGATACGAGATTCTAACTAATAGTGCAGGTCCAGCAGATTGGATGCCCATGTTTAACGCAGTAGAAAATAGTGGTAGTGTATGGACGATACCTGATGCAAGAGATGCATGGGCAAAAGTGGACGAGGATTAGAAAAGATTATTGTTTGTTAATTCATAGATTATTGATTTTAAAGTGATGTGTATAGATATTGAATGTCTAAACTCTAAATGTCTAAACAATGAAGAAGATTAAAGTAATGTCAGAGTTGGCAGTTGAGAATTTAAAACCAGAAATATTATTCTGGGTAGGATGTGCAGGTAGTTATGATGCGCGAGCGCAACGTGTGACCAAAGCGCTCAGTACCATCTTACAAAATGTAGGAATCGACTTTGCAATATTGGGCACTGAAGAAAGTTGTACTGGTGATCCGGCTCGTCGAGCAGGTAATGAATTTGTTTTTCAGATGACAGCTAATCAGAATGTTCAGACGATGAATATGTATGATGTGAAAAAAATCGTAACGGCTTGTCCACATTGTTTCAATACTATTAAGAATGAGTATCCTGCACTTGGTGGTCATTATGATGTTGTACATCATACACAGCTTATCAGTACTTTGATAGAAGAAGGAAGATTAACTATAGAAGGTGGCGCATACAAAGGCAAAAAAATTACTTATCATGATTCCTGTTATTTAGGTCGTGTCAATGGAGAGTATGAAGCGCCTAGAAGGGCTATAGAAGCTCTTGACGGCGACCTTACAGAACTAAAACGCAGTAGAGCAAATGGATTGTGTTGTGGCGCTGGAGGCGCTCAGATGTTTAAAGAAAATGAACCTGGCGACAAGCGTATTAATACTGAAAGAGCCGAAGAAGTTCTGTCAAGTGGTGCTGATATTGTAGCCGCAAATTGTCCCTTTTGTATTACAATGATAAGTGACGGAATTACGGCCAAAGAGAAGCAGGATGATGTAATGGTATTTGACATCTCGGAGTTGATAGTTAATGCTAATGGATGGTCATAGTGCAGCTTGCGTAGCAAACGATCGAAGTTATAGTGTAATTTGGCTTTCGCAGAGAACATAAAGGTTAAGAAAATACATTGGCTCAATAAAGTACTCAATACAAAACAGAAATTAAAATTATATCATAAATGATACTCGATCTTATAGCATTAGATAATAGCGCCAAAGTTTGGATCTATCAGGCAGATAGAGAGTTTAGTTATGATGAACTAGATGAAATCAGACCGATGATTTTTGATTTTCTAGATCAGTGGACGAGCCATCAAAACATGTTGATGACATACGGCAATGTATTTCATAGAAGATTCTTAGCCATGTTTGTAGATGAATCTTTAGCAGGGGCCAGTGGATGCTCGATAGATGCTTCAGTAAGGTTTGTAAAACAGCTAGAATCACATTTTGGTGTCTCACTTATGGGACGTGATACAGTCGCTTATATGATTGATGAAGAGATTAGTACTTTACCTCTTAATGAATTAGGAAGTGCAGTTATAGATGGTCGATTACAAGCAGATACTTTTGTATTTGATAATCTAGTGAAAAACAAAGACGCCTTCCTCAAAGAATGGTGTAAGCCTATGAATGAGAGTTGGCATAAGAGATTTGTTTAATTGTAAGTCTTTCACTAAAATATGTACCCAATCCTAAACATCGAAGCGTTATTTGAATGTTCCTGACTTCCAATTTATATTTTTCACTCTAAAAAAGAGTGTTAACCATCTATAGACAATTAGCACTTTGAATAATCTCTTTTGTTCAGGCTACAATAAATTCTTAAATCTTGGTCTTCTCGGAGCTACATCTCCTAATCTTTCTTTCTTGTTCTTCTCATATGCTGAGTAGTTTCCTTCGAAAAATATTACTTCACCCTCGTCCTCATAAGCGAGTATGTGAGTAGCGAGTCTATCGATAAACCATCTATCGTGACTTATAACTAATACACAACCCGCAAAATTCTCGATCGCTTCTTCCAAAGATCTGAGTGTGTTGACATCAATATCGTTAGTCGGCTCATCAAGTAGGATTACATTACCACCTTCTTTGAGAGTAATGGCTAGGTGTAATCTGTTACGCTCACCACCAGATAGTACGCCTACTTTCTTTTGTTGATCGCCACCCGCAAAATTGAATTTACTGATATAGGCTCTTACATTCATATCCTTTCCCTGGACCTGCATAAGGTCTTGACCGCCACCTACTACTTCGAATATAGTTTTCTCTGGCTTGAGATCTTCGTGCGATTGATCTACATATGCGAGTTGTACAGTTTCTCCTACTGTTACAGTACCACTGTCTGGCTGTTCTTCTCCCATGATCATTCGAAATAGGGTAGACTTACCTACACCGTTAGGTCCTACGATACCGACTATAGCGTTCTTAGGGATAGACATGTTTAGTCCATCTATCAAGACTCTATTGTCAAATGATTTGACAAGGTCTTTTATTTCGATTACTGTATCTCCAAGACGCGGACCTGGAGGTATAATGAGTTCTAATTTAGACTCTTTTTCCTTCTGTTCGGCATTACTCAATGCTTCGTATGCATTCAGACGTGCTTTTCCTTTTGTCTGTTGACCTTTGGCTTTGGATCTTACCCATTCAAGTTCTCTCTTAAGGGCTTTTTGTCTTTTACTAGCTGCTTTTTCTTCATTAGCCATACGATTTGACTTCTGCTCTAGCCAGGTGCTGTAATTCCCTTCCCATGGGATACCTTCTCCACGATCAAGTTCGAGTATCCATCCTGCCACATTATCAAGGAAGTATCTATCGTGAGTTACTGCGATAACTGTACCTGGAAAAGACTTGAGGAATTGCTCTAGCCAATGCACACTCTCTGCATCGAGGTGGTTAGTTGGCTCATCTAGTAATAGTATGTCTGGTTTACTAAGTAATAATCTACATAGTGCTACTCTACGACGCTCTCCTCCAGAAAGGTTAGATACTTTAGCATCGTCTGGTGGGCACCTTAGTGCTTCCATGGCTAAGTCTAATGTATGGTCAATATCCCAGCCACCTACAAGATCCATTTTCTCTAGGAGTTCCCCTTGCTCGTTGATTACTTTCATCATTTCATCATCTGACATAGGTTCTGCCAGTTTTGCTGACACAGCCTCGTATGCGTTGACCACATCCATGATCTCTTTGAGCCCTTCTTGAACGATTTCTTTTACTGTCTTGGTTTCGTCGAGTACTGGCTCTTGGGCGAGATATCCAATTTTATATTCTTTGTCAAATGTAATTTTACCTTCATAGTTGGTGTCTAGTCCAGCTATTAGCTTGAGAAGACTAGACTTACCTGACCCGTTGAGACCAAGTACGCCAATCTTAGCCCCATAGTAGAATGAGAGCCATATGTTGTTGAGTACTTTCTTTTTTGGTGGAAATGTCTTACTGACTCCTTCCATTGCGAAAATCACTTTATTATCTGCCATTTATATTGTGTTCTTATGATTTCTATTTATTGAGATTGTGCGAATATAATGTATCAAAGTCTATTTATATGCTTTTACTTTTAGTTGTAATGCGCGAATTTTTTATTTCTAGAATATAGAAATCACGATGGCCGTATAAATAAGAAAGTATTTCTAATTACTCTATTTTATCCAAACCAAAACATCTGAATTGGCCAATGAGTTCTGTGTATAATGATCGTTATTTAATTGTCAAAATTAAAACTTGATTGTAGAGAAGTAGAATCTTTAAATACTTTTTCAAACAGACGATAAGAAATATTTCCCTTGAATATTTCTATTTGCTAAGCAGACAATAATTAAATACTAGTGCACAAAGGTAAGCTTAAAGAAAAATAAAATATCAGAATAGGGTTTAGAGTGCGGTAATGAAACTAGTGAATTACAAAAGATAGGCTGACAACCTTGTTACCTTCATTCGTTAGTAAAGCAAAGTAGGTACCAGAAGATAGTTTTGGATAAGGACTATATGAAAATGAAAGGTTTTTGTCATCTCTTAGTGATTCTGTCAATCTATCTATGAGTTGACCATTAGCATTTATTATTTCACAGATTGGATTACTAAGGAATAAAGTACTCTCAAAATCTATATTAATATCTGAAGATGAAGGGTTAGGGTAGAGTGTCGCTTCGGTATGTTTTATTTCTAAAGAGTTCGTAGAAACAATAAGCTTAGTTATGTCCAGCTTCTGATTGACGTCTACATCATAATATGATTGAACCGATCCGTCTTGCCATTTAACTATTAGGCTATCTATAATATCTGCAGATCCTAACCCAAAATGTGCGTTCATAGGATCTTGGGAAGTATAGTTAGATCCGCATCTTATTTCTCTTAGCTGAGTTTGATTTTCACTGTAAGCTGTAACTTTTGCACCTAAAGCCATACGGTTGATTTCTGGTTCGGTCAGAGTTATAGTGAGATAGTTGTTGTCGTTGCTTAGATCATTTCGCCATAAAGATACCGCTCCGTTGATATTAGTAATGAATACATCTAGATCACCATCTAGATCATAATCAAAAACTGATAGTCCCCTTCCCTGTAAAGAATCCAATAGGCCTATTGTCTCAGTTATATCTACGAAATATTCACTTTCTTGTGAAAGGAATACTCTTGTATGATCTCTAATAAATTGATTATTATTATACGGCCAGCCATTGGTGGCAATAAGATCAAGATACCCGTCATTATCAAAATCTGAAAATGATGTTCCCCAACCCCAGTCGCTATTCTGTACTCCTCTTAGCTCAGCCTCTTCTGTAAAGACACCATTGCCATCATTGACATAGAGTTTGTTGCCAGTGATACCCCAGTTGCCTTCTGACACGCCATCGTCATCATATATATTGGTCATGTACCAATCCATATCACCATCATTATCAAAATCAGCTACGGTTGAACCCATACCGTTTTCGTCAGTCAGTGTGTTGAGTGTATCTAACTCAAATTTTTTCCCGCCTTTATTGATCCATATTTGACTTGTACCAAAATCTGACGCAGCCAAAAGATCTGGCCAATCATCACCATTGATGTCTGAAAAATTAGTCGCATGAAAATTTTCGAGATTGATAAATGGATTATAAAATCCTAACAAGCTATCAACATTGCTAAAACTACCATCACCATTGTTTTTCCAAAAATGATTTTCTTCAAAATTTTCTAGCCAATGGGACATAAATAAATCTTGATATCCATCCATGTTGTAATCCATAGATGTGATTGTAAAAGTATTCTCAAAGTTTAATGATTCGAATTCTGGTCTTTCTATTTTAGTGAAAGTCAAATCACTATTATTAACAAAAATAATTGGAGGTTTACCGAAATGACTTCCTATTATAAGATCTATATATTCATCTTGGTTGTAATCAAAAAAGAGTGGGCCAGACCCATAATATGGAAATGTATTATTTCCGACAAAGTCTTCTAGTTCTGAAAAAGTGCCATCTCCATTATTGTGCATCATAACTCCATTTTGCTCATCTCCGAGAGTAAAGAAAAGATCAAGGTATCCGTCGTTATCTATGTCTCCAGTCGCAGAACCTCCTCCGATAATAAAGGTCATGGGTGGGGCAGTGATAGAGAAACTATGCGTATAGTCCAATCCTGCTTCCTCGCTTACGTTGGTAAAGCTGAGATCTTGCGAAATAGCGATATGTCCATATAGGAATATTATAGTCCAGAGTATATATTTCATAGTCGTAAGTTAGTATTCCAAATATAAGACATAAAAGCTTAGTTGGCAAGATGAATAAATATCATTTTAAATGTCATATTCGAATTAGGATAAAGAGATTTTAGTCGTACTCGTCCAAAATGAGGAAGATAATTATTACATTAACAGTCTTAATTAAATTTAATAGATCTCAATCATTCTAAACCAAACTAATATGCGAATACATTTACTTTTATTTGTGGCTTTGATTTGCTCAGGCTTTTTGATGGCACAAGACACTTTTAACGATGATTTTGAAGGCTTTACCGAAGGAGACTTTGTAACGTCTGGAGCTGATAATTGGAATACATGGAATAACTCTACTGGAGGAGCAGTAGATGCTCGTATATCGGTTGATCAAGCCTCTAGTGGGGCCAATTCACTATTATTACAAGGTGGAGGATCTACTGACATCGTTCTAGATTTTGGAGGAGTAAGAAATTCAGGAATGTTTATCTATACAGCGAAAATGTACTTTCCAGCAGGTAAGGGTGGATATCTAAATTTTCAAGGAACATCTACTCCAGGTCAGATATGGACTATGAATGCTTATTTCAATGTAAATGGTGGATTGATTATCGATGATGCACAAAATGTTCAAGTAGCAACGACATTTGCTCAAGATACATGGATCGAAGTTGGATTTGAAGTAAATCTAGATGCTAACCAATGGAGGGTTCTTCTTGATGGTGAGTGTGTAGGTATATTTATGAACGGTTCTACTAATGCTATTGCGGCATTAAATCTATATCCTAGAGATAATAATGATCAGTTCTATATTGATGACATATCATATAGCTGGGATGAAGAGGCACCTATAGTTACTCCTAGTGCTAATGATGCAGCAATCAGTTTAGACGCTGATGATGCAATATCATTTGCCGGTGCGGTATTACCTATTACGGGTACATTGACAAACTTTGGTACCAATACAATCAATGAGGTAGAACTATCTTACACTATTGGTGCTGATGTTAATACACAGACATTGAGTGGCTTAGATCTACTTACGGGATCACTTGATTTTGCATTAGATAATAATGTAACACTAATAGACGGAAATACGCCAGTTGTAGTCCGTGTAGTAAGTGTAAATGGTGGAGTAGACGAAAACGACTGTAACGATAAAGCAGCTGTCAATTATACAGGATTTACACCTCATCCAGATAAAAATGTATTTGTAGAAGAAGGAACAGGAACATGGTGTGTATGGTGTCCGAGAGGTGATGTATTTATGAATCGTATGGCTAATAAGTACCAAGATAAATTTGTAGGTATAGCAGTTCACAATGGAAACAATGATCCTATGGTAGTAGCAGAGTGGGATGGTGGAGTAGGTCCATTTCCAGGATTTACTGGTTACCCAGGAGTAATATTTGATAGAAGTAATGTGATCGATCCGAGTAATCTCGAAGCTTCTATAATAGCTGGTCTACAACAAGCTCCAAATGCTACAATGGCGCACCAAGCAACTTACGAAGAGTCATCTCGAGAATTATCAATATCCATTCTCACTAATTTTGCTAATGATGTGGAAGGTGATTATAGACTAGTTGTAGGTATGACAGAAGATGGTGTAACAGGTACAAGTGATGGTTACAATCAAGCAAATGCTTATGCAAATCAAGGGCCTGATGCTATGGGTGACTATGGTATATTACCTAACCCAGTACCAGCGGCTCAGATGGTATATAACCATACTGCTAGAGCATTATTGACTCCGTTTGGTGGAGAGGAGAATGCATTCGGTGTTGATATGGTTACAGCAGGTGATTATGAGCATACTTTTACATATGTAGTACCAGAAGGTTATGACCTTAGTAAAATGCATATAGTAAGTGCAGTAGTAACTGCTAATGGAGCTGATAATGGTGAGACGTCAAAAGTATCGCAGTTTGTAGATACGTTTGATCCTCAACTAGACAATACTATTTCAATTTTTCCTAATCCTACTCAAGGATTGACACAGATATCTATACAATTACAAAAGACTACTGACGTATCTATCTCTGTAGTAGATGCCATGGGTAACTTAGTATCTAACAGAACGTATAATAATATGAATGGTAATAATGTATATCCATTCGATGCTACTGATTTGGCTTCAGGAGTATATTACATCCGTATAAGTACAGGTGATAGTTTTGCAACGAAGAAGATTATAGTATCGAAGTAAATTGTTTTTTATTTTCAGATAATAATAGCCCTACTTTTTTAATTGAAAGTGGGGCTTTTCGTTTAGTGACAAACCTCTTCATTCCCGTATTCTAGAGATTTGATGTTTGGCATTTATAATAAGATAATTGAGTTATATTTTCTAAAGTTTGTCCTGAGATTCAAATATATTTTATGAGAGTGAATCAGATAAAATTTCTAACAATATGAGAGTTCAGCGAGTTAATTTTTAGTTAGTAAATTGCAAAATAAAACTATACAAAAAAGCCATCTCCCTTTGAGGGAATATGGCTTCAGATAAATATTAAGTATTTGTATTTTTCGCTTGCACGAAATCTTAATGAACTTTATGATATACCTAGTACCATTAGTTCAACTAATTGATATAAGTACTGTAATTTAAATATTTTTTCTCATGAACAAATACAGTTTGTAAAAGAAATGGGTTTCGAAATAGACACTAGTGCACACTAGTTTCTATACACCAATAAAACGTATTTTATTTACTTTCGTAAGAGTATCTTCCTGATTCTAATAAGAAATAACATTTTTGTACAAAGGAAGACATGCTTTCCCTACAAATCATAATTAGTAATCTTTTATAAATTACAATCCATATAATTAAAAAAAACTAATGACAAGTAGAGAGTATTTTTAATAAACACAAGACAATTTCTTCCCTTCAAATTTTGCGAAAGCAAACCTTTTTTTTTTGTTCGTCGATATCCGACGATTTATAAAATTCGTGGTATTAAGGAAATCAACGGATTTTGAGCGTTAAAAATCAATTCAGTATTTCTTATCAAATTATTCTTTAAATATTAAAAATTATTATTATTCATGCTTTTGTCTCTCACCAATAATAATATGTTGATACCGTACACACCTTTTTTCTTGGTTTAGTTGATTGTGAAATTAGATATAAACTAAACTTTACAAATAAAAAAAGCCACTAATCATATGATTAGTGGCTTAATACTGTATTGAGTATGTAAATGGATCTTAAATCAATTTAATCGATATTATTATGGTAATAAGACAGCGTCTATCACGTGAACCACTCCATTATCTGTCACAATATCAGCAACAGTTACCTGAGAATCATTGATAAATACACCGTTATCATTAATAGTTACAGTTACGCTCTTACCATTTAGAGTTGGAACCATCATACCATCTGATAAGTCTGTGCTTAGTGCTGTACCTGAAGCTACGTGATACAATAAAATATCTGTAAGTGCACCAGATGGCTCTTGAAGTAAAGATTCTACTGTACCTGCTGGTAAAGCTGCAAATGCATCGTCTGTTGGAGCAAATAATGTAAACGGACCTTCTCCAGCAAGAGTTCCTGCTAAATCTGCTGCAATTACTGCTGCCTCAAGAGTTTCATGTACCGGGCTATTTACAACTACATCTGTAACTGTTACAGTAGGTGGAAGAAGCACTGCATCTATTACATGAACAACACCATTATCTGCAATGATATCTGCAACTGTTACTTGAGCATCATTTATAAAAACTCCATCATTGTTGATTGTTACTGTTACGTTTTTACCATTTACCGTTGCAACAACTAATCCGTCTGATAAATCTGTACTAAGTGCTGTACCCGAAGCTGCGTGATATAATAAAATATCTGTAAGTGCACCAGATGGATCTTGAAGTAAAGATTCTACTGTACCTTCTGGTAAAGCTGCAAATGCTGCGTCTGTAGGAGCAAATAACGTGAACGGACCATCACCAGCCAGGGTTCCTGCTAAATCTGCTGCAATTACTGCTGCTTCTAGAGTTTCGTGATCTGCGCTGTTAACTACTATATCTGTAATTGTTAATTCCTCAATTGTAGGAACAACCGGATCATCTTCTCCACATGATGATAGTAAGAAAGTAAATGATCCAAACAAAATAAAAACGAGCAAATAGTGATTAAATTTCATAATTTTTCTGATGTTGTAATTTTTAAATAATTGTTTTTCAATACTATATATGCATCTTTAAAAAAAATGGTTGCCTGACTGGAAATTAAAATCAAATTATATTCTTTCAATTCTATTTAAATTTTATAAAACGTTGATTTTTAAATAGTTGGCTATTTTAAGGACTATTGCAATTAATACACAATAAGGTGAGTATCTGCTGTATATGATCCTATTTTATACTAAATATTGTCTCAGATGAAGCTTTATTACATCACATATACTTTCTAATCATATCTTTTTAGATTTTATGTGATGTCTTGTATGTTTATGCTTTTCTGTTGAAGGTTTGTGATGCCCTGGCCTTAGATATTGTCATATCGAATGTAAGTTAAGCTGAATCGAAGAATAAGATTTTGTAGTTGGGATCATCCTTATCGAAATTATATATAGCTAAATGTAAGATATCTCCAATACTAATAATTATAGGAGTTAGATGGCTCACTATTAAATTTCAGAGATTACAGTTCCCACAAGACTACAGGCTATGTTGACCAAACCATTAATCTTAGTATTCAATTTGTGGTTTGTAAGATGTAAGGTGTTTAAATCAAATATGTATACGGTGTTTATAAGAGTATGGATATCGTATATGGTGAGCTTCCAAAGAATTATGGTGATTATGAGTGATTATTTGTACTTGTAATATCAATTTAATGGAAAAGTGATAATTGACCTTTGTAACAACAATCATATATGTGTCTTTATTTCGAGATAAATACGAATAATAGTAATTTAATTTTGTCGTTGTCAATACTTTGCGAAGTTGTATATCTTTTTGCCATACTTATTAAAAATACTCTCAAAATATAAAGTGAATACAACATAACTTGTATCACTTAAATAAAAATCTAAATGATGTATATTACAGATCATTTTAAAGGTGAAAAATATGGAAGAAAATAAAATGCTGAATTATATTAAAAGTGTATTAGTAAATATGCCGAAAGGTTGGTTGAACTTAACAACTCATAGATTGGATATTTACAATGAAAGATTGGCTAAAACTCAATTCTTAGAAAAGTTTGAGATCCTTTTTAATAATAATAATTCTGAGTCGTCCTCACTTGAGGAATTGCCAACTGCTTATGACTATATTCGATTAGGTCATCCATTATCTTGTTTGCTAGAATGGGTAATCGCTAAATTGAATAATCTAAAATCAAATAATATTATAAGTTTTGGATCAAAGACGATTCCTATTTTAGCAATTCTAAGGAATAATTTATTAGAGAACAAAAATACCCAAATCAGATATGTAGGTGAATTGCCAGATTGCTTTGATGCGGATATATTAAGGAGTATTTATGGTTATAAATTTGATTTGAAGCAAGTAGATAAAGCAGAAGATGTCACTTCATTTATAGGAAGTATTGTCTTTATTCAACAACAAGATGTTTTATGTAATTTTGATGTTGTGCCTAATGTTGACTTCTATGTTAATGTTCACTCTCACTTGGGAAGTATCTTATTAATAAATGGTGAGCAAAACGAAACTTATATTTCAGAAATTCAGCATGTTCGTAGAAGAGAGACGATTGCAATGACTCCAGCTAATTCTCTTGCTGTCTTAAAATCATTAGTAGAGAAGTCTACTTCAGGTATTAATCGAAATGATGTAATAATAGATAAAACACTTGTACTAGAATCGATTAATGAGATTACTGCTACTAGTACAAAGCCACTTGTTGCCTCTAGTGGGTTATCTATTCAATATGCGATTATGATGGGTTTAATTCATGATGCACTAGAGAATCACAAAGGAAAAGATATCAAGATCGTAGTTCCTCCTAATTGTTATGGTGGAACAAACGACCAAGCAAGACGAGTGGCTGCTTGTATTGATAATGTTGAAATTTTGGATTTACCGGTTGATGGTGATGATGATATGGTTTACAGTATTGATGTAATATTGGATAAAATTGCTAGTGAAGATGCAATTCCTTACATAATCGCTGAAATTCCAACCAACCCTCGAGTTGAAGTTCCAGATCTAATGAAGTTACAAGATGCGTTAAGCAAAAAACGTAAAACAAAAGATGGCGAGATTGCAGTCGATCCAGTGTTTATTTTAGATCAAACATTTTGTCCAAATGTACACTTTTTAGGTAAAGGTAAAATACTCTCAAAAGTTAGGACCGTTTCATTTGCTAGTGGATCGAAATTTCCAAGTGGTGGGCAATGTACTGCTGGCTATTGTATAGGAAATATAACAGCTGAATTATTGATGGAAAAAATAGAGATACATCTAAAGCTTTGTGACAACGAAGCTACAGATCTTCAATTGGAAATATTGGCAAAGCAATTACCTTCAATGAAACAAAGGATTGTTGATGCTTACAAAAATACGCGTGAATTTGTAAATTTCATCAACGATACTTTGCCAGAAGCGAAAATCAATTTTGTTTCAGAAGAACTGGCGAAAAAAGGATTTACTCCTTCAGTATTTTCATTAGACCTGCCCACTAAAGGAAATACAGATGAAGAAAAAGAATCTTACAAGAGAAAGTTAAATCATAAATTGATCAACTTGATGATTACGGAAATTCCAGAGCAAAGTAAGTATTGTGTGAGTTACGGACAGTTAAAGGGATGTTATTGGACGATACCTGCAACATCTACACAAGGGACAACTAAAGAAGGCGACAAAGATTATATTGCTCGTGTTTCACTTTCACCCAATATGGATCTAGCACTTCATAAAAAAGTTTTTTTAGATTTTGTTGAAAGTATCTGATTTTGGAGAACTTCATTGCAGAAACGCTTTAACCAATTCGAAAGTTTTATAGTGAAAATAAATCTAAAATTGAATGTATTTAAATAACAATAATTTATATAAAATGAAACATCTAGCAATTATAATTTCATTTGTATTCGCTTGTTTTTTAGGCAGCACTTTTGGTTTACAAGCACAAGATAATATTCATCAAGAATTAGAAGAAATTGCCATTGTAGATCAAAAAATAATGATGCCTATGCGCGATGGCATTCGATTAGCTACTGATATATATCGTCCTAAAGCAATTGGTAAAGTACCTATTATATTTTCACGAACACCTTATAATTTTAATTCATGGGGAGACGGAAAACAAAGAACAAGAACAGCTGAAAGGGCTCTCGAAGCGGTTAAAAGAGGTTATGCTTATGTAGTCCAAAATGAACGTGGACGTTATTATTCAGAGGGAGAATGGGACATTTTAGGTGTTCCTTTGACGGATGGCTATGATGCATTTACTTGGATGAAAGATCAATCTTGGTCAAATGGTAAGATAGGAACATTAGGTTGCTCTTCTACAGCTGAATGGCAAATGGCAGTTGCAGCTTTAGATCATCCTTCTCATTCAGCAATGGTGCCTCAGGGGTATGGTGCTGGTGTGGGTAGAATTGGTAAAATTAATGAGCAAGGAAACTGGTTTCGTGGCGGTGCAGAACAAATGTTATTCTTTTCTTGGCTGTATGGAGTTGAGCACGATAAGTATAAACCACGAATTCCTGCTGGAGCATCTCAACAAGATTTAATTAGAATTTCCAGATTCTACGACTTAGCTCCGGAGAATCCTCCTGTGGATATGGCAGAAGCGTTAAATCATTTGCCTATTCAGGATATTCTAAAAAATATAAACGGTAAAAATGAAATCTTTGATAATATGATACGTCGTAAACCAAATGACGAAGCTTGGTTTAATGGAGGAATATATCATGATAATATGGAAATTGGTGTTCCAAGTTTTTGGTTTGCTTCATGGTATGATGTGTCTATAACTCCAAATTTGGCATTGTTTAACCATGTTAGAAATAATTCAAAAGACGCATCAATTAGAGATAATCAATACTTGGTAATCGCACCAACTTTACATTGTGGTTATACTAGAGCTACAGAAAATACTATTGTAGGCGAACGCAGTGTTGGTGATGCTAGATTGAATTATAAAGAGCAAATTTATGCTTGGTTTGATTTGTGGCTAAAAGGAGTACAAAACGATTTTATAGAGAAAACACCAAGAGTCCAATATTATACAATGGGAAGTAACAAATGGCAGGCATCAGATACTTGGCCACCAGAAAATGCTAAGTTAACAACCTATTATCTGAACAGTAATGGCAATTCCAATAGCCTTTTTGGGGATGGAAGTCTAACCACAACAAAAGCGAATTCTGATAATTCTGACAGTTTTACCTACGATCCAACGAACGCAGTGCCTTCATACGGAGGTAATGTGTGTTGTACGGGTAATGCAATAAAAGGTGGTGCTTTTGATCAATACCAAATGGAAACTAGGAATGATATATTGGTATATACTTCAGATATTTTAAAAGAGGGGGTAGAAATTTCAGGTTTTATTGAATCTACATTATATGTGTCTTCAGATGCTAAGGATACTGATTTTACGATCAAACTTATCGATGTGTATCCTGATGGAAAAGCGTATAATTTAGATGAAACTATACAACGTGTAAGATATCGTGAAGGCTATGACAAAGAAGTATTCATGGAGAAAGACACTGTCTATAAACTAGATTTGACCCCTATGTCTACAAGTAATTATTTTGAAAAGGGACACAGCATACGTATTGAAATATCTAGCAGTAATTTCCCTCGTTTTGCTCGAAATCTTAATACTGGAGGCAACAACTACGATGAAAAAGAGGGTGTAATTGCTCATAATAAAGTGCACCATTCTTCAATATACACATCACAAATTAGGCTACCGATAGTTTATTAATTGATCTATTTGAACTTGTGATTGTTTTCTGTCAAAAGGCTAATATTGTTGTAAAAAAATTTATTTCGTTAACTTCATATTTCAGCTGGGACAATCAATTATGAACTTTTTTTGACCTTAAATTTCTTACGGTAAGTCATATTTAGAGTTAAAAAGTACTAACGATCCTTTCACGGATCATGGTGTTAATACGACGCTTATATTCGGATTCTATCGCTAGGTATTTGTTCATTTCTTCTACAGTCATAAGCCCTAGTACCATACCGTTTAGTTCTCGTTTGATCTTGCTGTCCTTAAGCGTCACTTTATCTAAGTATCGTTCTTTTTCTATTGCAATCAGATTCGGAAATTTACTATTTCTATCAACTGCCTTACTAATGGCGTATCCTACGATTACATCATGTTGGTATTTTAGAATTGGACGGATTACATCATTTTGAAATTTTTCGATATCAGTCATACTTTCTAATCTTTTGATAGAAGGAATGTCAGGTCGTAGCGCAGCAATTGTTTCTTTTCTTATCATTTTGTTTATACAGTTTTCACTTTTTCTTTAGCCCATACATTAGATAGCATTCCGCCCATTATAAGTATGATTCCTAGCATGGGTATTAATTCATAGCTTTCACCAAAAATGAGGTATCCCATTATTATAGCATAGATCAATTCCATGTATTTGAATGGGGCCAATACACTAGTCTCTTCTGTTTGAAAAGCTCTAGTCATATATATTTGTCCTATCAATCCTGTCATACCGATTCCACAGACCGCAAACCACTCGTAATTTAGAGGCATCCTCCAATATTGTATGAAGCAAAGACTAAGCACCAATGAAGACATCATAAAATAATTGATAATAGTCAGGTAATGTTCCTTGTCGCTCAAGTATCTAATCAATACAAATACACCACCTACAAATATCGCTGAAATCATTAAAAGTCCAAGACTCAAAAAATCTATTCTGATGTCAAAACCCTTTAATAAAACTACTCCTGAGAATGCGATGGCGAAGCTTAACCATTGCATCCAGTTTACTTTTTCTTTAAGATAGAAATAGGCGAAGACAGCACCGAATATGGGCCCTAAGTATCTAATGGATATTGCAGATCCCAATGGGATGCGCTGTACCGCCACAAAGAAAAAAGCTAATGATACCACTCCCAAAATCCCTCGTGCTAGTAAAGGCCTTATGTGTGTACCCTTAATGGATATTCTATTGGCAAGCATATAGGGAAATATAAATATCCATGTTCCAATGGCTCTGAAAAACACAACTTGTAACGGATGGAAATTAGAAAGCTCCTTGGCCATGGCATTCATTACAGCGAATGCCAGAGTAGCGAAGAGTATGAATCTGATTCCTTGCGACATAAATTGTTTAGAGTAATAAAAAATCTAATTGTAGACATAACCTATAATCAACCATTTAAGTTTAATTTTTTTAATAACCTGTTACTCTGATAAATTATTATCTACATATCATTGTCATAGCCCCAATTGCTGTCATCACTAATATGAATTTTCTAAATTGATGTTCTTTGAATTTATCGACAATCTTAAGTCCAATATAGAATCCTACAATAATTCCGGGTACTAAAGTTAGGTTTATGTACAGCGTATTCAAATCTATAGTTTTCCAACTCCAAATATGAAATGGTAATTTGAATAAATTGATAAAGAAAAACATCCATGCCGCAGAACCTATAAATTCAATTTTAGGAATTCTGCTCGCCAAGAAAAAAATATTAGAGAATGCACCAGCCAAATTTCCTATCATCGTAGTAAATCCTGCTGCGAATCCCATAGATCCCGTAAACCACAAAGTATCTGGTATTTTGCTTTTATCGTATCTCTCCCAAGCAAACATTATTAGCACACTAATCAAGATGATTATCGCCATGCCTTTTTTGAATATTTCTTCTGGCATTCCCTTGCCTACATAAGTACCAAATAATACTCCAGCAATCATCCATGGCAAGAATCTCTTTAGATAATCCCACCGTACAGATCGCCGATAATATATCACCGCAATGATATCCGCAATAATAAGCATGGGTAGCAATATTCCTGTAGACGCTTTAGCTTCGTATACAAAAGCCAATAGTATCACTACAAGTATGCCCATCCCTTTGAGCCCTGCCTTCGACATGCCGAGAATACATGCTGCTGATAATGCAATAAGATAATTGATAATTAAACCGATTTGAGTTTAAGGATTAAAGATTTTATTATACTCAGAACTATAGCTGCAAAACCAGCTAAAGCAGTCCATTGTATAATTGGAATGAGGTCCCAATGTCTTAACGAAATGGCTAAAAGTGCCCAAGCGCCTACAGCACCAAAAGCATTTACACCTTTCCACTTTACGACGTAGATATTGATTAAGGTTGCTGTGACTATCATGAGGAGTGTCCAGTTGATCTCACCTAATAGCGGATGCCATTCGAATTGATTAAGATGTGCTGCAATATTGGCTGTAATAGCTACAGATATCCATCCTGTATAGAGTGCAATGGGCAACCTGACGAGCCATCGATGGACCGGTTGTTGGATAGTTTGATGGAGCGTGTAGAGGAGTGATAACAGTATGATAAACATGATACATACACTTAGCCCTGTCATCTCAGACAACCAAGCCCATGTCCATATTCCGTTACCTATATTGGCGATTAAAAGACTCCATCCAATGTTGGGTAGCCATGTACTTTCTTTCTTTTCAGACCAAGCGGTCTTTACCATGAAGACAGTTATAGCGATCAGGCCCAAGAAGATTACTCCCCATATCGAAAACGCATAACTTGCAGGTGTAAATAGATTTCCATACTTATCACTCAAGCTTCCTACATCGTTTCCATTGAAGCCTACTGCAACAGTATAATAGTTCCAATATATAATAGCGAATACAGCGAGCAGGTTTATTATTGATAGTAGCTTATTCATGGTTTTATGTTATTTAATCCAATCCAATATCTTAAGGAATTAATTCACAGTAAAATGATTATTAATTAGGTAATGAGTAGTAAGCGCTGTTTGGTTGACTATGTCTTTTTTCGATTAATAGATACCTACTAAAGTTATAAGGAATGGTCTTTAGTCAGTTTTAGTGATAGACAATATTTGTTTGAACTTAAAGTTGACAAAAAAGCCCATATATTGGCGTTATAAGCCACTTTACACTCATTATTCGTGAATGTAAGTATTTGGGTAAAAAAAAGTGTAACAAATACATCAAAATCAATGTCCATTTATTTTTCTCGAAATTGTCACATTCTTGCATTTCTTACTATATTACATTCTAGTTACGAATAATTTAAAGTAGGAACTCCCATTCTTGCTCTTTTATAATATCTGAAACAGCAGTTATACGATTTGTATTTCATGGATCACGTATGTTTCAAAAGGCCTTTCAGTATAGGCGGCTCACCATTATGGCGTATAGTAGACTTTGTGTTTACACTCTGTCAATTTTGTATTTACAGTTTAAAAAAATTTATTGAGGTACTCTCAAAGTAGTGCCGCTAACCCTATTTAACACAAGTGATGAGAAATTATTTACACATACTCTTATTATTACTCTCTTTTAATCTAGTCGCTCAGACAGATGATGTTTGTGCTACAGCTCTTGGAGCTCCAGCTAATGTTGACGTCGGCGATATTCTTACTCTTGACAATACAGGATTTTCGGATGAAGGGAATTATACATCTTCATTATTAACAGGGCCTATATCGGGTTTTACTGCTTTTATTTGGGATGGTGCTTCAGGTGTGTATTCAATCAATGCGACATCTGGTGCAGCAGGAGACTGGAGTGTTGCCCTTAATTTAGATGATGGATCAGGCGATGAATGTACAGTTACTGCAAGCGAAGAATTATTTACTGATATTTTAGACTCTGCCCTGCCAACAGAAATTACTTGTTTTAATTTAGTAAGTGGAGAGACATATATTATAGGTTTCGCTACTGATGCTGGTAATGAAGGTACATTAGATTTAGAGTTTATTGATCCGTTAGTTTTGCCACCAGCGAATTCAGAATGTGCATTGGCGGAGGATCAAGGTACAATAGTAACCAATTGTACACCAAATAATGTAATTGGTGATTTGACAGAAGCCTGTCCTAATCCAGATGAAGTGATGTGCCTCGATTTAGGAAGTGGACCAATTCTTTGGTATACTTTCACCACAGATTTTAATGTCGATGAGGTTACTATTGAAACTAATGGAGCTTCTGTTATTACTCCTCAATTTGCATTAATGTCTGGAGGATGTGGATTTCTCACGATAGAGGGTTCATGTCAAGATGACGGAGTGGAAACATTTCCTGTATCATCTAACACACAATATTGGGTAGCTGTAGGAGAAGAATCTGCAGGTGCAGGAGGATCATTCAGTTTAGATATTACTGCAAGTTTAATAGTAGTTGGAGATGACTGTGGAATAGAGTCTCTTACATTAGGTACCTCTTTAGATGGGTCTACAACTTGTGCCTCAGCCCCAACGGATGGTTTCTGTTCATTAAGTACTACTAATGATCACGCAGTATATTACGACTTCACTGTTACAGGGTTAGATAATGTTGACTTAAGTGTAGAGATGACGGCAGGTACGGGAGTTACTGGTATATCTGCTTCAGAGATTGTAATAGAAATATATGAATCAGGATGTTCAGATGCGCTTCCAAATATATCTACTTTAGGTACGCCATGTTTTGCCTTAGGAGCGACTACTAATTACGAGTGCGTACCTCCAGGAACTTATACTTTAGCAATTGGATCTCCAGCTACGACAGAGGGTGATTTTGTGGTTACAGTAAGTCAGTTGGTTGTTGGACCAGCGAATGACGCTTGTGTAAATGCAGATGCAACTGTTGATCTTAATGATGACTGTTCTTCAGTGGAATTATCTGGTACTACAGTTAATGCATGTCCTGAAAGTTTTGCTGGACCAGCATGTGGTTATGATGCTCAGTCTGTAGTATGGCACGAAATTACGCTTCCTGTTGATGCAGTTGGAGTTGAGATTTCAAATATTACAGGTGGTGTGGCGGTCACACTTTTTACAGATAATACATGTCCAACCCCATCTGATTTTTTCGATGACATGGATTGTGTTACATTGGATGGGACGGTTTTTGGAATGACAGGAGGAGATTCATATCTTATTGGTGTAAGTACTGACGAAGCATTAGAGTCAGCCTATACATTCGATGTACTAGCTATCGTACCTCCAATGAATGATGATTGTGCTGATGCGTTGGACATAACAGCAGATGCCGCGTTAGGAGTAGTATCTAATAATAATTGTGCTACAGCAGATGGAAATGTGTGTACATTCGATAATGCTACATCTCATGTTACATGGTATGAATATACTGTTGCAGCTACTAACAATACAGACATTATAGTGAACATCGTTGGGTCAGGTGGCGCAGGTGTTGAAGCTATGGGCGGGTCATTTAATGTATATACGGATTGTGCTTATGTGCAGTTAGACAATTCTGTAGATGCATGTGGCAATGGATTTGGCCTTGACACTAGATATGAATGTGTTGAAGGTGGATCTACAATATTGATAGCGGTTGGTTCTGAAGACGAAGATCAAGGAGAATTTACAATAACAATAACAGAAGAAAATGAAGGTCCTGACAATGACGAATGTGACATGGCCGAAGTTATTGACTTAGCAGCTACACCTTGTGAGATATTACCTGTAGTAGGAACTAACCAATTTGCTTGTCCAGAAGGATTTACAGCTGGTGGCTGTGCTTATGATATGGATCCAGTAGTTTGGTATTCAGTTACTCTTCCAGCTGATGCAGTTGGATTAGAAATTACTGATCTTACTTCAGGATTTTATGCAACGTATTTTTTGGGAGGTTGTGCAGGTACTACATTTGATGGTACGGCATCATGTTTTACTTTTGAAGGAAATTCAGCGGTTACATATAATGCAGGGGATGTAATTTTGATAGGTATTGGATCTGTAACAGCAGACGAAGGAGCATTCTCTTTCAATTTATTATCAGTAGTACCACCAGCAAACGATATGTGTGTAACAGCAGAAGATATTTCTGCTACAGCAGCTTCAGGTGTTACTGGAACTACAGCTTGTGCTACTCCTCCAGCAATAAATTATTGTTCCTTAGGTACTACAGATTCCCATGTAGTGTATTATGAATATATTGTGGCGTCTACAATTAACACAGACCTTTCTATAGAAATAGTAGGTAGTGGAACGGCAACAACAGATATTTCAATAGCTCTTTATGAAGATTGTGCAGGAACTACTTATGATAATCCAGAAACGTCTTTAGCGGATGGCTGTACTACATTAGGTGTACCTCTCAACTATGAATGTGTTACCCCGGGTACTGTATTGACAATCGCGGTTGGATCACCAGAAGGATCTGAAGGTGAGTTTACGATCACTATAAATGAAGATAATACAGGAACTCCGCTCAACGACGGAATTTGTGATGCAGAAGAGATTGTTATTGCTGCAAATTGTACATTCCAGACAGTTTTTACAGATAATACAGGAGCATGTCCTGAATCACCATTGCTAGATGGTGTATCAACTTGTGAATTAGATCAAGATGCGGTAATATGGTTTTCTGTTTTAATACCAAACAATGCTACAGGTCTTGAGTTTTCAGACTTAGGTGGCGGAGAGTATGTAGCAGTTTTTAGTGGTGACTGTTCAACACCAGTTTTAGAAAGTGACTGTCTTAATAGCGCAGGCCAAATATTAGGACTGGCTGGTAATTCGACATACCTAATCGCAGTAGCGTTAGATGCAGGCGCTGAAGGTGCTATTGAATTTATGATCAAAACGATCACGCCTCCAAGTAACGATATTTGTAATCCAAATGCACAACCGCTCGATTCAGGTGTTGCAACACTTGGAACAACTGCTTGTGCTACATCTGATAATACAGTTTGTTCGTTAGATGGTACTTCGCATGTAGTATACTATTCATATGTGGTGACTAGTACAAGTAATACAGATCTTACAATCGAAACTGTTTCAAGTACTGCTACTTCTGGTACTGCTGCGGTTGATCTTGTAATTGAGATTTGGACAGATTGTTTTGGTACTGATTTTGATATTGTTCCTGAAGAAGGTGCTGCGGCTGAATGTAGTAATGGAGTTGACGAAACATTGACTTATCTTTGTGTGCCTCCAGGTACAGTGCTTACGATAGCCGTTGGATCTACAGATACTAACGATGGTGATTTTGAAATCACGGTAACAGAAGATGCAGATGGTATTCCTACTGCAGTTAACGATATCTGTGATGCACCGATATTCTTAGATGTGACAGACCCTTGTGTATGGTTACCTTTTGATGTAAGTTCAGTGAATGCGTGCCCAGAAGAATTTGATTTTACTACTAACTGTGGATTTGATGATTTCCCTATCACGTGGTACTCATTTGATACGCCAGCAGATGCAACTACTGTTGAGATCAACATAGTATCTAACTCTGCTGGGAATACACCAATCTATGCAATCTTTGAAAATGATTGTCCTACACTAACTCCAATTTCAAATTGTGAGATTGGACTAGGAGAAATATCAGCACCTGTAGATATAAATCCAAACACAACTTATTTACTAGGTATTGGATCTAATGATAGTGCAGGCTCAGAAATAGAAATAGAAATAAAAATAACAGTTCCGCCAGCTAACGACGATCCATGTGATGCTGAACTGCTGGTTGCAGGTTCGACTACAATGGGTACTAATTTATGTGCTACAGAAGACTTTGAAGATCCTAACTGTGCAGCAGCGCTTGCTGAATCATCAGTTTGGTTTACATATACTTTAGAAGCCGGTGTAACAGGAGTAGAGATTTCTTTCCCATCTATTACAGCTACTGGACCTATAAATTCCTTTGTAGTTACTTTTGATGCAGGTTGCACGGGTCCAGCGACGCTAGTTTCTCCTACCGGATTTACTTGTGATGCAGGTTCTCTTACTGACCCTATAACGCTTAACTGTCTTGATCCTGGTACTGAGTTATATATTGCCGTAAGCTCGGAAGCAGAAAATGCTGGAGATTTTGAAATTTTACTAGAAACAATAGATCCAGATCCATTATGTATTGACAACGATGAGTGTGATATCCTTGGTGGAGGTGCAGATATTGGAGAAATTGTTACTGATGACGATTGTGAAGTGATTAGTGACTGTAATGCAAATGCATGTGCGGAATTCATTGGTGACTGTGGAATAGAAGTAAACAACGTAGTTTGGTATTCAGTTACTAATGACGGCTTAGGAGAATTTATTTCAGCATCTGTAGAAAATGCAGATTTCGATGAGCCAGTTATAGCGATCTTCACTGGAAATTGTGCAGCGCTAGCTCAGATAGGAAACTGTGTGTTTGGTGGTGGTGGTGTAGCTAATGCTGGACCATTTATGATACCAGCTGATAATGCTCAATATTGGATAGCAATTGGTTCTGTTGGTGCAGTGGGTGGTGATTTCGATCTTTGTATCGAGATTAGTTCTGGTTGTGTAAATGATGATCCTTGTGAAGCTGTCGAATTATTCGATGGAGTATTAGTAGATAATCCTGCAAGTACAGAGTCTTGTACTGGGGATATACAAAATTCAGATTGTGTTGCAGGAGGCTCAAATGCTTCCGTTTGGTATTCATTCGTCGTTCCTCCAGGAGGTGGACAATTTACGGTTACACTTTCGAATGTAACAATACCTGGAGATGTAGGTATACAAGTAGGTGAATATTCTGACGCTACATGTAATGGACTTCCTGGTCCGATTTATACTAATTGTGAGCCAGGTGATCAGGTACATAGTATAAATTGTACTCCTGAAGGAACAGAATATTATATACAAATAGCTTCTGCTGAGGATATGGAAGAGGGTGATTTTGAAATTACGATAGATGCTCTTGCCCCAGATGTGCCAAATGACATTTGTTCAGGTATAGGTCCAGATCATACATTTGAAATAACAGAGGAGGATTATTGTATGTATGTGCCTATATCTGTTGATACTGAGGATGCATGTCCCGAAATATTTACAGCTTCAGGTTGTGATTTTACTGAAGGACCTACAACTTGGTATGAAATAACTATACCTAANNNGGAAATATCCAAGTAGCAATAGTACAAGTGGATTGTGATGATATACTTGCAGGCATTTCTATTGATTGTGATAGTGGAGCAACGGAAGTGGATATGCAGGATGTCCCAGTTAATCCCGGTGAAACTTATTTAATCGTAGTAGGTAGTGATCTTGCAGGCGATGAGGGTAGAGCAACATTGAGTATTAAGATAGATTCACCACCAGAAAATGATAATCCTTGTCCTACAGATGTCAACCCTCCGATAGATTTATCAGGCAATGGATCTCATGATGGTACAACATGTTGTGCACGTGGTGCTAATGATGATCCAGCATTTGATTTTGCTAATGTGGATTGTAACGGCGCGACTGATGATGATGCAGTGTGGTATACATTTACTCCTGGTGGATTTGGTGCGGGATTTTTCACAACAGTGACACCGAGTGGTGGATCAGATGGGATAATGGGCAATACCGCGGTAGAAATATATAGTACCACAGATCCCAATGGAGGGTGTAACGGGAACTTGACGTTAGAGGCATCCTCTTGTGGTTCACTTGGTTCGAGTATCGAAATTGCTTTAAGTTTATGTGACCCAGACCTTCTTTATTATATAAAAATAGCAAGTGCAGAAGATGATTGTGGAGATTTCAATATATCTATTGATGAAAGGCCATCAGATTGTACTGCCGATGAATGTGAAGATGCAGAGGTACTTGTAACTGATACACCTACAAGTTGTGAAGATGGAGAAAACATTCTTTCTATTGATGGTTGTCTCGAATTTGCCTGTCCAGAAGATGTTAACGTAGCTTGTATGGGCGATCAAGGACCTACAGTTTGGTACCAATTAGATATCGATTCTGATCAGGCAACTATACTTGTAACTCAAGTAGATGCACCTGGTTTTGAAGTGATGTGGTCTATATGGCAGTCTACTACTGGATCATGTGCTGATATGATTAACGTAGTTCAGCCTCAGCCATCTCCAGAACCAGCGATTCCATGTGGTACAGATGATAACTTCATAATTCCAATTGTGCAAGATCCTCCAGGAACCCCTGCAACCTATTGGATTGCTATTACAGCAATTGGTGAGATTACAGATCCTAATTTTACACTTAATTATGCAGGATCACTTGGATGTATTGCATGCAGTGGAGATGATTCTTTTGATTGTGATAATGGTGAGTATGAAGCAAGTATAGACGGTGAAGTGGTGGAATTAGAAGATTTCGAAAATTTCTGTCCAGGCCAAGAAGTTGAGGTTTGTATAGAATTTAACTACAATACGGCGGGTACAGGAAATGACTGGTTACACGGTATTATTCCAACATTCGGTAATGGTTGGGATTTAGAAGCTTCAGATATTGAATCTGCTGATCTTGGCGGTGGCTGGGAGTGGGTTGATGCAGATGGAGCCTGTGCAACTGTTACATCTATCTATAACTTACCTAACCTTTGTACATATAATAATGCAGATGGAGTATTACAACTTTGTAATACGGCTTGTGATCCAAACTGTCCTTGTGAAGGACCACTGGAAGCAAGTTCACCGCTTCCTAGTGGATGGTTTTGGAATAGTAATGGTGGTAGTACAACTTGTGTAAATGGATCTTGTATTCCTTTAGAGCAATACGGTGTACCGGGTGGTGTAAATGTAGATGTTGATGTATGTTTTGACTTGGTAGTAAAATCATTTGAGGATGAAGATGGCGATGGTGAACCAGATGAAGATTGCGAAGAAAATAGAGATCTTCAGATAGTATTCCAAACTACATCTGATGCCGTATCAGGTTGTTGGGAAGATAACCCTTGTATCATTGATCCATCGATTACCGGTCCAGCTTGGTTAATCGACTGTGACGTGCCACCTCTAGTATTAGGTGATGATGCAGAGATTTGTAATATGGGGACATTGGATATTGGGGTAACTACAGAAGATGGATCGGCAGTAGATATTGAAGTTGAAGTAATGGATAATCCAAATGTAGATGGCGAAACTAACTTTAGTTTCACAGGAGGATTTGGTGTAATTGATAACACATTGACAAATACATCTGGTAATGTAGAGATAGTAATTTATGAAGTTTATTCTGTGGATTTAACTAAGCCTTGTCCAGGTGTAACTAATACCATCGAAGTAACAGTTTATCCAGAACTAGAAGTAGAATTTAATAACCCACTTATCGTTTGTGCTGGTGAGACTATTGAAGTAATCGCTACGCCAAGTGGAGGAACTGGATTTGGATATACATATCAGTGGGGAGCTCCTGGATTTGAAACTACTCCTTCGATATTTGTTACTCCTGTGACCACTACGACATACGTAGTTACAGTTACTGACGATCTTGGATGTACAGGATCTAGCGAAGTACAAGTATTCTGGAATCCACCAGTAGAATTTGAACTAGTACCGACTGCTGAATCTGTTTGTCAAAATGGAGTAGAGGAAGAATTACTTAGTGTGACTGTTGAATTTAGTAGTGGTACACCAGATTATAATATCGACTGGGATGTCTCACCTGCGTTTGGCCTAGATTATTGGTTAGGTAATGGTGTAAATAACAATGATATATTGACCGTTTATGAAGAGACAAGTGATCCAGGATCTTATACTTTATTTGTTGATGTAGAAGATTCTAACGGATGTATCAATTCTGAAGAAATTACAATAGAAGTAGGTGGGGCGCCATTTATTATTGTTCAAGACATCGAGATACCTTGTGGTGGATCAGAAGAGACTGTACTAATAGATGCAGCAGCATTCTTTACAGTGGGCCCACCAGTATCTATGATTGAGTTATATACTTGTCCAGATAGTAATGGAGATGATATATTGATATTTAGCAATTTTGGTAATTCAGCAGCTTGGGAAGTAGATCCTAATATCTACAATTGTGTAGTTGTAGTAGCTACAGATCAGAATGGATGTCAAGCTAGGGTAGAAATACCTCTTGATGTCAATGCCGGACCAGAACCAACATTAACTGGTGAAAGTCATTGTATTGGTGAGACATCTATAATTTCTGTAGATGACGAGGCACTATATTCAGATTTCGTATGGAATTCTACAGAAATAGTTTCGTCTATTACTGCAGATAGAGATACTAACTTTATATATGTGGTAACGGTAACTGATGCTTTGACTGGGTGTACAGGAGTAGCGAGTTATGAGGTGTTAGTAGATGCCAATCCAAATATTTCATTGGCAGGATCACTTTCATACTGTGCCGGTAGTACAACTACCTTGACAGCATCAGGTGGAGATTCGTATTCATGGATTCAGGAATCCACATTAACTGAGGTATCAACAATAGCAGATGTGGTGATAAATATGCCAGGTGATTATACGTTAGTAGTAACAAATGCTGCAGGATGTTCATCGGACTCAATAGTCACTGTGATAGAAGATCAAAATCTTTTAGTAACTCTGAATACATTGACTCTTTGTGATTCTGACATAGATACACTAAGTGCAGGTGAAAGTTTTGATTTGTATGAATGGGAAGATGGTGCTGGTACTCCTATTGGAAGTGATTATTTCGTAGAAGTAGGAGGTGGAACGTACTGTGTGACAGTTACAGATTCTGCTGCAGGTTGTACAGGTTCTACTTGTACTACTATAGTACCTAATACATCGCCTACTGTAGAGGTAACAGCTTTCGTAGAGATATGTAGAGAAGATGTTGGCCTTGCTCCAGGTGTAATACTAGATTTCAATGCACAAGTAATTGGTGGTGCATCAGGTACTTGGGTCAACATAGATAATATTGGTGATTTGGACTTCTTAAGTGATTTAGATTCAGTAGACTTTACGGGTATTGCAATGGATACCTTTAAGTTTGAATTCCGCACGAATACAGCAATTGCTCCTTGTGAGGATGCCAGAGATACAATGTGTGTATCAGTGATTAACTGTACATGTCCATCTGTGGATGTATTAATGCCTCCAACACTATGTAATACAGTTGGTGACATGTTTGATCTTGATGATCTAAAAAATACGTTGGAAGATGTAACATGGACTTCTACAGGAGCCAACATCGTAACGGTTACTGGATCTATGGTAGATCTATCAGGTTTAACAGCGGGTACATACGAATTCATCATGACACTGGTTAATCCAGTAGGTGGCACATGTCCTGAAACTAATACAGCATCATTTATTATAGTAGAAGAAGCTGTAGCTGAGGCAGTGAATGGCTCTGTATGTAATGCTGATACAGGTAATGGACCAACGACAATCGATTTGAATACTACTCTGACAGTTGAAACAACGTCTGGAGGAGAATGGTCAGATGCTACAGGAGCGGTGATAAGCAATATATTTGATGGTGACGGATTGGATCCTACAACAGAAGTGGTATTGACTTATACTGTTTTAGGAACTGACCCTTGTGGAGATATATCAACTGATGTGACTATTACAGTAATAGATTGTAACTGTCCACAAGTAATGATTACGGATCCTGATGTGATATGTAATGATTCAGGTATGATTGATTTAAATGATCAGATCGTAACTACTGAACCAGGAATATGGGTATATGTTTCAGGTGGTACCACTGGAGCAGTTGTTTTAGAAGGTGGAAATGTTTTCAACTCAAACGACGGTACAACTCAGTTGACTTCAGGTTTATACATATTCAACTATGTATTTGATACAGATCCAGGTGGAGATTGTCCATCTGTATTTCCTATCAATATTATTGTATCTAATCAACCAGAAGTGGCTGCAGAGCCTATAACACCATGTAACGTGATGTCGGATGTCGGCTCTACTTTTGTAGATCTTACACAGCAAATCTCAGGGGATGTAGGTAATGGAACTTGGACTGCAGAGCCAGGATCAGAATCTATAGACATATCAGATCCTACATTAGTTGATTTTGATGGTCTTGCAATAGGATCAGTTTGGGGATTTACATTTACAACAGCGGCGACAGCTCCATGTGTGCCAGCTAGTGCGACTGTAGTGGTTACAGTAGCTGACTGTGATTGTCCTAATATCAATGTAATGGAACCATCACCTGTTTGTAACTCAGAGACTACAGCATTTGATTTATCTACATTACAAGATCCGATGATAAGTACAGGCGCATGGACAGTTTTAGATCCGATGGGAATGAATGTGGCACTGAGTGGAACGAACCTCTCTTTAGATGGTTTAGAAGCAGGTGATTATTTGCTTACTTATACACTTGATCCAGTACCGCCAGGTAATTGTCAAACAGATAGTACAGTGATTTTGTCAGTGTCAGCTCAAAATTTTGCGACTCTTGGAATGGATCAAGATGTATGTGTAAGTGACGGATCTAATGGAGCTAACTTTATTGATTTCACCTCATTAATAATCGCAGGTGCTACAGATGGAACTTGGGAGGATACTGATGGGGCAGGAGTTACATTCATTGATCTTACAATGGTAAGTTTTGAAAATTTAGCAGCTGACATGGCATTTACTTTCACATATACTGTGACAAGTGATACGCCTTGTATTGATGTTGATTACACTATAGTAATTAATACTAAACCTTGTGAATGTCCTTTGGCCAACCCAATAGATCCAGCTATTGAATGTTCTGATGTTGGGACTGTTAATTTAACTCAATACAATAATGCTTTATTCCCAGGAACTTGGTCATCTGCGGAGTTATCAATCACTGCTAATAGTGTTGATCTTAATGGTGTCGACGCAGGAGTATATATACTTATGTATACTATGGATAATCCAGTAGATGGATGTCAGGATACATGGGAGACATCTATAGAAGTATCTAACCCAGCAAGTGCAGGTATTCCGGAGGAAGCGTTATTGTTCTGTGAAGATGAGTCAGAGATTGTTGATCTCACAGAATTATTAACAGACGAAGACGCAGGAGGAACTTGGATGGAGACATCGTCTTCTACAGGTGGAGCATTTGATCCTACAGGAACATTTGATATCACGGGTCAAGCACCAGGAACCTATTCATTTACTTACAGTATAGTAGGCGATGCGCCTTGTGCTGATGTATCAGAGATGGTAGAAGTAGTGATAGAAGCAGTTCCAGATGCAGATGCAGGCACAGATGAAGTATTGGATTGTATTGCAACATCAGCAATTATCGGAGGATCTAGTTCGACTGGATCAAACTTTACTTATACTTGGACAGAAGTAGGCGGCGCCCCAATTGTTGACCCTACCTCAGCGCAGATTACAGTTACTGCCGCAGGAGTTTATACGCTCACAGTTGAAAATACTGAGACTGGATGTAAGAATATGGATGAAGTAACAGTTACCGTTTCGGATGATGTGCCTTCATTCTCGCTTGATTATACTGATGTTACATGTAATGGTGAAGGAAATGGAACGATTACTATTGTCAACCCAATGGGAGGTAATGGAGATTATAGTTATAGCTTCGGTGGTGGAGCATTTGGAACAGAAAGTTCTTTCACTGGATTACAAGATGGTGAGTATATTATCGTGATGGAGGATAGTAGTGGTAGTGGATGTCAATCTACACAGACAGCTACAATAGACGAACCAGGACTTTTAGTTCTAGACCTAGGACCTCCAGTACAGACTAACCTTGGAAACGAAGTTTCGTTTAGCATTGAAGATCAACTTGGCGATTTCGTTATAGATAACATCGAGTGGACTGTAGGAGGTGAGGTTATTTGCTCTAATCCTACATGTACATCTATCATAGTAGAGGCAAATGAAAATACTAACATTACTGTAGAAGTAACCTATAACGGTGGTTGTATCGCAGATGATTTAACACAGATTTTAGTTACTCAGGTTGTAGATGTTGTTCTTCCTAACGTTTTCTCACCAAACAATGACGGTAACAACGATGTCTTCTATGTAAATAGTGATGACGTAGAAGCTGTAATAAGTATGAGAGTATATGACAGATGGGGAGAATTGGTGTTTGCATCAGAAGAAAACCACCCAGCTAGTGATCCTAGTTATGGATGGGATGGATCATTCAAAGGAGAACCAGTTAATCCAGGAGTATTCGTTTATGTAGTAGAAGTACTGTTTATAAATGGAACGAATGAGCAGATAGGTGGCGATGTAACCATTGTAAGGTAATTTTTTAATTAACACACATACTAAGGGAGCTTCTATCATCAGAGGCTCCCTTTTGTGTAAGGATCATGTTGTTGTCAGGTCAAATCCGCTGGAATATTGCCAATTACCAATATATTAATCTAGGCTTACTATTCATAGCTGAGTATAAATGCTAACTTTATTTTTACAAATTGTGATAAGACATAATAAGTGTATGCTTTTGCGTTCATCTCTGTGTCATTTATTTTGTATTATCACTTTTGATTTATATGTATTTGGAGTCTTTTACTATTTTATACATATTCTAACCTACTATGAACATTCGCCAATCTATAGTTGCATTAATAGTATTTGCTAGCTCAGTAATAACGTTATTGGGGCAATGTGATGTTACTCTTGGTACATTTATTTTAGACAATACAACAGGAACTATAGAAATAGTAATTGATGGCGCGATCAATGATGATCTGTCAAATTTGGATCAAGCGGTATGCGGAGTAGAGTTATTCTTTGAACACGAGAGTATTAGAGATATATCTATCAGTTTAGAATCTCCATCTGGACAAAGCGTTGTTCTCATAGGGCCTGCTACAGGAGCTGGAGGATCGACCCAATTCACCTATTGGGGAGTCGAGTTCGTACCTTGTGATTCCTTAGCAATGCCTGATTTGCCAATCTTAGATGATCAGTTTACAACAGAGGATAATTGGGGGATATTTGGTAACTATTCAGGTCAGTATTACCCACAGCAGGGATGCTTAGAAGATTTTAATACAGGTTCAGTAAATGGAATTTGGACATTGAGCTTTTCTGATATTATCCAGTTTGACGAAGGTAAAATAGATTCGATGAGATTAATTTTCTGTGATTCTACAAATATCTATTGTCAAGAATGTCTTGTGGATGGCGGAACATTGATCTCGGTAGACTCAGATTTTTGTGAAAGCGATCCAGATCTCAATTTAGATATTGATCCTGAATTTGACAATGAGCCACCTATAGAATTATATAGCTATAATTACTTGATTATTGAAGAAGGAGAAGTAATCGGAATTTCTCAAGAACCTGATCTCTCTGGTTATAGTTTTGGTTCATATCAGTTATGTGGTATTTCTAGTTTGACAGGTCAGACTGATGATATCTTGGATGATGTTGCTGGTACTGATTATGAAGATTTTTTAGAGCTATTGGGTGAAAATAACTATTGTGCCTCAATGAGTACTAATTGTATTTCGATTAATATTATTGAAGTCTTAGATACCATATTGATAGTGGATACAATATGCTTAGGGGAAGTCTTAATACTCGAGGGAACAGAATACTCAGAAACTGGAGAATATGTAGTTAGCTTTAGCCAGGATTTTTGTGACAGTGTATCTATATTACATCTGTTTGTTATTGAAAATCAAGCTACCATTATGGCAGATTCGGATGCAATAAGTTGCCTGGATGGAGATGTAATTCTAGATGCTACAGAATCAATAGTTAGTCCAAATACCGTATTGAATTGGTTTAAAGTTGATGATGAATTGGACCCTATAATATCTGGAGATGCTGTGATAACAATCACAGAACCTGGCGTCTATGGGTTAAGCCTTATTTCGGATATATGCTCTGATACAGCCTATTACGAAATTTTTAATGAGACAAGTATACCTTCATTTGCATTCAATACGGATACTCTAAGTTGTTATAATCCTACGGTTATGATAGATATGACATCATCTTTATTTTTGGAAACCATATCTTGGACAGGAGCAGTAACTTCAAGTGATGAGGATATCGAAGTGACTACAAGTGGTACATATTATGTTCAAGGAATTGCCTTGAATGGATGTGTTGGTAATGACAGTATTTTCATATTAGATAATTTTGATTTACCTATACCGACTATAGATGTACCAAATATTAATTGTGCTCATCCAGCAGTCACACTCACATCTACATTTACAGTAGAGATAGATTCATTAAAATGGACAACTGGTTTTGGTTTTTCTTCGACTGAACAATCTCCAGTTATTTCACAAGGTGGAGACTATTATATTACGATATTTGGAGTTAACGGATGTATTTTCACAGATACTATATCCGTTATCGAAGAGATAGATTTACCAATTCTAACTATTGATGTTCCACTCTTGGATTGTCTCAATCCTTCAGTAGATATTTCGTTATTTAGTGAGAGTGTTTCAGATAGTTTATTTATAAGGCTACCAAGTGGTGAATTGGTTTCTGGAAACAACCTTTCAGTTACGGAGCCAAATATTTATATTGCTATAGCCAAATCTGAAAATGGTTGTATAGATAGTTTAGTGATGGAAGTTATTCAAGATACCTTGGGACCTATTGCTTCGCTATGGACTAATGGACAGATTAATTGTTCGGATACTACAACTACTATTCTTGTGGATTATCAAGAAGATGGGCTGACATTCGATTGGTCAGGAAATTCTATTATCTCTCCTTTTGGTATAGATTCAATTGTCGTTGATGCCGAAGGTACATATGGTGTTGTAATAACTGATTCTGCAAACTGTACAACAACATTAGATACAGAGATACTAACATTTGTTGATTTTCCCGTGGTGACTTCTTTAGTTGATAGTATCAATTGTACACAAGCAACTGCTAATATTACATTAGTAACTCCAGAAAATACAGTTTTGATCACTTGGGATGGACCAACTATTATTAATCAAGATATTACAGAATTCAATACTGAAGTAGCAGGGTCTTACGTAGCTACTGTAACCGCAGATAACAATTGTATAAGCTTACATACTATAACTGTAGTTGCAGACACTTTATATCCTCAAGTAGATATCATGTCCAACGGAGTTCTAGATTGTGATACTGAATTGGTGACATTGACTGGAAGTTCTGATTTGGATGGAAGTACATATGTATGGTCAGATCTAAACGATAACATTTTCTTAGATGAAAGTTTAGAGGTGGGTTTTCCTGGTTTGTACGATCTAGTTATAATCGCACCTAATACTTGTCTGGTTGATACATTCATTATAGTCGAAATCGATACCCTAAGACCGGAAATTACGACTGGTGTAGATCCAATATTTAACTGTGCAGATGTAGAGGTTAATTTGTCTATCGAGACAACCACAAATATCATATCCTATGATTGGGATGGTCCTTTAGGATTTGGTTCTGGATTAATGGACCCTATTGCTATTGCACCAGGTATTTATACAGTTACAGTTACTAATGATCTTGGCTGTTCGTCTTCTGCAGAGGTTAATGTGATAGACGATACTAAGGGACCGGAAATCATGGTTAGAGATACTTTTGTTACTTGTGATCTATTAGCGGTAAAGTTACCATTAGACACTGATGACGACGAAATATCTTACAATTGGGTTGCTCCTGGATTTAGTAGTGATAGACAAAACCCAGAAACAAATATACCCGGTGAGTATATTGTTTATGCCATATCGGATAGAAATGAATGTGTAACTAAAGATACAGTCAATGTTACATATATTGATATTCCCCCAATATTTGATATTGAGTCTGATAATCTCAATTGTTATCAACCTCAGACAACTTTAGTGGCTCTTGATGTAGAAGATGATATTTCAGCAATATGGACAGACTATAATTTTTTGCCATTGGCTCAAGATTCTTTATTAGTCGAAATGGCAGATTCTTTTTATCTTATAGTGTTAGGAATAAATTCCTGCGCCGATACTACATTTGTTAGTGTTGTCGCGGATTTTGAACAACTAGATGTAGAAATATTACTAATAGAGCCCTTTCAGTGTGAAAACACAGATGCAATCTTAGAGTTAGATGGTATTGAAATAGAGGCTATGGAAGATTTTACGGTTTCATGGACTACATTTGATGGGAACATAGAATCTGGTGAGGAATCTTTCTCTGCCAATATATCTGGTGAAGGCACTTATTTTCTCAATGTTACTAATAAAGAGAATGGATGTGAATCAATTGATTCCATAACATTAGTGAAAGAAGCGCCATCGCTTGAACAGATAACTATTGAAGGAAATGATCCAAATTGTTTTGGTGCAAAAGATGGGAGTATTGCTGTTGTTGCTATTGAGGGTGGAATTGGTCCATATCAGTATATAGTTAACAATCAAGTGGCACAGTCGGATTCTATATTTACAGATTTGGCTTCTGGCAGCTATGATATTCAAGTAATTGATAGTCTAGGTTGTACGATAGCGATGAGTATAGATTTGTTTGATGGTCTTGATTTTAGAGCTACAGCAGAGACCGATACAATGATTATTGTTGGTGATACTATAAATCTTAGATCGGTATATAATATTCCGGATGAAGAAGTAGCTGCCATTATTTGGACTGCTCACAACTCAGACTATAGCTGTGATGACTGTTTTGATCCTTTTGTTAATCCACTTAGAAATACATACTATACTTTATACGCTACCTCGAGATACGGTTGCCAAGATTCATCTCAGGTGCTTATAAAAGTAAATCGCAATCCTAAAATAGAGGTAGCGAATTTATTCGCTCCAGGATCAGAAACTAATGGCTTATTTTATATACAACAAACTAGAGGCATTGAAATGGTATTATCAATGTCTATTTTTGATAAGTGGGCCAGTAGAATATTTTTATCAGAGAATACATTTCCGGGCGACTCTTCAGAGGCATGGGATGGCACCTACAAAGGCCATTATGTCAATCCAGGAGTATACGTAGTTGTGGCAGAATTACTTTTATATAGCGGTGAGATTGTAACTTATGCAGGCGATATTACAGTTTTAAGGTAGAAAGTATAATATTTTTCGATATAGCATTAAATAGTTGGTGTTAGTCTATTAAAGTTAAACATATTATTCATTTGTCTTGTCTAGAAAATAACTCGTTTAAAAAAAAAGTATTTACTGACTTATAGTAACACATTTACCCTTCCTTTTTTTAGCTTTACGAACATATTTAAAATTAAGTAAAAATCAGATATTTAGCTTTAGGCTGATACTTTGTTTTTACTTTTATAGATTAATAATAGATTCAGTCCCAAACCTAAGCAGCTAATCTGTGGATTCTTGGGTCTTATTTCTAAATAGGCCAATTATGCAGAGATTTTTACGAGTATTTATATTTCTTTCATTATTCATTTTTTCTTATCAGTTATCCGCACAGTCTGATGTGATTGTCACTGTATTCGAAGATGTAAATGGAGATGGATTTGATGGGGGAACTACTATAGGTGGCTTAGCTGCTGAACTCACATTATATGAAGATGCTGATGGTAGTGGTACTGGAGATGGAGGAGAGGAAACAGGAATAGTAGCTGTTGAAGGTGCTACTGGAGTATATACATTTACAATTCCAGTACCTGGAGCTTTCAATTATATTGTGGAAATCAATGATCAGGCTCCGGCTTACTACCCAACCAGACAGGTAGCGGTTAATCCAGATCCGACAGTATTTGATAATGATAGTGATCTTGATATTATATCTCTTCAGACGCCAGATTTTACTGTCGTAGATGGTATCAATCAAATTAATGTGGATTTAGGGTTAGTGGCTCCGGCTACTGTAGGGGATCTAGTATGGGAAGATTTTGATGGTAATGGTTCGTTTAATGGACCAGATGCTGGATTTGATTGGAATGCTGAAGGCATCATGATCAATTTAACTTCTGTATTAGGGTATACCAATGATTTATTAGGAAATCCGATTGCTGCGGTTAACGGCGGTGGTGGTGTATATGAATTTCAAAATCTACCTCCAGATACATATACTGTAGAATTTACTCAAATTGTCAATAATTGGTATAGAACAGTTGATGGATTTGATAGTACTCCAGATCAAGCAACTGGATTCACAATGAGTTTCGTTTTGGAATCTGGTATGACTAATAATGATCAGGATGCAGGATATATGCAACCTGCTAAAATATCAGATTTTGTATGGGAAGATCTCAATGGTGATGGTGTACAAGATGGTGGAGAGCCAGGTGTAGACTTCGTAGCGGAAGGAATTACAATCGACATCACACTCGCAGGTGGCGCAGCGGCTACAGATCTTGATGGGAATAGTCCACCATTACTTACTGACTTGGGTGGAGGTATGTATGAATTTGATAATCTAGCGCCAGGCGACTACGAGGTTACTTTTGGTGAGATAGCTATGATGTGGTATATCAGTATGCAAAACACTACAGGGGTAGATACGGATAGTGATCCAGATCCAACAACGGGAGTAGCAGATAATGGTGGTGCCGGATATACATTGATGTCGGGTGATACCAATGAAGATGTGGATGCTGGATATGTGCAACCAGCAAAGATATCTGATTTTGTATGGGAAGATCAAAACGGCGATGGCGTACAAGATGGTGGGGAGCCAGGATTAGACGGAGTGGATATAATGATTACTGACGATCTAGGGGGTGGAGTTACTGACCTTGATGGTAATGCAGTAATAACCTCTACATCAACAGGTGGAGGATTATACGAATTTCTATTATTGCCTCCAGGTGATTATATACTCACAGTGAATACAAATGTACTCACGGATTACTTCCTATCATTACAAGATCAAGCAGGTGCTCCAGGAGACGCTGGTGATGCAGGAAATGATAGTGATGCTGACCAAGTAACAGGGGAGACTCACATAGTTGAGATAGAATCTGATGAACAACAAGAAGATATAGATTTTGGATATTTTAGATCAGGTACAATTGAAGGTAGAGTGTTTCATGACTCTGATGGTAATGGTCAAGATGGTACTGGCGCAGATGCTCCATATGCTGGGATGACAGTACAACTTGCTACTGCAGCGGGTGTGACCCCAGTACCTGATGTATTTGGTGCATTGATTCCGGATCAAATATCAGACGGGGCAGGTATAGTAATATTTAATGATGTGCCTCCTGGAGATTATATACTACTATATAACCTTACTAATCCATGGGAATTTACATATCAAGATCAGTCAGGTTTCTCTACTGATGCTAATGATGTAAATAATGATAGTGATGTAGCTATGGGAGGTGGAAATCAGACCCATACGATTACTCTTGAGGGAGGAGAAATAGATAATACTGCCAGTGCAGGTATATACAAAAGAATGTCTTTAGGGGACTTTATATGGATAGATGACAATGGAGGTGATGGTATATTTGATGGTACAGAAGGAGGTGCAGTTAATGTGATTATTAGATTGTTATATGATGAAGATTTTGATGGTATACCGGAGACATTATTAGGTGACGTTGTTACGGATATGTCAGGTAACTACTTATTCGAAAATCTTATTCCTGGTTATTATCAAGTCGTTGTTTCATCTGTGAATTTTGGTTCAGGTGGCGCTTTAGAGTTTTTCCAAAACTGTGATGGAGGCGGAAGTCCTTTTACAGACAATGATAATGATGGGACTGGAGATGCATTGGCTATGGACGACATTGTAACTATAGTTATAGAACTGTTCTGTGATGATGTTTCAGATTTACCTGGACCAGATGAAAACCTATTTATTGATTTTTGCTTCTACTTTGATTGTGATGCTTCAACAGCTCCAGACCTATCATGGGAAAACTGCCAACTATCAGATGATAATCCACCGATTTGTAATCTTAATTTGTTAGATAATTACTGTGGTAGTATGAATACTGAAACAAGTTCGGGTGATCAACCAAATCCATTGTGTCCTACTGGTGGGGGACCGCATAACTCATCATGGTTTGCATTTGTTGCCGGAGAAGCAGGCTTCGAGATGGAAGTTGTTCCTTTTAATTGTACTTCAGTCAACGGATTTACAGGAATCCAGGCAGGAGTATATACAGATTGTACTTTTACAGATGCGATTTATTGTGACCCTAATTGTAGCACTGGACCTATTACTGTTGGTGGTCCAGGAACAGAATTAACGCCTGGAGAAACTTATTATTTTTTCCTAGATGGTTGTGCAGGATCTGTTTGCGATTATGAAGTCAATGTCTTGCAGGGAGGAACTCAGTTTACTATACCAAACCCTACAGGTTTATCATGTAGTATTCCCGATTGCGGCCCTGTATGTCCAGGTAGCGAAATTACTTTTACTGTTGAAGGATTAGATATTGATATCGATTATCATTGGACTATTCCTTCAGGTGCAGTGTTAGTCGGTGACGGTGAGCAGACGGGAGATCAAGTGATCACTTTAACAAATGAGATTATACTGGCATTTCCGGATGAAGGAATTTATACAGTATTTTTAGATTACGCTACTAATGAATGTAACGTTACAACAGGCGCATTTATCGATGTAGAAGTGGTGCAACCAGATCCAGAAGATTTTGGTGAATTTACTGTTTGTGAACACAATATGCCATTTGATGATGGAGATACAGACCTTAATGGTAACACTCTAGTAGGATGGAGTAGTGGTCCGTTGACTATGCCAGGTATTGATATCACTTTCACTTATGTTGATCCAGATGGATGCACAATAGAACAGATTATTGACATAATACAAATTGATAATTCTCCAAGAGAAGATGTAAACCTTGCAATATGTGAGTCGGACCTTCCTTACCAATATGATCAATTGACTATAACTGGAAATGGTTCGGGGGGTTATACTAATTTTATTTATACTTTAGTAGATACGCCTGCGGCAAGTGGCTGTGATAGTTTCATTACTCTTACGACTGTTGTTATAGAACATGAACTAGAGCTTGATCCAGAATGTCTTCTCGGTGGGGTTCAGATTCGTGTCAATGATGAAATTACTTTCCCTACTGTACCTAATCAAATTAGTTATCAATGGTATCAAGATGATAACATGAATGGTATGTTTGATTCAGGAGAAGAAGTTACTGATACTGATGGATTTGATGATATCCTTTCTATTGAAGAGAGCGGAACATATTGTGTGGAAGTATCTGTCAGTCACTTTATAGGAGAACCAGGAGAAGCGAATTGTATTTTTACTTATTGTGAAGAGGTAATCATAGAGGATCTTGTACCAGCAATACCTGTTGAGGTGGATTGGTTGACTAACCCATGTGGAGATTCAGGTGCTGTAGAATATATGGTGACCAACGAGGATGATGATGCCGTTGAATATTATATTTGGACAATCATAGATGGTAATGGTTCAATATTAGGTGGTGGTAACTTCCAAGTTAATACGGTAATGGTAGATTGGCTGGGTGGAGCAGGTGGTACATTATGTGTAAAAGCACATAATTCGTGTGGTGATAGCCCTGAGCTTTGTATTCCTATTGCACCAATAGGAACACCAGATGTGGCGTTTGTTGGGCCTGATGAGGCTTGTCAAGATTCAACTGTTGTAATAGCATTTACGGGGTCTGTAAGTACTTCAGCAGTATACGATTGGGATTTTGGAAATGGAAGTACTTCTGCTGTGGAGGGTCCTCATGACGTAGTCTATACAGTTCCGGGTAATTACTATATAACTCTAACTGTAGATGATAATGGATGCGTTTCTGATGAGGTTTTAGATTCGATAATGATTATTGAAAGATTGCCAGCACCAGTGTTTACGTGTGTTTCTACACCAACATCTATTACACTTACGTGGCTAGAAATTCCTGGAGCCACAGGATATGAGATAACATTATTAGATGGTGTAGCTGGTGTTCAGACAACACCAACAACATACGAGGCGACAGGCGTAACGGTGAGTGATTTCTTCGAGATATCAGTAGCAGCTACTTCCGACGGAGCTTGTGCTATAGGAAATGCGGGAACTGCGTCTTGTTTTGCGCAAGACTGTGATGAACCAGTATTTACATTCTCTCCTACAAGAGATACTATATGCCTTACTACGGATGTAGGATTAGACACGATTTACTTAGATATATTAGGGGGTACTGCAACCTACACTAATTCATTTGTGGGGCCAGGTATTATAAATGAGGCAGAAGGAGTATTCGATGCAAATGAAGCAGGTTTAGGAATGCATACTATCATCTACAATTATACTGGAGATGATAACTGTATTTTTTCTAGATCTATCATCATGCACGTTTTCGAACAGCCTGTTGCCGCATTTGAAACTAATGTAGATACCATTTGTATTACAGACGCATTTACTGTTGAGTATACAGGTGGTACTGTAGGTGCAGAATATTTATGGGACTTCGGCGATGGTATAGATATGGCGGGTGCTGGGGTAGGACCGTTTGACATTACTTACAGTACAATAGGATTGAAGATAATAACCCTTACGGTATTAAAAGAAGAATGTACAAGTGAGACAATAACTAAAAATGTATGGGTAGAGGCTGAATTACCAGAACTAATAATAGAATGTGTGACAGATGCAACTTCTATTAACTATTCATGGAACGATATAGCTGATGAATATGAAGTTATAATCGATGCAGTTTCTCAAGGTATTCAAACAGATGCATTTTGGAATATATCAGGGTTGTCCCCAGGAACAGCCGTGAGTATTGAAGTCATTGCGATTAGTCCTAATCAATGTCCTAATTCTGCAGACGCAGAAGATTGTAGTGCGACTAATTGCCCAGACTTATCAGTAACTATAGATCAGATTGATGCTTTATTATGTATTGATGCGTCAACTTTACCGATTAATTTAACATATGTTGTAGTCGGTGGATTTATGGATGGCTCAGGAGTAGCAGTATGGTCTGGAAATGGAGTAGATCCAGTAACCGGAGTATTTACACCTAGTACTGCTGCAGAAGGTCCACAAGTAATTACACTAAACTATTCTGAGGGCGAATGTGATGCGGCTGCAGTGAGTATTGTATTTACAGTTGTGAATAAACCAACGGCAACTTTTGATGGTGTTGCGGCAATTTGTGAAGGAACTGAGATAACCCTTAATCATACAGGAGTAGGTGGATCTGGAGCTGCGTTTACTTGGACCGTGACTGGTGCCACAGTTGTTGGAGCCAATGATCAGAGTTCGATTACACTTTTATATGGTGATAGTGGTGACTATGATGTTAGTTTAGTCGTTTCTAGAGGTGGTTGTGATTCAGAAGAGGAGATACAGACGATAACCGTAGACGAAATGTTGTTGCCACCAGCGATTATATGTGCTGATCCTAATAGTACATCGATTACGTTCCAGTGGGGCGCAGTAGCTGGAGCGACGGAATATGAAATAATTATAGATGGTGTTTCGCAAGGAACACAAACAGGAACATCGTTTCCGATCTTAGGTCTAATGCCTAATGATGAACGAACGATTATTGTAATAGCTATAAGTGATAATACTTGTTCTAATAGCTCAAGTCAGAGATTATGTCAAGCAATTGATTGTCCTGATACAGAGATAGTTCCAAATGAAAATTCGGTTTCTTTCTGTGAAGGAGAAATGACTACTTACGACATTGACTTTGTAATTAACGGTGGATTTATGGACGGCTCTGGAGTCATGACATTCAATGGCCCATCGACAGATGCATTGACAGGAGAAGTTGATATCGCATCACTCAATCCAGGTGACAACACCATTTATTTAGACTATTCAGAGGGTCCATGTGATACTCGAGATAGCGTATTGATTACGGTAATAGATTTGCCTGTGCCAACACTTGATTTTGATGATATTATCTGTGTTACAGATATGGTAACAGTTTCATATACTGGAGACGTGGTGCCAGGGGCCCAGCTTACTATTGTACCTACAGGTAATCCAACTAGTAGCGGTGGACTTCCAGGTGAAGCAGTCTATCAGTGGGATACGCCGGGGACTTATGAAATGATAGCTACAGTTCTAGTGGGGACTTGTGTGATATCATCAGATCCTTATATAATTACAGTAGAGCCAGAATTATTAGATCCAGTTATATCATGTGACCCGACAACTACTTCTATAGTTTTATCATGGGATGCTGTAGATTGTGCATCTATGTATATAGTTACTATTGGAGGTGTTGCAGAACCAGCTCAATCTGGAACTACATTTTCAATTGAAGATTTAGAGCCAGAAACATCAGTAGATATTACAGTTGAAGCAATATCTGATTGTTCTTGTGAAAATAGTATGGTTTCAGACGTATGTATGACTTTGCCATGTACTCCTATCATATTGGATATCACTAATAATACTCCAGATTGTATTACTAATCTGCCTACATCTATACAACTTGATGTTATATTTTCGGGTGGTGTAGGTGGTGGTGCCGGTAGTTGGACAGGAGATTTCATTAGTTCTGATGGTATATTTGATTATGAGTCAAGTGGGGTTGGATCTCATGATGTGACTTACTCCTATGAAGAGAGTGGATGTCCTTATGAAGTTACTGAATCAGTAATTGTGTTTGACTCTCCTGTATTGACGATTGACGCTGTTAATTTGACATGTTTTGATTCTAATGATGGATCCATATCATATGCTGCAATTGGTGGGGATGGCGTTTATAATATTACTATCGATGCTTCATTACCTGATTTTCCTAAGTCATATATGACTGATGGAACTGAAATTAACCTAGCGCCAGGTACATATACTATATCAGTTATAGATGGTAACTTTTGTATGGACGAGCAAGTAGTAACAGTCTCTGCACCAGCACAGCCTTCATTTACAGTGATAGGTCCACCAAGTATAGTAGTGGGTACTTTCGGTGATTTAGCTCTTAATTTAGGAACTGTAAATGTTGATAACATTACTAATATAACGTGGTATAGTGAAACTGAGACTCTTTGTGATGGTCCAGATTGCTTTGGTTTGACGGTGTCACCTAGTGTAAATTCATTATACTGTGTAGATATTACTCTTGAAGGTGGATGCGTAGTAAACAATTGTCTAGCAGTATCATCGGAGTTTATTACTTTGGTAAATGTATCTAATGTCTTTAGCCCTAATGGCGATGGATCTAATGATAACATGGTGATTCAAACTAATAATCCAGATATGGTTGCTAGTTATTTACGTGTATTTGATAGATGGGGTAATATGGTATTCAATCTAGAGACACCATGGCAACCTTTTGATGATATGAACTATCCTGGATGGAATGGCACATACAATGGTCAAGAGTTGAACCCTGGAGTATATGTTTATGTATTCGAATTCATCGAGGAGCCAGGTGCTACTCCAGAGGTAAGAGTAGGGGATGTTACGATTGTAAAGTAAGCATTGTAAGAAATTAGCATAATGTAAAAATGGCTTTCAACATTGTTGGAGGCCATTTTTTTAAGTAATCTTAATTTTCGGATTTCGAAAAGGGTACCTCATACAGAATAGATTATATAGTGTCTAATAAGAAATGTGAAGCAAGTTGATTTAGATCAAGGCATAAAACAGAGAAAAAATGAATAGTTTCATTCGATTACTAACATAATCCAAGAACAATTATAAATCTGGCTTTAGTCACGGCAATGCTATGTAAAGAAAAGGATTAATTAACTGGGGCGTATTTAATGCGGCATTTTATGGACTAATCTTTATTATCTAAAGCTGAATTAGATTACAGCACCTATATTCTTAACAATTCTTCATGCAAAGCATCCACTTGCTCTTCAATTTTACCAAAATCATTATTATCAATTATATAGTCTGCATGAGCTAGTCTTTCAGCGTCACTTAATTGATTATTGATTCTATTCTCTACAGTTTTCATTGATACATGGTCACGCTTCTGTACTCTTCTGATTCGCTCTTTTATATCAGCAGTGACTACTACCAATACATCTAAATCATGATGGCTACCACTTTCTATCATGAGCGCAGATTCCTTGATAGCATAAATACTATTTTGAGCCTGATACCAAGCTTTTCCATCTGCTGCTATCGCAGGATGTACCAAGTTGTTGATTAGTGTTAATTTTGATTTGTCATTGAATATTATAGATGCTAAAGTCTTACGATTCAATCTTCCATTACTATGATATACATCTTTCCCAAAAGCTTCGATGATTTGAAATTTGAGCAACTTGTCATAGGTCATTAGGTGTTTTGCCTTAGTATCAGTATAGTAGACAGGAATTCCTTTTTTTTCAAATAACTTTGCTACTGTGGTTTTGCCAGATCCTATTCCCCCTGTGAGTCCTACTTTTATCATGTCTATGTATCTTTAATGATATATTATTCAAGCCCTAAAAGGCTAAATTTAAAGTGATTGCTTTCTAAATTTATTCTTCTATTCTTACGATCTTACAGAAAGGCACTTTAGTATCATCATCTATTTGTTCTTTTGAAACCTCTAATAATGCAGCTTTAAGTCTGTGTATAAGTTCAGTTTGCTGTGATAGTTTTATATTAATGGTGACTTCACAACTTTCTGCGAATGTTTTATCGAGAATGTCCAAGTCTATTGATTTTATGCAATTCATTACATGGCCCATCTGATCATAACCAAATCTAAGTAAATATGGATTACCGATTATAACTTGTTTTTTTTCAGCGATGAATAAAGCATCTTTGGCCGCTTCCTTGTATGCTTTGATCAGTCCTGATGAACCAAGTTTAGTACCCCCAAAGTAACGTACTACAATCACTAGTACATCGGTGACCTTATAACTGTGTAATTGACCGAGTATAGGTTTGCCAGCAGTTCCTCCTGGTTCTCCATCATCATTAGCACGATATCGGTTGCCATCTATACCTATTTTATAGGCATAGCAATGATGCCTTGCTTTGTGGTGTAGGTTACGGATTTCTTCTAGCCTTTCTCCTACTTGCTCTTCAGATGTGACGGAGTATGCATAAGAGATGAATTTACTTCCTTTCTCTTTGTATTGTCCTTCGGTAGAATCTTTGATAGAATAATATTGATCGATAATTTCTGACATGCTAATAACTTATAAGTACGATAGCTATAATTGCCATAATTAAGCCTACTATTTTGCTTTGCGTAATACGTTCTCTGAATATTATGAACCCCATAATAGCAGAACAAGAAAGAATTCCAACATTATTGATTGGGAAAACAACACTTGCATCCCAACCAGAAGCAATTACTTCCATTAGGAGATAGATACTAAAGAAATTAGGAATTCCTAAGCAAATTCCGGCGATTATATCTTTTTTCTCTAATCGTAATCGATTGCCTTTGACTAGTTGTAAGATGAGTAGCACAAGACCAGCAACGAAAGCAAAGAAAAATAAATGAATTACAAATGAAATATCACCACTAGGAGCAATTTTTTTCGCTTCCATAAGAAATAAAGTACTATCTATTATACAGCTTCCTAAGAATACAGAAAGTGGTAGAAACCAAAACTTTTTTGGTATTGCAGGTGCGCTATTTTCTCTCTTCTCACTTTTATGATAACTCAAAAATATGATTGAAAGAATACCAATAGCAATTCCTAATGCTTTTGACCAATTGAGATCTTCGTTGAAAACAGCTATGGCTATTATAGCAGGAGAAAGCATACTCATCTTTTGAAAAATAGTACTAATTACAATTCCAAAATACTTTACTGAATTCCCGTAGATAGTAAATACGATTACAAAGATAAATCCTAATACTGCTGAATAAGGAAACCATATCTCTTTTACGCTTTCGATTGCCAGAGGCATTTGTCCTAGATATAAGCTGCCAGTAATGACACAAACTATATAGTTGATTAGGATAGCATAAAAAATATTAATCTTAAATCGACTAAATAACTTGAATACTAAGCTTATTAAACTATTAATGACAATACATAGAATCAGAATAATAACTGCTACAGACATGAAGTGTGTTAGGTGGAAAGTAAAGATATAATCTTTTTACAAGGAATCGCCCCAATTTTATTGCAATAGGCTTTACTACTATCCTCTTGCAGACTACATTAACATACCATTACAAGATATTCAAAATCAATTATATTAATTTTGAAAATTATGACAGTTATTACATTTGTTAATGTGTTTAGATCATATTTTAACTCGTGCTTATATTTATATTTGCATGTATCTAACATAAAGAAACACTTTTGAGCAATACATCACTACAATACGATTCATGCATTACGTCAGCTAAAGATATCTTCATGAAGAAGACTATTGACTATGGTACAGCATGGCGTATATTGAGGACATCCTCAATTACGGATCAGATATTCATTAAAGCCAGTAGAATTCGCAGTATAGAAGAGAAAGGAATTAGTAGAATCGATGAACCTGTACAAGATGAATATATTGGTATTGTCAATTACTGTGTCATGGCTTTGGTGCAACTAGAAATGAATTCTGAGGATGGTTTAGATTTAGAAGTATCTGAAGCAGAGGGTCTTTATGATAAGTGGATTGAAGTATCAAAAGAGCTTATGGAAGATAAGAATCACGATTATGGTGAAGCTTGGAGAGATATGAGAGTGAGCAGTATGACTGATCTGATACTTATGAAATTACTTAGAGTCAAACAAATCGAAGAAAACGAAGGTCAAACTATAATTTCAGAAGGACTTGATGCTAATTACCTTGATATTATCAATTACGCAATATTCGCACTGATCAAATTGTCAGAAAAAGATAAATTGAGTTAAATATTTTAATTAAATAGAAAGAACATGGAATTGGGTTTATTCTACTTTCAAAATAAAAAATAAAAACATGATACTTTTAATGTTCTCCATTACATTACCTAAGTTATTACTCGGAGTTGGACTAGTGGCCGTTTTACTTACGGGTGCAGTAGCATTAATCAACAAAGGACAGAAAAACTGGGTGATGAGTTATTTACAGAACTTTACTGGTTTCTTGTTTGTCTTTTCAGGATTTGTAAAAGCGGCTGACCCTTTGGGTACTGCCTATAAGTTGGTGCAGTATTTCACCGAATTTGAGACTACATTTGAAGGGACATGGATGAGCTTCATTGCACCAATTTTCCCTAAATTATCTGAATTCTCTTCTACAATCTCAGTGGGATTCGTCACTTTTGAGATTGTTTTGGGGCTGATGCTGATTATTGGAGCTAAGAAAAAACTAACAAGCTGGTTATTTTTCATTCTAGTAGTGGTTTTCACATTCTTGACAGGCTTTACTTACCTCACAGGGTATGTTCCAGAGGGAGTTAACTTTTTCAACTTTGGAAATTGGGCAGAATATAATGCCAATAACATGAAAGTGACTGATTGTGGTTGTTTCGGAGATTTCCTCAAATTAGAACCTAAAATCTCATTCTTTAAAGATGTATTCTTGCTGTTTCCGGCTATATATTTCTTATTTACGTTTAAGGATATGCATCAACTATTTACTCAGAAGAATAGAGATATTTTAATAGTGGCATCTACAATTTTACTGCTGATTTATTGTATTAGTAATTTCAAATGGGATATTCCAGACATTGACTTTAGACCATTTAATATAGGTAAAGATGTTAAAACACAGCGAACAGCAGAGTTAGATGCTATGTCCAATGTTCAGATCAAGTCATGGATACTAGAGCACAATACTGATGGACGTAAGTTGGAATTACCTAATGCTCAGTATATGAAAGAATTTCAATCATATAAAACAGAGTGGAAGGTTGTCGATAACATTCAGACTGAGCCTACAGTAAAGAAAACTAAGTTGAGTGATTTTGAAGTGATGGATCTAGATGGTGAAGATTTAACAGAAGAGTTCTTATCGGAAGAAGGTTATACATTGATGATAGTGGCGCATGAGCTTAAGTATGACTCGGAGATGGCTACTATGGTAATACAAGATACCACATACTTGACTGATACTATAATGGTATTCGAATTAGAAACTAAAGAAGAGACTCAGCAGATTGTTAGGTCAATATCTAGTATTGTTCCAAGTGATCAAAGATATGTAAAGTACAATTGGGATATTGACTATATAGATAAGTATAAAAACATAATCAGACCACTAGCTGACAAGGCTCTATCGAATGGAGTGAAGGTCAAGGCGGTAATGGGAGGAGCAGATGAAGATATCGTAAGGTCATTTAAAAACGTTACTGGCTTAGACATTGAGTTTTATAAGGCCGATGATATATTACTCAAGACTATAGTTAGGAGTAATCCGGGAGTGGTACTATGGAATAACGGTAAGATAATCTACAAATGGCATTACAAAAAGGTGCCTACTTTTGATACTATGGCAAGTCAATATATACGTTAATATGGCATTATGTCGAGTTTATGATGCTTCTAAGGCTATTTTGTAAATTGTTTTATACAATTAAGTATAGTTACAAGATAAATTTAGTTTACTTTGTATTATAATAATGACTAATATATAAGTTATAATAATTTATTTTCTGTTTAAAGCAATCGGAATTAACCAAACTATAAGTAATTTAAAGAAATGCTTAGTAGACGTAGTGTAAGAGTAAAAGTGATGCAGTTTTTGTATGCGATGGATAGAGATGTAGATCTCAATGCCACTGTAGTAACTAAAAGATACGCAGAGCGTATAAATATTAGTTTTGAGCTCTTATTGTTTAATATATATATACTGAGAGAAATTACGAGACTTTCGATAGATGATAAACGTAAGCGTAAAGCTAAACACCTTCCTACCGATCTAGATAAGATATTCACAACCAAACTGTTTAAGAATGATGTAGTTCAGTTCTTAGTTAATGATAATTATCTGAATAGCAAGGTCGATAAATTTGGTTTCGCAGATAAATTGGATAAAGACTATTTTAAAAAACTATATACAGAGTTTGCAGCTACTGAACCCTATGCTGTTTTTATTAGGCAGGAAGAATCTAATATTGAAAATTCTGTAGAAATATTACTTGAGTTATTTAGATTTTGTAGACAGAGTGAATTCTATAATGATGTTATAGAAGATCACTATTCTGCATGGATTGATGATAAATCACTGGTTATCGGAGCCACAAAAAAGATATTAAAGTCGCTTCCTTCATTAGATAGGGATGTTTTAAGTACATATTTTCCTGATGATGAGACAGTGAATGAATATGGAGCAGAATTATTGGCACGAACTATTCAAGAAAAAGAATTATTAATAGAAATAATTAAACCCATGTTGAAGAACTGGGATCATGAGAGACTCGCAGTAATTGATACGATATTGTTAAATATGGCAGTATGCGAATTCTTATTTTTTGAAAGTATACCTACAAAAGTTACTCTCAATGAGTATGTGGATATCTCAAAGGAATATAGTACTCCTAAAAGTAAGGAATTTATCAATGGAGTGCTCGACCAAGTTCTTAAGAAGTTAGATACAGAAGGAAAAATAAAGAAGAAAGGCAGAGGTTTAATACAATAAAGTTATCTATTAACAGAAAAGGTTTCTGTCAGAATTTCCTACAACTTGTAGGTATTATAATTTAAAGAATAATATCTATCTCTGCATATGCCCCATCGTTTAAAGACAAAGTAGCTCTTAGTTGCAATAATAGTAATATCTAAGTTTTATCTAATTTAATGTGATATTAAGATAAACTTTATCTTATAATTTGAGTAAATATCATATTAATTTGCATGCAAAGCCTCGTTAAGGGTCAATCATATAAGAGCGAAATACTAAGCCTCTGAGATTGATTTCTCAAAGGCTTTTTTGCTGTTCTATGGACTTTAGATTTATAAATTTTGGTCGAAGTAATCGGCCAACGATTAACTAATTATTAATTTACGTCTTAGATCAAAGATACATATCATTTTGGTCAAATATAGACACTCACTAACCAAAATAAAGAATACATGTTAACAACAACTCTATCATCACAAGAGCTCATGCAACAAGAGAATAAGTATGGCGCGCATAATTATCATCCATTACCAGTTGTATTGGCAAGAGGAGATGGCGTATTCGTATGGGATGTGGAAGGTAAGAAATATTATGACTTTCTATCTGCATACTCAGCAGTAAACCAAGGTCACTGTCATCCACGTATCGTGGGGGCTCTCACAGAGCAGGCAACCAAGCTTACATTAACATCTAGAGCATTCTACAATGATATGCTTGGGCCTTACGAAAAGTATATGTCTGAGTATTTCGGGTATGATAAAATATTGCCAATCAATAGTGGTGTGGAGGCAGTTGAGACAGCACTAAAGTTATGCAGAAAGTGGGCTTACCAGAAGAAAGGTTTAGCTCAAAATACAGCCAAAATCATATTCGCTTCAGGTAATTTTCATGGTCGTACTATGGCCGTCATATCAGCATCTGTTGATCCAGATGCTCGTGCGGAATATGGTCCATATCTGCCAGGTATAGAAATTATTGACTACAACGATCTAGATGCACTAAGAAATGCTTTGAAAGACCTTAATGTAGCAGGATTCATAGTGGAACCAATACAAGGTGAAGCCGGAGTGGTAGTACCAGATGCTAATTATCTTCCAGATGCTGCTAAGTTGTGCAAGGATAGTAACGTTCTATTTATTGTGGACGAAGTGCAGACGGGTATAGCTCGTACAGGTAAGCTTTTGGCAGTATGTGGAGACTGTACTTGTAGTAAGTCTTGCGAAAACAAATACGAAACAAGACCAGATATTCTCATATTAGGGAAAGCACTCTCCGGAGGTGTATTCCCAGTATCAGCAATAATGGCGGATGATGATATCATGTTATGTATCAAACCTGGAGAGCATGGATCTACATTTGGAGGTAATCCTCTAGCTTGTGCGGTTGCTATGGCTGCATTGGATGTAGTAAAGGATGAAAGCTTAGCAGAGCATGCAGAAGCTATGGGTTTGATATTCAGAGCACGAATGCAAGAACTTGTAGATACTTGTGATTTAGCTACTTTAATAAGAGGTAAAGGATTGCTTAATGCCTTAAAGATCAATGACTCAGAGGATAGTAAAACTGCATGGAATATTTGTATGGCTCTTAGAGACAATGGTCTCTTAGCAAAGCCAACTCATGGTAACATTATCAGATTTGCACCTCCATTAGTGATGACAGAGGAACAGATTAATGAATGTTGTGATATTATATCTACGACTATCAAAGCATATAAGAAGTAAGATTTCCTTACAGGAATAATAATTGACTTATTCGTTTGACGAAAGGGCTATTTTTTTTGTTTATTGCGAAACATTAAAACAAATAATGTTTCCATTATGAGAGCTCTTACAATCTTAATTATATTAAGTTCTTTTTTCAATTCTGCAAAATAAAATCAGGCTTGAGATCTGCATTTTGGTTCAGCGGGTGGAAATTGGTGGATGGGATAGAGATTATGTTAGATTGCTCGGTCAATCATAATACGATGTTCATTCTAGTTAATAGATTATACGAAGATTAAATAAACGTCTAAGAAGGTGCTTATTATTTGGGTGTGGAGAAAGAGATAATTATTAATTCAGCTTTCTTCAATTGTGCTAGTTCTGTTTAGTGGTACCAAGAATTAGCAATACCAATTCCTCCTAATTAGAGTATGTATTTTAATGTCAAAACTGAGGCACTTACAGAATTTACAGAATCGTTCAATAATGTGTTTGTAGGATTTGGTATAGGGAATGAATTTTTATGTAGGGTAGAATGGAATAGCTATGAGGCAATATCAGACTGGCAACAAATTGAAGAAGCCATTTCATTCGATGGCGGTACATTAATGTCTATCAATATTTATGCAGCATAACAAAATGGTGCTACCTACGGCTGTCATCTTGAATCTACATTGTGGCTATAAAACCTAAGAATAACGTACAGCTCTACTAATAGTAATAAAGTAGTTCAATGCTCCAATTTAAACTTTTATCCAAATCAATCGAATGGCAAATTATGCTTTTGAAGCTCTGAGTATAATGGGGAATTTTTCACGGTGACTGATCTAATGGGCAGAAAGGTAATTCAAGAAATCGTTTGAAATAACGAAATCAATCTTAGCTATATTGGTTTGAGTATTATTAACCTTCATATTGCGAATCAAGCAACTGCCATTATTAAAGTCATTAACTTAGGTTTTGAATAATGCTTTTTAGAATAAGATTAATTGAACGAAGTAAATGAAGATAAGTACGATAGCACAACTTAGGGAAATGACTCCTTTTGAAGAAGTAGAGAAAGAGATGATTCATAGAATGATCAACTTCATCAATGCACATGAAAATCCAATGGATCAGAAGCTAGAAGTTGGGCATCTCACTGGATCAGCTTGGATAGTTAATAAAGAAAGAACAAAAGCACTCTTTACCTATCATACTAAACTCGGTATGTGGCTTCAGCTTGGTGGACATGCAGAGGTAGAGGATGAATCAATTAAGCACACTGCCATCAGAGAAGCTTATGAGGAGTCAGGCTTGGAATCTGTGAAATTGGTTTCAGAAGATATATTATCAGTAGATATTCATATGATTCCAGGACGAAAAGGATTTCCTGACCATCTTCATTACGATATTCAGTTTCTATTCGAAGCTGATGAAAATGAAACGCTAGTTATTACAAGCGAATCTAATGATCTTAAATGGATCTCATTGGAAGATATTCCAAGCTATAATAATGAGAAGTCCATAATGAGAATGCTAGAGAAGGGAAAAATAGTTTATGAAGAATAGCTGTAGAGGTTTTAAGATTCTAGGAAAAAGTAAAGTATCAATGCTATGTTGAAGAGTTTTCTTACCTACAGCTGATATTAACAAAAGTGCTTAACATTAACTTTTAATGCCTTGTACGAATTAAGACTTTAAGGTCTTTTCAGCATACCTACCTTCCTAAACAAGTACTCCTGCAATGGCCGCAGTCAAGAAACTTGCAATGGTTCCTCCTAATAATGCAAGTAAGCCTAACTCAGTAAGTGTCCTACGTTGACCAGGAGCAATAGCACCGATGCCACCTATCTGTATACCTATAGAAGCAAAGTTAGCAAAGCCACATAATGCATAGGTAGCAATGATAAGTGACTTAGGGCTGAGAGACATCCCCGCTTTACGGATATTATCTAATTCTGCATAAGCAACGAATTCATTGATAGCAGTTTTCTGACCTAATAGTTGTCCGACTAACAGTACATCTTCATATGGAGTACCTAGTAGCCAGGCGAATGGAGCAAATATAACACCTAGAATATAAGTGAGATTGAACCCTTCAAATTTGTTAGAAGTTGATTCAGTTACCCATTCATTAAGACCTCCAATCTGACCCACAGTACTCATTAGTAGTTGGTTGCAAAGTGCTATAAGTGCAGTGAATACGAGAAGCATCACTCCAACATTTACAGCTAGCTTAAGTCCATCAGTTGTTCCTGTTGATATAGCATCAAGTATATTATGAGCTTTATCACCAGTCATCTTGAGCTGCGTGTCTATATCTTTTTTATTAGTTTCTGGGACAAGTATCTTAGCTGCTACAATAGCCGCAGGAGCAGATATTAGTGATGCGGTCAATAGGTGTTTGGCAAAGAAGGTCTGTTGTACAGGGTCATCTCCACCAAGATATCCAATATAGGCAGCAAATACACCACCTGCTATGGTAGCCATCCCACCAGTCATAAGGCACATGATTTCTGATCTGGTCATATTCTCCAGATATGGTTTGACAACTAGAGGGGCTTCAGTTTGACCGATGAATACATTTGCTGCAGCAGCTAGACTCTCTGGCCCTGACAATCCCATACTCTTGCTTAATGCCCATGCAAGGCCGTAAACGACCTTTTGTAGTATACCTAGATAATAAAGTATCGACGTCAATGCAGAGAAGAATACTATTGTAGGGAGTACTTGAAATGCAAAGATATACCCAAAAGAAGCCATATCAGTAACTAATCCTCCAAACATAAATTCTGCTCCGGCGCTGGCAAATTTTAGAATAAATGTAAATGCACCTGCAAGCTTATCAAAGAATGAATTGATAAAGGGCACCTTGAGTACCAATAGTGCAAATACTATCTGAAAACTCATTCCAACAGCTACTAATCGCCAATCTATAGCTTTTCGATTACGACTAAATACATAGCATATAGCTAACATTGACAATACTCCAAGGAGTCCTCTTCCTAAATCACTGATAATTTCCATCTCGTAAGTTTAATAGAATGGTCAAAATATGACTTTTATTCGAAACTAGCTCCATGTGATGTACACTAAGTAAGAATCTCTGTGACTTTCAAATTCGTTATCCGCATTTTAATCATCTACCGTTAAAATCCTTATTTTTGGGATAGTTCTATCGATTTTGATTAATCGATATTGCTCCTGATGCAGAAATTGAAATTTTGTATCCTGAAAGTTCACGATTCAGCAGATTTTTAACCTATAGAAAATAATGAAGTATTGGATACGATAGTAATAGGAATATCAGGGGGTAGTGGATCAGGTAAGACTCGATTTGTTAATGATCTTACAGCAAGGTTTGGCAATGGAGAAATATGCTTTCTTCATCAGGACAATTATTACAAACCCATAGAACAACAGGAAAAGGATGATGAAGGAATAGAAAACTTTGACCTTCCTGATTCATTGTTTCTAGATAAGTTTGCAGAGGATATAAAAAAGCTTAAAAATGGCGAGTCTGTTGTGTTTACTGAGTACACATTTAATAACGAAACTTCTGAGTCCAAAGTAATCACTATTGAGCCGGCAAAAGTGATTATTGCAGAAGGTTTGTTCTTATTTCATCATGAGGTTATCAGAGAGCAGCTTGATCTTTCCATTATCATACATGCAGACGATAGTAATCGTATTATACGTCGTATCAAACGTGATCGTAAAGAACGCAACTACCCAGTAGATGATGTAATGTATCGTTACGAACATCATGTGATGCCATCATACCGATTGTATATATATCCATACTTAACAGATGTAGACATAGTAGTTAATAATAACAAATCATATGATAGATCACTTGATGTGTTAAGTGCATTTATTGCGTCTGAGAATTTCTAAATAAATTATGTTAGTCTATATTTTATAATCAAATAATGTTGTAATTATTTGCTTTATTGTATTTGCCTATTTGTGGTTCAATTTTTTGGATAGGTTTTCGAGAAATGAATTAAATTATCACAGGAAATTTCTCTTCTATTCCTTCGCTAATTTGATCAAAATAGTCTTTATTCATATCCTGAAAACGCTGATCGATTTTAGCTATAAATTCTGGAGTGCAAAAATTTTGAACATCTGATAAATTTGATATTGGAGATCCATCACGAAATGTATAGGACTGAGATAATAACCCTGATTCAATTTGCAAGGTAATCTTATTGTTATGCTCAAGCACTGTGATTTTATGGCTTCTATGATCGATGTGTCCTATGGTTCTCATGAGTATTTTATTATTAGGTTTCTAGTGATGTCTTCCATTAACGTTTATGATATCTAATGTTTTCTTCAATAATAAATTCATTGCCTATCATGAAGCGTTTTTATAGAAGATGAAAGTTGTTTATACAATTTCTGGATCGCCGGCCTATCTGAAAGCATTTCTAGATGGCTCTTGATTACTTTGTTATCTCCACGTCTTGCCGGTCCAGTCTGAGCCTCTGATGCTCCTTGTGAAATAGTCTTAAAAATCGTTTCTTGGATAAGTGGTGCGAGTATTGATTTATCTACGCCAGCATCAGCTAAGATCACTTCCGACTCTGCAATTAAGTGAGTGACAAAGTTACATGCGAACACAGCAGACAAATGTATTTCTTTTCGAATTTCGTCGTCTATTTGTCTTACATCAGAGGAAATAGTTTTTGCTAGTGAGGTCATTTTTTTTGCAATATAATCGTCTGATCCATGGATGCACATTGGGATTTTATTGAACGACAATCTTCGTGACTTAGAGAAAGTTTGTAAAGGATAGAATGATCCATAATGCTCTCCAGTGGAAGATAATACCTCAATAGAAACACTTCCAGCAGTATGAGCGATCATTTGCTTTTGAGATAGACTGAATGGGATTGACTTACTTACTTTTTCTATCGCGTCATCACTTACAGTCAATAGATAAAGATCTGCATTGGTAGTAAGCTCTTGGATGTCAACTATAGCATTTGCTTTACATCGCTTAGCTACCGCTTTACTTGTTACTTTATTTCGTGAATATACTTGGACTATATTATGTCCAGCTTTGAGTAGCGCCTTACCGATGTGATGTGCTACGTTGCCTGATCCGAGGATACAGATTTTCAAGACTCTTTCTTTTGTTTACGATCGCGATCGCTTTTATAAAATACCCTAAGTAACCAAGCCATGAGTAATCCCATCATCATCATGATCGTTCCTGACCAAAAAATATTGATTCCAGGAAAAATTTTAGCTTCTAGTAAAAGAAGATCAGATCTTGTTACTTTTTCTGCTACCTCGATAGCCAGCGGAGGTAATTCTGTACTTTGTTGCGCTACTTTAAAACCGAAAGTCTCATTGATTGGATCTATATTGCTAAATCTAATATGCGTTCCAGTTTGTGGGATGTAATGTTTGATACTCATTGGTATATTACCACGGATTACATAGGTTGGTGTCGCAGGATAGGATATTCCATTTCTTGTTACCTTCAGTCTTGCTTCTATTGCTATGTCACCATCTTCTGGTTTGTAGCTAGTTTTGGCAGGTTTGTTATTGAGTTCTACAAGTTCGATCGTCGTACCATCTACAGTAAATGAACTACCTAGTGTAGTCTTGTATGGGATGTATACAAGATCAGTTTCGATAGGAAATATCATATTCATAAGAGTATCCGCAGGTCGTACTCTTACTCCGAAGCTTTCTATTTTCTCAGGATATTTATAGACTAATGGTCCACGTAATCCAAGAGATGTTTCTACCGTACTATCTTTCTTAGATTCTCGATTATAAAATGATGTAACTAAGGAGACTCCAAAGTCATTGTCTGCAGGGTTGTATTCTGGATGTGATGGTTCGTAGCTGAGTCGCTCTATCACTATATCATTTTCTAAACCTCTTATAGTATCTCCAACATTAGCATAGTAGGTATTGTAAACTAGTGTATCTTCCATCTCCTTGAGCTGCTCTTGGCTCATCATTGGAGGCGATAGATTTAGTATGCAGGTAAATATATCTTCATGCCACTTATGCCTAGTATCTGGATTGAAAGCTGAAATTTTACTGAAGTCATTGGCATAAACCGCGTTGGGTCTGAGATTCCATTCTTCAAGTACATTACGTTCTTCATCTATCTTTTTGAAATTGATATCATAGTGACGCATATTGGCGATCAATGTATCACTTTGCCAAGTAATAAAATGGCCTTCAGAATAAAGAGGTTCACCTTTAATGAGTACTATAGACCTTTTTCTGGATACATCATCCATAGACTCGCCAAAAACAAATGGATTATTAGAAATAAATGATTGATTGAGTCCGCTAGTTATGATACCCAGCATCATCGCTCCGAAACCAAAGTGAGCTACCGCTGAACTAGAAAGTCTGATATCATTTTTAGTTTGAGTAAATATGTAATCTACGTTGGCTACCATTGCAAATAATCCAAAGAATGTAAGTAGGGTATATTGCCATGCTCCTTTGTATGATATCCAGAAAGTAAGTAGATAAGTAAGCACGGCAGCTATGACAGCGGCTATGAGTATGTGCTTTGTAATTCTACTCCATTTACGTTGTTTGCTACCATATCTCAGGTATATAGCTACTGATGATAATATTGATATAAATACAGCAATCCAAAGTTGGAATTTATTGAAATGCTCGATAGGATCTTCTATTACTCTACCTATATAATCCTCATTAAAGTACGTTGCAATCTTATTGAATACTGGAAGCGAGGTAGAACTGATAATGAGGAATCCTCCAAACATTAATACTAGTGAACCTATAAACATCCAGAACTCACGACTCTTAATATTTTCTTCTCTTTCAGGAGCTGGGATAGATTTGTATCTGTAGATATATAAAAATATCCCTAGCAATAAAAAAAACAATACAAAGAACACTAACTGATATCCCAATCCCATTTCTGTAAACGCGTGGACCGATGTCTCACCGAGTACTCCTGATCGAGTCAGATATGTAGAGTATAGAATAAATACAAAAGTTAGTATATAGAACAAATAGGTACTCCTTATTGCATAACCTGAATTACGTGCAATGAGATGAGTATGTACACCAGCTACGAGTAACATCCACGGTACTAAAGATGCATTCTCAACAGGATCCCATGCCCAGTATCCTCCAAAGGATAGAGCTTCGTAAGCCCATATGGCACCCATAAGAATCCCGGTACCCAGTACACCAGCAGAGAACAAAGACCAATTAGTAGCAGGTTTTAGCCAACCTTTATGGTCTCCAGTCCAAAGCCCCGCAATTGCAAATGCAAATGGAAATGCAGTTGATGCGAATCCCAAAAAGAGCATTGGAGGATGTATAGTCATCCAATAATTTTGTAACAGTGGGTTGAGTCCATTTCCAGTAATCAGACTTGTATAATCTGCATTCATGAACAATGGAAGCTCCAATACATTTCTGAGGAGTAGAGTAGGGTTAGCTCCGATCTTAAAGACAGTATCACCAAAATCTACATATAATCCAAGGAGCATTGAGAATATTACGGCATTGATCAATACAACTACAGCCAACACTGGAGATTCCCATTTGTAATCTCTACGCCAAACGAACATACCCAAGACTGCATGCCATATCATCCATAGCATAAAGCTCCCTTCTTGACCTTCCCAAAATGCAGATAAGATATATCGCATTGGCAAATCATCAGAAACATGGGCTTGAACGTATTGATACTCGTAGTAATACTGAGACATCGCATAGAGTATGACACCAAAAAGACTGAAGACACATACGCTGTGTACCATCCAACCAATTCGACCTAATGTACGCCAGCCATCAGAGGGTTCGGTACCTCGTGTTTGCGTGCATCTGTAATATGTAAATGCCGTAAATAGAGAGGCCACAAAACCCATTATTATGGACAAGTGACCGACAGTGCCTACCCAAAGATGTTCTCCTAAATATTCTATTTCATTCATAGGCTAGACTACGGCTCAGGATTATTTCCTCAGTGCGATTTCTTCTTCTTTATATTTGGATGGACATTTCATCAGTATCTCATCAGCTACAAAAACGTCATTTTCCATGGCACCTGTAAGTACAATTTGTTCAGATCTTTCAAAATCTTGAGGCTTTGGCTTTTGGAGTATCACTTTGTTCGACACACCATCACTATCACTCATATGGAATACAAATCTATCTGCATCGACTGTTGGATCGTATTCCATAGTTTTGTTTTTATCTAAGGTACCCGCAATCTTTACTCTACTCTGAGAGGTAATAGCAGTTCCGAAAGTAGCATAAGTACTTACATCTGCACTTGCAGAGATAAATATACCTATAGAAACTAGGATCAGCACCAATGCAATTATATATGAGCTTTTCATGTGATTGAGTTATTATTTGGGTAAACTACTACTCTTACATATTAGTAACGCAAATTTACGTAGATGGTTATTGGCAATGTAGTGAATACGAAGATTCCTTTCTAAAATGACTTAATGGCTACATATGTATCATAGAGCAAGTTTTCGGTTTTACTTCATAACTCCTTCGCCTACTTTTTCGCCGTTCTTATAAGAATATTCTAGCGTTACTCCTCCTTCTTCGTTGTAGTATTTCATAGGACCGTCCATCACACCATTTTTATAATTGATACTCCTTTGTAGTTTTCCATTGTTGTAAAATTCTTTATATATACCATCCATCATACCATTGGTGAAGTTCACTTCCTTTGTAGCTCTACCGAATTTGTAATCACCATAAATACCATGAGGTACACCTTCTAAGAAATATTGTTTCCTAGTAATCTGTCCTCGATTGTTCATTTCTATCGAAGGACCATTTATCTTTCCATCCATATAACTGGTAATGCCTATTAGATTTCCTTCTTTGTCATATTTAAGCCATGTACCTTCTTTTGATTCGTCCTTGGCAAAACCTTCTTCTAAGATTCCACCTTCAGTGTGATTGCTAGTGAGTTTATCATAGTTACCTTGATTTACTCTAGTATAACCTTCAATACTTCCATTCGCAGCAGGAGTATTCACATTACCTTTATTGCATGAAACAAGGGCGGCGAGGCCTAATAATACAACTGCTAAGTGTAAGTTTTTCATATTATTTGATAATTTAAAATGACACCACAAATCTAAGCAAGTAGAGACAAATTAGTTGCTTAGTCAAAATAAAAATACATATATGGTAACTTAAGTTGTTTTTTATGCTTAGAAATAGCACTTTCTGACTTTGATCAAAGTCATTTCATACTTATGTTTTGTTAATTTTTATTTTTTATTACTATAAATCCAACCCAATACTCAGATTTGATTTTAAACATTGGTAGAAATATCAAGAGTAACAGTATTTCATATATTAATAATGTTTAATATATATTATATTTGCGTCCAATGAATAATAAGGAAATAGCAAGAAAATTTAATTTGTTGGGGAAGGTCATGGAATTACATGATGAAAATCCTTTTAAAGTAAGATCATATACATCAGCTTATGCTTCACTGCGCAAGGTGTCGTCACCTTTGATAGAGATGTCTGAGGAAGAGTTAAGTGAAATCAAAGGAGTAGGAAAAGCAATTGTTGGAAAGATTGTCGAACTGAGGGATAGCGGTAGTATGGTAACTTTACAGAGGTATGTAGATATCACGCCTCCAGGTATTTTAGAGATGCTCCAAATCAGAGGCTTTGGACCAAAAAAGGTGAAAGTGATTTGGAATCAGCTCAATATTATAACGCCTGGGGAGCTACTTATGGCTTGCCAAGAGAATAGGTTGATAGAGCTGAAGGGATTTGGAATGAAAACTCAGAAAGCCTTACAAGAACAATTAGAGTTCTATTTTGCTTCTCGTGGTCAAGTTCATTATGCATATGTTATTGATGAAGCTAATGAACTTCTAGTATTGCTAAAGGATAGGTTTTCACAAAGCCTAGTCGAACTTACAGGTGAGATTAGACGTAAGATGCCAATAGTCAATGCCATAGAGATATTGACAACGGCTAGCGAGGAAGAGATGGAAGCGTTCATATTGGAATTGGCAGAAGAAATCCCAGAGTTACTGAGTTACAAAGGTTATGCGGTAGAAATTACTCAAGTAGAAGAGGCGTATTTCGGTATGGAGCAATTTGAAAAATCAGCATCGAAAGAATTTTTAGAAGCAGCAGATATAGAATATGAAGCATATGAAGAAGAAGAGTCTATATTCTTAGAATGGGATATGGCTTTTGTCGATCCAGAGTATCGTGAATCGGCCATGGCTATTGATCAAGCAAAATATGGAATGCTACCAGATCTCATTACGAATGAAGATATGCTTGGTGTAGTTCATAATCATAGTACATATAGTGATGGGTTGCATACACTCAAAGAGATGTCAGATTACACACGTGATAATGGATTTCAGTATTTAGTAATGTCTGACCATAGCAAAGCGGCGTTCTATGCAGATGGTCTCAAAGAAGATCAGGTAGAAGCTCAATGGGCTGATATAGATCAGATAAATGCTTCTTATGATGATGGATTCAGAGTGTACAAAGGGATAGAAGCAGATATTCTGAATGATGGATCAATGGATTATGGCAATGACTTTCTTAGTCAGTTTGAGGTAGTTGTAGCATCGATTCACTCTCAGCTCAATATGGATATGGAAAAAGCCAATCGAAGGTTGATTAAAGCGATAGAAAATCCGCATACCCATATATTAGGTCATATGACGGGTAGACTGTTATTAAGTAGAGCTGGATATCCGATAGATCATGAGTTGATAATAGATGCTTGCGCAGCCAATGGGATGATTATAGAGCTCAACGCAAATCCGCAAAGATTGGATATGGACTGGACATGGATACCATCTGCCTTAGAGAAAGGAGTAATGATCTCTATCAATCCTGATGCTCACGTACGAGAGTCCATTCATTATATGCAATTTGGTGTGCATGTGGCTAGGAAAGCCGGATTGACCAAAGAACAGTGTCTTAACTCCAAAAATGCGGATGATTTTGCAAGATGGGTAGCCTCATTAAGATAGTATGTAAAGGATAATGGTGCAATTTGGTAATTGATAGTAAAGGAGTTATAAAATATGTGTAAACGCATGTTAACGCTCTGTTAAGCACCTAATATATCTAGAAAGAGGGTAGTTTATAGCATACTTTTGAAGGGTCGCTACTTGAATTCATTTAAATTAGAATGGAATCTTAAATTATTAAAAGCGGAATATTATCTTTGCATTCTTTAAAAAAAATTTGAAATTTGTTAATTAATTAAATCTATTTATACCATGAAGAAGTTTAAATTATTCGCAATGTTATTTATGATGGTTGCATTCGCATTTACATCTTGTAAAAATGAAGGAACAGCTGCCACGGATGACACGAGAGAATCACTAGCAACTACAAGTACTACAGAAGAAACAACTGGTAGCCTCTCAAACAAGCCTGCGGCTACACCTGCTGCACCAGTAGGACCGCTTACATCATTAGAGTTTACAGAATCTGTATTTGATTTTGGTGAAGTAATGGAAGGTGAGAAAGTTGTTCACAATTATACATTTACGAACACAGGAAAAGAACCATTAATCATCTCTAACGCTAAAGGTAGCTGTGGATGTACTGTTCCATCTTGGCCAAGAGAGCCTATTCCTCCAGGAGAGTCTGGTGATATCAAAGTACAGTTTGATTCTAAAGGTAAAGGTAAAGTAGGTGGTAACAACCAGTCTAAGAGAGTAACTCTTACTGCTAATACTGATCCAGCTCAAACTTTCCTTACTATTAAAGGAAAAGTAAATAAAGAAGAAGTTGCTGCACCAGCTCAATAAGCCATAGCGACTATTAATACGGATGATTAACCATCGATATCAAGACAAAGAAGACCGTTCCATGGATTTGGGGCGGTTTTTTTTTTGGTTGAGACGAGCACAATATTTCAATGGATACTTTTCTTTTGTAGCAGTAAAGTCGTAGTAGTATGTTTTTTAATAAACGATATAGTCATTCAATAAGTAATTTTGAATAACTTTCTTACCAATGCATTGTTAATTTCAGCATATGAAAGAATACCTCAGTTTAGTTAAGTTTTCTCATACGATATTTGCGTTGCCTTTTGCTCTAGTAGGCTATTTTTTGGCTATTAGTCTTCCAAGGTATGACTTCCAATGGAAGACCTTTGTATTAATGCTACTATGCATGGTATTTGCGCGTAATTCGGCTATGGCTTTCAATAGATACATAGATAGGGATATAGATGTTAAGAATCCAAGGACTGCCGTAAGAGAAATCCCTGCGGGAATTCTGAGTGCTCAGGCAGTGTTAGTATTCGTGATTGTCAATGTGTTAGCCTTTATTATTACTACGTATTTTATCAATTCGATTTGCTTTTATCTTAGTCCAATAGCTATTGCTGTAGTCTTATTCTATAGTTATACCAAGAGATTTACATTTCTCTGTCATTTGGTATTAGGTCTAGGACTTTCATTGGCGCCTGTAGGGGCATATTTGGCTGTTACTGGTACATTTGATTGGATTCCTATTATTTATGGGATGACTGTGATGTTTTGGGTAGCAGGATTTGATATTATTTATGCTTTGCAAGATATTGATTTTGATCTTTCATTAGGACTTAATTCTACACCAGCCAAACTTGGAAAGAAATGGGCTTTGGTGTTGTCGTATGTATTTCATGTCATTTGCTCAGTTCTTATGATATTAGCCGCGTATTCAGTTACTATTAATTACCTTGATACGGGCTGGATGGTTTGGATGGGGACTACTATTTTTATTTCTCTATTAATCTATCAGCATAGTATAGTAAGTGTCAACGATCTCAATAGAGTCAACCTTTCTTTCTTTACGACCAATGGAATTGCTAGCGTCGTATTCGGTAGCCTGCTTATCCTGGATTTGATTTTATGAATACTCATAATTTTGAGTAGGGCTTATCTAGAGTAAAGACTTAACTACTTATCGTTTGTAAACGACTCCCCAAAATCGTATAACATTTGAAAAGATTAGTAGCCAGTATTATGTTTGATTAACTGATTTGATTAAAACCACATTAATATTTACATTTTTTATTTCGGAAATAATTTAACAACCATTTCTAAAGTATTAGTCTAATTTACTAAATAGTGTTGGGGGTAAAGGATCGTACATTAGAAAAGTACTAAATGATTTTTTTTGTCAAACTAGTTAACAATTTAATCACAGCTCTAGATCTATGACTCATAGTCATCTTCACTTCGTCTCCAAGATCTGCAAATGAATCATTATATCCCTCTGGAATAAAGATAGGATCATATCCAAATCCACGTTTGCCAGATTGCTCTGTGGCAATACGACCTTTTACGATTCCTTCGTGTTGTGTCTCTTTACCTTGGTAGACATGTGATATGATTGTACGGAACTGACCAGATCGATTTACTGTATCTGATAGTTTAGATAATACTTTATTCATGTTCCGTTGTGCATCCTTCTTAGGTCCTCCATATCTAGCGGTGATGACTCCTGGTGCTCCATCTAGTGCATCTATTTCAAGTCCGGTATCCTCGGATATAATATGATAGTTAGGGTATCTCTCCGCTAAGAATTTCGATTTGATAGTAGCATTTTCTTCTAGCGTTGCTCCAGTTTCTGGTATATCGTAGTCTATCCCTAGATCTTTAAGTGAGATGATCTCATAAGGTAGATGTGCAAGTACTTGACGTATTTCTTTTAGCTTATGTGCGTTTCCGGTGGCGAATAGTATTTTTTGCATTTTGTTGGGATATTACTTGGAGCATCTTATTTTTAGGATGCTGGAATCTTTTGATATATAATTAAATTTATATGAAAAATAAGGATGTTGAGTTCTTTGGGCAGCATCTTAGGAGCAACAACTTTTTACCTCAAAAGCTTAATAGCTTAAAATTGTAACATTTCTTTTCTACAGAGTCTGTAATGTATTCCAAAGCTTTATTTTTTTCTGCTTATCACTATTGAGGCTGCTTATTTTATGAGAAAAGACCAATTTAAGTGCTTCCATCTCTATGAGACGATATGCGCTTGGGTTTATTTGTAACCCTATGTCTTTGGGTGATATTCCAAAACTGATGACTTTTTGGATAGCATACTGACGAACATATGAATTGATAGATATAAATTGAGCATCCCCTAAGACTAGCATGCAACTATCTTCTAGGTTATATTTGATGGCATTGAGTATCTGACTTAGCGTTTTACGACTTTCTGGTGTAAGATCTACATCTCTAGATATAATCAGTAGTTGATTTTTGCAAGCACCTTCTTTCTTGATTACCTCTTGAGCAACAATATTATCTCGTTCAATTTTGTATATCGTGGTATTTAACATTGCTTTTGTTCTGTATTTGAGTGGATTTCAAAACAAAATGTTTTGAATATTAATATTTGTTAATTTTTACCAAATTTATGTGCATTATTATTAAATTTGCAGAATATTATAAGATGCCAAATGCTGATGTCTGTAGCGAATAACAAATAACAAATATCGATTATAGAATCTAATTATTAGATCATATTGATATTATAGTTTTTGAAATATTCCTTAACCTCCAAAATCTCAAACCGCATGAGCCAAGCGATAAAAATTACTAGATTAGAGAATTCGAATGTACATTCTTTAGACTTCGATAATATTCCTTTTGGAAAAATATTTACTGATCATATGTACGAGGCCCATTACGATAATGGGAAATGGGGAGAATTTGCGATTAAGCCATTGGATAATCTATCAGTACATCCAGGTAATTTAGCGTGGCACTATGGCCAATCTATATTTGAAGGTATGAAAGCTACTACGGGCAAAGATGGTGCTCCATTATTGTTTAGACCACAAGAACATATTTATAGGCTGAATTCGTCAGCAGAGCGCATGTGTATGCCTGCGTTTCCAGAGGATGCATTTTTAGATGCCGTACATACCTTAGTTAAGATAGAAGAAGCGTGGATTCCACCGTCAGAAGGATCTGCGCTATATATCCGACCATTGATGTTTGCTACAGATGAAGCCATCGGTGTTAGACCATCAGATAAATACACACTACTCATTATGTGCCTACCTGTAGGTCCATACTATCCTAAGCCAGTAAGCTTACTGGCAGATACTAAATATATAAGGGCTGCAATGGGTGGAGTAGGAGAGGCTAAGACTGCAGGGAATTACGCTGCATCTCTATATCCAGCAAAATTAGCTAAGGAAGAGGGATACGATCAGATTATGTGGTTAGATGCCAAAGAGCACAAATACATACAAGAGGTGGGGACTATGAATATCTTCTTTGTGATAGACGGCAATGTAATTACTCCAATCACAGAAGGTACGATTCTCAAAGGAATTACGCGTAAGACGGTCATCCACCTTTTAGAGGAGAAAGGATATGATATTGAACAACGGAGAATCAGTATAGACGAAATTGTAGAATCGTACAATTCAGGAAAGCTTAGTGAAGTATTCGGTACAGGTACAGCAGCCGTAGTCGCTAATGTTTATAAGTTTAAGTATAGGGACACAGTAATGGATTTTGATCAAGCTAAGGCTACCGTATCAGCATATGCCAAAGCGACCATAAATGGTCTTAGGAATCAATCTATAGTAGATACATATGGTTGGGTAGTAGAGGCCGGGTCGTATACTAAAGAATAGAATAAGTAATGTTGTATAAAGTAGTAAGAGAATTTGTCAATGTAAGTCATACATATTTGCAATAAATACTATATATACGGTAGTAAAAGTTAGCTTTGCGCCCGAATTGAGAAAGGTCATTGATTATAAACTTAAATCAGTGGCCTTAAATTTTAAGGTTCATAATCAATTGTGCACAAAAGCACGACACATAATAGAGTAAATAACGCATATGCAACCCATTAGAAATATTGCCATCATTGCCCACGTCGATCACGGTAAGACTACATTAGTAGATAAAATTATAGAAGCTGCTAATCTTATTGACGAGAGAAAAGAGACCAAAGAACTTATTCTGGACAATAATGATCTAGAAAGAGAGAGAGGTATTACTATCTTATCTAAGAACGTATCTGTGGTGTATGAAGGTGTTAAGATCAATATCATCGATACTCCTGGTCACTCCGATTTCGGAGGTGAAGTAGAGCGTGTTCTCAAAATGGCTGATGGTGTGCTACTATTAGTAGATGCATTCGAAGGAGCTATGCCACAGACTAGATTTGTATTGGGTAAAGCGATTGAACTTGGTCTCAAACCTATCGTAGTAGTGAATAAAGTAGATAAAGAAAACTGTACTCCTGAAGAGGTACAAGGTGATGTTTTTGACTTAATGTTCAACTTAGATGCTACGGAAGATCAGCTAGATTTTACGACGATTTTCGGATCATCAAAGTTTGGCTGGATGAGTTATGATTGGAAACAACGTACTACTAACATCTTCCCACTGCTTAATGCAGTACTTAAAGATATTCCAGCTTCAGAATACAAGCCAGGACCCCTACAGATGCAGGTAACATCTCTAGATTATAGCCAGTTCCAAGGAAGAATTGCGATAGGTCGTATATACAGAGGTGATATCAATGAAGCAGGATATGTCAACCTTTGTAAGAAGGATGGTACTATGAAAAAAGTACAAGTAAAAGAGTTATTCGTATTCACTGGATTAGGTAAAGAGAAAGTGAAGACTGCAAGATGTGGTGATATCTGCGCAGTAGTTGGTATCCAAGATTTTGAAATCGGTGACAGTATTGTTGATCTAGAGGTATCTGAGCCTTTGGAACGTATCTCTATAGATGAGCCTACTATGAGTATGCTTTTCACGATTAATAATTCTCCTTTCTTTGGCAAAGAAGGTAAGTTTGTGACATCACGTCACCTAAGAGATAGATTATACAAAGAACTAGAGAAGAACTTAGCTATGAAGGTAGAGGATACTGATACAGAGGATAAGTTCAACGTATTTGGAAGGGGTATCCTTCACTTATCTGTACTGATAGAGACGATGCGCAGAGAAGGGTATGAACTACAAGTGGGTAAGCCACAAGTAATCATCAAAGAGATCGATGGACAGAAGCATGAGCCTATTGAATCATTAATTATCGATGTAGCTAACGAATATTCTGGAAAAGCAATTGAGATGGTCACTCAGCGTAAAGGTATGCTAGGAGTTATGGAGACTAAAGGTGATCTTCAACATTTAGAATTTGAGATTCCATCTAGAGGTCTTATTGGATTAAGAAACAATATGCTTACAGCAACAGCTGGTACTGCTGTGATGAATCACAGATTTATCAGATTTGAGCCTTTTAAAGGTGAGATGCCAGCAAGAAACAAAGGTGCATTTGTATCTATGGAGCAAGGTCAAGTATTAGCTTTCTCATTAAATAGACTTCAGGATAGAGGTAAGTTCTTTGTGGAAGCCGGAGATCAGATCTATAAAGGTCAGGTTATCGGTGAGAACAGTAGAGAAAACGATCTTGACGTCAACGTTATCAAAGGAAAGCAGCTGACTAATATGCGTAAGTCCGGTAGTGATGCAGCGGTAAATATCGCACCGAAGATTCAGTTCTCTTTGGAGGAAGCAATGGAATACATCAGAGAAGACGAATTATTAGAAGTAACACCTTCTAGTATTAGAATGAGAAAGATGAGTAAAAGATAAGTCGAATAGATATTTTATTATAAGGATATAAAGGGATGAAACCGAATGGTTTTGTCCCTTTTTTTGGTTAGTCTTTATAGATCTATCGCTCATTTGTTCTCATTACTATGTCTGATGCAGGAGTAGAGTCTATCTCAATAAAACTTATAAAAAAGTATGCACGTGTACGCAAGGAAGCCAAATTATTGATGAGTATGAGATATACAGAATAATAGTTAATGAAAGAGTATCCAAAGCAAAAGCGAAAGAAATCAAGCTTCCATTTAATCTGCCTTTCAAGATAATTAAATTGCACTTGGATAAATTGCAAGACAATAAGTTTTTTTAATGAATTTTTCAAAGGTCTGGCCAAAAAGACAAAAGTCGTAAAATCAGAATATCTCACTCTTTCCGAAATCAACATAAGAAGGAATAAATTATATCATTTTGCCGAGAAATAGCTTTATTTTTAGTAGAAATGAGATACTATTTTGCTAAAACTTTCTAAGATCCATAATGACTAAATTTTATGAGATATAATGTGAAGTTAACATCTGAAAGTTCTTGTTCGCTTTAATCTTTAATTGAAATTGTCACTTGATCTTCCTTAACTAGGTTTCTTATTCTTCTCTATCATATCCATGATCTCTTCATCTGTTTTGCCTACATTATCTAGTAGAAACTGAACATCATCTCTAAGCTGATGATCAGGATATCGAGCTAGAAATGTCTTGTATACTCTCATCGCAGCTTCATCATTGTTAAGTTCATTCTCTATAATAAAGCCTTTCAGAAACATAGCAGTTGGTGCTTTTTCATATTGTGGATATTCGTCTATAATCCAATCGTACATAGAAAGAGACTTAGTGAATGTTCTTAGAGTACGCGAAATTTCAGTTGCTTTGTATAGAAATTCTGGAGCTTCTTTAGTATCAGGATAAGCCAAAGCAAATGCTTCACAAGCATCAACGTACGATTGAGCGGCTTTTCTGTTTATACCAAACTTATCAGGATCGACAAATACATCTTCACCAACTTTAGTTAGGTATTGTTTTACATTGGATACTTCAGGCGCTCTTTTGGATTTTGCTTCTTCAGCAGCATCAGTATCAGCAAATCTGTCTAAAACACCTGAGTATAGTACATTAGCAGCTTGCTTTTTATTAATCTTATACATAATGTTAGCAAGCTCAAGTAGTCTAGTCTTAGCTTTTGGATCATTTGGATATTCTTTAGATAGCAGAAGTAGAAAGCTAATTTGCTTATTGGTAAGGCTGTTGTGACGCGCAATATCTAAAGCTCTCTCAGAAAGCTTCTTCACTATCTTTGGGTCATCGCGATTCTCTTTGATTTGATTAGATACTTCAGATAGAGCAGTTTCTGCATTCTCTTTGGTAGGTTGTTTATTGTATGCTAATTCACCTACACTAAGATTATCTTTTTCATTGGCTACTTTGTCATTTTTACAAGATGCGAAAAACAATATGGTCGCAAATAGAATTATATACCTGATCATTGTGTATTTTTTTAATTATTTTTTGTAAAATTAATATTCTACTCGGATTAATACAATTTTTAATAGTAATAAACAATCGGCATTTTAATTGACTAATACTATATGATTAACAACTTATTTTGGTTTCGTAGAGACCTAAGATTAAATGATAATGCAGGACTCTATCACGCTTTGAAGTCCGACTTCCCTGTCATACCTATATTCATTTTTGATACTCAAATACTTGATAATCTACCTTGTAATGATGCGCGAGTAGAATTTATTCATAATGTATTAACTGATCTCGATAACCAATTGCAGACATTAGGTGCTTCTCTTCAAGTCTATTATGGAAATCCTTTAGAGGTTTGGAGTGATATTATAAAGGAATATAAGATCTCGGAAGTTTATACAAACCATGATTTTGAGCCCTATGCGATCAGTCGAGATGGTGCTGTGAAGGATATGTTGGTTACTAATGATATTGGATTTCGCACTTACAAAGATCATGTAATTTTTGAGAAAGATGAAATTACTAAAGCTGATGGATTGGCTTACAGTGTATTTACGCCTTATAAGAATAAATGGTTGGCAAAAGTCGAAGAGAGTAGAAATAAAAATGGCTTTTCTTATTATTTTAAATCTTATCCGACGGGCAAGTATAATGACAATTTCGCTAAAGGGAAAATGAGAAGGAGTGTATCACTCGAGAAAATGGGATTTGTGAAGACATCTATAAAAATTCCATCTACAGATGTAGCGCAGGGTATCATTAAGAAATACGAAGCACAAAGAAATTTTCCGGCAATAGATGGTACGAGTAGATTAGGAATTCACTTTAGGTTTGGAACAGTAAGTATAAGAGAGAAAGCTCGTAAAGCACAAGATCTCAGTTCTGTCTATCTCAGTGAATTGATATGGCGTGATTTTTATGCGACTATACTCTATCATAATCCTAAAGTGGTTACGGAGTCATATAGAACAAAATATGATCGGATAGAATGGCTCAATAATGAAAAAGATTTTGAAGCTTGGAAAAACGGAATGACTGGATATCCATTGGTTGATGCCGGGATACGAGAGCTCAATGCTACCGGTTATATGCACAATAGAGTACGTATGCTAGTTGCTAGTTTTCTAACCAAGCATTTGCTCATTGATTGGCGTTGGGGTGAAGCTTATTTCGCAGAAAAGTTATTAGACTTTGATCTAGCTAGTAATAATGGCGGTTGGCAATGGGCTTCTGGTTCAGGTACGGATGCTGCTCCATACTTTAGGATATTTAGCCCCATGGCACAATTGGAGAAATTTGATAAGCAACGTAAGTATGTTAGGACTTATATTCCAGAGCTAGGCACAGACAAATATCCAAAACCTATCGTAGATCATAAGATGGCACGAGAGAGATGCTTAGCAACATATAAGAAAGCATTAAATACTTAAGCTGTTTTAATTTTCTTCGTGGTGTTTAAGTATATCATATGATACCTTACAAAGCAGGATTATTTTATTAGATTGTTATTTACAACTACACTATATTGCTAACTTTCGCCAGTTATATAGATTCTTTCGAAAGGGTAGATAAGGACATATTGTCTAGATGGGAAATATGGTAGATCCTGTATAAGTGTAGGGTAAATTGTTTTAACTAAATGCTCAATATAAAAACAAGCTCATTTTAATTTCGGAATTGTCCTTTGATATGTATTTTTTTAATTTTCGAACTTTAATAAAAAATTAATTTACTTCTATTTATTTGATATTCAATATTTTATATTCATCTATATACTTATTTAGTTTATCTTGGTTATTCTATAAAAGTTCGTTTATTTTTTCTACTAACCATGGTTTAGAGGCAACTCCTTTAGTATCGCTGAGCTGTCTCTTTAATTTTTCAATTGCAGATTTGTCATTTTGATTAACGTTCATGATTCGTTTTAAGAATCGATTTTGATTAAGGTAGTTTCGTTTACTAGATTCAGAGATCCCTTTGTCTCTTCTAAGGTATACGTTTGTACTATTTATCAATGCTTCCAGGGAATCGTATTCTTCTAATTCATAATAGGAGGCTAAAAGGAAAGTACGGCTAACGAGGTTATAAAAAACGTCATCATATTCAACAAGTTGAAGTAACTGAATTACCTGATTAAATTCTTTTTTGTAAAATGCTATTCTGGCTAAATTAAAAGTTTTGGCATTCTCTCTTTGTTCTTCTTTTAATCTTTCTCCGTATGTATTTACAAATGACTCTGCCCAATCAAATTCTTTAGTCCTTAGTGCAAAGAATACAATATTTCTGAATGATGTAGGAGATAAGAAACCTGCATCATAAAAACCTTCAAATTCAAGTGCCTCTTTATAAAGATCTAAGGTAGGTTTTTGTAATTCTAAGAATCCAGAATTCACTTTTCCTACTCCGTAGCTTACTGCAGAATCTAGAATATATCTCTGCTCTTTTGGCGGAAATACATCAAGGTATTTGTGAATTAATTTTCGTAGAATTAAAAAATGTCGTAATTCTTCTGGTTCAGTTAGTGTCAGATAGATCTGATAATACAACGCAATTGGAGGGATGATTTCCTTTTTGTCTGAAATTATTTTTTTTATTGGTGAGATATCAAAAGGCTCAATTTTTATTTTGTAAAGCTTACTCCAACTCAGTGTAGTAGATATGTATTTAAGCTTTTCGGACAGGTAGAAGATGTCAAGATTAATAGAGATGTTGGAAATGTTAAACTCTTTAGTGAAATCTGTTTTTTTGTTCTTTCTTTCAATATCAGTTTTGAGCTCAAACTTTGTTTTCTCTGTTTCATAAAGATAATAGTAGTGATCGGCAGATTTATCAATATTGTATTTTTTGTATCTATCAATTTTGGCTTTAGTTGAATTATATAAGATATCTAAGTTTCGATTGTTGATAGCCTTAAGTTCAACTGTAAGCCTAGTTTTTTTATCGGCCTCAAATGCTTCTATTCTAATAAATTGTTCAAATAGCTTAAGTAGATCAGAATTAAGCTTTCTGAATTTGCTGTCATTATAGTTTTTATTTTCAAGTATTGAATTCCAAATAGTCTTCTTGTCCTCTAATTCGAGTTGTTTTTCTGAGTAATTGGTATAGATATCATGAAGAGCGATCAATGATTTGTTCTTATTAAAGTAGGGGGACAATAAAAATTTTTTGAAGGCATTGTTCTCATATACATCCAAACTCTCAATACACCGATATGTCTTAGTAATCTTCAAATTATAATTATCTTATATATGTTATCTATACTTAATGATGTACTTACAAATTTGATTATTTGTTATGTGATTATATTCTTTTGTAATCATATATAAAAATAATTGCAAGTGTAAATGATTTGTGTTGATACACCTACGTACTTTAGTAGTATTCAACAACTTAAATATAGTTTTATTTAATATCAATATTCTTGAAATGTTTGATTTCTATCTTAAAAATGATTAATTTCGAGTTCCTGTGTATTGAAACATGTGCTTTTACTGACGAAGATATGAAGAGAAGCAAAATGATATTCTTGATGTGTACAATGGTGTTCAGCCTTTGTCAGTTGGCGATGAGTCAATCAAACCCTACATTGGTAAGGGATAGAATAGTGAAAACTGGTGGTACGTCTACTCAATATGAATTTTCTGTAGAGTCTATTGCAATACCTACTTTTGCTTATAATGAAGATTATAGTAACATCACTAGCTTTAGTCCTATTGACCTAAGTGGTTCACCTTATACTTTCAAAGCTTTTATTACAGCGAATTTTATAGGTACCGCTACTTTTGCAATGGAATGGTACGCATCCTCTAATAATTTTCCTTTTATCGAACCTAGAGTTACTTTTTACGAGATTGAGGTAGTTGAATCTATTTTGGATGCTAAAGTTGACGTAGTTACAATTGATAATAGTATTACTTCAGTTGAAATCTACCCTTTAGCTAATGATTTTGGAGAATTCGCACCGCTTACTCTATTTGATGTTTCTCAGGTAATGTATGGAAGTGCTGAGGTCACTGATTCCAATACGATAATATATTCAGTTGCTGATTCAAATATGGACTATTTAATGTATACCATTACTGACAGCATTGGCGAATCAGCTTCTGGTAAAATAGTAATTAATATTCTTGAGGATGACCCCGTATCAGTCGATACGTTGAGTTACACTATTACTGATTTGCAGTCCCAGTTGATAGTATTACCATTTGGAGATTTAGAAGAAATTCAGAATCCTACTCAGGGAGTTTTGGACTCTATTAGTGATTATTCATATCTTTATATACCTGATTTAGGGGCTTCAGGAATCGATACTGTGGTCTTTCATAATGTTGCTGGGAGCAATAGAGTTGCCCTAATAGAAGTTTATGATGTTTCTTTGGAGCCGAGTTATGCTGTAAACGATTCTTATTTTGCTGCCGAAGCTTCTATTGTTAATATCTTTCCTCTAGAAAACGACATTAAGGATACTTATCCTATCATTGATATTTCAAGTGAGTTAGACTATGTCTCTCCAGGAGTATATAGCTACATGCCAGATATTGACTTCAGTGGACTCAAGATTTTTGAGTATACTATAGATTACGGATTTGGAACATCGACCGCTAATATTTATGTAAGTATAGGAAACTATGAACCACAATCAACATTTGCATATAGTTTTGTTACACCTCAGGATCGACCTTTGGTGATCAAATATGAAATACCTTTAGAAGGATATGAATTTGTGGCAAATACATTCTTCACTGATCATGGTTTTGTAGAAACCTATGGTGAAAATGACAACGTAACAATAGGATGTGATGATGTAAATGGAGAAGCATTCTTTATATACTACCCTGGATCTAACTATGTTGGATTTGATGATTTTGAAGTAGAATACTGCATTAATGAAGTATGTGTAAATTATGAAGTCGAGATAGAGGTTGTTTCAGTAGACAGTTACGAATGCTTCTGTGTTAATGATTGTGTTTGGGAAGGAGATACCGATGGAAATGGAAAAGTGAATGTATCTGATATACTTCCAATAGGAAGACATATGGGTATTTCTGGCTCTCCTAGAGAAAGTTTATATGATTTTTGGTCTGCTGAAGACACTGATAATTGGACTTATGATCAGCCTAGTGGTAAGAATATAAAGCATGCTGATGCTAATGGCGATGGTATTGTTACAGTTGTAGATACAAACTCTATAAGTGATTACTACAATCAATTAAGCAATTTTGTGCCGGATGAAGTGCTAGATGTTAAAGACTATCCATTCTACTTAATTCCACAAAGCACAGAAGTGGATTCTGGAGAATTATTGGTCTTAGATATAGTATTGGGAAGTGAAGATTTTCCAGTAAAAGATTTGCACGGTCTTGCATTTTCCGTTCAAGTAGGTGGCGGATTTGCAGATAGTGCTAGTCTGTATATTGATTTATACGAAGATAGTTGGTTGACTAATCTTGGGCCTTCTATACAAATGTCAAAAAAACCTGCAGACGGACTAATTGAGGCTGCATTAACTAGAACAGATGGATTGCCTTCAAGCGGATATGGTATTATTGGCCAGTTAGGATTTATTGTAGAAGATGAAGCTCAAGGTATTAAAGATGATGATGGAGAGCGTTATTTTGGTATTAGACTAAGAGGGGCGATTGGTGAGACGGCTGCAGGAAGTAGTTATTATATGCCTGAGGCTGCAGTAAGAATACAGTATGTAAACGAAGGAGTTAAAGACGAAAAGCTGTTCCCAATTGATATGCTTGTAAGTCCTAATCCAACAAGTGACATTCTTAGAATAGATCTACCTAATGTAAACGAAGAGATTAGAAATCTATATTTAACCGATATTACTGGAAAATCTATTTTAGTGAACAAATCTAATTCTATAATAAACTTAGGTTCGCTACCTATGGGAATGTACATCTTGTCAGTGGAGAGTAATATGAACACTTATAATCAGAAAGTACAAGTAGTTAGATAGAGATTGACTCTTTTATTTTGACTCAGTTTATAAACGTTATTATACCTTCTTGATATTCTTCAGAAGATAACAAGCATTAAGGATATTTTATTCAGTATTAGATTATATTTATACATGTAGATTTTAATCGATTTGTGCCTTGATAGTTTTTAGGTTCTGTAAGAACAACAAGAATGAATTAGTTTCGTAGGGTATAACAGGTGCGCGAATTCTCTTGAGGTGATCAAGAGAGTATATGTAACGCGTTTCAAAATACACTTCGTAAAACTACGCTTAACACTAAATACTTAGCAAGTTACCGCTAGTGGTTGTTGTTGTCAGCAAAATTGAAACGAAATTTGCAAAAAAAGAGACTATTCCTTAATAGTGACTATCTATTGGTAAACTTACCGAGTAGAAAAATTCTATAACCTATTTTTATTTATTACTTTCAGTAATTCCTCACGGTAGTTCTTACCAATAGGGATATGTTTGACTTGTGATTTTTCTTTGAGTTCAATCATATTACCTACTATGGCATCAATCGCACCTATGTTCACTATATATGATCTGTGTATTCTTTTGAATATGTGATCTGGAAGTTTTGCTTCTAAACTCTTCATCGTATGGAGTGTAATGACACGTCCTTCTTTCTGTCGTATAATTACATAGTCTTTAAGTCCCTCGATATAAAGTATATCGTCGAAGTTTACTTTAATCAGTTTTTTATCAGCTTTTACGAAAATAAAATTTTCTTTCTTCTTCTCAGGAGCGGACGTTTCGCCTACTTGCATATCGATGACTTTATTGACAGCTTTCATAAATCTTTCGAGAGGAATCGGCTTCATCAGATAGTCAATTGCATTTAACTCAAAGCCTTCAACAGCATAGTATGGATGTGCAGTAGTGAATATAAAATTTGGTTTAACAGATAATGTTTTTAAAAAATCAATTCCTGTCAATTGTGGCATATTGATGTCAAGAAACATAAGATCTACATTATGCTCCTTGAGTACCTCTCTTGCCTCTAACGCGTTCTCACATCTTGCAACGAGCTCTAGTTCTGGTAATTGAGCTATGTAAGTTTCTAATACATCTAATGCTAACGGTTCGTCATCTACTATGATTGCTTTGATCATATGATTGTGATTTTGTTGTTCTATAATGTTAATGTACTAATGTCAGACCTAGTTCCACTCGATACTCATTAGGGCTATCTTGGATGTCAAGTATGTATTCTTCGGGATATATTAGATTTAATCTTCTGCGAATATTCACAAGTCCAATACCACCACTTTTAATTTTGTTAGGAGGTGATAGGCGAGTGATCTTGCTGTTCACTATGTTAATTTGAAGATCTTGATCGGAAATCAATATTTCTATATTGACATATCCCTCAGATATACTGTCACTTATACCGTGTTTGAAGCTATTTTCTACGAATGGGATAAACATAAGTGGAGCAATCATTTGGCTGCCAATCTCACCTTGTACAATTAGGTTAGTTTTAATATTTTTTCCTTGCCTCAATTTCTCAAGTTCTAAATAGTTCTTTAAATAATTTACCTCTTTAGAAAGGGGGACTCTTCGTTCATTACATTCATAGAGCATATATCTCATCATTTCAGACAATTTGAGAACAATCTCCGGAGCTAAGTCTGATTTTTTTAATGTAAGAGCATATAGGTTATTCAAGGTGTTGAATAAGAAGTGAGGATTGATTTGCGACTTTAAAAATCTGAGTTCCGATGTCAAAGTTTGTTTTTGTAATTCTTGCTTCTCACGTTGACTTCGTAACCATTCTCTAAATATACTGTATATCGAAGAACTCAGTCCAACTAAGAAGGTAGAGAAAAAGATATAAATCTGATTTTTGAGCAATGTTGCTTGAGCTTGTGGATCGTTGTTATGTAAAAAAAATATAATCAATGTTTTGATAGGTGTAATTAGTAGCGCTATGACAAATAAATTCAATAAATGACCAAATAGATTTTTGTTTTCAACGTACTTAGGAAAAATGTAGACAATATTTAAATATACTATTAGAGCAAAAAATCCAATATTAATTATCTCTTTTTTTATGGTAAGAAGCATGTTGCCTTTACTCCCCTCTACTACGGTAAATAAGAGGAACAATATGCTCCAAAAGATAATATGCGTAGCAGATTCCTTTCTGAGGACAGAAAATATTCTATTCATCATTTTATCATTAACTAAACTCGACATATAGATTTTTTATACTAAAATAGGTTAATCATAAACGTTCAAGACAAATAGTTTATTCCAAGATGTAGATTTTATGAAAATATATACAAATTCTATGAACATACAATGTCTACAGAAGAATTCAGCGAATTACCTAAACTCGATTAAAATCCTGTAATACTCGATAAACAAGGTTAATTAAAGAAATACAGTAAAGAATTTACATGCAGATATACAAAAAGTTACATTAATCTCTTCGATTTTGGGGTAATTGAGAATATATTGTGAAAATCCAAAACTATGATAATAACAATGGGGTTTATATTTTTGAATATATACAATATAACAATAAACGATGGCTTACAAGAAAATAGAGGAGTACGACGAAAAAACTACTAAGGATATACACGAGAGATATGCCGATATACTGGATTTCGTAGGTGAAGACAAGGAAAGAGAGGGTTTACTCAAAACTCCTGAGAGAGCATCCAAGGCAATGCAGTTTCTTACTTCTGGGTATGATCTGGATGCGGAAGAGATACTTAAGGGTGCTATTTTTAAGGAAGATTATAGTGAAATGGTACTAGTGAAGGATATCGAGCTATATTCTTTATGTGAACATCATATGTTACCATTCTTTGGTAAAGCGCATATCGCTTATATACCTAATGGACATATCGTTGGATTGTCTAAGATCCCTCGTATAGTTGATGTATTCGCTAGAAGGCTGCAAGTACAAGAGCGTCTTACACATCAAATTCTAGATGCTATCCAAAAAACTTTAAATCCACTCGGTGCAGCCATAGTTATAGAGGCAAGCCATATGTGTATGATGATGAGGGGCGTACAGAAGCAGAATAGCATGACTACAACTTCAGCATTTACAGGACAGTTTCTTAATGCTGAAACTCGTGCTGAATTCCTATCTTTGATACCATCAAGAAGTAGATAGAAACAAACGCTATTTCTTGGTATTGATTAGCACTACAGTGGATTAGTGGCTATCGGTGTTTATATTTACTAATACTAACAATACAGATATGATATTTTACGTATTTCCTGGTCAGGGAGCGCAATTTGAAGGCATGGGACTCAAGATGTACGAGAACTCAGCTATTGCTAAAGAATATTTCCATAAAGCGAATGAAATCTTAGGTTTTGACATTTCAGAAATCATGTTTAGAGGATCTGCTGAGGACCTTAGGCAAACTAAGGTTACTCAACCTGCACTGTTTTTGCATGCAGTAATCAAAGTGAAGATGGAAGGTGATAATTTTCACCCTGATGCAGTTGCTGGACATTCGCTAGGTGAATTTTCAGCATTGGTAGCGGCTAGGGCAATGTCATTTGAAGATGGACTAAAGTTAGTGTCAGCTAGAGCAGTTGCCATGCAAAAGGCATGTGATATAGAGCCAGGAACAATGGCTGCCATTCTTGGACTGCAGGATGATAAAGTTGAGAGAATATGTTCAGATATAGACGATATAGTAGTTGCGGCGAATTATAACTGTCCTGGACAATTAGTAATATCAGGAAGTAAAGTAGGAGTTGAAAAGGCTATAGAAGTAGCTAATGAAGCTGGAGCTAGAAGAGCATTGTTACTGCCAGTTGGTGGTGCATTTCATAGCCCCCTTATGTCACCGGCTAAAGAAGAGCTAGAGACAGCGATAAAAAATACACATATAGAAAGCCCTATCTGTCCAATCTATCAAAATGTTACGGCAGCGGCTACACAAGATAAAGTTCTAATCAAGATCAATTTGAGTGCCCAGTTGACGGGTCCAGTAAAATGGACGCAGACTATGCATAATATGATCGCAGATGGAATGACCAAATATGTAGAAGTAGGCGGCAATGGAAAAGTTTTGACAGGATTAATTCGAAAGATTGATAGGAAATTTGAAACTGAAGCGTTGTAATCAAGACGTTGTCGATCTTTTACTCTTGGCTTTATTTATATTAAAGTCATGTTTAATAAAGTTAAGAATAACGTTTAAATTGTCAAGTAAAAAAGAATACAAAATTGAATAGCAAACAATATAGAGAACACGAACTTGTAGGTAAAGTGTTGACGGCGGAACCTTATATGTATGACTCTACGTTTAAGCGTGCGGTTGTGACTATATGTGATTACAAACCAAATGATGGAGCAATTGGTTTTATTCTAAACAAACCTATAAAGATGCAAATAGCAGAATTGGTGGCTGACTTTCCGGAATTTGAAGCGCATGTAAGTTATGGAGGCCCAGTGGCTACGGATACAATTCATTTTGTTCACAACGTTGGTGAACTTATCGATAATAGTATCAAGGTGATGCCTGGATTATATTGGGGAGGTGATTTCAATAAATTAAAATTTCTTATTCGATCTGAAATAGTTATTCCTGAGAATGTTAGATTTTTTGTAGGCTATTCTGGATGGGAACCAGATCAACTCAATGGTGAGTTAGATGCAGAGTCATGGATCATCAGTGAGATGGATCCGAATTATGCATTTAATAATAGAAAAAATAAAAATCTTTGGCGTGATGTACTAACTCTCAAAGGAGATTCATATTCTGTAATCGCTCAGATGCCTGAGAGAAACAGTAACAACTAGTATTTATACATGTATTATTTTAAGAACATAAGTCTTCAATTTGGAGACAGAGTCCTACTTGACAAAATCAATTTTATGATCGGCAAGAAGGAGCGATTAGGTCTCATTGGTCGAAACGGAGCGGGGAAATCCACCTTACTCAAAATTATATCTGGCAATATGTCCCCAGATAATGGAGGAATGGAGTTTCCTAATGATACGAGTATCGGATATCTTAAGCAAGAGTTTGAAATGAATGAAGATCATGGTATCCTTCATGAGGCTATGACATGCTTTGAAAAGGCACATGAGATTCAAGAACAATTCAATTTGATCAATGAAAAAGTGGCTTCTGCTACTGAGTATGAGTCTCAAGAATATGCCAACCTACTTTCAGATTTTGCAGATGTAAGTGCGATGTTAGAGCATTATAATCTAACAGAACTAGAAACTAATGCAATTAAGATTTTAGTTGGACTAGGTTTTAAAAAAGACCAAATGCATAACCAAGTATCTACCCTAAGTGGAGGATGGAAGATGCGTATAGAATTGGCTAAGCTTTTACTACAAGAACATGATATATTGTTACTCGATGAGCCGACTAACCACTTGGATATAGAATCTATTATATGGTTAGAAAAGTATTTACAGAATTATCCTAAGATTGTTATACTGATAAGCCACGATACTGAGTTTCTTAATAATGTGACGAATCGTATTATAGAAGTAGAGTTAGGTAAATTGTACGATTATAAAGGCACATATTATAATTATATAGAGCATAAAAAACTCGATAGAGAAATACAACAAAACTCTTTTGAAAACCAACAAAAGGTGATCGCTGAAAAGGAAAGAACCATTACGCGATTTATGGCTAAGGCCACGAAAACTAAGATGGCTCAGTCGATGCAAAAGTCATTAGATAAAATGGATCGTATTGAAGTTGTAGATGGAGATAATCGTAAAATGAATATCAGTTTTGCAGAGGTGCCAAGATCAGGAGTAGAGATTGTGGTTTCTAAAAGGCTAAGCAAAGCATACGGTGATAATCTAGTACTTGATAAGGTAGACTTAAAGATCGAAAGGGGAGAAAGGGTTGCTTTTGTCGGTCAGAATGGTCAAGGAAAGACTACACTAGCGAAAATGATAGTTGGTGAACTAGTAAAGTCGAGTGGTGAGCTTAAACTTGGACATAATGTGCAGATATCATATTATGCTCAGAATCAATCTGATTCATTAGAGACAAATAAGACGATACTGAAGACGATGGAAGATAAGGCACCTGCTACATTGAGGTCTTCTGTGAGAAATATATTAGGATCATTTATGTTTACTGGTGAAGATGTAGAGAAGAAAGTTTCTGTACTCTCTGGAGGAGAACGAGCACGATTAGCGATGGCACTTTTGATGATGCATCCGTGTAATTTATTAGTTCTGGATGAGCCTACTAATCACCTCGATATCATAAGTAAAGATATCCTCAAGAAAGCTTTGGATAAGTATGAAGGTGCGCTTATAGTAGTTTCGCATGATAGGTCTTTTCTAAAAGGTATGACAGAAAAAGTAATCGAATTTAGAGATAGTGAATTGTATGAACACTTAGGAGATATAGAATATTTCTTAGGTAGACGTGAGATGGATAATATGAGAGATGTAGAACTTTCAAAGCCTAAAAACACAAAAGTAGCTGGAATAGTAGCTCCTATTGTGGATATAAAGCCAGAGATAGATCATGAAGAACTCAAAAAGTTAAAACGTCAACTACAATATGTCGAGCGTGATATTAATAAGTTGGAAGAGAAGATTGCTGCTATAAATATCAAATTAGCTGATCCTGTGACGTATGCTAGTGATGATTTTGTACCTCTTCAAAAAGATCATGCATTACTAAAATCTGACCTAGACAAGAAGATGGAAGAATGGGAATTAGTGGCCGAAAAGATAGGATAGGATATTGATATCATAGGTTTTCTTTTTTCACTAATAGCGAATCTTTTATCTCGCTCACTATTAATACTCTGATTGTTGGTTATTCCAAAGAAGGAATATGCCTTGATTATAATGATCCGATGCGTTTTTTGGAAAGTCACATTACAATCATTCAGCGCCTAAGTGCTCCGCGCGTTTGTTCACCTGCCTTTCTAGCTAGTAGAGCGTCAATAATTATAAAGTCTATTCAATGTTTATGTTGTTGGTTTTCTAATCTATCTTATATTAGATGTAAAATCAAATACAGCATATGAATAACGATCTCGAAATCGCACGTAAGGTAAAAATTAGACCTATTGCTGAAATAGCAGTAAAATTAGGAATAGCTCAAGATTTACTGGAGCCATATGGTCATTACAAAGCAAAGCTTTCGCTTGACTTAATCGACGAATCTAAGGTCTCGCAATGCAATATGATTTTAGTATCTGCGATATCTCCTACACCTGGAGGAGAGGGGAAATCTACAACTTCGATAGGACTTACAGAAGGCTTGAATAAGATTGGAAAGAAGGCCACTGTAGTACTAAGAGAACCTTCTTTAGGTCCAGTATTTGGGATCAAAGGAGGAGCTACTGGTGGTGGTCATTCACAAGTTATACCTATGGAGGATATAAATCTCCACTTTACGGGTGACTTTAGTGCTATTGAGAAGGCGCATAATCTACTATCGGCACTGATAGACAACAATATACAATCAAAGACTATGTCAATAGGAATTGATCCACGTACCGTACTATGGAAACGTGTGATGGATATGAATGATAGATCTCTCCGTAGAATTGTAGTAGGTTTAGGTGGCACGGGATCTGGAATACCTAGAGAGACTGGATTTGATATTACTGCGGCCTCAGAAGTAATGGCTATCCTTTGCTTGAGTAAGGATATGAAGGATCTAAAAGAACGATTAGGTAATATTTTCATAGGATTCAAAATGGATCGTACCCCAGTATATTCTCGTGATCTACATGCACAGGGTGCTATGGCTGCTCTTTTGAAAGATGCTATCAAACCTAATTTGGTTCAGACTCTCGAAGGGAACCCAGCAATCATACATGGTGGTCCTTTTGCAAATATCGCGCAAGGGACTAATTCTGTCATCGCTACGAAATTAGGTATGTCATTATCTGAATATGTAGTTACGGAAGCTGGATTTGGAGCCGACTTGGGCGCAGAGAAGTTTCTAGATATCAAATGTCAAAGTGCTGGAATAGCACCTAAGGCGGTAGTAATCGTAGCTACAGTAAGAGCACTCAAGTATCACGGTGGTGCACCGCTAGATGATCTGAAGACTGAGAATGTGGATGCGCTAAAGAGTGGTCTAGAGAATATGGATAAGCATATCGAAAACATTCAGCAATTTGGAATAGCTCCAGTTGTAGCGATCAATAAATTTGTATCTGATTCAGATGCGGAGCATAACGCTATCAAAGCAAGATGTAACGAGTTAGGAGTAAAATGTGTCATCTCAGATGTCTGGGGTAAAGGTGGAGAAGGAGCGATAGAATTAGCAACGGAAGTAGTAGATGCTGTAGAAAATGGGGGATCTACATTTACACCTATCTATGATTGGGCTTCTCCAGTAAAAGATAAAATCGAAGCTATAGCGAAGAAAGTATACGGAGCGAGCTCTGTAGAGTATGGAACTACTGCCAGGAGAGATTTACGTAGAATCGCGAAATTAGGACTAGATCATCTTCCAATATGTATTGCTAAGACACAGAAGTCACTTTCTGATAATCCTAAGTTGTTAGGCCGCCCGAGAGATTTTCAAATCACTGTAAGAGAAATTGAGATTGCAGCAGGAGCTGGATTTCTAGTTCCGATTACTGGTGATATCATGCGTATGCCTGGTCTTCCTGGAGTACCATCTGCTAATCATATTGATATTAGCGATGATGGACTGATAAGTGGTTTGTTTTAAAGAGTCACGTTCTAAGTTGTTTGGACTTGACCGAAGATGCTTGTTTTTACAAGTTTTTTTTTATGCTCATTAAGCTAATTAATGTAATTAACTTAGTGTTTTCCGTTCGTTTTATTAATGAATGTTTGTGATTAATAACGTTGATTGTTAATTAAACAACGGATTGTTGTCTTCTTAAATCGCCATATACTCCCAAGCACTCTGATATAATCCATATTTTTCCACATGTTCTAACAGCTCTAAGAATGTTTGGTCAGAAGACAGCGTCGCAACGTCTCCTATAATTATCAATTTCTTTTTCGCTCTAGTTATCGCAACATTTAATCTTCGCAAATCTTTTAGAAAACCCAATTCTCCGGATTCGTTCGACCTTACTAGGCTTATGTAGATAACATCTTTTTCTTGGCCCTGGAATCCATCTATACTATTGATGGTTACATCATGGACGCGTATGGATTCATCTTCTGAAACTTGGGATTTGATGTATCTTACTTGTTGTGCGTAAGGTGCAATGATACCGATACTAAAGCCTTCATACTTTTCTATCTGTTGTATGAAATGTTCTCGGAGTATAAAGTATTCTCCTTCGTTCCATTTGCTGCGATGCTCAGTACTTGTTTGTTCTTCGAATCCGCAGCCGCTAGTATCTATCCATATTAGCGGCTCGTCTCTTTCTTGGATAAGGTGAGCAGAGTTGCTGATATGAGAAAGTAGTTTACCTCCGTAAAATTTCTTATTGGGAAACGAAAGTATCTTTTCATTCATACGATACTGAATACCTAAGGTATAGCTGTCTTTGATGCATGCTGTCATACGGTTGAGTATTGTTTCTTCCAATCCCATTTCGATCGCTTTGCTACTTTTAATAGTTGGAGGTAGTTGCATATGATCACCTGCCATGATAACTCTTTTGGCTTTGAGTATCGCAACCCAACATTCTGCTTCTAAGGCTTGAGAGGCTTCGTCTATGATCACTGTCTCAAATTGCATATCGGAAATCATACGTTGCTGAGTACCGATAAGCGTGGTAGCTACTACTTGACTATCATGCAAAATACTTTCGACGAGTTTGTTTTCTAAGTCTTTGGCCCATTTTTGTAAATCTCTCGCTTCCTTATACATGGCATTGCGATCTTCTCTTTCTTTGGATCCAAACTTTCGCTTAAAATTACCAGCTATCTTACGAGCTTTAGTAGCTTCTATTTTTACTTTTTTGATATGCTGCCAATCGTCATGATTACGCAATTTTTCTACTACTGTGACATGGGCTAGATCATCGGAAATACGTGTCACATTTCCTACCCTTGATACTTTGACACCAGCGGCATCTAATTTGGAAGCGAGTAAGTCTACTGCATTATTACTTGGTGCGCAAACGAGGATTCTCTTTTCGTTGTTGAGTAAGGTTTTTATGAGTGTGACTAGCGTAGTAGTCTTGCCTGTACCTGGAGGTCCATGGATGATTCCGAGATGTCCAGTATTCATAACACCTTTGATCGCAGTCTGTTGTGAAGGATTGACATTACCTGCGATATAGTCTGTGTTGTAATTTCTTGTCGAGTAGGTAAAGTCATCTTGATTGCTGATACCATCTCGGAGTACCATATGATGACGCTCTTTAGTATTGATTAGAGTATGAATCGCATCTTTCATCACTTTGTAAGGTCTCTCATCATAGACCAGTTCTATACCAGTTAATCCTTTTTCTGAAAGTTGACCTTTTTCTAAAACATCACTATGAAGTATGATGCCCATTTTATTTCTCTTGATAAATGATATTGTCCCTTTGTATTCTTGGCGTTCATCTAATTGTTTGAATACGGTACATCCGATACCCGTTTTAAGTTTGTGACTTTTATCAAGATGTTTGGTTCGCTCCACTTCGATTTCTACAAATTCACCAATAGTATATCTCTGCTTTACGATGTCTACAGGATACCATAATATACCTGATTCGATCTTATCTTTTGGTGTTGCAGATTTGGACAACTCACGGAAGTATGCCTCTTCATTTTTTCTTTCCTCTTCTATTGCTTTTAGGAGATTATAGTACCGTTGGTGTTTCATATTTCTAGAGAATAATCTTAATGGTGTGTACGTTTCCTTTTTGATTTTGCAATCTTACAAAGTATAAGCCAGTAGAATGAACCCCTTTCTCAATTAATAACTGATCGGAGTAGATATTTTCCTGTTGGATTACTCGACCATTTAGATCTACGAGAGACATTTTTTCATAATAAGAAATACCTTCTACGATCACTCCATTATTCTGTAAAGTCCAACTTATATTGTCAATAATGATTTCATCAATCGCATTAGGGGCACAATTTACAATTCCTAAATTATAAAAGTCTCCGCAGTTTTCTTCATCTAATACAATGACAGTAAATATATATCCTGTAGTATTGTCACCTTCGTAAGGTCCTAGTTGTAGAGGAAGATTATCGAGTGCATAAGTGCCATCTATGATATCATTGACGATAACCATGAATGAGTCGTTGGCTTCAGAATGGTCAAAATCGATATTAACAAAGAATTCACCATTGATGCAGAAGATGCTATCCATAGTTATGTTTTCTACAATACATTCATCATCACAATCGAATGAGAATGTTCCTTCGTTTTGACAAATTGTAAAATCTATATAGTACGGATACTCTCCTGGAGAAAGGGTAGTAAAAGATGTGTCGACTGGTAATTGTGTATAATTATATGTACCTATTAGTTCTTCAAATAGATATAGCTCAAAAACGTCAGTACTGTCTCCATCATAATCGAAATTTACAGATAAGTTTACACTCATGTCATCAATACATATATTGGTGATTTGAATATTAGATAAATTGCATGGCGTACAACAATCTATATTAGGCATAGGGAATTCAGCAGCGCAACCTAGATCGTTAATCGGCGCTAAAGAGAAACTATTGAAATCTAATTCACAATCAATTTCAAGCAATGGAATGGTATATTCTCCGCTATCTACAACAATATAATTTCCGAGGATATTTTCATTGTAGCTTAATGTCACGGTGTCCGTCGTAAAATCATCATAGTCGAATGTAAATGATAAATCAGCTACTCCTAATTCTTCGCATGAAAGGAATTCTACTTCAAAATTTGTGATGGAACACTCAAGGATACATTCAAGATCTGCCGTAACTGTCAATGTGCAAGTTGAATTAATGGCGTCGGTTATCTTCAATGAAATATCTTCGTTAGGTAATCCATTCAATGTAATTGGTAGTTCACTATATGCAAATCTTTGTGTATTGATTACTGATGTAATATCAAAGGAATCATTGACTACGCCACTTTGATTAAAATCTATGAGCACAGCCACTAGTATTTCTTCATTGCAAAATTGAGTGATCGTTAGATTGTCATAAATGCAGTCACACGAAATAGGTAAAACTGTGGTATCTATCGTACAGCTGCTATCTCCAAGATCAATAATTTCAACGTGATATAGAGTAACACTATCCAAAGCTAATGGACCTATTTCATAGGGTTGTTGACCATATTGAAAAGGGCCATATGTATTTTCATTTATTAGGACTTGAAAGCCTTCTGATTCCAAAGTTGTTTGAAATTCTAAACTGAATGTTACGTCTCCGCTATTGTCACAATCTATCGTTGAAAGAACATCGAGATCAGTGAGTTCGCAAGTGATGGCTTCGCAGCTATCGAGAGTGTTATGTGGAATGAAACCAAAGCAAAGTATATCTACTTGATCGACAATAAATATATCATTATCATTTTCGTCAAAAGAAATAGGCCCCACACGGACTGGTACGTCTTCGTAGGCAAATGTACCAAGTAGATTATTGGTGCGACCGATACTGAAACTGTCAGAACTAGGACTAGTTGTCTCAAAATCGATTCGTAGAAAGTATGCCTCCATTATTGAATCACAATCTGTCACTGCGGCATGTACATCGAATATATTGCAATAGCAAGGACTAAATATATCGAGTGTGTCACAACATTCAGTCCCTTGTGTGCATATCACTAAGTCTTGCACAGGCCCTAGTTTAGGTAGTAAAAATGGCGACCCATTAGATACTGCAATGGTAGATACATAATTATCGTTGGTGAATATATCAACGGAATCGGCATTTGTTCCCGTGATATTGAAGTCTACTGTAGTAAGAATACTCTCATTATCTATACATTCAAGTGCCGTTATCTCCGTCTCAATATTACACATTACATCACAGCATATGACACCTACGTTTTGTGTTTTCTCACAATCAGCGATAGATAAATCTTTGACGGTAAGGTTATAATCAGTTATACAGTTGCCTGAAACTATTAATGTGTATGGCAATTGATTGTATTGAACGACTTCGAATCCTAATTGTGTAGCTATCTGATATCCTATAGTGCTAGGCGTATCAGATTGGAAGTTGATTACCAGCCCTGCATTATTGTCATTGACACAATCTATAATTGTTACAGAAAGATTCTCTAAGGAGCATTGGCTAATAGCAATGTGCTGTAATCCTAAGAGTATAATTATACTAAAGGTTCTGTATAGTGTTTTGTAAATCATATAAGTTTCATTGTATTGGACGCAAAGATGATGGATATTATTAATTTTAATATGATATAAGTTATTATTATTATTATAATTTAGAGTATGATACTCATGTAATTCACTGCAGATAATATGCTTACATATTGCAAGAAAACATATAAGTATTTTTAACTTCGGCATAATAATACCTGGAAATATGAAAAATGTAATTCTTTTTGCTTTCCTAAGTTTAACGGCTACTACAAGCTTTGCAGGCTTTCACTGCCCAGACGATGTTACTATTAATTGTGATATGAATGTTCATAACACTGATATGACTGGCTATCCTAATGCTACAGGAGTTAATGTGGGACTACCAATAGCTTATGCAGATTTAGATATAACTAATGGGTGTGGTGTAGGCCAGGTCAATCGTACCTGGTATCAAGATCTCAACAATAATCAATCAATAGATGAGGATGAACCATCTTGTACCCAAATTATTACGGTTTCATACCTTGAGAATGGTCTTTTTGATATCAATTGGCCGCCGAATCAAGATTTAAGTTGTCTTTCGGATATATCATTTGAAGTGCCAGTAATAGTACATGGCCCTTGCGATCTTGTAGGATATGTGTACGATGATCTAGTGTTCGAATCGACCACTGAAGCATGCTATAAGATACTAAGGACGTACACCGTGATTAATTGGTGTACTTACGACGAAAATGATCCATTTGCTGGTGGTATTTATAACTACACTCAAGTGATCAAGGTAACTGAAAAAGAACTGCCAGAATTTACTGATTGTGAGGATATCACCTTCGCTATGGACGAAGGGTGCCAAGCGAATGTAACCATATCTTCTACTGCTGTTGATATTGGCGATTGTCCATCAGAAGAGTTGTATTGGACAGTAGAGATAGATTTAGGCTGGAATCTCATAGTAGATTACGAATACAGTTACTTGCTCAATGGGGGTATGTACTTAGCGCCTACAGCAAATGGCGAACAGTTATCGATCACGTTACCAGATTTGGTTGACGGTGGCACACATGGCGCTCTATATACTGTCAGGGATGGCTGTGGTAACGTAAGATCTTGTCAGCAAAAGATATATGTCGAAGATCAGAATGCACCTACACCTTATTGTCATTCTTTCTTGACAGCTGCCTTTGATGCAGATGCGATGCCAGCTGTGATACCTGCTGAGTTGTTCAATATTGGTGCTACGGATAATTGTACAGATTCTGAGAATATTAAAATATCATTTTCGGCTGATCCAAATGATAATGTAAAAGAGATTACATGCGGAAGTCAAGGATTTCAGTTTTTCAATATATACGCCACCGATGAAGCTGGGAATGCAAATTTCTGTCAAGTATTCATGTTGATATTTGATAATGATGGATGTAGCTTCCGATATGCTCCAATGGGTACAGTGAAAGATATAAGAGGCGAAGCTATGGAAGGTGTAGATGTTTATCTGACAGATGGTGTTGATGCGATGTACCATACGACGAGTACTATTTTGGGCTATTTTCAATTTGAGCAAATAGAACTTGTATCGGACTATTATGTGGTGACGGACGATTCAAAAGAAGAGTTATTACAGCCAACGATTCTTGACCTTAAGCGATTGCAGGATTATATGATTGGTCTTAAATCTTTTGATGAAGCATACCAATTTGTAGCCGCCGATATAAATAGAGATAGATCTGTAAATTCATTTGATGTATTGGCACTTAGAGATCATCTCATAGGCTTAAATACATTGGGTAAAGAGGCATTCAGCACATATGTGGAAGCAGAATCAATAGTAGATTCTTGGCGAGAGTATAAGACAGAAGTCAGTTATATGAATTACGACGGTAGTTTTGATCTAATTCATATCGGTTTACAAGATATGTATATCAAGGCTGAGGAATCAGTACAAGCTTTATTTGTTGATCAAAATACATCAATTAAAAATACAATATTGACATTGACTAATAAATTAGCTATAACCACTGAAGGTATAGAAATAGCTATAGAATTACCTAAAGGGTTGGCTATGGAGCAAATATCATTATCAAGTGATGTATTGAATATCTCGAGTAATCAATACCATTATAATATTGAATCAGGAGTATTGAAATTTATTAGTCTTAATACAGTAGAGTTGGTCGCCAATGAACCATGGATGTATATTACTGTGGATTCAAACATAGATCTAATTAATTATATAAATGTAAACTGGGTAAATAATGATATCTTGGTAAGAAGTGAGATTCATTCTCAATCGTTAGTAGATTTAGAGGACGAACAGCTAGTTCACGAAGATTTATTGATAAATAATGTTGTATCGGATGAACTTCTGATACATGATTATCTTTTTTTAGGTCGGGTGAATGTATACGATATGAGTGGTTTACTCGTTTATACAGCTCTAAATAATAATAATCGTTTAGACGTTTCTATATTGTCTCAAGGTATGTATATGTTACAATGGACAGATGGAAAGACAATGAGAGTGTCTAAGTTTGTGAAGAAGTAAAATTAATCTATTATTACAAGAGTTTAAAAACACTCCACGGGTATAGATTATTTCCTATTTATTGCTTTATTTTACAATAATTTTAAAGGATTTACTCAAAATAGAATATTGGGTATGATTTTTGGCTTATTAAAAATAAATTTAATATAAAAATATGAAAACAATTTCGAAATTGACTATGCTAATGATTGTGATTGCTAGTATGAGTTCATGCGTGAGTAAAAAGAAGTTTAAGAATCTTCAAGAGCAATATGGAACGATGCAGTCTGAATTGGACAGGTGCCAAGAAGCTGAGATGGTATACACGAAAAGGCTAGATGCTTGTGATAGAGAACGTAATAGTATGAAGACTTCGTTGGCTTCATCTAATACTAGTCTAGCATTAAGGCAAGAGCAATTAGATGATATGAGAGCTCAGTTAGCTGATATGAAAAAATTAAGAGACCAGCAAGTAGACCAAGTAGGTGAATTGACAGTCCTTTCACAGACAGCTAATGATAATATCAGTGAGACATTATCACAGTTAGAAACTAAAGAGAAGTATGTAAGATTACTTCAATCTGCTAAGACTAAGGCAGACTCTATAAACCTAGCACTAGCCGTTAATTTAAAGACTGTTCTGAAAGATGGTATAGATGATAGTGATATTGAAGTGAATGTTGATAAAACAGTAGTATTTATCAATCTATCAGATAAGATGCTCTATCAAGCAGGAAGTTCTATTCTGACACCGAGGTCAAAAGAGGTATTAGGTAAGATTGCTAAGATCATAGAGTCGAGACCAAATCTTGAAGTTATGGTAGAAGGATATACTGATTCTGATCCTATTAGTAATTCTTGTATAAAGGATAACTGGGATTTATCAGTAAAACGCGCTACATCTGTAGTTAGAGTACTACAGAAAGAATATGGAGTAGATCCTAATAAATTGATCGCCGCTGGACGTGGAGAATACAACTCACTTGCGCCCAATGATACTCAAGCCAACAAATCAATAAATAGACGTACTCGTATTATCATCCTACCTAAGTTAGGAGAATTTTACGATTTACTTAATCCAGATATGGCTCCTAAATAGTGAGCAATAAAGTTTTGATTATAAATTGACGTAATGAGCTGCTTGGTTTCCAAGCGGCTCATTTCTTTACATGCTTTGTTATAATTTCAATTATTTTTTTCGACAAATATTTAGTAGGAAGTTAAATTATATTTCCCTAAAGCCGCAATGACTTTTACATCTCAAAGTAATATCTGTAATAGAAAAATGATTCTAAACTAAAGAGTACAGTCGTCAGAGATTAAGTAGTAGTATTAGGCAGTATATCTTTAACCATACTACACGATGGTTTTAATTAATTCGAGCCTAATCATATTCTACGAACGTAATATTACTAGTTTTTAAAAACTTATCGTTTTCCTTTTTTCTCCGTTGAGATAGTTCCTTACGATTCCGTTGGTTTCGGGGTTATGTTTTTTTAAATCAATAGCTTCTTTGATTTCTTCTATCCCCAATTTGGAATCTATCTTATCGATATATCCATATCCTAAGTAGTGTCCATTTTCGATCAAGATTACTGCAGATTCATCTTCAGATCGACCTTCTTCTATGATGACGAGATTTTTATCAAATATCTTTTTTAGATAATGTAAACTATCTTGAGCACGAACATTATATTCATTGGCTTCTTCGTGTCCAGTACAAGCGCCATTACATTTTCCAATACCCATATAGAAACATGATCCTTCATTTGTATTAAGGCCTACTTTGGTCTGACACAACTGGAAATTATGTACAGCACTATTGAGATGTGATTTAGCGGATGGTATAGATTTATAGTACCCAATTATATCTTTCCCTTTTGCATTCTTTACAGTATCTTTAAGTATTCCACAGCAAGCGTATCCATGTTTATCATAGTATTGATGGACGAAGTAAGGATAGTTACTATTCTTTTGTGCTTTATTAATCTCTGGTTTATTGGCTTTTATCTCTGAGGATTCGTGGAGTAGAGCTACTAATTCGCTACCAGTTTCCACGTAATCGATTTGGCTTACCATTCTTGCAAGCTTCTCAGCTTTCTTAGACACTTTAGAAAAGTGTTGCATTACACGCTTTTTAATATTGATCGCCTTTCCAATGTAAACGATTACGTCGTAGTCATTTCGAAAGTAATAGACGCCTACAGATTCCGGTAAATTTTGTAAATAATCCATTGTCACACCTCTAGGCAACTTGGATTCTTTGATCCCTCTATTAATCATCATTTGAATCGTTTCGGTAGGGTCAGTTTTAGTAAATATGATTTTCATCAATTCGGCAGTCGCCAATGCATCATCTAGTGCACGGTGACGAGAATTTACTTTGATATTGAAATGTTTGATAATATTACCAAGACTATAAGATTTGAGTCCAGGCAATTTTTCTCTACTGAGCCTGACTGTACAAAGCTGCCTTCGAGTAAAAGTAAATCCAAGACTTTTAAATTCTTCTTTTAAAAATCCGTAATCAAATCTCACATTATGTGCAACGAATATGAGGCCTTTTGTCATCTCTACGATTTTCTTAGCCACCTCGTAGAACTTAGGAGCATCGGAGACCATATCGTCGGTTATTCCTGTAATTTGAGTGATATGTGGTGGGATAGATCGCTCTGGATTAATGAGTGTTTCGTACTTGTCAATTATCTTCTCACCATCGAATATTACAATGCCGATCTCGGTTATACGATCCCTGTTGGTTTTACCTCCAGTAGTTTCTATATCGACAATGGCATAATTTTTCAAGGGGCTATGATTTTGTAGTATTATTAAAATCATCTAACATATGAAGAATTTCTCTCAACTGATATTAACTTGCTGCAAATTCTTGATTCTGTGATCATTTTTGGGATAAGAAATTAACTATTACTAGTAGATTCTTATAAAAGTGTATTTTGCGAATATGATAAAAGATATTATTGCCGCTTCACTACTGTCAATTATATTTCTTGCAGTTTCTACTTCTTGTAAGGGCAGTATATTGGTGAAAAATCAAGTCGCTTATGCAACTGTTACTTTTCAGTCTGAAAGTGATGTCGTACCAGCCGCAGAGCGTTTAGCGTTATACTATCCTCAGATACAAGATAAGAAAATCGGTTTGGTAGTGAACCAAACAAGTGTAGTAGATGGTATGCATCTAGCAGACACATTAATGCTGATGGGAGCTGATATCAAACGTATTTTCGCTCCTGAACATGGCTTTCGTGGTAAAGCTGATGCAGGAGAGCATGTAATGGATCAAGTCGACATATATACTGGAGCTACAGTTATCTCTCTCTATGGAAATAAGAAAGGGCCTTCTGTAGAAGATATGGAAGATTTGGATGTAATGATATTTGATATACAAGATGTAGGTGTGAGATTTTATACTTTTATATCTACACTGCACTATGTCATGCAAGCCTGCGCCGATCATAATATTCCTTTGATCGTTTTAGATAGACCTAATCCTAATGGACATTATATCGATGGACCAATTCTTGAAAAGAAGTATGAGTCATTCGTGGGGATGCATCCAGTGCCTACTGTCTATGGTATGACTATAGGGGAGTATGCGAAGATGATCAATGGAGAACTATGGCTGCACGAAGGTATACAATGTGACCTCACTGTAATACCATGTAAAAACTATGATCATAATACGTATTACGATCTACCGATCAAGCCATCACCAAATCTTCCAAATATCCAATCTGTATTTTTGTATCCATCACTTTGTTTATTTGAAGGAACACATGTCAGTGTAGGACGAGGTACAGATATGCAGTTCCAGATTTATGGTCATCCGGCGTGGATAGATGCTCCGTCTAAGATCAAGATACAATCATTGCCAGGTGCAAAATATCCTAAGCATGAAAATAAATCTATTGGTTATCGATCTTTACAGGACTTAACCAAAGAGTCGCTGCATAAAAAGGACGGATTAAATATGAAATACTTGGTAGAAATGTATCAAATGCTAACTAGGAAAGGGGAAACATTTTTCTTAGATAATAACTTCTTTGAGAAATTAGCGGGCACAGATCAATTAAGATCACAACTTAAAGCGGGGAAAACTGCTGATGAAATTAGAGCAAGTTGGGAAAGTGGGGTAGATGAGTTTAGAATGACAAGGGAGAAATACTTATTGTATTAAAAAAGAACGACGTAGAAAATTTGAATTTTTCTGAAGCTGTGATTCAATGTTATTATATAGATTTAAGACAACATCCAAGCCAGAATAGGTCGACATTTTTCTTCGCAGGCAGGATAATATTCTTTGTGTACTTTTTGTTGTGAATTGGACGTGCCCCACCAAAATTCTGCGATTGCGATGGGTTTAAGGTCATTCATGAAAGCGTATTGTAATAGCTTCGGTGCTGCACATTCACCCGATCCACCTTGCGGCTGTTTACCTGAAAATATTTCTAAGAGAGATTTACTTTTTTTATCATTATTTAAAAAATAATAAGATTCAAATAATTTCCGTTGCAATGCTTGGGAATGCTCGCTTCTTTGTTCTATTAATGCTTCTAATTCAGACTCCTTGCGAGGGTCCTTTAACTCTTGAAGTGCACGTACTTTTCTGACAATTACAGATAATTCGGTCATTCCTTTATTGAGGAAACCACCTTCTTGTAACCCATCATATATAGGAGGAACAAAACCTTCATAATGATTTCCTCCATTAAGCTTACCAGAGAATGCGGACAAGTAACCTATTTCACCTTCTACATCGTTGACAACAAGGACACCAAACATTTTGCCGATTGGACGATTATCTTCCACGGGATCTATACCAAAATTGTGATTGAGAGATGGAAGTAAGGAAGTCTGTAAATCTTGTGCAGCTAGTTTTGCAATCTCGTGTGGGTTAGATTGAAATGGACAAGGAAATTTAATAGGACTCTCACAAGATATTTCGTTTGAAAAACTAGAAACTTTTGAATTATTTGAGTTTGTCATCTGAGTAGGAAACTATCCATTTTCTTGACTAACAAACTTGTATCCAACACCACGGACACTAATGAAATACTTTGGATGTTTTTGATCCTCTTCGAAATATTTTCTAAATGAAAGTATGAAATTATCAATTGTACGAGTACTTGGATAAACATCATAGCCCCATACATTTTGCAGAATTTGTTGACGAGATACAACTTCATTCTTCCGTTCTATGAGCATCTTAAGTAAAAGAGCTTCCTTGTGGGTGAGCGTAAAATTTCCGTTTTGTCCCGTAGCTTCGTATGTACTGAAATTAATTTTATTAACACCAAAATTATAAGAGTCAACTTGTATAGGATCGCTGGGTTGTGTGCGCTGTATGAGACGCTCTACACGAAGGATAAGCTCTTCAAGGTTAAATGGCTTAGTAAGGTAATCATCAGCACCTGACTTTAGTCCTAAGATACGATCGGCAGATGCATCTCTGGCAGATACAATAAGTACGGCAATTTCGCTATATCGTAGTCTTACTTGCTCCAATATCTGAATGCCATCGATATCTGGTAGCATAAGATCTAATATAATAAGATCAATGTGCTCAGACTCTAGAGTATGTAGTACATTATGTCCGTCATCGTGAGCAATCACTTCGTAACCTTCTATTTCAAGGTTCATTTTTACTAGTTTCTGGATTTGTGCTTCGTCTTCTACTAGGAGTATTCTCTTCATTTGATATAAATAATTGTTATTAGTATAATGCTTGGAAACCTATTATAGTTCTAAGTAAAATTCGCTTCCCTTACCATTTTCGCCAACTTTCACATTTAACTTACTATTATGAGCTTTAACAATTTGCTGTGATATGTACAATCCGATTCCAGTTCCTTTTGTAGTACGTGTCTCTTCTGAGCCTGAACGATAGAATTGGTCAAAGATAAACGGTACATCTTGCTTGTCCACTCCAACACCTTGATCTACTACAGATATTTTTGCTTTACCGTTATTTTCTGTGAGGTTAATTTTTATTTCAGTATGCTGGGGACTGTACTTCATAGCGTTTTCTATCAGATTATTAATCATAATTGTGATAGCCTCTTTATCAATAGCTCTTGTGATTCTCGTATTACTATCCAGAGTGAAAGTAAAGTTGGTAAATTGCTGTTGGTACCTTGATACGATATCATTCAAGAATCTATTGAGATCAGACTCTTCCATATGGAAACTATAACTTGACTCTAACTTGGCGCCGAAAAGCAATTTATCGACTAATGATTCTAATCTATTAGTTTCGTCAAGTCCGTTAGAACTCAGCGTTTGTATTTGCTTTGTATCTAAAATTCTTCGCTTTAGGGTTTCGAATACCAGTTTAATACTAGTTAATGGACTATTTAGTTCATGCGTGATGGATAATAAGAAATTCTTTTGCTGCGAGGCTACAGATATCTCTTTTTTATACAATCTATATAGATAAAATATTCCTAGAATAAGAGCAATAGCAAAAACTAGAGCTTCTCCATTAATCATAAATTGAAAACTAGTTCGTTCAGCTTGAATATCCTTTAATTCTGATAGTTGAGTGATGTCAAAGTCTTCGACACCATAAACACGATTATACTGCAGCTGAAGAATTTTCTCTCTAGCATTTAAGAGTGCTGTTTGTCCACGATGTAGCAGTAAAGTCCACCACGTAAGAGCAGCTAACATATAAACTACGACTACTATGCTAAGCCATCTAATCATTTTGCTAGTATTTTGTCCAACGCTTCACAAATGTGCTTACTAGCATATGCGAGATCATCTTCTGTGTGTGCTGCTGAAATAAATGCTACTTCGTATCCAGAGGGTCCGAGGTAGATGTTTCTATTTAGTAACTCTCCATGTAGCTCAGCAAATATTTTCATACTCGAAGGATCAATGTCTGATGCTTTGACGATACGCTTATCGCTAAATGCCATCCAAAAGATAGATCCGATCTGAACAACGTGCATAGGGTAACCTTTTGATTCAATATGATCGCTTAGAGTTTTGCAGAAAGCTATAGTTTTGTCATTGAGCTCTTCATAGAACCCTGGCTTAAGTAACTCCTTCATAGTAGCTATACCTGCGGCCATTGCCACTGGATTAGCAGATAGAGTACCTGCTTGGTAAACTGGGCCTTCAGGTGATATATGGCTCATGATTTCATGATTCGCTCCATATGCACCTACAGGCATACCACCCCCGATGATTTTACCAAATGTAAGGATATCTGGAGATACACTATATATACGCGCTGCACCTTCAAATCCTACACGGAATCCAGATATTACCTCATCGAAAATGAGTAAGACTTTATATTTGTCACAATAGTGACGGAGCCATACCAACCAAGCTTGATCTTGTAGAAGTAATCCATTATTAGCTGGGATAGGCTCTACTATTATCGCTGCGATGTCTTTATGGTGCTCTTTGAGCGTATCTTCTAGGCCTTGTAAGTCATTGAGGTCGAGTACGATAGTCTCTTCTGCAAATGACTTCGGTACACCTGCTGATGTGCTTTCACCAAATGTCACTAGTCCAGATCCCGCCTTCACTAATAATGAATCTACATGGCCATGATAGCATCCTTCAAATTTTACGATTTTGTCTTTACCTGTATATCCTCGAGCTAATCTGATAGCGCTCATCACGGCTTCTGTTCCAGAACTCACAAATCTGATCTTGTCAACATATTCATGGTTCTCTATAAATAGCTCTCCGATTTCATTGCCTAATTTGGTAGGCGTACCAAACGTTATACCATTCTTTATCGTCTCTGATATAGCTTTTATTACATTAGGATTTGCATGACCTAAGATAAGAGGTCCCCAACTGCCACAGAAATCCAAAAAACGATTATCATCCTCATCTATAATATGTGCTCCTTCACCACGTTTGATGAATAATGGAGCTCCCTGAACCGACTTGAAAGCTCTAACTGGACTATTGACTCCACCAGGGAAGTATTTCTTCGCTTCTTCGTATAATTTCTCTGATTTTTCTCTCTTTATCATGAAGTTTGTAATTTCTAGTATGAAAATTGCTAATATATCAGCAAAAGTAATGATATAGAGCGCTGTATTAGTCAGTTTGACGTAAAAGATAGTACTAATAGATACTAATTACGCAGCCTTCATTACATTTACAAAAGGAGATAATGTCAAAGAATAAAATACAAATACCCAAGTTGATTTTAGATCATCTACTGCAATATGGCAATACGTCTATATCGGGTTTGGGTACTTTGTTCTATAATCACCATTCTGCATACCTTTCAGATGATAAGTTACAGATATTTCCTCCTTCAAATACACTTATTTTTAAAGATAGCAATGAAAATTCTGATCATTTTATTAGCTACGTTGCTAATCGATTTGATATTAAACCGAAAAAGGCACTTGAGAAGGTAGACAAATATTCACAGCATATAATCGATAAGCTTATAAATTATGGTGAAGCAGAAATACCAAGTGTTGGTCAGTTTACTAGAGTTAATGGTGACGATATTAGGTTTTTACAGTATCAAGGAGTAGTGAATTCTTCTTTTTTTGGATTACCACCCGTAAATCTTAAGCCAATACAATTCTTTAAGGATGGCGATATGATTAATGCTGCTATGTCTGTATCTACCGAAAGTATACCTAATAGGTCAGTAGCTGCAACTACTATAGCGACAAAATCGGCATCAAGTAATCCTTCATCTGATAATTACAATTATGATGAGAGTAGATGGTTTAAAGTCCTCTTATGGATATTTTGCATATTATTATTGTGTGCACTATTTTATAAAGGATGTGAAGTAGATAAAAAAAATCAAGCCAATCTAGCTTCTGTAAGTTATGTAGATAATGGTGGAATTGGCGATGCAAATGGTGAAAATGAAAATACCGAGTCCGACTCTTCTAATACTGGCGATAAAGCAGCTATAGTAGATACTATAACTAAGAAAAATAATCCAACTGAATGCGTGATTATACTTGGTGCTTATCAAAGTGCTCGTAACGCTATGAAGATGTCTACTAAGATCAGTCAATTGGGCTATACACCATATGAAGAATACTTTGATACAATGAATGTAACACGTATTGGATTTAAGTTTGACTGTAGAGAAAAGGACCTTTATGACTTCATGCATGAAGTTAGAAAAGAGATTGTTCAAGATGCTTGGTATCTTGTACCTAGGATAACGGTAAAGTAATTACATCCTAATCCTGTTAATGATCGATTGTATATATTCAATGATTTAGACGAAAAGATGTTATCTTGTTTGCTCAAAGATACTCAAGGGAATTTGAAAGGTGAGAATACATCTTTTTATTCTGGTAAGTGGTGTCGTTGTTGGAATCTACCATCTAGATTTGATTATGAAGTCCGTAGTGAAAGCAATTGAACAATTAAATGTCTTCCGTAAACAACACAAATTAATGAGAGAATTATGTTTTACAATTTCACCAACATCAAATTAGAAACAATTCTTTTTCCACTTCTCAAAATATAACTCCCACTAACCAAGTTTCGTAGATCAATAATTTCTGATTTTGTATCAAAAGTATAATCCTTAATGCGATTTCCAAAAATATCCAAAATTACTACTTCTCCAATAATTTCATTACTACTAATCTGTAAATAATCAGCAGTAGGATTGGGGAATACATTAATCGATTGCAAATCTAAATCAGATGTAGAAACTTCCATCGTTACTTCGAAATCTGGGTCATCAAACTTATCACATCCCACAGCAAATCCCGGAAGATTATTATCTAACCAAATGATACGACTATTAAGCCAATCTTTCATAATGTCAATAGCAATAGCGTGTGAGGGAGCATTCTCAAAAAATAATGGATTGGGCCAAATGTATTGTCCTAAGATTGGGAATTTTGTAAAATTTCTAACTTGGCTTTCTGCCAACAATACTTTGTGATCTTCTAGATAAGTATTTAAATAGTCTTCATTAAGAATCGTTTCTCTCAGCTCTTCCCATCTACATTTCATGGCAGGTAAGAAAGTGATATCATTCAACCATTTATTCCACCAGAATGGACTATTTCCACCACATTGGTAATAAATGAATCCTGAGGGGTCTGAAGTCTGACAATAGTCTGCGTTTCCAAATGATAGATTAAAATCCCAAAATGGACCAGCGGTCAGTCTGCCTCCTTTACTATCTTTATCTTTATGGAAGTAAGTACTCAATCTATAAGCATCTACATCTTTCGATAGTTCGTTGAGTAAAAAATTGTCTACGAATGATCTTAGATTGATGTAATGAGTGTAGTGTAGTCCATCATCGTTGTATCCATCATTGCTAGCGATAGCATTTTCGAAGTTGTCTACATATGATTTAATGTATGATTTTTGCTCTGATTGAATTGTATTTTGATCAGGATAATAATATTGAAAATTGATAGAATTAAAAGAGTTGTGTGCATCATAATTTGATGCCCAGCCATCATAAAATCCCTTGTCAATACGAATAATGTATCCACCTGTAAGTTGATCCCCTTCGACATCTATTTCGTTCAATTTGGCTATGTCTACACGGTTTTTATCTCGCTTTATTTTTTCCATGAGTACATATATGCCTCTATAGTTATCATTGATAACGACTTCCACAAATCTTGTCCTACTCGAGTAATGGCCCATTTCATTAGCTAGATGCATGGCGAGTACGTTATTCATCATCGTCTTATCAGAATAAGGGCCATAGAGGATGAAATCTTCTTCTTTAGGAAATCCAAGAAAACTAGTGTCTATATCATTGCCATCTTCATCCCAAGTTTCAAATAAAAAGGATTGTTTTGCAAATAATTGTGACGATTCACCTCTAATCTCAATTCCACATTTTCCAAAGTATTCATTGCGTGCGTCGAAAATAGTATTTCTTTCTCCTTCTCCATTGTAGATTATGCCTATTGTTGCCTCTATTTTCGGATCATCTACTATAGGTAGGCCATTATTAGTATTAACTATAATAATAGGAAGATCCGACGATGTAAAACTGACTTGAGAAATCAGCTTAGAAATAAACAAAAAGTATATACTAAACGAAAAAAGATATTTCATATTTAAAAATACCAATATCCGAATAGTATATAGTGAACAACTTAATTTTTTCTAAAACAATTTACTTCTATATAGTTACTGCGACAGGTTCAACAATTATCTCTATTTTATTTAGAATAACTTTGATAGGTCTATAGGAATGATTTTTTACTTCGTTATTATCTTTTCTCATGATCAACTCTATTAATTGTCCACGGAAGTTAGTTTTGAAGCTAACTTCAGCCCATTGTTGAGGAAGTCTAGGAGTAAACGAAAGTCTATCATCTTCGACACTCATTCCAGCGAATCCCCGCACGATGGCAAGCCATGTTCCTGCCATACTTGTGATATGACAGCCATCTTCTGTATCGTTATTATAGTCATCCAGGTCGAGTCTACTCGTACGCAAATACATCTCGTACGCCTTGTCATTCATACCTAATTTAGTAGCAAGTATAGAGTGTACACATGGTGAGAGTGAAGACTCATGCACTGTCAATGGTTCATAGAACTCATAGTTTCGTCTGATGTCTTTAGGATCAAATTTATCCACAAAGAAGTAGATGCCCTGAAGTACATCTGCTTGCTTGATATAACAGGAGCGAAGAATACGATCCCATGACCACTTTTGATTGATAGGTACGTCCACCATTGACAAATCTGTTACAGGTAAAATATCTTTATCTAGAAACCCATCTTGCTGAAGAAATATGCCCCTTGATTCGTCTTTAGGGAGATACATCTTTGATCTTATATCAGACCACTTCTCCAATTCAGAATTGCTAAAATTAATCTTAGAAATGATTTTCCCGTAAACTTCATTATGATTGCCTTCGATATAAGCTAGCGATTCGGCAGCATACTCCATGCACCATGAAGCAATATAGTTAGTATACCAATTGTTATTGACATTGTTTTCATATTCGTTAGGGCCAGTTACTCCTAGGATTACATATTGCTGTTTGGCTTCTGAAAAATTTACTCGCTGTGCCCAAAATCTCGCAATAGCCACTAGTACTTCTGCGCCATGACTCGCTAAATAATCTTTATCACCTGTATATTTGATATAATCGTATATGGCATAAGCGATTGCTCCATTTCTATGTATTTCTTCAAAAGTTATTTCCCATTCATTGTGACATTCTTCGCCATTCATGGTAACCATAGGGTAGAGTGCAGCTCCATTAGAAAAGCCTAACTTCTCAGCATTCTCTATAGCACGATCTAGTTGATTGTGTCTGTAGATAAGTAAATTTCGCGCTACAGATTCATCTGTAGTGGATAGATAGAATGGTAAACAATATGCTTCAGTATCCCAATATGTAGATCCACCATACTTCTCTCCAGTAAATCCTTTCGGACCAATATTAAGTCTGCTATCTTTTCCTGTATATGTCTGATACAATTGAAAGATATTAAATCTAATTCCCTGTTGAGCGGTGACATCATCTTTGATCACGATATCTGCTGTATCCCAGATTTTAGACCAAGCATTGATATGATCATTCAGTAGCGATTTAAATCCTTGAGCCTTCGCAGCTCTTGATTTCGCCAATGCGGTGACCTGTAATTCTTCATTAGTATGATTGCGTGAGCTGCTTATATTCACGTATTTATGATAGACCCATTCTCCATCAGGGACTATTTCTCCAGAGATAAATACTTCTACATATTTCTCTCCATTTCCATAATCAAAGTAATAATCTGATTTGCCTCCCTTGATTAACAATGTGTGATTCATATTTGCTGTACACAAAAAGTCCGTCTTACGAGTTTTGGCAGTAACATAAATCGCTTCACTGCTGGACATTTGTTGATCTTCATCCCAGAACTTTTCATCATAGTTGGCATTACTATTTTTTACATCGAAATCGAGTGAAGAAACTAAAGCTAATCCGCCACTGTAATTGAAAGATTTTACTTTATATTCAATCGCGCCAATCTCATCATCAGCCATACTGCAGAATCTCCGAGATTCTATACTGATATGTCTACCTTTAGGAGTAAGGAATTCTACTTTTCTTGTAAGTAGTCCACGTTTCATATCTAGTTCTCTGTAGAAGTTTTTTATGTCTGATGTTGCAAGGTTTACTTCTTCTTGATCCAACAGAATCCTTATACCAATCCAATCACAAGCATTAGGAACTTTAGCGAAATATTCAGGATATCCGTTTTTCCACCATCCTACACGTGTTTTGTCAGGGTAGTAAACACCTCCGATATAGTTGCCTTGTAATGTATTACCGGTATAACTCTCTTCGAAATTAGCTCTTTGGCCCATCTGACCATTACCAATAGAAAAGATACTCTCAGAGATCTGATTGTACTCTGCGTGATATTGATCTTCTATTATTCTCCAATTATCTTTTACTAGGTAATCTTTCATTTTTCATCTTGTCTAATGATATACACACAATCATCTAGTTTATTTGTGATGTATTACTTGGCATTCTATTCTTTCTTTTATTTTAGAGATCGAGTATTATCAGTTCTCCATCAGTGCACTCGTATCTCAGTTTTGTAAGGTCACTGACGGTAATTAAATTGGCAGCAAGAGTGTCCGGATTTCCAATCCCTATAGTATCAAAACCACCTAATCTAGCTGCTTCAATACCTTTAATTGAGTCTTCTATAACAACGCATTTTGAAGGATCTAATTCTAAGGCTTTAGCTCCAAGTTCAAATGTTTGTGGATCAGGCTTAGATCTTGTAGTCTTAGTGCCGTCAATAATCTCCTCAAAATAGTCTAGAAGACCTACTTCTCTGAGAATGGATACGGCATTCTTAGATGCACTTCCTAACGCAATATGAACGTTGTTCTCTTTAAGGTTTTCTAGCATTTCTTGGACACCAGGAAGGATTTCGCTCTTATTCATATGAGAGATTAGATTTAAGTACCAACCGTTCTTAAGTAGGCATAGTTGAGCTTGTTCTTCTTCAGACTTTGTTATATCTCCCCATTTGAGGATCATTCGTAGTGAATCTAAACGTCCTATACCTTTGAGTTGCTCGTTCTGTTCAGTAGTAAAATCAGTACCAAGAGAAATGGCTAATCTCTTCCACGCTTCAAAGTGATAACGGGCTGTATCCACGATCACCCCATCAAGATCAAATAATACTCCTCTATACATCCATTGTCAATTCATTAACATTTCAACAAAAATAACATTGCTAAGGGGGAATCAAAGCCGTTTAATATTTGATTTTTAGATGATTGCAATTTCAAACGATTGCATTTTTAGAAAAACAGAATTCACCGTTTATTTAGATCCATTTACTGTATTGTTAGGTATTAGTCTATTGTCTATTTTATCCATACCATGGTATTGAAGATGCTTTCATTCTCCGGTGAAATTTACACTAAGTATTTTCCCGTTGATATTAAATTAACAGATAGCAAATATTGATCTTCTTGATAGATTATGATGATATTTATTTCTTTACTCAGTCGTGCAACGTATTGATTTATGTTTTAAGAACAGATTACTTAACGAAATGAGAAAGTAAAATACCGAAATCAAGAAAATATTATGAGTTAGCTTGGCTGTGATCGGCTAAAAACTTAGCTAATCCGATATCAGTCAAAGGATGATTCGCTAGGCCTTTAATAGCACTCAATGGACATGTAACTACATCAGCACCATTCTTCGCAGCCTGTACAATATGTAAAGGACTACGTACACTCGCAGCCAATATATTGGTCATATAGCCTTGGATCGCATATATCTCAGCTATATCCTTAATTAGAGTCATACCATCCCAAGTAATATCATCTATCCTTCCTATGAATGGAGATAGATAGGTGGCTCCAGCTTTAGCCGCTAAAATCGCTTGACCTGGCGAGAATACTAATGTACAGTTTGTAGAGATATCATTATCTGTAAACCATCTGATCGCTTTGATACCTTCTAATATCATAGGAACTTTCACTACAATATTATCAGCGATTTCTGCTAACCTTTTACCTTCTTCTATTATACCTGCGAAGTCAGTCGCGATTACTTCTGCACTTACATCACCGGTTGTAATATCACAAATCTTCTTGTAATGATTGAGTACATTATCTGTACCTGATATACCTTCTTTAGCCATAAGCGAAGGATTAGTAGTCACACCATCAAGCATTCCAAGTTCTTTTGCCTCTTGGATCTGATCTAAATTGGCTGTATCGATAAAAAATTGCATATTATATATATAGTTGGTTAAGTAAAATTCAATGTCAAATATTTATAACCGCAAAGTTAGTAAAACTGTCAGGATCATTAAGGATCACAGTTATTTAGCTTCAAAATTTACAGAAATAAAGTTTTTATGCTTGCTTTCAGATTGAACAACAGCCATAATGCCAAAAATCATGTAAGTTAAAATGATGATTTTTGAGACTTGCAGATAAAGAAAGTGAGGAACTATACCAACCGCTCAACTTTCTACCCTTGCTGCGTTTCCACCCTGGGGGATTAAAAAGGAGCTGGCCGTATAGCCCTCACCAAAAACAAAAGTAATCATTTTGTAGAATGAGAAAAGTTATAGAGTATATTTTTTAAGAAAGAATATTGCAATTTTAATCTTAGAACTTATTATAGTCATTAGCTCGTAAATAATAGGTCCACACTTCTACGGTATTTAGTCGAGAGATCAAAGCTTTTTATGAAAAAGTCTTAACAAAACCCAGTTCTACGTCTGTAGACTGAGGGAGATGTTATTTAAGAAATGTTGTAGATAGTCTGGAGACTAAGGTATACTTTCCATTATTACTAGTAGTTTCCTATGAATATATCCCAAAAGTCGTTTTTTGGTGGCTTTAGTTTAATAGTTATGCGATCTTTTTTTATTGGATGTATAAATGACATCTTGCTGCAGTGCAGACATATCGATTTATCAACGTTACCAAATTCATATCCATATTTTACATCTCCGATAATATGACATCCGATACGCTTCATTTGTACACGGATCTGATGTGGTCGTCCAGTCTCGAGGTTGATTCTCATAAGTACGTAACCAGAAATCTGACCTACCATCTCATAGCGTAATAAAGCTTTCTTAGCACCATTTTTCATTTTATCATAAATATGGGAGAAGTTTTTTTTCGTATCTTTTACTATATAGTGGGTAAGTAAGCCTTTGATTTCTACAGGCCTTTTAGATACTAAAGCCAGATATTCTTTAGTAATCTCACGATCTTTGATGAGAGCATTCATACGAGTAAGGGCCTTAGAGGTGCGAGCGAAAATAGTAACGCCACTAACTGGCCTATCTAATCTATGTATCACACCTAGGAAAACATCACCTGGTTTATTATATTTCTTCTTTATATATGTTTTGACGTGATCTTGTAAAGTCCTATCCCCTGTTTCATCTCCATGTACCAACATACCCGCAGTCTTCTCTACAGCTATAATATGATTATCCTCAAATAGTACATTCAGACTGAGTTTTTTTCTCTTCTTCATAGCGTAAAGTTAAGTTTATTGTGGAATTGGTATTATCCAATATTTCATTGACGTTATTGCTAATTTACTTCAAAAGGAAACTTATTCTCGCAGTAATGGTTAATGAAAGCAAACAATAGCCCGAAGTCAAAATATGTCCAAATTTAGTTTCGCATTTTCTCCTTGTCCGAATGACACCTTTATGTTCGAGGCAATATTCAATAATAGGATAGATCTAAGAGGTTATAAATTCGATATTCATTTGGATGATGTCTCTCAGCTCAATCGTTCTGCTGTAATGGGTCAGTTCGACATTTCAAAGATCAGCTATAGTGCGTATTCATTGGTTTCTCATCAGTATCAATTACTCAATAGTGGTAGTGCGTTAGGTCACAATTGTGGGCCTTTACTAATTGCCAAAAGTCAAATAGACGGAAAAGACATCAAAAACTGTTCTGTAGCTATTCCAGGAGTCAACACAACGGCTAATTTACTGCTTAGTTTAGCCTTTCCAGAGTTGAGTAACAAAAAGGAATATATCTTCTCGGAAATTGAAGACGCAATAGTGAAAGGAGATGTAGATCTAGGCTTGATTATTCATGAAAATAGATTTACGTACGAAAAACGTGGTCTAGTCAAAATTCAAGACCTTGGAGAATACTGGGAATCCATTACAAAATGCCCTATACCTCTTGGAGGCATTGCAGTTAAAAGATTATTGCCTCAAAATGTCAAAGAAGATATCGAGGCCATTTTGAGAGATAGCATCCAATTTGCATTTTCTAATAAAGAGAAAGTACAAGCCTATGTTGCTAGTCATGCCCAAGAAATGAACGAAAAAGTGATGCAATCTCATATAAATCTCTATGTAAATCAACAATCAATTTTGCTGGATGCTTTAGCTAAACAGGGCATTGAACTCCTAATAAAAGAGATAAAGTACTTATATCCCGGAAGAATCATTCAATATCCTATTTTTATTTAAATTAGAATGAAAACTATTTAGAGATAAAGGCAAGAAACATTAGTTAATTGCTTCTAAATTAGTCAAAATTATTTCTAATTTCTCATGTGACATTCTTATTCAATTAAGATTTTAATTCTAATATTAGGCCATTTATTTTGCAATTCGTTTCCATGAAATGGTTTCTTTTAGTGCATAAGTTTAGGTAATAACTACTATTTTGAGCTATAGAATAGAAATTGATAGAATAAAGTTTGATATTTACACTCTTTTAAATCTAAATGTTTCGTTTCAAATCAATTACCGTAAACGTTTAATTACAATAACTCAATAAAATAAAGTTTAAAATAAATACCTAATGTCAACAAAATCAAATAATGTATTAAGCTATGCTCTAATAGGAATTATACTGTTACTCGGACTCAATGGATATCAGATGTACATCAATAGTCAATTGAAGCAGGATACAGCTAACCAAAAGACGGAACTTATTGAGCTTGAGAAAATTAAAACTGAACTAGACCAGGACTATAAAGCTGCAATAGAAGGATTAGATGAACTCAGAGGCGATAATGAGGAACTCAATCAACTTATTGATAGCCAAAAGTTGAGTCTACAAGGGCAAAAAGAGAAGATCAACAATCTTATCTGGTCGAAACGTGAACTAGGAAAAGCACGTAAAGAAATGAAAGCGTTAAAAGATCAAGCACAACAATACATTAAAGAGCTAACAAAACTCAGAGATGACAATCAATTTCTTACTTCATCTAATACGCAACTAAAAGAGGAGAAGGAAGCTCTTAATCAACTATACGCTGAGATCGCTCAGGCTAGAGAAATATTGATTGTTGAAAAAGAAGAGATCATTAAAGAGAAGGCTATATTATCTGGTAAAGTGGATATCGCAGAGGCTATCAAAATTAATTACATGGAAGTGCAAGGCTACCAAGTAAAAGATGATGGAAAAACTAAGAAAAAAAATAAAGCTAAGAATATCAATATGCTGAGAACTTGTTTTCTTACAGAGACTAATGTAGTTGCTCAAGGCGGAGAACAAGAATTTTATATTAGGATTATTGATCCTGTTGGTGAAACTATTACAGATAGTAATGATGGTGTAGGAGTTTTGACTAATAAACTTGATAGTACACAAGTCATGTATACTACTTCGGGTTCTATAGATTATCAAAACGAAGATACTAGAGGTTGCATTAGTCTTAGCTTAAGTGAAAAGTTAACGAAGGGAATCTATGATGTAGAAATCTATAACAATGGTTTTATGGTCGGTAAAGGAGATTTTAAGTTGAAGTAATCTTTAAAGTAAAGAAGCCAGCTGAAAATATTTGTTTGCTTTTTTATCTCGAAGTAACCGAGGTGAATCTATTATTTTGTTTTTAATATAATAACAGGAAATTATTCTTTAATAATCTTGTAAAATCATATTATCACGTAAAGAGAGATGCTAATCTTGATTAAGATTAGTAACGACAAAGTATCTAATATGAAAAGATTAAGGTTGAGTAGAGAGGTGGATGTTAAGTGTTTTTATATAACTGGCTGAGTAATCTATTTTAGCTGGTTTCATTATTGAATGTGGTATTTTTGATTAAGCTATTGGCAACTAGTATTATAGTATTTTGAACAAACCAATACTCAGCATTTTCTTAATACTCTTTTGTTTTGTGTTTTAACGTTCACTTTAAAATTATGCTGCATCAAATTTATCTTTGATAATTTTAAGATTTTAGTAAATGTATTGATCGTTCTTAAATGAGCTGCATTATTAATCCTTTGACTCATATTGGAATTAGGTTATGTTTATATTACTTCAGCATTGAATGCGACAATAGTTGGTCATATGTTGAATGAGGATGCATTAACGGGCATTGCAAATTTTGGTAGTGTTATTATTAATCCTGTGTATTTTGTATATCCAAAAGGAGGAAGCTATATAATATGTGCAAGTGTTACTTGTGTAAATCTAGACCATTCTAGAATGAATAAATTAAAGAAATATTCATTATAATTAATAATATAAAGTCTGAATTATTGATTGAGATTGATGTCTTCTCTAACCCAATTTAAATTAGGTAAAATGTAAGAATCTTTAATAATGAAAGACGAAGAATTTCTATAGCATATTTTATGCGCTATTTTCTCTGCTTTCTCTTTTGTTATGTTTGTCATGACAAGTAAGTAAGAATTTCTGGGTTTTAAATAGAATTTAGAAAGTATATCTCTACCTTGTTGGTTGTATTATTTTAGAGTTTATGAAAGCTATTCTTGCTTGTTTTTTTACAATTTTGATTGTGATTAGCAGTAGTCCGTCGTGGAGTCAAACTGGTAATACAATAGGTCTAATCAGAAATGATATCGAGTCATATAATGGCTATACTATGATGTCGCCAATTAATAGTGGTAATACGTATTTGATAGATAATTGCGGTGAAGAGGTCAATCGTTGGACCTCCGAGTATAATCCTGCTCTTACTTCGCACTTAACTAAAAATGGAAACCTGTTGCGAACAGGTAGAGTTCAAGGTACATTCTATGCTGGAGGTGCAGGTGGATTTGTTCAATTATTTGATTGGAGTGGAGATTTGATATGGGAATCTAAACTTGGTGCAGATTTTAATTATCATCAGCATCATGATGTGAAGCCAATGCCGAATGGAAATATACTCGTTTTAGCATGGGAATATAACTCTCCATCTAAAGCTATACAACTTGGAAGGTATCCAGATGAGATAGCTGATGATGGGATGTGGACTGAATTGATATTAGAAATTCAACCCGTTGGCCTAAGTGATTTTCTAGTAGAATGGGAATGGCATATGAATGATCACCTAATTCAAAATTTTGATCAGACTAAAGATAATTACGGTGTATTATCCGAACACCCGGAATTAATAGATATCAACTATGAAGGATCTTTAGACAATATAGATAGATTTCATGCAAATGCGCTCGATTACAATGAAGAGTTAGATCAAATCGTAATCAATAGTCGTAATTACAACGAGTTTTATATCATAGATCACTCGACTAGTAGTGAAGAGTCTGCCAGTCATATCGGTGGTATGTCAGGTAAGGGAGGAGATATATTATATCGATATGGCAATCCACTTACTTACGATAGAGGTACTGCGATGGATCAAAAATTCTACAGTCAGCATGGCACTAATTGGATAGATCAAGGGCAATATAAAAATGGATTGATAGTATTTAACAATGGTATCAATAGACCAAAAGGGTCATTCTCATCTGTAGAAATTGTGGTGCCGGAAATGGATGGAACTCAATATGTTATCGAACCGAATACTGCATTCGGACCATCGTCTTTCAATTTCGCTTATGTGGGCACACCCGTAAGCAGTTTCTTTTCTCCACGACTATCTAACGCTGTAGTGCTTCCTAACGAAAACATACTTATTACTGAAGGTCAGATTGGTAAGTTTTTTGAGATTACTCCTGATAAAGAAATCGTCTGGGAATACATCAATCCAGTACTTGGCAATAATATATCTACACAAGGCGATAATAGTCCAAAGAGTGATGTATTTGCCTCAGAAAGATATACTGTAGATTATAATGGTCTTGTAGGAGATTTGATACCTACTGGGCCAATAGAGTTAAATAGTAATTATGACTGTGATATAGTACAAGAAGAGGTAGCTGTGGAATATGAGAGGCTTGATAAGGTGAAGCTTCTAGAGAATCCCATTGTGAATGAATTAATTATTGTAAATGAGGATTCACAGGTGCTAGTATTTAAGACTTTTGATTTGTTTGGTAGAGAAGTATTACCAACATTCAGATCTAGTGATAATGTGATTCGTAAAAACTTTGATGTTTCCGTTGGTTGTTACTTTTTGCAAATAATAAATGAGGTGAATTATACAACGAAAACATTTAAAATAATTAAAGGGTAATAATTTAAATAAATAAGAATGAAGTGCCTGTGTTAGCAGGGACTGTCACCAAACAAAATTCATGATATGAGAAGAACTTTCACTGTTTTGCTAATGGGTGTTTTTATGACAGGCATATTAGCTCAAGATAATACTGTAGGGTTAATATCTCTCAAAAGCTGGCTCGCTGATGATGGATATACTTTGCTTTATCCTCACAACCAATCTAACGTCTATCTTATCAATAATTGTGGTGAGATTGTGCATAAGTGGGAAGGTGCAGAAGAAACGAAACCAGGGAATACAGCATACTTAATGGAGAATGGTAATCTCGTAACTACAAGTAGACCATCATCTGTGGCTGGTGATGCCATATGGGCAGGAGGAGGCGGTGCGACGATAGAAGTAAAATCATGGGAAAATGAGCTGCTATCAACCTTTACGCTCAATGATGAAAATGATAGATTACACCATGATATTGAAGTTTTACCTAGTGGAAATGTTCTCGCGATTAGTTGGGAGTCGATATCCAAAGAAGATGCAATAGCGGCAGGAAGAGATTCGCTTAATCTTCCAGACAATATATTATGGCCAGACTACGTATTAGAGCTCAATCCCGAAAGTGGAGAGGTCGTTTGGGAGTGGCATGCTTGGGATCACCTAATCCAAGACTACGATGAAACAAAAGCGAACTTTGGAGTAGTGGGAGATCATCCAGAATTGATTGATATTAATTATGACACACATGATGGTGATGCGGATTGGCTACATGCCAATGCTATAGATTATCACTCAGAGTTTAATCAGATCATGTTGAGTATCCCTTACTTTAATGAGATATGGGTGATCGACCATACTACAAGTACTGAGGACGCAGCTGGTTCTACTGGTGGTCTGTGGGGCCAAGGTGGAGATCTACTATATAGGTGGGGAAATCCAATGACATATAGAGCAGGAGATTCTACGGATCAGAAACTATTCTTTCAGCATGATGCACATTGGAATCTAGAGCACATCAGTCCAGGAAAAGTAGATTTTGGTAAGGTGATGGTGTTTAACAATAGAGTGGGATCTGATTTTAGTACTGTCAATATTTTTGATCCTATGTTCGACGATTATGATGGTAATTATATGATCATGGATGGTCAATATATACCGGCCGATTTTGATCTTACAATTACACATCCTAGCCCTCAGAGTATGTATTCTACTGGATTGTCTAGCTTTCAGCAATTAGTGAATGATAATTACTTGATTACAGTAGGGCGATTTGGATATACATTTGAGATTACTCCAGATAATGAAATCGTTTGGGAGTATATCACTCCTATAAGAGGTGGAGCGGTAGTTCCACAGGGAGATACTTTACTGATGAATAATAACCTAACATTTAGATCTCATAAATATCCTGTAGATTTTGAGGCATTCGATGGAAAAGATCTATCTTCAAAAGGATGGATAGAGCAAGAGCCAAGAGAGGACTTTTGTGACTTCCTGACAGGTGTTGATAAATTGACGACTACAACGCTTCGTATGTATCCTGTGCCAGCTAGTGCTAACCTAACTATAGATCTTCCAGAAGGTTCTGGTCATAGGGTAGAGCTCTTTACATTGAGTGGACAGAGCGTGATAATAAAATCTGGATTGCAAAACTATGCTATGATAGACGTATCTACTTTCCAAGAAGGCGTATATATCGTAAGAGTAAATGGATCGCAAACAGGAAGGGTAATAGTGACTAAGTAGTTTACTTAATAATATAGTAAATAATTAAAGGTGGGCTGTGCGTAATGTGCAGTCCATCTTAAGTATATAGGTTTTGGTAATTTAGATATCTTTGTTGTATGAAGAAAACGATAGCAAAAGCAATAGGAACATCATTTGGCTTTGGTTTCATTCCTTGGGCTCCAGGTACTTGGGGAGCTGTATTTGGAGTAGCTATTTACTATTTAATATATCAATATGCTCCTGAGGATATCAATGCTTGGATGATAGGACTGACTATTGTATTTACAATCATAGGTACTTGGTGCTGTGAAGTTCTCAAGGACGAATGGGGAGATGATCCGAATAGGATTGTAATGGATGAGTCTATCGGTATTTGGCTTACATTTATCTGTATGCCTTATGGCTGGTTTAATATATTGTTAGGCTTTGGACTGTTTAGATTTTTTGATATTCTAAAGCCATTAGGTGTTGGCGCTATAGACCGTAAGATCAAGAATGGCTTTGGTGTGATGGCAGATGATCTACTTGCAGGTGTATACGCATTTATTGTACTTCAAGCTGCAAACTACTTTGGATTGGTAGAGTATTTCGGTTCCTAAATATTTGATGGATTGGACTAACTTGGTACAATATTTTTATGTAGAATAGCCCCACAATATTTTGGTCTTGGCTCCTGATTTGTCATTAGAGTATTTCTCTGCATAAACCATAAAAAAAGGGATAACCTCATTGAGATTATCCCTTCTTATGTATTACTGGAAAGTTAAGCTTACTTCACTTGGTTTACAAGTGTCTTAAATGATTCTGAGTGATTCATTGCAAGGTCAGCAAGAACTTTTCTATTTAGTTTGATATCTGCTTTCGATAGACCGTGCATGAATGTACTATACGACATTCCTTCTTGCCTCGCTGCCGCATTGATACGCGCAATCCATAATCTTTTGAAAGCTCTTTTCTTAAGCTTACGTCCAATATATGAATACTGCATTGCTTTTTCAACAGCATTCTTAGCTACTGTATAGACTTTACTTCTAGCACCAAAGTATCCTCTGGCTGCTTTTAAGATTTTTTTCCTTCTTCTTCTTGAAGCTACGGCATTTACCGATCTAGGCATAATTTGAAATTTTAGTACAATACAGGGATCAATTGTTTTTTTGATTCTTTAAACCTGTATCCTCGTTAAATAATAGAAAAATAAAATCCAATATTATTGGATACAAAGCAGTGCTTTGATTCTCTTTTGATCTGCTTTAGATACAAGAGTTGATCCACCTAGTCTAGTCTTCGCTTTCTTTGACTTGTTTCTCATCATATGAGAAGTATAAGCCTGAAATCTCTTAACTTTACCCGAACCAGTAATCTTAAATCTCTTCTTTGCACTACTGTGCGTCTTCATCTTTGGCATTACTGAAAGATTAATTTGTTATAAAATGTGTGCAAAAGTAATTATTTATAGCATAAATGACAACTGTTGCCTAGCTTTTATTAATAATTTATATTTTTCGCATTAACTATATAAATATGTGTAGTGGATTGATTGGCAGAGCTAACGCTATTGAGCCTATTCGGGCTCTCTATTGAGTAAATCAAATTTAGTGACTACACGATGTTCACCTGGAATTAGGCCAGATAGATCAAGGTTTTGGATACTAGCTCTAACTAGTCTCAATACAGGAAATCCTATAGAAGCAAACATCTTTCTTACTTGTCTATTCTTACCTTCTGTGAGTGTAATAGAAGCCCAACTAGTAGGTATAGATTTTCGTACGCGTATAGGGGGAATACGATCTGGAAGATTAGGCCGATCAATAATTTTTGCTTTACATTTTTGGGTCTTGTACATGGACTTTCCAACTTTAATGACTGGACCGGCTTCTAGAGCAACTATAGCTCCAGAAGTTATAGTGCCATCTACCTGAACCCAATAGGTGCGTGGGTGATTATATTTTGGGTCTAAAAGTTTGTGATTTAGTCGCTTATCATCAGTCAACAGGAGTAAACCTTCACTATCTCTATCCAATCTTCCCACTGGATAGATGTCCTTAGCGATATTTAGATAGTCAGCTAAAGTTTTATGCGTCTCTATCTCTTTGGTGAATTGTGAGAGTACGTCAAATGGCTTGTAGAATGCTATGTAAGTATATCTCAATACTTAAACATTGAATCTAAAGTGCATAATATCACCATCAGTTACAATGTATTCTTTTCCTTCGATTCCTTGCTTTCCAGCAGTCTTTACAGCGGACTCAGAACCATGCTCTGTATAATCAGCGTACTTGATTACCTCTGCGCGGATAAATCCTTTTTCAAAATCAGTATGAATTACACCAGCAGCTTGCGGAGCGGTTGATCCTTTCAAAACAGTCCATGCTCTCACTTCTTTAACACCTGCGGTAAAGTAAGTGATAAGATTAAGTATGTTATAACATGCACGGATAACTTGGTTAACTCCTGCTTCAGCAAGACCCATAGCCTCGATAAACTCCATTCGCTCTTCCTTAGTTTCCAACTCAGCTATATCTGCTTCGATTCCTGCAGAAATAAGTATCATTTCAGCATCTTCTCCGACGATACATTTGGCAAATGCTTTAGTATGTTCATTTCCGTCTATGACAGACTCTTCATCTACATTACAAACATAGATAATTGGCTTGGCCGTAAGTAACTGCATCTCACTGAGCATCTCCCGCCCATCTTCTGATAGATCCAAACTTCTCGCTGGCTTGCTATCGGATAGGTGAGCCATCATTGTTTCTATAATCTCAACTCTCTTTCCTTCTAATTTATCACCACCTTTAGCAGCTTTTTTTTGCTTATCTAATCTTTTTTCTACTGATTCTATATCCTTAAGAATCAACTCAGTATCTATAATGTCCTTATCTCTTACTGGATCTACATTTCCATCGACGTGAATTACATTATCATCTACAAAGCATCTCACAACGTGGACGATAGCATCTACCTCACGGATATTCGCTAAAAATTGATTTCCAAGTCCTTCACCTTTGCTGGCTCCTTTGATCAGACCTGCAATATCGACAATCTCAACAGTAGTCGGTTGTACCTTTTCTGGCTGTACGAGTTCTGATAGCTTGTCCAACCTTTCGTCAGGTACTGTAATCATACCTATGTTAGGCTCCTTAGTTGCAAATGGGTAGTTAGCCGCTAATGCTTTCGCTGATGTTAACGCATTAAATAAAGTTGATTTTCCAACGTTTGGTAGTCCTACAATTCCGCACTGTAATGCCATTTATAATATCTTTTTAAAAGTATAATATGTTTATAAAGTCGCAAAGATAGAATAAGAGATGAATTATATGGAATGATAGTAAACCAATTGATCAATAGACTAAATCTATGTAATAAATAAGAGTAGACTTACTGCTATCTAAGTAAAATTGTCCATTCCCCAACAAAAAAAAGAGTCCAGCGACACATGGCCAACTGAACTTATATTTTTATACTAAAGAAAAAGTTACTGTTTTATATTGCCTTTACGTTATTTTCAAAGGTATTATAGACAATATCTGTCATTTCTTTAACTGGAGATTTATGATCCTTGCGTTTCTCTTTGACTTTCTTGGCTTGTCGCTTTAGAGATTTGAATGCTGCAGCGAATGCTCTTTCATCACCTTCAGCAGTATTTCCAACAAATATATCGCTACCTGAAATTCTCAATCTGATCTCTGCTAATACATCTTTAGGGTTACTACCGTCATCTAATTTAAAGAATACGTTGGCCTGAGTGATATTAAGACCGTACTTCTTATCTAAGCTCTTGATTTTGCTCTCCATAAACTCTCTTTTCTCATGAGTAAAAGTAAAAGGTGCTTCAATAGTTATTTGCATAGTTCTTTATATATTTAGTTGAGAAATGTTCAGTTAGAAAATGATATCATAATTAGTAACATAATGTTAACCTAGTATTAGGAGAATTTGTTCGGTAAGTATTAAGTTTTACACCATATTTAAAATATTAATTTCACCATGGTAGTCAATTTGCAACAATGCGTAATCGGTAACGAAGAGAAAGAAGTTATGCACGATGTCAATTTGCAAGTGATGCCAGGAGAATTTTGCTACGTGACAGGTCGTTCTGGTACTGGTAAGTCTACATTGCTCAAGACCTTGTATGGTGAGTACTCATTACTATCAGGCTATGCAGAGGTTTTAGGATTTGATCTATCTAAGATATCCAAGATAGAAATACCTGACCTTCGCAGAAAAATTGGAATGGTATTCCAAGATTTTAGTTTATTTCCTAATTGGTCGGTAAAGCGAAATCTGATTTTCATTTTAGAAGCGACTGACTGGAAAGACAAAACTAAAGTGCTTAGTAGGGTAGATGATGTACTGGCTTCCGTAGGATTGACTGATATGATTGACCGGAAGGTGTTTTCTCTTAGTGGTGGAGAGCAGCAGCGACTATGTATCGCTAGAGCTATACTCAATACTCCAGAGCTAATCATAGCTGACGAACCAACTGGTAATCTAGATCCACAATCTAGTGATGAAGTTTTTCAACTATTTCAACAAATCAATCAAGACTTTGGTACAGCGACTATATTTGCCACTCACAATAGTCGATTAATCAATGATTATCCTGCGAGAGTTATTGATTGTGTAGATGGTGTATTGGTAGAGATGTGATTTAAAATTTTGTTTCGCCTTTGATATCAGAAGCTAGGTTTACTAAACAATTCTAATATAATCATCGCCCAAAAGATAATACCAAATGCGACAAGAGCCATTTGACCTGTAGAATATCTGCCTACTTCTTCACCATCATAATCATCAGAATTCATAATAGCAAAATTGAGCGCCCTAACCGGTGGTATCAGAAATGCAAAAGCCATTATCGCTACTAGGCCTATCGGATCTGGTAATCTTGAAGATAGATTCATACAGAAATATCCTACAAATAATAATCCGCTGTTATAAGTAGATGTATAACCATTCTTTTTGGCATATTTCTGAATGCGCTTAAATAATGGATAAGCCCAAAATATTCCAAATATTGCTCGAGCCGCTGGCATCATATCAGGTTCTTCTTTTTGTTGAAAGAATCGCCAAGATTTATACATCCACCAAATCGCATACAATCCTAAACTTAAAATAAATAGAACAATGAATTTATTGCCATCTACTAATTCTATATACCATTTAGAGCTTTGATTTTCAGAATCATGATTTGATGAATCGTTGTATTCCATAGGTGGATTCTAATTTAAATTTCTGTTATATGAAGATATTCAAACGTAATCAGCTTTTATCATATTTCAATAAGAATATCGAAATATCTATGTCATCTATCGATTTCAACTTAATTTAGCTTAATAATATTAATCGAAAGCAAGTTATTTATGAAATATTTATTGAAGATAATTTTGGTACTCTGCACATTTGTACTCGTAGGATCAGTGACATCTTGTAAGCATGAGCATGGTGACAATATGCATAAGCACATTCCAGAAGGTACTATCGATAAGTCAGGACCTGAGTGGACTTCGGACTATACCTGTCCAATGCACTGCAAGGGTAGTGGGGGTGTTAAAGAGGGTACATGTCCAGTATGTAAAATGAATCTTGTGAAAAATAAAAATAAGAAGACAGATAGTCATGAAGGACATGATCACGATGGACATGACCATGATCATGGTGACCATAGTGGTCACGAGCACTAGAAAATAAGTACAAATTAAAGTATTCTGATCAGGTTTTAGAATGTGTGATTGGAAAAGCGTTAGCAAGATCTAGTTTGTTTTAAACTTGATCTTGATAGTTGAATTTGATCTTCAAATTATGGTATTAAAAATCTCTATAAGTACGCCTTACAAAATGGTTGGCTGGCTCGTAATTGGTAATTTTCATATTGATGCCATCCCAGGCTAAGCGTTTTCCGACACCAGTAAAGGCCCTATACTTTTTTCCATTGTCTTCTCTTTCTTCTTGAGCATACAGAGATCTAATTGCTAGATTACCCATTAATACAATCTCCGAGAATGGACCTGCATAATCAAACCCAGAACTGGCAACCGATTCGCCTCTAATAGCCGAGATCCAGTTTTGTTGATGATTAGGCTCTTTCACTCTATCTATGGTTTGCTTTGGCTCTTGAAATCTTTTCATATTGCTAATAGGTAGTAGTCTTGGGTTGGCAGCATAGCAGTCGCACATAATTTTGCCTGTTGTTCCTTCAAAAATAACACCACCATCCACATTGCCCATAGGTTCATTATCGTTAAGTTCTGCTGGTCTTGGAGGCATCATACCTCCATCATACCACACTAAATGCACTGGTGGCATACCATCTCTCTCAGGAAAATCAAAGTGTACCGTACTTGCTAGAGGTGGTGCCTCAAATGAATCTATTCGTCTCCAATTGCGAACATGAAAAGGAGCAAATGCCTGAACGTGAGTAGGATACTTCAGTTTCAGCGATCGCACTACTGGATCCATTATATGACATGCCATATCTCCTAGAGCACCAGTACCAAAGTCCCACCAACCTCTCCAACCAAACGGATGATAAGTGGAGTGATATGGCCGCTCAGGAGCTGTACCTAACCAAAGATTCCAATCCAAACTATCTGGTATGGCTTGTATCTCCTTAGGTCTTTGCATTCCTTGTTCCCATACTGGGCGATTAGTCCAGCAATGTACATTTCTTACTTCCCCTATAATCCCAGCATCTATCCATTCACATATACGACGAATATCATCAGAGGAGCTACCTTGATTACCCATCTGTGAGATGATATTGTGCTTACGTGCGGCTTCTGTCAATGATCTGGCCTCAGCCACATCATGAGAAAGTGGTTTTTGTATATAGACATGCTTTCCTCTACTGATAGCATCCAATCCTGCTGGTGCATGCATATGGTCTGGACCAGAAATAATTACAGCGTCTATCTCGCTATCCATTTCTGCTAACATCTTACGATAGTCTTTATATCTCTTAGCATCTGGGAACATTCCAAATGTCTTAGCCGCTTGCTTATAATCTACATCGCATAATGCTACGATTTGCTCAGTAGCGGTTCCTATGCCATTGATCAGACCTGCAGCATTAAATGTATCACTCTTACCTTTTCCTCCAGCGCCTATAGTAGCTATTCTGATTTGGTCACTTGGCGATATGTAACCTACACCACCCAATACATGCCGTGGAATAATCATCGCAGCTACAGAAGCAATAGTAGTGTGTTTTATGAATTTCCTTCGGTTGGTTTTCTTTCTCATTTTTTAGTATATCAATATTTTTTAAAGATATAAAAATGAAGCGATTAGAGAAATGGCGCTGTCGTATAAAGTGTTATTTGTATTTTTTTGAAGGAGTTATAGAGTTGATGACTTGCTAGATGTAACTAGCAATTAGTAAATGAAAAGAGCCACAAAAACAAAGTCTTGCAGCTCTTTATATTATCTATGATTGGAGAAATAACTAATTTTAAAATACAAAATTTACTCTATTCCAAGTAGCTCTACCTTGAATATTAATGTAGCATACGGAGGTATATCATTTCCAGCGCCTTGAGCACCATATCCTAAATTGAATGGTATATAAAATTCGAATGTATCTCCTTCAGTCATAAGCTGGATACCTTCAGTCCATCCTGCGATTACACGGTTTAGTGGAAACGCAACAGGCTCTCCTCTTTTGTACGAAGAATCGAATACTTGACCATTGATCAATGATCCTTCATAGTGAGTACTTACTGTATCAGCAGCTACTGGCTTTTTAGCCCCGTCACCTTTAGATAGCACTTTATATTGTAGTCCGCTTGGAAGTGATTGTACGCCTTCTTTTTTAGCATTTTCTGCTAACCAAGCTGTACCTACTACTGACATCTTTTGAGCTCTATAATCACCTACTATTTGAGCTGCTTCTTCTGCTGCAATTTTTTCATTGCCGGCGTATACATCAGTCATACCTGCGAGTAACGATTCTGAGTCAATAGTTGCTTCTCCTTGTCCTTTGAAGTCTGTACCTATAAGTACACCCATAGCGTACCACATATTTTGTTGTTTTGTCATTATAGTTTATAAATGGTAATAAAAAAATAATTCGGCATTAAGATTGAACAATCTGAATTACTGAGTAATTGCACAAAATTATATAAAAGAAAAGTCAGCTGAATATATTCAACTGACTCTCATATAATGTTTCTATTAGTATACTAGTATCTGTTTCCGGCGCCGTGATTGTCTCTCTTTGGTCTATCTTCAGATTGTTTAACTACGATATTTTGACCATCAAGGTCACTTTCGTTCAGTGCTGCAATTGCTGCATTAGCTGCATCGTCATCAGACATCTCTACGAAACCGTATCCTTTAGATCTACCAGTATCGCGATCCATAATAATTTTAGCTGAAGATACTTCTCCGAATTGTTCGAATGCTGATTGTAGTTCTTCCTTTGTAGTTCTGTAATTGAGTTTCGCAACAAAAATATTCATAATAAAAAATAATTAATGTGATAAATAAATTGATCTTAAAATTTTACAACCTTGGTATCATGCCAAAAGTACAGAATACTAAAATTTAAAAACTGTATTTCCTAAAATACTCTAATAGTAACCTTTGCTATTATATTATAGTTCAAATATAATAGATATTAATCAAAAGTCAATGCAACTAATTGATATTCAATTGATAGGTATTTTTAATTCAATAAATATTTAAATTTGGAGTTTAGTATTTGATGCCTTCTTTATTGAGCCATGAGTGATACATACGCGCATTGCGATTATGCTGACTGAGGGTCTTTGCAAAAGAATGTTCATTATCATATCCAGGCTTAGCACAAAAGAAAATATACTTATGATCTTCTGGAAATATGGCTGCATCCAAGCTTGAAAGTGTAGGCATATAGATAGGCCCAGGTGGAAGTCCTAAGTGTAAATATGTGTTGTACGGCGATGGATGCTCTAGATGTTTATTAAGCACTCTACGGATCGTAAAATCACCTACCCCAAATACTACGGTTGGGTCCGCTTGTAAGGCTATCCCTTGTCTGAGTCTATTATGGTATACCCCTGAGATGGTTTTCGTCTCCTTTGGATTGGTAGTTTCTTTTTCGATAATAGAGGCTAGGGTATAGGATTCGGCAGGTGTAAGTCCATGTTTGGCTAGATTCTCTTTTCTATTTTTAGTATTCCAATATTTGTCATGCTCTGTTTGCATTCTTTTGACAAATTTTTCTGGAGAAGTATCCCAATAAAACTGATAAGTATTTGGAATAAACAAGGATAAAATTGTTTCAGTGGTATATCCCCATTCCAGTAGATTATCTTCATCCGTCAAGTAATTGAGCAGTTTAAGCGAATCAGGTTCTATATACTGAGATACCTTACCCGCCATATCACTTATTAGCCTAACACTATTAATCGTGACATTAATAGTTACCTGCTTGTTGGCTCTTAGCAGGGATATGAGTTCGCGATTACTCCATCCTGGTACTATTTCAAATCTACCAGAGATATTTTTTCTAGTATTAAATTTCATGAGTTTTGAAACCATCCTAAAATTGAACTCATCGATTATTATATCTTTGTCTACTAAAATCTTAGTCAAGGTATCAAAATCAGTGCCTTGTGGTAAATTTAGACTTGTTTCGGTAAGTGTATCAGATATGTTTGGGCCATAAATGATGTTATAGCCATAGTAAGCTAATCCTGTAGCCAAGATTACTAAAACCAATAATATCGCTTTCCAATACTTTAACATTTTTACCTAGTATTGCTCTTTTTCATTAGGAAAATCGTTAGACTTCACATCTTCTATATAGTGCTCTACCGCTCCTTTGATAGTATCGAAAAGCTCTAAGTATCTTCTAAGGAATCGTGGATGAAAATCTTTTGTAATACCTAGTAAATCATGCGTAACGAGTACTTGACCATCAGTATCAGGTCCAGCACCAATTCCTATGGTTGGAATATCTACAGATAGAGAAACTTGCTTAGCCAGTTCTGCTGGAATTTTCTCTAGTACCATACCAAAGCAACCTATATCTTGAAGCATCTTAGCATCTTCAAGAAGCTTAATAGCTTCCGCTTCTTCTTTAGCCCTCACAGTATAAGTACCAAATTTATAAATACTTTGCGGTATCAGACCGAGATGGCCCATAACAGGGACTCCAGCTTTGAGTATTCGTTTGATCGAGTCCTTTACTTCGCGTCCTCCTTCGAGTTTTACCGCATGTGCGCCAGACTCTTTCATAATTCGGATAGCAGAGTTAAGTGCCTTTTTACTATCCCCTTGATAGGTACCAAAAGGTAGATCTACGATCACTAGAGACCTTTTCACTGCTCTGATGACGGATGAGGCATGATAAATCATCTGGTCAAGTGTAATAGGTAATGTGGTCTCATGACCTGCCATCACATTACTCGCAGAGTCACCTACCAATAGAACATCAGTGCCTGCGGCATCTAAGATCCTAGCCATACTATAATCATAGGCAGTAAGCATGGATATCTTCTCTCCCTTCTGCTTCATTGCATGAATAGTATGTACGGTCACTCTTTTTACATCCTTTTTAGCTGTCGACATTATCTCTTAAGTTTTAAGTTGGACAAGGTAGGTATAATCTTTATTTGTATTTGTATAATTAAACTAATTCGTAAACCTTATTTAATAGAATTCGCCAAAGTCCTGATTGGATTAAACTTTGACTATTTCAATTGCTGTTTGGAAATATAACGATTATAAAATATCATGAAAAAACATATCCACAATTTTTCTTCAAAGTAGTACAACTTAAGCATCTAAAAAATCATTGTTTATCTTAGTTTTGAGGTCGAATTGATAATATTAAAAAATTCTATATTAATAGATGAATAAGATAATAAAAAGTTTTGTAGCAATTATTGTCTCTGTAGTCATTTTCACAGCCTGCGATAACGATTTTGACTTAGTTACAGATAAAGTAGAAATACCTGTGGTATATGCTATCATCAATGCTGCTGATACCGCTCAATATTTTAGAGTAGAGAGAGCATTTATAGATGAGAATATTTCTGCATTAGATATAGCTCAGATTCCAGATAGTTTGTATTATGCTGATGCGGTAGTGACATTGACAAGAGTGACCACTGGTGAGGCATGGATAATGGATGAGGTAGATGGCAATATTGAAGGATATCCTAGGCAAGATGGAGTTTTTGCTACTGCACCAAATACATTATACAAACTTCGTACTGCAGATATTACACTAGAGTCAGAAGAGCAATATATGTTGACTATCGACATAGGGGATAATAGACCTCAGATAGAAGCAACTACAGTTTTAATTAAACCTCCATTTTTAGCTACACCTGCAGATGAAGGCGGACTAAACATAGATCCAGCAAGAAGATTTAGAATCAATTGGAATAACAATTCGACTAATGCAATCTATGACGCCTATGTGAGATTATTCTATGATGAGACTATAGATGGGGTAACGACCCCCAAGAGCATTGATTGGTCTTTATTGAAGAATTCTGAGATTAATGAAATAGATGTACTCAGTACTGGATTTTATGATTTGGTTGGTAACTCTCTTGTCGTAGATCCAAGCATTACTCGTCAGCAAAGGGGTGCATCATTCACACTAATATCTGGATCAATCGAGATTTCGGATTATATACGCATTGGCCAAGCCAACTTAGGAATCACAAGTAGTGGTGAAATACCAGTGTATGAGGGTAGTCTTTCATACGGCCTGGGATTATTCGGAAGTAGATTTACTGATCTTAGAGACGATTTAGTCTTAACTCAACTTACAAGAGATTCTTTGTCCTCCGGACCTAGGACTGGAGACTTAGGCTTTCAGTAACGTTTAGTATCCGAAGTGAAGCCTGCCGATAACCGGTTTTGATTTCATATACATTGTTATCAGCTATATTCTAATTATTTCTCGCAAACTCAAGCTGCTCTTTTAAATTCATAATCGCGGCTTCCCATTGAACAAGCGATAAAGCGTCATTGTGCATATCACTAGCTTCCACTGTGGCTGCCTTAATTTGATTTTGCCAATCTGTCAATATTTGATCTGTAGACGCTACAGACATCGGACCGTTAGTCAATAGTTGTTTCTTTTGATCATATAGCTCCGTATTAGTAGACCAGGATTTTATAAGTTTATCACAAGATGCGGACCATTGCTCAGTGCCAAAACCCCCGAAGGGAAATGGCTCACAATTATTGCTTGTCTCTCCCCAGTCGTCAGCAATTAGCGTAACGAAATTTGCATTATTATTAATGTTTTCAAAAGCATTACCTAAATCCCATGGGATCAAATGAAGTTCATTTTTAGATGGTTCTTCATACCAATAATAATTATGGTTGCTGCAATCATTTCCAAAACAGTACCAATGAAAAGGACCATCGTCATGCCTGATAGTTCGATCTACTACTGCATACGATATGATCTCATCGATATTCATATATTGTTCAACGATGGCATTGATATCTGTTGAGCTAGCATTTTTTATTTCTTCACCGAAATTTTTGATTAGATCAATGCTTGGGTTATCATCTTCATTTGTTTTGAGAGCATCAATATATTTTTGATCACTGTATGGTTCTCCTGACATGCTGAGTGGCCAAATTTCTTTATAAAGATTTCCATCGTCATCATCAAAGTTGTACTTGATCATCCTATTGTCAATTTGTTCTGTCAATGCAAATAACCCAACATACTCATCATTAATCAATAGTCTTGAGTGCACCGATCTTGGGCCAGGGACTCCCAATTCTCTGAATAACCAATAGCCAAGTCTTTCATGCATCTGGGTTGGATCAAGATTCATTGAATGAAATTGCAATTTCTTTTGTTTGAAAAATTTTTCATCTCTCCCTTCCCAGTTAATTTGGATTTTCATAGACAACTTAGTACAGGTCTTTTCTCCTGAAGGTGGGAAGAAGCCTCCTGACAAACAACCCACAAATGCCCCAACTGAGCCTTTGTATCTGACACCTACAGGGCTAATAGTGTCCCCTTGAAAAATGAGCATCCCTTCCACGTACTCTTCAGCAACTGGATCAGCATCTAGAAATGCAAGATTACTTTCTGAAATTTTTAGTTCGAAAGTGTGAAGTGCATTTTGATCAAAAACGTAATCAGAGTCCATTGTAAGATAATTTTCATCTCCCTTAGGGATGATTATAGGCACATCAAAATCAGCATCAGAAGTATTTAGAGACAAATCCTCTTTGTTACAACTTCCTAAGAAAATTATCGTACTAAAAATTGTTAGAAAAGATAAAAACCTCATTTTATTTAATATTTAATATTAATTATTCAGTTCAGAAATAATGTATTATCCTGAGTTTGTTTCTTGCTGATAACGCTTAGTATCTGAAGTGTAGCAACCCGCAGGGTGCTGTTTTAATTCTTTCAATTGATATTACTTTTTTAAAACTCCAAGAATAAGTGCTCTACTAAACATTACTATTATTATTGCGACAGATACCAAAAAAAAACTGACTAATGATATAACAACTCCCCAAAAATTTATTTCTATATTTTTTATTAATTGATTTACAATTATTTTTTAAGTCAAGTTATTTAATTGCAAGGAGGCACATCTTCAATTGAAAGATTATTCAAAATATAATCCTTAATTTCTTGATAATCAGATGCTTGACTACCTGGGTTATTTGGAGGCATATACAAATTCCAATCGGTGTTGTTAGATGAATTCCAAGAATTGATGTTACTCAATCTATGACAACTTAGACAACTATTGCCTTGTATATATGTATGTTTTAATTCCCAATTTTTAAAGTCTGGACCAATTATGCAGTATGGGCTGCTTGGTGTTGCAAGTTCTGGTAAAACAGGTTCGTTTGGATTGTTGGGCATTTTTGCACCTACAACCCATCTTGAATGTATAAAAGGGTCTGAACGGTGGCAATCATTGCATCCTTGAATAGCTATTGCTTTGGGTGCTTTCCAAGCATCGTTATAAACAGCGTCTTTTGGGGTTGGAACATCAACATTCGGCTGCAAAAATGTATTAGTCGGTAAGTAACCATCTTTTAATTCCAAAAAACAGGTTTTCCCTGTGGTAGTGTTGTGACCAATCATCTGTGCAAAATTGTCACCTCGTCTGCAAAAGAAAACCCATACTACTTCCGCTCTTGGGTCACCGTTTTCATACGTTCCTTGAATTCTTCCTATGCGACTTCCAACTTTACAAGCTCCTTTTAAATCAGGATTGTCGCAAGCACCATCGGGTTTATCCTCAAAAACCTCAATCCCATTAACATAAATGGGAATTAAAACTCCATCTTCACAAGTGAAGGTCGGAATAGGTCCTAATTTAGCTTCAATTAGTTGAGCTTGTTCTATTGCTGATAGTTCGCTATCTGGTGTAGGCTCATCTTTTGAACACTTCACTGATAATATGAACAGGCAAGCTATTGCAAGAACGATTTTGTATTTTCTCATTTTATTTCCTTTACAATAGTTTAATTTCTTCAAAAAAATATTCCCAATGCATGTCTAAAATCTAAACTTCAATAAGACTTTTACCTCTGTCTTATCCGGTCCGTTGATGGTTTGACCGGCACTTCCACTAGTGTCTCTATTGTTGAGATGGGTACGTGATACTCTCATCTCCGCACTGAGTAATCTGCTAAATCTATATTTCGCTTTGATGTAATACCTAGACCCTTTGTATTGATAAAACGGGATAGAGAATTCGTACAAGATATCGTTTTCGTACATATAGATACGAGAATCGAAATTGTCAGTGTCAAATAAGGCATATCTAGCAGTAATCTGATAATTAGCCCCTTGAGGCTTCCACACAAAATCTTGATAGAAAAGACTACCTCTTGAGGTTTTATTCTGTAAATCAAATAAGGAGAATTCTGCTCTAGACTTAAGAGTTATGCTCTTATTGACTCTATGAGTCAGATGCACTCTTAGCCTATGTAATTTGCTGATGCCCAATGCATCTATAGGATTGGTTTCTATATTGGTATTGCGAAGTTTTTCTTCGTATTTGTATTGCATGTAGACATTGAGCTTACGTTTAATGTTGTACTCAATTCTACCAAAATATTCTACTCCTCTAGCTGGAGCATCTCTTCTAAAACTCAACCAAGGATTGCGCCACATATCGACATATGCACTCACAGCCCATCTCTTATACGGTCTTATGGAGATACCCATGTACAAGCCTTTTTCATTATTAGGGCTGCTGGCTTCACCAAATGCATTGGCATTGAGCACTTGGTAGTCTCTGTCAAAGTTTCGATAGGAAAATGAGATGTCGAATTTTCGATCCAAACCCAATAGCAAACCATGTACCTGAGCGGTACCATCGTTATCACTTTGGGCTACTTCTCCGAAGAAATTGAAATTGCGCCATCTATAACTATATCCTATACTAGAATTAGTCAATTGATCACCTGAAAATCTATATTGTCGATACAAATCTTGAGTAGGTTGCAGAGGGAGACTGAAGTTCGTTCTGAGACCATTAAGTGATAGGCCTAGGCCTTTTAGCTTATATTCCAATGCGAAACCTGTAGATTGCAGCGTAACGCTATTTTTTTTAGCTATCTCATTCTCTGTTCTATGGAATCCATCTCTTATGATCGAACTTACATTGCTGAATCCAGTATCCATCGTAGTATCTAATCTGATGGTTCCGTTCGCATCACTATTGGAGTAAAATACGCTTAGATTTAGGTTTTTGTGTAAGCCTAATGTAGTCGAGGCACCTCTAAATTGGTTTGCTTCATTTACCGAGCTATAAGGTTTGATCACACGGCCTCCTTTCTTGATATTCATCACCTGCGAGCTCTTATTACCTCCAAAACTATTGTGTAGAATCAATCCTTGTCCCATACTGATCGTATAATCACCTAGGGTAACATCTTTAAGCCAACCAGTGATATCGCGCGCAGCTATATATCCTGAGTAGAAATCAAAACCATCGCTATTACTGCCTGTAAAGAATTCTTCTCCTGGATCTTTCTCCCCAGTAAGACCCATCTTAAATACCTGTCCGTAGTCAAACTTATATCTAGCGAAAAGATGGTTAGGGTCTCCAAGGTAACACGGTGCTTCGCCGTCTTTGCTTTCAAATCCCTCGCGGTCTTCGAGCATACGTTTCCATTTGAAAAGTACCTGCGAAGTTCCTTCGCTAAGAATGTCGCTGAGATTGAATATTTTTTGCTCATTATTTCCTGATACTTTGACGTAGGGCAAAAACTCTCTTATCGTCTCCATATCCATGGATTTGATAGCTTGCAACTCATATGTAGAATAGAAAGGGCCAAAAATATCTCTGTAACTAAGAAAATCCTGTATTTGAATACTATTTAAGATTTGCATCTCCTCCATTTGGACTTCAGAGATTTTATTAAGATCTATGGGGCTACGACTAAAATAACTCAGATCGTCAGCTATATTATTGATGTCTATTTCCGCATCCTCTGCTTGATTCTCCAATGCATCTTCAAGTTTTTCTATAATGATGGTAGGAATGGTATCCTGAGCTACCACAGCCGATAGATAGGCCGCTGATAAAATAAGAAGCCAAACTGATCTTATTATTACTGTCTTTGAGAGATATGTGATTCCGTAAATCAAGAACTCAAGATAAGTATTATCTCAATAGTTGCAGCCCAAAATAAATATTTTGAGTCTTTAGGATATTAATGAAGTTATAAGGATTGTTAATACTAAATCTAAGTTAGAAATGAATTAATTGCTTTACCTGAATAACTTCACCTTTTTTTATGATCTTTTCATTATGATCTTAAACAGTAATGGGGTATTCAACAATATAAATATCGTTTTAGGAGTCTTATATTTAACTTGTGAGATCATATACCACTTATATGAAATATATATATATTCTATTTTTCTATCTATTATTAATCCCTTGTGCCCAATCGCAACTCACTGGCACGATTACTGGCGAAATTGGTGATACGCTCCCTTATGCTTCTGTATATGTCGAAGGTACAGCCCAAGGTACGGTAGCTAATGAAAACGGTGAGTATAACTTAGAATTAGCAAAAGGTACTTATAGTATCGTATATCAATACATCGGATATGAAAAAGTAGTGCATAAAATCACTATCAATGGTGTTGCTCAATCTAATGATGTGATACTTAAAGAGATTGCTTATCAAATGAATGATATACTCATCGCGGCAAATGCGGAAGATCCAGCTTATGCTATAATTAGAAAAGCCATCAAGAATAGAAATAAAAATAAGAATCTTATACAATCCTATACTGCCAATGTATATGTTAAAGGGAATGTCAAGATGTTAGATGCGCCGGAAAGTATATTCGGCCAAGATATCGGAAATTTAGACGGTATATTAAATGATTCTACAAGGCAAGGAATTATATATCTGTCAGAGTCTCAGTCTAAAATTACTTTCGAAAGACCTGATAAGATAAAAGAAGAAATGTATAGCTCCATTGTCAGTGGAAGTGATAATGGTCTCAATGCGAATCAGTTTAGCAATGCACGATTTGACTTTTATAAAGAGTATCAGGAATTTAATAGAAGTATGATCACGCCTTTAGCAGACAATTCCATGGACTATTATAAATTTAAACTATTGGGGACTAGCTATGATACCAATGGAAAATTGGTTAATAAAATAAAAGTAATCCCCAAGTCTAATTATCAACCTTGCTTTTTTGGTATAATTTACATCTATGAAAATAGTTGGGGCCTTCATAGTATAGATCTCAAATACACTGGTAAATCGGTTAAGCTAAAGTTCTTTGATACTATTGGAGTGAAGCAGATATTCGTTTCTTTGAATGGATTTGATGGTCATCCATTGATATCGCAAACACTAGAATTTTCTGCAAATATGTTTGGCTTCAAAATAGGTGGCTCATTTAATTATATATTCTCTGATTATAAACTTAATGAGCAGGTGGCAGATGGTACTTTTACCGCCGAGCTATTTAGTATGAATAAAGATGCAATAGTTAGAGATAGTGCTTTCTGGGAAGATGTAAGACCTATACCATTGACCGCCGAAGAAAAGATAGATTATATACGTAAAGATTCATTGAAGCAAATATGGGAATCAAAGCCATACCTAGATTCTTTGGATAGAGCCAATAATAAATTTAAATGGTCAGATATACTCTTTGGCTATGAGTATGATCAGACGTTTGGCAAAAGATATTATAGCTATAAAAGTCCACTGAGTACTTATCAATTCAATGCGGTGGAAGGTCATACTTTGTCAGTAGCTTTCGAAGCGAGGATTTATGACAGTACAGAAAATAAGCAGCTCAAAATTAATCCTTTAATTCGCTATGGATATGCAGATAAAAAGATCAAGGCATCTGTAAATCTAAGGTATCTATTTGATCGTAAAAATTATGGAAACGCTTTTCTTGGAGGAGGACGTGAGTACAGTCAGCTAGATAATCGTAATCCGGTGATGTCGAATATCAATTCGCTGTATAGTTTGTTTTCTAAGTGTAACCTTCTTCACTTGTATGAAAAAAGATATGTGAGTGCCAAAGTCACAAGAGAAGTATCTAATGGAATCTATCTCATACCATTTGTCAATTATGAAAATCGTCGACCATTGAATAATAATTCGGACTATAGTTGGAGTGAAGACGATTATACGTATAGGCCTAATGATGTCATCGGCAATGACGAATTTGAGTCTCTGTATTTCTTTGAAAATCATGATGCAGTTACTCTAGGTACAAAATTTGTTTGGTATCCAGGACAAAAATATATGTCGTTTCCAGCTTTTAAAAGTCGTATGCAAAGTGGTGCACCCAGGTTTCAAATTGATTATACCCTGGGCTTGAATGATGTATCATACAACAAATTAGAAATTCAAATTTTGGACAAAAAAGTGAACACAAATTTATTTGGCTACAGTTCATACTTAATAGAAGGCGGCATGTTTTTTTCTGATGAATCGGTAGCATTTCCTGACTTATTTCATTTCCGAGGTAACGAGACTTTCATCAATTACTCTAGTAGTAATCTAGGCACTTTTAAGTTGATGCCTCAGTATGTGTATAGCACTACTGAAAATTTTGGAACTGCATTTTTTGAGCATCATTTTGATGGTTATATCTTGGATCGCATTCCATTATTCAGAAATATGGGCGCCAATATAATTGTAGGTGGTAATGCATTGGTATACAAAGATCAATACTACTACGAATATTCAGTAGGATTAGAAGGTATTAGTATTGGACCTTTCACATTATTTAGAATGGACTATGCTTGGGCGAAAGACAAATACGGGATCAGCGATCATGGTTTTATATTAGGTCTGAGTCAGATATTTGAATAAAACTTTGTTGATCATCGTAGTTGCGATTACATATGAATGAAGCTTTGTATCAAAAAAAGTTAACGATAGTACTTCTTTATAAATTTAAAATAAAGATTTGGTGATCATCGTAATTCCGTTATTACATAATTATTACTGCTTCATAATTCAAGAGGCTTGGTGAATCCAAAAATTTCGAGAAGGTTTATTATAAGTACCAATGTCTTTATCCCATAGTCCCCTTTACCAATCCGCCATCTACACTTATAGTTTGTCCGGTGATAAACGAAGACTTTTCAGATAATAACCATATTGCTAGGGAAGCCAAGTTTTCTGGATTTCCTAATTTACTCATTTTCGTTTCAGATTCATATTGTTGTCGAGCTTCTGCTGGAGTGATTCCTAGAAGCATAGATTTATGGGAAAACAATCGCTCCATCGCTGGTGTGGCGTGATATCCTGGTGCTAATATATTGAGCGTGATTCCTTGGTCTGCAATTTCTTGAGAAAGTGTTTTTACAAATCCTACTACGGCTAATCTAAGTGAGTTACTCAAAACTAGATTTTCTACTGGCTGTTTGACACTCACGCTTTCGATGTATAGTATACGACCATATTGTTGATCGACAAACTTGTCCAAAAGTATTTTTGTGAATTTCACTTTCCAACGTAAAATACTTGCGTAAGAATCGTCCCAATCATCCATTTCTGTAGCAACAAATGATTTGGCAGGTGGGCCGCCAGCATTCATAAGTACACCATCTAGTCTGCGGAGACCCAGTGTGCAAATGATCTCAGACATTGTAGTATCTGTAGTTATATCTCCAGCTACGGTTTCTACTTGATCTGGATAGGCTGATTTTAGTTTATTAAGTTTTTCCTCACCTCTAGCATTGAGTATTACATGTGCACCTTCGTCAATGAGCGTTATAGCGATAGCTTTACCAAATCCACTAGTAGCACCAGTAACTACGAATAGTTTTCCTTCTAATTTTAGATCCATTAAAGTAATTTTTCTAGAAAATGAAATATTTCTTTTTCAACGATATCATAGGCATTGTCAACCTTGAATATAGATTCAATCTTGTCTAGCACCTCTTGCTTTCTATCTGATGTAGGGTAGTGAATACCTTTATATGCCATGATCGTTTCAAGTGCCTCAAAGTCACTCATCTTATCAAAGATGGCATAGATCTTTTCATAGGTAGTGATACTCACAGATTTGATAATAGTAGCTTTTTCTTTAGGAGTAAACTCTTCATTTGCATTAGCGGCATATAATAATGTAATGCAGATAAATTCGTCAAAGCTTAAATTATCTTTCATAGTATGGTTATTGATATTAATTTCTATTTAAAATAGATACAAAAATATAGATTTCTAAATTTTTGTATAATTTATAAATCTTAGTAATTCTTGATCTTTAGTGAAATCAAAAGTTAAATATATTAGATATTTTGTTTGCTTCAGTTAGTCAATCAGTCTCACGATTCAGATAAATTGGGAAGTTGGTTTACCTAGACGGCACCTATATATCGATTGGGGTTGTCCGCATGATGTGTCTCTTTGTTACATTATTTGAGTAATATAGCTGTATCGTGACCAAATTAAAAGATTCTCCAGTAGACACAAGTGAAATGAAGATATCCTTTACAATACTGCTTTATTTATTATTATTAAATAACACCCAATTCTTTACCAACTTTTGTAAATGCTTCTACACATTTATCGATTTGATCGAATGAATGTCCGGCACTAATTTGTGTTCTAATCCGTGCTTTTTCTTGGGGAACTACAGGATAGAAAAATCCTATCACATATATTCCTTCTTCCAAAAGCATATTAGCAAATTTCTGAGAAAGAGGTGCATCATATAACATAACCGGAACGATAGCATGCGTACCTTCTACTATATCAAAACCGGCAGCTACCATCTTAGATCTAAATCTTGCAGTATTTTCAGCTAGTTTATCTCTAAGCTCTGTAGATTCTGTTAATATATCCAATACTTTCAATGATGCTCCTACAATTACTGGGGCCAATGTATTAGAAAATAAATAAGGTCTAGATCGCTGACGAAGCATAGACACTATCTCTTTGCTAGCGGCAGTAAATCCACCCGATGCTCCACCAAGCGCTTTGCCAAATGTACCTGTGATAATATCTACTCTTCCAAAAGCACCGCAATGCTCTGCACTTCCTCTTCCAGTCATACCTGTAAATCCTGTAGCATGACAATCGTCGACCATAGTCAATGCACCGTACTTCTCTGCAAGATCACATATTTTATCTATCTGAGCAATTACTCCATCCATGCTAAATACACCATCGGTAGCGATCATAATACGTCGAGCGCCAGACTTTTGGGCTTCCTTAAGCTTAGTTTCTAAATCTGACATATCATTACTAATATATCTGAATCTTTTCGCCTTGCATAATCTTATCCCGTCAATGATGGACGCATGATTAAGTGTATCAGATATGATCGCATCTTCTGCAGTAAGTAATGGCTCAAATAATCCACCATTGGCATCAAATGCCGCAGCATAGAGTATTGCATCCTCTGTACCTACAAACTTTGAAATTTTTTGCTCTAACTCCTTGTGGATATCTTGAGTCCCACAAATAAATCTAACCGAAGACATACCAAATCCATGTGAATCAATGGCAGCTTTTGCTGCTTCGATAATCTCTGGTTGGGATGACAATCCTAGATAATTATTAGCACAAAAGTTAAGTACCTGATGACCCTTGTATGTTTCTATTTTAGAACTCTGAGGAGTTACAATAATTCTCTCTTCTTTAAAGAGACCATCTTTTTTAATCTGATTTAATTCTGCTTGTATCGCCTTATTTATACTCTCTGACATTTTCTGTTTTTTCTTTATTCTATTAAGTAAGTTTTCTTCTGCTGTCTGCAGTATAGCATTCTTACATTAACTTCCAACTGAATACTGCATTCTCAAATTCTTAATCATATCTACCGACATAGCATCTAGATCATATTCTTCTTTCCAGTTCCAATCTCTACGAGCCATACCATCATCTATAGATTCAATCCAACTCGCAGCGATATCTTGTCTATGGTCAGGCTCATAACTAATTTTGAAATCTGGAATTATTTTACGAATACTCTCTGCAATCTCTGACGGAGTAAAACTCATCGCGGACAAGTTATAACTAGTTCTAATATTCAGATTATTTTTATCTGCTTGCATAAGCTGTATCGTGGCTCTTATTGCATCCGGCATATACATCATGGGTAATCTAGTTTCTTCTGCAAGAAAACAGACATATTCTTCACTTTTGACAGCAGCGTGATATATTTCTACTGCATAATCAGTAGTGCCACCACTAGGCAAAGATTGATAACCGATAATACCCGGATATCTTATCGATCTTATATCTGTACCATACCTATCATAATAATAATTAGACCAAAGCTCCCCTGAGGATTTGCTGATGCCATACACAGTACTTGGCATCAAGGGTACATGTTGCGATGTATTTTCTCTGGGTGTGGTAGTTCCAAATACTGCAATGGTACTTGGAAAAAACAATTTGTCTAATTGAAACTTCTCAGCAAGCTCAAGTATAGTTAGATAACCATCTAAATTTACCTTCCAGGTTTTCATTGGGTTAAACTCACCGCTTGCTGATAGTATCGCTGCCATATGATATACTTGCGTGATTTCGTGTTTCTCTACGATCTCGTGCAATCTTGTGACATTCATGATATCTAGAAACTCATATGGTTCATTATCCAATATGTCCACACTAGATATATCAGTCGACAGTACATTATCTTTGCCGTGTAGTATACGAAGTTCTGAAGCTAATACTCTTCCGAGCTGGCCATTGGCACCAGTGATAAGAATTTTGTCTTTACTCATTTAGTTTGGTATATTCCACACAAGATAGTTCTTCCCACAATAATATCTAAGAACTTTGAATATTAACTTATTCAATGTATCTTGATTAATAAATAGCTTATTATCTGAGCTTTTAGCTATCCCAAAGCATTTAAAATATTAATTAGTTTTAGTCATTATAATTAGGAACTTCCCTCAAAAACTTAACTTTTTTATTTCCTTTATCGATAGCACAACAATATGTTTGTACACCGTTGGTTACCAATAGATAAGGTGCATTGAGCGTAATGTTATATCTAGATGCTTGGTCTAACACTGATTGATTTATAGGTTCTTTATGTGACTTGCATTCAATGAGTAAATAGGGCTTTATATCTTGATCGTAGACTATGATATCGTATCTTTTGTTTTGACCAAATACTTTGAGTGACTTTTCAACTTGAATTCTTGAGATAGGATAATCTAGCTTCTGTGTGAGGTATAGAATAAGTAACTGCCTTACCAGTTCTTCTGGTTGAGGTACGAGGTACTTCTTTCTTAAAGGATCCCATATGAACTTAGTATTACCTTCAGATCTTACTTTTAATTGCGATCGAAACTTATGTAGATTGATATCTATCATAAGGCATACTTCGCAGTTACATTTGATGAATTATGCAGATATGAAGCCAAATACTTTTCTAGACTAATGTGATCAAGCGCATCTTCAGTGTTGACAGAAATTACTGTATATCCAGCTGACGACATACATTGAATCACTAATCTTTGCCAAATATAATGCTCTATTAGCCGCACATTGAGCATATCATCATACACAAGCAGAATTTTCTCTTTGCCCTCTTCTAGTATACTTCCTTTGATCAGATCAGATTCGGACTCTCCTTTAAGTTCATTGATCTTGGCGTCTGCAAATAATCGTAGTATCTCTTCATTGTCTGTATAATCCAAAAAAGAGATGATATTAAGTGACTTTGTTTGGAAGGTTCTGATTTTTGCTTTTGAGGCAACCACAGCTTCAGCCAATTGGTTTGCCTGCTTACTTTTATTATAATAATCCAATGTAACCATCGGTTTTATATTCTCTAACGTCTTATCGTTTAATGTGATTGAACACCTCTGGGCAGTATCACTTCTATTATTTAATATATAGTGAGCACCATCAAATGTCACCGTATAATCTCCGTTACACACAGTATCTGCAACAAGCTTAACAGAACTCCAATCTATAACAGTATTAAACGCTTTGTATGCTTCGAATAGAGCATGAGAATCATTTGTTGTCGGTATTCCTTTGTCCCTCACATAATTCTTCCACTGCTGTATTTCTATATACTTTAATTGATCCTGGAGGACGGACGAATCTAGCGTAGTCAGTATATTCAAAAGTGGTTTATCATCGATTGTACTGGTCTCGTATAATTTTCTCCAAGCGATATAATCGCCCTCATCGGCTATCCAATATTTGCAAAAGTAAAGTTGATGCAACAAGTCTTCTACTTGTATGATTTGCTTTTCGTAGCTGAGTGGATTATTAGATATATTAACAGTAACAAGACCGTTTTGATCTATGTCTCTTAAAACCACTGTAAGTCTTTTCATGGCCTCTTGCATAAGCTTGGATTCATGATTCCGACTATTAAATCTTCTACTATGTCTTGCTAGATATTTTACCGTCAAACTTTCCCAATTGTTTACAGCAAACATTGCCAGCTTAGAAATATCACCAATATACTTTTTTGGCAAATCAGCAGTTAAAAATCCGATCTTTCGTCTAATCTGTTCAAGATCCGTTGCAGTCCGATTATGCTGATAGTTGACCAAACACTGTTTAAGCCGCTTTTTGATATCCAGTAGACGCGACTTTTCTTCTTCGATGATCTCATTGAGACCATTTTGTAAATCTTTGTAAATCTCGTTTACTGTTGCGATCCACATGGTCAAATCGAAAGACAAAGATTCATCTGTCGATGTTGTATAGAAGATGTGTTGCATTGGATCTATCTCGAAGTACCTATCCCAAGTTCTCTTATAAATAGATAGTAATTTAGAAATTTCTGTATTGCGATTAGAAAGTCCAAGACGAATACCTTTCAATCTACCATCAACATCAACATTATCAGTTAAATTTAGGTCAAAAGATCGAAGTAAAGCCAAATATTGATGTCTGATAGCCTTCTCCGCTTTCGGATAGCAAGAATCATAATTATTTTTTATTCGGTCCAAAGCGAGAGAATATGATTCTGACAGCCTTATTACATCTTGCACTCCTTCTGGCTGTACGTGCCTCTCTTTGTAATTTTGTAAATTTCTAAGAACAAGCGGACCACAGCAAAAGGTTATTTCTGTTCCTTTATTCAATAGATTTATTATTTCTATCAGACTATTTATACTTGTGGAGCGGACCTCTATTTGGTCACCAGATTCTAACCGTTTTAAAGCAAGAAGTTGAGTGGGCGAAAGATGCTCTGTTGGTAAAAGGTGGATCATAAATTGGTTATAGATGACAAATATATTATTAATAAAACATATGTGTTTACTTTGATTGTAAGAATTAATGCCTTCGAAAGTTGCGATACGTCTTAAATGGCACGAGGCGGCATATTTTTCGCTCTTGATTAAACAAGACCTCTGAAGGTAGAACTTATTTAATCAAATAATATATATATTGTCTTAGTATTTGACTTTTGATTAGTGATATCATGTACTCTTGTCAAATTAGTAGGAAAATCATTCTATGGATTGATAACAACATTGTATTTTTGTTTAAATAGTTATATGATACTGTTATTTGATCTTTATTGGTCGAAGAAATACTAGTAAATAATCTGACAGCATAGTTAGTGAGTAAGAATCTCACTGACTTCTTAAATAATCTAATTTGGATGGATCCAGCGAAGTATGATACGTTACTACCAAAAGAGAAACAAAGAACTAGTCGAGTTAGATAGAATCCAGGAAGAAACTTGGATTGATATAAGAGTACCATTTGATCAGGGAGAGCTAGAGAAACTAGCCAATGATCTTGATGTACCTCTTGATTACTTTACAGATTCGTTGGATGTGGATGAAAGGTCGCGTTACGAGAGAGAAGACGAGGTTGAACTTGTAATTATAAATACTCCTGTAGCTAATGATGATAACAGAGATAGTGATCCCATATACATAACAGTACCTATTGGAATAGTATTAACTAAAGGTCATATCATCACCTTGACTTCCAAAGATGATACGGTATTAGAGAAATTTACCACTAATAAGGTGAAGAACTTTGTTCCATCAGATCGAAAAAAATTTATCCTGCAGATATTTGAGCAAAACGTATTGGACTATTTGTATAGACTCAAGCAACTCAATCTCAAGCGAAACTTGATCGAACAAAGCCTCTATGAAAGTAGTAGTGATAAAGAACTCAGACAATTACTTAGGATAGAGAAGAGTCTTGTCTATTTTGTGAACAGTCTCAATGCTAACGAACTGCTCAATCTTAAGATGAAAAGAACCGATTTTTTGCAAATCAGAGATCTGGAGTATCATAGAGACCTGTTCGAAGATATCATAATTGACAACGGACAAGCACTTGAAGTAGCGAATGTACATACCAATATATTGAGCAGTACGATGGACGCCTATGCCTCAATTATATCTAACAATATGAATATTTTTATCCATCGTCTGACAATCATAACGATCATTTTGATGGTACCCACTTTAGTAGCCTCATTCTATGGTATGAATCTCAAGTATTTACCTTTGCAGGATACTGAATATGCCTTTGTAATTATTATACTAGTAAGTATAGTATTAGGAATCGGTATAATATGGTTTTTCAAAAGAAGAAAACACTTCTGATAAAATTACTACATACGTTTTACTCTCATTATTAGTTAGTTAGCTATCTAGCCGCAAGAGTTATTAACAAAAAGACATATGATGATAATTTTTATTATGTTGACTACAAGGGAGTTATGTACCTTACCAACAGCGTGTTAATAACTTTTGACTTTTTTCATTTCATTCTCAAGGACATTTTACCCATATTTGTAACTGAGAACAACAGGATGGTTTTTTACCTTACCGTCCTATTTTCAACACCAATTGTAACTAATCGGCGTATTTGATAAATATTGGATTTTTAAATCAAATATTTATCATTTCGATGACATGACTTGGTCTTATCAACAAGATATTCATAACAGCATATCTTTAATATGAGTAGAGTAAAGAGAATATCTCATATTAAATGCTTTAGAAATCAGGATGATGAAGATGATAAGCCTCGATATTGTGGAACATACAAAGTGACAACGAGATTGACAACTATATATAAAATTAACCAATGAGTACACCCATCGAACCTATCTTAAAGGAAAATCCCAACAGATTCGTATTGTTTCCGATACAACATGACGACATCTGGAATTTTTACAAAAAATCAGAAGCATCATTTTGGACTGCCGAAGAAATAGATCTACATCAAGATCTTTCTGACTGGGAAAACAAACTTAATGATAATGAAAGACATTTTATTAAACATGTATTGGCATTTTTCGCAGCGAGTGATGGTATCGTTAACGAAAACTTAGCTGATAATATGGTAACTGACGTCCAGTATACTGAAGCTAAATTCTTTTATGGATTTCAGATCATGATGGAGAATATCCACTCTGAGACTTACTCGCTATTAATAGATGCATACATTAAGGAAAACGATGAAAAAGATTACCTTTTCAATGCTATCGAACATATGCCTTGTGTAGCAAAAAAAGCAGATTGGGCATTGAGATGGATAGATAACGGATCTTTTGCTGAACGACTAATCGCATTCGCAGCAGTTGAAGGTATATTCTTCTCTGGATCATTTTGTTCTATTTTTTGGTTAAAGAAAAGAGGACTAATGCCAGGACTGACATTTTCTAATGAGCTTATTAGTAGAGATGAAGGTATGCACTGTGATTTCGCATGCCTATTATACAATGAGCACATCCAAAACAAACTAGACAAATCAGTAATAGAGGGGATGATTACTGATTCGGTTGAGATCGAAAAGGAATTTGTGTCTGATGCACTTCCAGTGGGCCTTATCGGTATGAATGCTTTGCTTATGTGTCAGTACATCGAATTCGTGGCAGATAGACTTCTTGAATCTTTAGGAAATCCGAAGGTTTATAATGTTGAAAATCCATTCCCATGGATGGAACTAATATCTCTGCAAGGGAAAACCAATTTCTTTGAGAAGAGAGTAGGCGATTATCAAAAATCAGGAGTGATGGCTGATAAAGATAAACAGGTATTCTCCTTAGATGAAGATTTCTAGCCAGTACCTTTTTTCAAGTCTTTAAATGTTTCAAAACACAGATGAAGACTTACATTTCTTCTTTTGCAAGATAGGTTCGACTCTAATTTTTCATAAGTAGCCAGAAAGAAGTTAAAGACATAATGGCAAACCCAAAAACTGGATCATTGTGACTAAAGCGAGTTTCAAGCTTCTTGTGGTAATAAAGCAAGAGATTTTTTTTAAAACAACTACACTATTTAATTTTCTAAACTCAACCCAATGCAAGTAGTAAAAAGAACTGGCAAAAAAGAATCTGTAAGTTTTGACAAAATCACAGCGAGAGTAAAAAAACTCTGCTATGGATTAGACAGTAATTTTGTAGATCCTACCGGTATCGCTATGAAAGTGATCCAAGGGCTATATGATGGTGTAAGTACTACTGAGTTGGATAACTTAGCCGCGGAGACTGCCGCTTCTATGGCGACTAATCACCCGGACTATGCTCAATTAGCTGCACGTATTTCTACATCGAATCTTCATAAGAATACAGATAAATCGTTTTCTAATACAATACAGAAATTATACGATTATATAGATCCTAAGACTGGTGAGAAAGCGGGTCTTATAGGTGACAAAACATTTAAAACTGTTATGGATAACAAAGCGAGAATTAATTCTGCTATTATCTATGACAGAGATTATAACTTTGATTTCTTCGGATTCAAAACACTTGAAAGATCATACCTCCTAAGGTGTGATGGTAAAGTGGTGGAACGACCTCAGCATATGCTCATGAGAGCAGCAATAGGAATTCACGGTAGCGATATCGATTCTGCAATAGAAACCTATAACTATATGTCAGAGAAGTGGTTTATACATGCTACCCCTACTTTATTTAATGCAGGGACACCTAAGCCACAGTTATCTTCATGCTTCCTCTTGACGATGACTGATGACAGCATCAGTGGAATATTCGAAACATTGACAAGATGTGCTAAAATATCTCAATCAGCAGGTGGTATAGGTCTCAGCATTCACAACATAAGAGCAAAAGGATCATATATCAAAGGTACGGGAGGAACATCCAACGGTATCGTACCTATGCTGAAAGTATTTAACGATACCGCAAGATATGTAGATCAAGGTGGAGGTAAACGTAAAGGTGCCTTCGCAATGTACCTAGAACCCTGGCATGCAGATATCTACGATTTCCTAGATCTAAAGAAAAACCATGGTAAGGAAGAAATGAGAGCAAGAGATTTATTCTACGCGATGTGGGTTTCTGATTTATTTATGAAAAGAGTACAAGAAGGTGGAGATTGGTCATTATTCTGTCCAAACGAATGTCCAGGATTGGCAGATTGCCACGGCTCAGAATTCGAGACTTTATATACAAGCTACGAAGAAGAGGGAAGAGCACGTAAGACGATAAAGGCACAAGAGCTTTGGTTCGCTATATTAGAATCTCAGATCGAAACTGGTACTCCTTATATCTTATACAAAGATGCAGCGAATGAAAAGTCAAATCAAAAAAACCTAGGTACTATAAAGTCATCTAACCTATGTACTGAGATCATGGAATATACAAGTCCAGATGAAGTGGCAGTATGTAACTTAGCTTCTATCTCATTACCGAAATTTGTGGATGTTGAAAATCAGAAATTCGACTTCGAAAAATTACATGAGGTGTCTAGAGTAATCACTAAGAACCTTAATAAGATTATAGATGTTAATTACTACCCAGTAATAGAAGCACAGAACTCTAACTTCCGTCACCGTCCGATCGGAATTGGTGTACAAGGATTAGCGGATGCTTATATGATGTTACGTATGCCATTTGATGGTGCAGAAGCGAAGCAACTCAACAAAGATATATTCGAGACTATCTATCATGGTTCTGTGACTGAGTCTAACGCGCTATCGGCAAAAGAAGGACCATACGAATCATTCAAAGGATCACCCGCAAGTAAAGGTATTTTACAGTTCGATATGTGGGGCGTGAAACCATCTGACAGGTACGATTGGAAAAAGACAAAAGCAGACATCAAGAAAGATGGTATGCGTAACAGTCTACTTTTAGCACCTATGCCTACAGCATCTACATCGCAAATACTAGGAAACAATGAGTGTTTTGAGCCATATACATCTAACATATATTCTAGACGTACATTATCTGGTGAGTATGTAATCATTAACCGTCACCTACTCAACGATCTAATCAAGTTAGGCTTATGGGATGATGATATGAAGCAAAAATTAATGGCAGCCAACGGATCCATACAAGATTTCGATCTTCCTCAGGAAATAAAAGATCTCTACAAAACTGTATGGGAAATCAGCCAGAAAAACATAATAGATCAATCAGCAGATAGGGGAGCATACATCTGTCAAAGTCAGAGTCTCAACCTATTTATAGAGAACCCTAACTTTGGTAAGCTGAGTTCAATGCATTTCTACGCATGGAAAGCAGGTCTGAAAACAGGTATGTATTATCTAAGATCTAAAGCTGCTGTAGATCCTATCAAATTCACATTAGATAAGCAACACCAAAGAGTACAAGCAAGTGCTACTGCCGGTGTAGTTGATCTAGCTGAAGATCAAGAGCCAGCAATAGAAAAATCTCCAGAACAAGTATTTCTAGAAGGTGAAGTATGTACTATGGATGATGGTTGCTTAAGCTGTGGATCGTAGAATTTAGCTGAAAGTTAAAATTACTTCAAAAGCCATCTAGTATAATTACTAGATGGCTTTTGTATGTTTAATAGATTTAATTCTTGGACGTAGTTTTTCGTCTACATCCATTAGCAGTAAGTACACAAGCATTAGGACGATTCAGTTTCCCCATAAACTGTCGAGTAAACTAGGAAAGGCGAAGATGATTTGTACCCTCTTGTGTTACATACTACCTACCGGATCTCAATACAATACGATTTTCATAAATTTACTATCTTACCTCATAATACGGTTCAGCGTTTTAAATATTTATTTATGTCAAAGAATTTAAGTGAACTATCAGGAAGGAAAGGAATAGAGGATAACCTTTTTGATAAAATGGGTAAACTTGCTCAAGCAACGGGAACTCCGAGTAATGAGGCGTTAGACCAATTAGCTAAAGAGTTTTTGGTTGGAACCGCCAATACTTATGGTACAGCAAGCTTTTATGACTTTCTAAAGCCAGAAAACAAAGGCAAAAAGGTATATGTATGTAATGGTACTGCTTGTTTGTGTGCTGGGACACAAGATGCCGTTCTGGCTACCTTGAAATCCAATTTTAAGGAGGAGGAAATAGGACACATGACCTGCTTGGGTCGCTGTCATGAAAATAGTGCCTTCCATATGGATGGAAAGAACTATTCTGGAAGTACTTTAAAGAACATAGACTTTAATGCTAAGTTAAGTGAGATAAAAGACAAATATTTAGTAGAAACGAATGGTAAGCCTATTCTTACCAAAACATTTACCAGTATCAAAACCTATTATAAGCCATTTTTAGATGCTTTGAAAAGAGATTCTGGGGATGTGTTAGAGGAGATAAAATCCTCGAATGTTAGAGGTCGAGGTGGAGCAGGCTTCCCAATGGGACTAAAATGGCAATTTTGTAGAAATGAAGAAAGCGGCACCAAATTTATCATCTGTAATGCTGATGAAGGTGATCCAGGCGCTTATTCGGATAGATATCTACTAGAAGAAAGACCACATTCTGTACTATTTGGAATGTTGATCGCTGGTTATACCACTCATGCATCCCATGGCATAGTCTATATCAGAGCTGAATATCCAGAATCTGTAGTAATTGTACAAAATGCAATAGATGATATAAGAGCGGCTGGTCTGGTTGGCAAAAGTATAGATGGCAGTTCATTCAATTTTGATTTTAAAATCATCCAAGCGCAAGGATCCTATATTTGTGGCGAAGAAACGGCATTAATCAACTCCATCGAAGGACAAAGACCAGAGGTTAGGGTCCGTCCACCATTTCCAGCCCAAAAAGGCTTGTTTAATAAGCCGACGATTGTCAATAATGTAGAGACTTTAGCTAGTGTGCATTATATATTAGAACATGGAGGACAGCATTGGAAGAGTATAGGTACAGATAAATCATCCGGTACCAAACTCGTAAGTTTGGATAGCTTTTTTAATAAACCTGGAATCTATGAGGTAGAAATGGGAACTCCATTGCGCTTAGTAATAAACGAATTAGGCGGAGGATTTAAATCTCCAATCAAAGCTATGCAAATAGGTGGCCCACTAGGAGGAGTAGTACCCATATCAAAGATAGATGATCTTCGCATCGATTTCGAATCATTCTCTAGTAATGGATTTTTATTAGGTCATGCAGGTATAGTTTGCATACCAAAGGATTTTCCGATCATAAAATATATAGAGCACCTATTTGATTTTGCATCCTATGAAAGTTGTGGTAAATGTTTCCCTTGTAGATTAGGAACAAAGAGAGGTCAAGAACTCGCAACCAAAGCGATAAATGAAGATTATAAAATAGAGAGAAGGTTATTTACCGATCTTTTGGCGACCTTAGAAAAAGGCTCGTTATGCGCTCATGGTGGAGGTATCCCTCTTCCGATTAGAAACTGTATGCATTATTTTGGAAGTGAATTAGATTCTTATTTTGAGGTATAAATTAATGTCAAATTCTGCAACGCATTAATAATATGATCACCCCAAAAGAAGTGAAAATTAGGTATTAATAATTATCAATCGAAAACAATGAAAGAAGCTTACATAAACAATCAGCCTTACCCAATCAAAGAAGGAGAAACGATGCTTTCGTTTATTAAAAGACATAAGGGAGATAAATATGTTCCTACGCTTTGTGATACCCCAAATTTAGATCCATTTGGTAGTTGTCGAGTATGTAGCGTTGATGTAGCTTTGGAGGAAGACGGAATAGCGAAAACAATGGCTTCCTGTCATTCGCCAATCGCAGAAGGGCAGTATATCTATCCTGACTCAACTGAAATTAAAGACTTACGTAAAAATATAATAGAATTAGTTTTAACGGATCATCCACTCGACTGCTTGACCTGTGAAGTGAATGGAAATTGTGAACTGCAAGATGTAGCTGCTCAGGTAGGCATAAGAGAAGTGAGATATCCAGAAGGAGATAATCATTTGGAAAGGGAAAAAGATTTGAGTCATCCTTACATGACCTCAGATATGTCAAAATGTATTAATTGTTATCGATGCGTGAGAGCATGTGATGAAGTACAAGGGGAGTTCGTATTAAGTATGTCTGGAAGAGGTTTTGATTCTAAAATCATCAAAGGAATAGATCAGAGTTTTATGGAATCAGATTGTGTAAGTTGTGGGGCTTGTTCTCAGGCTTGTCCAACGTCTGCGATTTCTGATGTTTTTCAATCCAAAGCGATTGAAGCTACAGAAACAATAAGGACAATTTGTACTTATTGTGGTGTTGGTTGCAATCTAGATATCTCTACTAATAATGGCGAAATATTAAGTATACAAGCACCATATGATGCCGAAGTTAATCAGGGACATACCTGCCTAAAAGGTCGATATGCCTTTAAGTTTTATGATCACCCAGAGCGATTAAATTCTCCGATGATCAAAAGAGATGGAGTTTTTGAAAAAGTATCTTGGGATGAAGTGTACGATTATATAGCAGGAAAACTAAAGGGATATAAAGAAGAGTATGGTGCAGATTCTATTGCAGGTATTTCTTCAAGTAGATGTACCAATGAAGAGAATTATCTGATGCAGAAGTTTATGAGAGCGGCAGTTGGCACTAACAATATTGATGGTTGTGCTAGAGTATGTCATTCGCCAACAGCTCTTGGTATGCAAAGAACTTTTGGTACAGGAGCAGCTACCAATTCTATAGATGATCTCAAAGATACCAGTTGCATTTTGGTCATTGGGGCCAATCCGACTGATGCTCACCCAGTAACGGGTGCTAAGCTCAAACAGTTTGCTATGAAGACAGGAAATGTCTCTATCGTCTTAGATCCTCGACGCACAGAAATAGCGCGTTATGCGACCCATCATATTGCATTGAGACCAGGAACAAATGTTGCAGTACTGAATATGATGATGTACTATATTATTAAGGAAGGTTTAGCGGATGATAACTTTATTGACAATAGAACAGAGGGCTTTGAAGATTATAAAAAGGAATTATTTAATATAGATTTAAATAAACTAGAAAAAATAAGCGGCGTAAATAGAGAGGAGATTAGACAAGCGGCTATTGCTTATGCTTCAGCACCCAATGCTATGTCGTTTCATGGACTTGGAGTTACTGAACATAGCCAAGGAACATTCACTGTAATGCAAATTGCTGATCTAGCTTTAATGACTGGAAATATAGGTAGGAGAGGTGTAGGAGTAAATCCTTTGAGAGGTCAAAACAATGTACAAGGGAGTGCAGATATGGGTGTGCAACCGCATCAAGGTGCAGGCTATCTGGATATCACTAATCCTGAGGTAAATGCACGATATAATACATTCTATGGAGTCGATGTACCAAGCCATATTGGCTACAAGATTCCAGAAATGTTTGATGCTGCACTAGAGGGTAAATTAAAAGCTATTTGGATCATAGGCGAAGATGTAGTCCAGACTGATCCAAATACACAGAAAGTGATTAAAGCACTCAATAATACAGATTTAGTAATAGTACAGGAGTTATTTATGACAGAAACAGCCCTACAGGCTGATGTCATTTTACCTGGCGCATCTTTTTTAGAAAAAAGTGGAACATTTACCAATGGTGAGCGAAGAGTACAGGCAGTACGTCAAGTAGTAGAGCCAATTGAAGGTGCCAAAGTAGATGGACAGATCCTCGTAGATATAATGAATAGAATGGGATATGCGCAACCTGATTATGAGGCGGCTACAATGTTAGATGAAATCAATCAAATTGTTCCATTTTTCGCTGGGATCACTTGGGATAGACTAGGTAATAATGGCTTACAATGGCCAGTAGCTCTGGATGGAACAGATACACAAATACTACATCAAACGGAATTCAAAATAGGCAAAGGTCAATTTATTTTTAATAACTGGAGAGAGACAGAAGAATTGGTATCTCATGCCAAAGACTATCCCTATATTCTAACTACCAATAGAGAACTAGAGCATTATAATTGTGGAGCAATGACACGAAGAACTGGTAATGTAGAAATATTGAAGGATGACTATTTGATGATCAATCCTGAGGATGCAACAAAGCATTTTATTTCTGAAGGTGATTATGTATGTCTAGAAAGTCCAAGAGGAAAGGTAGATGTCAAAGCTAAGATTACTAATCAAGTGAAATCTGGTGTAGTAAGTACTACTTTCCACTTTCCGGAGATCATGATCAATAATATTACTGGAGATGTACATGATAGTGAAGCCATGTGTCCAGAGTATAAAGTGGTAGCTGTTAAAATTAGAAAGAGTAAAGGAAAGTTTAAGCAGTTAGCAGAGGTATAAGTTAGTATTGATGAATAAATTAATATATGAATTGACTAATTGTACAATATTCGTACTGCTTGTAATAAGCATTTTGTAAAGTATTCTTAGTAGTGAAACAAAGTACAAGTGATAGATTCAGACGAATTGAAAAAAGACAATGCTTTTTGGACTACTTGTATTGATTGCCAAGGCCGTGGTAAAAAAAGTCGTAAGCTTCGCAAAAAAGTAAAACTTGCATTCCAAAAATCATTGGAGCAGTTTGAAAAATCTAATAGCGGAGCTTCGCCACTAGTTCGACCAAAGAGAAGTCTAGTTAAATGTGAGACTTGCAAAGGGACAGGTTTACTTCCTTCAACAAGTCCTCCTAAAACAGATACAGAAAATTATCCAAATGTAGTAATTATAGGCGGAGGAATTGGAGGAGTTGCGTTGGGAGTAGCTTGTTTGCACCGTGGCATTCCTTTTACCCTATATGAACGAGATAGTAACTTCGATTCAAGATCTCAAGGCTATGGACTAACATTGCAGCAGGCGAGTAAGGCAATAGAGGCATTGGGTATCCTTTCGCTTAAGGAAGGCGTGATATCAACGAAACATATAGTACATACTACAGAAGGAAAAGTAATCGGTGAATGGGGCATGAGACAGTGGAGCCAATCCGATACAAAGAAAACTCCTAAGCGTACCAATATACATATCTCTCGTCAGTCGCTACGATTGTCACTTCTTGAGCAACTCGGCGGCCATGAAGCGGTGCATTGGGGTCATCATTTAATAGATTATAATGAATGTGAGGGTGGAGGTGTTGATCTTACTTTTGAAGTAGATGGAGCTGTGAAAATCGCCAGGGCAGATCTTGTAGTTGGAGCCGATGGTATTCGTAGTACTATGAGAAGATTGTTGGTTGGTGAAGATATCACTCCTTTACGTTACCTAGATTGTATTGTTATATTAGGTATTTGCCCACTTTCTGCTCTGGGTGAACTTGAGAGTCCTTTACTGGACTCTGCTACAGTATTTCAAACTGTCAACGGCAATGAGAGGATTTATATGATGCCTTTTGATTCAAATACAATAATGTGGCAATTGAGCTTTCCTCTGTCTGAAGATGAGGCTAAACATTTGAGTGCACAAGGTCCTCTGGCAATCAAAGAAGAAGCTTGCAAAAGAACTCAGTGGCACGATCCGATTCCTCAGATTATAGAAGCCACACAAGAAACTCTGATCTCTGGCTATCCAGTATATGATCGAGCATTACTCACTACAGAATTGATGGAGAAAGGTAAACAGATTACCTTAATAGGAGATGCAGCACATCCTATGAGTCCATTCAAAGGGCAAGGAGCCAACCAAGCATTATTGGATGCTCTATCATTGGCGAGAGGTATTGCAAAAGGATGTCAAGCTTATTCTAAATGGAGAGAAAGAGGAGTGAGAAAAATTATATTAACAGAGTTTGAAACTGAAATGTTAGATCGTAGTGCTACTAAAGTACAGGATTCAGCAGATGCCGCAAAGTTTCTACATTCTGATATAGTACTTTATGAAGGGAATGAACCTAGAGGGAAATGTTTGAAGAAGTAACATCTTTAAAATTGATTATTTCTGCATATTTAACTCCAATAATAATGGTAAGTAGGACTCAATTAGATCATAATTCATCAATTTAGTATCTCATAATAGATTAGTCACTTCGTTTCCATTCCACTCATTATCACTTTAAATAGCAATATGTATGGGTAATCGAATTGGCAAACTACCTTTACACCAGAATATACGACTATGACATCATTCTCAGAACTAGGACTCAGTAAAGGCTATATAAAAAGCCTGGAAGAACTCAATATCATAAATCCAACTGAAATTCAGGAAGAAGTAATACCTGTACTACTTGGAACAAAGACGGATTTAATAGGCTTGGCGCAGACGGGCACTGGTAAAACAGCGGCATTTGGGTTACCTATGTTAAATTCAATCAATCCTACTAAATCAGAAGTGCAAGGACTGATCATCGCTCCAACACGTGAGTTGGTACAACAGATCAAAAAGCAGCTCTTTAAATTTACTAAGTACATAGATGAGAATATTTTTGTTGAAGGAGTATACGGAGGAGAGAAAATAGAAAAGCAAATAAAATCATTAAGAAGACCAACTCATATTATAGTTGCTACACCTGGACGACTAATCGATCTGTTAGAGCGTATAGCCGTAGATATTCGTAATGTAAAAACATTAGTACTTGATGAAGCAGATGAAATGCTAAGTATGGGTTTTGAAGAGGACATAAGTAAAATCCTAAAATACAATACGGATAAGAGAAATATTTGGCTGTTCTCTGCTACTATGCCAGATGATGTGAAAAAGATCGTAAACAACTACATGTCTATTGATGTCGTACGAGTAGAAGTCAATAAAAATGCACAAGTCAATAAAAACATCTCGCATCATTATATACATACCCAGATAGAAGATAAGCTATATCTAATTGAAAAGATACTAAAGCAAAGACAGAAGGAGAGAGGTATTATATTTTGTAAAACTAAAGCAGGAGCAAGAGAGTTATCGAAACTGTTGCAAGCTAAAGGTTTTTCTGTGGATGCATTAGAAGGTGATATGCAACAAAAAGAACGTGATAAAGTAATGCGTGCTTTCAAAAATGAGAAGCTTCAATTTTTGGTATCTACAGATGTTGCAGCGAGAGGTATCGATGTGAGCAACCTCACTTTTGTGTTACATCATCAATTGCCAAATTTTATAAATTACTATACACATAGAAGTGGTAGAACGGCAAGAGCAGGTAAAACTGGACAGTCGATAGCCTTAATAATTCCTGGGGAAATGTCAAAAGTTATAGATGTGCAGAATAAATTAGGTATTAAATTTAGGGAAATGAAGATGTAATTCACTATCTGAAATCATTAGTAATAATATAAAGAAAATGGCTACAAGAATTAAAAAAAAGGAATGTTAATCGAAAGACAATCTTTTTATTTTAGCTGATAGCTGAAGGGGTAGTCAATAAAACAGTTTTAACAAGTAGTATGAATAGATTTATATCAACAGTCCAGCAATCAGCAATCAGAGAAATAGTTAGAGAAATAGCTAAAGGGAATACTTGCTATATGAATAGGTATACTTCAAAAATCATAACTATTGATAACTCGATTGAAGATATGGAGGAGATTACTGCTCAAAAACAAACTCAAATTGAGATAGAAAAAAAAATAGAGAAGTTTGTAAAATTGAATAAGCTTAGTGAGAAAATTCAACTTATGATTATGAAAGATTTTCTAGATCAGGTTGTTGATAAGTCTGTTCGAAAAGAACTGTCCAACTCTTTGAAACGTAAAAGCCCAATTCGAAATTTTTATAGAGAAATAGAAAGCAATATGGAATTGAACCAACATTGGGCAAATTATAATACAAAAGAGAGTGAGAGGTGGGTTACAAATATTCTTGTGGATGCTTATAATTATTAAAAGTACAATAATAAGAGGAATAGGATTTAGAGATCGAATTCATCTTAATTTTATTAGTTAAAGTATTGTATAAATAACATATTTTTTACTCTTTAGAATTATAGTTTTTAGTATCTAATGTCCATCCAAAATAAAATTTCTTGGCTTTAATTATCCTTTCTAAACATATAAGGAAATAATCCCGGATAATTTTTATAATAACCTTCAAGAATTATTTCTCCTGAGTGATTAGAGAGATACTCTACTAATTTTCGTGTATCAGTAATTTTAATGTTATTGATATGAGTGATGACATATCCAGGATGAATGTTAGCCTTTCCTACTGTACTATTTTGATAAACACTTACCACCATGACACCATCAGTTGTATTTTTTGATAACTCTGAAGACGACAGATCTCTCAATTCAAATCCTAAATCAAGTAATACTTTATCTTTTCTCACAGCAACAAAGTCTGTACTGTTTAATGAATTTTTCAAAGTAACTTTAACGGTATTAATAAAACCTTTGCGTATATAGGATACGGTAATGATATCACCAGGTCTATGTCGTCCTATCTGTTCCATAAATTGTGATAGTGTATTAGTGTTCACATTATCTACACTGAGTATGATATCTCCACCTAAAAGGCCGGCATCATAAGCAGCACTTCCTTTATTGACTAATGTGATAAATACTCCAGCTACAGAGGGTAGTCCACGCTCCTCGGCCATTTGGTTGGTTACACTTGCAATTTCTATCCCCATCCAGCCTCTTTGAACTACTCCATATTCCATTAGATCAGACACTACTTTACGAGCAAGATTCGAAGGCACCGCAAATGAGAACCCTTCGTACCTTCCACTCAACGTCATGATAGCCGTATTGATTCCTATGAGTTCCCCTCTTGTATTGATAAGTGCTCCGCCACTATTTCCTAGATTTACAGCTGCATCCGTCTGTATAAATGACTCAATTCCTGATCTATCTTCAAATACATCTATATTTCGTCCTTTGGCACTTACGATTCCGGCTGTGACAGTACTTTGCAAGCGAAATGGATTACCTACGGCAATTACCCATTCTCCGACTTGTAGGGAATCACTATTTCCAAATAACAAATATGGCAACTGATCTACTTCTATCTTTAAGACCGCCATATCCGTCTGTTTATCATAACCGACTACCTGAGCAATAAATTCTTTTTTATTGTTGAGAGTTACTTCTACAATGTCTGCATCTTTTATTACGTGGTGGTTAGTAACTATGTATCCGTCTCTAGATATTATCACTCCTGATCCTGTAGAACTACTAAGATCTCTGTTGAGGATATTTCCCCCTTCTAGTTTAGTTAAAGATCTAATAAATACTACTGCTTCTTTACTATTCTTAGCTGCTGATATAAAGTTAGTAGGTGCAGTAGATGCGTATAACTGCTGAAATCTAGGAGATAAATTGATCTCGCGTTCCGCAGTTTGCGTAGCTTTAATTAGCTGTGTTTCATAGATAATTTGCTGAGGCTGCACTAACATATGATAAGCACTTACTATAATAGTAGCAGTGATTAAAGAAGTACATGTGACTAAAAGAAGTAATTTAGAAGTATTCATATTAGTGTATCATATTTAAGCATTTGAGGTATACCAGTGCTCTGATAGTGTATGTATGGAATACGGAATCAACTAACTATAGTATATAATAACAAAACAAAAATAATACATTATGATGATATATAATGTGTAAAGTACTGATAAGTAGTAGTAATATAACAATAATTACAAATTTAAATGATCAGAAAGTTGGAAAATATAGCTAGTCGTTACAGATAAATTTGTAATGACTCGAATACTTTTGAGTAGATTAGCAAAAAGGCAATTATGGAAAATATTAAATTTTATAAATATCATGGTACTGCAAACGACTTCATTATGATAGAGGATCGTGATAAAAGTATAGAGAAGTTACTTACTCAAGATGTGATAGCTAAATGGTGTAGCCGAAAATTTAGTGTAGGGGCAGATGGGTTGATATTACTCCAAGAGGATAAAAAGTCTGATTTCTATATGAAATACTACAATTCAGATGGCAACGAAAGTTCTATGTGCGGCAATGGTGGTAGATGTATAAGCCAATTCGCTTATGATCAAGAGTGGATTGCGGGGCGAAGTATGCAGTTTATGGCTGTAGATGGCCTCCATCGTGCTATCATAGATGAAGAAAAAGTCTATCTCTCTATGATTTCAGTTCCGAGTGTATCTAGAGATGGTAAAGCCTATGTCATGAATACAGGATCGCCGCACTATGTAAGATTCGATAATCTACAAGAGATCGACATCGATCAAGAAGGAAAAACCATTAGATACAACAGTACTTACAATTCTGAAGGGATCAACGTAAATATCGCAGAAATTAAAAAGAATCTTGTAAGTATGCAAACTTACGAAAGAGGAGTAGAAGCTGAGACATTTTCATGTGGTACAGGAACCGTAGCCGTTGCGATCTCAAGTCTATTGGACACCAATCAACCCAATGGTCAATACGAAGTAAAGATCAGTACTAAAGGTGGGCAACTATCTGTAAGATGTAAAAAACATGAAGATGCCTTCGTAGATATCTATTTGATAGGACCGTCGGTTAGAGTATTTGAGGGTATATTGTATTTTTCAAAGGATTCAATTGCACTTCTATAAAATATGCCATCATTATGCATTCTAACTTTCGTGAATAATTTCAACAATGGGAATAAAATTTGTAGAAATTTTTTATCTATGACTTATATCAATAGTTTTATTAAGTAGGTTATTATTTATCCTTCTGTATGATTGATATTCTATTATACATATAGAGCCGTTTATACCATTCAAACTAAATATATTTTTGGCATAAGATCAAGAAAATGAACTGAATATTTAAATGAAAATGAGCGTAAAAATTCTACTCTCTGTATTAACTACCAATCTATAATACTCAGCCGCCTACTAAATTTCAGCATTAACTCTTGCATTCATTAATTCGGATAAGGCATGAAGATCATTTTGTGCTTTTGCAACCTTTATTCCAGCATCATAAATTTCTAAGGCTTTTTCAATTTCATCTATCTCAGTATATATATGGGCTAGATGGTAGTACAGACCAACATATTCGGAATCTTCTTTTCTAAGCAATTCAAATTTTTCAATAGCAGTTTTCAGATTATTTAATTTCTCATACTCTTTAGCAATTGCATATTTTACAAAGCTATCATCAGAATCTTCAGCTAATATTGATTTAAGGTATTCGAGTCTTTGAGAAGTAGCGGTCATATAGGAAGTGTTAGTTTATGTTGCAAATCTAGAGTAATATTATTGCTAAACATCTAAAATCAAGAGGCTATTTCATGACTAATAAATAGCCTCTCACTGTATTGAAAAGTTTCTATAAGAACATTGAAAAATTTAGCGTGAATGTACTGCTGCCATCTTCATCTTCAGCAAATATGCCTAACGTCGGTTCTAAATTTATGTTATCTGCTAATCTAATTCCATACCCGACTGATATTGTACTGTATTCTATACTTTCCGAATCGCCATTACCCGTTGTCAATGCTCCTAAGCTAAATTCAATAGGTACCTTTCCTACTATGTAATACTTCGCTCCTAAAGCCAAAGAAGATATTCTATCATCTCTATCTCCTAGGTTAGTGTAACTAAGTTTTAATGCGAAATTTTGACTTAAAAAGTAACCTCCATTAAATCCAAATCCTGAAAATGATTCATCTTTATCTCCTATGCTAGTAAGACCTGTACCGTCACCAATTGGTATTCCTCCGATCAAATTATATCCTGTTTCTATCAGTACTCTACCTTTTCTATTAAATGTCTCCTGATCTGAGTTGTTGTTACTCTGGTTATCATTCTGCGCAGATATTAAGTTAACTGTGAATACAACTAACAATATTACAAGTAGTTTTTTCATCTCTTTAAATTTTTATTAAGCTGAAATTATAAAATATTCTTTATTTTTTTACCACATGTTTGTGACTAACAAAAATGTATTTCTTTTTTTTATCATTTTAAGTATTATTCATCAATTATTCAACAAATATCACTTTATCACTTTCATCATAGTAGTCTGCTACCCCTTTTATTTTTTTTAACGTTAGCTTCTTTTACAAGTAACTAAATACTATTATTTTCTTAAAATTTAACTCTGAGTTAAGTTTTAAGAAATGGTGTATATTTGTTAAATATTATAAGAACGGATAGTTTGTGAATATGACATTTGAATAGCAATATTACTGGTCAATCAACTTATATTTGTGCAAAAAACTAAGATAATAGATTAAATATATAATATGAAGTTGTTAGTATGTATAAGCAGAACGCCTGAGACGACTGCAAAAATTAGTTTTACAGATAATGATACTCAGTTCAATACGGAAGGAGTACAGTATATCCTCAACCCATTCGATGAGTGGTACGCATTAGTCAGAGCTATAGAGTTAAAGGAGAAATATGGAGGGACTGTGACTGTGATTAATGTCGGTGGAGCATCTAGCGACATCATTATTCGGAAAGCCCTCTCTATAGGAGCTGATGATGCAGTGAGAGTAGATACAGAGGAAGTGGGATCAGCATTTTTCGTAGCAAAGCAAATTGCTGCTCATGCAGAAAGTGCAGGTTATGATATGATATTTACCGGAAAAGAGACAATCGATTATAATGGATCAGAGGTAGGAGCAATGGTAGCTGAGATTCTAGATCTTCCATACGTATCTTTTGCATCTCATCTTGAAATGGAAGGCGATATTGCTGTAATCACTAGAGAGATAGAAGGTGGAGTAGAAGTAGCGGCGGTCACTGGGCCATGTGTTTTATCAGCGGCTAAAGGATTAGCAGAGCAGCGTATACCTAATATGAAAGGTATTATGATGTCAAAGCGTAAACCTCTCAACTTAATACCAGTGGTAGAAGCTAATGCTCATTTAGAGGCCGTGAAATATGTGCTTCCAGATGCTAAGACAGGAGTGAAACTTGTAGATCCTGATAATATGGAAGAACTAGTAAGACTTCTGCACGAAGAAGCTAAGGCGATATAATCGTTTTGTTACTTTAATCATCACATTCATTATAGAAAAAGATAAAAATATAGATATATCATGGCAGTTTTAGTTTTAGCCGAATCAACAAAAGGAAAATTCAAAAAGACAGCTCAAGAGGCAGTTTATTACGCATCTAAGTTAGCGGCACAAAAGGGTAGCGAATGTGTGGCTCTCGTACTGGGTACTAGTGTAAACCCATCTCAATTAGGCCAGTTTGGTGCCACAAAAGTATTACATGATGCTAATGGAGTTTTTGACAATGTAGATAGTCAGCAGTATGCTGCAGCAATATCTAGTCAAGCGACAGCTATTGGTGCAACTCACGTAGTTATTTCTGCAACTAGCACAGGAAAATCCATCATTGGAAGAGTTGGTGTAAGGTTAGATGCTGGAGTAGTAAGTAGTGTAAATGCTTTACCATCTGACGATAATATATTCAGTAAAGGCGTATTCTCTGGTAAAGCTACGGTATACAATAAAGTGACATCTGATGTGACTGTACTTTCCTTAATGGGTAACTCATTACAATTCACTGCAGAAGGTGGTGATGTACCCTCAGTTTCAGTATCTATTGATGTGCCAACATCTAAAATAGTTATAAGAGAGCAGAAGACACTAGACGGTATAGTACCGTTACCAGAGGCTGAGGTTGTAGTATCAGCAGGTCGTGGTATGAAAGGTCCAGAAAACTGGGGTATCATAGAAGAATTAGCACAAGTACTAGGAGCGACAACAGCTTGCTCTCGGCCTGTAGCTGATATCGGATGGAGACCTCACCATGAGCATGTGGGACAGACTGGTGTAGCCATCAAACCTAATCTATATATTGCCTCTGGAATCTCAGGTGCGATTCAGCACCTTGCAGGCGTCAATAGTTCTAAAGTAATTTTAGTAATCAATAAAGATCCAGAAGCACCATTCTTCAAAGCAGCAGACTATGGAGTGGTTGGAGATCTCTTCGAAGTTGTGCCGAAGCTTACAGAGGCATTGAAAAAATTTAAGCTAAATAGCTAATTACGAGATTTTGCATTTACTTTGTAATCTAATTATTAGAGCTTTAAGATTAATTGGATTTTAAGTGATCACATAGCCCTCTATGAAAAAAATAGAACTCAATATAGTAGCACTATCGCATAGTGTGACACAATCGCATAATTATGCCGTTGTATTAGGTGAACTAGAAGGTAAACGTAGACTGCCTATTGTTATTGGTGGTTTTGAAGCCCAGGCGATTGCTGTGGCAATAGAAAATATGACACCTAATCGTCCACTGACTCATGATCTATTTAAAAATGCATTCGATGGTTTCAATATCGTAGTCAAAGAGGTCGTAATCAATAATTTATTAGATGGTATTTTCTATGCTCAACTTGTTTGTGAAGGCCCTTTAGGAACACTCGATGTAGATAGTCGAACTTCAGATGCTATAGCCATGGCGGTAAGATATGGATGTCCAATTTTTACTTATGAATTTATAATGGAAAATGCCGGAGTTGTATTAGATGACAAGGAGGAAGAAGAAATATCCGGAGACTCTAAAACTGAAAAAATATCTAAAGTAAATGAACCAGATTCATACGAATCTTTTACTGTAGGGGCACTGAACAAAATGCTAGAAGATATTCTCAATAACGAAGATTATGAGAAAGCAGCGAAAATAAGAGACGAAATTAACCGAAGAAAAGCTAATTAGATCAACCGCTCTACTTCAAAAAGCGTTTAGTCTTATTTTTATGGCTAATTCATTATGATAAGGTCTAATCTCTATAATTACAATTCATTCATCCCTCTAACATCGCTATAATAGTATCATATCCTTTACTCTTGGCGTGATCCAAAGCAGTTTTACCTTCCTTATCTTTTATTAATTTATTAGCTCCTTTATCCAATAGATATTTTACCATATCCATCTTATTGTAATTAGCTGAAAATGCAAGTGCCGTTGTACCATTCATATTGATATCATCTAAGTTTGCTCCTGCAAGTATTAGAATATCCGCATACTCTTTGGCTCCTTTGAAGCATACACCCATTAATGCTGTATTTCCTGATCCATCCTTAGCATTGATATCTATATTTTGCGCAAGAAGTACTTTGGTGATACCCATTGCTCCCATATAGGTAGCCATTATTAATGGCGTAAATCCTCTAGCATCAGTAATATTAAGGCAGTTAGGATTTGCAGCGATCACTGCTTGCAAAGTCTCAACATCTTCTGCCTTTATAGCATCGAATATTTTCATAGTAAAATTGTTAATCTTATTATATGTAATACTGTATAAATTTATTTAGAATATTTATAAGTCAACGAACCCAGATTTGCTACTATTCTATCGATATTTGGATTACTCACTACGTTTTAAGAAAAACAAAGTTCGTCATATCATTTGCGAAGAAATTTTTGATTTAGATTAGGTGCCGAAATGCAACTAATTACCTGATGTCTTCTATAAAAGTAAGCTCTACCATGAACCTTGTATCCAAGGCGCCTAAAGAATTAGCTACTTTCTTGGACATTATAACTGATATATCGCTCGGATAGGTTTCCAATGGAATTCTTCCCAACACTTTTGCCCTAGTCCGTAGATTCAGTTGTGGATTATATAGCTCTATTATAGATCCTTTCTTAGCGGTATGATGTAGTACAAATGCCTTTTCCGTTGTTTGACTATCACGTTCCCAAATACCAATACCCCTACTATGAAGCTTTCTTGTAGTTGGTGATAATTCTAGTTTTATAGCTTGAGAGTCAGAAAGTTCTTCAGATGCTGTTGCAATTAATTCTTTAATTTCTTTCGGACTAGATACCATTTCTTTATTTCCTGACTTCGTGATCAATTCTGAAGGAACAATGGTAGTAGTGAATTTTTCTCGAATAGGTCTTTTATTATTTATCTTCTTTGTTAAAATCTCAACTTTTTTTGCATCATCAGCTAACACGATAGACGAATTAAATTTTACGACTAAACCTTGATCATCAATTGGCAACCATCCTATGAGTAACTTCTGTCCTTTATAGATAGCTGTACCATTGATCTTATTTCGTTTGGAGAATATAGATACCTCTTGTCCAAAATATGTCTTACCGATTCGATAGAGCGTTTCTTTAGGCTGTGCTACATAGTATACTGGAACGAATTTGTTGATAGATAGTACAGAGGAGGATTTCTCTGTATAAAGAGCATTGAGTGAAAAAGGAACCTTTACAGTCTGGCCAATATTTATTGACGATTTCGCAGTTAAATTATTCATAGCGTAAATCGCACTTACACTAGCTTTGAAAGTTTTAGCCAAACTGTAAACAGTTTGGCCCTGTTGAAAAATGTGTGTATAATAAAATTCATTCTCCGGTAAGCGATCTATTAAAACCTCAGATCCCTGATCAAACAATGGGTTACTAATCTGTTGCGAGTAAGCACCAATTGTCGTCCATAATAATAATATGAAGGTAAATTTATATTGCATTAGGCCTTCTTTTTTCTCGTCTTAATGATCTAATTCACTCAAATTCAATTAGATGAGTATATACCAATTATACGAAAGGTTTAGTAGTTTAATACAACAAATATATTAAAATAATTCATAATATGTAAATGATTGATAATAATGATATCATTATACTTGGGGGTGAGACAAGATTTTTTTTTGAGCTATTATTTGTATGATTTTAGATTCAATTGAAAATTGGATACCATTGATAGTATTGCAAGATAGATATCTTGTTCTGTATAGCTTTCAAATTTAAATATTTTGCTGAAAGACATTGAATTCTATTATTCAGTCAACGATTTTACTACTATCTTATATAAGATTATCTTTATGTCTTATATATACGTTATACTTTATTTATTAACAAAACGAATGCATTGGATTTTAAGTATACTCATAAAAAACGTATTTAATCGTGATCCATAAAAGTAAGTCATCGAAAGTAGCTATCAATCAAACTAATAAATCAAAATGTCAGAATTCATTAATGTCTTAGTCGTAATACCAGCAAGATTTGCGTCTACAAGATTGCCTGGTAAACCACTGGAGATGATTGGTTCTAAGTCTATGATACATAGGGTATATGATCAGGCGATAAAGTGTAAAGCCGTTGACAAAGTAGTTATCGCTACCGATGATCAAAGAATTATGGATTACTGTGAGCAACATAAGCTCGATTGTGCAATGACAAAAGAGGATCATCCAAGTGGCACAGATAGAGTAGCAGAGGTTGCTACTCTATATCCTGACTACGAAGTAATTATTAATATTCAAGGTGATGAACCATTTATAGATCCAGATCAGATTTCAGATTTGGTAGAGATGTTTGTAGATCCTGCTAGTGATATAGTAACACAATGTGTAGAGATTACAGATGAACACAAACTACATGACTTTAATGTGGTAAAAGTAGTTCGTGATCAATTAGACAAAGTATTATACTTCAGTAGGCAAGCGATACCGGCCCATAGAGATCTTCCATATAGTGAATGGATAGAAAAATCAAAGTATTATCAACATATAGGTATATATGGATTTCGTAGAGATACTCTTTTACAATTAATCGAGTTGCCAGTATCTGATTTAGAAAAAAATGAATCACTTGAGCAATTACGTTGGATGGATTATGGATATGATATATTAGCCAAAGAAACTAGCTATCAAGCAATAGGTATTGATACCTACGAGGACTTAATGATGGCAAGAAAATTAGTAGAGATCAATGGCGAAGTTTAGAAAGAATCATAATACCGGATATGGAGCTAAGTCTACTTTAGCTAGATATTTTTCTTTCACTATTGGAATAGTAATAATTATTGGTATTCTATATATCAATAGCAAGAAATACGTCGAAGAGAAAGGACTATATGATGAATATAATATACCCAATTCATCAGAGACTGGGGAAGTATATTTTTTGCCGAGTGGAAGCAAAGGAGAGATAGTACATCACAAACATTACTCACTTTCATACTTAGAGAAGCATGAACAAGCGGAATGGGTCGCATACGAACTGACTCGTAAATCTCTCAAAGTGAAGAATGTAAAAAGAGCTAAAGAATATAAGACTGACTATGATTTAAGCACGCTATCTGCATTCTATAGAGATTATAGCCATAGTGGATATACTCGTGGACATATGGCAACCGCAGGCGATATGGCGTTCAATGAATTGGCAATGCAAGAGTCATTTTACATGAGTAATATGAGTCCGCAGTTAAGCGTTTTTAATAATGGTATCTGGAAAGAACTAGAAGAACAAGTTCGTGACTGGGCATTTAGTGACAAGCGAATTTATATAGTCACAGGTCCTATGCTCAATAGACCAAAACTCAAAACTATTGGAAAAGAGAGCAAGATTACTGTACCTTCGGCTTTTTACAAAGTGATTCTTGATATAGATAAACCGAAAAGAAAAGGAATTGCATTTGTTATACCTCACGAAAGAAGTGAGAATAAGCTCCAAGAATATGCCATGTCTATTGATGATTTAGAATCTGAACTTGGGTTTGATCTGTTTGCAAATTTAATATCCGAAGATGCACAAGAGGTAATAGAATCAAACTATAATATCAATGATTGGAAATTTAGTGAGAATAGATATAGAGATAGGGTAGAACAGTGGAACGATCAGTAAGAGCGTGACTTTTTTTTTTGAAAGATAAAACAAGTAGACTATGTATTGCAGTAGTATGCTAAAAATGGAGACCAAACGTTATTGTGCGTTTACAAAATCTAATTATTACTATTGAGTGGATAATCAGAGGCGATAACGACCTTTCGAAAGGAAACGTGAAAAATAAACATACTTGAAATTATCCTGCATAAATATTTAATAAGAAATCTGTGATTTAGTATTACAGGAAATCGAGGCTGTACAGAGCAAGAAATATAAACAATATTTCATTTCTATAACATTCATAAGCGACATGAATCAAGCTATTTGGCATTTGTGTCTCTTCAAAGTGACTTGCACTGTGCCGAGTAGATTTAAACTAGATTAATAAAATGGCAACTGCCCAAATTATCTACCCCACAATCCCTACCACTTTCCGCATCTGATTTACTACTGCTTTCATATCCTTCGGAAGAGGGATATCAAAATCCATATGTTCGCCAGTGATAGGATGATCAAATTCTAATTTAGCGGAGTGTAAAGTATGACGCGTAATTAATGGTCTTTCTTCCTGATCCTTTCCCAATCTAAATTTACGCTTCTTAATTTCAGAAAGTTTAAATTCCTCTTTATTGTTATACTTACTATCTACTAATAGAGGATTACCTATATGCTTCATATGTACACGAATTTGGTGCGTACGTCCAGTGAGTATGATTACTTCGACTAAACTATATTTACGATCGTAGCTTTCTAGCACTTTGTAATCCGTAATAGACCATTTACCTTTTTTGAATACGATGATCTTACTTCTTTCAGTTTCAGATTTTACCAAGAAAGTTTCAATTCTATCTTCTAGAGGAGTAGGTGTTCCTTGGACAATAGCTAAATAAGTTTTCTGGATCTTCCTCTCAATGAATGCCTCTGACAATTCTTTATGCGCCTCTCCATTCTTGGCAAACATAATAAGTCCGCTAGTCTCTCTATCGATACGGTGCACTACAAAAATCTCACCATACCTTTCTATCATTAAACTTGACAAATTACGTTTGTCATGCTGATACCTATCAGGGATTGTAAGTAGTCCGGCTGACTTATTGACTACAACAATGTGGTCATCCTCAAATACTATTTCGTGATCTTTTTTCATATATTATAGACCCTTGACTGAGTCAGAGTATTCATGATTTATTTGATACAATCTCGTTAAATTTCTTGCGTCCTTTAAGATAATATGCAATCAATATAGAACCGCTATATCTACCATATCTTGATTCGTGATTAATTCTATTTCCTTTAATAAGTCTATTGTACAGTACTCTTTTTCTTAATGTATGCGCCATACTTCGATATACAGAAAAGTGAGATTTCAGAATTGAAACTGTTGACGCAGTATTACCAGAAACCAAAAACTTTATCCCCGCGACTCCATCTAATATTAATCTTAGTGGAAATTTCCACAGCAAGGCACTAATACTTTCATTCTTTAAAAGTGTATTAAGATTGTTTCGAAAGTTGAGGAAAGTCTTATGTGGATTACCGTAATCTAATGTACCACCACCAAGATGATAAACTGTACTATTTGCACATATCATTACTTTGTATCCTGCTCTTTTTACTCTCCAACAGAAATCGATTTCTTCCATGTGAGCAAAGTAATCTTTATCAAATCCACCTAAGGCTTTGAATAGTTTTGTCCTTACTACCATTGCTGCTCCACTTGCCCAAAAGACTTCTTCTGTAGTGTTGTATTGTCCATTATCTTCTTCTAGAGTATCGAATATTCTACCTCTACAAAAGGGATAACCAAGAGTGTCTAACCATCCGCCTGCTGCACCTGCATATTCAAATTCATTTTTCTTTTCAAGTGATAGTATCTTGGGTTGTACTATACCTATTTCTTTGTCTGTATTCATCATATCGAATATTGGATCTAACCAATATTTCTCGACAATTACATCACTATTGAGTATTACTGTATATTTTGAATCTACATGTTTGAGCCCCCTATTGTATCCACCTGCAAAGCCATAGTTCTTCGTTAATCTAACCAACTCTAATTCTGGATGCCAATCTTCAAGGTATTCTAAAGATCCATCAGTACTTCCATTGTCGATTACAGTATAGTTTGTCAGTGCAGTACTACTATAGAGGACAGTTGGCAGATAAGACTCCAAATAATGCTCCCCATTATAGTTGAGAATCGCTACAGTACAATTTGATGATTCTATCGGTTCTTCATACTCAATATCGAATATTGTTCTCGCCGCTTTTTCGTCTTTGGCAAGTTGTGCAGTGAGAAGTCTCATATTGTCAAACTTCTCATCTTCACGTATATAATTAATAACCTCGAGTCTTATATCTTGATCATAAATCTCATCTTTAAATTCGAATATGTTGACTTCTATACGCTTTTCGGGTTTTACATTTGACTTTAGAGATGGACGATTTCCTATATACAACATTCCTTGGTATCGTTCATTTTCAATTACTACATAACAAGCGTATATACCTTCTTTAGGGATAAGTTTATCTTTATCATCAACATTGATATTAGCAGTAGGATAACCAATGGATTTACCTATTTTATCTCCATGTATCACTTTACCTTGAATGATGTAAGGTCTTATAAGGTAGCTATTTGCTGTATCTATACGACCTTCATTAAGTGCATTACGAATCTTAGTGGAGCTAATAGTAATATCTTCTAACTCCTGACGTTGAATCTGTATGATTCCAAATTGCTCATTATACTGTTTCAGTAGTTCTATATTCCCTCCGCGATTGAGTCCAAATCTATGATCATAACCAATAACGATATATCTAGGATTAAATTTATCAATCAAGAACTTCTCAATATATTCACGCGGATTTTGTTGACTAAATTCTACAGAGAAAGGTACTATGACTACGTGATCTAAACCTATACTTTTGAGAATAAATAACTTTTCCTCTAACGTATTGAGTAGCTGAAGCGTGTCGTCCTTAGGAAAGATGATCTTACGCGGATGTGGATGGAAGGTAACCAAGATGCTCTCACCATCAATTTCATCTGCGAGACTAAGCACGCGATCTAATATCTTGAGATGAGCACGATGCACACCATCAAAAGACCCGATCGTAACGACAGGGTTAATAAATTTGGGTAAGTTGTTTGGATCTCTATGGACCTGCATATATAGTAATAAACTTTGCTTAGGTAAAGATAGAATAAAGTCGAAGATTCTGAGGTAGAGTTACTATATCAAAGTCAATTTGAATTAAAGAATTAAATGTTTCGGAAGGGATAAATCTATGAACCTCCATTCCTTCTGCTGCGTCACTGTTTCAAACACTATAATTAGAAGGACAGTTATGGTAAAAAGATAGGTCGAAAGCCTATTTTTACGAATCGATCAACAAAGGCCTATTGAAGGCTATATAAGTAATGATAGACAACAATAAAATAGTAGACATTCTTCGCACAGTAATGGATCCGGTAACTGGACAAGACATCGTTTCCATGAAAATGGTTGAAGGACTTAGTATCAATGGTGAGGTAGTTAATTTCAGTATCAATGTGCCTAATTTAGATGCAAATATCAAATCGCAACTCAACTTTGCATGTATTGGAGCAATCAATACGGAATATCCGAATGCAGATGTAAATATACATATCGTACCGCAGCAAGGCAATACTAAAGGTAAGACCAATACGCTTAATCAGATAAAGAACGTATTAGCAGTAGCTTCTGGTAAAGGTGGCGTAGGTAAGTCGACAGTAAGTGTTAATATGGCATTAGGTCTGGCACAAAAAGGTTACAAAGTAGGATTGATAGATGCAGATCTCTATGGGCCGTCTATACCCACTATGTTAGGCTTACAAGGTCAACGCCCTAAAGTAAAGTTGCTTTACGGACAAAACAAATTAGAACCTCTAGAGGCTCACGGTATATATACTATATCCATTGGGTTTATCATTGAGCCAGAACAAGCAGTAGTATTGAGAGGTCCCAGATTAGGTGGTATCATCAAGCAATTTATCAATGATTGTTTATGGCCTGAACTAGATTTCTTAGTGATAGATCTACCTCCAGGAACAGGAGATATACAACTGACGTTAGTACAGACGATACCAGTGACAGGAGTAGTGATGGTCACCACACCTCAAGATGTAGCAGTAATAGATGCAGTCAAGGCAATGAATATGTTCCAATTGGATAATGTGAAAGTACCTATCTTAGGTGTTGTAGAGAACATGGCTTGGTTCACTCCGGCCGAACTCCCTGAAAACAAATACATGATATTTGGCGATGGTGGTGGCCAAAAGTTAGCTGAGTTAGCAATGACTGAAGTTATCGGTCAAATACCTTTAGTACAAGCAGTAAGAGAAGGTGGAGATCAAGGGAAGCCTATAATAACTCAGATGGATCATCCTGCGAGACAATATTTTGTAACTTCTACCGAGAATCTAATGAAGCAAGTGGAGAAGCGTAATAAGGACAAAGAAGCGACTACTGTGGTAAAGATGGTGAACTAATATGATAGCCGATCTTGCCATCCTTAAATTAAGATGATTTTTGATGTCCTATTGTTTCTAGATAAAATATTAAGATTACTGAGTTATAATTTTTTTTAAGAACTTTCTTCTAAACCGACGCCCTAACTAACAAATTAGTAAATTTGCAATATGTCATTAACAATAGATAAACTATTGATGGATCAAATCAATGCCGCACTAGATGAAATCAGACCACACCTTATCGTGGATGGAGGTAATATCGAGGTGGTAGAACTCACAGACGATATGGAACTCAAAGTGAAGTGGATGGGTAATTGTGAATTTTGCTCAATGTCAGCGATGACTATGAAAGCAGGAGTAGAGCAAGCTATTAGGCAGAAGCTTCCACAAATAAAGAAGGTAACAGCTATCAACGGTGTAGCATAAATATCCATTTCCTATGAATAGATTAGGACTATATAATGAGATCAAGAAAAAGCAATCTTATCTTTGTGTAGGATTAGATACAGACCTATCACGAATTCCTAAGCATTTACTCTCAGAGCCAGATCCGATATTCGCGTTCAATAAAGCAATCATAGATACTACCAAAAATCATTGTGTAGCCTACAAGCCAAATATAGCTTTTTATGAAGCACTCGGTCCAAAAGGGTGGGAGAGCCTAGAAAAGACTATGGACTATATCCCGGACAACATATTTACTATAGCTGATGCTAAACGAGGAGATATAGGTAACACATCTAGGAAGTACGCAGAGACATTCTTCTCATATTTTAACTTTGATTCGGTCACGATCGCCCCATATATGGGAATCGATTCAGTTTCTCCCTTCTTAGATTTTGATGATAAATGGGTAATCCTCCTTGGTCTTACTTCTAATAAAGGAAGCAATGACTTCCAACACCTTATTTCTAATGGTAAACCACTTCACGAGCATGTCATCGAAAAAGCACAATCGTGGGGAAATCCTAACAATCTAATGTTTGTATTAGGTGCTACACATCCAGAAAATTTCAAAGGACTCAGAGCCCTAGCTGAAGATTACTTCTTTTTAGTACCCGGTGTAGGTGCGCAAGGTGGAAGTCTATCTGGTGTAAGTGAGCATAGTATGAATGACCATTGTGGTCTATTAGTCAATAGCTCCCGAGGTATCATTTATGCCGGTGGTGATAGCGAAGACTTTGCTGAAGTTGCAGGACAAAAGGCTAAAGAATTGGCTAGTGAGATGAGTGAATTATTAAAGTAATCCTCCGATTCCTAAAACAGAAATCAACTTTTTGAAATATTCCTACTCCTACATTTAGCTTTCTTGATATTTGTATTCTTTAATATTGAGTAAAATAAATAGACAAATCAGGATGAAAAAGAATCTTTTATTACTCTCTAAATGCATTTTCTTCATTCTATTTACAAGTATTTCACAAGATTGTCTTCCTACAGGGATGAAACGTGAAACTCAAAGGCAAATAGATTATTTCCACTTAACTATCCTAGTTGTTTTGAAATAATTGGGAACATACTAACATAAAGCGTCAATACTAATAGTGTGTCAAATCTTGACAGATAATCACAAATTATTTCTATTGAGGGATATTTAAGAATAAGGAAAAATAATTCACTGTTTATGAGTATTAAATTTTATTCCCTTTATATTCTAGAAAGACTATCCTCCGCTCTTCTTACAGTCTGTGTATCCTTGTTCTATCAAATACTGAATCACTTTATCTCGATGGTCGCCTTGGACGATGACTTCTCCGTTTTTTACACTTCCACCGACACCACAAATTTTCTTGAGTCTTTTCCCTAGTTCTGAAATATATCCTTCAGATTCATCTAGCCCTTTTATAAGAGTAACAGATTTGCCTCCACGGCGTTTTTTATCTAGCAATACACGGATACGTTGCTTGTTTTTGGTGCTAGAATCAATTGAAGATTCTTCTTTTGGTAAATCAGGTGCATTCTCTGGATTTCCTAGAGATTGAAATGCATCCCAAGTTAGTGCTTGTTGTTTATTCTTTTTAGACATTAAGTTATATTATACTTTTCGTTTCCAATTGTAGTTAATCAAGCGGAGTACTTGTAGACCAAGATCTTCAGTACCAAGTACACTATTTGATAATATAATAACAGCCGTTTTAGTTTCCTTGACAAAAGCAATAAATGCATTATGCCCAGATGTACGTCCTGTATAGGTAAAGATAGGATACCCATCTTTGTTTCTTGAAAAGACTTGCCATCCATAAGCGCTCGATATAGATTCATTTAGGCTGTTAGGTACTTGTATCTCCTGTGCTTTAGATATCACATTGGATAGACCTCCTTGAATATCATCATTCACTTGAAAATTGATATACGAGCATAAGTCTTGAGCAGTAGACTTTACACCTTCCGATGCCAAAAAGCTTTTAAACATCCAAGGTTCTGTTATTCGACTCGCTTTATCATATCCAGGACTGAGGTCAATATCTGATTCTTTGTTCCAAGTCATGAATGTATTATCCATTTTCATTGGATTGAAGATATATTTTCGCATCAATTGCTGTAACACTGACCCAGTAGCCTTTTCTAATATGATCTCTAAAAGCGCGTAATTAGTATGTGAATATTTAATTCTAGGTTCATCATCTAAAATATATCCAGAGTAGTAGTTCAATAGATCTCCCTTATCATAATTCTTATATGGATTCTGTGGATTTTTCATCTTGCGGCCAAATAGATCTGGATACTTTGGAAAACCAGAAGTATGAACTAGAAGATCATGAATAGTAATATTCCCAAGTCTTGGATTTTGGTGATTACGGTCTAAGTAATTATTGACCGGATCTTTGAGGCTGAAATATCCACGCTCTTCCAATGCAAGCGTAAGGAGGGCAGTGAAGGACTTGGTAATACTGCCTACTTCGTATATATCATACGCAGTAGGTAATGAAGGGCTATCAGAGTAAATATTACCATACGATATGTGAAACGTACTATCTTGATCGATTATAGATATGATGAAGCCAGGATTGTTATCTATATCTAGCTCCGTATCATACTTGATGATCTTATCGATCTCAGATCTCAACTCTGGAATCTGAGCGGAAAAGGTCACAACAGTTAAGGAAGTCAACAATACAGACAATATAAAATGTGATAGACCTCTCATATATTCGTCAAGATAAGGCTTTTGAATAATTGATTCCAACTAATTCGTCAAAATATGAATGAATTAACACTATATATCAAGCCATATCTCTGTGGCACCACCATCATTCTTATCAAATATATATCGCACTTTATAGAAATCTTTTAGCATCTCTAGTGTCTCGGATTTGAGCACTCCTGATCCTTTACCATGGATTATAAGAATTTTAGAACGATTATTTTCAATTGCATCTTCGACAAATTGTCTGGCTTTCTCTATCTGGAAATCAAGGATGCGAGACTGTTCTTGATGCTCCATGTGCGGAGCTAGTATATTGAGATGTAGATCTAAAGTATCGTTGAATTTTATTTTTGACTTAAGCACCACCTCATCTTCAAATGCAATTTTCACCTCTTGCTTAGGCTGCGTATACGTCCTTATATTAGATTTATCGGCAGAGATTTTATTCCCTTTACAATCTATAATCACAATGGACCCTTTATGACTATCATATTTACCTACTATCCCTGTGGATATTACTTGGAGCGTATCGCCTACCCAGAGTTCATTTGGATTAATCATTATATATATTGATTTAAATACTGATTAGTATAGAAGTATTTGAAAGACTTATTGAACAAAACTAATTTTCAAAGGGATTAACTTATTTCAAGATCATAGTTTTTTGTTAAACAAACCTAAAATGAAGTTAAGAAAAGTAATACGTTTTATCGTTACCAAAAGTTTAAAACGATAAACTACAACAATGGTAGAGCGGACACATTCTTAATCTCTGTCATTACAAAAGAACTCTGTACTTTTCCAATATTCTTGATAGAAGCCAACTTTTCACTAATAAATAGTTGGTAGTCATTCATATCCTCTACGTAAATCTTTAGAAGATAATCAAATAGACCTGCTATATGATAGCACTCAATAACCTCACTTAGTAGCTGTACATCGTTAACAAACTGTTGGATGTGCTCTTTATGATGCGTCTCTAGTGTCACCGTACAATAAGCTATTAAGTTAAAACCCATCATCTTACTATCTACGATTGCTGTATAACCTTTGATGTAACCTGTCCTCTCCAATCGTTTGATTCTATCAAAAATAGGTGTAGTAGACATATTAAGCTGAGCTGCAATATCCTTAATAGTCATCTTAGCATCTTGCTCTAGTAAGTTGATGATTCTACGGTCAGTAGCATCTAGATTATAAGTCATAGCGAATATTTTTCTGTATTGATGATTATTAATTACTTATAACATGCAAAATATTCTTTTTATTCCATATATATTGAATAATAGTCTTTATATCAACTTATACCCAGAAAATTAATATAAGTAATTCTAAATTTAAGAATAATATTTCATCAAAACCCAGTACGCTATGAAGAACAACAGTCACAACTATTCACCGGAAAGTTTGATGATGAGCTACGGCTACAAACCAGAACTCTCGGAAGGAGCCATAAAACCACCTATTTTTCAAACATCTACTTTTGTATTTAAGACTGCCGAAGAAGGTAAAGCATTCTTCGAAGTAGCTTATGGATTGAGAAGTAAAGGAGAAAATGAAGAGCAAGGATTGATTTATAGTAGAATCAATAATCCTAATCTGGAGATACTGGAAAATAGATTATGCCTTTGGGATCGATCGGATGATTGTGCAGTATTTGAAAGTGGTATGTCTGCTATAAGTACTGTATTAATGGAATTTCTCAAGCCTGGAGATCTTCTAGTATACAGCTCTCCAGTATATGGCGGTACCGATCATTTTATAAATCATCTTCTTCCTCGTATTGGAGTAGAGTCTGTAGGTATCCGAGCTGATCACAATAAAAAAGACATTATAGAAATGATAGAAGCTACGGGCAAAGCGGATAAGCTTGCAATGATCTATCTAGAAACGCCTGCCAATCCTACTAATGCAGTGATGGATATTAGTATGTGTAGAGAAATCGGCGATATGTATAAGACTGAAGAAAAAGAGGTCATTCTCGCAGTAGACAATACATATATGGGACCTATATGGTGCCATCCTATGGAGCATGGAGCGCATCTAGTCATTTACTCAGCCACCAAGTATATCGGAGGACATAGTGACCTTATCGCAGGAGCCGTACTGGGAAAACAAGAACATATGAATAGAGTGAAAATTCTTAGGACTTTCCTTGGCAATATGGCAAGCCCTAATACATGTTGGTTACTCACTAGAAGTCTCGAGACACTAAAAATTCGTATGGATCAGCAAATGCAAAATGCTAAGGCTGTTGCCCAAAAGTTTAGAGATCATGATATGATCACTAAGGTTCATTATTTAGATCTTTTGGAGCCTAATAGTAGATCTTACGATATATACAAAAGACAATACAGCTCACCCGGAGCAATGATATCTATAGAAATAAAAGGTGGAGAAGCTGAAGCATTTAAGTTTCTCAATGCATTAAATTTATTTAAATTGGCTGTAAGTCTTGGAGGCACCGAGAGTCTTGCACAGCATCCTTGCAGTATGACTCATGCCGGAGTAGATCCTATCGCTAAAATCCAAATGGGTATCACTGAAAATCTCGTAAGGCTATCCATTGGAATAGAAAATGAATCTGATTTGATATGGGATATAGAGCAAGCATTGGAGTCGATTAAGAATATGTCTGTCAGAATGTAACTGCAGTTTAACAGATTTATAAATTATTTTAGAAGTATATATGGATTTTATGATAAAATCTATGTGTAATATTTTTATATAAAATTCATCTTTTTACTTCCTACTTCAACTCTAACCGATCTATTAATCCATCCACAGTATAACCTTCGAGCATACTCTCCAATAGATTAAAATCATCAGGTGTTACAGATTGAGCAATCTTTCCTTTGTCCAATAAATGGATACTGTCACACACTTCTGTCAATGTATCATATATGTGCGATGTAATGATTACCGTCTTTCATAACACTTTTAGTTTACGTATAATGGCTTTGATGATGATATTACTATCCAAATCAACACCACTGAATGGTTCGTCGAATAGATAATATTTATTTTTAAGCATTAGCATTGCTGTCAGCGCAAGTTTCTTTTCAGACTAGTTAAATAGTGTTTTTTCTAACGTTTTATTGGTATAGTAAATATGTTTTTTTAGACCAAAAGCAACTATTTGCATTTAAGCTGCATAAGAAGTGTATAAAATAGATTACCTAATCCAAAATCAAACTTATGAAAACATTTTACTACACAATCTTATCATTAATTTTATCTCTGTCATTGACAGCCCAAACAGTTGTTGATATTATAGTTGATAGTGAGGACCATAACACATTAGAGGCAGCAGTAATTGCGGCTGGTCTAGTGGAAACTCTATCGGGAGATGGACCTTTTACAGTATTTGCTCCTACAGACGCTGCATTTGCGGCTTTACCAGAAGGTACAGTAGAATCATTACTTGAAGATCCATCTGGTGCACTTACAGATATTTT
>DDCY01000006.1 GCA_002335865.1 Saprospiraceae bacterium UBA1994
CTTTCAGGGATGGAGTTTTTAAATTTTGATGTTTGGACGGCAGCTGATCCAGCTGCGACTTTCTTACAAGTAAGTCCTATAAATAATGCTTCTGGTACTGCTGAGTTTCTAGTAGATGTACCATATGAATCTGGAGAATGGACTTCTGTTTCTCTACCTAAATCAGATTTTGTTGGTATGGTTTGGGATGGGGTGTTCCAAATGAAATTTGCAGCTAATGGCGCAAATAGTGTCAATCCAGTAGACATTTATTTAGATAATATTTACTTTTCGCTATCGGACCCAAGTTGTCCTCCAGCCACGGCACCTACCACAAATGCACCAGAGCCTACCTGCCCTGAAGAAAATGTAGCATCTGTTTATGGTGATGCCTACGATTCTAGTATTGCTATCAATTACGATCCAAACTGGGGTCAGTCTGGTCATACCTTAGTAGATCCTGCGTATGATCCTGGTACAGGAGATGTTGTTTTAGCTTACCCTAATTATAATTATCAAGGAACAGAATTACTCTACAGTAATAGTTCGGATTATGATTATTTATATTTTGATGTTTGGACTGCGGCTGATCCAGCTGAGACATGCTTACAAGTAACTGCTATAGAAGATCCTAATGGAGAATATCTTGTTGACGTGCCATATGTTTCTGGAGAATGGACAAATGTGGTGTTAGCAAAAAGTGATTTTATTGGCATGACTTGGGATAATATTTATCAATTAAAGTTCGCTTCCAATTGTGAGGGAAGTACTGTGCCAGTAGATTTGTATTTAGATAACATATTTTTCTCTACTTGTGCACCTGCTGTAGTTACAGCTCCTACCGATAATGCACCAGATCCGGAATGTCCTGAGTCAGATGTAGTTTCTATATATGGTGACTACTACTCTACTAACATTGCGACCAACTACGATCCAAACTGGGGTCAGTCTGGTCATACCTTAGTAGATCCTGCGTATGATCCTGGTACAGGAGATGTTGTTTTAGCTTATCCTAATTTTAATTATCAAGGAACAGAATTAAATACTACTGACCTTTCAGACAAGGAGTTTTTAAATTTTGATGTTTGGACGGCAGCTGATCCAGCGGCGACTTTCTTACAAGTAAGTCCTATAAACAATGCCTCTGGTACTGGTGAGTATTTAGTAGATGTACCATATGAATCTGGAGAATGGACTACTATTTCTCTGCCTAAATCAGACTTCGTTGGTATGACTTGGGATGGAGTATTCCAAATGAAATTTGCAGCTAATGGTGCAAATAGTGTCAATCCAGTAGATATATACTTAGATAATATATATTTCTCTGGAAACTGCGAAGCTGAACCATGTTCACTTACATCTGGAGAATGTGTATCCTGTCAGACATGTGAAGAATCTATAGATATTGATTTATCTTCTGGAGATGAATTTAATGATGCTGCCCAGTTTGGTGAAGGTTTCTGTTGTTACCAACCAATTGCAGCACCTACTTATTCAAATGGTATGGGTACATATACTCTTCCAGCCGGAGCTATCAATGCGTTTGCATCAGGTGGAGTAAATAATTTGGCTTTACCAGGCTTTATCAATGATGTATGCCTTACTGCAGATATCAATGTAATCTCAGGTAGTTATCCATTCTTGTTAGAAGTAAGAATAGAAGATGGATCTGGAGCACCAGGAAATGGTGGAAGGGCATTGGTATATGACGTGATGGTAGACGGTCCAGGCATTTGTTCTGTAGGAGGAAGTCAAGCTGACGGAACAGCTGTAAATGGATTTGCTTTCACTCCAGGACGTGATTACGGAGTTGTATTTGCTTTAGCTGATTTCTCTGGCAACCCAGTTGCGGAAGAGATCGTAGTTGAGATTTCAAATGCTAGCTTTAGTGTATGTGCTGCTGATGATGAGAGACCTGAGCTAGAATGTCCAAACTCTGAGGAGTTATTAGTGAATGGTGATTTCTCTGATATAACGACACCAAGTTCATTTCCGACAAACGCAGTATTTGCAAATTGGGGAACATTTGGGTTTGCCTTTGAAGATGCCTTTACATATGCTCAGACTGCAAAAGTATTTGGATTTATATCTGGATTACAACAAGATGTTGATGTTATTTCAGGAGAATGGCTATGTATGGACGCAGATGCAATTACTTTATCATTCGATCAAATAAATGCATCTGCTTGGGGTGAAGTTAAGATAGAATTTTATGATGCTAGTGGAAACATAATAAACGGTCCATTTGGAACAGTTCTAGATGACTATAATTTAACTACCCCTGCTGTAGCAGATCAATGGGAAAATATTGGTGGATGTATACAGGCCCCAGAAAATGCAGTTACTGCAAGAGCTGTCCTTATATTTTTAAACTTTGAGAATCAACCAGGTGCAATGCTATGGGATAATGCTTCGTTAAGAAGAGTTAGTCCACAGGAATTTGACAATGTTGAAGCAGGTGAGTGTTCAGCTGATGTTGTGCTTAATAATCCAGTAGCAACAGATAATTGCGAAATAGATTCTTTTGTAAATGATTATAACAATACAGCAGATGCTAGTGATAATTATCCGGTTGGACAAACAGTTGTCACATATACAGCAATTGATCAAGAAGGTAATCAATCAGTATGTTCTATTGTTGTAGAAGTATTAGATACAGAGGCGCCATCAATTACATGTCCAGATGATGTTACTCTAAGTAACGATAATGGTGTTTGTGGTGCTGTATTTGAATATGAAATTTTATCAAATGATAATTGTTCGGATGTCACACCTGTACAAACATCAGGTTTAGCTTCAGGAGCATTTTTCCCATTAGGAACGACAGTTACTTCTTACGAAGTTACAGATGAAGCAGGTAATACTATTTCCTGTTCATTCAGCGTAACAGTAGAAGATACAGAGGCACCGACGATTACATGTCCTGCTGATGTTATATTAGAAAACGATTTAGGAGAATGTAGTGCAGTGTTTGAGTATGATGTTTTAGGAGATGATAACTGTTTAGATGTCACTTTCGAACAAACATTAGGATTGGCTTCAGGAGAAGCATTTCCATTAGGAACGACGGTAAATACATATGTAGTTACAGATGGATCAGGTAATACCTCTTCTTGTTCATTCAGCGTAACAGTAGAAGATACAGAGGCACCAGTTTTAACATGTCCTATATTCGATATCAATATAGCCTTAGATCCAGGAGATTGTGATCAGATAGTTGACTTTATAGTAACAGCAACTGATAACTGTAGTTTATTAGCAGATTCACTAGGTAATGTAATAATACAGACAGCAGGATTACCTTCAGGTTCAGTATTTGAGCGTGGAACAACGACTAATACATTTGAGGTTAGTGATCCTTCAGGGAATGTATCTACATGTTCATTTGATGTAGTTGTGTTAGAATACCAAGATCCTATAGGAGCGTTAGTATGTAATAATAATGTGAATATATCTCTAGATCAAAATTGTGAAGCATTTATTGGTGCTGATCTAATGTTAGAGGGAGGACCTTACGGATGTTATGATGACTATATTGTAGAGATTGACGGATTAGAAGGTCAGACAGTAACAAGTTCAGGAACATATATAGTAACAGTAACAGATCCAGATACTGGAAATAGCTGTTGGAATACAATTGTTGTAGAAGATAACTTTAGTCCTACACTTGAGTGTACAAGCTGTCCACCAGGATCAACAAGTTTTATTGATCTTCCATTTACAGGAACGTTGAATGCTGATAGCCCAATGTTTAATAGACCCAATGGTAATCCAGCTAACTGTAATCCATCGTTTGCAACTGTTGCATATCAAACACACGAGTTCTTGATAGTTACAGGAGCGGATAGTGATTTTGAGGTGGTAAGTTTCATTGCCCCAAGTGGCGCTACGGTAGATTCTTACCTAGCATTATATGAGACGAGTTTCGATCCTACATTACCATGTGAGAACCTAGTTGCGACAAACGATGATGGTGGAGCTGGTTTATTAAGCCAATTTGATGTTGACTTACAAGGAGGAACGCAGTATATACTTGTAGTAACAACATTTAATAATAATGGAAATGATTATGGTGATTATGTTGTAGAATTAATCACTGATGCTCAACTAATAGATGCTCCATTAGAATGTCTATTTACATGTTTCCAAGAAGAGGGTATTCTTAATGGAGTAATAGAAGTTCCATCGCCAGTAGGAATGGATAACTGTGATGGTGAAGTACCTACGTATTACAGTGATGAAGTTACAGATGGAGAAATATGTGGTAGTAAGGTAATTACTAGAACATTTAGTATACTAGCAGAAGACGGATCAGTATTGTCAAGTTGTGTAGCAGAATATCAATTACTACCTGCAACATTCAGTCAGTTTGTAACTCCACCGGCTATAATATCTCTACCATGTGGTACAGGTACTAGTCCAGAGGAAATCGAAGCTTATTTTGATGATCCATCTACAAATGACATTACTAACTGTATCGTAGATGTAGTTGAGAAAAATGAAGGAACGCAGTACGCATACCTTACTTATCCAGCTATCGGATGTGACGGTAACGAATACCTACAGGCAGTAGAATACGGCATGTGTGGATTCTATACTACATATACAGATCAGGTAGTACCTACATGTGGAACTGATTGTGGAAGTAGTAATGTAAAAGTGATAAGAACATGGTCAGTACTTGACTGGTGTAATCCTACAGCTGATCCGTTGACTTATGTACAAGTAATAGAGTCAGCAGATACAGAAGCACCTCAAGTTGAGGCAGAAGGCTTTAGTGTAAGTGTAAACCCATGGAACTGTCAAGCAGATTTCTCATTGCCAGCGCCAACATTACTAAAGGATTCATGTACTGAAGATGTATCTTATACAGTAAGTGGACCTGCAGGAACAACATTGTTAGCACCTAATACATCAGCAAATTCAAGTGATTTCTGGATAGTATTTGGAGCACCACAAGGAGTTAACGTATTTACATATACAGCAAGTGACTGTTGTGGAAACACTGCAAACGCTGAGATAGAAGTAAGTGTATTCGATGCTACACCACCAGTACCAGTAGCAACAGCGAATGTCATAGTTAACTTAACAACAAATGGTACACCAGATGAGAACGGAAATGCAAGTGGAGAAGCAAAAGTATTTGTTAGCTCAATAAATAACGGTTCTTATGACGGATGTAGTAGTTCAGTGAAGGTTGAAATCGCAAGAGAAGACGATGCGTGTGATGTAAGCGGAAACGATACATTCAATGCAGATGGTCACCCAAGTGATGGATCACCAAATCCAAACGCAAGTAACTATGATCCAGATGGAGGAAGTTACGTTTCATTCTGTTGTGCAGATATCGATCAGGTAGATGAGGTAACAGGAGTAGAGTTCGGATTAGTGTCAGTAAGAATGAGAGTATTCGATGATGGTAACAATACAGGCTTCTACGGAGATTTCGTTGATATGAACGGAGACGGCGATGTACTTGATGCAGGTGAATATGACAACTACAACGAAACATGGGTAACTGTGAGAGTTGAAGGTAGAAGTGCTTCATCTATTGTGTGCCCTCCAGATGTAACACTTAATTGTGATATGGATTATACGGATGAAAATATGATTGGTTCCGCTTCATTGTATAATATATGTGAAAATGAAGCGATTTCTGTAAGTTTTACACCTCAACTCAATGCATGTGGTGAGGGTTTTGTAATAGCTACTTATAGTATAGAAGGATCTTCTCCAGCTAATTCATGTAGCCAGAGGATTACGATGGAAAACCAAGACGATGCATTTGATCCAAGTGGAATCAGATTTCCAAGAAACTTGCCTACAAGTCCTACAGGACAGATATCATGTACCGAAGATATTACGTATGATGCACCAACTTGGACAGCAGGGCCTTGTGATTTCATAGGGTATACAGAAGATGTAGATACATTCTTTATTGAAAACGGATCAGGTGGTAATAATGCATGTTTCAGAATTTTAAGAAGATTTACAGTAATTGACTGGTGTGTATATGATGAGACAAATGGAGAAGACGGATTATACATTGGATCACAAACGATCAAGATAACTGATAACGAGGCACCATTACTTATGGACTGTGAGCCTTCAATATATGATGTAGATGCTGACTGTGTACGTGCAAGTACAGTATTGACTAATACGGCAGAAGACAATGGAGATTGTGCAAGTGATTGGTTGAAGTGGCAAGTATTCGTTGATACATGGGCTGATGGTGTAGTAGATTATGAGTATAGCTCATTCCTACCATCAAACGATTCAAATATCAACAACGATACGAACGGAAACGGGATCAACGACAGATACTTAGCTCCAACATCAAGTGGAGAAGAAGTAGCAGTTGACGTAACGGAAGTATTTGAGTCAAGCATGACTAATCATGTAGTAACTTGGAAGGTAACAGACGGCTGTGGAAACGTATCATCATGCACGACTACATTTATGGTAGTTGATCAGAAAGCACCCACACCATATTGTATAAATGTATATACTGCACTCATGGCAGATCCTGATGGTGACGGACCTCTTTCACCGATGGTAGAGTTATGGGCTAAAGATTTTGACAAAGGAGCTTTTGATAATTGTACAGAACAAGAAGATTTACTATTTACATTTGGTGATTCATTTCCTGTATTGGAATTGTTAAATGAAGCACACTACTTTAAAGGTGAAGGTCAGTTGGCTACAGAAGCTGAATATCTTGCAGGTAATGCCCAATACTGGGATCCAGTAGAGCAGACGGCAGGAATGGTATTCGATTGTGATGATAGACCTTCGGTTAATATTGAAATCAGAGTTACTGATGCGAAAGGAAATTCAGATACATGTCTCATATTCTTAGGAATTATTGACAACCAAGATGGATGTGATAATGCAGGTTCAAAAGCTGATATCGCAGGTAACATATCTACATCTACGGGAGAATTTGTTCAAGGAACTGAAGTGAGACTAGGAGCATTATTGCCAGAGTATCCCCGGTCTACTGAAGTTGTAGATGGAACATTCGCATTTTCTGACAATGATCTATTTATAGATTACGATGTTACAGCGGCACTCAATGATAATCCAACTAACGGTGTGAGTACATTAGATTTAGTTCTTATCCAAAGACATATAGTTGGTCTTTCGGAACTAGATTCTCCATATAAAGTGATAGCTGCTGATATATCTAACGATGAGAAACTTTCTGCACTAGATATTATAGAACTAAGAAAAGTAATCTTAGGTGTTCAAGATGAATTTAACTCTGTAGATAGTTGGAGATTTGTTGATGCGGCCCAGGAGTTCGCAGATGTTTTGAGTCCATGGCCAGTGGACTACTCTGTTGATATAGATAACTTAGAATCAAATATCAATTCTGCGAATATGGTAGCTGTGAAGATGGGAGATGTAAATGATACATATACATCATTTACTAATCAATCAACTGACGTTAGATCTGGAAACTCAGTATCTCTAAGCGTAGTAGATGCTGAGCTAGTATCGAATACAGTAGGAATAATCGAAATCACTAATGATGAGAAAGTAACTACTCAAGGTTTACAGATGTCTATCGAATTTAACAAAGTGTCACCTATAACAATAGAATCTTCATTAGCAGGATTTGGCGATGTTAACTATAGTATCAATGGTAACCTAGTTACTATCAGTTGGAGTGCTAATACGTTAAAGACAGTTGATGCTGGACAAGTTTTATTTACTATTATATGCAATGTTGAATCTAATATTGCTATCAGTGATGTGATCACTATTTCTGACAGAAAACTTAGATCAGAAGTATACTTAGGAGAATCACATGATATTAATAATGTAGAACTTGTAGTTAGAGATGGTAATGGATTAGAAGTAGAATTTAAGTCAAAAGTACTATTACAGAATGAACCAAATCCATTTACTAATGAAACCACCATTTCATATTTCTTAAATAATATGGAGACATCAGCTACTATCAAAGTAATGGATGTAATGGGGAAGGTAGTTTATTCTCAATCAGTTAATACTAATAAAGGCTGGAATACTCATTCAATATCACAATCTGATTTAGCAGCAAGTGGAGTATACTACTATCAATTAGATGCAGGAAATTTCAGTGAAATAAAAAGTATGATACTAGTTAAGTAGTATTGAAAATATGAAATAAGTATAGGTGGATCTAGTTAATTCTGGGTCCACCTTTTCTTTGGATCACTTTTAAAATTGACGAATAGCAAAATATGATATTGGCACACAACTAATTTTTAACTCTAAGACTATTGAAGCTATAGCGAGTATTATTGTTAATGAGAATTATTTATAAGCTATCAGTGAAATTTATATTTACGATTTAAATTGTTAATTATTATACCTTAGCATTATCAATTAACTAGTTCAAATGAGATACTTTATTAAGTTACAATATGATGGCTCAAATCATCACGGATGGCAATCTCAACCTACAGAAATTGCCACTATCCAAGGTGATATTGAAAAGGCATTTAGTAAGATTCTCAGAGAAAAAATAGAAGTAGTAGGTTGCGGTCGTACAGATACAGGAGTGCATGCAAGAGATTACTATATGCACATGGATCTAGATCATTTGGATTGGAAGCTTTTTGGTAGAGTCAATAGATTAGTGTCAGATAATATTGCTCTTTTAAATTTCAAAGCTGTCACAGATGCTGCACATGCTCGATTCGATGCTATTAGTCGATCTTACGAATATCATATCCACTTTCAGAAGAATCCTTTTATTAATGGTAGGTCTTTTTTATTTCCCCACAAGAGCTATGATAGAAAGAAGATGAAAGAAGCTGTAGCAATGCTTACTGAATACACGCACTTTGATACTTTCTGTAAGTCCAATACTGATGTAATAGAAAAGGTCTGTGAGATCACTAGAAGTGAATGGGTGTTCAATGAAGATGGTGCGGTCTATTACGTATCAGCGAATAGATTCCTGAGAGGCATGATTAGGTTGATCGTAGGTATGAGTCTGCAAGTAGCAAGAGGGCAAATGGAATTGGAATATGTCAAACAACAATTATCAAATCAAGATAGATTAGAGAAAGCTTTGAGTGCACCTGCACACGGATTGTATTTGTGTGATATTAAGTATCCGTTTATAGATTAAGGAGATTAAATTAGTCTTTTTTCGCACTGTTTCATTTCGAATAATTTTGAAATATAAAGTCACATTATCAAATGTAAGTAGTAAAAGAGCCTAATAGATTTCTAATTAGACAATAAAAGCGAATCCCAACTTAGCCAGAATTCGCTTTCATTAATGAAGTCTTCAGGAATGTGGTTAATTAAATCGAGTATGGGAATATGTTTTTTCTTAATTGTGAATCTGGCTGACTTTCAATTTAGTTTTTATTCAAAAAAATAATTTACGTTATCTCTGGATACAGAGGATAGTTTTCCATTTTTTTATTGATTTTAGATTTGATATCTGCTATGTAGCTATCATTGTCTAAGTGAGTAAGTACACTATCGATCCATTCAACTATTTCAACACAATCACTTTCGTTCATTCCTCTACTAGTTATGGCAGAAGTACCGATTCTGATTCCTGAGGTTACGAATGGACTTCTACTATCGTACGGGACCATATTTTTGTTGATTGTTATATCCGCTTTGATTAATGCGTTTTCGGCATCACGACCAGTTACGTCACCTTTAGATCTAAGGTCTATCAACATGAGGTGATTATCTGTTCCACCTGATATTACTTTATATGACTTATCTACAAAAGTCTGAGCCATTACTTGAGCGTTCTTCATTACTTGCTCTCCGTATACTCTAAAATCATCAGAAAGTGCTTCTCCAAATGCAACTGCTTTGGCTGCAATGACATGCTCGAGCGGTCCACCTTGCATACCAGGAAATACACCACTATTTAGGATAGAAGACATCTTAATTGGTGTACCTTTTTTAGTAGTACGACCCCAAGGATTGACAAAGTCTTTTCCCATCATAATGATACCACCTCGAGGCCCTCTAAGTGTCTTGTGAGTAGTAGAACTAACAATATGGCAATGTGACATTGGATCATTTAATAGACCTTTCGCAATCATTCCTGCTGGGTGTGCAATATCAGCTAATAATAGCGCACCTACCTCATCAGCTATAGCACGGAATCTTGCATAGTCCCAATCTCTAGAGTAAGCAGAAGCTCCACAAATGATTAATTTTGGTTTATGCTCTCTAGCTTGAGCTGCTACCTTGTCCATATCTATCAATCCAGAATCTTCTTCTACACCATAGAATGCTGGGCGGTATACTTTTCCAGAGAAGTTAACAGGAGATCCGTGAGATAAGTGACCGCCATGAGATAAATTAAATCCTAAGATTGTATCTCCAGGTTGTAATACTGCTAAAAAGATCGCAGCATTAGCTTGAGCACCCGAGTGTGGTTGTACATTGGCATACTCTGCGCCGAACAATTCGCATAATCTTTCAATAGCTATCGATTCTATTTTATCTACCACTTCACATCCTCCATAGTATCTTTTTTTCGGGTAGCCTTCCGCGTATTTATTAGTAAGACAAGAACCTACTGCAGCCATTACTTGATAACTGGTAAAATTTTCGGAAGCGATGAGCTCTACTCCTTCTCTTTGTCTTTGTAATTCTTTGTTGATCAGATTGTTAATAATTGGATCTTTGATCATGGCATATTATTATGGATTATAGATATTGGTGATGCCTATTTCATAGGCTCTGCAATGATATGACTTTACTATTTATATAGGTAATGTAATCTGTGTAAAGTAATAAGAAATAAATGAGAATTATAGGGGTAGGATTAATACAATTCAAAAGTAAGACCAAGGAGGTCTCACTATAAGATTGAAAAATCTATGTTTACTTCACTTTATGTTATAAGTGATTTCGGACTGCAAATATAGTGTTTTACAATAGGTTTACTGCCCATATCATAATCCGAAATCTCTTCTAAAGGATATATATGACCACTTTTCATAAGAATAAGGATCTTTTCTTTATCCTTATTATAGGTCTGATTCGATTCACTTCCAGTTAAGACTAAGTAATCTAAATCAGATATGCTAAATCTATTATTATTCAATAATTGAGATCTCGTATTTTGAATGATTTCTTCAGTTATCGCCTCATTTTGTAAAGCAACCTTAAATAAGACTCTGTTTAGAATTGAATCGGATAAGTACTGAAGAACCTTGTCTGAGTTATTCCCCTGTATTTTAAGGGTATAAACGATATCTGTGTCATCGACTTTGCAAAAGCTTTCGATTAGCTCAGGTGTAATTCTATTATCTTTCTTTTCGCTCAATTCAAATAGTTTCATTAATGGAATTGATATATACTCAGTTCCCCCCTTAAAGTACTCATTTTTTAGTTTCTTCATAAATGCAATAAGCATTTGTTCAGCTGCTATTCCTGTCTTATGTAGATAGACTTGCCAATACATAAATCGACGAGCAACTAGAAATTTTTCTATTGAGTATATTCCTTTTTCTTCTATGACTAGTCGATTATCCCTTACATTCAGCATAGTAATAATACGGTCATAACTCACTACACCTTCTGCTACTCCAGTGAAAAAACTATCTCTATTGAGATAGTCCAATCTGTCCATATCAATCTGACCACTAATCAGTTCATGTAGAAATGACTTGTGATAATTCCCTTTGAAAATCTCTATTCCTAAATTGAGTTTTCCATTAAACTCAACATTTAGTTCTTCCATGATAGCTAGGGACATTTCCTCATGATGAAAAGGAAGAATGTTGTTTTCCAGTGCATGCGAAAAAGGACCATGACCTATATCATGAAGAAGTATAGCTAAACACACTCCTTCGAACTCTTCATCTGTTATGTCTATATTCTTCGATCTAAGAGTGTTTACGGCTTCACATGTAAGGTGTAGAGCTCCTAGTGCATGGTGAAATCTCGTGTGCATGGCGCCAGGATACACTAAGTGGGATAGGCCTTGTTGAGATATACGACGTAGTCGTTGGAAATACGGGTGCTCAATAATATCATACAAGATATCAAATGGAAAAGTAATAAATCCGTAGATAGGGTCATTAAATAGTTTCTTTTTACTCAATAGTTGTAATATTAAAAATCATGAGTCCGTTACATTAACTTAGACGCTTGAAAGCAAAACAAGTCACGCATTTCGGATAATTAATTAAAGATACAAAATCAAAGAGTTAACTACATGGATAATAAGATCAAGATACTTTGGGCAGATGATGAGATAGATTTATTGAAGCCGCAACTTTTTTTTCTGGAGAAGAAGGGATATGAAGTAGTAACCGTTACTAATGGCCACGATGCCTTAGATGTTATAGCCGAAGATGGAAGTATCGATGTGGTATTCTTAGATGAGAGTATGCCTGGACTAACTGGGCTTGAAACATTGTCTCGTATCAAAGAGACCAAAGGTAGTATACCTATAGTGATGATTACTAAGAATGAAGCAGAAAATCTAATGGAGGATGCAATCGGTTCTCAGATAGATGATTATTTGATCAAGCCAGTGAATCCTAATCAAATACTGTTGACACTCAAGAAATTAATCGATAATAAGAGGTTAATTAGTGAAAAAACAGCAACCGATTATCAACAGGAGTTTAGAAATATATCGATGGATATCTCTGGTGGCCCTGATCATGCAGAATGGTCGGCTATATATAAGCGTATCATCAATTGGGAGCTAAAGCTTGATGAAAGCAACAATCCACAGCTTAAGGAGATCCTCGATATGCAGAAGAGTGAAGCGAATAAAGAATTTTCTAGGTATGTGGCTAAAAACTATGAAGATTGGATAAATAAAGAAGGGGGACCGATACTCTCGCATACGATGATGAGAGAGAAGATATTCACTAAAATGGATCGATCTAAGCCAGTTTTCTTTCTTTTATTAGATAATTTAAGATTTGATCAGTGGAAAGTATTAGAGCCGCTTATCACAGAACTGTTTAGAGTAGATAGTGAAGATTATTTCTACAGTATTTTGCCTACAGCGACGCAATATAGCCGTAATGCAATTTTCGCTGGTATGACTCCAGCAGATATACAAAAGAGGTATAAGGACAAATGGCTCAATGATAATGAGAAGGGTGGAAAAAACATGCATGAGAAGTTCTTCTTTCAAGAGCAAATAGGTCGCGTCATCAGAGATGATATCAAAACAGATTATGTCAAGATCACCAATGTGAGTAAAGCCAAACATTTACAGGATAATATCTTGAATTATATGCAAAATGATATGTCTGTGATAGTGTACAACTTTATAGATATGCTCTCACATAGTCGTACTGAAATGGATGTAATCAAAGAACTAGCAGGAGACGAGAAGGCCTATAGATCATTGACCAAATCTTGGTTCTTGAATTCTCCACTATATGGTGCTTTAGAGAAGTTGGCAGAGAAAGATATTCAATTATTTATTTCTACGGATCACGGTACTATTAGAGTAAAGCAGCCTAGTAAGGTATTAGCGGATAGAGACACTAGCAACAATCTCAGGTACAAGGTAGGTAAGAATCTCCAATTTGATCATAAAGATGTATTAGCATTTCGAGATCCTCATAAGGCTGGATTACCGACGCCTAATATTAGCTCCACGTTCATATTTGCCAAAGAAGATAAGTTCTTTTTGTACCCTAATAACTATAATCACTTCAAACAGTATTATAATGATACATTCCAGCATGGAGGTATTAGTTTAGAAGAAGTAATATGTCCAGTGATATCATTATCAAGCAAATAAGTAATGGCAAGGTATTTATTTGGTATTAGCGATCTAATTAAATCTTGACTTAGGCGATATTAAGACAGCTGTTACAAACTTGACGGCTGTTTTCTTTTATATTTATTTTTAGCTCTACTAGAAATACTGATTTAGATTTTTCCACTAAGGTCGAAATGAACTGAGAAATTTAGTCTTTGATCCTTCCTCTAGCATTCAGGATTGTAAAATGAGTGTTTTTTGGGATTGGAAGGATAGAGCCAAAGATTTTAGAATCGTTTGGCTGAGATAAATAAAAGAGAACTCTAACTGAATAGTATGGAATTACTTATGAATCAAACTCTCAAAGATCTGTGGATGTTTGGTAACAAAGTCGTTGTACCAGACCTTGCTTTTGAGGAAGTATATATTCCGACCATGTTTGGTTAGTCCCTTCATCTTTATGCTGACAAGAGTCTTGAATACAAGATTGTATTCTTTTATCTTTTCTATATCTTGATAATTATACTGATATGTTTGAAAATAGTTGCTAGCTGAAAAAGCTTCTTCTGCGAATTCGATTCTGAGTAACTTCATGATTGTGAAGTAGATAAAAGCTAAGAAAACGAGGAATAATCCGAGAATGCTTAACTTGAAAGTCCAATCACTAAACAATAGATTTTCTTTTCCTGATGAGAAAAAGATAGCCAATGTCAGTAATCCGAAAAATGCAATCCATAGGGTAGGCAAGAAAATCTTGAGTACCAACGTCAGATTAGAACTTACTCTTATACTCATGAATTTTCCTTTAATTGGTTAGCTTTTTCTACTCGACGACTGATGTGTATACTTATCTCATATAAGATGAATAAAGGTATACCTATAAGAAACTGAGAAGTAACATCTGGTGGAGTGATTATGGATGCCAATATTAATATAATTATCAGTGCATGCTTACGGTACGTCCTCATGAAATCAGGAGTAAGTAAACCTACTTTGGATAAGAAGTAAACTACTATTGGTAGTTCAAATACTATACCTGTGGGAATGGTGAACATAGTAAGATAGCTCACATATGACGCGAGAGTAGGATCTATTATGATCTCATCACTTAGATTATATCCTACTAAGAAATTGATAGCAAAAGGTGATATCACGAAATAACCAAATAGCGCTCCTGCAATAAACAAAGAAGAACAATAGGCGACTATTCCTCTTGCCGCTTTCTGCTCTCCAGGATATAATCCTGGCTTGAGAAACTGCCAAAATTCCCAAAATATATAAGGAAATGAGACTATGAAACCTAAGCTCATACAAACTTTGAGACTGGTAAAAAATTGCTCTCCTAGTTCTTTTACTTGCAGTCCAAATACTGGTGGTCTAAAGCAAGTAGCTTCTGATAAACTACAGAAAAATTCGTAAGTAGGGAATGAATTTTGCTTAGGCCAGAAAATAATATTGTCAAATACCCAAGATTCTAATATGTAGAATATAATGGCAAAAATAACGATGGCAAGTATAGATCTTATCAAATGCCACCTGAGTTCTTCTAAGTGCTGAAGGAAGCCCATCTCTCCTTCCTCTGTTTTTGCAGGCGAGTTGTTTTTCTTTTTGGAAAGTCCGAGCATATATATTCTAGATCATTATCGTTTTATCGAAGGTCAAATATATACTACAATGTTTTGGTATGATGTCTGTTCATTGTAATATGTTAAGAGACATAATACTTAGATTTTTTCAGCCAATTGTGATAGAAAGAATAAATAGAATATAATCAACATAGCTCCTTCCCACTTACTAATCTTACGAGTAAGGCAGATCATACCAAATAATATGGTCGCGGCTAGCATAAAAGGGGTATCAAAAGTCAATGTCTCTTCAGGTATTTTTATATCTCCGAAGAACCTTGGAATACTCATCACCGCAAAAGTGTTGAACATGTTACTTCCCAATACATTTCCAATCGCCATACCATGATTACCCGCCTTGGCGGCTTTGACACTTACTACTACTTCCGGTAGTGATGTCCCCAGTGCTACGGCTCCTAATGCTATGATATGTGGATCTATCGCCATTACAGTTGCTATCTCCGTCATAGCTTTGATCGTATAGGTAGCTCCAAAATATACTAGAGTAGCTCCCAACAGGAGCATGACATAAGTTTTAGCATCAGGTTTATTACATTTATCTTTATCATTGACTTTCTTTCTAGTGAAAGAATTCAGCAGAAATACGATTAGAGCAATGATAAATATAGTTGCTTCTATCAATGTAAACTGAAGATCATAAAGAGCAAAATATAAAAGAAATGCAGATCCAAATAGTAATGGCATATCGATATCCATCACATCGAAATCGATTTTCATTTTACCACCTAAAAATGCAGCCAAACCTAGTACCAACAATATATTAGTAATATTGGACCCAATAACATTACCTATAACTATCTCTGATGTGCCTGATGTTACAGCTGCTATTGAAGTAGCTAATTCAGGTAACGAGGTACCAAAAGCTACTATAGTAACTCCAATTACAAAAGACGGAATACCAATATAAGTACCAATCTTTTCTGCAGAGCTTATAAACCAATCTGACGCGATTACAAGAGCAGCCAAGCTTACCACAAATAGTATTAAAGCTAAAGTTAATCCCAATTCGTATTTATTTTAAATCTCATAAAATGTAAAGTTAACTATTTATACTCTATAAGTATATAGTGATTATTACACTATATGGATATTAGATCTATAGCTATGCTTTCTCCGACAATGTGTTTGTAAAAATCAAATACTTCCCAATTCGATTTCTCGGTATTTTTACTCTTAAATAAAAAAAGCAGCTCCTGTATGACAAGAGCTGCTTCGGTATATCTGTTATTGAGCTAGATTATAACCTCACTACTTTCTCTGTTTGTATCGATCCATTCATATTGATAGTCAGGAAGTATATTCCCTGAGGATAGTGTGCCATCTCTACAGTGAAATTACCTTCAGAGTTAGATTGCTGATTCATTACTTGACCATTTACACTTCGGAGTATGATAGAAGATTGCGCTCCGGTATTTACTGTCACGAAGTCATATGTAGAAGTAGGTGTAATACGTATACTAGATTTATGTATCTCTACAGATACCATATCTGAGTAGTCGAAGCGACCATCAATATCTACTTGTTTTAATCTATAGTAGTTGATACCAGTTAATGGTGATTCATCCATGAAAATGTAATCATTTAATCCCAAACTATTTCCATTTCCTTTCACAGCACCAATCGTTTCATATCTAACTGCATCAGTAGATCTTTCGATTTCAAATCTATCGTTATTGATTTCAGAAGCCGTTTGCCAAGCTAATTTTACTCGATTAGTACGGTTCGTTGCATTGAATTTTGTAAAATCTACTGGAAGCACTATTTCCTCCACAGTAATAGCTGATATATCATAACCATCTCCGGCACCATTTACATTAAATCTAAATCCAACAGTCAGAATATTGGCACCTGTTACATCAATAGTGGCAGTAGATAGATCGACAGGATCACCTGAAGTATCTGATCCATCTAAAATAATCTCAACGATAGTTTCTATTCCATCAATAAAATAAAAGTATTCAAAAAATTCACTTTCAGCGTTTTGAACATTGCCTCCAAATGTAGCTCCTGTAGCGGTAATAGTAATGAAGTTTACATTAGATATGTCTATTTCCATAGATTCGAGAGAAGCTGTTCCTCCCCAATCTTGAATATGGATTTGGCCACCGTCAACTTTAAATTCATTAAAACTACCATCGGTGGATGGTGTATCTGTATATGAAGCTGTCCAGTCATCAGGCGATATACCACCTATTTCAGAGGCAGGGCCTTCGGCAGGTGGATTTGCTGTATTGTGGTCAGGAAATCAATCTCCATCTGTTGAGAAGTCGGCGTTATATAATACTTGGCTACTAATCGAAGAGGAGATTAAAAATATTAAGACAAATAATGGCATTAACTTTTTCATTTTTCCAGATATTTTTATTGTAATTTTTTACGTAACTGAAGCAAAGTTAAATACTTTATATTTTTAAGACAAATCATATATGATATTAACGTATATATTTAGTTGTTATATAATAGAGAGATATTATTCTTATATGTCAGAAGGGTTTAGTATTTATCGTCAGAGACTACTATTTTTACATTCTAATTTAAAAAGTGAGATGACTATGTTTGGAGATATGATGAAAAATATGCAATCGCAGCAAGAAGAGATGCAATCTACGCTGAAAAAAATAAAGGTAGCGGTATCTAAAAATGGTATTGCCATAGAAGCTAATGCAGCTAGAGAGATACTCAATATTTCTATTGATAAAGATCTGATGGAAGACAAAGAGCAGTTGGAAGATATGCTCATATTCGCAATCAATGATATCACTCAGGTTATCCAGCAGCAAGAGGCTGTTGCCTCTCAAGATATGATGAGTAAAGTACTTCCTGGTGGATTAGCAGGTTTGGGAGACATGTTTTCAAAATAGTTTAACATAGATTTGTAGCATGAGCTTAATGCAAATGATAAGACAGAAGTCCTACTTCGTAAAATTAGTGTTGATTATATCTAGTATAATCTTTCTTGGCTTAAGATATGCTAGTGCACAGGTGGTACATTACAGTTTTGATATGTGTGATGGTACTGACGAAGTATTACTTCAATCTGATGCTGATTTACAGGGTGTTACTTGTGGCTGTGGATTAGTAGGCCAAAGTGCCTCTCTAGATGGAGTGAATGATAGGATTGTATTTCCAGCTGGACTGCGAGACGTTTTTGAGCAAAATTTTAGCCTCGAATTCTATTTTCAAATAGAACCTGTAAATGGCACTATTGATATATTATCATTTTCTACGGATTGTTCTTTGGATAGCAATTTTACGATAAGATATATAAGTAATACCAATGATATACTAGTTAACCTTACTGAGAATATCAATGCACGTATAGAGACGAGAGCTGAGCTCAATGTTGATATCTGTTGGCATCATATTTTATGGGTTAAATCTGGATTGGAGTATTCCTTTTATCTTGACAATCAATTTGTTAGTACGACAGTTGCATCAAAGGGATTGTCTATAGGAAAGAATGCATTATTCGGTATATCTAATAGTCCATGCCTTGCGGTAAATGAAGAGAGATTTACTGGAGTGATCGATGAATTTAAAATATACGATAGACCTATTTCTCTATTAGAGGCCAATAATAGATACCTATTCCCTGGAGAGATAATTAATAGAGATACTACCATATTTGTAGGTAATAGTGTAAATCTATCAGCAGGTAACAATTGCGCAAACTCTCTAGTTTGGTCACCTGTAAATGGGCTATCAGTTACCAATGATTTTAATACTATAGCAACTCCTACAGAATCCACTAGCTATACGTTGAGTACCGTCGCTATAGACGGATGTACACAGACAGATACAGTAAGAATAAATGTAATAAGTGATGACGATATCAGTTGCGAAAATCTGCTACTTCCATCAGCATTTACTCCAAATGGAGATGGACTAAACGAGACGTACCGTATCTCCAATACGTTTATTATTGAGTCATTAGAATCTTTCGAAATATTCGATAGATGGGGGAGTAGAGTATTCGTCGCCAATGGTGTAAGCGATGGCTGGGATGGTTTCTTTAACGGATCGCCGGTCAATCCTGGACATTATGTGTACAAAGTAAAATATACCTGTCAGACGGGAGAGTTTAGCAAAGTTGGCGGGTTTACTGTTCTACGGTAATCATGTAATAATCACTGTATTTTCCAATTCAATTCGGAAATAGATTACTTTATCTCTCACTGGTACAATTCAAGCCAAGACTTCAAGATGAGAAGGATGTAGTTGCAGATACCAATGGGTCAATGCCTCAGGATAATTCAAAATATTAAGGTTGTATGATCTGTGTTTATATTTCAGTAATATTCCTTATATCGACGGTAGGAATTATCAATAATTATGACTGAATTACAGTTTTTTGAAAACTATCGAATCACTGTGATATCTCCAGTGTATTGTAGTACTCTACCATCTAAGAAGTTGACCTCTGCAGTATAAACATATACCCCAGGATTGACATATTGACCATTGTGTTTTCCGTCCCACCCATCTTGCTGTCCTATTTCAGGGATATATTCGTTTTCTATAGAAAATACACTATTGCCCCATCTGTCGTATATAGAAAGATATGATATAGAAACAGCACCTGAGCCTATTACAAGGTTGAAATAGTCATTGGTGCCATCACCATTAGGCGTGAATATATTGGCAATGTATACATTTCTACTTATGTTCACTGTGATGAGAATATCATCCATTGCAGAACATCCATTTTCGTCGACGACTGTTACTGTATATAGTTGATCGAATTGCGTATTGGAAATTACATCTTCACAGTCTGCGTCTTTGCATTCTAGGCTATCCATAGGTGACCATGATACATCTGTTACAGGCAATGTAGAGTTTATGATCGGTGAGATAATATCACTCGCACTTCCAAGATCTATTTCTTGATTTGGTCCGGCATCTACCATAATTTCATCTGGCTGATCGATAGTGATAGTGGTCTCCCAACTGCAAAAACCAGTGCTGTCAAAAACGGTGATCAGATGCTCATCAGCATATACTGCTACACAACTATCTATTGGAAATCTAAATCCATCAGGGGTTATCGTAAATGTATAGTCATTACCGACTCCTCCAGTAACAGATTCTATACTTATACAGGTGAGCTCACCGAAACAATTGGGCTCTAAAATATCCCCTAATACAACCATGACTGGTTCAGGTGCTACCAATGTATATGATGTTTCTGCTGTACAATTGTTATCGTCGGTTACAATTATATTGTATGTACCAGCACTAAGGCCTTTAGCTAGTTTATTAGTAGATACATTATCCGTCCACATATATGTGTATGGCTCAGTTCCGCCAGTAGTTTCTACAGCCAATTCTCCATTGTTTTCATTACAACTCACTTCTTGTAGAAGTAAAGAATCTATTTTAGTACTCAGAATCATAGGATTTAATAACTCTATAGATCGTGTGACGTTACAGCCATTGGCGTCCGTGATCATTAAATCGTATAGTCCAGCACAGAGGTTTATTCGCATCGAATTATTACTATTGTCGTCTAACCATGTATAGTTATAAGAGGCAGGATTACCACCTGTAGTTACGATTTCGATTGTACCATCGCAATCTCCAAAACAACTTGGAGAATTAAATACACTGTTAACTATATCAATCGCAATAGAGTCTATATTCGGAATAGTAAAAAATACAGTATCCGAAGCACAGAAAAAGTCGGTTGCAATAACCCAATTTTCTCCTGCTGGAAAATTTGATTGGCTACTAGTTATTCCACTCACTCCATTCGTAGGATCGTTAGACCAAAAATAGGTATACGTGCTAGCCATTTCAGGACCACCATTTGCAGTTGCCGTGATAGATCCATTATTTGATCCGAAGCAATCGACACCCACGATATCTGTAAAATCTATTCCTATTGGGTTTTGTACTGAAAGCGTGAGGAAAGTATCTAGTTCACATTGGTTATTGTCTGTGATTGTGACATTATATGTACCTTCTGTGACTCCACTGAGTACTTGTGACATACTTCCATCTTCCCAAAGATACTCAAAAGGTGAAGTTCCTTCAATATGGACGACACCTATAACACCATTAGGTACACCAGGACATGTAGGTTCTGTAAAATTACCTTCTATAGTAATAGGTGATGTAACTGCAAGTATGACGGTATCTAATGCTGTGCAGCTACCAGTAACATCTGTGGCAGTCACATAGTATACTCCAGATCCTAGATTAGACACAGTCTGCATATCTGATATAAATGTACCATCTGGAAGCTCCCAGTTATATGTGAATATATCTCCACTTTTTATGACTACTTCTATAACACCGTTTTCGTCTTGTGGACAGTTGATGGCTTGTATTATATTAGAATTGATCTCTATATCTTCACCATTAGGTAAGGCGAATGAAGCGATATCTGTACAACCATGGTTATCAGTCAATGTGACTTGATACATACCGCCTATGAGTCCATTACGATCTTCTGCTGTTGAAGGTCCATCAGACCACATAAATTCATATGGGCTTGTACCTCCTGTAGGCGTAAGTAGTATTACACCATCGTTACCTATACATCCAGGATTAATTACATTATCAGTAAGAAGCACTAACTCTGTTGGCTCTTCTAAACAGAATGCATCAGATATCTCACATCCGTTAAATGATTCTATAACTGTTACAGTATAGCATCCAGGACTGAGGTCAGGGAATGTTTGTTTTGTTGGAGTTCCAGCTCCTGCAATTAACATATTCATATCATCTCTTACGATGAATCCGAAGTTAGTACTTCCTATGCCCTTAATGGTAACTGATCCATCATCAGCTCCAAAGCATGATATGTTTGTAACGTCAAGCTCTATAGATAGATCTACTCCTATGAATGGTATGTCGATGAAGCTATCGACTTGACATAGTGGTATAGCAGCATCAATTACAGAGAAGTTGAAAATTCCAGTCTCTACATTATTGAGGAAAATTGTGTCTATTGGTCCGATGTTTCCCGCATCTGTTTCGAATTTGTATTCTGGATTAGTTGGCATAGGTGGAAAAGGAGTTCCTCCTTCTGCCCATATTTTTACTACAGCGTCATTATTACCTTCGCAAGAGGCACTATCTAATAATTCAGCATGTAAGATTAACGGTTCAATGTATAATGTGGCAGATTCAGTTGCAGAACAGCCACTTAGATCAGTCACAGTTACAGTATATGTGCCACTGCCGAGATTATCTATATCTTGCGTAAATTGAAAGGTAGACCATTCGTAATTTGCTACTAATTCGTCTCCGAAGCTATTGGTAACTTTAGTTTCGATAAATCCCTTATCTCTATTGAAGCAATAAGGATCAGTGGCTTCAAGCGTTACCTGTATTGTTCCGATATCAGAAATAAAAATGTTTTGGTTAATTACTTCTCCTGAATTGTTGTCGGTCGCCGTTATGGTATAGTTGTTTGTAGAGAGTCCTTCCAATCTCACCCATTCGCTTTCTCCTATTGTACCCATGAATCCTCCAGGAATAACGGTATAATTATAACTACCAGATCCACCTGCTACATAGAATGATAAAGTACCGTCATCGTTTGCTGTGGATGCATTGCATCTAAATGCATTGATGATCATATCTGAACAGGAAATACCAACACTTCCTTCATTGACTATAATTTCTTGATTTTCGCAACTCACACCAGCTTCAGAGATCTGATATATCTCTAGTGGCAGAGGATCTGACGTGAAAATAACTGGACTATTCAGTCCACACGTCCCTACAATTTTAAAACATAGGGAGAAAAGTACATCTCCATTTGGTATTGTAACACCATCTGCTTCTGTAGAATTAGGATCGGTCCAAAAGACTCTTACTGTGCCATCATCGTCAGAGCAATTAAAAAATAGTTCAGTCTGGTCCAAGGGAGAGTTAGTTACATCTACAGGACAAATTATAGAAAGTAAATTGCTGTTATAATTAATAGAGAATTGCATGCCTTCTACTCTAATAAAATTATCAGCAGTCACATCTAAACATACAATATCGCCGAACTCGCCAGTTAAAGACCCAATATTAAGTTCAATAGGATTAAATCCATCAATAGTTGGCTTAGCTGATATGTCTAGCGTTACACCCAATATTAGACAAATAGCCATTAAAGTTGATTGAATATTTATTTTCAAAAGCTGGTTATTCATAAATTTATTCTAAGCTCCAATATAGCTTTTTTACATTCGTGTAATAACACCTTATTTTACGGTGTGTTAGAGTAAAAATTCTTTGTAATTTACTTCATCGGTCAATGGTCGCAAAGGTATAATATATATGTGATTCTTCTTATATGTTTATTATAATCTTATTCCACTTTAATAAACCTTAATTGTAACGTTCAAAATATTAGTGCGAGTATATCAAAACTGACTAGTTTATTGTTATTAATAAAAAATCGATTATGCTTTCCAGCTCCATACAGAGTATAGATAGAGCTGAGGTTTATTTTGTTACATTATCAATGTAGAATAGCCTTTCGTTTGTTGAATAAAAGACGAAAGTCAAGCATACAACTAACAATAAAGCGAATGGAAATTGTTTTATTAATTTAATGATTGTTGCGGCATTTAGGCTACTTAAATGCCTAATTATTTTGGTGTTTCGTTGTCACTCGATGGAACAAACTAAAAGAATTAATGACATTTATTTACTAATAAACGGTATTACATTACTTTTCCTCTTACCAAGACTTTTTCTATGTGATTGGTGCCAAACATATATGGTATATAAGTTAGGTTTGGAATGTTTTTAGTGATAATTAGATTGGCCAGTTTCCCCTTCGTGATGCTTCCTACTTCATCTTCTAGTTGCATTGCGTAAGCACCGTTGATAGTCACTGCGTTGAATGCTTCTTCCGGTGTCAACTTCATCTTAGTGCAAGCCAGTGAAAGTAAGAATGGTATATTTCCGGAAGGCGACGATCCAGGATTGAAATCTGTAGCTAGGGTGATGCCTAGGCCAGCTTCAATCATTTTTCTTGCTGGCGCGTAAGGTATATTAATATAATAAGAGCAAGAGGGTAGTAGCGTAGGGATTGTATTACTTTGTAGTAGTGCTTCTATCTCAGTATCTCCCATGACCTCTAGATGGTCTACAGAAATAGCATTATTAGCGATACCTACTTGTACTGCTCCAGAGTTAGACAGTTGATTGGCATGAATTTTTGGTGGTATACCGTATTTTGCGGCAGCCTTAAGTATTCGATCCGTCTCATCTACTGTGAAGAATCCTTTTTCACAAAATACATCGCAGTAATCAGCTAATTTTTCTTCTGCTATTTTGGGTAGCATCTTATTGATTATGAGATTGATATAGTCCTCTCTTCTTTTTTTGTATTCTGTTGGTATAGCATGCGCTCCCAAGAAGGTAGATTTGATAGATATAGGGCTGTAGGCGGATAATCGTCGTATTACTCTTAGCATTTTGACTTCACTCTCTAAGGACAAGCCATACCCAGATTTGATTTCTATCGCGCCAGTTCCAAATTGTGTTACTTCTTCTAGTCGACCTTTTGCCATCTCATATAGATCGTCTTCTGAGCAGTCTTTGAGTTTGCGCGCAGAGTTGAGTATACCTCCGCCTGCAGCGGCAATGTCTTCATAAGACATCCCTTTGATTTTCATTTCAAATTCTTTCTCTCTAGTAGTAGCAAACACGATATGAGTATGGCTATCGCACCATGCAGGTAATACTAGACTATCAGTAGCATCTATAACCTGATCCATATTATCTGGACAGTCTACCATGCTTCCATAATCAGATATTCTTTCGTCTTCTATTAGGATATATCCATTGGCGAGCATCTCTACATTAGAAAGAGCCTCAGCTTTTTTATAAGTTTGAGGCCCTTCGATTATTCCTATAATATTCTTTATGTTCTTGATCAGTGTGCGCATTAGAAATAATATTGTGCTAGTCCTTTACAAAGATAATTATACTAATTCACTATTCCCTTGATATCAAATTCTTCTGCCAATATCTCTCTAAAACTTTCAGCTTCTTCCAATGTAGCAAACTGTCCGAGCTTTACTCTGAAAAGTACTTTGTCACCTTTATAATCATTGATCACAACCACACCTTCAAGAAATAACTCTCTCAAATGTGCAGCCATCTTAGTAGCTCCAGCGTAAGTTTCGTATACACCAGTCTGAACTCTAAATACTGTTTTATTACTGTCTTTGAAATTGATGTATTCTGCGTACGTCATCGAAGAGTTGTCATCCTCAGCTTCGTAAGTACATTGCTTTCCTGTTGGGGAAGCATTTAATCCATTGACGATTATTCGTTTGTTACCTACAGAATTTTGTCTATTTAATAATTGGACGAGATCAGCGGAAGCTAGCGTTTCTTCTATCCTGTCTACCACTTGACCTTTACTATTAAGGATGAGAATAGAAGGAAGATATCGAATTTCATATTGCTTTTTCATTTCAAAACCTTCCTCTTCATCAATATTCATCTTTACAGCGATAAAATTATTGTTAAGTAACTCTACTACGGTTTTGTCTTTGAATGTAGTCTCATTCATCCAATTACATGGTGTACACCATCTAGCATAGAAGTTTACGAAGACTAATTTTCCTTCGGTGCTAGCACTATGCTTCGCATCTTCTATGTTTGAATTAAGAAAATTAACATCGCCATCACCAACACTTGCAATAGCAACTGTGAGAGAGGTGAAAAGTAACAACAATAACACTACGGCTCTTTTTACGGTTTCTAGATTAGAATTCATGATCTTTACAATTTATGGCTTGGTGATAGTATATTTTGTATTCATTCCAACGTAAATTCAATGTTGTAGAAACAACTATGGAATATTATTTCAAGATTAGTTAAGTAACAATCGGAGACATTTCCGAATTCACAAAAAAAAACAAAACTTAGGTGGACGCGAATTAAATTTTTGACAATTTTCATCACATTAATTAACATAGATGTTAATTGCAAATTGTATACCAAGAGAGTCATATAAATGGACAGTAAGTATTGCTTTTAAGCACCAATGCTATTTTATTTTATACGTAAATTGTTACAAAAGAACATTTTACGTCTTAAATATTTATTTAATGTGTATTCTGATTTTTTTTAAAATTTAATTAGAATAAATGAAAAAAATGTTTTTTGATTCTGCATTGAGAAGTTGCCAGACAAATTTGGTAGAAATAAATTTTAATAGTATTTGACAACTCACGACCAAATATTAACTTCACCGTTTGTATTTATTGGTGTAATTATATTAACGCACTGAGTGAATACCGCTAGTAAGAAAATCAAAAGCAAAATAATCATGAAGTTACGAAGGGCAGCGATAACAGGGATAGCAGGATATACACCAGATACAGTGCTTACAAATGCAGATTTGGAGAAAATGGTTGATACAAACGATGAATGGATTGTATCGCGTACGGGTATAAAACAACGACATATACTCAAAGAGCCCGGAAAGGCGACTAGTGACATGGGAGCTGAGGCGGTAAAAATACTTCTAGAGAAAACGAATACTGATCCAGCAGACGTGGAACTATTGATATGTGCTACTGTGACTGGGGATATGATATTTCCTGATACAGCCAATACCATTTGTGATAAGGTAGGTATCAAAAATGCGTATGGATTTGATGTGAATGCCGCTTGTTCTGGATTTCTATTTTCGTTGACAACAGCTAGTAAATTTATTGAGACAGGAGTGCATAAAAAAATAATAGTAGTAGGTGCAGATATGATGTCAAGTATAGTGGACTATAAAGATAGGACCACTTGTATAATTTTTGGTGATGGTGCAGGAGCAGTTATGCTTGAGCCGAGCGAAGATGATTTTGGCATACAAGATAGTTTATTAAAAGCTGATGGTTCTGGTCGTCAGTACCTGCATATGAAAGCAGGAGGATCGCTGCATCCGGCTACTTTAGAAACAGTTACGGCTAGGGAGCACTTTGCTTATCAGGAGGGTAGAACTGTATTCAAACATGCTGTGAGTGGTATGGTAGATACTATGAAAGAAGTAATGGAGCGCAACGGTCTCACAAGAGACGATATCAATTGGGTAGTACCACATCAAGCCAATCAACGTATTATAGAATACGTAGGAAATATGTTTGACTTTCCAGTAGAGAAAGTAATGAACAATATAGCTATGTATGGTAATACCACTTCAGCGACTATTCCATTAGCGATCAGAGACTATGAGTCTCAGCTCAAAAAAGGAGACAACCTACTATTAACGGCCTTTGGTGGCGGATTTACTTGGGGAACTACGTTCATTAAATGGGCTTACAATGGGTAGTAATAATTATGCTTACATGACCTAATATTAATAGCTATTGACATAGCTACGGCTTTAATAAATTGACATAGTAAGGTATGCCGTCATTATTATTTTATTTTTGCGATAGCATATTCATTTGGATCTAGCAGTTGTTAACATTTTTTAAAAGAAAAAATCAATGGGTTCTACTACAGATATTAAAAATGGTCTTTGTTTCAGATATAACCATGATATATTTAAGGTCACTGAATTTCTGCATGTTAAACCAGGGAAGGGACCTGCATTCGTGCGTACAAAGATGAAGAGTCTCACTACTGGAAAAGTATTAGACAATACTTTTCCATCAGGTCACAAGATCGATATAGTAAGAGTTGAAAACCGTAAATACCAGTACCTCTACAACGATGATATGGGATATCACTTCATGAACAATCAGACTTACGAGCAAGTAAATATTGACAAGGCACTGATTGATAGACCAGAGTTACTTAAAGAAAGCGCTATTGTAGATATTATTTTTGATAGTGAGAATGAAGTTCCTTTAATAATGGAGATGCCACAGCATATCGTGCTTAAAGTGACATATACAGAGCCAGGCGTCAGAGGAGATACGGCAACTAATGTAACTAAGCCTGCTACAGTAGAAACAGGGGCAGAAATCAAAGTGCCTCTCTTTATCAACGAAGGGGATAATGTTAAAATAGATACTCGTACAGGTTCGTACCTAGAGCGAGTTAGATCATAAGAAAGTAAAAAAACGTATTTTCGGATTGCTCATTAAGAAATAAAAGAAAAGATCAACCAAATGGATCCAAAACAATTAAACGAATTACTCAGACTGATTAAGAAGCTTGATTTCGCTGAGTTTAAGATGGCTGAAGGAGATTTCTCTATGACAGTGAGATCAGAATATAAGCCAGGACATATACCTGCTCCACAGATTGTATCTATGGCAGCACCTGCTGCTCCATTAGCTGCGCCAGTTGCAGCTGCTCTACCAGTGACAGATGTATCTGCAGTTACCGAAGCAGAAGAGTCAACGGGAAACCTACTTGAGATTAGATCTCCAATCGTAGGGACATTCTACAGAGCAGCATCGCCAGATAAACCACCTTATGTGAAGGTGGGAGATAGCATAGCAGCAGGTGATGTTGTTTGCATAGTAGAGGCTATGAAACTATTTAATGAGATAGAAAGTGAAGTATCTGGTAAGATTGTAAAAGTCTTAATAGAAGAAGCTAAGCCAGTAGAGTACGATCAAGTATTGTATCTAGTAGATCCAAACGCCTAATTCTCTAGGCTCATTTTATCAATAGATGAATTTTGCTGTGGATAGAATCTGCTTCAATATTCTGATAATAAGGCAATTATGTTTAGTAAAATCCTGATAGCAAATAGAGGAGAGATAGCACTGCGTATCATACGTACGTGTAAGGAGATGGGAATAAAGACTGTAGCAGTATATTCCACAGCGGATAAAGAAAGTCTTCATGTAAGATTTGCAGATGAAGCGGTGTGTATAGGTCCTCCAGCTTCCTCAGAATCTTATCTTAGTATTCCTAAAATAATGGCGGCAGTAGAGATCACGAATGCAGACGCGATACATCCTGGATATGGTTTTTTAGCGGAAAACGCTGATTTCGCTGAACTATGTGAGGAATATGGGGTAAAATTTATAGGCCCTAGTGCGGCAATGATACGTAAGATGGGTGATAAAGTGACCGCCAAAGAGACTATGATAGCTGCAGGAGTACCTGTAGTGCCAGGCTCTGATGGACTGGTAAAAGATATAGCATCGGGTATTAAAGATGCTAAAATAATAGGCTACCCAATCATACTAAAAGCAACTGCTGGAGGAGGTGGTAAAGGTATGCGTATCGTAGAGGAAGAAGAAGATTTTGAAAACCAATGGAATATGTGTAAGAATGAAGCTAAGGCTTCATTTGGTAATGATGGTATTTATATGGAGAAGTTCGTAGTAGAGCCAAGACACATAGAATTTCAAGTAATAGGTGATCAGCATGGAAATGTAATACACCTTTCGGAAAGAGATTGCTCTATACAAAGACGCCATCAGAAGCTTGTAGAAGAGTCACCGTCACCATTTATGACGAAAGCACTCCGTAAAGAAATGGGAGAAGCAGCTGTGAAAGCTGGTGCCTCAATTAATTACGAAGGAGTAGGTACTGTAGAATTTTTAGTAGATAAGTATAAAAAATTCTACTTCATGGAAATGAATACTCGAATCCAAGTAGAGCATCCTGTTACAGAGGAAGTAATCGATCATGACCTGATCAAAGAACAGATCAAGGTTGCTGCAGGAGATAAAATCGGCGCTAAAAATTATATACCTAAGCTACATGCAATGGAATGTCGTATTAATGCAGAGGACCCATACAATGACTTTAGACCGAGTCCTGGAAAGATTACATCATTCCATAGTGCAAAGGGACACGGTGTACGAGTAGATACTCATGTGTATGCAGGATATACAGTGCCACCGTACTATGATTCTATGATCGCCAAGTTGATATGTAAAGCGCAGACAAGGGAGGAGTGTATCAAAAAGATGCAAAGAGCTCTAGATGAATTTATTGTGGAGGGAGTGAAAACTACAGTACCGTTTCATCAAGCATTGATGAAGGATCCAGATTTTAGATCAGGTAATTTTAATACAGGGTTTATGGAAACCTTTGATATTGGAGAATCAAAAAAATAAATGAATTTCAAAGTTTGAATTGTTCAATTTCGAATGGTAAAAAGTGACATAGATTTTTTTAGTGTTGAATTAAATTAACTTGGCTCGAGTGCTGTTCTATGATACGCTTGAGCCAATTAGTATATATATCATTTGATATGCTATCACAGCAAAATACATCTTCTAACAATTCTGGATTTTGGCGACTCCTGTCAAGACTCAGAGGCTATAAAAAGAATGTAATTTTAGCGATAGTTTCTAATGTCTTGATGGCCATATTTACGGTGGTTAGTATTCCTATGATTGCTCCGTTTTTCGATATCTTATTTAGTCAAGAGGTAGTGGCTTTATCTAAACCAGAGGATAACAACCTTCCTGATAATCTAAATTACTTTTTTTCTCAGTTAGTCATTAACTATACGCCGCAGAATGCTTTGTTGATTGTAATTGCTGCGATGTTAGTAGTGTTTTTCTTAAAAAATATATTTCGATATCTGGCTTTATATTTTATGGCTCCTGTAAGAAATGGAATCATTTATGATCTGAGAAAACAGATTTTTGAGAAGTATATCGATCTCCCATTATCCTTCTATAGTACTGAGAAGAAAGGTGATCTTATGAATCGTATGACCTCAGATGTTCAAGAGATAGAATGGAGTATTCTTAATACGATAGAAGCAATATTCAAAGCGCCATTAATCATAGTAGGTAGTTTAACTTTTATGATATTAGTGAGTCCACAGTTGACTTTATTTGTACTAGTTTTAATCGGATTTACAGCATTCATTATTGGTGGAATATCTAAGACTCTAAAGCGATCGAGCTCTGAAGTACAGACGAGGCTGGGTCGTATCAGTAGTATACTCGAGGAGACTTTAGGCGGTCTAAGGATCATCAAAGGATTCAATGCACAGGAGTACCAAAGTGAGAAGCTTGAAAAGGATAATGCTGATTATCGAAATATACTGACGCGATTACTTTGGAGAAGAGATCTATCTTCTCCATTATCTGAGTTTTTGGGGATAGTAGTGGTCTCTATGTTACTGTGGTATGGTTCAGCATTAGTATTCGATAAGGTGCTTACCCCAGATTTGTTTTTTGCATTCATATTCGCATTCTTTCAAGTGATAGAGCCGGCTAAATCATTTTCGTCAGCATATTACAATATTCAGAAGGGATTAGCTGCTGTAGATAGAGTAGATAATTTATTGAATACACCTAACCCAATAGTCGATCCTGAGAAACCACTTACTGACATTTCATTTGAGAGAAAAATCAAATTTGAAAAAGTCAGTTTTAAGTATGATAATGCGGATACGGCAGCACTAGATCAAATAGATATCACTATAAATAAAGGAGAAGTAGTTGCCTTAGTGGGATCATCTGGCGCTGGAAAATCAACGTTTGTCGATTTGTTGCCAAGATTTTTTGATGTCTCATCGGGATCAATAAGAATTGATGGAAATGATATTAGGTCATATACCTTGTACGATCTAAGGTCACTTTTTGGTATTGTGAGTCAAGAAGCTATATTATTTAATGATACTATTAAGAATAATATTTTATTTGGTGCTGAGGCTACTGATGAGCAAATAGAGGAAGCTGCGCGTATCGCAAATGTGTTAGAATTCGTTAATGAAATGCCAGATAAATACCAATCAAATATAGGTGATAGAGGTATGAAACTCAGTGGTGGTCAACGTCAGAGGTTAACTATAGCAAGAGCAGTATTGCGAAATCCTCCGATTATGATATTAGACGAAGCTACTTCTGCTTTGGACTCAGAATCTGAGTTGCTGGTCCAAGATGCTCTTGAGAAACTAATGAAAAATAGAACAACAGTAGTGATTGCACATAGATTATCGACTATTCGAAATGCAGATAAAATCGTAGTACTTGATAAGGGGAGGATAGTCGAAATGGGGTCTCATGAACAACTGATGACTTTAGATGGAAATTATAATAAATTTGTTGAGATGCAAACATTTAATTAGATTTATAAGATTAAATAAACATTATGAAAATAAGATTTATTATAAAGTATATTTCTACTGCTATTATTGCTATGTATTGCACTGCGATAATAGGTCAGATTACGGTTACTAATTCTACGTTTCCAGAGGCTGGGGATATCTTATTTACCATTTTAGATACCGAATCTAACATATCGATTGGTGATGCTGGAGAAGATGTGATATGGGATTATAGGTCTTTAACTGGCCCATTTGTACGAGAAACAAGATTTTTTGAAGCATCAGAAGGTATGTCGAGTGAAGACTTCCCAGAAGCTGATTTAGTATCGTTATCGGCTAACGAAGAAGAAATTTATTATAAAAGTTTTTCTAATAAAATAATTGAAATTGGTAGAGCTGGAGAATTTGTTCCTGGTTTTGATATCCCTGTAGTATATGAAGAAAATCCAACGTTTAGAAGAGCACCTATATCGTTTGGTGATGTGGATGATGATGAATCGATAGCTTCTGTAGATATTGGAGCAGATATTATTCCGGCGGAATTATTAGAGGGTGTTCCTTTCGAGTTTGATAGTGTTAGAATATCATTAATTAATAATAGTGAATCAGAAGTAGAAGCTTGGGGAACAGTAAGACTTCCAGATGGAGATTATGATGTGATAAGGGATAAAATCTCTAATACTGCAGACACTAAATTATTTGCTAAACTTCCTATCATTGGATGGTTTGATGTTACTTCACTTATAGGTGATATTGATGAATTAGGTGACGCAATTGGAGTTGTAGAAACTATTACGTACAATTACTATAGTGCAGAAGATAAAGAAATCATAGTATCCATAATCACTGATGATCAAGACATGATCACAAGTGTTGAGTATAAAGGTGATGCGATCTTAAGTGATACCAAAGTAGTTACTCCTGATTATTCTATGATTACTGCTTATCCAAATCCATCTTTTGGTAGTGTATCTGTGCAGATGGTTAATTACCCACTAGGTGAGTACCGTATAAAGGTATATAACGTAGTAGGGAAAGAGCTATGGACAGAATCATATCAATTAAGATCTAATAGAGTATTCAAAGCGGATCTAATGCACCTTAGAAAAGGTACATATCTTTACTCTATCTTTGATAAGAATGGTAAGAAGCTAGTAACAAAAAGAATTGCGATCATCAGTATTTAATAAGGTCATTCCGTATTATTTTCATTTAAATTATACTTAACGTACTGCTCGATAATTACATTAAAATATCGTCAGAAGAAAAAGCGAATGTAGTAAGTCATGTAATTGCCTTACTTATACTTCTAGGATGTATTCCAATATTATTGTTTAAGGCAATTTCGCTCGGTAGTACATCTTCGATTGTAGGTATTGGGATTTTTTCTCTGATGATTTTATTCTGTTATGCTTCTTCAGTACGATATCATCTTGCTAATGATAGCTCCGATAAGTATCAGTGGCGCAGAATCGATCATATCTGTATATACTTGCTCATAGGAGGTAGTTATACTGGTTATATATTGCGATTTATGGATACCCCAGAAGGACATATGTTCTTAGGGTTTCATTGGTTGATTATAATACTTGGGATATTTAAGAAAATATGGTTCACTGGTAGATTCGAAATAATTTCAGTGCTATCATATCTGTTTCTAGGGTGGATGGTAGTATTTATATATGATGATATCGTACCACAGATGAATGATGTCACATATAATCTACTCTGGATTGGAGGTTTGATTTATTCCTTTGGAGTGATCTTCTACACATGGAACAAACTACGTTACAATCATTTTATCTGGCATATTTTTGTGTTTGGTGGCACATTTTGCCATGTTCTGAGTTTGTGGTCGAGTTTATAGATCGACTTGATGAAAGTTAGAATTTAAGAGTATTACTATCTTTATTTTTTGGTTAAGTAGATATACAATAATAGACTCGTATAAGTAATAAGGGGATACACATGAATTTTTTCAAGACAACGATTCTGGGATTAGCTATGATGCTGATATCTGTAGTAGCATCTGCTCAAGAGATTTCTCTACTTACGATTGCACCGGGGGATATGGTATACGACACCTACGGACATAGTGCATTACGGGTCAACTATCCAGACCGTGATATGGATCTAGTGTACAACTATGGTTTGTATGATTTCAATACACCTGGATTCGTCATGAAGTTTATGAGAGGCAAACTGCTCTATCAAGTTGGAGCACATCGGTATAATAGTTTTTTATACAATTATAATCTTGATAAAAGATCTATCTACGAGCAAAAATTGAATCTCAACGAGATAGAAAAAGCAGCTTTAATCAAGGCCTTACGTATAAATATGCTCAAAGAAAATCGTAGTTACAAGTATGACTTCTTTTTTGATAATTGTTCAACTCGGCTACGCGATCTTTTTGAAGTTGCAGCTGATTCGTTAGAAATACATGGAGAAATACAAGCACTTACTTACAGGGACTTGATCAAGAAGCATCAATATGGAATGCCTTGGTCCGACTTTGGTATCGACCTTATTATAGGTGCTAAGGCTGATGTACTCTCATCTCTAGATGATCAGATGTTTTTGCCTTTATACCTTAAGCAGGTATTATCGAAAGCTGAAATACAAAGAGGAAATACTGTAGAACCTCTGCTAGGTGAAGCCTACAAAGTACTTTCGTTTCCAGAAGAAACAGAAAAGAGATTGACTAGGTCATGGTTCACACCTGAGCTTGTATTTGCTCTATTAGCTTTATTTTTATTGATGTTAAGGTGGCCTTATCGAAAAGAAAAAGTCTTACCCAAATGGCTGAGAAATATTGATGGGACCTATATTACTATATTAGGAATATTAGGATTGCTATTGGCATTTATGTGGTGGGGTACAGATCATGTTCCGACTAAGTCCAACTGGAATCTAATATGGCTTTCGCCGCTATTACTTATCATTCATTTTGGCAAAGGAAAGGGATTTGTATGGATGACATACTTAATTTATTTGATGCTATTTACATGTTTGATTGCATTAGTCAATGCATGGATTCAAATTTTGCCACAACAGTTTAATGTTGCTTTTGGCTGGATGATTTTGATCGAAATCATGATATTACTTTCTGTATTGAAAATGGAAAAGAGAGCGTAACTGTTGTCAGGACTAAAGTCTTGAGGGATGACTTGAGAAAATGAACTGCTATAAACGGTCATTAAATCTAAAGCGGGAGACTTATATCTGGAAATAATCACTGGTAAGTGGATCGCTAAGCTTGACCCATATCACCGCCCATAAGATTTCGTAGCCTTTGAATTTCGGCTAGATCATGCAGTCTTTGTTTTTCAGCTTCAATAGCTTCTTGTATGCGTTGAGCTTTGGTTTTATCAAATATATCACTTTGGAGATAAAGCATCTTAGTAGTATCTTCATTTGCCCATGGATCTGACTTGATTTCATCTATCTCTATTGTGTTTTTGAAAAGGAATGCTGTGAAAATACCTGTAATGGCACCACTCAGATGGCTCTCCCATGATACACCCTTTTCATTCGGTAAAAGTCCTTGCTCGTAGCCTGCATACATAACTACAGTACATAAAGCGAGTACAATAGATTTGACATTTCGCCTGAGTAAACCTGTCCAAAGCATCCATGAAATAAGACCATATACTACTCCGCTGGCACCTATATGGTAGGCTGGCCTTGCGAATAACCAAACTGAAAAGCCACTAAGAAGATAGATGATTACAAAGCTAACTACGGCAACTCGATTATAGAAAACCATCATCACTGAACCAAGTACCAATAATGGTGCACTATTAGAAAATATATGATTCCAATCATTGTGCAGCAATGGACTGAAAAGTATGCCTTTGAGTCCGCCCATCTCTCTTGGATATATTCCATATCGACCTAGATATACACCAGCTACTTCCTCATATATTTCTACACCCCAAATGAAAAGTACGAATAAGAGTGGTATTTTAATTTTATCTAGAAAATTTATCCAGCTGATTTTTTTGACCATATGTTGCGGTTGCCGCTTTAGTGTTTCTTATTAACTAAATCTGCGCTGTACTAGTTTAACAAACTTATCAGCTTTTTTATAATGAGCTTCTGAATCCCATTTCAATTCTGTCGCTACTTCACGTATTAGGTATTCTTTAGCTTCATCGTATCCACTTAGCTCGTTGATGTCAGACATTACAGTTTTAAATCTTTCTTGATTCCCCCCAAAGAGCTCTTTGATCGTAAACATTCTTTCATTTATACCCATAACTTTAGTCAAGTCTTTGAGGGGTAGATTGCCCAATTTGTCTGATATTTCCAATCCTCTTGACTTTTCGAATATTGATATCATTTTTTCGGACAACTCTACTTTACTAGCTTCTATGACTACTGAAGCCGGAGTGTTTACTGTTTTTTTCGTTTCTACTGGAATAATTGGTTTCACAGCATCCTTTACTAATATTTCTTGCGGTGTCGAAATAATTTCGATTTCTTCCACTACAGGTAGGCCAGTCTCTGTTTTTTTCTCCATTGCAACAGGTTTACTTGTCTTAGCTTCAGCGACTAAATTGTCAATAGGATCCAAAATTGATTCATACAGTTTACTGATATAACTCAGGAGCAGATTTTTTTCAATTTTAGATATCTCATCATCAGTAGTGATACTTTCAAAAAATGAATTGATTTTATTGATTTGCTTCTTGATCTTCTTATGATTCATACTCAAAGTGAAATTTTATAGTAAATCAATCTATTGAACGGTAGAGGTATAGATATTTATTATCATTACCTACCTAATAGATCCTTTCTATCATGTGTATAACAAAAATGATGCAAAAATATTGCAATATTATTAATATGTGTTTAATTTTTGAGATGTAGAATAAGTAATCTTAGTTTTTGATGATCTGCTTACTCAATATTTGGCTTTTATCGAGGGTTACAACTAGATTGTAAATGCTTGAAGGTAAGCTCGATTGGTCAAAGCGTAATTGGGTTCAAAAGGATTTAGGCAATAAATTATTGTGAGGTTAGTTTTACCGATCAAAGTACATCATTTATTGACTTACGAAGGTATTAGGTAGGCTTATGTCTTAATGATAAGGTGGTATATGAAATATATAGTCTAATTGCAATTACAACTCCAGCATTTTATTTGAGCTATATAACTGACAACTAGGTCAAGTCCTAAATTTTTTCTTTCCTTTGTATCGATCACAATAAACGATATATGTTTCTCGAACCACACTTTAAAGGACAGCGCAGCGGATGGATAGAAGTCATCTGTGGCTCTATGTTTAGTGGTAAGACGGAGGAATTGATTCGTAGACTTAAGCGTGCAAGGATTGCCAATCAAAAGGTAAAGATCTTTAAGCCTGCGAAAGATGTTAGATATGATGCTGTCGATGTAGTGTCACACGATGACAATGTAGTCAGTGCTCAGCCCGTACCTTCAGCTAGAGATATATTACTGTACTGCGAGGATGTAAACGTCATAGGAATCGATGAAGCACAATTTTTTGATGATGATTTACCAGGTGTTTGTGAAAAACTAGCTCTTAGGGGCGTTCGTATCATAGTAGCAGGCTTAGATATGGATTTCAAAGGTCGACCATTTGGTACTATGCCCGCATTACTGTCTATAGCAGAATATATTACTAAGGTACATGCTATATGTCCTCACTGTGGAAACCTAGCTACATACTCTTATCGTCTCATTGAAGAACAAGATACTGTAGTATTAGGAGAGAAGGATATATATGAACCTAGATGTAGAATTTGTTATAGCATGGGTAATATGTTGGATCTGAAAGTTAGATAACTAGTTTTATCTGTAGGTTTCACCTATTCATTTTCAAGCTAAAACATATGGAATTCGAAAATTGAATGGAGAATAACATGAGCAAAACAATAATCATAGATAACTACGATAGTTTCACCTATAACCTTGTACAGATAGTAAACGAAATACAAGACGAAGAAGTCACTGTGAGAAGGAATAACGAAACTACTATCGAAGAGGTAGCTACTTTCGATCATATTATTCTCAGCCCTGGTCCTGGATTACCAGAAGAGGCCGGATTATTGAAAGATATAATTAAAGAATTAGGAAGCACACATAAAATATTCGGAGTCTGCTTAGGCTTACAAGCTATAGGAGAAGTGTATGGTGCTAAACTGAAAAATTTGGATAGAGTATTTCATGGCATACAATCAGAGTTTGTGCAATCAGAAAATATATCTGAGATATTCAAAGGAGTTAGTTTAATATTCCAAGCAGGAAGATATCACTCTTGGGTCGTCGATAAGGAAACTATAAGTGATGATCTAATTGTAACTGCAAGAGGTGAGTTTGGCGAAATCATGGCCGCTCAGCATAAGACTCACCAAGTATATGGATTGCAATTTCATCCTGAGTCTATTATGACTCCAGAAGGGAGTAAGATGGTAGAGAATTTTTTGAAAATTTAGTGAAATAAATATCAACCGAAGAGCAAATATCCAAATACCCATATAATCCATAAAACGGAAATGCAAATATCTAATTTGATTATAGCTGAGCTTTCTTTAATCTTACTCATCCATAATCCAAGTCTTAAGAATACTTGACCAATGAAAAAAATGAATATTTTCAAAGAATGAGGATTGGACGGCGTTGCAAAATCTAATCGCAAATACCTAAAAATATCACGGCTGACACCACAGGAGAAACATGGGATTCCAAACTGGTTTTCGTAAGGACATCGTACGAGACCACTAATAATAGTTAAAAATAATAGCACCAGTACTATCAAGAGTACTGCTGTTAACGTTAAATTTACTTTCTGATATGTAGATTTAGTCTTCGATTTCCTTAGCAAATTCATCCATTTTTGCTTTGAATTCTGGATCATTGTTACAACTCATTTCTTCTGCTGCTTTTTGTATAGATATCAATTTAGTAGTAGAGTTGATTATGAGTGATAGATCACCAAAGCCGGCATCATCACCTTTGTCCTGTAAAACTTTCATTTCACTTGTTGTTTTTTTCATTTCGGCGAGTACTTCTTCACATGTTTCAATTTCTAGAGGTGTAGTTGCATTATTACTAGCTCTGGACATGAATGTACCCCAAGCTAAAGCGATGATTATAGCCAAGGCAGAGAGCACGATACCTACTATTGCTATAGTGGTTGGGCCGCCTGAATCTTTTGCTGATCTATATCCAATGATACTAAGTATAAGACCAACTACCCCAATCAATCCTCCCAAAACACCTATACAAGGGATGAAAGATATTAGTAAGCTCAATATACCTACTACCATTCCGCCTATCGATAGGCCATTTGTTTTGTTCTCCATGATTTTATTTAAAGTCTATCATTCAATTCCCAATTGAATATAAGTTTTTGTCAAATTCTTACTGATTAAATTCCAGATAACAATGATTTTTAAAATTGTTGCGTTATTAATAGAGAATTTAGTATTCATGTCATTTTGAAGTTAAGATTGGTCTTAGTTACATACTTTCACACCCATTTCCATTATTTTTAATTTATTAAATATTCAAGTAATTTATTAGTAACTGTAATATCAAATAAAGTTATGAAAATAACATTTAAGTTTTTAGCATTATTGATGATCAGCATGACTTATTTGTCGTGTGGAGAAGATAAGTCAGGCAATACACAGAATGAGGATGGAAGTGTTGAAATGGTGCTAAAAGTGACTTATGATGGCCTGCCATTGGTACTGTCCCAAGATTATGTATATCCTGATGGAAGGGCAATGTTTTTTAGCAGATTCAGTTTCTATATGTCTGAATTGACATTGCGTACGGAGGATGCAACTGCTTCATCTGATGAGGTTAGTTATCTTAGGTTAGGGGAAGCACACACTAATGCCTCTGGTGCCGAAGAAGGTCTAAGATTTAATCTCGATGGAGTGAAATCTGCGGATTATGTGAATGTATCTTTTGGAATTGGTGTACCTGCTGCACAGAATAGTATGGCACCATCAGACTTTTTATCAAGTAATGATTTGTCTTTAGGAGAACATTGGCCGGGCTGGAATAGTTACATATTTTGTAAGGTGGAAGGACGGATTGATTTCGATGATGATGGTGTTCCAGAGACAGATTTTGCTCTACACTTAGGTGCTGATGAAGCATTTGTTAATATCGAGTTGGATAGAAATTTTAAAGTTGATGACAACCAGACTACAGAATTAATAATCCCTATAGAACTTAAGAATTTATTTGTCAACAATGGTGATATTTATGATATTGAATCTAATCCTAAAATTCATAGTCTTAGTCAGCAAGCTCAAATACTCGAATTGGCAAATAATCTCAACACTTGTTTTTAAGTAAAAAATATCAACAATAAATATTTTTAAGGCAGTGGGATCATTCTTACTGCCTTTTTTTGGTCTCAATTATTTGAGTAAAAATATTGAAATTCAGTCCTATCAGTTTATTTATTCTAAGTTCTTTACTTTCTATTTCAATACTTATTAGATTCTTCTGACTGACATATTAATTTCAGTGGATTTCTAAATATTTAGTTTGTATCAGTATTAGGTGTCTTTGCATTTTTTGATATGTCATTATAGTAGAAACGACTATTGGCTTTGAAACATATCGAACCAAGGGGTATTTCAATGGATATTCATTACGTTCGATAAGTTCTATTTACCCGTATTTTCTTTATTTGTATAGTCAGATTGGCACATTACTTGATAGTTATATATTAATAAATAATATAATATGAATGAATTAGGAAATATATTCAAATTACTTATCCTTCTATTAATGACACAAGTGGGAAATGCAAGTTTGCCTAAGGCAGATTTTGAGTTAGCGGATAGGTATATAGATAATCATAGTGAGATCGCTATCTCTGAGATGATACGCACTGGTGTACCTGCTAGCATTAAGTTGGCTCAAGGGATGCTTGAGTCTAACTGGGGTAGATCTAAACTTGCAACTGTAGCAAACAATCACTTTGGAATTAAGTGCGGTGGTAAATGGTCAGGTGGGACGTTTTATAAAACTGATGATGATACTGATAAGAATGGGAAATTGATAAAGAGTTGTTTTAGAGCTTTTGATAGTACATATGATTCATTCATAGCACATAGTGATTTTCTATCTGATCCAAAAAAATCTTATCGTTATGGATTTCTATTCGAATTAAAAATAACAGATTACAAGAAATGGGCAAAGGGATTGCGAAAATCTGGGTACGCCACTGACCCAAATTATCCGAAAAAGTTGATTCAGATTATTGAAAAATATGAACTTTATAAATTTGATATTCAAGGAAGAAAACAATTAGCCTCTATAAATACGAATGACAAGATTCTCAAAATAGTAAATTTGGAAAGCGGAGTAACAACGAACGAATCTTCAAAACGAAATACGGCTAAGAATCTCCGTACAAGTAAAGTGAATAGCCTTAAAGTTGTTTATGGTGATGGGATAGCAACAATCAATGATATTGCCGAGGCGAATAGAAAAAAAGCGCTACAATTACTCAAGTATAATGAACTATTTCCTAATGAACACCATGTACCAAAAAAAGGGATGTTGGTGTTTCTTCAAAGAAAAAAATCTAGTACAAGTGGAAAACAAAGGTACCACATCGTTAATGAAGGTGAAACCATGGTTAGTATTGCCCATCAATATGGAGTGAAATTGAAAAGCCTCTATTCTAAAAATAGAATACCTAAAGATTCACAACCTGTAATAGGAGAGAATCTTAATCTTTATCGCCAAGTAGGAATGTCTAACAGACCTAAATTTTTTAATGAATATGGTAACGATAGTAGTGATGGAGAGTTGCTCTTTCTTGATGATCCAGAATTGAAATAGGAGTGAAATTAAGGGATGAAAAATAATGAGAGTGTTTATCATAGATATTGATAATCACTCTTTTTGCTTTATTCAGATTTAGAGTATTTATCTTCTATTATATGGTGGTTAGATGCTTTCTGAATTGTTTAGGATAATTAGTGGATAATAGCTTATATATACAGGCTATCATTATCTTTCCGCTCGATTTTCGATACTGAGTGTCTTGGTTGAAAGAAAAAATAATTAAAAGCGAACAAATTATATTATGGATCACATGTATAGATCACACAATTGCGGAGAGCTAAGAGCCTCACATATAGGACAAGGAGTAACACTCAGTGGATGGGTGCAGAAAGGTAGAGACCTTGGAGGAATGACATTCGTAGACCTTAGAGATAGATACGGTATCACGCAATTAGTATTTAACTTAGATGCTAATGAAGAGCTCACAATGGCGGCACGTAAGCTAGGAAGAGAATTCGTAGTACAGATCAAAGGTCAAGTAGAGGAACGAAGCAGTAAAAATTCTAACAGAGCGACTGGAGATATCGAAATCAATGTAACTGAGCTCAAGGTACTCAATGCATCTATGACTCCACCGTTTACTATTGAGGATGAAACAGATGGAGGCGATGATATTCGTATGAAATATAGATATATGGATATTAGACGTAATCCTGTACGTGATAATATGATCTTCCGTAGTAAGCTGGCTCTAGAGACTCGAAAATTTTTGGACAGTCAAGATTTCGTAGAAGTAGAAACACCATGCCTTATCAAGTCTACTCCTGAAGGAGCCAGAGACTTCGTAGTGCCAAGTAGACTCAATCCTGGTCAGTTCTATGCATTGCCTCAGTCACCTCAGACTTTCAAGCAACTCCTAATGATCGCAGGTATGGATAAGTACTTTCAGATTGTAAAGTGTTTCCGTGATGAAGATCTTAGAGCAGACCGTCAGCCAGAATTTACACAGATTGATTGCGAAATGTCCTTCGTGACAATTGAAGATATCCTCAATACATTTGAAGGGTTAACTAAACACCTTTTTAAGCATACGCTAGATAGGGACCTTGGTGATTTTCCTCGCATGTCATATGATGAGGCTATGGAGAGATACGGAAGTGATAAGCCAGATCTAAGATTTGATATGGAATTTGTGGAGCTCAATGATATAGCCAAAGGACATGATTTTCCCATATTCGATGCTGCAGAACTAGTAGTAGGTATCTGCGCCAAAGGTATTGCGGATGATTACTCGAATAAGGATATGAAGAAACTCACGGAGTGGATGCAACGTCCACAGATTGGAGCTAAAGGATTAATATATGTTAAATTGATGGCTGATGGTATTATCAAATCTACAGTTGGCAAGTATTACACTGATGATCAATTACGAATATGGGCAGATAAAATGGGTGCAGAGCCTGGTGATGTAATGTTTATCGTAAGTGGTGAAGCAGAAAAAGTACGTAAGCAACTTAATGAACTGAGATTAGAAATGGGTAGCCGTCTAGGGTTAATGAAAGATGGAGACTTCAAACCGTTATGGGTAATTGATTTTCCACTATTGGAATGGGATGAAGATTCTGAGAGATTTCACGCTATGCATCACCCATTCACCTCTCCTAAGCAAGAAGATATGAATAGGATGTTGACTGGTGATCATGAGACTATGAAGGCACTCAGAGCAGATGCATATGATCTTGTAATCAATGGATCAGAGATCGGTGGAGGATCTATCAGAATTCACGATAGAGAATTACAATCACGTAACTTCGATTTACTAGGATTTACTAAAGAGGAAGCTGAAGAACAATTTGGTTTCCTTATGGGGGCATTCGAATATGGAGCACCACCGCACGGAGGTATCGCTTTCGGGTTTGATAGACTTTGTGCTGTGATGAATGGTCAGTCTAGTATTCGTGATTTCATTGCTTTCCCGAAGAACAATCAAGGACGTGATATGATGATCGACGCACCGAGCCCAGTAGATGGAGACCAGCTAAATGATTTAAATCTAGTATTTGATTTCAAGGAAGACTAGTATTATCATTTAATTGAAATAATACTATAAGAGCATCTTGTTAATTCGAGATACTCTTTTTTATTGTTGGCTTCGATGAATACCTTTCACATTTTAGTGAGGACGATAAATATACTAGTATAGAATCATGCAAATCTAAAGTAGATGCCAATAATACTGAGTTAACTATGATGAAAACACCTAATGTTGGCAATTGGTTTGCATGTTTCAAAGAAGGAAGTATCAATAGTGCAGCCCTTAAGTCTTTAACGAGGTCTTAAGATAAATTGTAATTACTTTACAAGACTGATCCGATAAATAGCCTCTGCGAAATCATCACTTACTAACAGCGAGCCATCTGGCATCCATTCCATATCTACAGGACGACCCCAAACATCTTCATCCTGAGGATTGAGCCAACCCGTAGCGAAATCTTCATAAGCAGTAGCGTTGTGGTTTTCGTCAAGAGTTACCATACTGATTTTGTAGCCGCTTTTCTTTGTGCGATTCCATGAGCCGTGCTCAGCTATGAGTACGCAATTGTTGTATTTACCAGGCCAAGTAGACTCATTGGTAAATACCATTCCCAATGGAGCTATATGAGCATCTAGTACTTGTGCAGGAGCCACATAGTCTGAGCAATATTTTCCCTTACCAAATTCGTCGTCTAGTAAATCTCCTTGGTGACAATATGGAAATCCAAAATGCTGTCCTTCTTTGGTAGCTCGATTCAGCTCACAGCCTGGTCTATCATCTCCCCATAGATCTCGTCCATTATCAGTAAACCATAGTTCCTTAGTATCTGGATGCCAATCAAATCCTACCGAATTACGTACTCCATTGGCTATGATTTCCATATTGCTTCCATCGGGATTCATACGGGTGATGGTATTGTATATTTCTTCTTCTCTTTCGCAGCTGTTGCAAGGTGCTCCTACAGGAACATACAATTTACCATCAGGCCCAAATGCAATATACTTCCAACCGTGATGCTTATCAGTAGGGTATTGATTATAGATGACCTCTGGAGTGCCAGGATTATCAAGTTTAGATTCTACGTCTGATATTTTAAGTATGCGATTAACCTCTGCTATGTACAGATCTCCATCTTTGTATGCAACTCCGTTGGGCATGTTGCCTCCAGTATATAATTCGTATTGCTTTTCTGCTTTACCGTCGCCGTCGAGATCTTGGAGCGCTAGAACCTTGTCACCACCTCTATTGCCAACGTAAAGTATTCCACTCGGAGATAGACATATAGACCTTGCATTTTCTACATTTTCAGCATATATATCTACTCTAAATCCCTTAGGCACTTTTATCTTATCAATTGGTAGTTCACCTTCGTAACTCTTGCCGATTAAATTTATAGGAGGGTTAACTTTAAATTTTTTTATAAGGAAAAACCCTGCTATAAACAAGATAATAAGAATAGGAACTACATTCTTTAAAAATTTCATACACAGCTATTTAAGTGCTCATTATAATCCTGTGAATGTAAGAAGTTCTTAAATATAAACTATTAATACTATTTTTGAATTAAGAATACAGAACTTATTTAATGATCATGACAGAGGCAGAACACAAGCTAAAACTTTTAGGAATCCGTATGACGCCAATACGTATCGAGATGTTAGATATCTTTATAAATTCTGCAGGTAAGGCATTGGGTAATAAAGACATAGAGCTTTATCTTGAAAATCCTGATCGCATTACGGTTTATCGTACGCTGAAGACTTTTGAGCAGAAAGGATTAATCCATCAAGTGATGGATGGTACAGGAGTGACAAAATTTGCTATCTGTATAGATGATTGTGATAATCATTCACATCATGATGAGCACGCTCATTTCCGTTGTGAAAAGTGTGGAAAGACCAGTTGCTTAGATGGAGGTATTACTCTACCAAGTGATATTCCAAATGGCTATCGAATAAAAAATGTACATCTAGTCTTAGAAGGTTGGTGCGCTGAGTGCAAATAGAATTAACTGAATTACAGTCAATTATAATTGAAGATATTTTCTAATGTGTATATTGCAAGTTCCTAGCAATAATACTTCTATGAATTTTTCTATATCGGCAATCATCATTTTGTTTATTCTATTTTTTGTGTTAATACTACTTTGGCTACGTTATCAGTCTACTCTGAAAGATCTATCTATCGCTAAGTTTAACGAACAACGAATTAGTCAAGAACTTAATGCTAGTGTATTGGCTCACCAATATGATACAAATCAACTACACGAACTTAAAATAGATATTGCTTCTTTAGAATCTCAACATTTATTTCTCCAAGAACAAATGGAGCAATATCGCAATGATACTTCAAGATCTAATGAACAATTTCAGTTATTGGCAAATAAAGTACTTGATGAGAAATCAGCCAAAATGGAACATGATCATAATCGCAGCATCAAAGAAATGCTTGATCCATTGAAGGAACGTATTAAGACATTCGAAAATAGAATAGAGCAAAATATAAAAGAAGATATAGCAAGGCATTCATCGCTCAAAGAGCAGATCATAGCACTTGCTCATCTCAATGAGCGTATGACTTTAGAGACTACTAACCTAACTAAAGCGCTTAAAGGTGATAATAAAATGCAGGGTAATTGGGGAGAACTGATCCTGGAAAATATCCTTCAAAAATCCGGTCTTGAGAAAGATCGAGAATACTTTACTCAAAAATCATTTACAGATGAGTACGGAAAGCGACTGATGCCAGATATGCTCATTAAGACACCAGACGATAAAGTATATGTCATTGACTCTAAAGTGTCACTCAAGGCCTACGAACAATATGTCAATGCCGAAGATTCTGATTTTGAGAAAGCGGCTCTAAAAGCACATGCGCTATCTATTAGATCCCATGTTGATGGATTAGCTGATAAGCGATATCACGAATTGTATCAGATAGAGAGTCCAGATTTTGTATTGATGTTTGTACCTATAGAGACGGCATTCGCAGCTACGGTCAAGGTAGATAATAGCATTTATCAATATGCGTTTGATAAGCATGTAGTGATCGTCACACCAAGTACATTGTTAGCTACATTAAAAACTGTAGAGACCATGTGGCGTAACGATAAGCAACAGAAATATGCATTAGATATAGCAGTCCAAGCAGGAAGGATGTACGATAAATTTCATGCATTTACTGAAGACATGGGAAAGATAGATAATCGACTCAATCAACTAAGAAATACATACGATGATGCTATGAATAAATTATCAATTGGTAAAGGAAATCTAGTACAAAGAGCAGAAAAAATCAAACAACTTGGTGCCAAAGCCAACAAGAAACTAAGCAAAGACCTATTAGAAAAAGAAGGTTAGTGTTGAGGTAATTCTACATGACAGACCTCGAGTCATTGTGAGTGATTTTTCTCTACCTAACAATAGTAACGTCTCCAGATATTGTCTCTTCTTCACTATCTAGTGCCACGTAAGTAGCAATGTAAACATATACTCCAGTAATGGCATCTAATCCATTAATCTTGCCATCCCATCCTTGCCATATACTGAGATCAGCAATTGATTCTACAGAATAGACTAAGTTACCCCACCTGTCATATATCATCATTTCTTTGAGTGCCGCTAAAGATTGATTGACCTCCGGACGGAAGTAATCATTATTACCGTCGCCATTGGGGCTAAATATATTAGGAGTGTATATTCCGATATTTCTATTTACCCTGATTTCTATTTCATCCATATCTCTACAGCCATATTGATCCAATCCTGTTAAAGTAATATTTTGAACATTTATTACTTTATCTATATTGAGAATATCTTCATTAGATATTACGGTTCCTGTTGAATCTGTCCATACGATCTGTATTAAATCTGGAGCTATGTATGAAGGACTTATCGATATTGGATCACCCAAATTTACTGTGACATAATCAGGTAGCAATATACCATCATTCCATTCCACGACACTAAGATTTAATGAGATCAAGCTATCACAACCAGCTACATTTTGTAAGGTAACTAGATAACTACCTTCAGTATTAAACGTATCGGTTCCTAATGGATAATTTTCACCTAGACAGATTGTTTTATTATCAAAAGCCGTCGTAATATTTTCTACCTCCAGAGTAAGTAGTACACTACTATCACATCCTGCTATACTCGAGAGTACCTCTCCATATGTACCTGCTGCAGTTAATAATTGAGATCCGAGTTGATAAGACTCACCTTCGCATATAGTTGCGAAGGTTAAGTCTTCATAGACGTCGTTTACAATCAGATTGATAGTAACTATACTATCACAACCTGCTACCGTATAATAGTTAAATGTATAGTTCCCTGTTGTACTTAATATATCTGTTCCTTCTTGTATAGTTTGTCCTTGACAGATACTAATTGGGTAATTTAGGTTGTATTTAGGAGTGACAGTGAGATCCATAGATATCAAACTATCGCAATCATTTGGTCCAGGAGTATTGAGAGAATAAAATCCTGCCTCAGTAAAACTCTGTCCAGCATAATTATATACTTCACCTTCACAGATCTGAGGTGTTAAAAAATTGGTACCTGCTATTAATACTTCGAGATCTAGAAAGACAATACTATCACACCCTAAGGTTGATGTCAAGGGGAAAGAATATGATCCAGTAGCTGATATCTCATTACCCGCAATGTTGTAAGTTTCACCTTCACAGATACTACCTTCCAGGGTAGTTTCAAATACAGGAACAAATAATTCAAACTCTTCACTATTAAAGCAACCATCAGAAGTAGTAATCAATACTTCATAGAAACCTTCGTTTGCTACGTCTACCGCGAGGTCTAGACTGATATTTGTTTCACCTATAAGTGCTACTCCATCTTTAAACCATTGGTAACCATAGTCGTCATCATCTTCTGCTACTATTGTAAGACCCTCTTGACATAGATCGCCTATTATATCTGCAAATGGTATATCAAAGTCAGCTAACTCTGCGAGGGCAAGTCTGTCTACAAAAAAATACGGAGAGCTGCCAGAATTATTATTTACATCACATCCTGGACCGATGACTATTACGTTGTATGGTTTGTCTGCGATGATATCAAAAATAATATTTTTCCATTCTCCTTGACCAGAAACAACTTGCTGACCCAGTTGGTCCCATCCAGGCCCATTTGTAGGGCAACCAAAAAGATCTTCGCCATTTCCAAATGGGATATTGCTACATTCTGTAGTACCATATATTGTTATATCTATGGTTTGATTTAATTCGGGAGCAAAGCCTAAAAAAAAATCCAATCTATATTCCTTACTAACTTCCATTGTCGCATTAAGACATGCTCCAACATATTCTTTGTAAGAGGTGCTATAGGATGCAATACCATCTCTAAACCCGATGTATCCTTCTCCATCTGGGATAGGTAGGGGTACTGTTTTGTTTACATTAGGATGTACAGTTATACCACATAGATGTAAATAATCCGAAGTAGCTTCTGAAGCTTGAATCCAAGATACTGCACATTCTAATTCCTCTTTTTCAGTTGGACAACAAACCATATCTTCAAATGATGGATTAGGAATCAATCCAGATGGTATCGAAGAGGGACAGTCACAATCTTCCTCATCGTTTAGGTCTATAAGTCCATCTCCATCATCATCGATAGCATTATTACAGATCTCTTGGCCGTATATGCTTAGGCTCATCATTAATATGAAAATAGATACAATGAATTTTATATGTTGAACCAAATTAGTTTTCATTTAATGTCTATCTAATTAATGTAATATCACCAGATACGTTCTCTTCTTTACCATCGAGAGCCAAGAAAGTGGATATGTAAACATATACACCAGATACGGCATCCTTACCATTAAACTTGCCATCCCACCCTTGCCATACGCTAAGATCAGTAAGGTTTTCTCTATGATAAACTAAATTACCCCAGCGATCATAAATATTGATTTCTTTAAGAGAGCCTATAGATTCATTTACGGTAGAGCGGAAATAGTCATTCGATACATCTCCGTTTGGGCTAAATATATTAGGCGTGTAGATTCCAATATTTCGATCTACTCGTATGACAATATTGTCTTTGTCTACACAACCATATTCGTCCACTGCGGTCATTGTTATTTCTTGATCCTGCGTTACTCCTGTCAGCAAAAGGGTAGGGTCGTTTGATAGTACTTCTCCAGCTTCGTCTAACCAGACCGTCTGTAAAAAATCTGGTGCCACATATACAGGTATAATTATGATATCGGAACCGAGATTGATGACAGTATCCAAAGGTAGTTCTACACCATCATTCCATGATATGGTCTCCAGATCAAGAAATATTGTACTATCACAATTATTGACATTGCTAGTAACCGCCTGATAAGATCCTGCATTCCTATATACGGTACCTTCTAAGTCGTAAAATTCGCCTTCGCAGATTGTCGCTTCTATTTGTGAGAAGGTTGCCTCCTCTACATCTAGAGTAAGTACAACACTACTATCACATCCATATATCGACGTAAGTCCACCGGTATATGTACCAGCATCAGTAAGTGTTTGCGTTCCAAATGGGTATACTTCTCCTGAGCAAATCGATGCAAAAGCATCTTGTGTATAGTTTTCCCTTACGGTTAAATCTATAATAAATGTACTATCGCACCCATTAGCTTGAGTATAGAAAAATGGATAGGTACCAGTGGTTGTCAAATCTGTCCCTTCAAACATAAAAGGATCTCCTTCACAAATTGAGAAAAACTCAGTTCTTGTGACAGATTCTAAAACAGTCAATACAACAGTCACTATACTATCACAGTCATTAATAGCTGAGTCGAATGTATAGAAGTAGTTGCCAGATTGTGTAAGTGTTTCCCCATTGATGATTATAGATTCTCCCTCACAGATAGTTGGCGTTAATGAAGTCTGACTTGCCTCCAATACATTTAGATTTAAAGTGACGATACTATCACAACCTTGTATGGATTCGTATGTATAGAGATATTCACCAGCGTCAGTCAGCAGATCATCTCCCATTGAATATGTTTCACCTTCGCAAATTGTTGCTTCTTCTTCTCCAAATAATATAGGGAGGGTTAGTTCTAGTTCTTCACTCAATACACAACCAACAGGTGTAATGATTACCACGGAGTATGTGCCTACATTAAATGCCTGTACAGCTAATGTAATCGTATTAGATTCTTCTCCGAGTATTGCGATTCCATCCATATACCATTGATAACCAAATTCGTCTCCTAGATCTAATTGAAGGGTGATTTCTTCTTCACATAGTGAACCTTCAATATTAGTAAATGGAAGTCCTTCTTCTACTTTTTCTACAAGATTAAGTCGATCAACAAAAAAGTATGGATCATTTTCATAATTTAAATTTGCTCCACAGCCTGGACCTAATATGATTGCCGTATATGGTTTATCTGCAAAGAGATCAAATGTTACATTAAGCCACTCGTTATCACCTTGAATAAATTGAGCATCAAGTTGGTCCCACCCAGGATTGCTAGTAGGGCAGCCAGTATCAAAATTTGTAGTAAAAGGAAGATTATTACACTCTGTAGTGGCATAGATAGTCATATTAATACTGTTACTGCTGAGTGGAAAACCTAAGAAAAAATCTAATGTATAAACTTTTCCTACTTCCATTTCATCCGTAAGACAAGCACCTACATATTCCTTGTAATCAGGGCGACCAGGTCTCTTTCCATCTCTAAATCCTACATAACCTTGTCCATCAGGAAGTGGTTGCGGAGGCTGCTGCGTAGGATTAATCCAAGTTGGATATGTTATGCCGCAAGTATGAAAATAGTCTGAGGTGGGAGCCGCTTGCTGCCAGCTAGTAGCACATTGAAAGTCCGCTTCACCGGTAGGACAGCACTCCATAATCTCAAAAGATTCATTAGGGATCAATCCTGAAGGAAGTATTTGGTCACAATCGCAATCAGAATCTTGTATATCTATCAGACCATCGCCGTCATCATCTATTGAGTTATTACATATCTCAATTTGAGCAGAAATAGATAGGCTGAAAAAGATGGATGCTATGATGATTAGATATACTCTCATATGGTGTTTGTAGGATGGAAAATCAAGATTTTCTATAAGGTATATTTTTATTCTTGATTGACTATATGTAAAAATATGAATATTGATGACTATTTCTGGCTACACATAGAGTATATACCCATTTTAGTCGCTTACACATAAAGGATCTCTTTTAAAACGAACTCGCTGCAACGATTTTGATGTTAATGTGAATAGATAAGACATTTTGTACTTATGATAAATCTGAAATCAACACTGCAATACATCCAATCCAAAGCGAATAACCTCAGTCAATCGTTGGCTTATTCAGTATTTTTGATGTATTATGCTTGGAAAAATCCAGATACACCAGCGTGGGCAAAACAAATTATCATGGGAGCGATAGCTTACTTGTTAGCACCTATTGATGGTATTCCTGACCTAACACCCTTTATTGGATTTACTGATGATTTGAGCATCTTGAGTCTCAGTCTTATGGCTATAAAGTTCTATGTTCATGATGAAGTAAAATCCAAAGCAAAAGAAGCAATGAGAAGACATTTTAAAACAGTAGATGTTAAATCTTTCGAAGATATAGAGGGAAAACTGTAATTGTCTGCCCCAGCCTTCAGGCTCTTGCCATCCTTTTACTAATATAGTCCATTCGTATTAATGGTCAAGCCCTGAAAAAGTGAAATTTTAATATTGAAGCAGCATAATAGCTATTGCCTTAGCAGCTATTCATCCTATTTGAAATATAAATAATCTAGATAATATACTATTCTGAGGGAGAGACTGTTTTCTTGATATTGGTCAAATACACCACCTATATTTTCTAAATAGGAACTATCATAACCATCGTCTTCTCCACTGATTTCACTTTTAAAATTGAGAATTACATCACTACCTGGAGCAAATCTCCACAGGTAATTCATATCTACAGTAAACGCATTAAAATTTCGATCAAAAATAGGGTTTTCTTCTTCATTCAAGCCATCAAAATAGAGATCTGATATACTACCATCTTGGTCTAATATTCCTAATGAATTATAGATTACTGTGGCATTATAATGCCTTATTCTAAGTGACAAGGACTGCCTATTAGTAAAGATAAATTGACCTCTAATACTATTTTCAAAAATTTCTAATTTCCTCTTGCCAATCATGATATCTGTTGAGGACAATCCAACATCCTGCTGTATTACCTCAGGTATTAAAGTGCGATTGACAAAGCCTTGATCATTATTGAGAATGTCATAGCTGAAATCCATAAAAAATGAGAGTTTGTCACTGAGTCGTATTCTTGGTAACAATGATAGACTAATATTATTTCTTCCATCTTGATCTATCTTTCTGTAATTGGTTCTAATATCAGTAGCGAACATCTTACGATAATCTGATGAGAAAAATGCACTTACAGTTGAGTTGGCTGGAAAGTATAGGTAGCTCTGAAAATTATTTCTAGGTTCAAAATAATCAAATGACTCAGGTTCAAATCTGATATTTCCTCCTACCGCATCTCGTGATTTGAAAAGATAAAACGTACCAGCTGTTACTCCAAAGTTAGTAAATACGTCAGGAGTATAGAGTCTGCCATAGTCTGCATTTACATAGTATTCATATCGCTGCAATCTTCCCTTTGCATTTGGCTCATTATATTCTATGCTTGCACTTACACTTCGCTCATTTGGACTAAAAAGAAAACCAAGATCATTGGGATTGAAAGTATCACTTTCTTCTAAATATTTAATTTCAGACTTGATCTGACCACTTTGTTTAGCCACTTGAGCAGAATACATATGACCACTATTATTTTCTATCTTACTGAAGTATTGTTCAGATCGCATAAAACTGCCACTGAACCTGTAAGCTTGACTTTTATTATTGAGATCTATAAAGGCTCCTATCGTATTCGCATCGTAAGTAGATCCTCTGCGCAGCACGTTGGTATTCATTATCGAAACTCTACTATTATTTGGTAGATTTTGATCTATAGTCAATACATTGTAGTTAGTTAATGGACTAGTTTGTACCTGTCTTTTTTCTCCTGATAAAGATTCGATAATGGCATTTGTTTCACTTGATACGCCATTGAAAAATCCAATACCAGTTCCACTAGATGTCCTTCCTGATATTTTGCTGGCATTATAGAGTTGAACTCTTGTAGGGTTTTCTATGATTTTTTCTCCATCCACCAAGCTTTTTTGGGCATCTCTAAAGTTGATTGGTCGACCTCCCACACGACGAGTATAAAACAGTCTCCCTCTGTCAAATAATTCAAGACCTTCAGTAAAAAATTGTCTGTTCTCATCAAAGAAGACTTCAAAGGGACTAAGATTTAATACTTGATTGTCGGTTTGTACCTGACCAAAATCAGGAACTAGAGTCATGTCTAAAGTAAATGCATCGTTGATGCCATATTTGAGATCCATACCTGCATTGTAACTAGTCCCAGTTTCGCTTACTCCATTATCTTTATTATTTTGTATATAGCCAGTTATGTAGGGTGTGATGGATAATCTAACTGGAGATTCTATATTTTTGATTCCTTCTAGATGGCCAGCTTGATTGACAAATCCTTCAAAATTCGGATCCAATGGATTCCAAAAGGATTGCTCTCTTTCTCTCCTAATTTCTCTAGCTAATTGTAGATTCCAATGTTGTATATCTGTATTTGGGAATCTGATGGCTGAGTAAGGAATAAATAATTCTGCATTCCACCCTCTCTCATGAATTAGTACTTCACTTTGCCATACGGCATCCCAGTTTTCATCTTCATCACCACCTGCGAATTTAATATCTTGCTGAACTCCAGCAGCTGTTACTGTAAACGCAAATCCATTTAGTCCATCTCGGTATGTATCTATTAAAACTCCAAACCAATCCGTATTATTTTTCTTATCTCTTACAGATAATTCTTTGAGAATTTTATTAGCTCGAGTATCATGCATTAAGGCTCCAAAGTATATACCCTGATCATTATATATAATCTTTACTTCAGTCTGTTGACTAGGAGTTGTATTTGGTTCTGGCTCAAATTCTGTAAATCCTGTTGTGGTGGGCGCCATAAACCAAGCTTCATCATCTAAAATGCCATCAATTTTTATTTCACCTTCAAACGGCGCCGCGTAAGTAGTTTTCTTTTCGTTTTGGGCCGTGATCATATTTGTACAATATAGACACAGTAGAAGTAGGATTGTTTTTTTCACTTATTGAGTAGTTGTGCTCATACGCAAAGCTAAATATTACTATTTCTAAAAGTATTTTCTATGGTTAATTAACAAGCCGTTAGCATTAACAATTAACTTTTGATGCTTCTGAATAATTACTTTATTTGTATTGTTATTATTATGTTATTGCAGATATAATTTTATTACTCCTAGAATAATTATTAGTCTAATCTAAAAATTACTTTAGTAACATCTAAAATAATACATTATTAGTATCCTATTTGCATCTTACTTATTGAGATATACATTAGTTTTGTAGTAAATCACAAGAATAAAAAAGATACCACTATGAGCATAGTAGAAATGAAAGTTCCAGTAATCGGAGAATCTATCTCTGAAGTAACTTTATCACAATGGTTGAAAGCTGATGGAGAATATGTAAAGATAGATGAGCCAATATGTGAATTTGAATCAGATAAGGCAACTTTGGAGTTTCCGGCTGAAGCAAGCGGTAAGCTCATATATGTAGCAGCAGAGGAAGATGATTTAGAGATTGGAGCCATGGTAGCTAAGATAGATACATCGATTAAAGCTCCAGCTGGAAGCGATATACCAGTTACACCTCAAGTAGAAGCTCCCAAAGCCGAATCACCAGTAGTAGCACCACCAGCACCAGCTATAACTAGTTATGCTACTGGGCACCCATCTCCGTCAGCAGCTAAGATCATGAGAGAATCAAGGGTAGATGCTGCTAATGTAAAAGGCACAGGTGTAGATGGGCGTATCACTAAAGATGATGCACAGAAAGCAGCTAGTAATCCTGGAGGATCAACTCATTCTATTACTACATCAATAACTCCAATCGCAGGAGTTAGGACAACGCGTAGAGAGAAGATGAGTCGAATGAGACGTACGATAGCAACAAGACTAGTATCTGCAAAGAATAATACAGCTATGCTTACGACTTTCAACGAAGTAGATCTTAGTGAGCTTATGGCAATGCGAAAGAAATACCAAGAAAAATTTGTAGAGAAGCACGGTGTAAAACTTGGATTTATGTCTCTATTTCTGAAGGCATGTAGTAATGTACTGCTAGAGATGCCATCAGTTAATGCTCAGTTAGATGGTAACGAAATCATTTATCATGATTTTGTGGATATCTCAGTTGCTATCTCTACACCAACAGGTCTAGTAGTACCACCAGTAAAGAATGTTGAATCTAGGAGCTTCTCAGAAATAGAAAAGGAAATAAAAGTTCTTGCTGGAAAGGCGAGAGATGGAAGTCTTGCTCTCGAGGAAATGAAAGGAGGAACCTTTACAGTGACTAACGGAGGAGTATTCGGATCACTAGTAAGTACTCCTATAATCAATGAACCCCAATCAGCGATACTAGGTATGCATACAATAAAGCAACGCCCTATCGCTGTAGACGGAAAAGTGGAGATAAGACCAATGATGTGGTTAGCATTATCATACGATCATAGAGTTATTGACGGTAGTACTTCGGTTACGTTCCTTGTAAAAGTGAAAGAACAATTGGAAGACCCATACACACTGATGATGAACATATAGAGCGATTTTTTAAAAATTTTCGTGGACCTAATATCGTAGCAGCGTTTATGGAAAACGTGTATAAGACGTCAGGATTGCTATGTCGTAACCAAGTTGTCATCCTAAAAGAAATGCAGTGAAGTCGAAGGATCAATAACTGATTTTTCGCTAATTCAGGCTGTGGTGGAGAAATCTTCCGCTTTAGTAAACTAAGTTTTAGATAATACTACATTTGCGGTTAACCAGAAATTTCAATGTCAAATATATAAAGTGAGAAGCTAAAAGTTGCTTCATGAGCAATGCTCGCACTAAAGATAATAGTGGTTATAGTCTGGGTGTTTTACCTCTTTCCATTCCAAACAGAGAAGTTAAGCCCTACAGTGCCGATGGTAATGCATTTGTGGGAGAGTATGTAGCCGCCTTTGTGTTATTGTATAAGTTTAACATTTACAAGATTTAAATATTTAGTATTTGAGATACTAGATTCTAGATTGATACATTAAGAGTCGGATGCTAAGATAATAATCTCTTCATCGACCAATATCTTAAGAGCTTCTATCTCATTTTCTGTTGGAACATGTAGTTCCATATCTCCAAAGAGACCAGCATGCGCACTATCCATTTTATTTACTGTCCAACTTTCTATGCCAGCTTCCCTCAAGAAGTATCTCGCAGATACTATTTTCAATTGGGATATGGTAAACATTACGGTCGTGGTGCTCATAGCTTATAATTTAAAGGTTATAGTACCCTTACTCTCATAAATAGGTTTATCAACTTTCCTTGAATAACAAATTTTGTAACCTTGAAATTCCGTAATGTTTACTTTTCTGCACTGATTATTATCTGTAATCATTTATTTTGGGAGAATACTGCTTTGCCTTTATAACTTTCTATGATACCTCTATGCTGACTTTAGCTCTAATCTTTTAAATTTGAATAGAGTTGCCAAATAGATTGCCAGCAGCTTCACAAAATTCAGTAATTTACTTTGATCAGTACAAGAGTTGCCATTACATTGATAAATATTGAATTTGTTATAATTAGAATATTTTGTTCCAGTACCGAATAAATATACAACTATCGATATGACATGGTAGATTGAATGTTACACGACATTGTGGCGCTGCAAAAATTAGAGTTTCGAAACAAAATACGACAAAGTGTCGCTGTAGAGCTCTTGGAATAGTATCTGATTATTCTATAAGGTAATCGCTCATACTTTGTATCTTTGAGCTCTTTTGAGGCATTCTAATTGATTATAGCCTTAAAACCAATTATTAAGACAATATAAATTTACTATAGTCCATGTTTAATTTTCTCAAGAAAGTATTTGGAACCAAATATGATAAAGATGTCAAAGAGTATGATCCAATTGTATTAGAGATCAACGGACACTTTGAGCAATATAAATCTCTATCTAACGATGATCTTCGTAACAAGACATTTGAATTTAGAGAGAGAATCAAAACCCATCTTAAGGGCATCAATGTAGAGATAGACTCTTTACAGGAGAAAGCAGCAATTGAAAATGATCTTAATGTGAAGGAAGAAATGTTTAACGACATAGATGGTCTGATTAAAGAAAGAGATAAACATTTAGAAGCAGTCCTAAAAGAAATAAGACCGGAGGCTTTCGCGGTAGTGAAAGAGACAGCACGTAGATTCTCTGAGCATGAGACCATTCAAGTTTCGGCTTCTCAAAACGATAGAGATTTAGCAGTTAAAGTTAACTATGTAACAATAGATGGTGAAACGGCAACATGGAAGAATTCATGGTTAGCTGCAGGAGGTGAGGTCACTTGGAATATGATACACTATGATGTCCAGTTGATCGGTGGTATGGTATTACATGATGGTAAGATTGCAGAGATGGCAACAGGAGAAGGTAAGACTTTAGTGGCAACACTACCAGCATACCTTAATGGTTTGTCTGGCTACGGAGTGCATGTGATCACAGTCAATGATTATCTAGCACGAAGAGACAGTGAGTGGATTGGACCTATCATGGAATTCCTGCATCTGACTATTGATTGTATTGATAAATACAAACCTCACTCACCACAAAGAGTAGCAGCATATAAGAAGGATATCGTTTATGGGACTAACAATGAATTTGGCTTTGATTATTTAAGAGACAATATGGTTAGATCATCTAAAGAGCTAGTTCAGTCTAAGCACCATTTTGCGATGATCGATGAGGTAGATAGTGTACTTGTGGATGATGCACGTACCCCCTTGATTATATCTGGTCCAGTACCAGAGGGATCTGAAGAGCAAGAATATAATGAACTTAAGTATAAAGTAGAAAATCTTTTTAGCGGTCAACGTAAAATAGCTAACGAGTATTTGACTGATGCAAAAAGACTTTTTTCGGAAGGGATAACAGGGGTTAATGAAGGCGAAGGTGGCCTAGCACTGTACCGGGCACATAAGGCAATGCCAAAATCCTTACCTCTGATTAAGTTCCTATCTGGTGAGGGGGTAAAGGTTCACATGCAGAAGACTGAGAATTTCTATATGCAGGAACAGAATAAGAATATGCATATTGTTGATGCTCCATTGCTCTTCACAATAGACGAGAAGAACAGAAATGTAGAGCTAACTGATCGAGGTGTAGATTTTCTTTCTAAAGGTGAGAATGATCCGAATTTCTATATTATGCCAGATATCACTGAGGAGATGCAAAATCTCAATCTTAGAGAGACAGAATTAGGTACAAAGCTTACTGAGGAGAGAGATATACTTGTACAAGATTACTCTATTAAGGCACGCAGATTACACTCTGTGAGTCAGTTACTCAAGGCCTATACAATGTTTGAGAAAGATACTGATTATGTAGTGATGGAGGGTCAAGTAAAGATTGTAGATGAGCAGACTGGTCGTATGATGGAAGGTCGTAGATACTCTGATGGATTGCATCAAGCACTAGAGGCGAAGGAAAATGTAAAGGTAGGAGAGATCACACAGACTTATGCTACCGTAACATTGCAAAACTATTTCCGTAAGTATCACAAGCTTTGTGGTATGACGGGTACGGCGGAGACGGAAGCAGGTGAGTTCTGGGAAATCTATAAATTAGACGTAGTGGTAATCCCAACTAATCGTCCGATCGTAAGAGATGATAGAGAAGATTTAATCTATAAGACCAATAAAGAAAAGTATAAGGCAGTAATTGATGAAGTTAATAAACTGACTGAAGCTGGTCGTCCAGTTCTTGTAGGAACGACTTCTGTAGATATATCAGAGAGACTAAGTGCAATGCTAGATTCTAGTGGTATAAGTCATAATGTATTAAATGCTAAACAGCATCAACGTGAGGCAGAGGTAGTTAGTGAAGCCGGTCTTCCTAGTAAAGTAACTATTGCCACTAACATGGCAGGTAGAGGTACTGACATTAAGCTGTCACAGCAAGTAAAAGATGCAGGCGGATTGGCCATTATTGCTACGGAGAGACATGATAGTAGACGCGTAGATAGACAGTTGAGAGGTCGTGCTGGTAGACAAGGAGATCCAGGAATGTCGCAGTTCTATGTATCTCTGGAGGATACACTTATGCGTAATTTTGGATCAGAACGTGTGGCTGGGATTATGGATAAATTAGGTCACAAAGAAGGTGACGTAATACAGCATTCCATGGTATCAAAGTCAATTGAAAGGGCTCAGAAGAAGGTCGAGGAAAACAATTTCGGTGTCCGTAAACGTCTTCTTGAGTATGATGATGTTATGAATATCCAAAGAGAAGCAATTTACTCAAAGCGTAATCACGCATTGAACGGTAAAAGACTTACTGTCGATCTCAATAACATGTTTATCGGTCTTACTGAAAATATAGTAGAGAATAATGTTCAGTATGGAGATTACGAGTCATTTCGTAATAGATCTATCACTGCTCTCGGTATCGATCCTGAGATCACAGAAGATGAGTTTGCATCAAAGAATATCGATGATCTTATAGATATGTATCAGCATCAGGTAAATCGTATGTATGGAACTAAATCAAAGCAAATACGAGATATATTACTACCCACTATTAAACGTGTATATGAGGCTGAAGGTCATAAATATAAGAGAATAGCTATACCATATACAGATGGTAGAGCAAAGCAACTTAATATCTCTGCAGGACTAGAGGAAGCTATCGGAAGTGATGGGGGAACGATCATGAGAGATATCGAAAAAGCAATCATGCTCGCACTGATAGATGAAAACTGGAAAGAGCATTTAAGAGCGATGGATGAATTGAAAGAATCATCTCAATCTGCGTCATTTGAGCAAAAGGATCCGTTAGTAATTTACAAGATGGAATCATTCAACTTGTTTGAGAAGTTGATGAAAAACATTAACTATGATGTATGTTCGTACTTAATGAAAGGTAAACTCTTTATTGATACAGGAGACGGTAATTTGAAAGAAGCTAAAGAGCAAAAAACTGATCTATCAAAAATGCAAACGAATGAAGGGAGACGAACTGCTGAAGAGCAAGCAATGAGACGAGCAGCAGCAGGAGCAGGAAGAGCAGTACAGAAAGTAGAGACTTTTAAGAGAGAGCAAAAAAAAGTGGGAAGAAACGAACCGTGCCCGTGTGGTAGTGGTAAGAAATATAAACATTGCTGTGGGAAGTAAGAAGCTTTAAATTGAAAGATTAAATAATGCCAGTAAAAGCTATATTCCATAACCTTCCTGTATGCAAAAAAATGAACAGGTTAAAATTTCGTTAAAGGACTGTTACTTGCCTGATGGAGTTAACATATATATATCTGACAATCAGTATTTTGTGTGATATTGTGAAAGTGTGTTAAATTCTGTGAGGAAACAGAAGGTCTTAGTATGTATCTTTTAGTTGTATAAAGTGATAAAATTGTAAATTTGACACCATCTAAAAAACGTTACGTGCTTGACTTACAAATAAGAACAATAAAGATTAGACTTATGATGAAAAGAATTCTTACCCTCCTAGTGCTAGTAGCAGCAGTAGGTTACACAGCATCAGCTCAAAGAATCGCAGTAATTGATATCCAGGAGATATTATCTAACATGAAAGAATATAGCTCAGCAGAAAAGCAACTAGACGATGTGGCAGCAGGATGGAGACAAGAAGTATCTATCGAATATGATAAAATAAAGAGTCTTTACAATAAATATCAGGCTGAGCAAGTACTCCTTAGTGATGCAGATAAGAAAAAAAGAGAAGACGAAATCGTAGAGGCAGAAGCAGCAGTAAGAGAACTTCAGAAAAGGAGATTTGGTCCAGAAGGAGATCTATTTCTCAAGCGACAAGAACTAGTAGCTCCAGTTCAAGAGAAAGTATTCTCAGCGATCGAAGATTTTGCAGCAGATAGAGGTTATGATCTTATTTTTGACAAAGCGGGATCTACAGGACTGCTCTTCACATCCGATGAATACGACAAGACAGCAGATCTCAAAAAGAGATTAGGAGTAAAATAATTTGGCTTTGGCCATAGTATTGGTTTAAAATCGATACACCATAATATTAAGCTAACTCACATATATTAAATTACACTTTGAGATTGGTCACAAAACCGTCTCATACATATTAGACTATTATGAAGACATTCAGTAAATTATTAATTGTAGCAGTTGCATTTGTTTCATTTTCAATGACTGCATCGGCTCAGAAGTTTGGATACATTAATTCACAAGAGCTAATTTCTCAACTACCAGAAGTAAAGGAAGCTAACGCTAACATAGAGACACTTAAGACTCAATTGCAGAAAAAAGGCCAAGACATGATTACTGCACTGCAAACTAAGTATGGTAAATTAGAGGCAGATAGAGATAATTACTCACCGAAGCAACTAGAGGCAGAAGCGATTAAGTTAAAAGGAGAAGAGCAAAAGATTGGAGAATTTGAGCAAACTTCTTCACAACGTATTATGTCAAAAAGCGAAGAACTACTCAAGCCTATACAGGAAAGAATCAATGTTGCTATCAAACAAGTTGCTGAAGAGAATGGATATACTTATATTTTTGATGCGAGTCTTGGTATAGTGCTTTATGCAGATCCAGGAACAGATGTAACGGCGCTTGTAAAAGCTAAATTATAACTGATTGGGTAATAAAGATACTAATAGGACAGTTTATAATGACCAAAAGAGTATTGGAGTCTTTGACTCTGGCATTGGCGGCTTAACGGTCGCCAATGCTATTAATAAGGTATTGCCCAAAGAACATTTGATTTATTTTGGTGATACTGCCCATCTTCCGTATGGAGATAAGTCTGTAGATGCCATTCGATATTATGCTCTTCGGATTTCAAAGTTTTTACTAGAGCAAGACTGTAAAATGATTGTCATTGCATGTAACTCTGCTTCTGCAGTTGCAAGTGATATGCTGCTTGAGTTTTTTAAAGGTAAGGTCCTCTTTGCTAATGTGATAGATCCGTTAGTACAATATACAATTGAGAAAGGCTATCAAAATGTAGGTGTAATAGCTACGAAAGCCACTATCGGATCTAATGTATATCGCGAAAAACTCAAAACTAAAGATCAAAAACTTAAAGTCAATCAATTGGCTACACCCCTTTTGGCGCCCATGATCGAGGAGGGATTTTTCAATAATAATATAAGTCAGGAGGTGATAAAAAAATATTTATCAGATGATAGTATGCAGGGTCTTGACTCATTGCTATTAGCCTGTACTCATTATCCACTTATAAGATCGGAGATAGAACTGTACTATAAAGAAAAAGTTCAAATACTAGATAGTTGTGACGTGTTGGCTTACCAAGTAAAAGAAATGCTTTCTAAGGAGAATCTCCTTTCGGCTAAGCTCTCAAAATCACATAAATACTATGTGTCCGATTTCACTCAATCATTTGAGGATACCGCTAAGCTATTCAATGGCAGCGAAATAGAGTTGGAAGTCAAAAATATCTGGTAAAATTTGAGCTTGGCCAATTGGTTTTAATATAATCAACTATGTTTAGAACCTAAAACCAAAAGAACCCTGGAGACCAAAGTGCGTATCCTTATCATCTCTATAGATATAACTGTTATTCTCACTATACTCAGCTCTGGATATATCGGTGTCATTATTAGTGATATCGGCTAGACCAATATCAGCTCTAACACCAATGTAGAATCCACGATTGATATTGTATGATACACCAACGATCAAACCATAGTCCAAGAAGTTCATAGCATTCCCTTTCTTCTCATTGAACTGGTAATACGCACCAGCAAACTTTGGAAGATAGACCACTACTCCATTTACCTTGATGCCTGGACTGCGCCCAATTGCTTGACCTTCACCTGCTACATCAGAATTATAATTAAAATCTAAAGATTGTCTAAATTGTATTAGCGAGTCATTTTCAGTAGATATGAATGTCTGGAGCCCAGTGGCAGTAGGGCCTACAAGCATACTTATGTAAGCTCCTGCACTCACTTCTATTTTTTCTGTAATATTGAGATGGGCAGTAACTGGGAAACTGATATAAGCATTAGAAATATCAAGATCGTAGTCAAGTCTTCCTCTTTCTATGATGTCTTCACTACTAGGAATTGGAATTTTATAGAATGACTCTGTACCTTCTCCTCCAAAACTTTTTTTAGCTCCATTTTGTACGTAAAGCACTTCTAATCTAACAGAAAATACGTCGCTAAAATTTTGGGTATAATTGAGGCCAAAATGAAATCCACTACTCACAGCATAATCTTCGTTGATACTTTCTTCGAGAGGTCCTTTAAAAGTACTATAGTTGAGACCTGCTCTTACACCGATGTTAAATGATTGCGCCATCATGATGGTGGCAAATAATGAGAATGTCGATGCTAGTATTATCTTCTTAATCATAAGTATTGTTTATTATTCCAAGAGGGAATACATTTTGAGCATCAAAGATATCAAAATAGACAACTGAGTAACGTTTAGAAGAGGATATTCGCTGGATAGAATAATCTTTTGGGTAAATTTTATGATTTTGCTAAGATATGCTAGCTTATCTAGCTTTAAAAGATGGTCTCATCTTCAAGATATCACTTAAATAAAAAAGTGGAACTAATAACTTTTTTATGCATCGCTTCTTTAAATCTAATCAGATAGTACCTTTGCGACACTTTAATAATTTATCAGTGTAATGAGCAAGAGAAATAAACTATCCAAGTTTGAAGATATTATGTCCTATCCTAATGTCTATCAAAATTTTAGTCCTAAGGAAATTATGCCAATGGGTCAGGGTGGGAAAGTGGTACAGTTGAAAGGTAAGTGGGTAGAGCATTTTGGTGACCAAAAGCCGATAACGTTAGAGCTTGCTTGTGGAAGAGGAGAATACACCATACAACTAGCTAGAGATTATACGGATCGCAATTTTATTGGTGTGGATGTCAAGGGAGCTCGTATTTGGAAAGGTGCTACGATGGCGTTATCAGAAGGATTAGACAACGTTGCTTTCATGCGTACTAAGATAGAGGTGATAGAAGAGTTTTTTGCGCCCAATGAGATATCAGAGATATGGATTACTTTCGCAGATCCATTCCTAGGGAAGCCCAATAGAAGGCTTACAGCACCTGATTTTCATGATAGATACAAACGAATACTCATAGATGGAGGCGTCGTCAATATGAAGATAGATGATCCTACGCTCTATGAATTCACTAAGGAAGTGTTAGCAGAACGAGATGACGTAAAGATTCTCTACGATAGAGACAATATATATAGTCAGCCATTAGATTTTCCTGAGTTACAGTACAAAACCTATTATGAAAAATCTCACTTAGAGAAAGGCCGTAAAATCAAGTATATGAGATGGATGTACGTTTAATACTAACATTTTTCTGTTGTCGTAGTATTGAGGAAGATTTCTAGAGCGGAAGGACCATTTCGTTTATTAAATATTGGACGTAAACCTTATCACTGTTTATAAACTACATTAATTGGCTTTTCTCTGTCATGTTGACCATCTTGATATTAATTTTATTGATATAATTGTCAGTTTCTGGGTTTGGTTTGTATTTTGTCGGAATTGTATCCGAAATACTAAAAATGACTTACGATAATTATACAATAAAGGCACAAGAGGCCATACTGAAATCTCAGCAATTGGCTGGACACTTGGATCAACAAGGTGTTGATACAGTACATCTTATAAAAGGGATTATAGAGACAGATGAAAAGTTGGCCGAATTTCTACTACAAAAGATGGAGATCAATGTAGCGGTGCTGATTAGAGAACTTAATAAAGCGTTAGAAAATTACCCAAAAGTATCTGGGGTTGGCAAGCAATTTCTGACAAACGATAGTAATCAAGCACTTTCAAGAGCTAAAAAGCAAATGAAAGTATTCGAAGACCAATTTATTTCATTGGAGCTTATCCTTGTGGGGATAGTTACTGGTAATGATAAGGCTGCAAAGATACTCAAGGACTTAGGTGCTAGCGAGAAAGCATTAAAGGCTGCGATCAATGACTTGCGTAAGGGGAGAAAAGTTACAGAACAAAGTGCTGAAGAATCTTATAATGCTCTCAATAAATATGCAATTAATCTATGCGAAAGAGCGGAGCGAGGTAAGTTGGATCCAATCGTAGGTAGAGACGAAGAGATCAGGAGAATATTACACATATTATCTCGAAGAAAGAAAAATAATCCCATCTTAATAGGTGAATCTGGAGTTGGTAAGACGGCAATAGTAGAAGGGATAGCATGGCGTATTATCAATCAAGATGTACCTGAGAATCTTAGAACGAAGCAAATATTTTCACTTGATATATCTGCATTGATTGCAGGTGCGAAATATAAAGGTGAATTCGAAGAAAGATTAAAAGCAGTAATAAAGGAAGTGAAGAGTGCTGATGGTGAGATTATTCTATTTGTGGATGAGATACATACACTAATCGGAGCAGGAGGAGGTAATGGCGCTATGGATGCAGCTAACATATTAAAACCAGCTCTCGCTAGAGGAGAATTGAGAACTATTGGAGCTACTACTCTAGATGAATACCAGAAATATTTTGAAAAAGACAAAGCATTAGTTCGTAGATTTCAAACAGTATTAATCGATGAGCCGTCAGTCGAAGATACAGTATCTATACTGAGAGGAATACAAGAAAAATATGAAGTTTATCACAAGATGGATATTCTTGATGAAGCACTCGTAGCTGCTGCAGAATTGTCTCATAGATATATTTCAGATAGATCCCTTCCAGATAAGGCAATTGATCTTATTGATGAAGCAGCGGCAAAGCTAAGGTTAGAATTAGATTCTGTTCCAGAAGAAATAGATGAGCTTGATAGAAAACTTCGTCAATTAGAGATAGAGCGTGAGTTTATAAAGAGAGAAAATGATACTAAAAAGTTAAAAGGAGTAGAAGAGAATATCGCAAATGTTAAGGAGGATTTGGATTCGATTACTGCAGCGTGGAAGAGTGAAAAAGAGATTGTCGATACCGTGCAAAATATTAAGATTCAAATCGAAGAGCAGGAGCATCTGGCTGAAGTAGCTGAGCGGGAAAGTAAATATGAAGAGGTAGCAAAAATAAGGTATGGTACGCTCAAAGAATTAGAAGCCAAACTTAAAGTATCAGAAGAAAAATTGGATAAACTTCCGGAAGATGGAAGATTTACGAATGAGGAAGTAACGGCTAGTGATATTGCAGAAGTAGTGGCAAAGTGGACAGGGATTCCTGTGTCAAAAATGCAAAAAAGCGATAGAGATCGACTACTTGATCTTGAAGAAGAAATAGGCAAACGACTAGTAGGACAAAAGGAATCGGTAGTCGCAGTTTCTGATGCTGTACGTAGAAGTAGATCAGGCCTATCTGATGATAAACGCCCTATTGGATCATTCATATTTGTAGGACCTACGGGTGTAGGTAAAACAGAGTTAGCTAAAGCGTTGGCAGAAGTACTTTTTGATGATGAAAATGCTATCACTCGAATAGATATGTCAGAGTTTCAAGAGAAACACTCGGTGTCTAGGCTCGTAGGTGCGCCACCAGGATATGTAGGATATGACGAGGGTGGACAACTTACAGAAGCGGTGCGTCGTAAACCTTATTCTATAATACTATTGGATGAGATCGAGAAGGCCCACCCAGATACTTTCAATATCTTATTACAAGTTCTGGATGATGGTCGGTTGACTGATAATAAAGGTAGAGTAGCTAATTTTAAAAATACAATTATCATTATGACATCCAATATGGGTTCTGAAACTATTTTAGAAAATTTTGAAAATCTAGATGCCCTAGGTGAAAAACATAGAGCGGACATAATAGAGACTACTAAGTTGGAGATATTCGATGTACTAAAAGAAAGCCTTCGTCCTGAGTTTCTGAATAGAATAGATGACAAGATTATGTTCTTACCATTAACTAAATCTGAGATTAAAACGATTGCTGGATTTATGTTGAATAGTACTCGTAAGAATCTTGCGAAACAAGAATTGGCTATTGAACTTTCTGAATCTGCATTGGATCTCTTAACTGACTTAGGTTATGATCCGCAGTTTGGTGCAAGACCACTAAAGAGAGTTATCCAAAAAGAGTTGGTTAATCGATTGGCAGTAGAAGTACTTAAGGGAGAATTTACAGCAGGAGAGACAATCTATATTGGTACCGATGCAAAAGGATTTACTTTCTCTGAGGAGCCAAACGATTATCAAGCTAAGCCTAAATTAGAGAAGAAACTAAAGAAGTCTGATTTAGATAAACTTAAGAGGGCTACAAGATATTTCAATGATGCTGTGGATGATGTAAATAAAATTGATCCTAAGGATAATTAATGTTTTGAAATTGAATTAATTCCTTACTCTACTGTAAATTGGAGTATTGCATTGTTGTTTAATAATAATTGAGCAGCGGTAATTGTGTTTTTTTACTTTCAGTATTGGGCATACATTGGCATTAGAAGACGAAACTATTTTTTAGTAGATGATATTGATCTTTGGGTGGTGGAAGGCTTAGGATCACACTCAAAGAAGAAGATCGTGTCAGATTGAAATTAGATTACGCTTTTTCATAAGAGGGTATAAGTTTATATATCACAGCTAATAATGCCTTTTGAAAGTAAACTTATGGCTTCTCTGAAAAGTGATGTTCTGCGGCTTCGGCTAACTGATCATAGAACTCTTCTCCTTTTGCTCGTATTATAGCTTCTTTGAGAAATTTATATACTGGGACTTTGAGTTCATTTCCAAGGCTACAAGCCGCTGAGCAAATATCCCATTCATCATAGTTCCAAGCTTCAAATCCTAACTCGGGATTGCGATTGACTCTGATAGGGTAGAGATGGCATGATAGAGGTTTCTTAAAGTCTATTTTTCCTTCGTTATATGCTTTTTCGATACCGCACATGCTTATACCGATTTCATTTTTGATCAAAAAAACACAGGATCCGTCTGGATGTAAAGCTGCACCATCCCACTGGTCACTAGTAAACTTATCTTTCCAGTCCCAATTATCGATCATTTTTTTCGATTCGTCGCTCAGACCTTCTCTGATTATATCTATGTACTGGTCAAGTATTTTTACTTCTTTAGGTAATACAGGAGCACCATAATCTCCTACCCAGCAACATGCTCCTTTACAGGCAATGAGATTGCAGACGAATTTTTTTTCTACTATATCATTAGCGATTAATACATCGTCTATAGCTATCATATTGTATTATTCAATTCCAAGCCTAAAAGTACATTAACAATTCTAACAATTTCGAACTATTGAAAAGGTACACATAATAAGTTAAAAGTTAATTTCAATAAGTAATCAAGTACTTATATATACGACTTTTTATTATGTAATAAAGCATGTGTTATAATGAGCTTTTTTATTGTCTTTTGGACATAATTAAACATTAACTTACTTTCATTTATTAGATAATGGTAATATTTTGCAGGAAATTTAAAATACCAACAATTAATGGACATGTTAAAACAGAAGTTTTTTGAGAAAGCAAGTGCTCAGAAAACTGAAATGAAATCCTTGCTCAAACTACACGGTTCTAGGGTTGTTGGAGAAGTAACTTTATCTCAGACATTCGGTGGAATGCGCGGAGTTAAAAGTTTGGTTTGGGATGCATCTAATCTTGATGCTAAAGAAGGAATCAGATTCAGAGGATACAACATACCTCAGTTGAGAGAAGTTCTTCCTAAAGTAGAGGGATGTAAAGAACCGCTTCCGGAAGGCTTATTTTGGCTTATGCTTGTAGGAGAAGTGCCTACAAAAGAAGAGGTTCAATGGCTGAGTGATGAATGGAAAAAAAGGTCAAACATTCCTGAGCATACGTTCAAGGCTTTAGATGCACTTTCTCCGGAAACACACCCTATGACTCAATTTAGTATGGCTATTTTATCTATGCAGACTGAGAGTGTATTTGCCAAAAGATATGCTGAAGGAATGAGAAAGCACGAATACTGGGATGCTGCTTATGAGGATACAATGAATCTAGTGGCTAAGTTACCAAGAGTAGCAGCTTATATATACAGACGTACGTATCACAATGGTGATCATATAGCACCACGCACTGATTTGGATTGGGCCGGTAACTATGCACATATGTTAGGAATCGATTCTACAGACTTTAAGTCATTGATGAGATTATACTTAACAATACATGCCGATCATGAAGGTGGAAATGCTTCAGCACATACAGTTCATCTAGTAGGTTCTACATTGAGTGATTCTTACTACTCATTAGCTGGAGGGTTATGCTCTCTTGCAGGTCCCTTGCATGGATTAGCTAATCAAGAAGTGATTAAATGGATATTCGAATTAGAAGAGAAGCTTGGAACTTCTAAGCCTAGTAAAGAGCAAATTTCTCAATATGTTCGAGATACCTTGGATGCAGGAAAGGTAATTCCTGGATATGGACACGCAGTATTGCGTCAACCAGACCCAAGATTTACGGCTCAGAGAGAGTTTGCTAAAGAGTATATTAAAGATGATGACTACGTAAATATAGTTTGGAATCTGTTCGATGTAGTTCCTGGTATATTAGGCGCTTTAGGGAAAGTGAAAAATCCAAACCCAAATGTAGATGCTCATTCTGGAGCCTTACTTGTCCATTACGGATTAAAAGAATTTAGTTACTATACAGTATTATTTGGTGTGAGTAGAGCATTAGGTGTATTAGCTAACGGTTGTTGGAGTAGAGCTATGGGCTTTCCATTAGAAAGGCCAAAGTCAGTAACATCTGATTGGGTAAGAGATTTTATCAAGTCTGATAGTTAAAAATATATTGTGTTAAGTAGAAATTTAAAAGAACCATAACAATTATAATTAATATGAATCATCCAGAAAATCTAAAATATACAAAAGAGCACGAGTGGGTAAGAGTAGAGGGAAATGGTATTGCAGTAATCGGTATCACTGATTTTGCTCAATCTGAGCTCGGTGAGCTTGTATATATAGAAGTAGATACTGTAGGAGACTCTATAGGCAAAGATGAAGTTTTTGGTACTGTAGAAGCGGTAAAAACTACATCTGATTTATTCATGCCTTTATCCGGTGAGGTATTAGAGTTTAACTCTGACCTTGATGAGTCGGAAGGAGACAATCCGGGACTGATTAACGAAGATCCATATGAAGGTGGATGGATTGTGAAAATAAAGATATCTGATGAGTCAGAATTAGAAGCATTAATGGATCACGCAACCTATATGTCGGTAATTGGATAATTTATTTTTTTGAGACACACCATTTCTAGATTTCACGGCATCTAGTAACTATTGACAATTATTAGATGGATAAGATAAAGCATCTGATTTTACCTCTACTCGCTACTGTTATTACGATTATAGGATCAGGTATATCAGCCACTAAGGCGAATAATTTTTTGACATTCTATTTTTTTTCACAAGATAAGATTTTGCATTTGTTTTGCTATTTTGTCTTGCAGTTACTTTGGTCATATGGATTAAATAAGATTACAAAATGGCCATTACTAATGTCGTTGGTAATTACAATTGGAGTAGGAATACTAATGGAAGTTTGCCAATATTTATTTTTCGAAGGAAGACTCTTTGAGTTTCTAGATATTATTGCTAATATTTGTGGTTCTTTAATAGGAGCACTTGTTTTTATAAAAATTATTAAATAAAGAAACCATGTTTGGAGATCTATCACTAAATGGTACAATGACGACAGTAGCGCTTTTTGCATTGGTAGCATTGACACTTGGTATCATCTTCTATCTTCGTAACAGATTTAAAAACTCCGACTTAGAGGCTCTTAAAGAGAAGTATGCTGGAAATGAGGGTGGATCTGTAGCCTCTCGAAATAAGTACCCAGAGGTTAATGCTTTTGATCTGTCTTCTACTTTTTGGGGATATGGTCTTGCGATAGCATTAGCAACTACTGTACTTGGATTTAGTTGGACTAAATATGAGAAGGCTGTATACGTACCAGATTACGATTTAAGTGTAGATGAGGAGATAGAAATGGAACCACCACGTACGGCAGAACCACCACCACCGCCACCACCACCGCCACCACCGGTGATAGAAGAAGTGCCAGAGGAAGAAATTCTTGAGGAAGACGAACCTGAGTTCGTTGATCAAGATGTAGAGGAAGAAACGGTGATAGAAGAAGTAGTAGTAGAAGCGCCACCACCACCGCCACCACCGCCACCACCAGTTGAAGATGAAATTTTCAAGGTAGTAGAGCAAATGCCCAGATTTCCAGGGTGTGAAGATATATCAGGAGGCGAGGCCGAGAAGAAAAAATGTGCAGAGGAGAAAATGCTTCAGTATATATATAAGAGTCTCAAGTACCCTGCGATTGCTAGAGAAAACGGTATCGAGGGTAGAGCTATATTACAATTCGTAGTAGATAAAGATGGATCAGTAACTGAAGTTAATGTGGTAAGAGACCCAGGTGCAGGTACAGGAGACGCTGCCAAAAAAGTAATAAATGCTATGAATGATATGCCTACAAAGTGGACACCAGGTAAGCAAAGGGGTAGACCAGTAAAGGTTCTCTATACATTACCAGTACTATTTAGATTAGAAGGATAGTCACTATTTATTATAATATATTAAGGTCATCCGATACATGTCGGATGACCTTTTTTTTGGCCGTTTGGTGAGTAGGGCCGCGAAAAATAGAATCAAGATGAAAAGTAGCCTTAGTTAAATTATACATAATTGATCTTTTAACTAGATAATTGTAATTTATCAACAATAATAATGTTTGAATTACCAATAATTATAAACTCAAATCAAGCTTGTGAATAATGCTTATATCTGCTTTTTTTAAAACAAATTATATTTTTTAGTAATATGTATGTGTTTGATAATGTTTATTGTATTACATTTGGAGGTGACATAATGTTAAGTAATATAGAATCGCTTACCGATGTCATATGTCAAATCGATTAAGAAGCCTATACGAGCAGTACTGTGAGAAAGTACTGTCTTACCCTGAGTGTGAATGGATAGATCTAATTTATTAGCAATTAGATAACTATTTACTAGTGATTTATATAACAAATGTCAAAATGAGAGAATTACAATTTAGACAAGCACCTGCTTGCTCTAAATCATTTATGGTATTGGCAAGCAGTATTTTAATTACCTTATGCACATCGATAGCAGTTTTATCTCAATGTGATCCTGATGAGAGGTCCATAAAATATTCAGTATTTATAGATTCACAGTCAGATAGTACTTTTAGTACTGGAGAGTTTGGTATTGCTAATGATATAGTCGCAATACATGATACTGAAAGTAAATCAATAGAGTTTGCTATGTTTTATGGAATCGATATCTCGAGACAAAATATAGATTCTACTCCATTAGAGTTTCAAAATAATCATAATGGTGTAAAAGAAAATAGTATAACTTATGAAAGTGTAGATTTCGAACAAGATATTGGTACCGAAGATCAAGAGCTTGCAATGATGCCGGTTATCACTAGTGATGTAACTAGCGCATGTGAATGTACCGATCCAGTCGCCGGTTTCTTTACCAACGAGGTAACAATAACTTCAGAAGATGGACAAAAGTGGTATGTGGATCAAGCGATCGGAGCATTTGATACTACATCTACTGATGGAAATTTAGTGACTTTTGTAACAGGGATAATGGGAGATTCACTCACTCAGATAGGTATTGTTGGAACAGATGATAATTATGTTTTAAGGTTTTATAGCCTGGATGGAAATCCTTGGCAACTAAGTCTTAGAAATGAACAGGATAATTTCGTAGTGATACAGGGTGCTGCCTGCGACAATACAATTATTAGTGTAAGCGGAGAGTCAGCTCTTTGCATTGGAACTACCGAAGTTTATTCTGTGACAAATCCTACAGCTGGTGATAGTTATACTTTTTCACTTCCTCCGGCATCAGGTAGTATTACTATAATAAGTGCAATAAGTGCACAGGTAGAATGGTCTGTTAATGGAGGACCTTTTCAATTGAGCGTATCTAATACAGGAACTAATGTCGATTGTCAAAGTCCTACTATCGTAGGTGGAGAAGGTGTAATGGTCGGAACTGCAGATGGGCCACTATCATGTATAGGACATACTAATGCTTCTCTTAATGAATGGTGTGAACTTTTAGTAAAACCGAGTACTGTCTCTTCTCAGTCTCTAGATCCATTGGTTCCATATTCTATAATGCTAACTTTACCAAATGGTACAATAGTACCAGATAATATTCTTACCGGCGAACATATAGGATTGTTAGTAGAAGCTAAACTGATAGAGGGATGTGGAAATAATGCATGTTGGGGTACAATAACAGTAGAAGACAAACTAGGGCCAGTATTCAATTGTGTAGATACTGAGGTCTTCTGTTTTAATCTTGATGAATATGGTGGACCGTTAGCACTAGATGCGTGTGATGGACCTGTAGAAGTAGAGTATTCTTCTCAGGAAACAGTTAATTTACCTAATGATCAAGAATTCGTAAATAAAATTACACGTACCTATATAGCAGAGGATTCAAAAGGGAATACAGCTACCCCATGCGTAGTAGAGATCTATGTTAAGAGATTAAAGTTTGATGATATAACATGGCCAAATGATATAACTGGTGAGGATGCTCTAATTTGTTCAGATATAGATGAATCTGGAACCCCATCACTAGAAATTTCAAAAGTACCTACGGTGTTTGGCTATCCACTACTTCCTGCTCAAGATAATATTTGTGATTTCACACTAATTTATGAAGATAAAGAGGAAATTGACTTTGGGTGTATTACAAGTGTGTTAAGAGAATATACTGCAATTTTTTGGGATCCTCTATCTAATACATACGCAACAGATTCGTATACTCAAGTAATAGAAGTGGAAGACGACAATGACCCTATATTCCAACCATTGGATGATATCGAATTAACTTCCGGTTTTGATAATTGTACTAAAGAAGTAACAATATTATATCCGGAAGGCCTGGATGATCAATGTTCGGATATCGATCAAATTGATATAACTTGGACTCCAATTGAATCTAATACAATAGGTGGATCATTGCAAAATGTAGATTTTCCAGTTGATATCGCATTGCCATTAGGCGAAAGCTTGGTAACATATCGAGCATATGATGAGTGTAATAATTCGAGTACTGCAAGTATCACTGTTATAATCAATCCTAATGCTGGTCCTACGGCTTCTTGTAAAGATATGAATGTGGCACTAGGAAGTGGTAATGGTGTATTTGCATATGTCCCGGCAACATCTATTGATAAAAGCAATTCTCCATTATGTGGATCTATTGTAAGTAGCCATGTAAGACGATTAGATGAAGGAGCTAACTGTTATACTGATCCAGTTACCGGAGAAAATATATCTACAACCGAATTTGGAGATTATGTTATTTTCTGTTGTGAAGATGCTGGTAAAACTATTATGGTGGAATTGCAAATAATAGATAATTATGGTGGAATAGGCTTATGTACAAGTATGATTACTGTACAAGATTCCAATGCACCTACTATCTCGACTCTACCTAATGACACAATTGAATGTGGTACATTATTTACAACGGAACAACTAGATCTTTTGAATGATACAGATCCTGATAATGATGTAGATCTTAGTCAATTCGGATTCCCAATAATAGATGATGAATGTGGCAATGCCGATACAGAAGTCACAACCATTTGGGCACCTACTATGGTAGGTTGTGGAAGGGGTACTATTGTCCGTACATTTACAGCATCAGATTCCAATAATACTTCTTCTATTTCGCAGACAATAACTGTTACCAAAGAGCCTTTTCAAGACTCTTATATCGAACAATTTGAAGTATTGGATACCAATATCTGTGACTTGACTCTATTAGCTCCTGAATTATTGCCGGTTCCATTTAATGGGCCTCAAATTACTGGTGAAGGGCCATGTGATGATAGTATGGTATCGATAATTAGTGAGGATACATATGCATTTCCTGAAGACGATTCTGGTTACTGCTTTAAGATTATCAGAAACTGGACTGTTATGAGTTGGTGTGATGTTGATGCAATGGGAGCTCCATTATCTTTCCAGAGACAACAAATAATAAGAATAGTAAATATTGACACACCTGTAATTGAAAATACCCCATTGGAGCAGATTGTCGAATGTGTCCAAGATGGTGACGAATCTTCTTTCATCGAAGTAATAGTCAGCGCTAAAAATAATTGTACTATATCTAACAATCTGGAATGGTCATACGCAATTATAAATACAAGTGCTAATCCGGATACATTAGTTGAACTTTCTCCCTTTGAGCTGAATTTTGGAGACTCTATTGATGTTTCTGGAGTATACGCTGCGGGTGATTATCGATTAGATTTCGTTTTCAGAGATAGATGTGGTAGTGAAGTCACTGGAGAGCAAACATTCTCAGTAAGTAGTGATTATTGCTACGATGTAGAAGACTGTGTGGGTCCTTTGTCAGAAGTGGATATTAATCTAATAGGATGTGATTATCCACAAGATGTTGCTGATTTAGTTGAGGTAATAAGCTTAGAAGATAGTGGTATTCCTAATATTGATTGTACTGAATGTATCCCAATTGATACTGCGTTTACTGATATACTAATCGATAGTGTTGATGAATTGGTTTGTGATACTATTAGACGTACTCTCATTTTGACGTTCAATTGTCCATTCGGACCAAACCTTATTGTAGAGAGACCACATTTTCTTGTATTAAACAATACAAATAATCCAGTAATAGTCGTTCCGTCAATACCTGATACAGTATTTACAGCTAGTAATTGTGATGCATTGGTAGATATAGATTTGGCTATATCCATGGATGGCTGTAGTACTGGAGTTGAGATTACAAATGATTCTCCATACGCGGATTCAAATAATGAAGGTGATAATGCATCAGGAATTTATCCTGTAGGAAATCATATTGTTAGGTATACAGCTAAAGACCTATGTGGAAATATGACAGTAGATTCTATTGTATTTTCTGTGAATGATGGAGAAGCTCCTTTATGTAATACTCAAGATATTACATTAACTTTTTTCGATACAGATCTGATTTCTATCAACGCTGATACGCTTGATAATTTTAGTACGGATAATTGTGTAGACAATGAAGATTTAATTTTTACAGTGAGTCAATCCACTTTTAGTTGTGAGAATTTAGGATATAACGATTTGATACTAACCGTCTCTGATGGTACTTTGTCTAGTACCTGTGCCGTTACAGTAGAAATATTAGATAGTATTCCTCCAATATGTGATACTCAAGATATTGTTGTGTATTTAGATGAGGATGGAGAGGTAATAATTAATGCACAGATGGTTGATAATGGAAGCGTTACTGGATGCCAAGGTATATTTCCAGTTTCTCAAAATGTGAATCCATCATTCTTCAACTGTGAGGAAATTGGAGATACTACAATTTTGGTCAATGGAGTGCCACAAGTTTTTTTTAGGGATACGACGGTATTTTTAATAAATGTGTTTACTAGTGGCAGCTTTAATATAGATTTCTGTCAATCTACTGTGTCATTCATTGATACTTTTCCACCAATATGTAATGTCATGGATATTACCGTAGATGTTGGAGAGACATTAGAAGGGATAGATTTCGATAATGGGAGTATTGATAATTGTGGAGGCTCTCTTACCTTCGATGTAGATATCAACACTTTTACCTGTGATGATGTAGATGAGCTTAATTCAGTAATGGTTACTGTGATAGACAGATTCGGAAATGCTGCAATTTGTGAGGCTAATGTAACAGTATTGAGTCCCTCAGAAATAATGTGTGTTGCGAAAGATACAGTTCTTTATCTTGATTCTTTGGGTATTGTATCAGTGACTCCGTTTGAAATTGGCTATGCAAGTTTTACAGAATGTGGTATTGATCTAAGTTATGAACTCAGCCAATCAGAATTTACATGTAATGATGCACAAGGACCAAACAATGAAATACAAACAATATTAACTGTTTTTGTAGATGATCCAAATGTTGATCCGGTTGAATGTAATTCAATAATAACATTACTGGATACTATTTTTCCAAGAATAAATTGTTTGTTGCCTGAAACAGTCAGTTGTGCCGATTTTGATGAAACCTTTTTAACATATGGAATAATTGATGCAGATCAGGTGTATGAAAATTGTAGTAGTGGAGTTATAATACAAGATACTGTATTTGAAGAAATTAATGTATGTGGTATTGGAACATATACGAGGAGATGGATTGCCACTGATGCGGCAGATAATAGTGATACCTGTGAGCAAGTAATAACTGTAGTATTAGGAGATAATCCAATTATGGAGGAAGATCTTGATTTCCCATCCGATACGCTCTGGTTCTTTGATTGTTATGATTTTGATTTAGATAATCTAGATACAATAGTAGAGATTGATAATATTGCAGCTGAATGTTTCAATGTATCAGTCAGTTTTATAGATACAGGAATTAATTTAGATATGCCATGTAATGATACGCTTATCAGGACGTATACGGTCTATGATTCTTGTCAGATAAATACAAGCGGGTTTTTAGTAGCCTCATTTGAACAAATAATTATTATAAATGATATTACAGCACCTATAGCGACTGGTCCAGAGGACATAATAGTTACTATACAAGATACAATGACATGTTTAATAGATTTAGAACTTATTGGATCAGCTACGGACGAATGTGATCTAGACCAAATAAATTTAGTGACAGTCGTTACCGACGAAAATGGTATCGAAACTGAATTTGTAGGCGGAGATGCTTCAGGTTCTTTTGAAGTTGGAGTTTATGATATTATTGTAATAGCCTCAGATAATTGTGGTAATAGTTCGATGTATCCATATACTGTGACAGTACTAGATTCAACATATACTAATTTCACTTGTCTGAGAGTAATAATACCTATGGAGGGTGATACTATGGTACAAGTCTTAGCAGAACAATTGATTGATACGTTTCAAATCTTCAATTGTTTTGGAACATCAGTAGATACTGCCTTTTCTTATTCCGATACTGATATTAATGATACTATTCAAGTATTTGGATGTGAATCAGTGGATGATTTTACAGAGATTTATGTCTTTTTGTACATAGATGGTGTATTAGAAGATTCTTGTGTTGGAACAGTGCAATTACTCGACCCTTTAGATTTATGTATGGATGGGATAGTGGGCACAGTGGATGGTACAGTATTTACTTCTGACAACGAACCAGTATCTGGTGTTCTAGTTAATCTAGATGGAAGTAATGAAAGTATAATGACCGATGAAGATGGATATTATGCCTTTCCTGAAATGTTGGGAGCGCAAGCATATGAAGTAATACCTATCAAGGACGATGATCCAATGAATGGTGTCACTACGCTTGATCTGATCTTGATACAGAGACATATATTAGGCTTAACAGACCTTGATAGTCCATACGACCTAATCGCAGCAGATATTGATGCTAGTGGAACTCTTTCAGTTTTAGATATATTACAGCTAAGAAAAATGATCTTAGGAATCTATAATGAATTCCCTGAAAATAAGAGTTGGAGAATGGTCGATAAAGGATTTGTATTCTGGCATTCAGATCATGCTGAAGAAGAGGAATTTCCTGAGACTTATAATATCGAAACTCTGATATCACCTATGAAAGTTGACTTCATCGGTATCAAAACTGGAGATGTTAATGGGTCAGTAACTGCGAGTATTAAGCAGCAAAAAGATGCTGCTACTAGATCAAATAATACTTGGAACCTTCAAGCGACTGATAGATATGTAAAAGCAGGTCAATCAGTATTCGTTGAGATTGCTGTATCTGAGGATATTGAAATACAAGGATTTCAGTTGGCCATTTCAACTAATAAAATCGGAGATATTTCCATATCATCTTCTAATATTCAAATTACAGAAGATAATTATTCAGTAGATAAATTTGGTGTTATTAATATAAGTTGGAATACTATTAATTATGTACAATTGGCAAATGGATCAAGTGTCATTGAGCTTGAAATAAAACCTTTAGTTAATGGTAAGCTTTCTGAGATGATGTCAATTTCTGACGTAGGTATTGAGTCGCAAACATATTTAAATAACGAAGTCAGTTATGACAGTGCTGAGATATTTTGGAATACTGACATAGGTGAATTTGCTCTCTATCAAAACACTCCGAACCCTTGGACAGAGTCAACAGATATTAGCTTTAAGATACCAATTGATAGCGAGGTAACAATTAATATAAGTAGTATAAATGGACAACGGATCAAAACGTTCAACGGATATTACGAGTCTGGAATCCATTCTATAATACTTAATGATCAGGATTTAATGCGGAGTGGGGTATATTATTACGAGATGCGCTATGGAAATCATGTTGTTCTAGAAAAAATGATACTGCTCAAATAAATTAATCGATTCTCTAATTTTAAAAACAGGCATAGTCTTCATTGATTGTGCGGGTTTTATATATTATAATATTTATATATATTTAATATACTGTCATGTAGTGTATAATATATTACAAATTATTATTATATTTGTTCTTATTATCTATCCAACATAGATACAAGTGAAATTTTTTCACTGAACCTTACCTCCTGAGTTTGTAATAATGACCGTAGAATAACGGCCTCATATGTAATGTATTTGGCTACCTGTACTTAATTATACAAACTTATCACAATGGGAGAACTTACAAATACTTCAGTAAGATTAGGCATTTTAGCTTCAATCAATTTGTCTTTTTTATCAGCACGAATATTCAAGTGCTTTATTTTGTTCCTTTTGATGAATTTAATAGCATTTTCAGCTATTGCCAAACATTCAGTAACAGATATCTTTTTGGTTAATCTAAATGACCCAGTTAAGATGATGGATTCTGATAATGATAGCTATACCTCAGATGTTGATTGCGATGATAATAATCCTCTAGTGAATCCAGGAGCTATTGAAATATTAAATGGTATTGATGACAATTGTAATGGGAATGTTGATGAAGGTCTTTGTGGAAATGGTATTCTGGAGGCTGGTGAAGCATGTGATGATGGTGGATTAAACGATCCAGCTAGTAGTTGTTATAATTGTCAGATTGTGAATGATGCAGATGGCGACGGTTTCAATTCTGCATTTGATTGTAACGATGATGATATTAATATTAATCCAAACGCTACAGAAATTCCAAATAATAATGTAGATGAAGATTGTAATGGGTTGGCTGAAGTTTATGATTTAGCTTTAACTACAATAACTAGTTCACCAATAAATAATTCAATTGGTGACATTATCAAATTTACATTTACAATTGCCAATGAAGGGAATACAAATGTCAATAACATAGTATTACAGGTTACTAATCCATCAGGATTCACACCAGTTAATATAGACAATACACCATTGGGTTGGGATAATGTGGCGTCAAGTTTTACTGTAATATCAGAGTTAAGCTCAGCGAGTAATATTAGTATTGATTATTATATCCAGCTTGAAGTTGGCTCTAGTGAGGAGGACTTCACAATTATTGGTGAGATTACTTCATTTGAAGATTTACAAGGTAATTCATTGGAGGATATTGATTCTCAGCCAGATAATTCAGAAGCGAGTGAAGATGACCAAGATGAGGCTTTTGCATTTCCTTGTGGAAGCAATTGTGCACTTACATGTAGAAGTAACGTAAACGTTTCTGTAGATGAATTGAGCTGTATGGCCGAGATAACTCCAAGTAGTATTAGTGAGGATATAGATACTGATTGTGATTTTTATTATACAATTACCTTGTTTGATGAGAATGGTTTAGAACTACCTACAAATGTTATAGATGCTAGTATGGTTGGTATGTTAATTACTTATGAGCTTTCAGAGCCAGAGTGTAATAATAAGTGTTCTGGTATTGCTTTAATAGAGGATAAAATGGCACCCACACTTTCGGTACAAGATTTTACGGTCTCATGCGTAACCCTTAATGAACAAGGTACAGCAGCAATGTTATTACCAGTAGTAAGCGACAATTGTCAAAATACTCTGCCTGTTGAACTTTTATCAGAAGTGGAGATAAACGTAGATTGCAGTAATCCAGATTCAGATGATTTAATAGGATATATAGAGCGCACATATGTAGTTCAAGATGCTGAGGGTAACATAAGTGATCCAGTAACACAAACTATAACCCTTGAAAGAGTAACAATTGGTGCAATAGCTAGACCGGCAGATATTATCTTCCCATTTGATACTATATCATGTAGTTCGGGCTACGCTACAGATGAATTTGGCAATCCAGATGTTTCAGTTACAGGGGTACCTACAACTATACAAGAGAATTATGATCAAGCAAGTGCGATATTTGATTACATCGATATATCTGTACCTGGTAACTTAATTTTGATTGGCGACGATGAGTCAGTTGATGTTGATTTGGGTGCGAGCTTTCCTCTCTTCGATATGACATTTAATGTAATATCAGTAAATACAAATGGTTTTATTTCAACTGCTTCTGGTGATGCCGTACCGGATAGTGAATGTCCGTTGTCATTAGATCCTAATTCCTTAGCAAATACGAATGGAGCTCGTATATATGCATTACAAGATGATTTATCGGCAGATACTACTGAAGATGCATTAGCAGGGGTATATTATGAATATATGACTGAATCTCCAATACTTACCCCTTCGGGTATGCTAACAGGTGTAAGTATATTTCAGTGGAAAGTAGATCATTTGGAAGCATCTGGTGACTATGACTTAGATTTTCAAGCTCTATTATTTGATAATGGAGAAATTACTTTTCAGTACAATGAGATAGGAACAGAGATGGGATCAGAGGCTACTGTAGGTATTCAGTCATTTGCGATGGATGATAATACTACGCCTTTGCACGCAACTACAATATCATGTAATACGCCTAATTCCGTGAATAGTCTTTCTGCGGTAGGTCTTATTCCACCTACAATGGGTGGTATTGATTTATATCCATTTCCTGAGGGTGTATCCTGTAATGGCTACAGTCAATATAATGATCAGATAGTATATACTGATTCGTGTATGACAAAAATATTGAGAACATTTACAATTGGTGAGTGGCGATGTAATGATATTAATGAAAGATATTTTAATCAGATGATTGATATAATGGATGTTGAGGGACCAACAATGGACCAATTAACTGATATAACGGTAAGTACCGAGCCTTTTAGTTGTGAAGCTAATGTATTGCTTCCTGCAATTTCTCCAGATGATGATTGTAATAAAGCAGATATAGTAATAGACATTGAGTATGAAGTTGGTTCTAGAATAGAAAATGCGATCGGAGATGTAATTGTAGAAATGCCTCTGGGCATTTATACGGTTACTTATATAGCGACAGATAAATGTGGAAACGAATCAAGAATGTCATTCACTGTTACTGTAATAGATGCAGTTGCGCCTACAGCAATTTGTGATGCAGACCAGATCAGCGTGGGTTACGATCCATCATTTTTTACTGCAGTAGCACTAGATAATGGTTCATTTGATGATTGTGGTCCTGTGACACTTGCAATTGCTCGTACCGATGATCCAGGTTATCCAGATTTGGCAATTTTCACGGATGAATTAGAGTTTGGTTGTATGGATATTGGGAATACATATGAGGTAGCTCTTTTAGTAACAGATACAGCAAATAACACAAGCATATGTACTTCTAATCTTATGATTGAGGATGGTATTGCTCCATTTTTCGCAGATATTCCGGAAGATATTACAATTGATTGTACTGAAGATATTGATACTTATCCATTTGATAATCCAACAGTCGTAGACAATTGCGATCTGCCTGATGCGTTTACCGTATCACTGGATACCATTGATATAAATTTATGTGGCGAAAGTATGATCGAAAGAGTATTTACGATTAATGATTCTGATGTTTCTGATGTGCAATTAATTCAGATAAATTTTGTAAATCAACTAGCCGTAACAGGAACAATAGATGATAGCCCAGTAGAAGGCTGTGATGCGAGCGACGCTCCAGCACAGACTACAGTATCTGGATTGGTAGAATTGGATGGTGATTTATTGATATCGGATGCATGTGTAGAGCTAACCGTAACAAGTAGTGATGCGAGTACAGGTACATGTCCATTAGTAATTACACGAACGTACGTAGTACAAGATGCTTGTGGTAACACAACCGCAGGTATAGTGCATACAATAACTGTCGATGATACTACTGCACCAGTAGTGACAGGATCTATAACAGATAGCCCAGTAGAAGGCTGTGATGCGAGCGACGCTCCAGCAGCAGAGACTACAGTAGCAGGATTGGAAGGTTTGGGTGATTTAATGATAGCAGATGCATGTACAGCAGATGAGGACTTAACTGTAACAAGTAGTGCTGATAGTACAGGTACATGTCCATTAGTAATTACACGAACGTACGTAGTACAAGATGCTTGTGGTAACACAACCGCAGGTATAGTACATACAATAACTGTGGATGATACAGTTGCACCAATATTTACAAATCCTCCAACAGATATTTCTGTCGAAACAGAGGCGAATGAAACTGAAGCCAATGTTGTTATTATTGCAGAAGTCGACGAAACTTGTAATTTTTCAATAAGTTACGTAATTGTGTATGATGATGGATCAGAATCTGAAGATGACGGATCTGACGCTAGTGGTGTTTATCCTGTCGGGGAACACATAGTTACATTTACAGCTACGGATGATTGTGGTAATTCAGCAACTCTTATTGTAATGGTTACAGTAAATACTCCACCTAACATAGCAACTATTGAAGGTTCTATTTACACTGAAAGTTTTGAAGAGGTAAATTCCGTGCAAATTGGCTTGACAGGTATAGACGCATTTTATCAAACCACTGAAGAAAATGGAGAATATGCATTTTCAGATATACCAATGGGTCACGACTATATTGTATATCCGTACAAGAATGACAATCATAAAAATGGTTTGACTACATTAGATCTTGTACTAATACAAAGGCATATTCTTGGATTAGGGGATCTTGACAGTCCATATAAAATGATTGCTGCAGACATCAATAATAGTCAAAGTATTTCATCTGTAGATTTGGTTATTCTGCGAAAAATTATTTTAGGTATCTATGATGATTTTCCAAATAATAGGTCTTGGAGGTTTATAGATGCTCAATATAATTTTCTAGATGCAACGGACCCATGGTTAGGTAGTGTGCCGGAAGATTATGAAATTACTCATCTTGATTCAGACATGAAGATTGATTTTATTGGTGTTAAGACTGGTGATGTAAATGAAAGTGCAATAGCTAATGTTCAGAGTAAGTCATCAGAAACTAGAAGTGATAATAAATGGCTGCTTTCAATCTCTGATAAATTTGTTAAAAAAGATGAGAATGTAGTTTTAGAAGTTAAAGCAGAAAATATTTCTAAAGTATATGGCTGGCAGTATACTCTTGAGTCTAAAGATTTATCTTTTATTGCTATTGAATCTGCTTCAGCCAATCTCTCAAATCAAAATATTAGACGTGAGAATAGTAATCTTCATATGAGTTATGGTCATGCTGTAGGTCTCGAATTAGAACCTAATGACATTATTTATACTATGATATTCAAGGCTACTCGATCTGGTAAACTAAGTGATATGCTAAACATAAGTAACAGAGGTTTAACAGCAGAATCATATCATAAGAATTTGGAAATTAACAATGTTGAAATAAGATGGAATGAGTCAGTTGAAGAATCTGATTTAACTCAAGGATTTTCTGTTGCACAAAATGAGCCTAATCCTTGGAACGAAAGAACTTCAGTCGATTATTATATTCCTACTGCAGGCGACGTCAAGATCGTCATAAAGGATGTGAGAGGAAGAGTATTATTCAAATCGGCTTCTTACAAAGAGTCGGGTAATCACACTCAAGATATTGAAGACAGTTTTTTAGATGGTAATGGAGTCTTGGTATATGAAGTGCACTACAGCGGTAAGTTAATTTCAAATCGAATGATTCATATTAGATAACATAAATTAGGATTTAAGCGTAACGCTTTTCATTTTAAATATATCAGCCTTATTTAACATTGAAAATTTAGTTGGATAGGTAAGATCTCAGAATGATTAAGAGACTCATCGGAAATGGTGGGTCTCTTTAATTTTAAATAGAGAGCAAGTAAATTATATTTGATGTTCTTTATTTAGATATTTCCCTAAAGTGTATCCCATACTAAAACATCCTTGCAGTAGATATCCACCTGTCGGAGCATTCCAATTTATCATCTCTCCAATAGTATAATGGTTTGGAAAATTGATAAGTTCGAAATGCTTATCCATAGCTGTAGATTTTATTCCTCCTACTGTTGATATTGCATTATCAATTTTTTCCAATCCAATAATAGAAAGTGGCAGTTTCTTAATGCAGTGCGTTAATAATTTTACATCATTAAATTCCTCGCGAGTAGTTGCACTTTTTATAAGAGCAACCGCAGTACTGCTTAGGGAGAGTTCATCTCTAAGTAGCTTAGATATTTTTTTATAACTTTTAGATAGAATCGAGTTAACTTTTTCTAATGAAAGTGAAGGTTTTAAATCAACAAATACAGTTATCGATTTTTTGGACTCTAATTCATTTCCCACATAATAACTCAATGCATAAGCAGGACTTCCCTCAATACCGTGCTTAGTAACTATCATTTCTCCTTTAATGTATGTGTCATTGTATGTGAGCGCAATATTTTTTATAGGCTTACCGAAATGGACTTTCATATTCTCAGGCCAATTAATACACATTGCGCAGTTGCTAGGACGGAAGGGTAGGGTAGCGACATTATTTTTTTTAAAATGTGGCAACCAACATCCATCGGACCCTGTAATTTTCCAGCTGCCACCACCCAAGGCAAAGATAACTTTATCAGCCTTTAGTGATATTTTTTTTTCCTTATGTAGTAACTGTATAGAACTATTTTCAATGAAACTTCCATACCATAAAGTCTCTTTCAATAGCGTAATACCTTTTCGTTCTATTTCTTTCTTAATTGCTCGTAATACTGCGATGGGTTTTATGCCTTTTACAGGAAACACCCTTTTACTACTGCCTATATAAGTTTCTATTCCAATCGAAGAAAGCCAATGACGAAAATCATTATTGGTAAATGAGGAAAGCGAATCGAGTAGTGATTTTGGACCTTCATATTTTTCGATCATTTTATCTATATCCTCGCTGTGAGTTAAATTAAATCCTCCTTTTCCAGCGACCAAAAATTTTCGTCCTATAGCCTTTCCTTTTTCTACTATTGTCACATCGAATAGGATTGGATCAAGTGTGCAAGCAAGCATCATTGCTGCTGGTCCACCTCCTATGATTACAATTGCTTCTTTGGACTTCGATTTCATTATTGCCAATATCAGTATTATTAAGTAATAGTACTAAGACATTAAATTATTATTTTTTAATAGATTTTTTTGAAGATCGGGAGGGACAGTGTTTATAGCTCTGGAGTAATGACATTGTCATCTGATAAAAGTTTGTTGGAATGTACAATTATTCCGTTACTACAAATTGCTGACTAGTCATTCCAATTGATGCAATATAAATTCCACTCTGATTAGGTACTAAAATTTCTTGCGACGATGCAGATACAATCAAAGTACCATCCAGAGCATAAATTTTTATTTGGCCTGATATATTATCATTAAATATTAATGACATTCCCGGCGTATAATGTTCTTTCAATAATATAGTTTGCTTAGCTTTTAATAATTGATTTTCTACATCGACAATAGGGGCACTATTTTCTTTTAGCCATATATATCCATCAGTCAATATCTCTACTTGATTTGGGAACCAGATAGTATGACCCACTCCAGGCAAAAGATTACTCTCGACTAATGCACCTTCATTCAAAAGTCTTTCTATCATTGGATAGAATCTTACGTTAGGATTATCATTTTCACCATGTATAATATAGTATGGCTTCTCAAATGATTGATCTGCTATGCCATCGAGATCATTGACACTTGTTGCCGCTCCTATTGGCATAAATCCGGCAAATTTACTTACGTGATTAAGCCCATAAGTATAAGTAGTTTTTCCTCCCCATGAAAATCCCAAAACGTAAAGACTGTCTGGCGCGATACTATACCACGTCATCGCCGAATCTATTACAACAGTTGTGAATGCGGTATCGATAGGATCATCGATTTGACCATCAACACCTCCGTCTGGACATATTAAGATTACACTATTTACTTCTGCAAAATCAGCAATCTCTTCGCACCATCTTCGACCATCCCAATTTTGGGTGTTCCAAGGATGTAATGCTAGAAATGCAGAGATCTCCTTTCCTTCTTCGTAGGCAGATGGAATGACTATTGAGTAATCTTTTGATGGGTCAGTTTGGAAAGGAAATGAACCATTTATTTGCTCTTGGGCAGATGAAGTAATTGATATTGCACTAAGGCTTATTATTATCAATAGTCTAATGTTGTATTGCATTACTCAGTTGTTCAATTTTTGATGTTTACCATCGTATATCGATTAGTAATATCAGTGATAAATGTTATTAGACTCTTGCTAACAAAATGTTTTACCTTATTACTTTTACAAACTTTTGGCTTGTATTGACGTATTTGCTTTTTAGGTTTACTAAGTACTTTCCTGCATTGACTTGTCCACTATCAAAGTGAACAATGTGATTTCCTTTACCAAAAAATTCTCCACTTCTAAGCTCTTTAATTAATTGACCATTGATATTGTAGATGCTTATATCGATTACCTGTCCTCTGTCTAGCACAAACGGAATGGATATGAGTTGGTCACCACTCACAGGGTTGGGTTGTATGGGTAGTATTGTACTGCTCTCTTTAAGATTAATAATATCTGTAACCGCCGTACTTACGTCTTCAAATACTACATCTTCGTCACCATCTTCGTATGTTACATAGAATAGAGGTAGATAGTACATCTCATCTGTGGTATTTTCGCCCCATGATACGAATTGTGGTGGATTACTTGGATTATTGACGTTCTCTGAAGTATTATCATAACCTGCTATAGCATGTATGACAGATCCTACTGGTGCTATTATAAATTTTGGAAAGTAATATGCACCTTGCCAATTGAAATCCCACTCTGGGATAGAGATCATATTCTCTCTTGTACCATCAGGTTTCTCTATATATACTTCCCAATCAGTTCCAAGTAAGTGCATATGCGGAGAAAGCCCCATTAAACTTATTGGTTGATTGACAGTCCATGTACCATGGAAACTTCTAACTTGCTCTGGAGATAATGTGAAATTAAAAAATCCACCTGGCAGATCACTTGGGAGCATAATTCGATCTTTTACGATACGATCTACTTGCTCTTCTTCGTCAGCAAAAAATATATTGACAGAACTAAGGTCTGTTTCATCTACTGATGATGGTGCATAGTGCATTTGCATTATAAGGTCTGATCCAGCGTGTAACATTTGACCTAGACCTTCAGGATAATACAGTGGTTTTGTACCTGGCACATACCCTGGATATTGATCATAAAGCAAAACCTGAGATATATCAAACGCACTACTAAAAGCGTCAAATCCATATTCTGGTGTCTGCGCATCGTATTGAGCTACAGTTCCGGATCTATCTTCAAAAAAGAGTGAGTGGTGTACTATCTTAGAGTTTCCGGGTCTAAGCTCGATTGCCTTTACAATTTTATCTTCTGAAAGCCCAGTTGGTAATACAAAATATCTGTATTCATCTTGATTATTTCCCTTATGTATGTGTGTTTCAGCGAAGTTTAGTACTAAGTCAGGCTCACCGAGGAGAGAACCTTCTGGATAATCTGGAAATGGGGGTTCGGCAGAAGCAGGTCCCTCCGGCATACCATTATCTACCCAATTAGCTATAGTCTCTATCTGGTCATCGGTCAAAAAATTCTCATCCATTACTCTAGAATACTCACTATCAGGCTGCCAGGGCGGCATATATCTGAGGGAAGTTACGGCTTTAATCGTCTGACCGTAGCTTTTGATTTCTTCATAGTTAGTTAGATTCATAGGGCCAATCTCTCCTGGTCTATGGCATGTACTACATTGATTGTATACTATTACGGCTACATCTTCTGTAAATGTTTGGGCATCGGTATTAGATGGAATCGATAAAGCAGTGATAAGAGTTAAAGTCAATAATTTGAAAGTTCTCATAATGGTGCGTTGTAGGAGTTTAGAAATTATTGAGGTTATTTATTTCTAGAAATCTTATCGTTAAAGTTAATAAAACATCCGACAGCTTCTGTCTGAGGTATTGCAATTTCTCTATCATTAGAAATAGATTTGAGAGCATCTGATAGCTCGTGAGCAGTGACGACACGTCTACGCTTACCTATCTCGACATAGCTATTATCTATTCTACCTTTATAGACAATCCTACCACTCGTATCTAATAGTATCGCTTCTGGAGTGATAGTCGCACCTAAAGACTTACTCAGTACTTTGTAGTAATCAGTTTTATGAGGAATTTTTAGTTTGTATTTATCATAAAAAGATTGGATCTTCTTCGTTTTAGAGCTAAAATTAGGGAATATCGCTACCATATCTACATCTTCACCATATTGGACCCAGATGTCATTAAGTGAAGGCACATAGTATTGAGTGATTATACATTCATCGGATAGGAATACATAAAGTATCGGCTTAGAAAGATCATCTTGACTATAAGTACTAGTGTTCAAGCCAAGAAAAAGAAAGAGAATGACAATACAGTTTTTAGATATTCCATACATTAATTCAATATAGACCATTTAGGAAGACAAAACGATATTAAAACCTACTTTTTAGCAATAATTAACAGAGCTGTCTCATTTTTATTTGGAGGTAAAAAAATCGATCTCCATAAAAAGTTTTTATTTGTCCTATTCATAATAGTATGATTTTGAATGTGCTATACATAAGCAGTCTAGACATAGATACTATTTTTGTTTTCATCGAGAGTTTCTGAAATCTATAAAAATGGTTTCTTCTCATTTTTTTTTCGATCTTGTTTTCTCTTTTGTAGAAAGATTCTATATTTGCAGCGCTTTACAAGTAGAGCAAGAATATATATCAACTCTAGGCCCGTTCGTCTAGGGGTTAGGACGCCAGGTTTTCATCCTGGTAGCANNGGTTCGAATCCCCTACGGGCTACTATAAAGACTCTCTAATCTGTTGATTATGAGGGTCTTTTGTTTTATATGGAAAATCAATTCAAAACAATTGACAAACATATTAAGGAATGAGTAGAAAAAACCCTTCCACGTCAATAGACGCAGCATATTAAAATATAGGTACTAAAGATTTTAAAATATTGATATCCTAACTGCTAATACCTTAGTTTAATATTTTTTAAACCATATTGTATTCTGGTTTTATTTTTTGTAGAGTATCATTAATCGCATCCCATAAGCCAATTCTCTTCTCTAATGACTGTTTTGCAACTGTTAAAGCTCCATTCCATTTTTGATCGTCATTACCACATAGTTCTGAAATCATTTTAAGAGATAGAGGGCCGTGCTCATCTCCATCTAATTCTATATGTCTTTCAAGATAATATGTTAGCTTACTGTATGCTTTATTTTCCGCATCAGTAGATTTCAGGATTTCAATAAACATATCTGGAATAACATCTTCTCGTCCAAATGTGAAAGCAGAAGCTACAAGGTGAACTTCGTTGGTTTCAATAATTGAAAAAGAAAATTTCACAAAATCAGCTATCCTTTTATCTATATTGATTTCGCCTAATGAATATTCAACTGAATTTCCTGATTCAATAAGTTTTATGAAATGATTAATCTCGTCTGTTTTCACATCGGCTTGGATCATTGCATCCAAATACATTTCAAAATGACTTTTAGGTTCTCCTAATTCATTGATATCACTTTCTTCTCCGTGTACGATCTCATTTATGAATCTAGAAAGAGTTGGGTTTTTAGATGGAGTCCAAGGAATTTCGACATTTGTCAATTCTATTTGAAGGGATTTTAAAAGTGACATAAAGTCCCAAACAGCAAATACGTGGTTCTCCATAAAAGCTCTTATGTCACCTATTGTCTTTAGGTTATCATAAAGTTTATGGTTTTGTAACTGAGTTCTCAAATCTGAAATCTCATCTTCTATGTACTGTATTCTATTCATATTCTTTCTTTTCTCCTATTGTAACATCCTTGTGTATGATTTGTTCTGTTTTTTTTTCTTTAAATAATCTCTCATTGTAATTCAACAATGACCTCGTTTTTACGGTTAAAAAATTCATATGGTGCATTATATCCCAAAAAGTAAAAACGATCAGAATAAGGTATTCCCTCACTATTCAATGCTGATTTTAGTTCTTGTTTAAACTTTTCTATTTTTTTATCATTAGCCCAGCCTGTAAAAGTTATTGCAGCAACAGTTTTTGCAGGCTCCTCAATAAACTCTACTAAAGATTGATTAGGCTTAGGAAGCATTTCTTTTTTTAATTTCTTAGGAACCATAAACATCATCGTCATAGAATCTTCTAATGACATTGTTACTGGAGAGGTCATAGATATTTTTTGATTTTTTTCATTTCCCCCAAAAATATAATCTGCTAATATAGAAAACCCTCTACTCGAGCTATTATTATATCCTTTTGTTGAGAGTTTGACAGAAGTAAATAAAGTTGCTTCATAACTTCTTAGTTCAAATGTGTCATATTTTTTGTTGACGACATATTCATAAGTTTCAATATTCCTTTGGCTATTAAGAGCAAATAACTGGACAACAATAAACCCTATGAGTATTATTCCGAATATAAAAATTAATATTTTCATTTGTTTTAACAATTTAGTTTTTACGTTTTTTATTTACGACAATGCTGTTTATTTGAGTCGTCGAAACTGAGCGAGCATGATCGTCATTTATGTTTTTGTAGCATGTATTGATATTATGTGAAATAAGAACTGTACGAAATACCTAATTTAAAATAATAAACAAAAAAAAAGGTAACCATCTAGGTTACCTTCTTCTTTTTAAATTTAGGTGGAGTCTTCTTAGAAACTCGCTCCAAACTGGATTCGGATTTCAGCTCCTGAAGAGGACCCTGCATCATTCGATCCTGCTGTATAATTCAATTGAGGAGATATGAACCACATGTCCTTGACAGGAATGTACTTGCCCAAACCAACGCCGTAACCCGTCGAACTCATAGCTTCATCGACGCCATTGTCTACGTTTCCAAGAACAACTTGCGCTTGGCCGTAAAAATTATCTCCGAAGAAGTAGGCCGCCCCTAAACTTACTTGAGAACTTGAAATTGTCAGGTCTTCAGCTCCATCAACACCATTAAGTGTGTTTGACACCATGTTTAAGCCGAGGCTTATGGCAATGTTGTCCGCTACAGTATAGCCAACGAAAGGAGCTACGTCCACGCCCTCATCTGAGAACATTTTGAACAGAGAGGTGGCATCACCAGATCCCAAGTACCAAGTGCCTTTCGGCTGAAGTGCCTCAGTATCCTGAGCGGATACATTCAATGCGCAGAATGCAAAAGCAAAAACGCTGCAAGAAACAATAAACTTTTTCATCATATTGTAATTTTATTAAGAATAATCGAAATTAAATAAATAATTTCTTTTATCCAAAGAAACACCTTATTACATATATTTTTAATTTGTAAAATACTTATAATCAATAATATATGATAAATTGAGGCATTGAGTTATCTATATTGTTATAGTCACTTATTCTGATTTATATCTCTATCCTTTCATTCCATCTATAATCTCATTCAACGTGTTACTCGGTCTCATAGCGGCATATGTCTTCTCTCTATCAGTAGAGTAGTATCCATCTATATTTACGGCTGCACCTTGCACAGATATGAGTTCATCATTGATCTTCGCTTCGTTAGCGGCAAGGGCTTCTGCAATCGGAGCAAAAGTAGCAGCTAATTCCTTATCTTGAGTCTGATCAGCTAATGCCTGAGCCCAATACATCGCTACATAATAGTGACTACCTCTGTTATCGTGCTCGTTGACTTTACGAGATGGAGACTTGTCATTGTCTAGATATTTGGTAGTAGCTTTGTCAAGGGCTTCTCCTAATATGTTGGCTTTTGGGTTGTTGTATTTTTCGCCTAGGTGATCTAACGAGACCGCAAGTGCTAGAAATTCTCCTAGCGAATCCCATCTTAAATGATTTTCTTTGAGTAGCTGTTGGATATGCTTAGGAGCTGATCCACCAGCACCAGTTTCAAACAGACCTCCCCCATTCATCAGAGGTACTATAGATAGCATCTTGGCAGATGTTCCGAGCTCTAGGATAGGGAATAGATCAGTGTTGTAATCTCTAAGTACATTACCAGTTACAGAGATCGTATCGAGTCCATCTTTGATGCGGACGAGAGAAAATTTCGTAGCCTCGATAGGAGACATTATATGAATCTCTAGACCTTCAGTATTATGCTTAGGTAGATATGCATTTACCTTAGTGATGAGCTCAGCATCGTGAGCTCTATTTTTGTCTAACCAAAATACGATAGGCGTACCAGTAGCGCGAGCTCTATTCACAGCTAGCTTTACCCAATCTTGTATTGGAGCATCTTTTACTTGACACATACGCCAGATGTCTCCAGCGTCCACATTATGTGATAGGATAGCGTCTCCACCATCTTGAGTTACTACATTGACTTTGCCTCCAAATGTCATTTCAAATGTCTTATCGTGCGATCCGTATTCCTCTGCTTTTTGGGCCATCAGTCCTACATTAGGTACACTACCCATAGTCGTAGGGTCAAAAGCGCCATGCTCTTTACAGAAGTCAATAGTGGCTTGATATATACCCGCGTAACTACTATCTGGAATTACTGCTTTAGTATCTTTCTGCGCACCATTCTTATCCCACATCTGACCACTCGTACGGATCATGGCTGGCATGGATGCATCGATTATCACGTCACTAGGTACATGTAAGTTGGTGATTCCTTTGTCAGAGTCTACCATAGCTAGATCAGGTCTAGTATCATAGCAAGCTTGTATGTCAGCTTCGATTTCAGCTTTCTTGTCTGCAGGTAGGCTATCTAACTTACTCAGTAGATTACCAAATCCATTACGTACGTTGACACCGATTTCTTCAAATATATCATTGTGCTTATCAAATACAGGCTCAAAGAATGCTTCTACTGCATGACCAAATATAATCGGATCAGATACTTTCATCATAGTAGCCTTCATATGTAATGAGAAGAGTACGTCATTAGCTTTAGCATCTGCGATCTGCTCATGGAGGAAGTCCACAAGTGCGTTTCTATTCATAACGGTAGCATCGATAATCTCTCCAGCTTGTATCTCTAGTCCTTTTTTAAGGATAGTCACACTGCCGTCATCAGCGATGTGTACGATATCTACTTTCATAGCTTTATCTGTCGTAAGAGAAATTTCATTAGCTTGGAAGTCACCTGCACCCATCGTAGCCACGTGAGACTTAGAGTCTGATAACCACTTACCCATACGATGTGGATGCTTACGAGCGAATGCCTTTACCGGCTTCGGCGCTCTACGATCAGAGTTTCCTTCACGGAGTACTGGATTTACGGCACTACCTTTTATCTTATTATATCTTGCGAGTACATCTTTCTCCTCATCTGTCTGAGCATTATCTGGAAAACTCGGAATTGCATATCCATCATCTTGTAGTTCCTTGATAGCCATCTTGAGCTGAGGTACAGATGCTGATATATTTGGCAGTTTGATAATGTTAGCCTCTGGTTTTTTAGCAAGATCGCCTAGGTAAGCAAGATCATCAGATACCTTCTGATCTTCAGTTAGAAAATCTGGAAAGATAGCTAGAATACGACCTGCTAAAGAGATGTCTTTCGTCTCTAATTTGATTCCTGCTTGTGCCGTATAAGCTTCTACGATAGGTAAGAATGAGTGAGTCGCTAGATAAGGCGCTTCATCCGTAATAGTATAAATGATTTTACTCATAGATATATATTGTTTTTAATATTTTTTAATAGCTAATTAATAAATGGTTCAATCCCATTTATTAACAGTTCGCGAAGATAGAAAAAAATGAATATCATGATACGCTTTGGGGCAGGTATAGTATAGCGTTTTGTGCATCGTAATCATTCGAGAGAATATGTCGTCAAATGCTTATTACGTCGCGGTAGCGTTTCCGACCTACGGCTGATATTAAACTAATAGTGATTACTGTTATGCTTGGCAATTACTTGGTTGACGCCCTATGTGTATCCAAGTGTTTTCTTCGAAAGCCACATTAAACTCCTCTGTCGTTTTTTGCTCCGCAAACAATTAGTGTTTACAAGTAAACACTAACTGTCAACACAGCCATAGTTACCAGCACTAAAGCGATAAATAAAGGCATAATAAACTTCAGCCATTTATCAAACCCAATATTGACTACTGCGAGTGATGCAAGTATTAGTCCTGTTGGATTGATTAGGTAGAAAAGACCCATTCCATATTGATAACAGTTGACTACGACTTCTCTACCAATTCCCACAGTGTCAGCGAGAGGCGCCATTATAGGCATTGTCAGTACTGCCATACCAGATGAAGATGGTATAAAGAACGAAAGTATACTAAAAACAACCATCATCACATTAGCAAATATTCCTTTATTCATTCCTTCTGTCACACCGCTAGCATAATATAGCATTGTATCGCTTATCTGACCGTCGTCCATAAGTATAGATACCCCTCTAGCGATACCGATGATGAATGCTACTGCCAATAAATCTCCAGCTCCTTTTGCAAAAGCCTCTACAAAATCACTTTCTCTAACCTTGGCTAGTAATCCGATCAGTATAGATCCGACAAGAAATACAGTAGTCATCTCTACATACCACCAATCGAGCATAGAGACTCCTATGATCATGATCACAAAGCAAAGTGTGAATACTGTCAATATTAATTTGTGCCTTCCTGTAAGTACAAGTTTATTATCCATATCAAACCCAAATTTCGATTCTAATTCTTCTTTTTGATTATAGACAATAGATTTCGAAGGATCATTTTTCACTCTCCTAGCATATCGAAGAATATATAGGATGGTAATAATTAGACACAGTGCTAGCATGACTGCTCTTCCATAGAGCCCTGTGGTCCAATTGATACCTGCTGAGTCTGACGCTATTATAGCTGAGAAAGGATTAGTGGTAGAGCACATGGTACCAATGGCTGATCCAAGAAATACACTAGCTAGTCCAACAATGGCATCATACCGTGCAGCTATAAATACAGGAATGAGAATAGGATAGAAGGCCATAGTCTCTTCCGCTAATCCAAATGTAGTTCCACCAATAGCAATAAGGACAGTTACTAATATGATTAAAATATATTCTCTTCCTTTTAGCGCTGATGCTAATCTAGATATTCCAGCATCAAATGATCCCGAAAGGTTCATAATACCTATCAATCCTCCTATGATAAGTACTAGAAAAATGATATCAGCGGCAGCTATGATTCCTTTGATAGGCGATTTTAAAAATGCTGCAAAACCTTGTGGATTAGAGTCCACCTTTTTATAACTCTTTGGTATAGCTATAGCTTTATATATTTTTCCACTGGTAAATTTTTCTAAAGGTATCGCAATGTCCAAACTGTCGAGTGTAGTCTGAGACGCATTTAAGCTTGTCGTTATACCAAAGCTTGTTTTCTCGAATACTTCACTGTCACTATTGTAAGTGAGGCTATCATACTTGCCAGCTGGTACTAACCATGTCATCAAGGCTACCAGTGCGGCGATGATAAATAGAATCGTCTGTGCGGAGGGGAATTTAAATTTCATTAGACTAATGTAGTCATACATGAGTAAAAGCCGATAAAATTTGTGGAGTTTCAGATAAACTACTCTAAATAAGAAGAAGCCAAGCTCAATTAAGATCTCGACTCTAGTACTAAATATCTAATAATTACGCCGTTAATAATTATCGATTTTATTTTCAAATAATAATAGAATTATTTAAATGATATTATAAATTGAAAACAACTCATTTTCTGTTGGGTAACTATACCGCAGTAATAATAATCAAAAGTTCACTGGTCTTCGGGAAAATTGTTTTTTTGAAGATTGTAAACAAAGCAATTTATTACTTAGATACTTTGTTCCTGACAGTAAGTAAAATATTATCGACATATATGCAGCAATTAGGCTCTTGTGGAGCTTTTTTGGGTAACATATCATACATTTATAGGCGAGATTTGCGAGACGGAGTTGAAGTGGTCTTATTTTTGCACAAGAATATTAAGTTTTTCGATTGTCTAAAATAGATATTCGATAGAAATGTTAAGCCTTATTTAATGGTTTAGATGAAGTTATGATGGCGTTAAATTACAACTGTAAATGAGAAAAGCGACTTATAGTCGCAGCACAAAGCAACAATATATTATGAAGACAAAGATTGTACTCTGGGGAGCAAACGAAGCAGACGAGAAACTATTAATAGGGTTAGAACTCGTAGATAAGGAAAATAAAGTACTCATACACAAGATACCAGAAGCAGCAGCTACCGAGGAAGTATATAAGATGATGATGGACAGCTGGAGAGAGGGTAAAGAGATAACTTGGCCAGCTGAAAAAGAAGAGATTATTAGAGAATTATCCGTGGCAGAAGGTCTATTACCAAATGATATCAAAGTAGAGCGTACAGATGTAATCTCTCGAGCAAAGGCTGAATGGCATTTTGTAGTATTATCATCTAAGTTGTATCATATGTATAATGGTGAGGTAGATGACTTTAAAGACAAAGTAGATCAACTCAAAGATTTTGATAGTGCTTTATGGGAAGAATTGAAGTCATTTTGGACAAAAGTTCAAAATCAAGTTCAGGATAAAAATTTATTTCGTCAGCACGCAGGCAAGCTTAGAGCAAAGACTAATGAGCTTTTCGATGCTATGAAGGCAATGAAGAAAACTGCTGATACGGAATTCAAAAAACAATCGAAAATAGTGGTCAAAGAGTTTAAAGAAAAACTCGCAGTTATCGATGTAAAAGTAGAAAAAGGTCTAGGACTCAAGCCAATATTTGAAGAGCTTAAAAAGTTACAGGCAAAGGTTAAAGATGCGGCATTTACGAGAGATGACCGCAATGACATTTGGAAAAAAATTGATAAATTATTCAAAATAGTAAAGGAGAAAAGATTTGGTGAGAGTGGGAAAGCTGGAAACTCTGGGGCTAGTAGACTGGAAGCTAGATATAATGGTCTTATCTCTGCGATCAATAGAATGCAAGGATCTATTAAAAAAGATACGCATGAGAAAAATTTCCAAACCAAAAGGATCAATGTCACAGATGGTCAACTAGAAGCTCAGATTAGACAGGCTAAGTTAGTCATGATCGAAGAGCGAATCAGTTCGAAACAAATGAAGCTTGATGATATGCTAAAGACTAAAGTAGAGTTGGAACAAAAGATGGAGCGCGAAAAAGTAAAAGAAGCGGCAATAGCTGAAAAAGCTAAAGCTAAAGAAGTAGCCAATCAACTCAAAGCTAAGATCAAAGAAGAAATAGCGGATAAGCAGTCTAAAAGAACACCAGAAGAAGAAGCTGAACTTAAGAAAGCTGCAGATACAATAGCTGCGACTAAAAAGAAAAGAATGGAGAAAGAAGTGGCCAAGGAAGTAACAAAATCTACTGGAGAAAAAGTCGAGGAACTACTTGCTGCTGAAATGCCAAAAGCAGAAATTAAAGCCACCGAAAAGTCAAATAAGAAGGAAGCTAAGGAAGAAAAGAACGACATAAAAGAATCAGTAAATGAAAAGAGTGAAGAAACGTCAGAAGCTAAAACGGAATTGAAAAGTGACGGCTTCTTAGGAGCACTTACGGATAAGATCGAGGAAGAAGTAGACGTAGCTAAAGATCTCTGTGAAGCAGTAGCTGATAAAATTGAAGATGTCAAAGGAGAAGAAGAATAGTTTTTTAGTTATTTTGATCTAGTTTAATTGATAATTTAATTTTCATATAAATAAATTTTAAAGGATACTTTCTGTTAAGGGAGTATCCTTTTTTATGTTCTCAAATATGTTAAAGAATATTTCTAGTCTTTCTTCATTCCCTCAATATTTGTTGGTAAGCACACCATTTCTTTTACCTAAGTAAAGTCGTTACCTTTGTACCATGTCAAGTAATGCTCAACGACTAGCCATCAAACTATCAAAAGCAGGAGAGCGTTCTGTTCGAGCAGGTCACCCTTGGATATTCGAAAAGGCAATTACCAAACGGAGTAAAGATGGAGATGTCGGAGATATAGCTGTCATCTATGGTACAAAGTCAAACAAAGTGATTGGAATAGGATTATACGATCCACATTCTCCAATCAGAATTAAGATGTTACATCACAATGGAGGTTGCAATATTGATCAGTCATGGATTGGGGAAAAAATTGCAATTGCATATGATCGCAGAGTACCATTATTACAGATGGACACTAATAGCTACAGACTTATCTTCGGAGAAAATGACGGTATGCCTTCACTCATAGTAGATGTTTACGCCGAGGTCGCTGTCATTAAGTTGTACTCCTTGATATGGAAGTATCACATGCAAGATATTCTAGAAGCTATACTTCATCACACCGGAGTAAAGACAGTCGTGTTAAGACTTAGTCGCAACGTACAGAAGCTACAGAAGGATTACAAAGATGGGCAGATAATTCATGGTGTTTTAGAAGATCCTATTGTTGTATTTCGGGAGTATGGTATACTCTTTTCTGCACATGTCATCAAAGGACACAAAACAGGATATTTTCTTGATCATAGAGATAATCGTAGACGTATCGGTGAATTGTCCGAAGGGAAATCTGTACTAGATATATTTGCATATGCGGGAGGTTTCTCTGTACACGCTTTGGCAGGTCGAGCCAAGAGAGTTATTAGTCTTGATATCAGTAAGCAAGCCCTCGAGATGGCGAAACAAAACGTTGCACTAAATGATTTATCTGCTAATCATAATGTAATGGCAATTGATGCATTTGAAGGTATGCAGAAACTACAAGATAAAGGACAAAAATTTGATATAGTAATTGTCGATCCTCCGTCGTTCGCTAAAAGTGCAGCTGACGTAATAGGAGCAATCAATAGTTATCGTCGACTAACTAAATTAGCAGTACCGTTGGTTAGTAAAGGAGGATTACTACTCAGTGCATCTTGCTCGAGTAGGGTAGACAAGGATACTTTTTACAATTTGTTGGTAGAAGAGTTAGATAAGGAAGATAGGTTTTATAAAATAGTGGATCGTACTTATCATGATGTCGATCATCCCATTTCATTTCCGGAAGGCTCTTACTTGAAGAGTGTATATATACAACTAGATTAAAATTGCAATTGCTGGGCAAAAGTAATTTGTATCTACATTCTACAAGCTAAGTGTAGGTCCTTAGAGGAACTATAAGGATGCTACTTGTTTTTATTAATCAAATAATTGACGGGTACTTTTAAAAATAAATATCAACTTATTCTTTGGCTTAATCTTATTCAGTCTACAGCTGATTCTTAGCCAATAACTCTGGCTCAAGAGGGTCTATCATGTCCAAAAATGACCTGATCATATTTCTCTGCTTGTAGAACGCAGGTAACTCAGCTTCGTCCATCGGATCTGCCGGAGGAAAATTCTCTCTTAAGTGATTGATCTGCTTTTTGTTTTTCCAAAAACGGAAACAAACGTGTGGTCCTGTTGCTAGTCCTGTAGATCCTACAAAACCAATAGTCTGCCCTTGAGATACTTTGATGCCAGGTCTTATGCCAGCTGCAAATTTTTGCATATGCAGATACTGAGTTTCGTATGTACGATCATGTTTCATTTTGACATACTTACCATTGTTACGGGTATAAGTAGCTTTAGTTATCACTCCGTCTGCTACTGCACGTATGGGTGTACCATATGGCGCAGCATAGTCAGTACCTAGATGTGGTATTCTTCTTTTCTTAATAGGGTGAAATCTTCTACGATTAAATCTAGAGGAGATTCTAGAGAAACGTACGGGAGATCTTAAGAATGCTTTTTGTGTAGGTCTTCCTTCTCCATCATAGTATCCTTCGTACTTGTCGTTTTCGTATAAGATGGAGTAGTATTCACCGTATTCATTTTTGTAATAGGCGCCTAATAGTCTACCAAGAGATACAGGCTTATCATCTACATATTTGCGTTCGTAGATCAGTTTAAATTCATCACCATACTGTGTACGATAAAAATCTACTGAAGAAGCTAATGCATCTTCCATTAAATCTACTAAACCGAAATCGAGATTTTGAGCGGTCATCGCTCCCCAGAGAGAAGATTCTACTCTTCCAGAGGCGGTCTCTATGCAAGTCACAAATTCTCTTTCATTGATTTTGACCTCTACAGAATCACGTAGATCATACACCACATAGTGTAATGGATCTGGCTCATATATTAACGCACAAGCAGGACCACAGCTATCTTTTCTTACTATATGATAGTTTTTTCCGGCTCTTATTTTTCTTACATTAAAGATGTCGGTAGCTTCATTTTCGAGTGCCGCTATCTTTGTATAACTGATGCCATTCTTAAACAAGATCTCTCCTACAAATTGGTTTTTGGCCATTTCGTATGCTTCGAGGACATAATTTTCAGTATTAAAGCCAAATTTGATAGAACTCTTTATGGGTGCATCATGGGTATGAGCAACAGTAATAGTGGATTCGCCATCGTTAGCAAGCTTAGGGATAAGGTAATATAAAGCTATCAGCAGAGAAGTAACGGTCAGTGCTGCTATGATGTCAATCATCGACCTACTCTTCCCTTTAGTATTGGGACTATTCTGATTCAATGTAGTACTTATTTTATATTGTTTTTGACAATGATCAAACTCTATCGCACTGTAATAATAAGGCAACCAGAATCTAATTCATAGCTTATATGCTATATTCTCAAGGAATTGCAAAGCTATACCTTCTTGAGAATTGAATAGTATAATTATTGTTATTGAAATCTTAACGACCAAAATTCAACATTTATTCGATAGTAATTTATCTAGGTCGCATATTGATAAATAATTCAGAACCCATTCTTGATTCGATGCTATTGGTGCAAGGTGTTATCACTCTAATATCAAATTTCTTGGAGAACATAGCTTTATAATTATTAATTACACCTCCAAATGGCGGCCCTTCTCTGTCGAATTCCATACTAAACAATAGACCAATTAGGCTGCCTTTAGGCTTAATGATCTTGGACATCTGCTCTATATAATCTTGTCTGAGTAATGGATTCAATGCACAAAAGAAAGTCTGCTCCAATACTAAGTCAAATTCATCTTGGATTTCAAAGAAATTTCCATGAATCAGATTATCTATAGGGAATGTGGTTACTCTATCCTTTAGGTTGTCCAAAGGAACATTGGATATGTCGCAAACGTAAAGATTAGTAAAACCTTGATTGTGAATATATTCAGCTTCATGGCTATTACCAGCACCTGGAATAAGAATCTTTATGTCTTTGTTAGTCAATTGATCTATATATTCTTTGATCGGAGGTGATATACAACCTAAATCCCATCCGTCTTTGCCAGCATCATAACGCTCGGTCCAGTATTGTTCGTCAAAATTCATATCTTATGCTATCTATGAATGAATGGTGCTTGATGTTTATTTAAATTCGTAACATGTTTTAAATTAAACAAAGATGAGTTTTTAAAAATAATCCTATCATGAGTCAATTACAAATCTTTTTGTGCTTCTCTATTTCATTCACTTCCCTTACTTTTGTATTATGATATTGAATTGTAATGGAAGACTATTAGATCTCTCGACGCCAGTTATAATGGGTGTACTCAATATTACACCTGATTCATTTCATGAGGGATCGAGGATGATATCCGTAGAGCACGCTGTAAATGTTGCTAAGCAAATGATAGTTGATGGTGCACAGATACTTGACTTAGGAGCTATGAGCAGTAGGCCCGGAGCAAAAATAATTACTGTCCAAGAGGAGTTAAATAGAATATTACCGGTAGTTAGAGCAATCCATAAAGTATTACCCGATGCCATACTTTCAATTGATACTGTGAGATCCTCTGTGGCAATAGCTTGTCTTGAGGCTGGAGCTCATATTATTAATGATATATCTGGAGCAAGTATAGATAGCGAATTGATAGATGTAATTGCTAAATACAAAGTTCCATACATCCTTATGCATATGAAAGGTAATCCTGAAACTATGCAATCAAAAGCAAAATATAGTGATGTCACAATGGAAGTATTAGCTTTTATGAGTAATCAAATAAGAGCATTGAGAGCAAGAGGAATTCACGATATAGTAATTGATCCAGGATTCGGTTTTGCTAAACTAGATGTGCATAATTTCACTTTAATGAAGCAGCTAGGATCATTCAAAATATTTGACTGTCCAATACTCGCAGGCATATCTCGCAAGTCTACCATTCAGAGAACTTTAGAGGTAAACGCTGATGATGCACTAAATGGCTCTACAGCCTTACACATGTATCTGCTCGAGCGCGGAACTAATATCTTAAGAGTGCATGATGTCAAAGAAGCAAGAGAAGTAATTAAGCTTTGGCAAAAACTACAATAATTAGTTTTGTCATATTTGATAAATTAAAGACTTGGTAGTGAATTAGATCGATGCTATTTCTTTTAGCATTTGCTATATTTCTGAGATGGCGTCTAAATGAAAAGTGTTTAACTACAAATTAGATTTATTTTTAAATTTCTAATTATGAAGTCACAATAAAGACGAATTCAATTGGATTATTAATATTCAATAATCATCTATCGGACATTTAATTTTCTATTTGTTAGCTTTGCAAAATATCTATGAATAGTTAAAACTGCATATGCGTCAACTGATTACATATATAATATTTTCTTTGAGTATTCTATTAACAGTTGGGGTATCTGCCCAAAATGTGACGGTAGCTCATGAATGGAATGAAACGCTACTTCAATCTATACGAAAGGATTTCGCAAGGCCTACGGTTCATTCACGTAATCTATGGCACACATCAGCAGCCATGTATGATCTCTGGGCATTGACAAAAGACAATGCTTCGCCCTACTTCTTGGGTAATACTGTAGATGGATTTTCTTTTCCATTTAAGTCTTTTCCATGGAATGAAGATCCAACAGTACAATTAGAAGAGGCCATAAGCTTTGCGATGTACAGAATACTTTCTCACAGATTTTTTAATTCTCCAGAAGGAGGATTTGCTCAAAATAGATTTGATGCTAAGATGACTTCATTAGGATACGATATTACTAATAATAGTGAGGCTTTTGGAAATGGGTCAGGAGCAGCCTTAGGTAATTACTTGGGTAATCTGATGATAGCGTACGGTCTTCAAGATGGAGCGAATGAAGCACAGCAATATCAAAATACATTTTATAATTCGGTAAATGATCCATTGGTAATGGCATTTTCAGGAAATCCAAATCTTCAGAATCCTAATAGATGGCAACAGTTGACATTAGATGTATTCATTGATCAATCAGGTAATGAGATACCTTTCAACACACCGGACTTTTTGAGTCCAGAATGGGGTAATGTCACTCAGTTCGCTATACCTGATGAAGATAAGATTGTAGATGGTCAATTTACATTATATCATGATCCAGGTCCACCGCCTATGATCGATCCTGACGATATAGAGTCATCTGTGGATTACAAGAAAGGCTTCGGTATGGTAGTACAATGGTCATCTCACTTAGATCCATCCGATGGCGTGATGATAGATATATCACCTGCTTCTCTAGGTAATGCTGGCGAGCTACCGGAGGCTGAGCAGTTCTATGAATATTATAATTATCTAGAAGGAGGAGATTCAAGTATGGGTCATGCATTCAATCCTATCACAGGTCAACCATACGAACCACAGATGGTCCCTAGAGGAGATTACACTAGAGTACTCGCAGAGTTTTGGGCAGATGGTCCAGATAGTGAGACGCCTCCAGGTCACTGGTTTACATTGATCAATTATGTCAATAGTCATCCGATGCTAGAGAAGCGATATGAAGGAGTAGGACCCATCATCGATGATTTAGAATGGGATATTAAGAGTTACTTCCTTCTAGGAGCAGCGATGCATGATAGCGCAGTATCGACATGGGGAATCAAAGGGTACTACGACTACCTAAGGCCAGTGTCGGCGATCAGATATATGGCGGAGAAAGGTCAATGTACAGATTCGACAAGGCCGCATTACGATCCTGCAGGAATGGATCTCATAGATGGACAAGTGGAACTCGTAGAAGCAAGCGATCCACTAGCAGGAAATCAAGGTCAGCATGTAGGAAAAATCAAAGTAAAATCATGGCGTGGTCCAGATTATATCAACAATCCTGATAACGATGTAGCAGGAGTAGGTTGGATTCTCGCTGAAGAATGGTGGCCTTATCAGAGACCTTCTTTTGTAACACCTCCGTTTGCAGGTTATGTGTCTGGTCATTCTACATTCTCTAGAGCTGCGGCTGAGATTATTACTATGATGACTGGAGACGAATATTTCCCTGGAGGTATGGGAACATTCGAAGTGAAGCAAAACGATTTCTTAGTATTCGAAGATGGTCCTTCGCAAGATTTTACATTGCAATGGGCGACCTATAGAGATGCATCAGATCAGACAAGTCTTTCACGGATCTGGGGAGGTATCCATCCGCCTGCAGATGATATTCCTGGTCGTAAGATCGGTATCAAAGTAGCTAACGATGTATATGCCAAAGCCGAGTCATTATTTTTTAGAGATGTTGATAATGATGGCTATTGGTCATACGAAGATTGTGATGATAATAATGATACAGTCTACCCAGGCGCACCAGAAGTATGTGATGATGAGGACAATGATTGCGATGGATTCGTAGATGAGGATCTAGAACTTTATTCCTACTATATTGACGAAGATCTAGATGGTTATGGTGAAGAATCTAGAGACACACAGACATGTAATGCTTTTGCACCAATAGGATTTGTAGAATTGTCGACTGATTGTAATGATCAAAATCCAGCAGTCAATCCTAATGCAACCGAAATATGCGACGATATAGATAATAATTGCGACGGATTCATTGACGAAGACTTAGAGCATTTTACATATTACTTTGATGAAGATCAGGATGGTTATGGTGATGTGACTAGAGATACACAGACTTGTTACAATGTGGCACCGATAGGATTTGTAGTGCCTTCTACTGATTGTAATGATTTAAATTCAGCAATCAATCCTGGAGCTGTAGAATTGTGTGATGATTTAGATAATAACTGTGATGGACAGATCGACGAGGACATACAACTGTATACGTATTATATAGATACAGATGGTGATTCTTATGGTGATGATGCTTTTAGTATTCAGATCTGTTATAATAATCCACCTGAAGGCTACGCAGTGGACAATGCAGATTGTGTCGATGACGATTCAGCGATCAATCCTGCAGCTATAGAATTGTGTGACGATATAGACAATAACTGTGATGGACAGATTGACGAGGGTTTACCTTTATTCAAATATTATTTGGATAATGACAATGATGGATTTGGAGATGCAGCTGAGGAAATACAAATTTGTTATAATATTCCGCCTACAAGTTATGTGATTGACAATACAGATTGTAATGATAATAATGCAGGCATCAATCCTGCAGAAATAGATATTCCAGATAATGGAATTGATGAAGATTGCAGTGGAGTAGATTTATTCTTACAGTCTAGAGTGTATCCAAATCCTGTAACAGATATACTCGAGATTCATCATCAAGTGGACGGTGCGGCTGAGGTAATATGGATTTCTTCCGGAGGGAAATTGATTAGAGAAGAACAGATTTTTTTTGCGGATAATCGAGCTGTAATCTACAGTGTTGATTTACCTCAAGGGGTATATATTTTAAGAATAATTAAAGATGGTTTACCCGTGTTAACGGAGAGAGTGTTGGTTGGGGAGTAGACAAAATGGCATTATTGTAATAAGATTATATTGCAAAGAAAAGGATAAATCAAATGGCTCTGACTAGTTTTTATATTCTCATTTTTGGATTTAAGTAATGATGCTTTTAGCATCTAATCCAATGTCTGGTAATCAAGCCCTAAAATTTCTAAACAGGCATATACAAACGAAATTTCTACTTAAACTTATAAAGTTCACCACCCTTGCTAAACAACTTATCTACTTTTTTGGTAACTGCAGGGTCTTGCACCAACTCTGGCGCATGATGCGGCTTGATACGTGCATCGATTATTAGAGATCCTAGACATCCCCAATGTTTATGTTCTACATAACTATCTACACCATAAATGTCATGAGAAGGATTAGCTCTAGTATATGTTACCCACAGATAATTATTAAGCGTTGCAGATGTAAATTTAGAATCATCAACTACTAACACTAGAGGAAATTTTTCTAGATTTTGTCCCTTTAAATTATTCGACAATATTTCCATTTCTTCTTTAGCATTTTCTTGAGAAGTAAACTTAGGAGCCTGTAATGCGAGTATTCCGGGTAATGCAACATGAGCGTCATTATATCCTTTCGGTAAGGTAAGATCTGATGATATTTCTTTAGCTAATTCTCGTTTTACTTCACCACGACAAGCGATTAATACTTTTGATCCAGCATTCCATCCATTACCGGAATAATCAAGAGTATCAATAGTAGTTTTGGTCTGGAAATGTAAGTCTCGAGTCCAATCTACTCGTTGCAAAAAGTGATAAAAGAAATGCTCAATGTTGTCAGAGTCTAACTTTGGATCATCGTCATCTGCAGCGATGAAAAGGAACTTAGCTAATGAAGTTTGGCCGCTTCCTAATATTCTATTTCCAATTGTAATAATTTCCTCAGGTACACGCTCACGAAAAGGCATATATCGTTCTCCGCCTACAGCGAGTAGGAGAGGGTGTACGCCAGAAGCATCTACTGCATTTATAGAACGCAAACCAGGAAATTCTCCAGGTGTAAGTGCCTTTACAAGTTTATGAATTAAGTATCCGAAACTACTATCTTCCATCGGCGGTCGACCTACTATGGAGAAGTGCCAAATGGCATCTTTTCTATGATACACACGATCTACTTTCATCACAGGAAAATCATGCGTTAGACTATAATATCCTAGGTGATCACCAAACGGTCCCTCAGGCATTTGTCGTTTTTTGTCTATCGTACCTGTGATTACGAAGTCAGCATCTGTAGAGACGGCATGACCCATGTCATCAAATGCATATCTAAATCTTCGCCCTGCTAGCATGCCAGCAAATGTCAATTCACTTAAGCCTTCGGGCATCGGCATGATAGCCGAAAATGCATGTGACGGTGGTCCACCCACGAAAACTGATACTCTAAATGGTTCATTACTCTTGAGGTACTCTTTATGATGTACACCAATACCTCTATGTAGCTGGTAGTGAAGACCGATCTCTTCATTAGTTTTATAATCATTGCCAGTCAACTGGATACGGTACATACCAAGATTGGATTCCATCATATTCTTACATCCAGGAGGCAGCGACATCACTTGCGGCATAGTTACGAATGCTCCACCATCCATTGGCCACGATTTGATGAGCGGCAATTGGTCTATGGTGGTCTGGCCATACATAGCAGGCTTAGAGAATAGAGCTTTGGTAGGTAGCGCAGATAAAGCTGTGAATGGTGTAGATAAATACCTTTTAGGATTTTTGAGGAAATTGGCAGGGTCAGCTTTGAGCTCAGTTACTTTCTGCACCTTTTTAAGTGTCTTTCGAAAGAGCCAATCTGTGCGCTCAAAAGTCCCATAAATATTAGATAATCCTCTGAAAGGGCTACCTATCACTTTCTCAAAAAGAATAGCAGGGCCCCTAGATTCGAATATTCTTCTGTGCACTTCTGCTATTTCTAGATTGGGATCTAAAGGAGATTTAATTCTTAGTAACTGACCTGATTTTTCAAGATCATTCACACAATCTTGGAGAGAAGCGTACATAAATTGTCTATTGAGTTATATAAGTAAGAGATTACCAATCTTAAAGTTTAGTCTTGATTTAGATTTTACCATTAGCAGAGGTAATCATAGCCTAAAACTAATAGGTTTACTAATGAATATGTTATTATTTGTCAATTAGCGACAATCAACATGAATCGAGATTATTTCAGAATAATTAGTGGAACAATTCAGCGGAATGGATATTACAATGTAACTTCAATAATACTTTGTTTATTATGAATCCAAGTGAAATGAATCTATTAGAGGTTGCCAAACAAGAACTCATACGCAGTAATCGGGATTATCGCCACCCCTTTAATTTGATGACCTTGGCTACAATAGATGCCAAGACAGGTTACCCTCAGGTACGCACAGTAGTGATGCGTCACATAAATAGTCTTTTAAATGTACTGTTTTATTCAGACAGCAGATCTCCTAAGATTGTTCAGATTGAGAAAAATAACCTTACATCGATTATTTGGTATCATCCCAAGAGAAAACTACAAGTAAGGATGGATTGTATTGCTCATATCGTCGAAGAAAAGAGCCAGTTATACAAAGATCATTTGCTTAAAGTAAAACATTCCAAAAGTGTTTCGGACTACAATTCTTCTTTGGCTCCAGGTACAGAGCTCAACGGATTGGAAGTAAAGCATAGAGATGAGATTCATTTTAGCCTCATACAATTGAATCCTACACTTATAGATATATTACAACTCAGTAACGAAGGACATCAAAGATCATTGTACATTAGTGCTAATGAACAATGGCAAGAGAGTATATTAGTACCTTAGAGACTTATGCTATGCATAAATAACAATTATAGACCTTTGTTATAACCATCCAGAAGTAGAATAACATATCCTCTGATCTGTAACTTATCTTTATGCTCTGCTAGTGAGGGAATTGAGGATACGCCAAAAAAAACCAGTTAGTACTACTAATAAGCTTTAAATTACAGTATCGACTATGGCTATTGTATTGTAATAATATCCAATTCTTGTTTTATTTGGAACCTTAAAAATAGCTTTTTCATCATTTAGTTATTGATGAATTGGAGGTCATTTAAGTGACTATTCAGATTAAACTTTTTCTTATACTTAATCTTGTATTACAGTTCCTACCTTTGTAAAGAATAAATCACACAGAATGCAAGAATCTTTACAAATATTAAATGACATCTTTGGTTACAGTTCATTCCGTGACAGACAGGGGGATATCATCCAATCGGTTGTAGATGGAAATGATAATTTGGTAATCATGCCTACTGGTGGCGGTAAGTCACTTTGTTATCAAATACCAGCACTAGTAAGAGATGGCTTAGCGATAGTAGTTTCACCGCTTATTGCATTGATGAACGATCAGGTGGCCGCTCTTAAACAACTAGATATTGCTGCAGATGCATTACACAGTAATATAGACGAAGAGACGAAAAGAAGAATCCATAGCGATATAGCCGAAGGTAAACTGAAGATGCTTTATATCTCTCCAGAAGGCTTATTGGCTGGTCGATTTTTGGAATATCTCAAGAATAACAACGTAAGTCTATTTGCAATTGATGAAGCACACTGTGTTTCTGTTTGGGGAAACGATTTTCGTCCAGAGTATGTTAAGCTATCAAGACTCAAAGATACATTTCCGGATATACCTATAGTTGCTTTAACAGCTACTGCTGATCATGCGACCCAATCGGATATAATTACCCAACTTAAACTTAACGAACCGAAGCAGTTTCTTTCTAGCTTTGAAAGAACTAACATCAAAACAGTAGTCAATTCTGGACTAAAGAGAATACAACAGATCTCAAATTTCTTATTGTCACATCAAGGTGAAGCAGGCATCGTTTATTGCCTTAGTCGTAAGAGCACCGAGAAAGTAGCGAATGATCTCAGAGCTCAAGGATATAAAGCTAGAGCGTATCATGCTCGTTTGTCAGCCGACGAGAGGGAGGAAGTGCAACATGAGTTTCAAGCAGATGAGATACAGATAGTATGCGCTACTATAGCATTCGGAATGGGTATTGATAAGCCTAATATTCGTTGGGTGATACATTATAATATGCCCAAAAATATAGAGAGTTATTACCAAGAAATAGGTAGAGGAGGTAGGGATGGCAAACCTGCAGAATCGCTTCTTTTTCATAGCTGGGGAGACTATGTAAGTTTAAAAAGATTTATAGATGAAGGAGAAGCTACAGAGCAATTTAAAATAGTGCAATCTGCTAAGCTTGAGAGGATGTGGGAGTTTGCTACGGCAGCTAGTTGTAGAACTAATTTAGTGCTTAGTTACTTTGGAGAATATAGAAATACCAAGTGCGATCATTGTGATAATTGTTTAAACCCTCCGGAGTTGTTTGATGGCACCAAGTATGTCCAAATGGCATTGAGTGCAGTAATTAGATCTCAGGAGTCAGTCAGCCTCAATTTACTTATAGATGTACTCAGAGGATCCAACAGGACAGAAGTACGAGACTTAGGATTGGATAAAATTAAAACCTTTGGAATCGGAAGAGATGTTCCATTTCTAGATTGGAAGCATTATGTGACTCAGATGATAAATCAAGGATTAGTATCGATAGATTTTACTGATAGATCTAAGCTCAAATCTACACCACTATCTAATCCGATTCTTAAGGGAGAATCAACAATCATGCTGAGTAAGTTCATTCCAAATGATAAGAAGCCTAAGGTCAAAGTACCCAAGTTGTCTATTGATGTTGGAAATGCAGATCAAGATCTTTTAGCGGCCCTAAAAGCATGGCGATTAGGTTTAGCAAAATCTCAAAAAGTGCCTGCATATGTAATTATGAATAATAAAGCATTGGATCAGATCTCTAGCGTGTTACCAAGTAATAGTTCAGAGCTATTAGTGGTAGATGGAGTAGGTAGAGTGAAGCTTATGAAGTATGGAGATGCAATATTGAAAATTGTGAAAGAGTATGGATAGCAGAATGTTATTAAAAATACTGCTAAATAATATTTTTTACAAAAGATTTGGTCAAAATAAGTGGTTTTGGATTCGATCTAGAGTCAATTGATTTCTTAAGGAATAATGCGGAAGGAGATTACTATTCCGTGGATTTGTATAACACAGATTCTGAAACGGAATATGTAAATGATTTTTTAGAAAAAATTCAGAACGATATCTCTTCAACGTTTTTTGTCTAGCATATTAACTTTATTCCATATATTCCTTGCGTAAAAGTGAGTGGATTAACATTTATAGATTAATAAAATATTAATCTATAATCTACCTATATTTGCGGCATAACATCTTCCAACTATGAAGCAATATCACGACCTTCTCAGACACATATTAGACAAAGGAATTCGTAAAGATGACCGTACAGGTACAGGTACAATTTCTTGCTTTGGATATCAGATGAGATTTGATCTCGCTGATGGTTTTCCTATGCTGACTACTAAAAAGCTTCATCTTAAGTCCATTATTTACGAGCTATTATGGTTTCTCAATGGAGACACTAATGTGAAATACTTACAAAAAAATGGAGTGCGTATCTGGAATGCTTGGGCAGACGAAAATGGAGAATTGGGTCCGGTATATGGTAAGCAATGGAGATCATGGACCAAGCCAAATGGAGAAACAGTCGATCAAATCGAAAGGGTAGTAGATCTCATTAAAAATAATCCTGATAGCCGCCGCATCCTTGTCAATGCTTGGAATGTAGGTGAATTAGAAGATATGGCGCTCACACCTTGTCATTGTCTTTTTCAGTTCTATGTTGCAGATGGTAAGCTTTCTTGTCAGCTTTACCAAAGGTCAGCAGATACATTCTTAGGTGTACCATTTAATATAGCATCATACGCACTACTTACAATGATGCTGGCCGAAGTATGCGACCTAGAGTATGGTGATTTTGTTCATACATTCGGTGATGTACATCTTTACACTAACCACTTAGAGCAGGCAGAGCTTCAACTTACAAGAGACTTCAGAGACTTACCAAAAATGACAATCCGTAAAGGCGTTAAGTCTATTTACGATTTTGAATTCGAAGACTTTACGCTAGAAGGTTACGATCCACATCCACATATCAAAGCTGCTGTGTCAGTGTAAGGAAAACGCGTTTCGCTTTCAATCAAACGCATGTGCGTTGAAACAGACCGTATAGCAATTGGTAGAAACGCATTGATTCAATAATGAAAATACAAACATATTTACTGTTTATTTAAAATTAAGGTGGAAAGAGTCCCTTTTAAATATTCAATCCATTAATTAGGCAGAGGCAAGCTAACGAAGTGATGTGATTAATGTAAAGTTAATGACTGTTGGTAGTTTCGAAACTGCAATTGATTAAGTTTCTAATTTGATTTATTAAAGCTATTTTAATTTAAAACTCAAAATATTAACATAAACTTATTGCTTGTTTTAAACTTTCACAATGACATTTATGAATCACACATTTTTTGCTTTAGAATGAAAATATTGCTTTTGATTATTTTGTTATTTAGACATGGTCTAAATAAATAATATGCATCATAGATTATTGATATAAATGACACCTATTTTTACTTTTGCGTGACGAAGCTAGAACAAGCGTGAATACTATTTATCCGCTTCAAAATACATGTTGTATAAAAGACACAGAAGAATGATACATAATCATCTGAAAATGAAATCATTAATAGCCATATTAGGCCTATTTTTCGCTTTCAATATCACAGCTCAAGTTGACGCAAAAGCTGGAAAAACTCTATTTAGAAATTACTGTGCTCAATGTCACAATAAAGACATGAAGACAGCCATGACTGGGCCAGCACTAGGTGGAGCGCAAGAAAGATGGGGTGACGACGAAGCACTTTATAGCTGGATTCGTAACTCGCAAGCCATGATTGCTGCAGGTCATCCTAGAGCTGTAGAGCTTTGGAATGAGTGGAAGCCAACTGTTATGACAGCTTATCCAGATCTTACTGATGATCAGATTGGTTCCGTTCTAGCTTATGTAGCCGGTACAGCTGATGGTACGTTGAACCCGAAACCAGTTGGAGGTTTAGTAGATGTTTTAGTTAAAGAAGAAAGCTCTAGTAATTTTTGGTATTGGATACTGTTCGCTCTGCTAGTTGGTTTATCACTAACTTTACTCAGAGTTATAGGCAATCTAGATCAACTCAATGCGGAGAAAGAAGGTAAGTCTTACAAGAGAAAGTCTTTAATACAATCTATCACGTCATCAGGATTAGTGTCTATCTTGATATTTGCGTTAGTGTTACTTGCGGGATATACTACAGTTAACAATGCTATGAATCTAGGCCGCCAGCAAGGCTATCAACCAGATCAACCAATAGCATTCTCTCATGCTACTCACGCAGGCTTACATAAGATTGATTGTCAGTATTGTCATGATGGTGCGCGTAGATCAAAGCACGCTGTAATTCCAGCTACAAATACATGTATGAACTGTCACTCTGCAATCAAAGTAGGATCTCAGTACGGTACAGCAGAATTGTCTAAAATATATGCGTCCTCAGGATGGGATCCTAATACAGGAACTTACATTGAGGGTTATGATGATATGGCTGAAGAGGATATCAAAGCCATATTTACAAAGTGGATTACTGAAAATTATAAGGATGAAAAAGAAGTAGATGTTTTAGATGAGTCCGCAATGGAAGAAATCGAAGGGCAATGGAATAATATAGTAACATCTCTAACTAATGAGCAGAAGAAAACTGTACAGGGTCCTATTGAATGGACTAGAGTTCATAACCTTCCGGATCATGTATACTTCAATCACGCTCAGCACGTAACTGCTGGTAAGGTTGAATGTCAGACATGTCATGGTGCGGTAGAAGAGATGGATGTGCTGAAGCAAGATGCGCCACTCTCTATGGGATGGTGTATTAACTGTCACAGACAGACTGAAGTCCAATTCAATGAAAATGACTACTACAAAGACTACGCTAAGTATCATGAAGAGATTCAATCCGGAGAAAGAGATAAAGTAACAGTAGCAGACATTGGAGGACTTGAGTGTCAGAAATGCCATTACTAAATTATTAGGATATAGTTTTATTAAAAATAGAAATTAAGGATTCCTAATCAGGATCTATATATAAATCGAATATAATATACAGATGAGCAACAAAAATTCTAACGTCTGGATTGGTGATAAAGACCTTACAAGAGACGAAAGCTTTATCGCTATTTCTGAGCAAGAGTTTGCTGATAGTTCACTATTAGAAACATTAGGTAACGAAGAGGTGGCTGAGTCTTCTAAAGGTAACAGGAGAGATTTCCTTAAGTTCCTTGGATTTGGACTAGGTGCTGCTACTATAGCGGCAGGATGTGATATCCCAGTGAAAAGAGCATTGCCATATGTAGTTAAACCAGAGGAGATTATCCCAGGTGTAGCGAACTACTACGCATCAACATTTGTCAATGGAAGTGATTATGCTCCAATATTAGTAAAGACAAGAGAAGCACGTCCTATTAAGGTTGAGGGTAATGCAGCGATGGGCCAAGGTGGATCTTCTGCGAGAGCACAAGCATCCGTACTTGATCTGTATGATACCAATAGATATTCAAAGCCATATGTAAAGAATGACGAAGCTTGGGATGCAATTAGTTGGGCTGATTTAGATAAGTCGGTTATGGCTAAGCTAGCTGCAGCATCTAACATACGTATCCTCACTAATACGATTATGAGCCCTACAACCCAGGCGGCCGTAGATGCATTCACAGCGAAGTATCCTTTTACTAAAATAGTGATGCATGATTCAGTGTCTTACTCAGGAATACTAGATGCTAATCAATCAGACTTCGGAGATAGATCTATCCCAGGTTACCATTTTGATAAAGCGGATGTAATCGTTGGGTTTGATGCCGATTTTCTGGGGACATGGGTTTCTCCAACAGAGTTTAACCAACAGTATGCTTTAGGAAGACAAGTAAAAGACGTAAAAAATCCGAATATCAGTAAGCATATTCAAGTAGAGAGTGGGATGTCTCTTACAGGATCAAATGCGGATAATAGAATATTAGTAAAGCCATCTGCTATGGGAGAGGCTATCGCTTATTTGTACGGCAAGTTGATTGGCGGATCAGCATCTGCTAAAGGTCTTACTGATAAAGCAAGAAAAGCACTCGATAAGACTGCAGCATCTTTGTCAGTAGCTAAAGGAAAATCACTAGTAGTATCTGGCAGTAATAATCCTGCAGAGCAAATGCTAGTTAACGGAATTAATAACGCATTAGGTAACTACGGATCTACGATCGACTTCGGATTAGCATATCTAAATAGAGCAGGAAGTGATGAAGATGTAGCGGATTTAGTAGCAGAAATGAAAAGTGGATCTGTTGATGCATTGATTGTAATGGGTACTAATCCAGCTTACAGTCACGCAGCTAAAACAGCTTTCACGGAAGCTATGAGCAAAGTAGCTACTAAGATCTCATTGGCATATGCCAATGATGAGACAACAGCTCTTTGTGATTTGATAGCTCCAGTGCACCACTCACTAGAATCTTGGGGAGATGTACAGGCGCGTAAAGGAATTGTTACTATGATTCAGCCTACTATTCAGCCATTATTCGATACAAGACAAAAGGAAGTATCTCTAATGCTATGGGCAGGAAGTTCGTCTACTGACATGTATGAGACTATGCAATCAGTTTGGAAAAATACAGTGTTCCCACTTCAGTCTAAATATGCATCTTTCAGTTCATTCTGGAATGCATCGTTACATGACGGAGGTGTAATTGTAAGGGGAGGGTCATCAGCTTCTTACTCAGGTAATGCGTCGGCAGCTCTTAGAAATATTTCTAAGTCAGCATCTTCCGAATTAGAAATATCATTTTTCGAACCAGTTTCTATAGGTAATGGACAATACTCTAATAATCCGTGGTTACAAGAGATGCCTGATCCTGTTACACGAACTTCTTGGGGTAATTATCTTGCAGTACCAGTATCATTCGATGGTCACAATAAAATGATCGGACTTAATGGTCTCGAAGACGGTGATATGGTAGAGCTCAAAATTGGAGGTAAAACTGTTACTGTACCAGTTATTAAGCAATTTGGTCAGATGCCAGGGACTGTATCTCTCGCACTTGGATATGGTAGAACTGTATCTGGTCCTGCTGGTCTTAATGTTGGTGTAGATGTAAATGATTGTATCACGGTAAATAACGGATACGCTCAATACTATAATAACTCGGCATCATTATCTGCAAAGGTAGGAACTGAGAAAGAATATTCTTGCGTACAGTATCACCATACATATGGTGTGACAACACTGAAAGATGGAGTAGAGATAAATGCTGATGAAGAAGCTTTAGGTATGGCTTATGGATTAAGTGGATATCAAGGAGCTCTTACAGATAGATCAGTAATCTATCACTCAAGAGTAGATGACTTAAAAGATAACTTAGATAATCTTCATCACAAAAGAGAGCATGCTCAGCACCTAAATGATCAGCAGTATTATAGTGGATTTGATGAGGTTTACGAGATGGGTCACCATTGGGGAATGCACGTAGATCTTAATGCCTGTACAGGTTGTGGAGCTTGTACAGTAGCGTGTATGGCTGAGAATAATATCCCAGTAGTTGGTAAAAGAGAAGTATCACGTCACCACGAGATGTCTTGGTTGCGTATTGATAGGTACTACTATGGAGATATCGAAAATCCGAGAGCTGTATACCAACCTATGATGTGTCAGCACTGTGATAACGCTCCATGTGAGAATGTGTGTCCAGTAAATGCTACAAACCACAGTAGTGAAGGTCTTAATCAGATGACGTATAACAGATGTATCGGTACAAGGTACTGTGCTAATAATTGTCCTTATAAAGTAAGAAGATTCAACTGGTTAGATTATACAAATTCGGATTTATTCCCAGCAAATCAACCAGCACTTACTAATAATGATGACTCAATACCTTACGGAGCAGATAATCTGACTCGTATGGTACTTAACCCTGACGTGACAGTAAGATCAAGAGGAGTAATTGAGAAATGTAGCTTTTGTGTACAACGAATCCAAGAAGGTAAACTTACTGCTAAAACAGAAGGTCGCCAACTTAGAGATGGCGATGTGAAGTCAGCATGTATGACTGTCTGTCCTACAGGTGCCATCACATTCGGTGACCAAAATGATAAGAACAGTTTATTAGCTAAAAAATTAGCTAGTCCACTTAACTTTATAGCTTTAGAAGAAATCAACGTAAGATCTTCAGTGAACTATACTATGAAAGTAAATAACCACGACGAGTCATTAGATGCATAGTCCAATATATACTTTCAAACTAATAAATAGATAACGATATAAACATTAAAGATATGAGTGGCCACGTAAGTCCAATTAGACCTCCTTTAGTTACAGGGAATAAGACATATCACCAGATTACAGAAGATCTGATCTCTCCAACGGAGAGAGTGCCATCGAAAGCCTGGATTTTAGGATTAATCCTATCTGTAAGTGTATTTTCATTTGGGGCATTCTGTATCCTATGGACGATATGGAATGGTATAGGTACTTGGGATCTCAACCGCACAATCAATTGGGGTTGGGATATTACCAATTTTGTTTGGTGGATCGGTATCGGTCACGCAGGTACTTTGATTTCGGCGATTCTTCTCATCTTTCGTCAAAAATGGCGTACTGGTGTAAACAGAGCAGCGGAAGCCATGACTATATTTGCCGTGATGTGTGCTGGTTTGTTCCCCTTGATTCACATGGGACGTATTTGGTTAGCAATGTTCATATTCCCTTATCCTAATACAAGGGGACCGTTATGGGTGAATTTCAACTCACCTTTACTTTGGGATGTATTTGCGATATCTACATATTTCACAGTATCGTTATTGTTTTGGTATACAGGTCTTGTTCCTGATTTTGCTTCTGTAAGGGATAGAGCAAAGGGTTTGAGAAAGAAAATATATAACTTCTTATCATTTGGATGGACAGGATCAGCAAAGCATTGGCAAAGATGGGAATATCTATCTCTTATACTTGCAGGTATAGCTACACCGCTTGTACTTTCTGTACATACTATTGTATCATTTGATTTTGCCACTTCTGTTATTCCAGGATGGCATACAACCATCTTTCCTCCATATTTTGTGGCAGGAGCGATCTTCTCTGGGTTCGCTATGGTACTCACTCTTATGATTATTACCCGTAAGATACTTGGTCTAGAAGATTATATTACTATCGAGCATGTTGAGTCTATGAATAAAGTAATATTAGTAACGGGTACTATCGTGGGCGTAGCATATTTAACAGAGCTATTTATTGCCTGGTATTCGGGATATGTATATGAGCAATTTGCTTTTTTTAATAGAGCAGCTGGTCCATATTGGTGGTCATATTTTGGTATGATGTTTTGTAATGTTTTATCGCCTCAGTTATTTTGGAAGAAAAGTTGGAGACGTAATATTTGGCTCACATTCTTCATGTCTATATTTATTAATATTGGTATGTGGTTTGAGAGATTCGTAATTATCGCTACTACACTAGCTAGGGACTATTTACCATCATCTTGGTCGTATTATTCACCTACTTGGGTTGAGATAGGCATCTTCGTTGGTACGATGGGACTATTCTTTACACTATATCTTATTTTTTGTAGGGTAGCACCGGTAGTTGCAGTGGCAGAGATTAAGGCTATTCTCAAGACTTCAGGTAACCAATATGTCGGTCCCGATGCTCAACATCAGCATCCCAAGGATGTAAAGGTAGAATCAGAACCGAATCACACTAGTATTTAATTAATAAGATATCAATAAGCTATTATGGCACATCAAGATAAAGAAGTAATCTACGGTCTATATGACGATGAGACAGATCTATTGAAAGCTGTCAAGGAGGCTAAAGATCAGCACTTAGAGATCATGGATGTATATTCTCCATTTCCTGTGCACGGTCTTGATCCTATTCTTGGATTAGCTGAATCAAGATTGCACATAGCAGGATTCGTCTATGGAGCAATAGGTACACTTACAGCTTTCCTAGGGATGACTTGGATTTTCACTAAGGATTGGCCGATAATATTTGGTGGAAAGCCTTATTGGTCTGTGCCTGCATTTATTCCTATTACTTTTGAACTTACAGTTTTGTTCTCATGTGTAGGTATGGTGATCACATTCTATATAGTTTCGGGTTTAGGTCCGGGTGTGACTAATGATTATCTTGATGACCGTATCACAGATGATAAATTTTGTATTGCTTTTGATATGTCGGAGGTGGATGGAGCAGCTGCTAAATCTTTTTTAAGTGACACAGGCGCTGACGTAAATCAAAAAATCATATAGTTTAATAATTTTTCTAGACAAATAATGAAATAATTGCAATTATAACATACAAATAGATGCAAACAACATTAAAATATATAACAGCTGTAGTAATTACCATATGCTTTTTTACAGCATGTCAGCAGCCAGGAGTAAACTCAACAGGAAGTGAGTACATGCCTGACATGGCACACTCAGTTGCATACGAAGCTAACTACTATGCTTATTACTATCATAATACTTGGGGCACTGAGGATGAGTATTACAAAATGGCAGGACCAAGACAGCCAGTAAAAGGCACGATCGCAAGATCTGCAGCAGGTACCGGTAAGGATAATGCACTTAATTATCCATATGCTGACACTGAGGAAGAAAGAAAAAGAGCTATAGCCCAACTTATTGAAAATCCATATTCAATCACCGATGCTGGTTTAGTACAAGGTAAGGAACTATACAATGTTATGTGTGGTATCTGTCATGGTGAAAAAGGTGACGGTCTTGGCTACTTAGTGAGAGATGATGGAGGTAAATATCCAGCAGCACCAGCAAACTTCCTTTTGGAAGAACATTTATCTGCGTCTAATGGTAGATATTATCATGCGATTATGTATGGTAAAAATGTAATGGGCGCATATAAAGACAAACTTTCTTTCGAAGAAAGATGGAATGTCATTCACTACATCAGATCATTGCAAGCCAAGGAACTTAAATTGGAATATAATCAAATGTCTAATACACTAAATAATGTAGACAGACCAGCAGGTGAAATTGTATCTGTAAAAATACAAGATGGAAATGGGGATGAAAGAGGTCATGGATCTGAAGAGAGTCATGCACATGATCATGAGTCAAAAGAGGGGTACAGAGGTGAAGATCGTGGTCAAGGTCATTAAGCCAAGAGATTAATACGAAAAAGATATCTACAGTCTTTTACAATAAAAGATAAAGAGACTTAAATAAAAGAAATATGAATCAATATACATTTTCAGGAACAGCAAAAACAGTAACTATCGGAGCGATGATAGTTGGTGTCGTGAGTATGTTACTGACTTGGTTTGTGGGCGCAGATGATCTGCAAAGTAGATTTTGGTCTAACTTCCTACACAACAGCACATTCTTCTTAGGAATATCTATGATGGCATTCTTCTTTATTGCTGTGTGTATCACTGCTTATGCAGGTTGGGCATCGGTATTCAAGAGAGTGTGGGAAGCAATGTCTGCTAACATGTTAGTTGGATTTATTTTTATGCTCGTTATAGCCCTGACGACTTATTTCCATTGGAATCATCTTTATCACTGGGCAGATGCTGCCGCAGTAGCTGAGGATCCAATATTAAATGGTAAAAAGAGTTTCCTTAATCCAAATTGGTACTTATTTGGTACAATTATAATAGTAGGTACTTGGGTTGTATTTGGTCGTAAGATGAGATCTCTATCTTTAGATGAGGATGAAGACCAAGGGCATGATTTTGCAAAACATAGGAGTATGCGGATATGGTCGGCAGTATTCTTACCAATCATGGGTTTCTCTAGTGCAGCAATGATCTGGCAATGGCTTATGAGTGTGGACGCGCATTGGTACAGTACACTATATGCATGGCATGCTGCAGTAAGTTGGTTTGTAGCTATGATTTGTCTTACTATTTTACTACTGATATACCTTAAGAGTAAAGGATTGTACAAGGAAGTGACAAATGAGCATATGCATGATTTAGGTAAGTTCTTATTTGCGTTCTCTATATTTTGGACATACATGTGGTTCTCACAATTCATGCTGATTTGGTATGCTAACATCGGTGAGGAAACAACATATTTCTTACTCCGAAGAGAAGAGTACCCGATTTTATTTTATGCTAACCTCGCAGTAAACTTCTTGATACCATTCTTTGTTTTAATGAGGAATGATACAAAGAGGAAACTTGGATCATTGGCTTTTGTTTCGCTATTGGTATTCATAGGTCACTGGTTAGATTTTTTCCTTATGATAAAGCCGGGAGTGAAAATCACAAGAGATGATCATGGACATATGGCTGCACACGGCGAAGAAGTTGTGCATGGAGCAGCGGAACATGGCATACATGAATCAGTGGCTTCTTCGTTTGAGGTGGGTTATACTATACCAGGTCTATTAGAGCTTGGTACTATGATTGGGTTTTTAGGATTATTCTTTTTTGTAACATTGACTGCTTTATCAAAAGCGCCATTGATCGCTAAGAATGATCCTTACCTAGACGAATCATTACACCACCACACATAGACCAATTGGTTTATTATTAATAAAGAGACAACAACTTATTTTAGTATAATATACAATACCATATAATGACTGGATTGATAATATTTTTAATTTTTCTTCTTCTAGGGGTTATAATTGTGCAGATCGGTAGAGTGTCCGAGTTGGCATCAAAGATCAGAGGCGAAGAAGAAGTGGAGCAGCAAAGCACAAATCGTCAAGCGAAGATGTTGATGTTGTTCTTAGCCCTATTCTTAGTGTTGGGATTAGGGTCTGCTTATTATTTTAAAGATGTAATGCTTGGATATGGTCCATTAGTAGCTGCATCGGATCACGGTGGAGACATTGATTCTTTATTCAATTGGACGTTGTTTTTTACTGGGATTGTATTTGTGATTACTCAAATATTACTATTCTGGTTCTCTTATAAGTACAGAACCATGCCGGGTAGAAAAGCAATGTTTCAACCTCACAATAACACTCTAGAAATTATTTGGACTGTAGTACCAGCCGTAGTTATGACTTTTTTAGTTGTGAATGGTTTGGTCGTGTGGAATGAAATAATGGCTGAGCCTAATGGTGAATATCTAGAAATTGAAGCTACAGGATATCAGTTTGCTTGGGATATTAGATATCCAGGAGCAGATAACAAGTTGGCTACAAAGAATTTTAGATTAATTGATCCAGCAACTAACCCATTAGGGATAGATTGGACAGATGATAAATCTATAGATGATGTAATCTTAACTGGGGCAGATAAGATCGTACTACCTGTAGATACTACAGTAAGAGTTCGTATTACATCTAAGGATGTATTACATAACTTTTATTTACCTCACTTTAGAGTAAAAATGGATGCTATACCAGGATTACCTACTTTCTTTGTGTTTAGGCCGATAACTACTACTAAGGAGTTTCGTAAAAATTTGAAAAATTATCCAGAGTGGAGAACACCTTATGATCCAGAAGATCCAGAAAGTAAGGAAAGATGGGAAATGTTTGACTATGAGCTTGCATGTGCAGAGCTATGTGGTAAATCTCATTACGCTATGAGACGAATTGTAGAGATAGTAACAAGAGAAGAATACAATGAATGGATGGCTGAGAAAAATACTAAGCCATACTATCGTACGACAATAAGAGGTACAGATGCTGATCCAAGAAAAGGAGAGCTACTTGATATCGAAAAGAAGAATAGAAATATTGAGCTTACTTCGGAATTTACTTTGGCTACGGAGTCTGAAAGCTTAAAGGATAAGATAATTAATCTTAAGAATATATTTTATGAAACTGGTTCTGCAACTCTAGATAACCAGTCTCAATCTGAGCTTGACAAATTATCACAATTACTTGTACAGTTTCCTTCTGTGAATGCGCAGATAATAAGTCATACAGATAATCTAGGTGACGCTGACTTAAACTATACTCTATCAGAGTCAAGAGCAGGTAACGTTAGACAATACCTATTGAATAAAGGAATAAACGCAGACAGGTTATCGAGTGTTGGATTTGGGGAAATTCAACCTATAGAATCAAACGGTAGTCCTGAAGCTAGAGAATCAAACGGAAGAACTGAACTTAGAATTATTTCTAATCTCATTGTAAAAAATTAAACCATGGCTGAAGTAGCAAAAAAGTACGATACTGACGTATTGATCCAGGATAATGGCTATGATGATCATTTTCATGATCATCACCACGGAGATAAGTATCAATCAGGATTCTTGGGACACTATGTGTTCTCTATGGATCATAAAATAATTGCTAGGCAATTCCTTATTACAGGAATTATTTGGGCAATTATTGGCGCAGCAATGTCTGTAGTTTTCAGACTCCAATTAGGTTTTCCGGAAGAGAGTATGGCATGGTTAAAGCCGGTATTGGGCAAATGGATCACATTAAATGATGGAGTGGGAACATTGGCTCCTGAGTTTTATTATGCATTAGTGACGATGCACGGTACCATCTTGGTATTCTTTGTATTGACAGCTGGATTGAGTGGAACATTTAGTAATCTATTGATTCCTTTGCAACTGGGAGCAAGAGATATGGCCTCACCATTCCTCAATATGTTATCATACTGGTTCTTCTTCTTCTCGGGTGTAATCATGATGTATTCTCTATTCCTTAATACAGGACCGTTCTCAGGAGGGTGGACGGCTTATCCACCACTTAGCGCACTACCACAAGCATCATCAGGATCAGGAGCAGGCATGACATTATGGTTAGTAAGTTTGACACTTTTCGTAGTATCGGTATTGCTTGGTGGCATCAATTATGTAACTACAGTACTTAATCTAAGAACTAAAGGTATGTCTATGTGGAGAATGCCTTTAACAATATGGGCTTTCTTCGTAACGGCTATATTAGGTATCCTTTCATTTCCAGTATTAGTATCTGGATTTTTTATGTTGATGATGGATAGAGGTTTAGGAACTTCGTTTTTCCTAAATGAAATCTTTATAGAAGGTCAAGCATTGGAGCGTATAGGTGGTACTCCCGTGTTGTATCAGCACCTTTTCTGGTTCTTAGGTCACCCTGAAGTATACATTATTATACTTCCTGCAATGGGTCTAGCTTCAGAGGTTCTATCTGTACATGCACGTAAGCCAATATTTGGTTATAGAGCGATGGTGTATTCTATCCTTGCGATTGGATTTTTATCGTTTATAGTATGGGCTCACCACATGTTTATGTCTGGGGTTAATCCATTTATTTCTAACTTCTTTGTAGTATTTACATTGATCATTGCAGTGCCATCAGCAGTCAAAGTGTTCAACTGGATTACTACACTTTATGGAGCCAACATTAGATTGAATTCACCAATGCTTTTTGCAATTGGATTTGTTTCGATGTTTATCTCTGGAGGTCTTACCGGTATATTTTTAGGTAACTCTACTCTTGATATTCAGATGCACGACACCTACTTCGTTGTAGCTCACTTTCACGTTGTGATGGGTGTAGCCGCTTTCTTTGGTATGTTCGCAGGTATCTATCATTGGTACCCTAAAATGTTTGGTAGATTTATGAATGAGACGTTAGGTAAGTTCCACTTTTGGGGTACTTTGATTGGTGCATATGCTATATTTTGGCCAATGCACTACATAGGTATGGCAGGTGTACCTAGAAGATATTATAGCTTCCAATCTTACGATGCATTTAAGCATTTTGGAGATATGAACAAGTTTATAACTATCGCTGCTATTGTAGTTTTCTTCGTACAGATTGTGTTCGTGATAAACTTCTTCTATAGTATTTGGAGAGGTCGTAAGATGACAACACAAAATCCATGGGGTGCTAATACTTTAGAGTGGACTACTCCTATCGAGCCTATCCACGGTAACTGGCCAGGAAGTCTTCCTACTGTTCACAGATGGGCGTATGATTATAACAAAGATGAGAGAGAATTTGTACCTCAAGTAGTTCCATTAGCTGAAGGTGAGATAGGAGACCATTAATTTATAATAACAGATATACTAACTAATAGATAGTACTAATTGGATAAAACTAATACATATATAGGAGTAGCTGACATTAAGTTGTATACCAAGATGGATGACTACTCCATGCTGGTAAAGCTTAGACTGAATCTATTTGTAGTATTTAGTTCTGTGTTAGCTTATTTTATTGTCGCTGGATCGACTGTTAGTTGGTTACATGTCGGTCTAATTGCAATTGGAGGCTTTTTAATAACTTCGGCAGCCAATACGCTTAATCAAGTCTTGGAAAAAGATTTCGATAAGTTAATGACTAGAACAGCAAATAGACCATTAGCTGCGGGCCGTATGAAAGTATCTGAGGCCGTAATATTTGCGGGCTTGACCACGATAATAGGTGTAGTTCTATTAGCGATGATCAATCCATTAGTGGTATTGCTATCAATGCTATCTTTAGTGAGTTATGCATTCCTCTACACACCACTGAAGAGACACTCTACATTGGCTGTAGCGGTAGGAGCGATACCAGGAGCACTCCCGGTAATGATCGGCGGAGTTGCAGCAGAAGGGCAATTGACATTAATAATATCATGCTTATTCTTCATTCAGTTTTTATGGCAGTTCCCACACTTTTGGGCTATTGCATATTTAGCTTTTGATGATTATCATGCAGCAGGTTACAAACTATTACCTGTGGACTCAAATGACAACATAGATTCTAAGTTAGGACTGCATGCTTCGCTGTATGCTTTATTGATCATCCCATTTGTGGTGATGCTATATATATCTGGCGACGCATCTATAATCGCAAGTATAGTATCAGGGCTTATGGCTTTGGTGTATTTATATATGTCTCTAAATTTTTATATCACTACAGAACGAAGAACAGCTTTGGGACTGATGTTTAGTTCCTTCATTTTTTTACCAGTAGTACTCATATCGTACTGGGTACTTTAAAAGTATAAATGACAATGGATGTGATAGTTGATAGTAATCAAGACATAGTACGTAACAGAATTAATCCTAATAAGTTTGCTCTATGGGCAGGTATGGCGAGTATATTAATGATGTTCATGGGCTGGACGAGTGCTTATATTATAAAGCAAGCAGGAGGCAATTGGATAGATTATAGGATACCAGATATCTTTTTTTTGAGTACAGTAATAATTATACTTAGTAGCATTACGCTACATACTTCATATAGGTCTTTTCTCAATGGGAATGAGGTGAGATATAAGTTATTACTATTGGTAACTGGGTTACTTGGACTGATATTCGTAGTGACGCAGTATATGGGATGGTCTCATATGTTCAACATAGGGATTGATCTGAAGGCTAACCCTTCTGGATCATTTTTCTATCTGATCACAGCTGCTCATGCAGCGCATGTTTTAGCAGGAGTGGCGGCTATAGTAGTAGCATGTTTTCATGCATTTACACTGAAGTATAAAGTAACAGTAAAACGAAAAAACAGATTTGAACTAGTATTACATTATTGGCATTTTGTAGATATCTTATGGGTATACTTATTAGCTTTTTTAATACTTAGTAAATAATCTATTTTTCAAAACAGATTGAACAGTTATTTAGAAAGACAATTTGTTAATGAAATTTGCAATACAGAATAATATTTAAACAATGGCAACAGATACAACAGGACAAGTAAAAGTCGATAGCGGAACTTGGGATGGAGGTAACGAACCTTTCAAGGCGAGCTATGGAAAGCTGATGATGTGGTATTTTCTTCTTTCGGATTCATTTACATTCGCAGGTTTCCTTATTGCTTATGGAGCGCTTAGAATCAGTATGCCTTCATGGCCAGTACCGGATTTTGTATTCAGTCTTCTTCCTGGAGGAATAGAGAATATGCCTCTTATCTTTGTAACGATCATGACGTTCGTTCTTCTTTTTAGTTCTTACACAATGGTAAGGGCGGTGCAAGAAGGACATCAAGAGAATCGAAAGGGTGTAGTATTTTGGATGTTACTTACGATTATTGGAGGATCGGCATTCTTAGGTTGTCAAGCTTGGGAGTGGAACACACTGATAGGAAAAGAGCATATGACTATCTCAACTAATCCATTTGGTACACATACAGAAAGTGGAGTGTATCTAGAAGGAGACGGACACCATATCAATGAAGGTGATACTTTCGCGGAAGGTGATTCATATCTAATACATCAGCATTCAGGTGAATTTCATCCACTTAGTTATAAAGTAACTGAAGGTGATGATGCGGGAACTACTAAGCAAATGGAGTTTGGTCCTAAAGCATTTGGGGCATTATTTTACTTCATTACAGGATTCCACGGATTCCACGTTTTCTCAGGTGTAGTGTTCTTGATCATTATCATGGTCAACTCATTCACTGGGCTATATGCCGAGAGGAAGAATGGATACGAGATGGTAGAAAAGATTGGTTTGTACTGGCACTTTGTCGATCTAGTATGGGTATTCGTATTCTTAGTGTTTTATCTAATATAATAGGTAGAAATCAAGCAAGAACAACGATAATCAACATTAAATAATACAATACAAATAATATATTTATGGGACATATGACATACGAACAGTCAAAAAGTGTTGCATTAAAGCTAATCATCGTACTAGCTGTCATTACAATTATAGAAGTAGCTATAGCCTTAGTAGGTAAGGGATATATTATTGAAGGGTTTCACGCTCCTATATTTGTGATGGCTATTCTCATGATTGGTCTTAGCCTTTATAAGGCCTATAAAATTGTATACGAATTTATGCACTTGGGACATGAAGTACCGGGATTACTTAAGTCAGTGCTATTACCCGTACTATTACTGGTTTGGGCTATTATAGCATTCTTTTGGGAGGGTAGTGATTGGAATGCTCGTAGAACATTAATAGATAATAAGAACAAAGAAGAGGTTGGAGTAAATACTCCGACAACTATGGATATAAAGCAATGGGAAAAAGAACCATTGGTATAATATTACTTTGCTAAAAATACAGAAAGGCAAGCTCATTGATTTGGGCTTGCCTTTTTTGTTTATGATCTAGTCGTAATATTGCAAAATTGTGAAGAACTTTAAAACCTTTCAACCCTTATAAACTGTTAACTTTACAAATCAATAATAGCTATGAAAAGAATAATTCCAATACTCGTACTATTTCTCTTGTTCATCGTGTTACCTCTTGGGTCATATCTATATCTCAGTGGAGGTGTAGATTATAGATTAGCAGCTCTTGAGAAGATCCAGCCTAAAGGAGAGCTTTTAGATTTTGAGTATTATTTAGAAGGAGTAGCAATTAGTAGTAGATCGTTAAAAAACAAAACAGTTCTTATACATGTAAATGAGGGTAGTCAAGATAGTAAGTATCTACAAAGATTTTATGATCAGTTCAAGCAATCTGCCAATATTGAGTTTTTACAGATTGTAAGTGACAGTCTTGTACAAGTGGAAGAAGGATTTAATAAAGTCTATAGCCCAACTGCAAATGCTATAATGGAAGCATATAGTGGGAAAGATATCATATTGGTAGATACAGCTATGCAAGTGAGAAGTTACTATGATCTTAACGATACTACAGTAAATGAGTTAGTGAGAGACATCTCTGTAATACTACCTCTAAAGAAGAAATCATCTATTAAAATGAAGGACAGATAATGAATACTCCCAATCCAAAATTAGGAAAAAAGTTAGATAAACTAGCGTATGTATTATCGGCAGTAGTGATCGCATTAGTAATCCTTATGCGTGGACCTAATAAGCCAGAAGTGGGATTTGACACGAGCATACTTCCTCCGATCAATGCTATACTGAATACATTCTGCGCACTATCGCTATTAATGGCCGTATTTTTCATTAAGCGTAAGAATATAAATATGCATAGAAAAATGGTCTTTGCAGCAATGGTCTTTTCAATTCTTTTTCTGCTGTGTTATGTATTATATCACTTTACGACTTACGAAACTATCTATTGTAAACAAGGTAATATTCGGTATGTTTATTTCACTATTTTAATATCGCATATCATATTAGCAGCTGTATCGCTACCATTCATACTGTTGACTTTCATCAGAGGATATACTTTCCAAGTTGAGAAGCACAGAAGGATGGCTAAGTGGGTATTTCCTATCTGGTTATATGTAGCGATAAGTGGACCTTTAGTATATCTCATGTTAGCACCTTGTTATCCTAAATAGATGCCTAATGAAAGCTAAAACTCTAATTATATTATTCGTATTACTAATTGTTCCGTTTGGAATTGAGCTTCTAGCTCAATGTCCAATGTGTAGAATGGCCGCAGAGAGTAATCTAGACAATGGAGGAACTGAAGGTCGTGGACTAAACACTGGAATATTATATTTATTTTCTATGCCTTATCTCATCGCAGGGATATTAGGGTTTATTTGGTGGAGAAATAGAGTAAAGGACGTAGATGAATTGCTGGATTAGTGTGGCCTTTTTTTCGCTAATTGGTAGCGATGGATTTATAAAACACAATGAAGCTAAAGTGTCGAAAAAATAGATTTGGGACAATTTACCTAACTCTCTTATTATAACATTAACACACAAATTCCACACTTCAATAATCATTTCTTTGCCAATCACGTTATTACAAACATGAAAGATTTCTTACTATCTGTTTTTTTATTGCTATCGTTAGCTGCATCAGCGCAATGGACCAAGTTAACTTCTTACGATAAGTATGATGAAATGGCACAAGAGTACATGGATAGAGATGACGGATACACATATGTGATCAACTATTGGGCAACATGGTGTGGACCTTGCGTCAAAGAATTACCTTATTTTGAGCAGTTACTGAAGGATTACAGTCATGATAAGACCAAAGTAATACTTGTCAGTCTTGATTTCCCTAAAAAAGTAGATTCCAAACTTCTTCCTTTTTTAAATAAACATAATATCCAATCTGAAGTAGTCATTCTAGATGATCCTAAAAGTAATATTTGGATCGATAAAGTAGATCTATCTTGGGAAGGTGCTATTCCGGTCACCATCATTTATAGAGGTGAAAAGCGAGTGTTTTGGGATGGCGAGTTCGATACTTATGAAGATTTAGATAAATTATTCTTATCAATTCACAATTAATCAAATTAAACAAATAGTTATGAGTCAATTCTTATTAGTATTATTCTCACTTGTTATGCCATTCACATCTTCTAATGAAGTTGGTGACCCTTATACTGTAGGTGATAAAGTTGAAGACTTCAACCTTAAGAGTGTAGATGGAAATATGTATTCTCTTTCATCTGCTAAGAATGTAAAAGGATATATCGTAGTATTCACATGTAACCATTGTCCTTATGCTGTGATGTACGAAGACAGGATGAACGATCTCAATGCATTTGCAAATAAGAATGACTTCGCTCTATTTGCGATCAATCCTAACGATCCTAACAAAGTACCAGAAGATGGCTTTGCTGAGATGCAAGTAAGGGCTAAAGAGAAGGGATTTGAGTTTCCTTATATGATGGACGAGGGACAAAAAGTATATCCAAAATGGGGTGCAACTAAAACGCCGCACGCATATGTACTAGACGCTAATATGGTCATCCAATATATCGGAGCGATAGATAATAGCCCAAGAGATGCAGCAGCAGCTACAATTAACTATGTAGAAAAAGCAGCACGGTCTATTTTACTTGGAGAAACGCCGGCAATCACAAAGACCAAAGCGATCGGTTGTTCTATTAAGACTATGTAGATTAATCTATTGCTTTTGAAATTACCATTAACCGAGTAAGTTCCGTTCAAGTTGATCAGTATTATACCACAGTAATTCCTGCTAATTGCAGCAGTATTGGTATAAGATATTTGCTACCATTAGCAATCAAGCCTGACAATGTTTACATTTGTCAGGCTTGATTATTTTAGAATCAAGCCTGACAAATCGCAAACAACACTCAGATGACTATACGCACGCTATTATATCTATTCTCTACTACTATTATCATGTTTTCATGTAAATCTGATCCATTGAGTGATATGAAGAAAACTGAGTTGATGAGTCATGGTTTTCCTATAGCCATGTATGTTCCTGAAGGTGCTGTGATCCAGAAAACTGATTTAGGTGTTATGCAAGATCTTACGATCAAAGCAAAAAAAAACTACTATGTACAGATTTTTTCAAGTGATCTATTGACACTTGATAAGAAGGTAGTAATGAATGAAAAGCTAGTAGAGGCTAAGTCGCACAGGTATTTCTCTAAGATCATATCTGAAGAAGATGATGGATTTATATTCGAAAAGAACGTAGATGGTATACTCAACTATGATTTTCGATACGTCAAGATTCAAGGGGATAAAGAATTCGTTTTCCAGACAGGACTAGTAGGTAATTATTCGGAAGATGATGTAAAAGCGATGTACGCTTCTGTGAAGTAGTCAATAATAGTATCGCAACACAATTCATAAATATGAATAGAGAACCCAAAGACATCCATGCTCTTAGACAGAATTATACCAGAGCTGAACTTCAAGAAAGCAAAGCGGGTAATGATCCAATGCAGTTCTTTAAGAAATGGTTTTGTGAAGCGCAGGACTCAAATATACTAGAGCCTAATGCCATGATACTGTCTACAGTTTCGGCTGACCTTAGATCTCATTCTAGAACTGTGCTATTAAAAGAAATTACAACACAAGGATTTGTATTCTATTCCAATTACCAGAGTGCCAAAGCGATGGATATTGAGCATAGCGCTCATGTGTCTGTCACATTTCTTTGGAAAGAATTAGAACGTCAAGTACGCATAGAAGGTAAAGCGGAAAAGGTAAGCGTAGAAAGATCAGAAAAGTACTTTCAAAGTAGACCAAGAGGAAGCCAGTTAGGCGCTTGGGCTAGTCCACAAAGTGATGTCATTATGGACAGATCCGTGCTTCACGATAACTTAAATGCCTTAAAAGAAAAATATCCTGAGGGCTCGCCAATCCCAATTCCTCCACATTGGGGCGGTTACGAGATTAAGCCGGATCTTATAGAGTTTTGGCAGGGTAGAGAAAGTCGGTTACATGATCGATTAGTGTTTACCGCTTCAGACGATCTTTGGACAATTGTAAGGTTAGCGCCATAAGCGATCAAAAGAATACTAGCGATTGCTATAAATTATTACATCTTAAACTGCGACTCATAACAGCCCATATCAGGCGCGCTACTTCTCATTCTTCCTAACAGATCATCAGTGACACCATTGATAGGTATTGACTTTCTTTCAGCGATAGATAGAGAATCTAGTTCAAAATTATCATCGTTGACATCGACAAATAGAGCGTCTGTTCCATTAAAATTGATGCAATCATTACAGTTGTCAAAGAAATCGGGTCTTGATTCTAAGAACTCATCAATTCTGATCATGGTATTGTTGAAAGTATAATCTACTGTGAAAGGATCCGACCCTTCAAATTCGTCAATCAATATCTCATCTCTTGAAGACCCGACAAGTATGCTATTAGATATTGTAGCCATTAATGGATTGGTTCTTATTTCACCAAGGCATAGTTGATCTGTACAGAGATAGTTTTCCATACGAAGTGCTTCGGCTTGTATACCATAAGAAACAACTGTGGAGAAATTCATATTGTAGTTGCCGCCATATCTCCAATATACACCATAGCTTCCGGCAGAATAAATAAGACTATTAGATACCTCTGCACTCGAGTGACTACCAAATAGTCCAAGTGATGATGAGTTAAGCAACTGCGAATGATCTATTTCTAGATGTGAAGATGAGTCAGCGAGGATTCCATAGATACCATTTTTGATAGTAGTATACGAGAATTGATTATTAATAGAAGCACTGTCCAATTGGATACCAAACCATTGACCAGGGACATCAGCAAATTCTGGTTCTAATCTATCACCTTGAATCGTTATTGGATTTTCTAATGTACCATTGGCCTTTATAGATCCATTCTTAACAAAGATTCTTCCTGGGTTATAACTCAGGCTGTCTCCGATCACTATTCCTCCATGTACATAAACATTAGTGCCGGCTTTAATAATCAGATCACAGCCAATAATAGCCATTATACCATAGATGACATATGGCTTAGGATCATTCCAAGTAATTGGATTCGTACCATTGCAGATATTTGCTATTGTAGTAATGTCTCTTTTCCCAAAAACATAATTAGCATTCTGACCAAAAGACTCTAATTGAACAATGTCTTGATCATTTCCTCCAGTGATTACCACTTGATCTTTCACCACAAAGGGACTTTTAGATAATGGTAGATCTGGATCTATAAATACCTCAACAAAGACATACAAACTATCGTTGGCTTGTATAGTTGCATTATTGATTTCTGGACCCACAATACCATCCGCATTGATTCTATAAAACGAAGTGGCTCCACCTTGAAGTTTGATATCTACAGCCACAGCTTTACTCTTACTGTTATAAAGCTTAAAGCTACGAGTAGCACTACCGACTTCAGTAAATACTGTATCAAACATGATTGTATCTCTGGAAGTACTAATATCAATATCGTCACCCATATATACATCTTCTCTAGCGCAGCTGTAAAGCATCATAGCGAGCATAAATGATAAGGCGATTTTTAAAGGCAAAATGGTAATATTCATATACGATATTTAACGGCCCTGAGGCTATTTTTATTAGCAAGTGGTAAAAATCTAAATTAACCTAAAACGACATTTTAATGGGCTTCGCTTTTACGAGATGTAAATTTACTAATATTGAACATTTAGAGTAGTTCTTTTAATGCAACCATTGTCCTTATGACAACAACACAAACAGTCTGCAAAATGCTACTTTTGCACTCACTTCAATTAAATTGTTATAATTTAGATCTTTCTATGAATAAAAGTCATGTTATCATTGACGTCATCATACCCGCTTATAATGAGGAAGGCTCCATAGGAAAGGTCATAGATGATTTACCTAGAGAGCTACTCAGACATATTATCGTATGTGATAATGCTAGTACAGATACTACGGCTCAAGTTGCATTGAATGCAGGAGCAGTAGTGGTGTCAGCACCTAAGAAAGGATATGGTAGTGCTTGTCTACAAGGTATATCGTATGTCAAGTCATGTGAGCAAGCGCCTGATATACTGGTCTTTGTTGATGGTGATTACTCTGACTATCCAGATCAGCTGACTGAGTTAGTACAGCCTATTATAAAAGAAGATATAGATATGGTTATAGGTAGCAGAGCTACAGGAGATATGGAAGCAGGGGCGATGATGCCTCAGCAAATTTTTGGTAATTGGTTAGCGACGAACCTCATTAAACTTATCTACAATTATCAGTTTACAGATTTGGGACCATTTAGAGCTATCAAATGGGATAAATTAGTTGATATTGATATGCAAGATGAAGATTTTGGGTGGACAGTAGAAATGCAAGTCAAAGCAGCAAAATATAAATTCAAGACCTCAGAAGTACCAGTAAGATATCGAAAGAGAATTGGTCAGTCGAAGGTGTCTGGTACTATTAAAGGTACTTTATTGGCTGGGCACAAGATATTATGGACAATATTCAAGTTAATGTAACTACATGGCAACTATAGCAAACATATTATTAGGACTTTATGTAGTAGCATTGATTTACATTATGGTGTTCTGCCTCATGCAGTTTCATTTGTTATACCATTACGGTAAAAATGCGGAGGTAAGTTCTCAAGATTTTGAGGATACTAAAGATGAAGATCTGCCTTTTGTAACAATCCAACTACCAATATATAATGAATTATATGTCGTGGAGCGATTAGTTGATAACATCGCTAAGTTTGATTATCCTAAGGATAAATATGAGATACACATCTTAGATGACTCTACTGACGAGACTATGCAAATAGCACTAGCCAAAGTAGAGGAATATAAAGCCAAAGGATTTAATATAGAACACATTACTCGCTCCAACAGGGTCGGTTATAAAGCTGGAGCGCTTAAAGAAGGTACTAAGTTTGCCAAAGGTAAATTTTTAGCCATTTTTGATGCAGACTTCTTACCTAATCCTGATTTTCTTCGACAGACGATTCCTCACTTCTCAGATGAGAAAGTCGGTGTAGTGCAGACGAGATGGGAACATATCAATGAGGACTATTCTCTCATTACTAGACTTCAAGCTTTTCAGCTGAATGTTCATTTCACAGTGGAACAGATGGGAAGGTATAATGCCGATTATTTATTGCAATTTAATGGCACTGCAGGCATTTGGAGACGAGAGTGTATTACAGACGCCGGAGGCTGGGAGGCGGATACACTTACAGAGGATTTAGATCTAAGTTATAGAGCACAGTTCAAAGGTTGGAAAATTACATTCCTAGAGGACATAACTAGTCCAGCTGAACTACCAGCAGAAATGAATGGTCTCAAATCTCAACAACACAGATGGATGAAGGGTGGAGCAGAGACCGCAGTAAAGTTACTACCTACTGTATGGAAGTCGAATATTTCTTTGGGACAGAAGATACATGCTACTTCACATTTGTTATCTAGTTCGATATTTTTATTTGTTTTCTTTATTGGTGTTTCGAGTGTACCACTAGTGTTTATGCTTAAAGGATTCGATTTCGATTATCTGGGTTTCTTTCTGATATCACTATTGACGATTATAGTTGTTTATTATAATGCTAACGTCAGGAAAGCATGGAAAGATGGACTTACTGTAAATAATTTTTTAAAATTCATTTTTTTATTTCCAGTATTCTTAGCATTGAGTATGGGTCTCTCCTTTCATAACAGTATCGCTGTAATACAGGGTCTCAGAGGGAAAAAATCACCTTTTGTACGCACACCTAAGTTTGATATCAAAGGACTAACAGATAGTTTTGCCAAAGATAAATATCATTATAAGGATATCAATAAGGTGACGATCTTTGAAGGTTTACTTGCGATTTACTTTATGATGGCTATCATAGGTGCTATCGTCGTAGGAAATACATCGTTTATTATTTTTCATACTTTATTAGCTTTTGGATATAGTGCGATTTTCTTTTTCTCTATCAAGCATAGTAAGACTAAGTGATTCCAAGAGAGCATACTGGATTTTTTTGGTCAGGGCTAATCGTTTGGCTTTGTGCAATGCTCTACACGTTAATAATACCTAGTCAATCTGATTTTCAATTGTTAACTATAGGCTTCCCTCTAGCGATAGTTACATATATATTATTCATATGCTCCAAGCCTATCGGTAAGAAACTGCAATGGCTGATCATCGTTGGGATTTTAGTTAGGTTAGTATCCATCTTCTTTTTTCCACAGTTATCTGATGATATATATCGATTTATTTGGGATGGACGATTAGCTCAGAATGGTATGCAGCCATATGCATATTTACCCATAGATATAGTGGAACAGATACCTTCGTTAGCTGACGGTGATATTTTATCCAAGATGAACTCTCCGGAGTACTACACCGTATATCCTCCAGTCAGTCAATTTGTATTTTACCTTGGCAGTTGGCTAGGATTAAGTGTTGAAATTTCCTCTATTTTGATGAAATCGATATTCTTTATATCTGAATTAGCTACATTATTTTTTTCTCTCAAAATTCTTAAGTGGCTAAAATTATCACCTTCAAATATTTTGGTCTATTGGCTTAATCCTTTGATAATTATTGAAGGAATAGGTAATCTACATTTTGAGATTATTATGATAGGATTCTTGTCAGTTTCTATATACTATTGGTTAACCGCCAGACATTATCGTGCCATTGTGTTCTTAGCTTTTTCTGTTGGCTCTAAGTTGCTCAGTTTGCTCATTTTACCATATCTACTATGGCAAATTAGATGGAAGGATAGTATAATAGTATTGGTATTGTTTATTGCGGTTAGTCTTTTGATTTTCAGTCCATTATTAGTAGGGTTCAACTATGATGAATTTCTTTCGAGTATTGATTTATACTTTAGAAAATTCGAGTTTAATGCAGGGTTCTATTATGTGTTAAGATGGGTGGGTTTCCAAGTGACCGGTTATAATCTTATTGCTTATATAGGCCCATTACTTGGTCTTTGGTTTATCATTATCACTTTGTGGATAACCGTCCAGGAAAAAGTTAAAAATCCAATTGCCTTTTTATACCTAGTGACGCTAATTTATCTTTTATTATCGACAACTATACACCCATGGTATCTTAGTATTCCACTCTTTTGCAGCATATTTATCAGATCTCGTGTGGCAGTGACATGGTCATGTCTCATTTGGCTTACCTACATTAATTACAACGAGGATGTCTATTTTGAGAATCTATGGATAGTCGGATTAGAATACATTTTTTTACTAGTATATATTTTCTACGAAATGAAGAGAACTTTAGCACTTTTAGATGGAGAAATTTTTGAGCCAAGACCAAAGTAATAGTAAGGCTATGTAGAAATAGCTAAATTTTAACATTGCTAAATTTTTAGCGCGACAGTTTTTTTCTAATTTACATCATAATCAAAATGATAGCCCTTTTGGAGCACCTCCGAAAATATAGTATCGCAGCCATTGTTTTTGGTTGTTTCACGTTTTGCGTCGCTCAGCAAGAGCAGCAGAACAGTCAATATACATTCACTAAGTACAGAACAAATCCAGCATATGCAGGTCTCGATTATTCTCTTAGCGTAGATGCTCTGGTAAGATCACAATATACAGGAATACCGGGGCAGCCAATGACAGCCTACTTCTCTGTAAATTTACCTGCATATATATTGAGTGGTGCATTAGGAGCAGAGATTTTTAGAGCTACCGAAGGTAAGTTTACTCACAAATCTATTACAGGATCATATAACTATGTTTACAATCTACCTTTTGGATTTTTATCCGGTGGTTTGAGGGCTGGTCTTTTGCAAACAAGTGTCGATGGTGAAAGCTTAAGAACACCCACAGGAGACTACGATCTTAATGTTTTCTCGCATTATGATCCAATTCTAACTAATTCTAATTTTAGCGGCTTGGCGCCAATATGGGAGTTAGGGGCATATTTATTAATGGGAGATCCTCAATTTGGTGTTTCTGTTTCTAGAACTCCAACAATTAAACATAGAATTGGCAATTCTGAGGTTGGATTAGTTACACATCTTGATTTATATGGACAATATCGATACAGATATAGTGATGAATTACATTTTTTGCAAGCAGTACTACTAAAATCTGATTTTAATGTAGTTCAATCAGATGTTTCTCTGCTTGCCGAGATAAATGGCAATATTTTTGGAGGGTTAGGGTTAAGAGGTTACAGCTCCAGTTCTTTAGATGCTATGTCTATTATTACAGGACTTAATCTAGGGAGGCATTATAGATTATCATATAGTTATGATATAGGCCTTTCAGAATTAAAAAGAGTAAATGAAGGGTCTCATGAAATTCTACTTAATTATAATTTAAATAAAATAATCGGTTTAAAAAATACTCCAAAAGTGGAATTCAATCCTAGAAACCTATAATGACAACTTCTTATTTTGATTGCTTCAGGGTCAAAAAAATATGTTGAAACAAATATACTACAGGACAAAAAATGCCGTTTAATCTTATTTAATGATATTTATGACATTTTGAATCTTTATTTTGTTAAAATATTATGAAAATTAGACTTCAAGACTATCTTTACGCATCTTTTATACTGAATTCTTAAAAATCAGGTTAAAACGCTTTAATACATGAAAAGAATAACGTATTCCATTTTAGGAATTTTCACGCTAATGATGATTATATCATCTTGTAGCACTCAAGAGACAGGTCATCTGACAGGAGTCATAGAAAGACCAAATTGGAGTGGATTTAATCCATACGGTATGGTATATGTGCCTTCAGGTAATGCTCACATTGGACAAAGTGATCAGGATATGTTTAGTACATATACTCAACGACCAAAATCTATCTCTGTCCAAGGATTCTTTATGGATGACACAGAGATTACTAACAACGAATACAGACAGTTTGTATATTGGGTTAGAGATTCTATAGCTCATACTATTATGGGTGACTTTACAGAAGATGAATACGGTAACGAAAAAATCGACTGGGAATACGAAATTGATTACAGTTCTGAAGATTTCGATGAAATGTTTTATGAAGGAGATATGGCTTTTGATGGTCAGAGAGACTTTGAAGTTGAGGATTTTATATATAGATATCAATGGCTAGACTGGAAAGCAGCTGCTGCAGGTGCAAAAAGAAATACTCTTATTCAGGAGGAAGAAGAGCCTATCTACCCAGATACGCTTTGTTTCATTAGAGATTTCTCATACTCATACAATGAGCCTATGACAAGGAACTATTTCTCACACCCAGCATTTGATGATTATCCAGTAGTGGGAGTTAATTGGAAGCAAGCAAAAGCTTTTTGTCACTGGAGAACACACTTATTGAACTCTTTAAATATAGAAAACGAACCAAATACGGAGAATTTCAGATTGCCAACAGAAGTAGAGTGGGAATACGCTGCTAGAGGTGGTCATGATCTTACTCCTTATCCGTGGGGTGGATACTATCCAAGAAATGCTAAAGGTTGTCTTCTAGCTAATTTCAAGCCTGGGAGAGGGAATTATCCTGAAGATGGTGGATTCTATACGGTAAAAGCAGATGCATATTTCCCTAACGATTACGGTTTATATTGTATGGCAGGTAATGTTTCTGAATGGACAGAAGATGCATTTTATGAAAATGCTTACACTTATACACATGACATGAATTCAAATTACAGTTACACAGCTGCAGATGACGATCCCGATGTTTACAAGAGAAAAGTTATCAGAGGTGGATCATGGAAAGATATTGCTTACTACCTTCATACAGGTACAAGACATTGGGAATTTCAAGATACTACTAAGAGTTATATCGGATTTAGATGTGCAGTTACATTCTTAGGAAGATCAATTGATGACTTTTAGTCGATTATTATATCGAAAAGCAATAAAGTAGCTTCTTTGTCTTTAGTCTTTTAATTTTTATATGATCGCCTTTAATTAGCATAGAATATTATTGTCGATTCGAAACAAAACTTTTACTTGTTTTAATTTTATTTTTATAACAATATGATTTTCAATGTTTTATAGATCATGTAGTGGTCTTCTTTTTTAAATATGAACAATATTTGCCCTACAGGCAACTTTAAATTATACTTATTAACTAACCGTATTAAATTTTTTCTTACAATGAGTTTTATCAAATCAAAAGGCTTTAAATACTTTAAAAACTTCATTATTGGAGTTGGTGCCGCTGTCGTAATGGTCGGAGCACTCATGAAGATTACTTCTCACCCAATGGGGAATACGTTCATTACCATTGGTTTACTTACAGAGGCGTTCTTATTCCTCATGTTAGGTTTACTTCCACCTGAAAAAGATTACTATTGGGAAAAACTTTATCCAGGATTAGAAGCATATGATTCAAATATATCTCCGCTAACAGCTGGAGAAGCATCTAGACCTTTGAATGCTGAGGCAGTTGAAAACAACCTTGGAGGTATGTTAAATGAGCTTCAATCAATGTCTAAGAGTATGGGATCTCTAAAAGCATTACAAGAAGTTGATTTTGCTGAGACTTCTGAGCAACTTAAGTCTATGAATAATTTCTACACTCGTATGACAGAAGCTATGTCTACTCTTAATGAGACAGTAGAAGATACTAAGCTTTACAAAGAGCAACTTGCTTCTCTAAATAAGAATCTAGGTTCTCTGAATGGAGTATATGGAAATGTACTTTCTGCATTCAACGTAAATACTGGTAGTAAGTAATAAGCGTAAGCTTAACTTTAAAGTATTATAAACCCTATTGATAATAATTAAATAATATACATATATGTCAATTCCTAAGGAACCCAGGCAACTGATGATTAACATCATGTATCTGGTATTGACCGCCCTACTTGCACTTAACGTATCTGCAGAGATATTTAACGCTTTCGAAATGGTGGACGAAGGACTTACAACAGCTAACAAGTCACTTGATGAATCAAATAGTTCAAAACCTGAACTGATTAAAGAAGCGGCTAAAAAGAAAGCTTCACTTGCAGAATATGCTGAAAGACTTGATGGATTAAGATCATTGTCTAAAGAAGCTTCTAGCTATATTGATGAAATAGTGGATCAACTTATAGATGCCTCTGGTGATAACAACGGTGTAAAAGATGAAGGTGATTACGTTATGGTTCTTGAAAAAAGAGAATTAAAAGGTAAGAAAAGTTACGATGGAACTACTCGTTTTATGGTAGATGAAGGGAAAGGAGATGAGCTAAAGGATAATATTATGGCTTACAAGGAGAAATTCTTAACTTTTGTGGATTCAGTGGATAGAGCAAAATTAAGAACTGAACTTCCTCTTACTATTGATGAAGTAGCTTGGACTAAATCGCCTAACAAGAAGAAAGGTTGGTCTGATTTTACTTTCGGTCACATGCCGTTAGGTGCTACAATGCCAATTTTTACAAAGTTCAAGAATGATGTAAAGTCATCTGAAGCTGCCGTACTAAATTATCTTGCTGGTAAAGTAGGTGTAGGTGGCGCGACTGTAGTATTAGATAAATTTACAGTAGTATCTGCTCCTAGGAAATCTTATATTATTAAGGGTGAAAAGTTTGAAACTGATGTATTCTTATCAGCTTCGGCAGGTAAAGATTCTCAGACTGGGCTATCTATCTCTGTAAATGGTAGGAGCCTTCGTCCTGATTCTGACGGAGTAGCAAAGTATGTAACTACAGCTAATGGATTGGGTGTAAAGAAGTATAATGCTGCGATAACTGTCTCGGATCCAGTAACAGGTGAAAAGAAAACGTTTAAAAAAGAATTTGAATATGAAGTAGGTCAGAGATCTGTAACGGTATCTCCTTTAAAAATGAATGTATTCTATATTGGTGTAGATAATCCAGTTGCTGTTTCTGCGGCCGGAGTAAACTCTACAGAGGTCAAAGTCTCTATGAGTGGTGGCGGTATGGGTACTATCAAGAAAGCTGGAGGAAATTATGTTGTGAACGTAAAGAAACCTACTAAGAAAGATGAATTTGCATTTATCAATGTAACTGCACCTGGTTTAACGGCAAAAAGCGAATTTAGAGTTAAACGTATTCCTAGTCCAGTACCAATGTTATCAAAGAGTAGAGGTGGAGCAATGCCAGCGGGTGAGTTTAAAGCTCAGCAAGGTGTACGTCCAGTACTTGATGGATTTGATTTCGATGCGAAATGTTCCATAACGGAATTCGTAGTAGTGCGTGTACCAAAAAGACAAGATCCTGAGCCAGCACGTAACAGTGGGGGTAAATTTGTTGGAAAGACTACATCTATTGTTAAGAAGGCAACTGCTGGTGATAAGTATTTCTTTGAAAATATTAAGTGTAAATGTCCAGGTGATCCAGCTGCACGTAATATTGGGCAGATGGTATTTAATGTAAAGTAATAAGCCTAGTATAACAAGAAAACTGATTTTAATTAATACATAATTTATTAAGATGAAGACTATCAATTTATTTCTTACTCTACTGATTGTAGGATGTGTAACATTCTTAAATGCTCAAAAAGGCGCAGAAGAAATTATCACAGAATCTAGCGAGCCTGCTGAAGATAGGTATGTTGACGATATAGTTTCTAAAAGACTTGTCGTCGAAAATACAGTTCTTCCTTATGAGCCAATTAGAGAGGCTGATATAGCATGGCAAAAAAAAATATGGAGAGTATTAGATACTCGCGAAAAAATGAATTTGCCATTCAGATATCCTGAGAAGCCACTTTTTAATGTATTCAGAGAGATGATTGAAAATGGTGATATTACGGTATTTGAAGATGAGAAATTCGCTACTGCTCTTACACCAGAAGAGGTTGAGAAATCTTTAAATAGAGTTGATACATCGGTAATTTTTGACTACGATACGTACGAAGAAAAAGTGCAAGTTGTAAAGAGTGAAATTAGTTGGGAAGATATCAATAGATTCAGAGTGAAGGAAATTTGGTTTTTTGATGAAGAGTCATCAAGGTTAAGAGTTAGAATCTTAGGAATTGCTCCTGAGAGAGACGTTTATGATGACGAAACTCAAGAGTTTAAATATTCACTTCCATTGTTTTGGATTTACTATCCTGAAGCTAGAAATTTACTATCGAAGCATAGAATATTCAACGAAAACAATGATATGGCACCGATGACTTGGGCTGCTTTGTTTGAGTCAAGGTTCTTTTCAAGTGTGATCTACAAATCATCTAATGTACTTGATCTTAGGGTAAAGGATATGTTTGATGCTTCTAAGGAGAATTCTAATATTGATATACTCTTAGAGTCTAAGAAGATAAAAGCTGAACTTTTCAACTTTGAACATGATTTTTGGACTTACTAAGTAAGATAGCAGATTTAATTTATAATCATATACTAAGAGCCTGATCTCATTGAGATTAGGCTCTTTTGTTATTGGATAAACTTCATGTGGTGAGCTTGTTATATTAGAGCTCACAATAGTGCAATTTCAAAATAGAAGTAGTGCTTTAATTTCAATGGGATCTAATGGTCTTTAGATGAAGATTTCGGAATGATCTTAGATATAGGTTATTTTGATAATATACCTTTTGGAGAAATTAATTTGTAATATCTTAAAATGGTAATTTACCTAATGGGTAATTACTAATCCATCGTAAGCTACATGAATATGCTTTGGCAACTCTAAAGAAATATCGTCATGGCTGCCCATAAGATGGCTAAGATGTGTGAGATAACCTGCTTTTGCGCCTATTCTGTTAATGAATTCAACGGCTTCATCTAAGGTGAAATGCGAATGATGCTCTTTTTTTTGCAATGCGTTGATAACAACTATGTCCAAATTAGACAATTTTTTAATCTGTTTTTCGGAAATTAAAGATGCATCAGTAATGTATGCTATGCGTCCAAATCGATACCCGAGTATAGGAAGGTTACCATGCATAACACCGATAGGAGTTACTTGAATGTCATCGATGTCGAAAGTGGCAGTGTTTTCATTTATAGAGTGAGTATCTATCTGTGCTACGCCAGGATATACTGAATTGCCAAACATATAAGAGAACCGTTGTTTTATTTCATTATGTACTCTCTCCAAACCATAAGTAGGAATGTTTGACCTTCTACGAAAGTATAGTGGCCTGATATCGTCTAGCCCAATAACGTGATCATTGTGCTCATGTGTGAAGAGTATTGCGTCTACATTAATGATAGAGTTAGTGAGCAACTGCTGGCGCAAGTCAGGTCCAGTATCTACGAGTAAGGAAGTTTCTTTTTGGGTGATAATAACAGAACATCTGAGTCTATGATCCTTCGGATTGTCAGATAGACATACTGTGCAATTGCAACCAACTGTTGGTATGCCTTGAGATGTTCCGGTTCCAAGAAAAGTGAGTTGCAAAATGTGTAAACCAGTTAGATGATCTACTAATATAGCATTATAATTATTGAATGTAGCTCTTAAGCCACGTTAGCTCTATACTCTTCGTTTTTTAATATGGATTTGTATAGCGTCTTAGAAGGTGCGGACATAACATTGTCCATTACTATAATGGTCGATAGAATGTCAAGAAGACAATTGATTCTCGCTTCCGTATCGAAGAATTTATTGATTACAGCTATTTTACGTGCTTGAACAACACAGTAACCTGACTGAAAATTACCTTTTTCATATCTGATAGTATACTCTTGCTCTTTAAAAAGGAGTTCTAGTTTTTGAAGATTTGATTTGGTATATTTTACCATATATTTGGCTGATTATTCAAAATGTAAATTCTGGTGACAAGGTATGGAAAAGAGAATCATATTATTTAATAATTGATATAAATAATTTTAATATGTTATTACGTAAATATTGTGGCTTGATTACTTTTTTTAGATCGATAGCTTTCTGTTTTTTCTTCTTGCTAGTAAGTAGGGGATCATCAGCTCAGAGATTTATAGGTACTGTTGTGATAGGAGCTAATGTAAGTCAAATAGATGGTGACAATCTACTTGGTTGGGATAAAATCGGAATAAATAGTGGCTTTAGACTTGGTTATAATATTGCAAACAAAACTAACTTGGCAATTGAATTTTTGTATAGCCAACGAGGATCAGCCCCAAGTATAGCATCTGGTAGTGATTTTGGATCTATTGACCTTAAATACATTGAGATACCATTATTAGTAGAGTATAATGATTGGTACTTGGAAGAGGAAGACTACTACAAAGTAGGGATAGAAGGAGGCTTGTCTTACGGAAATCTGTTCAGCGTCAGTAGTTCTAATTCATTTGTCCCTCTTAATCTAGAGGGATATAAAAAAAATGATTTAAGTTATACTATTGGAGCGAGATACTCTTTCACCAAACATCTTGCTGGTGTCTTCCGATTTTCCCAAACGATAGGAAATATTTATGCTAATGAATCTGGGGATTTAGAGGGACAAGTGAGTAGATGGATGAGTTTTAGAATACATTATACATTTTAATAGTCAACTAATTAATAAAACAGTACAAATAGGATGAGATATATATACTTGGTAACTTTCCTTTCTGCAATTCTTTTTTCATGTCAAAGTGAAAGTACTAATCAAGAGTCAAATTCTAAAGATAGTACAGAGACTCAGGTGGCTATGAATTCAAATAAGCCTGTGTTAGCAGCCACTGATATTAACTATCCAAGTCTTACAAATGATATCATTAAGAATCTTGCTGAGAACTGTGATTATATAGATTATATATTCTACGATCTGCCTATTAGTATTAGTCAGGATAACAAGCAAGCGATTATTTCAAACCTTAATTTCTTGTCTAGGAATGTGCCTTCAAGTATCCCTAATGCTTGTAAGCCGATGGGAAGGAAATTTTTCCATATAGACGGAGAGATAATTTTAGAAGCGGATGTATATTTAAATAAAGAGGAAGGTTGCTTTTTCTATGTATTCTACGAAAATGGAAAGAAAACATATGCAAATAAGATTTCTTCGGATGGAGTGAATTTCTATTCAAATGTATTCGGCCAGGCTGGAATTAAGCAATGATGACTAATGAGAAATTGGCTATTATAGATTTGGGTACGAATACTTTCCATCTCTTGCTAGTTGAAAGTTCTAAATGTAAGATTGGATTTGAAGTCCTATACAGAGAGAGATACTATGTACTATTGGCGGAAGGAGGAATTGATACCATATCAGACTCCTCTATGCAAAGAGCAAAAAGCGCAATTGATGCTTTTCAAAATGTGCTGAGTAATTATAAAGATATAGAATTAGTGATAGTGGGGACTGAAGCGTTGCGAGTTGCGACTAATGGAAATCTGATAAATATTTATATTAAAGAGCATCTATCTTCAGTTCCGCATATCATTAGCGGAAATAGAGAAGCCGAGCTAATCTTTAAAGGAAATAAGCTAATTGTGAGTGCTGATCATTCACCTTATCTTATTATGGACATTGGTGGTGGGAGTACCGAATTTATTTTGGTAGACGATAATCATATCATACTCAGTAAGAGTTATCCATTGGGTGTTACTAAGATTTACAATGCCTTCAATGACACAGATCCTATTTCTATACAAGCGATATCCAGTATTGAAAGTCATATAGAGAATCAGCTGTCAGATATGACGGAAGTGATCAAGGGCTATAATCTCAACTGTCTAATCGGTGCCTCAGGATCATTTGAGGTTTTGTCTGAAGTGTTGACAGGAAATATACCTCAGCAAGAGTTGGTAAATATTTCACTTGCCGATTTTGAGAAGCTATCCATGAAAGTAATTTCATCTTCGATAGACGAAAGAAGAGATGTAAAAGGAATTCCTGAAAATCGAGTAAAATTTATTCAAGTAGCTTTTATAATGATGCGAAAAATAATAGACATGTATGCTCCCGATCAAATAGGAGTGTCACCATTCGCCATTAAAGAAGGATTGATAAGTGAGTGGCTAACTAAATAATTTTAGATCAATCTAACTTTTTGGTTTGATAGCACCAAATAATTCATAGTTTTGCATCATGCAAGAACTATTCAATACACTGTCTGAGCCATTTGCAATCAGAGCTATTATGGCTTGTTCGATGGTAGGAGTGATGTGTGGTATTATAGGTTGCTTTATAGTGTTGAGAAATATGTCACTCATCGGTGATGCTTTATCTCATGCGATACTACCTGGTATTTTTGTTTCATTTATTTTTCTAGGATATAGTACTATAGGGTTCTTTGTAGGCTCAGTGTTGGCAGGCATACTATCTGCTTTTATGATTACATGGATTCAGCATAATGTAAAAACAAAAAATGATGCATCTATCGGCATAGTATTTACTGTAATGTTTTCCTTAGGAGTGATAGGAATCTCTTGGCTCAACAGTGAAAAAGGAGCTCATTTAGATCTTGGAGATTTCTTATTCGGTAATGCATTAGGAGTATCCAATGAAGATCTCGTTCTCACGGCAGTAGTAATGCTATACACAATGGCTAGTGTAGCACTATTTTATAGATACCTATTTATTACTACTTTTCAGCCAACGATTGCTGCTACTATGGGAATCTCAGTAAAGATGGTCCATTATTTTTTGATGTTGTTACTTTCTTTTGCAGTAGTAGCTGCATTGAGGACTGTAGGGGTGATACTAGTAGTAGCGATGCTGATCACACCATCTTCTACAGCACTACTGTTATCTAACAAACTCAAAGTAGTTATCGTTATATCAGCATGTATAGGGCTAGTATCTGCAATATTAGGGATGATATTATCGATATTTTGGAATACTCCACCTGGACCAATGATGGTTGTGGTGTCTACTTTTTTTTATGCGTTGGCGGTACTGTTTGCATTCGAAAAAGGATTGTTTCCAAGGGCCATAAGAAGGTATAATCAATCCAAGAAGATAGAAAGGGAGGATATCATAAAGTATGCGTTTAAATTTTTTGAAAAGAAAAAGTTGACCATCTCAGAAATACAGCAATACTTAGGACTAAAAGAAAATCGGATAAAATCACATTTAGATTATCTGAAGAAAAATGGCCTTCTTTCAATTGGAAGTGGCATTGGACTGACCTATAAAGGCAAACAAAAAGCGGAAGGCCTTGTAAGAGCACACAGGCTTTGGGAATCATACCAAGTTGATAGTATGGGACTTCTAGAAGGACAAATACACGAAGAAGCTGAGATATTGGAGCATCATTTATCAGAAGAGATATTGGATCAGTTAGATAAAAAACTTGGATTTCCATCTCAGGATCCCCATGGATCTCCTATACCTCCAAAATTAATTGCTCCTAAAAGGCCATTGCTAAATATCAAATTAGGTACCAAAGCGTTTATAGCAAAAGAGCAGATAAGCGATCAAGTAGAAAGCGAATTGTGGGAATTAGGATTATTACCTGATAGTTCCATCACTCTGGTCAAAGTAGAAAAAGATGTTGTAAAGGTGAAGTATCAAGGTAGACCTTTAGTAATTCGAGCTCAATTGGCAGGATTGATCAATACTAAACGCTAGTATTCAGTTATAATTCGTTAATTATGGATTCTTTCTATAAGTGAGCCCACTGAACACTGACAGTAGTGTTTTATTCTTCTTCCCTTTTGTTGAGTCTATCAAAGAGTTTGTTGAGTTTATACATCTCATCCAATGTTTCGTCTTCGAAGAAGGCTAAGTCAGGTATACGTCTTACGTGCTTGCGGATCCTAGTTACAAGGGCTTGTTTAAGTGTATGCATATTTTTTCGCATAAGTAATATGACCTCATTTTTGTCTTCAGTATTGAATATACTGAAGTAAAGCTTAGCCATAGATAGGTCAGGTGTTAGTTTTACCGCAGTAATAGTGACAAAGGCCTCACCAAATATATACATACCTTTTTCCTGAAGCACTGTTCCAAAGTTCCTTTTAATTAATTCTGCTACTTGTAATTGTCTTTTAGATTCCATTCTGATTACTCTTATTGTTATAACTACAAAGGTAATCATAGATTAGTCAGTATAGTTTCAGACTAACGGTTTTATTGATTTTCATTAAGTAATAAGATTTTAAAAATCGGTTCCATACCCGAATTATTTAATCATCATCTTATCTTGTGCTAATATACTGATCCAGATACATATTGAGTACATCAAACGCAAATATCCTCGATACACCTATAGAATTCCTCAAAGGTGTAGGTCCAAAGAAAGCAGAAGCTCTTCAGAAAGAATTGCGCGTATTTACATTTAGAGATTTGCTCTTTCATTTTCCATTTCGATATGAGGACCGAACCAAGTTTGCATTGGCCAAAGAGGTCAGTCAAGAAGGTCAGATTGTACAACTAAAGGCCTCTATTGTAAGTGTAGAAGTGATAAAAGGCAAGCGATCTAGTAGAACCCAAGCTATAGCAAAAGATGCATCTGGCTTTATTAATTTGATTTGGTTTCAGGGAGGAAAATGGATTGCTGAAAATCTCAAGACGGATTACGAGTATGTAATCTATGGGAAAGTGAGCCTTTATGGCAGTAGAAAGACAATAGCTCATCCTGAGCTTTCATTGGCAAATGAAGTATCAACACTTAATAAAACATATATTCCTGTCTACTCTTCCACTGAGAAGCTCGATAGAATGGGACTAGATAGCAAGGCACGTCGCAAACTATGTCAAGGTATATTGGGAAAATTAACAGAAAATCAATTTCAAGATAATCTCTCAGAGTACATCATAAGCAAGTTGAAATTATGTACTAGGTATCAAGCGATCAATTGGATTCATTTTCCAGAAACCGAAGAGCAGAGACAAGCCGCAATAAATAGATTGAAATTCGAAGAACTATTTTTTATGCAACTCAGAATGCTACAGAATAAAGAGCTGAGAAAGAAAAAGTTAGTAGGTGCTGTATTTGAGTCAGTAGGGGAGCACTTCCTCAATTTCTATAATAAAATCTTACCGTTTGAATTGACAGGAGCCCAGAAGCGAGTTATAAAAGAAGTGAGAGCTGATATGGGGAAAGGCTTTCAAATGAATAGGTTATTGCAAGGCGATGTAGGCAGTGGTAAAACTATCGTTGCTATACTGAGTATGTTGATTGCTATAGATAATGGTTATCAATGTTGTCTAATGGCACCTACACAGATTTTGGCTCAGCAGCATTATACGGGTATACTAGAGATGCTTGAAGGTACTGGTTTGCAAGTAAATTTTTTGACAGGTTCTATTAAAAGCAAGAACCGTAGACAAACTTTAGAGGCGTTAAAAGATGGAACCTTAGATATTATAATAGGAACTCATGCTCTGATTGAGGATAAGGTCATTTTTGATAACTTAGGATTGGCAATTATAGATGAGCAGCATAGATTTGGAGTAGTTCAGCGAGCTAAGCTTTGGAACAAGAATAGCAGAGTTGCTCCTCATGTATTAGTAATGACAGCTACGCCCATACCAAGGACTCTAGCGATGACAGTCTATGGTGACTTAGATGTGTCTATTATTGATGAATTGCCGCCAGGCAGAAAAGATATCAAAACCATACACCGATACGACCCTCATAGGCCTAAACTGATTCAGTTTATGAGAGAGCAGATAAAACTAGGTAGACAGATTTATGTGGTATATCCACTTATCGAGGAGTCAGCCAAACTAGATCTTGCTAATCTCGATATGGGATATGAATATCTGAGACAGTACTTTATGCCACCAGATATTCAGATTAGTGTGGTTCATGGAAGGATGAAAGCCAAGGAAAAAGATTTTGAAATGCAAAGATTTATGGAGAGAAAGACTCAAATTATGGTTGCCACTACAGTGATAGAGGTAGGTGTCAATGTGCCAAATGCTTCTGTAATGGTAATAGAAAATACTGAGAGATTTGGATTGTCTCAACTACATCAACTGCGAGGTAGGGTAGGTAGAGGAGCAGAGCAGTCTTATTGTATTTTGATGTCTAGCTATAAATTGTCTAAAATGGGTAAAGAACGAATCAATACAATGGTGCGAACCAATAATGGATTCGAAATAGCTGAAGCAGACCTTAAGCTGAGGGGCCCAGGTGATATGATGGGTACTCAACAGAGCGGAGCATTAGATTTTAGGCTTGTGAATATCATTCAAGATAATAAAATTCTTCTTGTTGCAAGGCATATTGCTGAACAGATTATAGAGGAAGATCCATACTTTCAGAATCTTGAGAATGCAAGTCTTAATAAATATCTAGCTAAAGTAAGACTGCGAGACCGAAACTGGGGCCGTATATCTTAAGGGTAATAAATTTCATTTTTTTGTAGTGCTAAAAGCCACACTATCTTAATTATATCTCTTTTAAAAACATTTTTACATTCCACCATTCCTTTTCTATTTTGGCTCCCATCTTCTCATAAAATTTGATGGCTGGCTCATTCCAGTCTAAAACTTGCCATTTCACTAGTGTAGCATTAGCTGATATAGCTTCGGTTATAAATGCTTCCATCAGCATCTTTCCAATACCAAAGCCGCGATATTTTTCACTTACTATAAAGTCTTCTAGGTAGTATATGAGCCCTCTCCACGTCGAAAATGTTTCATAATAAAGTGCAATTCCGACCATTTTATGGTCAACTTCAGCGATTTTACAGAATATTTTCCCCTTTTTTAGGTTCGATTCGTAGTCATGTACAGTGGCAGTAACCTGATCTGCAGCATTTTCGTAGAGTGCTAATTCTCTTACTAGAACTAAGATAGACTCTGCATCATTCTCATCTGCACTCCTTATAATGGTCTTGTTTGTAGATAGATTCATATTATAATATTGTTTAATTTGACAATGTTTGTTTCGTATAAGGATAATGATTGTTCTGCAACACACTGTTTTTCTTGTGATTAAAACAAAAATAGGGTTTGTAAATCAGAAAAATAGTTTTACTTTTGCATTCGCTTTTGAAAAAGCAGGTTTAATTATTTAGATATATACAATAACAAATATGCCTACTATAAATCAATTAGTAAGAAAAGGAAGAAAGAAGATCGTTACGAAAAGTAAGTCGAGAGCCCTAGATTCTTGCCCTCAAAAAAGAGGTGTATGTACTAGAGTATACACGACTACTCCAAAGAAGCCAAACTCGGCTCTTAGGAAGGTAGCAAAAGTAAGACTGACTAATGGAATCGAGGTAATCGCATATATCCCAGGAGAAGGTCATAACCTACAAGAACACTCGATCGTGTTGATCAGAGGAGGTAGAGTGAAAGATTTACCTGGTGTACGGTATACTATTGTAAGAGGGGCACTCGATACAGCTGGTGTTGCTGATAGATTACAGAGTAGATCTAAGTATGGAACTAAGAGACCTAAGAAATAAGAGTATCTTGCTTCATTGCAGGATATAGCTAATAATTACAGACAATAAGTAAATAATAACATGAGGAAAAGAAAGCCAAAAAAGAGAGTCATTCAGCCAGATCCAAGGTTTGGAGACACAATGGTAACTCAGTTTGTAAATAACATGATGTGGCAAGGAAAGAAGTCAACATCGTTTAGAATTTTCTATGACGCTATGGACAAGATAGCAGAGCGTACTAGTGAGGATCCGCATGAAATCTGGAAAAAAGGGTTGAATAATGTAATGCCAGGTGTTGAAGTTAGATCTAAGAGAGTAGGTGGAGCTACTTTCCAGATACCTACTGAAATCAGACCAGCAAGACGCCAATCTATTGGTATGAAGTGGATGATTAAATACGCGAGAGCAAGATCTGGTAAAGGTATGGCTGAGAAGTTAGCATCAGAGCTAATCGCAGCTAGCAAGAATGAAGGTGCTGCAGTGAAGAAAAGAGAAGATACGCACAAAATGGCGGAATCTAACAGAGCATTTGCACACTTTAGGGTATAAGTGCTCAATCATTGAGTATGAAAAACTAGATTATAAAACAATATTAGATAAATAAATATTTCCATGTCAATTGATTTAAAATTCACTAGAAACATTGGTATTGCTGCTCACATTGACGCTGGTAAGACAACTACTACAGAAAGAGTATTGTATTACACAGGTATGAGCCACAAGATCGGAGAGGTACACGATGGTGCTGCCACTATGGATTGGATGGAGCA
>DDCY01000033.1 GCA_002335865.1 Saprospiraceae bacterium UBA1994
ATTTAAAAACTCCATCCCTGAAAGGTCAGTAGTATTTAATTCTGTTCCTTGATAGTTAAAATTAGGATAAGCTAAAACAACATCTCCTGTACCAGGATCATATGCAGGATCTACTAAGGTATGACCAGACTGACCCCAGTTTGGATCGTAGTTGGTCGCAATGTTAGTAGAGTAGTAGTCACCATATATAGAGACTACATCTGACTCAGGACATACTGGATCTGGTGCATTATCGGTAGGAGCTGTTTGAACTGGTGGAGAATACGTTTCTATTGGCCATGGAGTTTCAGCAGTTGAATTTGATGATTCACCATCATTAACATTTGTACCACTAACAGTCCATTCTGCAATGTCAAACGTAGCTGAAGGACAGGAAACTGAACTGTCTCTGTAAGCCCATCCATCTAGATAATCCCAATCTTGTCCAGTACCATCTACATCGATAACACCATACAAGTCAATAACATCACCATTATAAAATAATTCTATAGCATCATCACCATTAATGCTGGCAGCACTTGAGGTGTAGTCAGGCTCAAAACCGAAATAATTATTAAAACTAACACTTTCGCTAGCAACATGGATATAATCACCAGCGGTTGCCGGTACTGCTGGAAAAGTAAATTCTTGACCATCAGATCCACCTCCATTATTAGCAGATCCAAACCCAAACAAGCTAAGATCAGCTATATCTTCAATAACATAGAACTCTATAGCCTTAGGTACACCACCAGACAATGGACCATCAAAAACTCCCGTGATTAAAAGATCACAAGGCACACTTGCTGGACAAGTAGCATCAAATGGTATGCTTACATCGTTTGTTGATAATTGCCAGTTTCCTCCAAATGACTCCTTACTCCACAAAACATTGAGTAATACATCCGTCGGAGGAGTACCAGTCCAGGTAAGAGTAACAAAATATACCCCTGATCCAGGTGCTGTTTCTTCTGCAGGATCTATTGCAGCTCCAGTCCCACCAATAACAATAAGTAGATCTACTGCATCAGCATCAGCTGACTCTGCAGTTACCTGCATAGTATTAGCACTTGTATTTTCTATAGTTAAAAGGATTTCTGAGCCTGGATCACCAGCAAAATGAAGTGTTGGGGTGCTACAATAGTCAGATTGTTGTCCAAGCACAGTAAATGCTACGAAACAAAAGATACTTGATAATAGTAAATTAACTTTCATGAGTTTTGGGTTGGTTGCAAAAATTTCTAATAAATAAAAATATCACGCCTCCCCACAAACTCCTTATATAGTTAAGTTGTTGTATGATTAGTAGGTTCAAGCACCCCTTTTGAGAATAGGGCGAAGAAGAATTTACAGGTTGGTGTAAAATATTTCAATGTGCAATTTAGAAAAAAATACCATAACAAATGGAGAGTTTTCTATTAAATTTGCGAACTAAGTGTAATTTCGACACTTATTAAAATAAAGAGTGATATGTATCACTTTCGTAAACGAGCTTTTATGTCAAAATCATCTTCTATTATTTCTTTCTATTTGAGAATTTATTTTATTGCTCTTATTGGACTTCTTACCGTTTCTAATCTTGTAGCACAAGTGGAAGAACTACCTTGTCAAACTGAAGCATCTGCTACCATCGATTTAGATCGAAAAGACTTTAATAATGGGTCTACAGTTATACATAGCCAAGCGAGTATGCATAATTTTACTTTACCCGAAAACACATTTGGAGATTGTAAATATATATCTAATGTTTCAATAGAAATTACAGCCAACAGCGTAGATTATGACTTTCCAGCTGGATGCAATCCTCCTGGTGTTTTTTATTACAATATTGCACTAGGCTGTGAGGATTTCACCCCCGCATCTTGTAATACATCTAATTTAATAGGCGAGCCTAATACACCTAACTTTGTAGATCAGTCTTTTTCATACAATGGTCCTCCCGAAGATTTTCAGTTTGGAGATAATATATCAGTTGATATTGTGCCTGTTATGGACCAGGGAACTCCTTGTGGTCAAAATGCTCTTTCTGAAGAATATATCATTTTAGACTATGAAATATGTGTAACTGTTACTATATCTGAAGGTGATATCGATGATCCAATTGATCTCGGTATAGATTTGGAATCTTGTGCTGGAGGTACTAATTCATTATTTGGTGGTAATTATGACGATTGGTTATGGAGTAATGGACAAACAGCACAGAGTATTAATGTGGGACCAGGAGATTATTCAATTACGGTAACGGATAGTAATGGGTGTACTGATACTGATGAGATAACAATCGAAGCTTTTCCAGATGCTCCTATTACTTTTGATCCGGCTGATCCAATAGTGTGTGATAACGAATCGATCACAGTGAGCGTAGTAGAGGGCTCCTACGACTCTTACGATTGGAGTAATTCGGAAGAAGGACAAACTGTAAATCTTACACCAGGCACTTATGATGTCACTATTACGGATGATAATGATTGTACTACTGTAAATACTGTTACGGTAAGTTCAATACCGTCTCCAAATGCTGGAACTGACAACACTGAAACTATATGCGAAGGCGTTGAGTTTGATTTGAGTAATCTTGTAGAATCAGGTGCAGACGTAGATGGAGTATTTTCAGATCCAGCGGCAACAGGTTCCTTATCTGGATCTATTGTCAATACCTCGGGACTAGCGGACCAAACAATTGATTTTTTATATACCGTAGGTCTTCCTGGGGATTTATGCGGATCTGATGAAGCTACTTTTACATTGATAATAGAGGCACAAGCTGTCGCAGGAGCAGATAACTCTGAAACCGTTTGTGCAGAGATTATATTTGATCTTAATGATCTAGTGGATGCTGCTGCAGATCTAGGAGGTACTTTCTCTGACCCTGGAGCAACGGGTGCTTTAGATGGATCTATGGTAAATACAACTGGGCTTGAGGGCCAAACGCTTGATTTTATATACGAAGTGGGTGATGGCACTGATGCTTGTGGAGTGGATCAGGCAACACTAACATTAATTATCGAAGATGCTCCCAATGCTGGTATTGATAATTCTGCGGAAGTATGTGAACAAGATTTTTTCGATTTAAACGACTTATTGGATATAAATGCAGATGCCGATGGAGTATTTTTAGATGTAGCAGCTACAGGTTCTCTTTCTGGCTCGACAGTAAATACACTTGGCTTAGGTGGGCTTACAATTGATTATGTTTATCAGGTGGGAGATGCAGCAGATCCATGCGGTGTTGATGAAGCAACCTTAACTTTAGTAATAGGAGTTCTTTCTGAAGCTGGTCAAGATAATGTGTCGACGGTATGTGATGGTGAATTATTTGATTTGAATGATATATTGGGTAGTGATGCCGATTTAGGTGGTGTATATCTAGATCCAAGTGATTTAGGAATTCTCAATGGCTCGATTGTAAACACAACTGGGTTGGAAGGACAGACTATTGATTTTATATATGAAGTTGGTTTTCCTGGTGATATATGTGGAATTGATCAAGCTTCGTTGGTTATTATTGTAGAATCTACTGTACAAGCCGGTGAGGATAATTTTACAACCGTTTGTGAAGGCAATACTTTTGATCTCAATGATTTGTTGGACGCATCTGCAAGTCCAGGGGGCATTTTTTTAGATCCAACATCTTCAGGAGTTTTATCTGGTTCTATTGTCAATACTTCAGGATTAGCTGGCCAAACAATTGGATTTATATATCAAGTGGGTCAATCATCAGATCCTTGCGGCATGGATGAGTCAATACTAACAATTACGGTTGATTTTTCATTATCAGCAGGTGACGATTCAATGGAAACTATATGTATTGCAGGTGTAATTAATTTAGATGATTTTCTTGCCAACGCAGATTTTGGCGGAGTCTATAATGATATCGATCTTAGTGGAGGGTTGAATGGAAACTTGTTAAATACTGATGCCATATCTCCTGGACAATACATCTATCAATATATAGTTGGTGATGGAATTACTTGTCCTTTTGACACAGCTAATATTACCATCCTATTCAATGCGATTCCAGAAGGAGTATTTGAAATTGATACAGTAGAACTCTGTTATGATATATGTCAAGAGATTAATATATCGGTAATAGGAGGGAGTCCATTTACTTACGACTTATCTGCAGAAAATCAGAGTGGAACACCGCCAGCCACAACTACATTATCGAGTTCTACCAACGATTTTTCTGTATATCTATGTAATGATCAATCACAAATTGCATTTTCAAATGACACACTAAATTTTGGCAATTTAGACTCTTTGCTATTGACTATAGAAAATGTGCAAGGAGATTTATGTAGCTCCGAAACAATAGATTCATTGTGGATCACTTCGCTTCCTGCCAACGTGTTCCAATTGGATACTTCCATATGTATTTTTGATACATTGTTCATTGATGATTTAGAATTGTTTTTTGGAAATTCATCTTTTATAGATACCATCAACGGAATAGAATGTGACAGTTTTATTAACATCAATGTTTCCTTTGAAAATGTAGATACAAGCTACATACTAGAGACAATATGTCCAGGGGATTCCACCAATTACTTCTCTACTTGGTTCACAGAAGCAAACCCTTTTGAAGAAATTACCATCAACACCCAAAGTGGTTGTGATAGTTTGGTCATTGTAGATATATCATTCTTCCCTCAGGTAGATTCATTGATCAACCCCCTATTATGTGAAGGTGACTTTATTATTGTCAATACTGTAACTTATGATGAATCTAATCCTTTTGGTCAGGAAGTATTGATCGGTGCTTCTTCGAATGGATGTGATAGTCTAGTCAATATAGATTTACAGTTTAGTAATGGCATAAATATAATGCGGACAGACACTTTATGTGAAGGTGGATCCATTGTAATAGGTGGTACTATATTCGATACAACTAACAATCCGAATCAACTCATTATTCCTGGTATCAATTGTGATACTACTTTTGATATAAATCTAACTTTTGTCGCTCCATCTATGAATGTAATTGATGGTATTTATTGTGCTAATTTTGACACCATAGTCAATGGAGTATTATACGATTTTGATAATCCATCAGACGTAGAAACGATTGTTGGAGGAAGCTCTTTCGGTTGTGATAGTATTATTACTATTAATCTAAATTTTGCATCTCCATCACAAAATATTATTGACGGTATTTATTGCAGTGATTTCGATACATTGGTAAATGGTATCTTATACAACTTTAACAACCCGTCAGATACAGAGACTATCGTAGGAGGTAGTTATTTGGGTTGCGATAGTATTATTACAATAGACCTAAACTACTATCCTGTAGCTCAAAATATTCTCGATACCACTATCTGTAATAATGAGAGTTTTATCATTAATGGTGTTACTTATGATCAAGACAATTTGTCTGGTACCGAAACTATGATTAATCAAAATGGATGTGACAGTACTATAGTAATATCAGTCTCACTATATGACACTTTTGAAGACAATCAATCTCTGACTATTTGCGAGGGTGACAGTACTTTTTTGATGGGTGCATGGCAACTATTAGCAGGTACTTATCTGGATACACTTACCACAAACTCTGGTTGCGACAGTGTTATTATCAGCACTCTAACTTTAATGCCTTGTAGTGTTGATATCAATGTAAATTCAATAGGAAACAATTGTGTAGGCGGAAATTTGGGCTTAATAGATATCGAAGTAATATCACAAATTTCATTACCCTATAGCATTGTAATAGAAGAACTTTCCACTGGATCCCAAGCCACTATTAATGTAAGTGTAGAGCAAAATAATTATCAATTTGAAAACCTAAATTCTGGCTCATACGAAGTTTCTATTATAGAAAATGATGGTACAGTTATTTTCACAACAACCGAAGTGATAAATGATTTATTTGATGCCTTAACTGGATCATGGAATTTAATCGAAACTATAATTTGCAACGGCGAATTGGCTCAGTTGGAATTTGTACCAACTGGTGGATTACCAAACTACAATTATACTTGGAGCAATACAAATCTTGGAAATGCTTCGATAATTGATCAAGTGCCAAGTGGCGCTTACTCCATAACTATAAGCGACATGAATGGCTGTACGTTTGACAGCTCATTCACTATTGATGAGCCCACTCCTATTACATATGATCTTCAATCTACAAATATTTCATGCATTGGTCTTGAGAGTGGAGATATTACTATCGAAAACATTCAGGGTGGTACATCTCCTTACAGTGTCTTGATTGATAACGTAATCATAAATGAGTTTTTTATAAACTCACTTTCTGAAGGTCAATATACTATTGAAATATTAGATGATAATGGATGTATCAGTATAAGTAATCAAGTAAATATCACTGGATCCACTTCAGTAACTTTAGCAGATTACACATTGACACATAATATTACCGAAGGCAATTCAGTTCTCCTTGATGGAGAGTTTTTTGAAAATAATCTTTCTTTCGAATGGTCACCAAATTCTACTCTAAGTTGTATCGATTGTATGGAGCCAATAGCTTCTCCATCTACGACTACAATATATGAATTAACAGTTACCAATGAAGATGGCTGCGAACAAATAATAAATATCACAGTTATTATATCACCTAATGTAATAATACAAGTATTTCCTAATATTTTTTCTCCTAATGGAGATGGTTCAAATGATGAATTTCTACTGACCTTTGAAAATGAATTGACGACTAAAATAGAACTTATTGTATTCGATCGATGGGGAAATCAATTGCATAATTCTATAAGTTCTGATGGTACTATTATGTGGAACGGGTCAAGCAATGGAAGGGATTTGAATCCTGGAGTATATATCTATCAGTTGACTATAGATTATATTGATGGAACTTCTGAGACCATTGTAAACGATCTTACTCTAATCAAATAGAAGACTTGAATTATTAAGATTTACATTTATAAAACTACTTCACGATAAACGGTATACGAATAGTACTTTTATTTAATCCAATCATCGCATTGAAAAGACATATTTTTTCATATTTATCAATATCTACAACTGAAATATCTGCTTCTAGTATTTTACCCTGATCAATCAATTGTTGTCTGCGAGTTCCATTCAACAGACAAGTTAAAGGCGTATACCAAACACCATCTTTAAGTAGGGCTATGTTGCCATAAGAGCTATCGGTAAGCATTCTATCTTTCACCATGATGATGTCATCACAATTACCTCGTTGTGCATATAACTCTTTGATATGATTGCGATCCAAATACTTGTATTGATAATCTATTAAGTTGCTCTCTACAAGCTTCAATGATTTTATGATATACGGCGAGTAAGAAGTATATGTAATTTCCTGAACATCTTCCTTATACACTATTCTACACTTGACTAATCCCTGACGAAGGTCGTTAGGGATTTCAATATACTTACGAAGTGGTATGGGTGTTATATCTTTTGAAATAAGTGCTACCCTACTTCGCTGCATACGATTTTCATGTCTCCGAAGATTATAAATACAACCATTGAATATCTTTATACTTTCAATGAGTAGGGACATATATTTTATCTATTAGTTCTTGATATTCGGTTTCGAGATTACTCATTGCGGTAATACCACCACCACTACGATATTGGAGTGAGCCATCTGCTATTTGCTCTATATATCTGATCATCACACCTGAGTCAAGAGTCTCTCCATCATAGATACCAAATACACCTGTATAGTATCCGCGATCATATAACTCAGCTTCTCTAATAATCTCTAATGTTTTTGGCTTAGGTGCACCACTGATACTTCCTGCTGGAAGCAATGTAAATAATATCGAACCCAGTCGATCATGAAAATTACTAGATAGTTTTCCTCGGATCTCAGAACTCACTTGATGGAGCTTATTTACATTAGTCTTAATTGTATCAATATATCTAAATTTTGTCACTCGGACTTCCTTAGCTACCATGCTCAGGTCATTTCGGATAAGATCTACTATAGTACTATGTTCAGCTATCTCCTTCTTATCGTTAAGTATATGTAGATCTGCACCCATCGCTTCTGCATCTATTGTCCCTTTCATAGGATAAGAGTAAATGTAATCATCCTTAATTTGAACAAATATCTCTGGGGAAAATACTACTAATTCATCCTTGAGGTATAGCTTATATTTAGCTTCACTACGATGGTATACATCTTCTAAAGATAGCTCAGTATCTACTTGAGACGGGAATGCCAAATTGAGTAAAAATGTATTTCCATATTGAAGGTGTCCTTGTACTCTTGCGAAAGCTTTAGTATACTCTTGTTTACTTACAGGATTAGGCTCAAATCGAAAAAATACAGAATCTGCCTCGTTTGCCTTCCTATTTGACACACCATTGAGATCATACCATATATGGTCCGGCAATTCATCTAAGGGATAGATGATTGGCTTTTTCATCTCAAAATCTATCATAAAGAAAAAAGGAATTCGCTTAGTTCCAAGTTTATTTATTTTTTCGATGCTTTCTTGTATGAGTTTTGTTTGGGTCATGCAGTTACAAAGATGATGTTTCTTTTTTGTTTTAAGACATCCGTGTCGTAATAAATGCAGCTGCTGAAATCAACATTTAAGACTTATATGCAACATTACTAATAATTTACTTACATCTTGGAGATAGAATGTAGTATAATTGCCCATAGCCTCAAGCCTAAAAATCTCACTAAAAACCTACTATTTGTATCTTGTCAGAGGTATGCAGAGCAAGTTTAGTCGATGGTTTATTGTCTCCTTCCATTTGCTCTTTCACCAGCAAAATTTGTTCTTTTTGTGTTTTGCCCTGTTTGATGACTTTTTCTACTGTTTTCCTGAGTAAGTCTGGATCGACTGGCTTCATAATATAATCTACTGCCTCATACTGAAATGCTTTGATCGCATATTCATTACTTGCAGTCACAAAAATCACCTTACTATTGAGATCTGTTGGTATATCTAACACATTGAACCCATCTCTATCTTGCATTTCTATACCTAGAAAAACGATAACTGATTTAGTATCCTTTGCTAGTTTTATACCTTGGACAACACCGTCTGCCTAACCTATTATTTGTGTGCCAGGAAGCGTATCACTGATTTCTAGACGAAGAGTGGCTCTAGCCAATTTCATGTCGTCGATAATGATGGTTGTATGTCTTTTTTCTATCATTTATTCTTAAAAGACTAGTTCGTTTGTTAAATAGGTAATTAAGTAAATGCGGCACTTCACTTTCTATTGTAAAATTTATTTTTTTAGACTTTAATCTATAACTTCTTCTTCTAAAAGTCTGAACCCTACTCCGTGTACGTTCTCTATCTTAAGACTTGAATCTGGACGCAAATATTTTCTTATACGACTAATAAAAACATCCATACTTCGTCCTAAAAAATAATCATTTTCTCCCCAAATTTTCTTTAGTACATTCTCTCTAGTGAGTGTGTTATTCTTGTTGTCCAGCAAAAGCTTAAGTAGGTCAGCTTCCTTTTGTGTAAGATTTATAGAGCCATCTTCAGAATGCAGCTTAAGATTACGATGATCAAAGGTAAACTTACCAAGCGCAGTATTATTTGTAGCAGGTTGATTGACAAATTTCCTTTTGAGAAAAATTTCTATTTTTAATATTAGCTCTTCTATACTAAATGGCTTAGTAATATAGTCATCTGCACCTAACTTAAGTCCGTGTATTCTATCTTCCTTGAGTGACTTGGCGGTAAGGAATAGTATTGGCGTTTCTATATCAGACTTACGTATATTACTCGCAAGTGTATAGCCGTCCATCTCTGGTAGCATCACATCCAGAATACATAAATCAAAGTTGTACTTAGTAAAGTGATCCAATGCAGATTTACCATCCGCAAAATGTACTACATTATATCCATTTAATTCTAGGTTATCTTTAGTAACAAAACTAAGTGTCTCATCATCTTCTACATATAGTATAGTTGCTTTTTCGCTCATAACGGTTACACCAAATTTTTCTGCATTAGTAAATTTATTGTTTTATTAAATACCAACTTCATATTAAAAACTCTATTTTCAATTATTATCGTATCCATTTGTATCCTTAATTATATATTAGACAAATATATCTAAGGAAAAAGTAGTTCCCTTACCTAGTTCAGATTCTATTTTTGATATCCACCCATGCGCTTGAGATATATTCTTAACATAGAATAGTCCAAGGCCAAAACCTTTGACATCGTGGACATCTCCAGTAGATACTCTATAAAATTTATCAAAAACTTCTTTGATCTGTTCTTTCGGTATACCAATTCCCTGATCAGTAATCGTTATACATACTTTATTACCTTTTTTGGTCATAGATATATGTACCTCAGGCTTTTTTTTACTGTACTTCACTGCATTGTCGAGTATATTAGAAATCACGTTAGTAAAGTGTAATTTATCCGCATTAATCAATTCGGGATCATCGACTAGATCGTATGTAAGTTGTCCATCTTTGAGTTTGATCTTCTCATTTTCTATTATATTTCTAAGCTCTACTGTGAGATCAAATTCTTCCTTTTTGAGTTCTAGATTATCCTTTTCTAGTCTAGCTACGTTTAGGACTTTCTCCACCTGATCGTTGAGCCTTTGATTTTGATCAATAATAATATTAGAATAATTACTAAGTCTAATATTGTCTTGAACCATCGGATCTTTAGCCAATACATCAGCTGCGATCTTGATACTAGAGATAGGAGTTTTAAACTCGTGTGTCATGTTATTGATGAAGTCTCTTTGGAGCTCTGACAGCCTTTTTTGCTTTACGATCACCCATATAGAATACAAAAAAAACAACACAGAACATATAGCAATCGCGGCAAATGCAAGCGTCATATTCATATTACTCAACAGAAAACTCTCTCTACTTGGGAATCTTACTACGAAGTAATATTCAAGATTATCAAGCGTTGGAAGCTCTTCAGACTCAGCCTGCTTTTCCGTCTGTTCACCCATTTCACAATAATTGCCATAAATGAGATCCTTACTGAAGCAATCATAAACCGCATACTCAAAATTGGTACTCAGTCCATGGTTATTCATTTCTTGGTAAAGAAAATCTTCTAGTACACTTGCATTGATTGGACTGTTGACATTAACAGCATAATAATTAGATGACTGCCTCTGTATGAGTTTAGTCTTAGGTAGCTCTGTTTCATGAAAGTCAGCAATACGATCCGCAACATGTCTAAGCATTATATGAACAGTCTGATCAAATTCTTTATCCTTGAGATCCCAAGTTTTGAGCAGCCAATATGACTGAATCGATATAATACCTATAATAGCCAATGCGCCAAGTAGTAGTAGTCGTCTAATTAAGTTTCCTGGCATATATCTAAGAATATAGTTTGATTATTAGAGACTAAGATAATAGATAATTACTGACCAAGGCTTTCGCTTAACAGCTTATTAACGAGAATTTGCATTTTGTAAAAGGCATCCATTTACATCACTATGAAATGTATATTTACCAGTGTGATTTCACAATCGTAAATATTGAATTGTAAATTTAACATAGGAATTACAAATAATGCTCATCGCAGTCTTATCAAAGTCACCTCATTTCTATATCTGTATGAGAATAAAAGTTTTAACTTTGTGATCGTGAAGAGGATTTTCAAATATGTATTAGTCAGCTTAAATTTGTTACTTGCCTATACTAGTCAAGCGCAGCAAAGTTCAAATCCTTTTGAAATCATAAGAACAGATAAAAACAGTACTGATACAGTAGTCGCAAAGAGACCAAAAAGTGATCAAAAAAATATTAAAAATAGCTTTGAAGTTTACAGAAATGATGATCCATATGCATCTATACCCTCAACTAATACTAATCAAGACAGTATAAAAGTTGAAAACTTAGGCGGCACCAAAGATGAAGAGTCGGATGAAGTAGATAAAGATGATATGGACTATATGATTGATAATCCTTTCGAAGTATCGCACGTACCGTATCGACGAAGTGAGCTTAAAGAGCAAGCCAAATCAGCAAACACAACTAGTCAATCTAAAAAAAGTTATACACGATCTATCGTTCATTTAAAGTATTCGACTAATACATTCATTTTTTGGTTAGTGCTATTTACACTCTTGCTATTGGCAATAGTAATTAATGTACAGCGAAACGTTATTTCCAAAATTGTAAAGTCCATCACTAATGAAAATGTCCTCAAACTATTAAAAAGAGAAGAAAATAATGGTCTATCTGGGCATTATATCATGCTATATGTGATATTTTTCATCAATTTTACTTGTTTTATTTACTTAATGGCCAAGTATTATAAAGGGTTTGATGGCTTTAACAATTGGTTAGTAATCTACGGTACTGTAACGGTCACTTACCTGCTGAGGCATATTAGTATGGCCTTTATTGGTAACATATTCAACATCTCAAAGGACAGCAGCCTGTATAGTTTTACGATCATGTCATTCAACATATTCTTAGGTCTTGTACTCATTCCAGTAAATCTAGTTGTCGCATTCAGCCCAGTTGAGATAAGTAGCGCAGCACTGCAAGTAGGCATTGGATTGATAATAATACTCTTACTAATTAGATCAGCTAGAGGACTTCTTGTTGGTGCTAGATTTATTGGTGAGAATCTATTTCAATTTTTTATCTACCTTTGCACTTTCGAAATTGCACCTATTTTAATTCTACTGAAAATACTAGGTGAACAATAGGAAAGTGATTAGGAATTAATAGTAAAGGGTTAACAAACGAAGTATTTATGGCGTTAAAAGGTACAAATACTGCACAGCAGCCTGCGCAAAAGGATTCTTTTAAGAAAATCAAGACTATTCTTGTGTCTCAGCCAAAGCCTGAGAGATCACCATATTACGATCTAGAGAAAAAATGGGGTTTGACAATCGACTGGAGACAATTTATCCACGTCGAACCTGTAACTGAAAAACAGTTCAGAAAAAACAGAGTTCGTCCAGATGAATTCTCTGCTGTAATTTTCACCAGTAAGAATGCTATTGAGCACTTCTTCAGATTGTGTCAAGATATGAGAATACAGATGTCTCAAGATACTAAGTATTTCTGTCTATCTGAGGCAATCGCTAATTACCTACAGAAATTCATTGTTTATAGAAAGCGTAAAGTTTTTGTAGGGAAGAGACGTATCGACGACCTCAATAACTACTTCACGAAGCATAGCAAAGAGAAATTTATTCTTCCATGCTCTAATCTAGGAGCTAAAGACGTAGTGAGTTATCTAAAGAAAAAGGATCTTGATTTCCAAGATCTCATGATGTATCGAACAGTGGCTAGTGATCTATCTGATCTAGAAAATGTCACATATGACGTACTTATCTTCTTTAGCCCTCTCGGTATTGATTCTCTATTTGAGAACTTTCCAGGATACGAACAGAAAGATACACGGATAGCAGTATTTGGCAACTCAACTGCTAAAGCTGTAGATGATAGAAATCTTATCGTCAATATCAAAGCACCTGCTCCCGAGTCACCATCCATGTCGATGGCATTAGAAAACTACCTACAAAAAAGCAACAAAAAGAAGTAAGAGTAATCTTACAAAACGATATTCAAGAGGCTTGTTGATTTTTCAGCAAGCCTTTTTGTGCCGCCTTAAGGCTTGTTTTAACAACTAAGAAATTCACTTCTTGTAATAGATATTATTGTTCTGTGCTTAATAGATCTTGTTTTTCGGAGTCCATGAGCTTATACTGAGCAAGCCACTATTTGTCTAATTCCTCTTATCCAATCCCCAAAGCATTTTTTCTCTAATAGTCTGCATGAAATCTGTGCCATTGAGATGTGCTAGCTTAGTATGAAATGGACATTTTGTAAGTGTGATCTTATGCTTTGCTGTAATGGTTTCATATCTAGAGTCCATCGTACAAAGAAAATTTTCTGATCTTCCTTCTACTCTGACACTGATTTCTGCATCATTAGATATGACTATGGGTCTTACATTAAGATTATGTGGTGCTATAGGTGTGATGACAATATTGCCAGAGTCTGGTGAGATTATAGGACCACCACAACTCAGTGAATATCCTGTTGAACCTGTAGGTGTACTAAAGATCAAACCATCCGCCCAATAGGAATTGAGATATTTGTCATCTACCATCACTGTAATTGTGATCATGGATGAGGTATCTCTCTTATGTATAGTAAAGTCATTGAGAGCAAAAGGCATATCCTCAAACAGGGGTAAATTACTCTGGAGAGACAACATGCTACGTTCTTCAGTAAAGAAATCTCCTGCGATAATGGTATCTACGGCTGACAGGATCTTCGACTTTTCGATATTGGCTAAGAATCCTAATCTACCCATATTGATACCCATGATAGGAATATCTAGATCTTGCACGAGATTAGTTGCCTTTAGTATCGTGCCATCCCCACCTAATGTAATGATGAGATCAATAGCATTGGTCTCTAGATCATCCTTGGTATTGATCGCAGATCGATCTTCATATTCTATACTAGCTTCATTTAAAGATAATTTGTATCCATCAAATATATAATAATCTAGAGGGGAGTCTTCTAGCTTTTGGAGTAGTGCTTTAATAATCCCTGTGTCTGTCAGCTTCACTGTCTGACCATATAATAGGATGTTCTTCATAATAGTAAAGGTATGAAAGGGAATTTAGAATGGTGAATTGATCTAATTTCGAACTTCGATATAATTAAAAAATCCTCATCAGTATTCCTGAGGAGGATTTTTTATGCGGGATAAAGTTGCCTATTCAGCCTCCTTTTTAGCTTTTGGAGCCTTTTTCCCTATAAGTTTTACTATGGCATCTGGGTTTATTACTTCAAGAATACCTCTATCGTAATCTCTGATGAAATCGTCCACTTTCATTCTGCTCTTAGAATTACTGTTAATGTACTTGATACCTACAAAAGAGCTGGTAGTATCGAGCACCTTTACTTTCATTTTATGGACTGCCATGTTTTATTAAGTTTATTTAAAAAAAGTCATTACTAATTTAACTAATCAATCGGATTTTTGGACTATAAGTTCCACATTCTTCTATTAGAATTGATTTAAAAACTATTGTCTATTCAAACCATCTTGGTTTAAAGCATAAAAATATTGTACTATCTGGGTTTTAGCATAATCGTTAACTTTCACATATGAAAGTTTGTATATCTTTTAGTTTGTCAATATGTGTCATGGTTATTATCTAAAAAGATTTGATTACCAATGAAAACTAGTTTACAGTTTTCGTATCTTAATATACGACATCAGTGCTCTGCAAATTTCCATACTTCTTATATAATCATAGAGAAATTATAGTGCCCATATCAGTCGTCTCATTAGTATCTATATAAAGCCTAACGGAATTAACACTTCAGTGATGGACACAACAAATTAGTCAACTCGGCAATATTAATATTTTACTCTACCATCTTCATATATACCTCCATCATTCCTTTAGCCGTTATTTCATCAGTATATCTCTCTGAAACGTAGGCTTTGCCTTTTTGAGTTAACTCATTTCTCAGAGTATGATTTGAAACTATATCCATGATTGCATTAGTTAATTCGATTTTGTCATTGGGCTCTATATAAATGGCCCCTGGACCAGCAGCTTCGGGCAAGGATGATGCCGTAGTAGTAATTACAGGTGTATCACGATAAAGTGACTCTATAAGAGGTATACCAAAACCTTCATAGATGGAAGGATAAACCATAGCGATAGCATTATCGTAAATATAGAGCAAAGCTTCATTATCTACATGATCCAAAAACTCGAAATACTTACCTAGACTTAGCTCTGATATTCTTGATTTTATTCGGTTAGCATAGAGGCCGCCCCTACCTACTACTTTTACCTTAACCCTTTTATCCTTTGATATGTTAGCCATCGCTTCCACTATCAGCAAAAAAGATTTTCTTTCAATCAATGAACCTACATAAAGTAAGTATTTTTCACATGACTGAGGTGACTTTGACGTGTTGTAAAATGCTGGATGACAACTTTGATAAACCACTGATACCTTGGAAGGATTTACCTTATATAAAACATTTAAGTCTTTCTTGGTACTTTCACTAATCGCTACTATCTGATCTGCATTCTTAGCGGCATATCTATACTTTCGCTTATATATATAGCGATCCAATAAACCAAACTGCTCAGGATAATATTCAAATATCAGATCATGCATAGTAACAACCGTCTTCGCATCTAAAGAATGGCTATTGAGCGGTATTTCATGGCTAAGTCCATGATATATATCCATCCCTACAGCGTTGATTTCTTTGGTCACTCCTCTACTCCGCCAAAATGATCCGAAATTCCCATTACAGGTATGAATAATAAACTTCTCTTTATCCAAAAAATATAATACCTCTGAATCTTGGCTGATCTTAGGTGTAAAAAGGTGATACTCATGCTCTGGATACAATCGTTGAAGATTTCGTACTAAAGTACGGCTATAATTCCCTAATCCCGTACGATTATGAAAGAGACGCTTGGCATCAAATCCTATTTTCAGTTTTTTCACCATATATACATTAAGCGATAAAGATAACAATGATAAAAGAAAAGATAGAATCACGAAATTTCAAACTATGTAAGGTTTAATACCTAAATAGTCAATACATGATACACAATGACATTCATTTGAAATCTGCCTACAGTTAAGTATCTTTGGGCAACCAGATAAACAATAATTGTTTATACCAACATGGAGATAGAAAAAGAGACTACAATTGAGAAAAAGTGGAAAAAGGAAAAAACCCTTAAAATAGTTATGCTAATGCTATGGATAGGGGCCATAGCTTTAGTGATAGGCACATTCTTATTTTTCAACTATATATCCAAACAAGACTTACCATCATTTGAAGATCTAGAGAATCCTGAGTACGATCAAGCTTCTATCATTTATGATGATAACGGTACTACATTTGGAAAATACTATATCGAAAATAGAGTACCTGTGCACTATGATCAGATATCTCCATTTATTGTAGATGCTTTACTCTCTACAGAAGATGAGAGGTTCCATAGCCATAGTGGTATAGATGTACGGGCTCTATCTAGAGTTGCATTTAAAACCGTACTACTGCGACAGGAGAGTTCTGGTGGAGGCAGTACTATTTCGCAACAGCTCGCGAAGCTTCTTTTCAAGAGGCCCAGCCTATTAGGAATGAGTAAGATAAAACGTTCATTTGAACTCGTAAAAGTAAAGCTCAAAGAATGGATGACTGCCGTAAAAATAGAGCGTAGCTATACTAAGGAAGAGATCATGGCTATGTATCTCAATAAGTTTGAATTTATCAATGGTGCCCATGGAATACAAGCGGCATCACAGACGTATTTCAGTAAGGAGCAAGAAAATCTAAGTGTCGATGAAGCAGCGATACTTGTTGGAATGCTTAAGAATCCAAGTTTATACAATCCACTAAGATTTCCGGATAAAGCTAAAAGAAGAAGAAATATCGTTCTTAGCCAAATGGAGAAGGCTGACAAACTAGACAGAGTAGCCTATGACTCATTGATCGTCAAGGATGTCAATATGGATGAATTTCAACGAAAGACTCAGTCTGAAGGTCCAGCGCCATATTTCCGAGCAGAACTAACTAAGTGGCTGCGAAAGTTATTCAAAGAAAATGACATCAATAAATCTGACGGCACTAGTTACAACATCTATACCGACGGACTGAAGATTTTTACAACCCTAGACTTACGCTATCAAAAGCATGCAGAAGAGGCCGTGACCGAGCATATGAAATGGAATCAAGAAAGATTTGATAGCGTATGGAAAGATAAAAATCCATGGAAGTATGAAGCGGATGCTTCACAAAGAAAGATAAGAAACGATATTTTTGAAAGAAGGATAAGAGCTTCGGATAGATACATAAGTCTAAGAAACAAACACCTAAGTGCAAATATCGCAAAACTAAGGGACAGATATACTGAAACTCCATTTACAGATAATGCAATCAAAGCGATGATTCGTGTAGAAAGCAAAAAAAATGGATTTAGAAAAGAGATTAAGGACAACTATATCAAGAGCAATTATTTAGATGAATACAAGTCGATTATGAAAATGAAAGACTGGACAGAACTCAAGAATAATTGGAAATCATTCATAGCTGCATATGATAAGTCGTTCAATACTGAGGTAAAAATGATGGTCTTTGACTACAGTGAAGAGCAAGAAAAGGAAGTGAAAATGACTCCACTAGATTCAGTAAGATATCACAACATGATGCTTCAGTCTGGCTTGCTATCAGTAGATCCTAAAACAGGATATATCAAAGCATGGGTGGGTGGTGTTAATCACCAATACTTTAAGTATGATCATGTAAATTCTCAGCGTCAAGTAGGATCTACAATAAAGCCATTTGTATATGCCACGGCAATCGGCATGATGGGAATATCACCTTGTACAACATTCGATGATATTCAATACACGATCGCTCCTGGAGATGCTAACTTTGATCTACAGGATGAATGGACTCCTGCAAATGCTAATGGAGAATTTACTTTGAACAAATACAACCTATACCATGGACTACTATATTCCAAGAATAGTATCACTGTACGTCTAGTAAAAGAAATGGGTACTGTACAAGTAGTCAGAGAACTACTCAGAAATGTAGGCATCAATGTGGATGAAGAAGTAACTAATAATGAAATAAAAGTACCAAACCTACCTTCTATAAGTCTAGGTGCGGTAAACCTAAGTCTATACGAAATGACCGGCGCGTATACTACATTTGCTAATAATGGAATGTATACAGAACCAATATTTATCAAACGAATAGAAGATAAAAGTGGTAATGTGATATATAATGCAATACCAGATAAAAAAGTAGCTATCAACCCTAAGTACAATGCTGTGATGGTAGATATGCTACAAAATAATGTAGGTGGAAAATACGGACTAGGCATCAAAACTCCAGTAGGAGGAAAGACTGGTACGACTAATGATTATACCGATGGATGGTTTATGTCCATCACTCCTAATTTAGTGTCGGGAACTTGGGTTGGAGGTGATGATCGATGGATCAGATTTCTCTCATTAGATGAAGGGCAAGGGTATGTACTTGCAAGACCAATAGTACAGAAATACCTTAAGAGACTTGAAGACGATGAAGAAATAAACTTAAATACGAATGTCAATTTCCCAGCTCCTCCATATGGATTTAAAGAAATAGTGGACTGTACCAAATACAAAGAAATTACACCAGAGGAAGAACAAGCAGAGATCATAGAAAACAAAAAACAATTAGATGAATTTGAAGAAGAGTTTGGTGATGATTTTGAAGAAGAATTAGAAGATATGCCGATAGACACAATCAGCATACCTATCGATACTACTGGAAATAATTAAAACTAACAAATCATAAAACAACAAATCATGAACGCACAGACAGCTAATCTTATCAATGCAGTAGTTCTCATTTCAATGGGAGCTTGGGGATATTTTGGTAGCATAACACCCTCGCCTACAGCACTTATTCCTGTATTTATAGGAGTCATACTTATGGTATTTAACAATGGCATCAAATATGATAATAAAGTAATCGCACATATAGCAGTGGTCCTAACTCTTCTCATCTTAGTAGCATTAGTAAAGCCATTGACAGGTAGAATAGACGCTGGAGACAATCTTGGAATAGCTCGCATTGGCCTTATGATGGCGACTTCAGCAATTGCGATGGTCATGTTTATAAAAAGCTTTAGAGACGCAAGAAAAGCGCGCCAAGCAAGAGAAAATAGTTAGACTACTCTTTACAATAAAGAGTATTTAGCCTAAGATTCTTTGATAGTTTCTTAGGCTATTTTATTCTGTGAATATCTAAAGTCCTTTTCAATGCTATCAAATAATAAGCGAAGTATTCATCATCTACCGCTAAATGACTTTGCTAGAATAATAGATTGCCTCTGGAGTCAGCTAATCAAAATAAGAATGTAATCCAAAATTCTATATACACACTCTAAGTATTTATTTAATATTACTCAAGTCAACCATTTACATCTTCACAAACTTCTCAATCTCTATTCCTCTCTCTGTTACAATCCTTAGTAAATAGTTTCCTACAAATAATGAACTTACATCAATACTTTTTCCAGCATTAGAATTCAACAGTGATTGTCCGTTGATATTGATGACTTCTAATTTGACAATCTTGATATTTTCTTCTGTATTGATATTTAATAGATCACTTACCGGATTAGGTGAGATAGAAAAATAATTTACCTGAGTATCATTAGTAGAAAGTGATTGAGAAGGTAAAGGGTAAGTGAACATAGAATATCCAAAAGTAGCTGCCAACAATTCTCGCTTCTCTACATGTAGATCAAGATCATTAACTATTACCGGAGGTAAGTCCTCACCCATTACCTCCCAAGAATCACCAGCATCTTCAGTTGAAAATATTCCTAAGTCGGTAGCCAGATAATATGTGTTGGGTAGTATAGGATCGATTACTATTTCATTGACTGGGACTTCTGGCAAGTTTGAACTTATGTCCGTCCAAGTGGCTCCATAATCTACCGACCTGAATACATGTGGCAGATAATCATTAAATCTATATCCTGAGAAAGTAACGTACACAGTCGACTCTTCTAATGGATCTGTAACTACACTCGACACAGATACTTCTGGCAAGTCTTCTGATATTTCTGTCCATTTGAGGCCTAAGTCTGTTGTGATATGCACATTTCCATCATCAGTACCAGCTATCATTATATTTTGGTCGACTTTGGAGACGTCAAGTGTCGACATAGAACCGAACTCTCCATCTGTAAGATCATCACTTATCGCTGTCCAGCTATCGCCAAAGTCACTAGAATAATATACTCGCTCTGCACCATAAATAATTCCACCTTCTTGATCTGGAATAGTGACAAAAGGTGTATTCCAATTTCGTCGTTCTGATCCAGCTTCATCTGGTCTTATACCTGTCGCAGAAAAGGAAACATCATCCACTCGATTGATCGCACCAAATTGACTTTCAGTGTATAGGACAGAAGTATTCACTTGGTCAAATTGGATTACAAATCCATCTCCACCGGTGACTCTTTCGTATCCATCTATTCCTAAATTTTGTGTGACTAGCGTTCCATTGTCTTGAGCACCACCGAAGTATGTACTATCAGATATTGGATGGATTTTACATTCATAAAATTGGTTGTTAGGAATTGTCTCTACATGACGAATATTCTCTCCTCCATCTTCTGTAATATATATTCCTCCATCATTTCCGAATACTCGAAATTCTGAATCTAATGGATGAAATTCGTACGCATGTTGATCAACATGATACCCTCCTTCCCATGAATCCCAAAAGTCCCCATTAAAGTTATAGTTTAAAAAACCTACTACTAAAGCATCGTCTGGATCAGCGGGATTAACTCTTACATTACCAAAAAACCAACCAAAGCCTGAGAATGCACTCTCTAATTCACCATTACTTATTTCCGTCCAGCTATTACCTTGGTCTATTGATTTAAATATCCCTAAAAATCTATTGGTGATTGGATCTTTAGAGAAAACTGAATAGACCACTTGAGGATCTGTAGGTGATACATATACTCCTATCCTACCCAAAGAGTCTGCATTGCTGGGTACACCATTAGTCATCAATTCCCAATTCTCTCCAGCATCTATAGATCTATAAAGTCCTGATGATTTTCCACCATACACTCTACCTTGAGGAAATCTAGTACGCTCCCAAGTAGAGGCAAATAAAATATCTGGAGCCATAGGACTCATACTTACATCTATAGCCGCAGTACTATCACTCACAAATAACTTTCGATCCCAAGTAGCTCCGCCATCTTCACTTTTAAATATTCCTCTTTCTTCATTCTTACGATAGAGCTTTCCTGCTGCAGCTACATATACTATATCACTATCTTCTGGATGTACTATTACTCTACCAATATGGTCAGAATTTTCTAAACCCATATTTACCCAACTGTCTCCTCCGTCAGTAGATTTATAAATACCATTACCAAAAAAAGCACCAGAGGTGGCCGAACCATTGGCTTCTCCTGTACCTGCGTATATGGTGTTAGGTTCACTATTTGCAATAGTCAAATTTCCTATTGATAATCCTCCTGGCTCATCAAATACCAATTCCCAGTTAAAGCCTTTGTCTACAGACCTCCATATGCCACCAACTGATGATCCTGCGATAATGATATTCTTATCCGTAGGATGCAAAGCAATATCGGTAATGCGCCCTCCGACATTTACAGGACCTACTTGTTGCCATTTTTCATTGAATGTTCCATTTTTCACATCAGTCATTCTTCTGTATTGAAGTTCAGCTAAGGCTTTTGCTTCTTTGTCGATACCATTGGGATACGCACGTTGATTGTACATCCATGAGCCTGGGGATTTATCTGGACCTACCGGTATTTTTGTTTCCTGCGATTGACAAGAAAAAATGACAAGAATTAAAGCGAAGTATAAGTAGACTTTCATGTTATATATATTTACAGCATGGAAGTTAATAAAGAAAAATAATCTTAACTGTCGGTGTTGATCAGAAAGGAGATATTGAGAGCAATATCCTATCAATAGTAAACATTGAACAAAACAAGTGAAACAACCTAAAAGAGGAAATATATTAACTATCTTAGGTTCTCTTGAGCAGTATTGTATTAAAACGTCTTAATTGAAAAACAAGAGACTCTTATTTCTCACACCATTTTCTTGCATTCACAAAAGCCTCTCCCCATGGACTGACTTTGTCTGCTTTATCACTAGGATAATGTGCCCAGTTCCAAGCGTAGAATGATCTCTCGATATGTGGCATCGTTGCTAAGTGCCTACCATCAGTACTCGATAACATAGCAACATTATAATCGCTACCATTGGGATTTGATGGATAAGAATCGTAACCATATTTGGCTACTACGTTATACTCATCTTCGGACTTAGGTAATGAGAATTTTCCTTCACCATGCGAGATCCAAACTCCGAGAGTAGAACCCGCTAGAGATGATAACATCACACTAGTGTTCTCTTTTATAGTAACAGAAGTAAAGTTACTCTCGTGCTTCTTAGAATCGTTGTACGTCATACGTGATGGCTGATCATTAGCTTGCTCAGGATTGATGAGATCTAACTCTAAGAAAAGCTGACATCCATTACATATTCCTATCGATAGAGTGTCTTCTCTTTGGAAGAAATCCATGATCGCCTTTCGTGCTTTATCATTGTATTTGATGGCTCCAGCCCATCCTTTTGCAGAACCGAGTACATCACTATTACTAAATCCTCCTACAGCTCCTAGAAACTGAATGTCTTGTAATGTCTCTCTTCCAGATATAAGATCTGTCATGTGCACATCTTTGACCTCGAAGCCTGCTTGGTATAATGCATTGGCCATCTCACGCTCAGAGTTACTACCCTTCTCTCTAAGAATCGCAGCTTTTGGTCTATGGTTGATTGCATCTCTACAAGGTAATTGTCCACTCCAATTTTGTGGAAATGTGTAATTAAGTGGCTGTACTTTATAATTGTCGTATCTCTCTTTGGCAAGGCCATTTGCAGTCTGCTTACTGTCTAAGAGGAACGATGATTCGTACCATATATCTCTGTAGTACGCTATGTCTAGAGTATCATTTTGACCGTCGTAACCCAGCTCAATTTTCGGAACAGAAGTCACTGCTCCTAACTTTACAAATTTGATCCCTTCTTGCCCTAGATAACTTTCCAGTTTATCATCATTGGCTTGGATAATTACACCAGCATTTTCTGCGAATAATGTCTTTATGAAATCACCATCTCCTACTCCACTGAGGTCCACATTAACACCGATCTTAGGATCTGCAAAACACATTTCTAACAATGTAGTAATTATACCACCGGCAGAAATATCATGACCGGCAGATATCATATTTAACTTAATCGCATTTTGTATCACTTGAAATTTACGAGCAAATTCCGTAGCATTAAATATATCTGGTGCTTTGTCACCTATAGCAGCTCTCGTCTGCGCAAATGATGATCCACCTAACTTCAACACATCATTTGACATATCTATATAATAGATTGCACCTTTATCAACTTGTAACACTGGTTCTACAATCTTAGTGATATCGTCGCAATGAGCTGCAGATGAAATGACTACTGTCCCTGGAGCAAGTACCGTCTTATCACCATACTTCTGCGCCATCGATAGCGAATCTTTTCCTGTAGGTACATTAATACCTAGTCCGATTGCAAAATCAGAAACTGCTTCTACCGCAGAATACAATCTTGCATCCTCTCCTTCATATTTACAAGGCCACATCCAGTTGGCAGACAGAGATACAGACTTTATACCTTTGTCTAGAGGTGCCCATATGAGGTTAGTCAGACATTCCGCAATCGCATTTCTAGAGCCTGCTGCTGCATCAATCAATCCACTCACAGGTGCATGACCCATACTCGTAGCAATACCTTGCACACCTGAATAATCTAAAGCCATAACGGCTACATCATTGAGCGGCAATTGGAGTGGGCCAGCACATTGTTGCTTCGCTACTTTTCCTCCTACACATCTATCTACTTTATTCGTCAGCCAATCTTTGCAGGCGACTGCTTCTAATCTCAGAACGTCTTCTAAATAATATTTAAATTCTCCACCATGATAACTTAGTGGCTTATAGGTACAATTTAGCTTTTTGTCCTCCATGATCGTTTTTGGACTACTGCCAAACATATCTGACAATGCTAAATCCATAGGATTCTGAGCCGTCTTATCTTCAAATGTAAATCTATGGTCTCCAGTTACTTTTCCTACTTGATATAATGGAGATCGTTCTCTTTTTGCTACCCTATTGAGTAGGTCAATATCTTTTTCGCAGATCACTAATCCCATTCGCTCTTGAGATTCGTTGCCGATGATCTCTTTGCTACTGAGGGTTGGATCCCCTATAGGTAGCTTCTCTAGATTGATGATTCCTCCAGTATCTTCTACAAGCTCCGATAAACAATTAAGGTGTCCACCTGCACCATGATCATGGATAGATACAATTGGATTTTCGTCTAGCTCCACCATCGCTCTTACCGTATTGGCAGCACGTTTTTGCATCTCAGGATTAGATCTTTGAATCGCGTTGAGCTCAATGCCTGATCCGAGTGCACCTGTATCTGCAGATGATACCGCAGCACCACCCATACCGATTCGATAATTGTCTCCACCGAGAATTACGATTTCGTCTCCTTTTTGCGGTTCTTTCTTTATGGCCTGCTCAGCCTTACCGTATCCGATTCCGCCGGCTTGCATGATTACTTTATCGAATCCTAGCTCTTGCTCTCCTTCTGTATGTTCAAAAGTCAATAATGACCCACAAATCAATGGCTGTCCGAATTTATTGCCAAAATCTGAAGCTCCATTACTCGCCTTTATCAATATATCCATCGGAGTTTGATAAAGCCACTTACGCTCGTCCATCGCTTGCTCCCAAGGTCTATTATCCGCGAGTCTACTATATGATGTCATATATAATGCCGTACCAGCCACCGGTATAGACCCTTGTCCACCAGCTAGTCTATCTCTGATCTCTCCACCTGACCCCGTCGCTGCACCATTGAATGGCTCTACAGTCGTAGGGAAATTGTGCGTCTCTGCTTTTAAAGAAATCACAGATTCAAAATCTTTGGTCTCATAATATGAAGGTACATCTGGCTGTGCAGGAGCAAATTGCTCTACTTTAGGCCCTTTGATAAATGCTACATTGTCTTTGTATGCGGATACGATCTCATTAGGAAAGGCCTTAGCCGTCTTCTTGATCAATGAAAATAATGACTCTGGCATCTTCTCACCATCTATGATGAATGCACCATTAAATATCTTGTGCCTACAATGCTCACTATTGACCTGTGAAAATCCGAATACTTCAGAATCTGTCAATGGCCGCTCTATCTTAATGGATAGATCTACTAAGTATTGAACCTCATTTTTAGATAGAGAAAGACCTTCTTTGGTATTGTATGCGGCTATGTCTGTGATCTGCTGTACTACTTCTGGAGTCACAGAGACGGTAAACATCTCTTGATTTAATCCATCATATACCTGAGAAATCATAGGATCAAAAGCGTGGCCAACATCATGAAATTTAAACAATTCTATCCTAACGATACCTGAGATACCCATATTCTGAGTAATCTCAACAGCATTAGTACTCCATGGAGTAATCATAGCCGCACGTGGGCCTAGATACTTTGCGGATAACGCTATGTCTGATAGTACCTGAGTATTTCCAAATAACCAATTGAGTTTTTGGATAGATTCTTCGCTTAGTGGTGCATCGAGCTGTACTGCATATACGTTACTAGTCGAGTGGTTGAAAAAGTGAATCATGTATAGTGTTCCTTTAAGAATATGACTAATAGGTCAATCATGATCTTCAAAACCACCATAAGTTACTCTAAACCTCTGATCGTGAACGATAACGACTGAAATATGATAGTTCGCGTTACAAAAGACAAAGGTAATTATATGAATTGGATGGAGTGTTGTCGAGTATAGTTAATTTGCCAAATTTCTGAAAAGATTATTCTTTACATTAGAATTGTAAACAGTAGCGTTTGTGCAAATATTACAATTTGAAGTTAAACAAGATTAATTTACAATATTTACAAAGCCTATCGAATTTACTGATTATAAATTATCCTTACCCCTATTATATCAAAAAAATTAAAAAAGCTAAAAGGGCAAGTTTGAGCACATGAACATTTTTTACTCTCCATAGCCCTAGTCTTACTATCTACATTTTACTTTGGTCAAAATTTAATGCAAATTTCAGCAGATACCAAAATAGTTAGATTAATCTAAATTTTATTTTTAATAAGCTTAATTAATATTCAACTCTTTCAATTTTATGGCGTCTTTTTTGTAATAAAAGAGCTAATCTTGTTAAAGTTGACTGTTTTCATCCTTTTAGATGGACATTTCACCTGCTGTGTGTAACTATTGATTGATATAGTTGGCATATTTGCAGAGACATAAAGAATATACAAAAATATAATGCCGTGAAAGATTACTCATACGTATACAACGCACACCCTACCTTCATAGAAAACATGTATAAGCAATATGCTAATGACCCTACATCTGTAGATGAAGGTTGGAGAATATTCTTTGATGGATTCGAATTTGCTAGTGGAGCCTCTGACGATGGATCTAGTCCTACAACAAGTGGCGTTACTATTAACACTAAGGAATTTAGTGTGTTATCTATCATAAACGGATTCCGTACTAGAGGACACTTATTAGCTACTACCAATCCAATTCAAAGCCGTAGAGATAGAGCACCTCACTTAGATTTATCTGATTATGGCCTTACTGAATCCGATCTACAAAACACATTTACATCTGGAGAAGAAATAGGATTAAAAAATGCTACGCTGCAACAGATTATAGATAGGCTAAAACATATCTACTGCGGCAATATAGGATTTGAAATTTCCAATATAAATGATCGTGAAAAACGTTTGTGGCTCAGATCAAAAGTAGAAAGCCTAACAACAGATAATGCTTTTGGATTTGACATCGACCAAAAGAAAAATATACTAGAAAGACTTAATGATGCAGTAGTTTTTGAAAATTTCTTACATACAAAATATGTAGGACAAAAAAGATTTTCACTTGAAGGTGGAGAATCTGCAATCGTAGCCCTCGATACTATAATATCCAACGCAGCTAATGATGGCGTCAAAGAATGTATCATCGGAATGGCACACAGAGGCCGTCTCAACGTACTAGCCAACATTATGGCTAAAACTTATGAACAGATCTTCAATGAATTTGAAGGTACCGCAGTACCAGATATGGCATTCGGTGATGGAGATGTGAAATATCACTTAGGATTCTCTACACAACGAGTAACAAGTAAGGGTAACAAAGTAGATATCAAAATGGTACCTAATCCTTCTCACCTTGAGTCAGTAGGTCCGGTGGTAGAAGGATTTGCGAGAGCCAAAGCGGATATTATGTACGGTAGCGACTATGATAAGATTTTACCTATACTCATACACGGTGATGCCGCCGTAGCCGGTCAAGGTGTAGTATATGAAACTGTGCAGATGAGTCAGCTAGAAGGATATTATACAGGTGGTACAATCCACTACGTAATCAATAATCAGATTGGATTTACAACTGACTTTGATGACGCAAGATCATCTACATATTGTACTGCAGCAGCTAGTCTTGTGCAAGCGCCTGTGTTCCATGTCAATGGTGATGATCCCGAGGCAGTTGCTTTTGTATCCCAATTGGCAATCGAGTATCGTCAGAAATTTAATAATGACGTATTTATAGATATGGTATGTTACCGTAAGCATGGTCACAATGAAGGAGATGATCCGAAATTCACTCAACCAAAAATGTATGAACTAATCTCTAAGCATGAGAATCCACGTGCATTATATGTAAAGACACTTACGAAAAGAGGTGAATTAGAAAAAGAGATGGCAGAAAAGTTGGAACAAGATTTTTGGTCTGACTTGCAAGGAAAATTAGACAAAGTTAAGGTAAAGCCACTTCCATATGAATATCAGGAACCAGAAAAAGCATGGAGAAAACTAAGAAAAGCAGAAGCTAAAGACTTTGAAAAATCGCCAAAGACTGGTATTACAAAAAAGAAAGTCGATCAGATCCAAGAACATCTCATGAGATTGACTGAAGGATTTACACCGCTGTCGAAAGTTAATAGACTGCGTAAGGGTATGCAAAAACTATACGATGCTAAGAAAATCGATTGGGCGATGGCAGAGCTAATGGCATATGGATCCATCTTACTCGAAGGTAAAAATGTTCGTATGAGTGGACAGGATGTTAAGAGAGGAACATTCTCTCATAGGCATGCGATATATAGAGATGCCAATACATACGAAGAATACAATAGACTTAGTGAAATGACTGGCGATCAAGGTGAATTTATGATCTTCAATTCTTTATTATCTGAATTTGCAGTAATGGGATTTGAATATGGATATTCACTCGCTACTCCTAATTCATTAGTAATATGGGAAGCACAATTTGGTGACTTCTATAATGGAGCCCAGACTATAGTTGATCAATATATTGTGGCTGCTGAAAGTAAATGGCAGCGGATGAGTGGCTTGGTATTATTACTGCCACACGGATATGCAGGACAAGGACCTGAGCACTCGAGTGCTAGAATAGAAAGATTCCTGCAGCAATGTGCAGAATACAATATTACTGTAACAAACCTAACTACCCCAGCTAACCTATTCCATGCACTTCGCAGACAGATAGTGAGACCTTTCCGTAAACCTATGATCAATATGTCTCCCAAGTCACTTCTGAGACACCCTCTATGTGTAAGTAATCCATCAAAGTTTACGACTAACAACACTTTCCAAGAAGTAATCGGTGACGATAAAGTAACTGGGGAAAAAGCGAAAAGACTTCTTCTTTGCACTGGTAAAATCTATTATGATCTTCTGGAAGCAAGAGAAAAGAATAAGATCAAAAATGTGGCTATCGTACGTATAGAGCAACTCTATCCTTTCCCACAAACTCAAATAGATGCAATATTAAAAGATTACACTAAAGCTGAAAAATATTGGGTGCAAGAGGAACCACAAAATATGGGAGCATGGAGCTTCATGTTGGGGTACATGCGTAAGGTAGATATCGATCCAATCTCAAGACCTGCAAGTGCGTCACCAGCTACTGGATACAAGAAGAAGCATGATATGCAACAAGCAGAGATTATCAATACTGCTCTGGATCTTTAAAGTTTTCAATGATTCAGTTTCGTTATTCATAAATAAATGAGATTAACCAATATACCTTAGAATTTCATCAATACCCTATCATAACAGCTAATACGAGGACCACCCAAGACAATAATAAAACTGATACTACAATAGGGGAAATAAATCTCAACCACCTATCCAAAGGAACTCTACACATACTTAGCATAGCTATAAGTCCTCCCAATGTAGGATTCACTAAATTGGTCACTCCATCACCTATTTGAAATGCAAGAATTGTACTCTGTCTTGTCAAACCCAGCACCTCTCCTAATGGGATCATTACTGGTAAGGTGGCTAATGCTTGTCCACTGCCTGAAGGTATAAAGAGATTGATCACGCATTGAGATAATGACATAGATATAGCTGAAGCATACAATGGTAATCCTTGCAACATATCTGCAAGATAAAATGATATCGTGTCACCGATTTGCCCTTCGTCCATAAGCACCTTAATAGTAGTTGCGAAGCCAACCATAAATGCACCGGGAGCTGCTTTGGATACACTATCGAGTAGAGACGCACTAATCGTATCTCCACTCATTTTTGAACCTACACCACAAGCAAAAGCAATCATTAAGAAAATGGCTGATAACTCATTAATATACCATCCATGATTGAACACTCCAAAGAGAGATACCCCTAATCCAATCAGAAATATCGAAATCACTAACCAACTATTTACATTCATTTTATAGCTATCAATAGGATGTGAAAGAGTCAATCCTTTCTCATCTAATCCATGTCCAAGACCTAACTTATAATCAGAAGTAATTCTCTTAAAATACCTCACATTATAATAGGCCATCATGGAAAGCGCCGCGGCACATAAAAATGTTCTTACTTCCCATCCGCTAAACATGGAAAGTTCGGCAATCTTATGCCCAGTTCCCACTGTATATGGATTGATCGGAGATAGACCAAAACCAACAGTCATGGCACCTACCGATATACCCGCGGCTAATATAAGATCTCCTCCGAGTGCAATACTTACAAGCGCTGCAATAGGAACAAGCGCTATATTATTTTCATATCCAACAGCAACTCCTAGCATACCAAAGATGAATGTAAGAATCACTACAATTAGATATTTTCTCTCTAATCCCAATTTCCTTACTAAAGTACCCACTGCATTTTCAACAGCTTTTGATTTTTCCATGATACCAAACATGATACTACCGGCCAAAACTATGAAGATGATATCTGACGCAGCCTTGAATCCTAGAGGTATCGCTCTAAACATTCCAAGTAGAGATATAGGACTAGAAGTACCTTGAGAGTATGAATTAGGGACAACCCTACTTCTTCCATCTACCATTACTCGCTCGTAAGTTCCTGCAGGCAAAATATATGTCAAAATAGTCACTAAAACTATAATGCCAAATAGCATAGTCACCGCATGGGGGATATTATAATACCACTTTTTCATCCTTATTAATTATGAATGTCTATCAACTCCTTAAATAAATAATCCAATCCATTTTCCTTGATCACGAAAACATTCTTCAGTAGATCCCCGAGTTTTCCTTTTGGCCAAGCATCTTTAGTTTGACACCAAATCAAATAACTCTCAGGTATATCACAAATAAGTCTGCCCTTGTACTTGCCATAGGGCATCACAGTTGTAATAAGGGCAAGCAGAATTGCTGGATCTGGCTTTAATTCCATTACTTATACAATTGATGTTCGTAAATGATATGATTTCCTAGGCCTCTAATTTCAGCCTTGACATTCGGTGGTACTACTGACCAATCGATTTCCAACTGAGCAAAGTTCTTTTGTCCTGATAATATATTATTAACCCTATACTGATTAGGCTCACCATTCTGATCTACCTTTTCATAAGAATGTGTCAAACCACTTGAAGTAATATCATAAAGTGGGTAATCCAAGCTATCCAATTGAATACTAGATATCTCCGCTATATGTCTATCACCGCTTATTAGTATTGCTCTACTAGGTTGAGTTTGATTAAGTAGATTATACAATCTTTGATGAGCCATTGGGAAGTTAGCCCATTTTTCATAGTTATGCTCTACGGGGACGAATTGAATACCACATCCAATAATATGTATCGCAGCGTCACTATTACTAAGCTCATTTTCTAACCATTTCCATTGTGCTTCACCCAATATGTCTCCAGCTTCATTCTTATGGTACCTCTGACCACTTCTAACTATATTATTCTTGAGTTCGTCTCTAAAGTATCTTCCATCTAACAGTAATATTTTAACCTTCTTTTCCCCTTCCCCAAATGTGTATGACTGATAAGCACCTTCTCTTTTACGCACATCCGCGTCTTTATCAATATTCAAAAAATTTACCATTAATTCTTTACTCTCCTTCTTAATCGCAAAATTCTTGTCTCCATCATTTTCACCATAATCATGATCATCCCATATGCCTATAACAGCTGTACTACTTAGTAACTTCTGATATTCCAAATTTGCTAATTGTTCATTATATTTTTCTTCTAGTACCTTAGGATTATCACTATCTCCATAAATCATATCTCCTAACCAAATCCAAAGATCCGCTTCATTAGATACTATATATTTCCAAATAGGTTGGGGCTCATCTTCGTCACTACAAGACCCAAAAGCAATACGACTCAGAGTTTTCGATGTGTCTACCGATATAACATTCACAGAGTTTACAGATAAGGGTTGATCAGATTCTGTTTTACACCCTAAGAGACCTAGTAATATTGCGGCAATTATTATTCTTATATCTATCATAAGAGATAAATATACATGAAAAAGAAAAAGCTCAGTAAGAAATTATTTAACTGGGTTTAACAAAATTATTTGAATTGATAGTTAGTCTAACTAAATAGACCAAAATCTAATGTAGCAAAAAGTACTCCGCCTACTAGTGCAAGTGAAATCAACCAATACCCTACATGGATAAGGTTATATCTCCAGCTTCACTTTTTAAACAAGTTATTTGTTGCAATTCTTGAAAATATAAATAGTAAGACAGTAAGCACTCCTTATAATGCAATAGGTTTTTAGTCTACAACAATAAAAATTAAGTGTTACGCCAGCTTTATTAAGCTCCACTGCGTACTGAACTTCCGCTAGTCCATCAGTATCTATTTCATTGCTAATATCTGCTGTGTTGATCTTTCGTACTTGCTTTACAAAAAGGTCAAATACAGTAATGCTTTATCCAATCATTTTCTATAGTATATTTTCTGTGTCTTAAGCATCCGATGTAACTAGATTGTAAAGACTATCATTTCTCCTAAATCCAGATCTGTCACTTGCACCAATGACTATATATCTAAATACCTATAATTCATTTGTTATGGAAGGATTTCCTAAGATTACCAGCATAAACGTTAGCCATTATCAAGTTTATTACATAAACAGAAGACAGGTGTGGTTGCAGTTCCTATAGTCACGAACACACAAAGTAGTAAGTAGTGAGATAACTGCTTCATTGCATTAACTGTCAATTGCATTGTTCCTTATAATAATTAAAAAATGAGCATTCCCACTCAAACATGGGTATGCTCCCTAGAATAAACTATTGCAATAAACGCTGTACTTTAGTAAAAAAATAAAAAGTGCAATATTAATTTTTTTCATCTACGGTACTTCTATTAGAAGCTTCTCTAGATTTACATTATCGTCTATTAGTCGTATTGCTTTGTAAATTTTCCATGCTGTAGATCTGTTGATTTTAACTTCTATATTACTTATTTTAATTACCGAACCATAAGTATCGAGATCTGTCCGTATCAGAGGAATCTTGAATTCTTCAATATAATTAAGGGTCGAGAAATCAATAACTCCTTGTCCAGTAGCTACTATTCCAGATAGTGGCGAATGAGTAAATCCTACACTAACACTAATGGACTTGATTTTATTGATGGCATCATTAAGCGCTCTAGTACTCACAACTAAAAGCAAATCCTCAGAACTCCTTAACTCTTTCAGATCTATTAGTGATCCAGCAAGTATATTCTCTATCTTGTTATCTGCCTGATCTACATTATAGGTAATTGTACCTTCCACTGAATGAGCTATAGTTTTGATAAGTGGATAGGCAAGCGTCTTATCATATGGTAGTATTCCTAGCAAGGGCAGGCCTTTCTTGTCCAACCATTTTTTAACGTATTTTCTTACTTTGTTCGCCTTCTCTGGTATTACTTTATTAATAATTACACCTATAATAGGTACTTCTTGTTCTCTAAATAGTGATGCGCTGAGATTGAGCAGATCTATCGTATTTCCGATTCCACCTTCCACTATGATAACTACTCCAGCATTAAGTAATTTGGCTACACGAGCATTAGAAAGATCCGCCACACTTCCTACTCCTGGATGTCCAGTACCTTCGTATATGACTATATCATTAGTCACAGATAGTACTTTCTCAGCGTTGAGTATCTTCTCATCTAGGGGGTATTTTTCTGGATTATCCAAGTAAACCTCTGTAGCGCCTTTGCCCAATATTACAGGACTATGTATCTCTGGTATCATTTCAAAATTGATAAGATCAGCAAATAAGATAGTATCCTTGTCAACTCTCAAATTTTGTATATCAAGAAACTTCTGCCCTACTGGCTTACAGTATCCCACTTTGAGGCCTTTTTTCATAAAAGCCGAAACTATCCCCAAAGTAGATGTAGTCTTTCCTATATGCTGACTAGTCGCTGCTACATATATATTTTTATACTTCATAGTCTCAATATCGCAATTCCGAATCGATAAAAGCTTGGTGTTATGAAAAAAATGAAAAAATTTTTTTTTAATAGGGGAAGTCGCTTACAGAATCATTTAACATACACCTAGTGTATTTAAAGATTTCAGTATTCCAAATCGATCTTGATGCACTCATATTACTAGTGTGAGCAATACTCAATTTACAAAGTAGCCAAATACTTAATCAAAAATTTAATCTTATGAACCATTCATCAAAATTCCTCATGCTGAAGGATATAAATATCCTTAAGACGCTATCAGAAGCACAAATCAACGAGCTAGCGAAAAGATGTACGATGGAAAAGGTACATAAAAAGAACAAAATATACTGTTCTGGACAAACAATCGACTATGTATATTTAGTAAACAAAGGGAGCATAAAACTGGGTATGGTAGCTGAGTGCGATAAAATTCTAATCAAGGATATTGTATACGATCATGAACTTTTTGGTGAGAATATCTTCGCTAAAAACGTGGTGAGAAAGGACTTCTCAGAAGCTATGTCTGATACTATAATATTTAAAATTCCAACTGCATTATTTAAAGAATTGGTAGAAACCAATTCTGAATTTGCTAATGCTGTGATGACAGTAATTATTGAAAGGATTCGAAACTTAGAGCAACGAATGCAAAACTTTGTATTTATGAAGGCTAAAGCACGTATAGTTGACTTCATACGTAAGACTGGAAATCGCAAGGGTATCAAAATAGGAGTAGATGAGATACTTATTAATCATGGCATGTCTCACAAAGACATAGCTTACCTTACTGATACTAGCAGACAGACCGTAGCAAGAGTCTTAGGTGAACTCAAAAAAGACAATTTGATTCATTTTTCCCCACGTAAGCCGAGTAAGATATTAATTAGACACAGCTTTCAATTAGCATTGTAAATAGTATAGCAAAACAACAAATCATACTTCGTTAACATTATCTTTTTTCCTGATAAAGGTACATCTTATAACAAATAAGAAGATCAATCTACACCTTGATAATTAATAATTTTCAACTCAATCATAAAGGCCTTTTTGGTTACTAAGATTGATTGAATTTTGAATTCATAGGATTAAAGCATAGCCTCGAAAATGTTACAATAATTTACTAAGCAATAGCCTTGAAAAATAAAAAGCCACTCAATCGAGAGGCTCCCTATAAATTTATCTAAATTTTTAAATCCTTAATTAGAGAATCTAACTTTTACTGTTTCTCCAATCCAACATCCAACACTAGCCGCATGTCCTACTTTTATACCTCTCATAAATCCATCATTTTTATCAGGCATAGATGCTCTGTATTTAGATAGTCTACTGTTGGCATCCTTTGCTTGCTCTGAATCTATTGATTTGGCGTAGTTATACTTATCCATAGCTGCTAAAATAGCTAGTCTTTGATTCCATGAGTCTCCACAACTACGTGCTGTAGAGCCATACATATCGCCAATCAACATAAATGGTCTCCCCCATCCAGGTCTTAGTTTAGCCGCTTCTCTAGCAGTTGCTCTAGCTTTACTATATTGCTTCAATTTTCGAAATTCTATAGAGGCTAATGAAAATAAATACCCTGCTTTTTTAGAAGGGTCTACTTCTCCATCAGCTGCTTCTTGATATTTAAGGGCAGCACTTTTGAAATCTCCTTGATCGTACAGCCTTTTAGCCGCTACATTAGGATTATTTTCCTCGAAATCAGCTTGAATCTTAGCATTCTCAACTGCGGCATATTTCTTCCACTTAGTGTCCAACTCATCAAAGAATACATCGCCAGAACCACACCCTTGCCCCTTTAATATAGCAAGTGTTTGTTTGATTACCTCAAAATTATCTGGATCTGCATCATATTCCGGACGTAGCTTGGCTTTAAAGAATTCACAGTCAAATATATATCTCTCGATTTTGGAGAATGTAGAATTCATTGATTGTTTAGCTTGTTGATAGCTATCACTTAATCTATCACCTTTGGCTATGTTCAAATCAGCGACGGCATTTAATCTCTCATAAATCGCTCTTGCTTCTTCCTTAGTCATTAATTCGTTCTCAAAGTTATATACTACAATGTTGGCATATGGAGCGAATACAATGTACTCTAAATCGTCTCCACTATTTTCAACAGCTCCTGAAAGTTGTTCTATTGTTTTAGAGTATGGAGTATTAAGAATATAAAACATATCATAGGCTAGCCTACCTTGTAAATATCCAATTCTCTTGGTGTAGCAATCCTTTTGACCATGACATTTTAGAGTGATACCGCCAGAGCTTAGACAATTAACAGCTTCTTCTTGTAATTTGAGAATCCTATCTATATATTCCTTCTTTTTCGCAGCGTCTGTTTCGTTCTTCCATCTATTCAGATATAGTTTAATTCCATCTGTATAATGAAAATCTCTCTTACCATCGGCAGCAGGAGCTATACTATACGCCTTTTCCCAGTTTTCAAATGCCATTTGGTAATCCTTAGTCTTAAGTGCTTGTCTATATATAGTGTGTGCATCCTCTGCTTCACCTTTTTGAGCACTTCCTTCCCAATTATCACATTGTGCTGATAAATTGATAGATAAGGTTAACATAATCAACCCAGGAAGTAATTTGAATAGTAATTTTGATCTCTTCATAATTCGCCAGTTTAAAATTTTCTTGTTGTAAGGTTCAGTTAGTTCTCCTAATATTTAAATTGATTAACGATAAATCTATCTGGACAGTTATAAGCTTTCGTGTACTTAAGATTTTCATAACTATTTTATTAATTAATTCAAAAAGTAATGATCTCATTAGATCACATACTACATTCCCCTATATTTCTATACAAATTTGGTCATCAACAAAATGCATGAAAGCACCATCAAACATGTATTGAAGCGCAAAAACATTAATTATACTTTCTCTTTACAAACCATTCATCATCATTAAACGTAAATCCTAATGTGAATCGGAAATAATTCTCTTGTATTGATGTATTCATACCGCTGCGACCTATATCTATGCCTAAATTAGCATGTGATACTTTTCTTTGAAAAATAAATGGTAAGCCCATACCGAAAGTTAAACCTTGGGATTTGATTTGTTCTCCACCAATTAATCTAGGGTCTGATCTATTGTATGCTCCATACCTGTAATATACTCTCTTCCAAAAACTTGTAAACGACTTATAGTTTGGTCTTACATAACCACCAATAGCTATTGAGTTTGTGTTTTCTAACGTGCCAAGTGTTTCATTATTACCATCATTAAAATAGTTAGACCAGCTAGTAGCATTATAGTCGGCACCGATAGACCATTTTTCACCACTTGTATAATGAATTCCCAGACCTACAGATCCTGGCAATTTTCCTTTTCCCGGTTGCCCTCTAATAGAAGTTATTGACGTATCTATAGTAGATGCGGCAAGTCCTGCAAAGAATACTCCAAGATTTTGGATATTAGACTCAGTAGAGAAGCTTGTAGCAGAATTAAAAGTAAGACCTATATTAAGAGTTTTAGAAGTAGATCCATTCGAATCCTCCATTTCTTTTTTGTTCAATACTTTAGAATATATCAGACCGATATCATACAAAAAACCTTTAAGGTTGTAATCTGTGGAAAATCGATTTTGCCTCGCAAGTCCAATTTCATTGAAATCTATACTTCTATTGTATGTAATCTTGCCAAAAAGATAACCTAGATTAGCGCCAAATGCAAAGTCTTTGTACTTGATTGAGTTTCCCCAAAGAAATTTATACGTTCCTCCTTGTCCGGTATAGGTTCTCTGAAAAGTCCCCAAGCTATCAATAGACGTATCATCGGTATAAAGGTCATAAGATACCGTTGAATATGGCTTCAAGGTAAATGTCATACCTATGCTGATATCTTTCTGCTCTCTGTCTAATAATTGATTGAGAGGATTATACAATGGAAATCCGAGAGACAAGTACTCAAGATTACCAGTCCATTGTGACGCAGATTGATCTTCGGTCTTCAGGGTACCATTCTTAGCATAAATTCCCATGTCAAAGGCAGTGGTCCTAAGAAAACTGTAAGATGCTGGATTTTTAATATTGATTTGGAATGCATCTGTATATGCATTACCAAGACTTCCCATCTGTTTGAGATGCTGAAATGCATCATCTGAGAGATCACCTATCCCAAATCGAGAGTAAGGAGAATTATCTCCCGTTTGCGCCATCAATGTGAAAGTGCAGCATACACACAGTATGATATATAGAATTTTATTCTTCATTATACTTTAATATTTCATGCAGTCCAATAAGGACTATGTTTGGGGCTACAAATATCTTAGAATTTAGCTTACTACCAAAGATCTCTGCATCTCCACCAGTTAAGATTACGTTAAGTGGTGTAAATAAAGCATTCATGCAGTGTATAAACGATTCTATTTCGAAGATTGTACCCCAAAAAGCACCATTTTGTAGAGCAGAAGTCGTGTCTTTTCCAATCGGATCGTCATTATATTGCCTAACAGGCAGTGAAAGCTTGCTTGTAAAGTGGTTCATAGCCTTCAGTTTCATATCTACTCCAGGACTAATATTGCCTCCTTGATAGGTTCCATTTTTGTCGACCAGGTCGAATGTATTGCATGTTCCCAGATCGATGATAACACAATTTTGCTTTGGATATTGGACATAGGCACCTACCATTGCAGCCAATCTATCTCTACCGAGGGTCTCAGGAGTTCTATATAGATTTTTGATAGGAATAGCAGTATTATGATCCAAGATGATCATGTCATACCTCCTCTGGATAGCAGTGATTATTCGTTTGTCTATTACTCTAGTGGAGGAAAGTATTGCTCTAGAGAAGAGAAATTTCTTGTAGAGCTTATCTACATTACCCACGAGTAGCTTATGATGGCGTTCCTTATACACGATCTCGCCATCATGAAAGATTGCGAGCTTAGCGAAACTATTTCCTATATCGATAGTGAGGTACATACTACATCAAAATAAACGATACTAATGCTAATCCGAGTAGAATTAAAACCAACCACATCTGACTTCTAATTTTTCCGATCATTCCCATGATATATAATTTATAAATTGAATGAATTATTAAGTTTAAAATGCAACCGTTTTAATGCTTAAAATGCCTAATACCAGTCATTAACATTGGCATCCCTTTGCTGTTACAGTAGTCAACACTTAAGTTGTCCTTTATACTTCCTCCTGGCTGTACTACAGCAGCTGTACCCGCGTCATGAGCTATCTCTACACAATCTGGAAATGGAAAGAAGGCATCTGATGCCATTACACAACCTTCTAAATCAAATCCAAAGGCTGTCGCTTTAGAAATTGCTTGGCGTAAAGCATCTACTCTCGATGTCTGACCGCAACCCATACCAAGGAGTTGGTTATTTTTAACTAGGACTATTGTATTAGATTTCAAGTGCTTCACACACTTATTAGCAAACTCTAGGTCTGATAGTTGCTGAGGTGTAGCTTGTGCATCTGTAACGCATTCCATCTTATCTGATGACTCCATGGACTTGTCTGTATCTTGCTGGATCACACCATTTAATATACTCTTAAATGACTTATCGTTTACATGCCACCTGTTAATTTTCATAAGGACACGTTTTTTCTTCTTGGTCAATAGATTGATAGCGTCTTGATCAAACTCTGGAGCTATTACCACTTCATAGAATAACTTATTGATCTCTTCTGCCGTAGCCAAATCTAATGTTGTATTACTGATAAGTATGCCACCAAATGCTGATACAGGGTCTCCAGCTAAAGCTGCATGCCACGCTTCTACGACAGTTGATCTTGTTGCGATTCCACATGTATTGGTATGCTTGAGCACTGCGAATGTAGGATCGCTATCCACGAATTCTGACATTACGTTTACAGCTGCATCTACATCTACTAGATTATTGAAGGAAAGTTCTTTACCACTAATCTTCTCAAACATCGTATCTAACTCACCGAAGAAGATTCCTTGCTGATGAGGATTTTCTCCATATCTCAGCACTTGACTATCGATCAGACTATGCTTGAATGACACATCGTCGCTGTCTCGATCAAAATAGTTAAATATCGCCGTATCATAATGGCTAGATACCTTGAATGCTCTTCTAGCCAACTCTTTACGATCTGCTAATGTACTCTCAGCGTTTTGCTCAGCTAAGATCTTTTGTATCATCGGGTATTCATTCTTCGAAGGTACGATTACTACATCGTTGAAATTTTTTGCTGCTCCTCTTATAAGTGCTATACCACCAATATCAATCTTCTCTATAATGGCCTCTTCATCATCCGTGCTCTTCACAGTATCTTCAAATGGATATAGATCTACGATTACTAAATCGATCTCTGGCATGTCATACTTAGCCAGTTGACCCAAGTGATCTTCATCTCTACGAGCTAGTATACCACCGAATACTTTTGGGTGGAGTGTCTTCACTCTGCCATCAAGGATAGATGGATAACTAGTGAGGTCCTCTACACGCTCTACTTTTACTCCATGTGACTCAATGAATTTCTGGGTGCCTCCAGTAGAGTATATAGTTACATCGTATTGATCTAAGAGATTAATTATTTCGTCAAGTCCGTCTTTATGAAATACGGAAATAAGAGCTGATTTTATCTTTCTAGCTGCCATAGTAAGGTTAGTGAATTATTATTACAAAACCTCAAAAAACCTAGCGAACCAAAAATTATGAGGAAGAGCCCAAAAGTAGGAAGAAAAAACGATCCGGGTTGTCGAAAATGATGCTATCACAACTACAGAACCTATTTACCTCGAAAGTCTTTAAATATAGCCTTTAATTGCTTAGAATAATAAAGGAATGTCGAGTATCAAATTACGAATGTCTAAACGTGTCTTATAAGCTATACTATTATCCTTAGTCGCCCTTATTTAATTCAAAAAGCAAGCATCCTTTATTATTTCTATTAGTATTCTATATTTGTCTCATATAATTAAAATCAGTACTACTCAGAGAACTGAAATGAGACTATCCGTCGCTCTTCTTCTCTCAAACTTACTCAATCTCAAATCAATGACTCAATTTAGCCTTGCTCACGCCAAATCATTAGATGTCCAAGATCCACTGCAAAAATATAGAGCACAGTTTTCTATACCTAAGCAAAAAAATGGAGAAGAGCATATCTATTTATGTGGTAACTCACTAGGTCTCATGCCATACAGGGCTCAAGAATATGTGAATCAAGAGATGGAGGATTGGGGAAAGTATGGAGTCGAAGGCCATTTTCATGCTCGTCACCCTTGGATGCCGTATCACGAATTCCTGACGGATAAGATGGCTCGAGTAGTAGGCGCACTGCCTCATGAAGTAGTAGTAATGAATAGCCTAACTGCCAATCTACACTTGATGATGGTGTCATTCTATAGGCCGACAGCGGAGAGATTTAAGATATTAATAGACTATAGTCCATTCCCATCCGATAGATATGCTGTCGAATCACAAGCTAAATTTCACGGATACGATCCTAAGGGTGCTATCATAGAATTACAACCCTCTGGAGACAAGGAGACGGTAGATCACGATGATATCTTAGCTATGATCGATAAGCATGGAGATGAGATTGCACTCATTATGATCGGAGGTGTCAATTACTATACTGGACAACTATATCCACTAGCAGATATCACAAAAGCAGGACACTCCAAAGGCTGTTTTGTAGGATTTGATCTCGCTCATGCAGCAGGAAATATCGATCTTCAGCTACATGATACAGGATCAGATTTTGCAGTCTGGTGTACGTATAAATATCTCAATAGTAGCCCGGGATCACTTTCAGGATGCTTCGTACATGAACGCCATGCAGAAGATGAAAACATGCCAAGATTTTCAGGATGGTGGGGACATGATAAGAGCACCAGATTTCTAATGGGAGACGATTTTAAACCTATGCGTGGAGCAGAAGGATGGCAACTAAGTAATCCGCCTATTTTACCTATGGCTGCTATGAGAGCATCACTAGAAATATTTGAAGAAGCAAGTATGCCAGAGATCAGAAAGAAATCATTAAAGATGGGTGATTACTTACTCTCACTTTTAGATAACATAGATACTGACAAGATATCAATCATCACACCTAGAGAGCATACAAGACGCGGTTGTCAACTGTCGATACAAGTAAAGGATGCAGACAAAAGATTATTTGATAAGATTACTGCAGCTGGAGTAATAGCTGACTGGAGGGAGCCTGATGTAATTAGAATAGCCGGTGCTCCTTTGTATAACAGTTATGAAGATTGCTGGAATTTTGTAGAATTCTTACGATTAGAATTGTTTTAGTAGAACCCTATAATCATTGCCCTTGGACTATATTAGACAACAAACTTATACAATTCCCATAAAGGCAAGTTCTCTCCTGCAGAAGGCACATACTATGCTTGATTGAATGTATCAATAGACTATACAACTCAAGCTATCCCGCACAACACTATATCCACGCAAACACTTACATTTACCATTTCTTAAAAAGAAATCATACAAAATGGACTTCAAGCAACTAATATCACATAGTAAAGAATACGGATTTATATTCCAATCGAGTGAAATATATGATGGTCTCAGCGCTGTCTATGATTACGGTCCGATGGGAGTAGAACTCAAAAATAATATCAAAAAATATTGGTGGGATAGTATGGTTCGCCTCAATCAGAATATCGTAGGTATAGATACTGCTATCTTTATGCATCCTAGTACTTGGAAAGCAAGTGGTCACGTAGACGCTTTCAACGATCCATTAATAGATAATAAGGATAGCAAGAAGAGGTATCGTGCGGATCAGCTTATCGAAGGATATGTCGAGAAGATCGATATCAAGATTATGAAAGATGTTGCTAAAGCTAAGAAGAGGTTTGGTGATGATTTTGATGAAGTACAATTCCGTGCAACTAATCAGCGTATCATAGATCGCCAGACCAAGATGGATGATATATTGGGTCGTATGGCTGCCCTGCTGACAGCTGAGGATATGAAAGGATTGAAAGCCTTAATTGAAGAGCTAGAAATCGCATGTCCTGAAAGTGGATCACGTAATTGGACTGATGTAAGACAGTTCAATTTAATGTTCTCGACTCAGTTGGGAAATATATCTGGTAGCGAATCCAAATTATATCTAAGACCAGAAACTGCTCAGGGGATATTTGTAAATTTCCTTAACGTACAGAAGTCTACTCGTCAAAAAATTCCATTTGGTGTTGCTCAGATTGGTAAGGCTTTCCGTAACGAAATTGTTGCTCGTCAATTTATTTTCCGCATGAGAGAGTTTGAACAGATGGAAATGCAATTTTTCGTTCGTCCGGGAGAAGAAATGAAATTCTATGAAGAGTGGAAATCTAAAAGATTGACTTGGCATAAGTCGCTAGGTACTGATGCTAGCAAACTTAGATTTCACAATCACGATAAGTTAGCTCACTATGCTAATGCAGCAGCAGATATTGAATTCCAATTTCCTTTTGGATTCCGCGAGTTAGAAGGTATCCATAGTCGTACAGATTTTGACTTGATACAGCATCAAGAATTATCAGGAAAAAAATTACAGTATTTTGACCCAGTACTGAACGAAAGTTATGTACCCTATGTAGTAGAAACATCAATTGGATGTGACCGTATGTTCTTAGCTATGATGACTAATGCATTACAAGAAGAGACAGTACCAGATGCAGATGGAAAAGATAGTAAGAGAATAGTTCTTAAACTGCCTGCAGCTATCGCTCCCGTGAAAGTTGCCATCTTACCTCTACTGAAAAATAAAGAGCAACTTACTAATTTGGCAAGTGATGTTTATCACAAATTACAATCACACTTCAATTGTCAATACGACGAAAAAGATGCCATCGGTAAAAGATATAGAAGACAAGATGCCATTGGCACACCATACTGTGTGACTGTTGATTTTGATTCACTAGAAGACGGTACTGTTACTCTTAGAGATAGAGATACACTATTGCAAAAAAGAGTACATATTGATCAACTATTAGCTGAAGTAGCTGATAGTGTTAGTATGTCTAATTTATTAGAAAAACTCTAATAGTTAGTTACAACATATATAATTTTAGAGTTTAAAAGTGCTATGACCCAAGATAAAAAGTATAATGATACTTTATCCTTAAAAATAGAAAATCACTCTAAGATAAAGCTAGAGTTAAGAAAAAATGACTTTAGGAAGTTTACTTATTTATCAATTAAAGATATTGATAAATAAGACTTTTAGAGTAAAAGAATTACTTAACAAATGAAACTCTCAAAATCTATGCCTCTAGAAAATCTCTTACGGCGCTGAAAGAAACTACTTTGTCACTAAAGTACTCTACTGCGTTTTCGATCTCGTTATCTCTAGCCTTGAGTTGATGCAAAATATTTACCAAATGCATTTTCATATGACCAGATTGAATACCTGTAGTAATGAGAGATCTTATTGCCGCAAAATTTTGAGCCAAGCCAGTTACTGCGATTACTTTCATGAGTTCTTCCGCAGTAGGATTTCCTAATAACTCGAGTGATTTTTTGGCTATAGGATGAAGATTGGTTAAACCTCCAACCGTGCCTACTGCGAGAGGCATATCAATCCAAAATCTAAATACATCGTCTTCAATAGAGCAATGAGACAAACTCTTATATTGACCGTCTTTAGCGGCATATGCATGACCACAAGCTTCTATAGCGCGGAAATCATTTCCTGTTGCAAGTACGACCGCATCTATACCATTAAATATTCCTTTATTATGAGTTGTAGCTCTATACGGATCGATTTCTGCGATACGGATCGCAGTCCAAAATTTGTAAGCGAATGCTTCCGCATCTAGATCAAAACCCATCGTTCCTAATTCAGAAATGGGACAACTTACTTCTGCTCTCACTAAACAGTCTGGTGTAAAATTAGATAATATGCACATGATGACCATCAGCTGATTCGATTGAGCTGATGTAGATGGATGATTAAATATAAACGTTTGAAGAGATTTGCCAAACTGTTCCAGCACACTATTTATAAAATTAGCTCCCATACTATCACATGTTTCAAATGAACATCTGAGTTGGTACAGACCATCTTCTTTTTCTGTAAAATCTAAAAGTTCAATATCTAATATACCACCACCGCGCTTGTCCATGTTAGCAGTAATAGACTTCGCTTCTTGAATAAGATCGGCTTTGATCTGAGGAAATATTTTTATAAATAATTCCTTACCTCCAAACCATTTAAAATGTACTTGACCGATTTTGATAGTACCTAGAATAGTCGTTTTAAATCCACCTCTGGACATCCAATACTTTGCCGCCATAGATGCTGCTGCAACAACAGAACTTTCTTCGATGACCATAGGAACAGCATATGGCTTTCCATCTATCAAAAAATTAGGAGCTACACCAAATGGCATCGGAAAATTACTAATAGTATTTTCAGAGAACCCATCAAGTATCTTTTGCTGATCATCATCGGAGTGCCAATAACTTCTCAATTCTTCAATAGTTGATTGTGGATCTTTAAAAAAGTTTTCAGCCAGCCATTTTAGCTTACCTACTTTCGACAATTTAGAAAATCCAGAAATTATTTTTTGCTCGTTTGTAGTTTTGTGATCCATATTATCGCCTCACTGTAAGTAATGTATGAGCTAATCTCAGTCCTTCTACCTGAGCATGTACATGTTTTTGCAATTCTTCGTAGCTACCTATTGCATGTTTAAGGAATGAAGATGCTTGACCATAAACAGAATGACCATAACACTTTGATATCAGATGGTATCCATCTAAAAAATCCTTTACTCCTCCAGAGATAATAAGATCAGGCATATCTCCAGAACTATCAACCATCAATTGATTGACCATATTGACCATATCGTCCGCAGTATGTCCTATACTCGCTAGCTTAGAATAAGTTTGCTTCATAGCTTCATCAGATCTGAGCAGCTCCAACATAGCAAAATTTGTTCCTCCACCTGCAGCAAACTCTAATCCGTCTAACGGCAAATCGCATAAGGCCCTTAAGCTTTCACTTCCTATACCTTGACCTACTTCTTTAACTATAAGCGATGTATCCAATGCATCTATCGATCTCTTAATAAGATCGATTGGCTTGGAATAATATCTATCTCCTTCTGGCTGCAACCATTCTTGTAAGGGATTAACATGTATGATGAGACCATTTGCTTGTAATCTATTGACTAACTCTAGAATAGTATCCCATTTATCATCTTTCCAGATTTGCTCAATCTGAGCGATACCAAGATTAGCATATAATGGTTGGTCTCCTATATGCTTTCGGACATCAAAATCAGAAAAATAAGTGTCGTCATGCATAAGCTTACGACACGACCCTAGCCCCATGCCCATGCCAAACTCTGCACAAGCTTTTGCCAAATTTTCATTGATCGTAGCAGCTATGCCAGTTCCTCCAGTCATACTAGACACCCATATAGGATTAGTGAGTCTCTTGCCTAGAAAAGTCTTGCCTATATCCAAATCAGCCGATGGATGCCCTGCAAGCATAGGTTCATAATAGAACCGTGTATCCATCTTATCACCATCTATTCTGGAGGCCTCAGCTAGTTTGATATGATCTAGCTTACGTTCCGCAGCTGTCGGATCTTCTATATTTCTACTTTTATCTCTACCCATTATAATCTCAAAGCTAAAAATTTAACTGCCAAAGCACAAAAGAAGACAACATACATAATCGAAAGTTTAAAGCTTTATAAAAAAGAGTAGTGTAAATGGAAAAATTATTAGGCTCTTCCATAGCCAACCTAATAACTAAAATCACAAAGAATATCATCAAGCAAAATGAGATAAGTATCTTAACGTATATACAGAAACTAATTACACACCATGTTAGGTTACATAAATGGTACGCATTTATTAAATCTAACAATATCCATTCTTTATGACTAGATCATATCTATCCATCATTGGAATTTTCCTTTCGATAAGCATATTTGCTCAAGACAACGTAACTAAATCTTACGAATACTTTAATGAGGGTATTATTTTTTATAAGGAAAATTATTTTAATACCGCTATCAGGTATTATACCAAAGCTATTGACCTCAATGAGAAGTATCCAAAAGCATATTATTATAGAGCCAATTGTAAGCTTAAGCTCAAAGAATACGATTCAGCCGTCAAAGATTTTAAACTAGCTATCAAGTATGATGAACAATTCGCTAAGGCACATCTATACAAAGGGTATGCACAGATGCAACTCAAAGAATATGATAAATCTCTAGCGAGTTTTGAAGATGCGTTAGATTTAGATCCGAAGTTAACTAAAGCACACCTCAACAAAGGAACTGTGCTGATGAAACAAAAAAAATATGATTCTGCAATTAATTCATTAACAAAATCTATATCTTTCAATGACCAACAAGCTACTGCGTATTACAATCGTGGCATCTGTCAATCGAGAGTAAAAAAATATCATGAAGCGATTAGAGACTACGGAAGTGCCATAGAAATCAAGCCATCGATAACTGGTGCATACGTGGCTAGAGCTAAAGCTTATTTAAAAGTTGAAAAATTTGAAGAGGCGATAGCGGATCTAAATAAGTTGATCAGAAAGAAAGCTAATAATGCAGACTTTTACTATTCCAGAGGATATGCTAAGCTAGCAATCAATAATTATAGTGGAGCAAATACAGATTTCACAGCAGCACTAAATATTAAGCCAAAGCACAAAAATGCGTTGATTAAAAAGGCCCTTACAAGTTTCAATATGAAGAAATACGATGATGCTGCCAAAGAATACGGTACTCTGTGTGATGTTTTTCCAGATAAAGCGCTTTACCATGTAAATAGGGGTATCGCTTATCTTAGACTAAATGAATATGATCAAGCCGTGACTAGTTTTAATCACGCTATTGATTTAGATAATAAGTTACCTGAAGCTTACTTCAATAGAGCTAATGCATTCTCTCAACTAAATAGAAATGATAAAGCTTGTGAAGATATGAGAACTGCTGGAAAACTTGGTTACGATGCAGCATTTGAGTATATCGGTGATTTTTGCAAATAAAATCAATAATGGTACTTGCACTTTTAAAGTACAGGATCATTTTTTATTCCTATCCTTTTTCTACAACTAGGCATGTCAAAATAAGTGATTCGCTCTACGCTACTTCTTCTTTTAACTTATCTAGATCTCTAATGAGTAATCTCTTTCTATTGAATGTGATCAGCTCTTTTGTTCTCAGTTCGTTTAGCACTGTAGTCACTGTCTGACGCGATGTCGCGGTAAGGTTAGCGATCTCTTGGTGGGTGATAAACTTACGCACGACCCATTCATACCCTACTCTCTGTCCCCTTCTTTTCACTAGATCTAAAAGGTACTCTACGATGCGAGAGCGACTATCCTTAAATACTAATGACTCCAATCTATTTTCCATTTCTAGAACTCTCGAACCCATTACTTTCATAAAAAACATAGAAATACTACTATGATCCTTCATCAACTTATTCATCTTATCAGAGGTCAATACACACGCTGTACTTTCTTCCATAGCATAAGCAAAATCTCTCCTCTTCTTTTCTCCGATCATCGATAGCTCTCCGAAAACCTCTCCATTATTGAGGATAGCTTTAGTAATCTCCTTACCATTATCTCCAATGTTACCTATCTTAACTCTACCTTCTACTATGAAAAATATCTTATCTGAGCTCTGTTCTGGCAGATAGATGTACTCCCCTTTCTTAAATATTTTATGACCATTATCATCAGATACCCCTGCTACCTTTTGGGGACAAAAAATGCCTGTAACGTCTATATTTTCTAAAAACCAAAGTGATTGATCCTTCATAGCGATATTGTTTTGATTAAACGGTTTCAAATTACTTTAATTTAAAGCAAGCCTCATAGGTCTGTCTTTAATCATTTATACGACAAACAACCATTTATGGTTGTCTACAGACATATATAAAGGTTACAACAGACATCATTGTTGTCTTTGAGTTAACAAATGTTTCAATCTAACTTAAGTTTAATTGAAAAAACTTATTATTTGTCAATCTTGAGATCAAATCGAATTCTTAGCTCTGATAATTGCGAATTTTTATTGTTCATGAGTTCATACTTCTCACGACTATTGTAAAGTGTTTTGGGCTTCTCTTGCTCAACCTCAGGAAATAACGACTTGTCAACAACCACATCGAGAATCAAATCTTCAGCGCCTAGCTGTTCTCTTAGTTGATCCTTCAGTCTATCTTCTTGGAGTATGACATTTCTGCCATTTTCGGATCCTACTTGTACTGTAATCGTAAGTCCTACTAAAGTTCTGAAGCTATTTTTCATCGCTACTTTGACACTAGAAGATTCATTTTTATCAAAATAATCCATCCATATTTTTTCTACGAGTTCAATACTCATAGACTTTCTCGCCTCCTTTTTTGCTTGTTCCTCAGCCTTAACCGTATTCATTATAGAGTCTAGCGAACTTAATGAAGAAACACTTTTTACAGCTGGAATTGCATTGGGTTTTAATGTGGGAATTGATACTTTGGGAGTTGCTTCTGAGCTCGATATTGGATAAGTAGAAACAGACGGTTCACTAGTCGGAATCAATTCTATTTTTTCCGCAATTGGTTCTACTGGAGATAGAGCCTCAAAAGCACTTGGTAAACTTGTATGCTGAGAGGTAGGATCTTCGACTAATATTTTAATATCTTCAGCTATATTCAGACTGGTAGGTCTCGATTTTTCAGGGGTTTGTTCTTCCTCAATAGTAGTGTTCGTATTTGATGTTGGCGCCTGTAAGGCTTCAGAGTTACTTACATTAGCCTGAGAAACACTAGCGATTAGAGTTTTTTTTTCAGCGCCTGCACTCTGAGGAATCAGATCCGCTTCTAAAGCTCTATTGAGATAGCATATTTTGCTCAAGGCAATCTCCGCATATAGCCTTTTGTTACTCGCTGTAGATAGTGACATATCACATTGATTCAGCAAATTGAGTGCCGATAGCAAAAATGAATTGGTACAGATCATAGATTGATCATGGTACCTCTTCATAGCACCTTCACTAATCTCTAATATAGATAAGGTCTCCGGATGACGGCAGACCATCAAATTACGCATATGTTCTGACATACCTTGGATAAATAGGTCCACTTCAAAGCCTTGCTTCATTACATCATCCAATGTCAAAAGTATCTGACTGAAATCCTCTCTGAGCAGATAATCTGTCATCTTGAAGAAATAGTCGTAATCCAATACGTTGAGTTGCGTTATAACTTCTTGATACGTAATATTATCATTTGACGCACTCGCTATCTTATCAAATATAGATAAGGCATCTCTCATCGCTCCGTCTGCCTTTTGAGCGATCATTTGGAGTGCCTCTGGCTCTGCAGTACGATTTTCAGCTTTGCAGATATGCTCAAGTTGCTGTATTATATGTGATATCTGTATTCTTTTGAAATCAAAAATCTGACATCTACTGAGAATCGTCGGTAATATCTTATGCTTCTCCGTGGTAGCCAATATGAATATAGCGTAAGGTGGTGGCTCTTCTAGCGTCTTTAGAAAAGCATTGAAAGCCGCTGTAGAGAGCATGTGCACCTCATCTATAATGAATACCTTATGTGATCCTTGTTGCGGTTGAAACCTTACTTGTTCGATCAGTGTACGAATCGCCTCTACACTATTGTTAGACGCGGCATCAAGCTCTATGATATTGAACGAAGCACTATCACTAAAGGACTTACACGATCCACATTCGTTACATGGATCTACGCCATTAATCTTGTTTTCACAGTTGATCACCTTAGCTAGTATACGTGCGCAGGTAGTCTTACCTACCCCACGAGGCCCACAAAAGAGAAATGCATGAGCCAACTTATCACCAACCAGAGCATTCTTGAGAGTCTTAGCCACATGATCTTGGCCAATCACCTCGTCAAAAGTGGCTGGTCTATACTTACGTGCGGATACTACGAATTTGCTCATGTTGCTAAGGGCGATTTCATGTTTGTGTCAAAGGTAAGAAACTGAGCCAATTTCCAAACTCTAATTAGTATCTTCGACCTAAGAAATATTAGAGAATAAATATCTTTCGAATATGAAAATAACTGTAGCACAGATCAACTATCATGTAGGTAATTTTGAGGCTAATGTAGATAAAATGCTAAAAGCTGTAAAAGAGGCCAAAGTCGCTGGATCAGATATTGTATGCTTTAGTGAATTAGCCACTTGTGCTTATCCACCAAGAGATTTTCTAGAGTTCGAAGACTTTATTATTAGAGCCGAGAAAAGTATCGAGAGATTAGCCAAAGCCGCAGATGATATAGCTATAGTTGTAGGTTCACCCAGTCGAAATCCTGTCATAGAAGGTAAAGACTTATACAACTCAGTGTACTTCCTTGCGGATAAAGAGGTGAAATTTGTACAACATAAAACGCTCCTGCCTACTTATGATATATTTGATGAGTATAGATATTTTGAGCCAGCCTCAGAATGGGGCGTAATAGAATACAAAGGCAAAAAGATTGCATTGACTGTATGTGAAGACATATGGAATATCGGAAACGAAAATCCATTATATACCATATGTCCAATGGATGAAATGATCAAGTTTGAGCCAGATTTCATTATCAATGTATCAGCTTCACCATTTTCACATATTCACTCTAAAGAAAGACTACATATATGCGAAGAGAATGTCAAAAGATATAATATTCCACTATTCTATATCAATCACGTAGGCGCTCAGACGGAGCTCATATTTGATGGTGGATCAGTAATCGCTTCACCTAATGGTAATATCTATGAAGAACTACCCTACTTTGTAGAAGCGATCAAGCATTATGAATTGGATGAAGTTATAAATGGCGAGCAAGAAATTCTGCAACCCAAAGATAAGATCAAAGATATCCATGATGCGATTGTACTCGGCATCAAAGATTACTTCGGAAAATTAGGATTTACCAAAGCTGTATTAGGTCTCTCAGGAGGAATCGATAGTGCGGTCACAGCAGTACTAGCAGCTAGAGCATTAGGACCTGAAAATGTACGTGTACTACTTATGCCATCACAGTTTTCTAGTGATCACTCAGTTAATGATGCGGTAGCTTTATCCGAAAATTTAGAAATACAATATGACATAATAGCGATCAAGGATATGTATGACTCATATCTAGAAAATTTATCTCCGTTATTCGGTGATCTGCCTTTCAATGTAACTGAAGAAAATATACAAGCACGTGTCAGAGGAACACTCAATATGGCGATCTCTAATAAATTTGGGAACATACTACTCAATACTTCTAACAAAAGCGAGATGGCAGTAGGTTATGGAACACTATATGGCGACCTTGCTGGAGGTATATCTGTGATAGGTGATGTATACAAAACTGATGTATTTCGCATGGCCGAATATATGAATAAAGATGGCGTAGTCATACCTGTAAATACTATGACCAAACCACCAAGTGCAGAACTAAGACCTGATCAAAAAGATAGCGATAGTTTACCAGACTACAATATACTAGATGAAATACTTGAGCTATACATCGAGCACCATAAAGGACCGAAAGAGATAGTAGCTGCCGGTCATGATCCTGCACTAGTAAAACGAATTCTTAAAATGGTCAACATCAATGAATTTAAAAGGTACCAGACTGCACCTACGCTCAGGGTTTCGCCGAAGGCATTTGGTATGGGCAGGAGAATGCCGATAGTGGCGAAGTATTTGTCGTAGGTAAACTCAGGACATTAAATAAGAACCAAAAAATGGGAAGTCATTGAATTCTTGTCATATCATGGTTTCATATTTCAGTCCACATTTGAATCCCCTTCTGTAGATCTTAGAACACATATCTTCAAATATATTACAGATCATTTAAATTTTGAAAATATTGCTCCCGTATTTAATGATATAGTAGCAAGATTAGTCAATACTGTACAAAAGTATAATATACTAATTCACTATCGAGTGGTTTTATTACCTCGGCTGAAGCCAAAGTGACATTAGTCTTAATAGTCAAAAATTGGTGCGATGTCCAATGTAATTGCTACTGAAGTAGCAAGTATAGCTATACGTTGAGCGACAGCACATATTTTCTTATATTTATAGAATACCTATAGGATGAAATGTAGGTTATAACCAGAAATAGAAAATATTATGAGTGAAAATATTTTTCTAAAAAATGATCCAAAAATTGAATTCCAGTTTCTTGAAAATGGTTTTGAATTAATCGATAGACAAACAAATCGAAATTCTGGTTTTTACTCTTATGATGATTTACTGTCTATTGATTTAGATAATGCTTGGTTCCCTAGATTAGCCAAATGGTTAAGAGCTATAACATGGATAATTAATGGTGTTCCATTTTTTCCTGATTCAGATTCTTACAAAAAGGCTAAGCTTACTATTCATAGCGAAAAATCTAATCTTAGTATATGGTTGACTGACACTTTTATGGCTGAAAAAGCGAAAAACATAAAGGAAATATTGGACACAAAATCCAAACAATCCCCTAATAATCACAAGTAATACAATATCAATTATCTTCGGATACAACATTGTCTCTTTGAGTACTTACTCATATCTTTGTCGCTAATAAAACTCCAACTTAGTGAATACAATCATAAAAGAAATATTTCAAGATAACACCTTTGAGAAAGACAAATCCGAATTACTCTACAGCAAATTAAAAAAATAGACCTCAAGAGGGGAGCATTTTTACTAAAGGCGGATGATGAAAAGTTCATGATTTATACTACGTACATTCCAGATGTCTTAGAAGTTACTTCTCTCATCAAAATGGATAGTTTAAAGAAATAATGGTATTCACTAAAAAATAATGAATTTCCCATTTTTATACATCAACTCTCCATCAACGATGATCTGTCCTCCATCTCTCATATCTGAAATCATATCCCAGTGGATCGCTGATTGATTGAGTCCTCCATTTTGCTTGTATGCCTGACCTACTGCCATATGGATAGATCCACCAATCTTTTCATCAAATAGAATGTTCTTAGTAGCCCTCTGTATATTATAATTGGTGCCTATGGCTACTTCTCCAAATCGATTGGCTCCAGGTATTTTCATTACTTCATCGATCACTTCTCTACCTCTCTCTGCATCCCATTTGACTATCACACCATTCTCTACCCACAGTGTAACATTGTGCACATCTTGACCCATATATACTATCGGATAGTCGAAAAATGCTACCCCATTGACACTGTCTTCTATCGGAGCAGAGTATACTTCTCCAGATGGCATATTAGTCTGACCATCAGAGTTCATCCATATTCTGTCTTTTACTCTGAATGTAATATCCGTCTTCTTGGATTTATATTGTATGACATCCGCTTTATTGAGATAGTCAACTACTTTTTGTTGCGATGCGCGCACTTTGAGCCATTCTCCTTCTGGATCATCAGCAAAAAGATTACATGCATTAAAGACAAACTGTTGGTACTCTTCCAAACTCATTCCTGCTTCTTGAGCACTGGCTTGGGTAGGATACTGACAGAGAGATCTTTTAAGTGATCTGTCTGCCGTGCGTGTGAAGTATGTTTGATTGATACCAGACAAAGCATTGCTCCTTTTCTTTAGTTGCTCAGAATCAACACTTTGTGTTTCTTTTAAATTAAATGGTGCACGTATTGCTAAAAATGCATCATATTTCTCCATTGCTTCTTTTTGCAATGGAGAAATATGTGCTAATTGATCATCATTAGCATGATCCAGAAATATCTTCGTTTCTTCTCTGAAAGCCATTTTGATATCTATGTGTGCGCCAGCTTTCATAGCGACTCTATATACCTCTCTTACAAGTGGCTGAGCTAAAGTGGTTGTCGTGATATATAATCTCTCTCCTTGCTGTATCTCAAGGCAATAGTGCACTAGTAAGTTGGCGTATTTTTCTAGTATTCGCATAATTTCTTCTCTTTATTCCTGCAAATTAATTAATACTTTTTGAAAGCCCATAAATAGGCCTTTACGGTCATATACTAATTCAGTTCGTAAAATATTTAGACCTCTCTGCTAACAATAAATTCTCTATTAGATTTTGGCTGCCTTTTCTAATTTTACTCGATTACCAAAATAATTATAGATCTAGCCAAATCATATAAAAATAATCCACTTGCGGCAATATGTAAAGTGCTACAGATCATATCCGACAAAAAACTAGAGACACAATTTAAGAGAATTATAAAAGCTGGAAAAGTACTTGCAAAACTCTCAGTAGACGTTGATCAGATCGAAATAATGAAGTTTCAACATGTTATTCGTAACATATTTTAAAAATTATCATGGATAACATGCAGTTATATGATGGTCTTCTTATTTTCGTGGTACATTTAAGTAAACTATCAACAACTTACCTGTCATCGCCAAAGAATATTACGCTCACGGAAAATTACTTCTCACTGGAGAATATGCTGTCTTAGACGGTGCACTTGCACTTGCTCTTCCTACTAAGAAAGGGCAAAAGATGACCGTCAAAAACACACGTGGATCTGACCTGATCTGGGAAAGTCTTACTCCAGAGGGTAATAGTTGGTTCAATGCTGATTTTGCTATACTAGATTTCAAGTCCAATAAGACTACTAATCTAGAGACGAGCCTATTGCTCATGAAAATATTCAAAGGAGCAATCAATCTCAATTCAGAGTTTCTATCTAAATGGAATGGCTTCAAAGTAGAGACTCAGTTAGAATTTCCGCAGAACTGGGGATTAGGTAGTAGTAGTACTCTTATACACCTAGTTGCTCAATGGGCAGATGTAAATCCACTAGAGTTATATTATAAAGTATTCAGTGGATCTGGATTTGATGTCGCATGTGCTGGAGCAGATGGACCGATTACCTTCTTTTCTAATGATGAAGAAATAGGATATACATCGATAAATTGGACACCGTCGTTCACCAAAAATATCTATTTTGTTCATCTCAATGAGAAAGCAGATTCTCAAATAGCAGTGAAAGACTACTTCAAAAAAGCTAGGAAGAGAAAGCAACTCGCAGCAGATATTGATGCCATCACCAAAGAAATGGTAAATGTAAGTAGTTTATCAAAATTCGAAGAACTCATCGATAAGCACGAATCTATTCTCAGCAAAAGCTTAGGTCTACCAACGATCAAGGAAGAAAGATTTAGCGACTTTCAAGGTTGTGTCAAATCTCTAGGTGCTTGGGGAGGTGATTTCGCTTTGGTAACTGGCTCTAAGGAAAATGACCTTAGAGAATACTTCACAGAAAAGGGCCATGATACGGTCTTGTCTTACAGCGATTTGATTCTCTAATTCTTAGAAAATTAAAAGCATTACAAAAATGAAAAAGCATTACTGAGATTTAGCCATGTTTTATCTTTGGAATTTCGAATATTCCTTTTTTGGAATGTCCTTTTCCTAACCTTTCAAAAATCCTCGAATAGAATTTTTAGCATAATCAGAAAGAACTAAACTTCCACTCATTTCTGCTCTCTCCTCAAGTAGATCATCCCAATGCTCTGTTCCTTTCCAAAATATACCTTTGAGTAATGTCAGTGCCTTCGGATTTTTGTCAACTAGATTAGTGGTAAAGTGAGTGATATATTCATCCAATTCTTTTGAAGTCTCGAACACCTCAGTGAATAAGCCTTTTTGCTTTGCCCATTCAGCGGTTTGCCATTCTGTAGCATTAAGTGCCATCTGCGAAAATGCCGATAAACCAACTTTACGCTCTACTGCTGGACCAATCACAAATGGACCGATACCAACCGCCAACTCTGAAAGCTTAATAGACGCAAATTTGGTTGCCATACAATAATCACAAGCAGATGCAATACCTACTCCTCCACCGATTGCTTTTCCATGTACTCGACCGATTACGATCTTACCACACTTTCTGATAGCATTGATCACATTAGCAAATCCCATAAAGAATGACTTACCTGAAGCAAAGTCTTCTATCGCTACTAATTCATGGAAACTCGCTCCTGCACAATATGTCCGTTCACCTTCTGATTGGATAACGATAAGATCATTATCCTCACTTGCTCCTGCTTCATAGATCGCATCTCTGAAATCTCCTAAGAGTTTTCCAGGAAGCGAATTGTGCATTGGATGAAAAAATGTGATCGTACAGATTCTATTTTCTGTAGTCGTAGTAATGTGACCTGCTTGCGTTTTATCCAAAGTATTGAAATTATTTGTTGTAGATTATCAATTATTGATTTAAAAATTCCAAAAAATAAAATTCCAAATTCCAAGCCCGATAAATGTAACCGTCATTCGAAACTCAACATTGTAATTATACTATTTCTTTACATTTTACCATCGTGAGTATGGTTGCTATCGCCACAGTCTCTCCAGTTTCATCAAAAACATCAACAAGGAACTTCACTATACCTTTTTGGAAATCTTCATCTTCTTTTTTCTCCTGTATTATTTTCTCTTTAGCAGTAAGTCTAACACCAATTGTCATCCCTGCATATACTGGTTTAGTGAATCTACATTCATCGATACCATAATTGAGTAATACGGGCCCTTTACCTGGATCCACAAATAATCCTGCTGCTGCACTTAGTATAAAATAACCGTGCGCTACCCTCTGTTCAAATGTAGTTCCTTCTAAAGATGTCGTATCTGTATGTGCATAGAAGTGATCCCATGAGACGTTACCAAAGTTGACAATATCTGTCTCAGTGATAGATCTCTTATGAGTGATAACAGTATCACCGATATGTATATCTTCAAAATGTTTACGGAAAGGATGCTGACCTGAATCTTTATACTTTCCTCCATATTGGTAGACACCTGTCACTTCAGTCAATGTTGAAGGTGATCCCTGTACTGCACATCTCTGCATATAATGCTTGACACCTCTGACGCCTCCCATCTCTTCTCCTCCGCCAGCTCTTCCTGGACCACCATGCACAAGTAGTGGCATTGGTGATCCATGGCCAGTGCTCTCTGGCGCAGATTCTCTATTGAGCACTAGAATACGTCCGTGATAACTCGCCGCACCAAGTACATAATCTCTGGCGATTTTGTCATCGTACGTAGCTACAGAAGATACTAGTGATCCCTTACCCATTTTAGCCAATTGGATCGCATCATCTAGTGTATCATAAGGCATGATAGTAGATACTGGACCAAAGGCTTCAATATCATGTACATCCGTATTTTTAAATGGGTCGTCTTGTCTCAAAAGTACTGGAGCCATATAAGCGCCATTAGGATTACTATCTCCGAATATATCCACTTGATCAAGATTACCGTATACCATTTGACTAGTTTGTAGCAGCTTGTTTATTTTCTCTTTAACTTCTGCAACTTGATCTTTTCCAGCTAAAGCTCCCATCTTCACTCCTTCTACTCTTGGATCTCCTACATTAGTTCTTTGAAGCGCTGCACCAAGTTGGATCTGTACATCTTCGATATAGTCTGCTGGTACGATGATACGTCTGATCGCTGTACATTTTTGACCAGACTTTACGGTCATCTCTCTTCTTACCTCCTTGAGGAAAAGAGTAAATTCTTCTGTGCCTGGAGCAGCATCTTTACCTAAGACAATACAGTTGAGCGAATCCGCTTCCATATTAAATGGTACTGCCTCTTCTATGATTCTAGGAGTAGACTTTAGCATTCGTCCAGTGATAGCAGACCCTGTAAATGTTACTACATCTTGAGAGATCACACTATCAAGTATGCCTCTACCACTACCACAAATTAACTGTAATGCTCCTTCTGGCAATATTCCAGAAGCAATGATATCTCTTACCATTGCTTCCGTAAGAAATGATGTCACGGTAGCTGGCTTTACTATAGCTGGCATTCCTGCTAACCAATTTACTGCGCACTTTTCTAGCATTCCCCATATAGGGAAGTTGAATGCATTGATATGTATCGCTACGCCTTCTTTAGGCACCATGATATGCTGACCTACAAATGTCCCTTCTTTACTCAATCCAACTTGATCTCCATCTACGAGATATGGCTGATCAGAAAACTTTCGACGTAGACTAGCATTAGCGAATAGATTTCCGATTCCTCCTTCGATATCAATCCAACTGTCCACTTTGGTAGCTCCAGTTTGATAGCTCATTGCGTAGTATTTCTTACGTATGCCATGAAGGTACATCGCTAGCGCTTTAATCATCAAACCTCTCTCTTGAAAAGTCATCTTTCGCAACTTTGGCGAACCGACAGTTCTACCATAGTGCATCATATCTGCAAAATCGAGTCCTTTACTACTAGCTATTGCGATCACTTCATTAGTAGATGCATCATATAGATTTTGACCATCTCCATCTCCAGTTATCCATTTTCCTAGTGCGTAGTTGCTTATTTTCATATGCTATTTATTCTTCCTCTGATGATCCAACATTAGATGTTGCTGTACTGGTGGTTTCTGATTGTATTTTAACGTCTTCTGGCTTTGTAAAAAAGCGACGGTGAAACAGTAAGATAGCTATCACACCTACAGATATTGCAGCGTCAGCTACATTGAATACTGGTCTAAAAAACTCAAATGAACTACCACCCCATTTTGGCACCCATTCTGGCCATGTGGTCGTCACCATCGGAAAGTGAAACATATCAACCACTTTACCTTGAAGGAATGGAGCATATCCACCGGACTCAGGCATAAACTGTGCTACAGGTCCATGAAATGACGACGCAGAAAATATCAAACCATACACCATACTGTCAATAATATTACCAATAGCCCCTGCGATTATGAGAGAGAAGCATACTATTAGCCACTTAGACTCTTTTACTTGTACTAGACCCTTGATAATATATCCTAATAGACCTACCATCAGTATCCGGAATATAGATAAGGCGTACTTTCCAGCGGCTCCACCCATCTCAAGTCCAAAAGCCATTCCCTTATTCTCTACGAAATGAATGCGTGCCCAATCTTGCCCAAACATCTTGAATCCTTCTCCTATTGGATAAGTCAATTTGATGTGAACTTTGAGCCATTGATCTATGATCAATACGACTATAATGGTAAAAAATATTAGTGTTGTTCTTTTCAAAATATCTTCTCTACTTTAGTATAATCCAATCTTATAACGTTTCTAATATCGCAAGGGTTGCTATAAGCAGTAAAAGTAGGAATAATTTAGAGAGTTAGCGAAAACCAAAGTATTCGTAAGCCGTCCTCAGTACCACTAACAATACTGCTACAGATCCAACTTACCATAATACGCAGTATCAATATCCTTCACCATCTTAGTGAAATAGGTGATCTGACCAGTATGATAGCTAAAATGCTCACTTACATGGAATAAAATGCTGACTCCACTCTCATTAAAGTGTTTCTGTATGGTCTTGACTTCTAAAAGATCTTTATCTACTATACGACCTAATGAGGCATCTAAATCATGCATTATGATATTAAGTTGATTCAGAAGAACTTTCCTAGGTAAAGATCCCTCTTCACTAAATTCCAAACTACGTCGTCTTACATCATGCTGTCCATCCAAGCCGTGCATAATCCACTGACGTACATTTCCACAAAGATGTAACACAAGATTTCCAACTGTATTTGTATTAGAATTGGCTTTATGCCAAATCTGTTCTTCTGTCAATTCAAATAGACATTGTCTTATACGAGGAATAGATTCATCGATAATATGTTTTCGACTTGCAGCAACGATCGCTTTTTTATATTGGAATATTGACATTTTTGCGTGGCATTTGTATTGTTAAAATCGAATTGGTGAAATGCACATTTCGTCATTGATATTTTTCTCTGGAAAAACCAGAAACTACCATGTCTTAGTTTTGTAAGGATAAACTTTATTGTACTCTAGATCAATCATCTCAGTCAATTTTACTCTTAACTGATCTACGTTTTCTTTAGTAACCGCAGAAATAAAGATATTATCATTCTCATAATTATTCTTGAGGTTTTGTTTGAGTTCTGCAATGATCTCAGACTTCACTTCATCTTCTAAGAATTCGTCAAAATATCTCTTCTTGTACAGATCGATTTTATTGAAAACTAAAAGTGTCGGTTTATCTGTCACACCTAATTCTTGCAGCGTAACTCTTACGGTCTTGAGGTGATCTTCGAACTGTGGATGAGCTATATCTACTAAATGCACAAGAACATCACTTTCTCTTACTTCATCTAATGTAGACTTAAAGCTCTCGATCAAATGGTGAGGCAGCTTACGGATAAACCCTACAGTATCAGAAAGTAAGAATGGCATAGTACCAAAAACAACTTTTCTTACAGTGGTATCTAATGTAGCAAACAGCTTATTTTCTGCGAATACTTGAGATTTACTAAGTCTATTCATAAGAGTGGACTTACCTGCGTTGGTATATCCTACTAGTGCCACTCGAATGAGTGTCCCACGATTTTTACGTTGTGTGGCATTTTGTTGATCTATCTTTTCAAGATCCTTTTTTAGTTTAGATATTTTGTCTCTTACAATACGTCTATCCGTTTCTATCTCCATCTCTCCAGGACCTCTCATACCTATACCACCCTTCTGTCTCTCCAAGTGATCCCAAAGTCCTCTCAATCTTGGTAGCATATATTGTGTCTGAGCTAATTCTACTTGAGTCTTGGCCTGAGCTGTCTGTGCTCTACTGGCGAATATATCTAGTATCAATGTGCTTCGATCTACGATTTTCACTTTGAGCTCTTCCTCTAGTATACTTGCCTGCTTACCCGTAAGATCATCATCAAATATTACTAGCGTAATATCTTCGTTACGCTCAATATATTCAGCGATCTCTTGTAACTTACCCTTTCCTACAAATGTACGTCCATCAGGATGCTGCAGTTTCTGAGTGACACGCTTCTTTATCTCTGCACCAGCAGTTTTAGCCAAGAATTCCAACTCATCGAGATGCTCTTTGGCCTGTTCCTCAGTGTATTGCTTAGTTATCACTCCAACCAATATGGCGTATTCTGTTTTTCTCTTGAGGCCTTTTACTCTTTCTTTACCTATTTTCCAATTATCACTCATAATTCTTATTTCCTTTTTAATAAAATGCAGTAAACCAATTTTTCCTACAAAAAGCATTAATTCCTATAGTATTATGGTTTTAACCATCAATAAGAAATCCATCGACTATTACATAGTGAATGAAGCTAATATAATTAGTTGCATTTTCAATATTAAACGGTATTACTCTTCTATCCACTTATTAGCATCTAATCTCACTTTATCTTTCCACAACTCAAAGTGCAATTTATTTTCAGTCGAATCTACGCTGCCTAGCACTGTGTTTTTTTCGACTCTATTACCCACACTAACTATGACATTATTCATCTTAGCATAGACACTATAGTAGTCACCATGTTGTAAGATAATCATCCTTCCAAATCCACTCACATCTTTGACACTAACCACTCTACCTGGAGCTATAGAAATAACCCTTGCTCCTTTTGCTACAGATAAAGATATAGTACTGGTCTTATCTTCATCACTAATTGAGAAATTTTCTATATATCCATTGGTGATAGGGAGCATTATTTTTCCTTTGACAATCACAGGATTAGATTCATTGGACTTACCTCTATCTGAACCTATTTTCACCCCAGATAGTTCGTTTATTACTCTAGACTCTATCGCTTGATTAAGAGATTCTCGAGCCTCTTTAATCACTAATAGTTGACTTTGAAGTATCGTTTTATCCTTTTGAAGCTCTTTGATTAGTTCGTTTTGCTGTTCGATCCTTTTTTGCAGTTCGCTATTTTGCTGCTGTTGTTCTTGGATAAGAGCTGAATTTTCTAGAGCGTGCTTTTTAATCTCTTTATTTTTCTGAGCTACTATTTTCCGTATTGACTCTATCTCCTTTATCTTGGATTCACGATATGTATCGAACTGTCGATAATAATTCCATCGAAGAAATGCTTTATTTATATTACTTGTTGAAAAGATAGTAATCCATTTGCTTCCTATAAGCCTCCGTACGTACTTAGAACGCAGTAATATAGCATATTGATCTTTAATACTCTTCACTCTCTGTGTGAGACTATCAAGAGTAGCAAGATTAAATTCTATTTCAAATTCTGCAGCTGATATTGATTGTTTTATATTATTGAGTAGTGTATTTCTTTGATCAATCTGACCACGCAGTGCTACTAAAGTTGCTATGCCTTTCTGCCTATCGGCCTCACTACTAGCTATAAGATCATCTGTAGCTTCTATTGATTCTATAACTTGCATACGCTCTTGCTCTAGCTGCTCGCGGTCTTGAGCCGAAAGAGTAATTGAAATAATACAACAAAACAAAAAAAGTAGTATTAGTTTACAACCTTTCATAATGCGAAGGAATAGAAAATTTGATGGCTCTTGGTTTATTAATCTCAAACTCTTTGAGTTTTAACTGAAGAGAAGCCGTTTCAGTCTTACTATAAGGTATTATGTACCTTCTTTCAAATGGTATTTTACCAAAGTCTTCCACCTCTCTATAATCTAGATATTGAATATCCAGATCACGATTTCGTCTATCGTTGATGAGTATTCGCTGCAGAAGTAATTGATAAGGATCTAGACTGTAAATAAGCTTGAAATCACCGCTTACGCCGCTTACTAGATGTACCGATTTCGTTTGTTTTACTTTGGTGAATGCGCTGTCTGGAAGGATTACATTGCCAAACATCATTTGTTGCATATCTTCAAATCCAGCATCCAACTTATAGTTATAAATCAGGTCCTCTAAACGGCCTTCATCAAAGGATCTATCTAGTCGATAAATTATTTGAAATGAATCCGGAGTAATCTGTGCCCTGACTGCCTCTACACCAAATTTCTTTACCATGATCCATATTACGCTGTCGCGCTTCATCCGCAGATACATAGATCCTCCTACCTTCTCTGATGGTGAATCTATATTGATACCTGCTTTTGAAATAAGCCAATCCCAACTTACATTTCTATCTTCTAGAGACTGTATGATCTCACCATCACTATAAAAAGGAGCAGGACCAGAAATGATTAATTTTTTAGCATTACAAGCGCTTAAAAGCAACACAATTCCAAGTATTACGGTTAATGTATATGGTTTCATAAGGCGGATAATTATAGAGAGCCTTTGGCTATTTTAGCCGCGAGATTTGGATTAAGATATCCAAGCTTTTCTGCTTGTTTCCAATATTCTATTGCTTTTACATTATCACCTTTGAGAGAAGCTAGATCACCTAAAAGTTCTACAGATTGTGGGTCTTGGCCCATAGACCATTCAATAGATATCGACAAATGTTTAGCTGCAGCATCATACCTGTTTTGTTTCATAGCGAGTCTTGCTCTCTGATTCTCCACATTGGCCTTGTGGTATAGATCTTTACCAGCGATCATCTGAGCATCTTGAAGATAATCTACCACTTCATCGAGTTGACTTGATGATATCTTAGCACTCGCGTATAGATAGTAAGCAGAAGCTTTGTTAGGAAATAAGTCCATTGCATCCTCTGATCTAGTTGCCATTGTGGTATAATCGCCTTTTTGACCATATGCAATTATCAATTGCTCCCATACGGTGTAAACATTATCATTTAGAGTGATCGTCTTTTCGTACTGCTCTATAGCCTTATCTATATTTCCTAGTCCATTAAAAATATCAGCGTACATAGCATGTACCTTAGCTTCATTAGGATGTAACTGTACAAGTGTCTTTCCTATCTTGAGAAGTGGAACTCCTAGTTCAGGCTCAGATCCTAATCTTTCTACATAAGGTATCATTTCTAAGATTTTTTTATCCATTGGAATCTTATCACTTTCTATCAAGGGCTGTAATGCACTGAGATATCCTTTTTCATCTTTTAGATTATCAGGATTATCTAGCATAGCTAGATTAGCTGAAGCGTCTTCTGGGTCTAACTGCAATATTTCTCTATATACTTTCCTAGCGTCTTTGTCATTGCCTTGATTCTTGTAGTATGACGCTAAATTATATCTATATCTCATTGTCTCTGGATACATTGCAACTAGCTTTTTAAGGACTTTTATTACTTCTTTTGACTTTCCATTTTCATCTAATATATCTACTTTTCTAAGTGCAATTTCTTCACTAAATCCAAGCAGAGTCTCTAGCTGATCAAAAGTCGTAATCGCCTTATTATAGTTTCCAGTTCGTAAGTGAGCTCTCGCCAGTAAATCATAATATTTCGTCTCTTCCGGTTGCAGCACTATCAACCTATCCAATGCTCTAACTGCTTCTGTCATCTGATTAGATTCCAAATATAGATTACCTAGAAGAAGATTGTAAAACACATTATTTGGAGAACCATTGACTGCCTTCTTTCCATGCTTAATAGCCGAAGGTAGGTCATTAAGTGAACCGTAGACTTGTGCCATTTGAAAGTTGAGTCCGGGATTACGACTATCTTTCTTGTATATATCCTTAAGTATCTTGATAGCTACATCATACTTGCCTACCATGATTTGGATATTGGCATCCATAAATGATTGCTCAAGGGTAACTTTCTCTTCTGTCCATCCATTATTGACATTCTTCTGCGCAGTAATAGATATTGATAATAAGAATGTAAAAACTAAGTGGTAAATCTTCATTTAGTACTAATGTTATGTAATGCAAGGTAAAGATATGGTATTACTTAGCATAGTATTGAAGAATGAAGCCATGATTTAAGTTCAAGTTCAAGTATCAAAGTCATACAATAAACGTGTAAATATGAGCTTCGTAACTTATGAATTGAGTAATTTACAAAAGCTAATCAACTGACTTTCCTCATGGGAAGATTCCAGAAATTCGATACTTAATGATTAAATCCCTAAGTATATCAATTTGTTTGAACTTGAAATTAAGCTTGAATTTGCTAATCGGAATCCATCTGATTGCTGCAAGAACTACATTCTCACTCCGACTTCGAGCATTTGCTGCACAACACGTTCTAGTCTACAATAGAAATCTTAAGCATATTAGTTCGAAAGCGTTTATGTAACGGCATGGCTGCAGTATTGACTACGATATCACCTTCCTTTACTTTCTTCTTTTCTTTGAGTATTTGAGCAAGATCCTTAACAGTCTCATCTGTAGTAGAGAATTTATCATAATGAAAGCATTTTACACCCCATAAAAGGTTAAGTGTAGCTAACATTTCTTCTTTCGGTGAAAATATAAATATTGGACATGAAGGCCTATAACTTGACATTTTAAAAGCTGTATACCCGGATACTGTTATTCCTATGAGCCCTTCAGCATCAATTTCCTCTGCAAGTTTGGAAGCAGTAAGACATATTTTATCTGATAGGTAGGTAGGGCTATCTTCTGAGGCTTTTGGCCTCTTACCATGAATTTCATATGATTTCTCAGTCTCAAAGATAATCTTATTCATAGCCTCTACTACTTTTACCGGATGCGCTCCTACAGATGTCTCTCCAGATAACATTACTGCATCTGTGCCATCTAATACAGCATTGGCTACATCTGTGATTTCAGCTCTAGTTGGGCTAGGACTGGTAATCATACTCTCCATCATCTGAGTCGCTACGATTACTGGCTTACCTTTCTGAATACATCTTTTGATAATCATCTTTTGGATACTTGGTAGTTTTTCCATGGCTACTTCCACACCTAAATCTCCTCTAGCTATCATAATAGCATCTGTCGCCTTGATGATAGACTTTATGTTAGTAATTGCCTCAGGCTTTTCTATTTTTGCTATGACTTTAGCCGAGTGTCCTGCATCTGCAATTTTCTTTTGTAAGTCGGTAATATCTTTTCCTTTACGGACAAATGACAATGCGATCCAATTAATAGGCTGAGTTAGCATAAATTCAAGATCTTCAAGATCCTTCTCCGTTAAAGACGGTTGCGATATCTTAGTATCAGGAAGGTTTACCCCTTTATTAGATGATAATATGCCACCATACATTACTTCTAGTTTCACTTGTGAATTTCCATCTGTCGCATGTACTTTTAGTTCGAGCTTACCATCATCTATCAGTACCTTTTCTCCTACTTGTACGTCTTGTGGAAACTGTTCATAGCTCATGTAAATCTGCTTCATGGTACCCACGCACTTTTTAGAAGTGAACGTGAGCATATCTCCAGGCTTGATCTCTAACCTATTATCTTTTATCTCACCTACTCGAAGCTTAGGACCTTGCAAATCACCCAATATACCTATGTGTTGCCTATAAGTCTTGTTGATTTCTACGATTCTTTCTATCACAGCTTGATGGTCCTCGTGCTTACCATGAGAAAAATTAAGACGAAAAACATCAACACCAGCTTTTACCAAATCTAGCAATCGCTTTTTGCTACTAGATGCTGGACCAAGAGTCGCTATGATCTTCGTCTTCTGTATGTCTACTACTTTGATGAGTTTATTAGTCAATGTTATATCTATTTACTTTTAAAATAAGAAATGCAAATGTAGCATAATCTATGATAGTGTATAAAGTACAATAATTATGCTCAAAATATGACTGCTTAAAATTATTTAATTTTTGTTTTTTCTAAATATCAAATAAAATTTATAGCATATGATCATAATATTCTGCTCTATTCCACTTACCATTAATTAAAGTATCATAATGTTCTTAATTTATTAAACTCAGAGTTTAATAAATTAGCAATGAAATATTTTGATAATAACTATTTGATAAAATTTTATGCGGTGATTGCACCAATAATACTATCAGACCCAATAAAAAATTTGGAAACATCAAAATGGTCAATAATTATTATTTTTATAATGACTTGATTATCATAATATTGCGATATTACCCTAAATTAGTGATTGTGAAAAAAGGGTTAAAAACCTTGGATTGGAATTTTCTTATGCATTCTTTTGCACTCATAAATTATAACAAACATTATATAACTATGTCAGACATTGCACAAAAGGTTAAGCAAATCATCGTTGATAAACTTGGCGTTGACGAATCAGAAGTTACTAACGAAGCAAGCTTCACAAACGATCTAGGAGCTGATTCTCTAGATACAGTTGAGCTAATCATGGAATTCGAAAAAGAATTTGATGTATCTATCCCAGACGAACAAGCTGAAAACATTCAGACTGTAGGCGATGCGGTAACATACCTAGCTTCGCAAAAGTCTTAATAACGGATAACCGATTCTGCTTCCCAGGAGGTAGATATTTAAGCTAAAAGAGTCCACAATCATTTATTTGATTGCGGATTTTTTTTGTTAGTTGATTGAAGCATCGTTATGACGACAAGTAAACTAGCTTTCTCTTTACTCTAGCCTTGTACTATTTGTTTCCCTTGAAGTCCTTCTACATAGTGAATTCGAATGTGTACTATTATAAGTTTGATATTACTTCTCTTGGAACAAGGCTTAATAAGGATCTACATCAATATTGATCCTTACACTCTTGAATCCAGACATATTTTGTACGGCTGCTTTAGCTTCTTGTAACCATACTTTAGCCGCATGAAGTACTTTAGAGTCTTTCTCTAGCTTAACAATAAGATGTTGTAGATATAGCCCTCTTACACGAGCAATACCAGGAGGTGATGGACCAATGACTCTAGTCCCTAATTTCGAGCCTACAAGATTGGCATATACAAGAGCCGCTTCATCTACAGTATCTGGCTTTTTATGCTTGAGTAGAACTATGATCATTCGGTTGTACGGTGGATAATGAAAGGCTTTACGCTCTCCCATCTCTCTGCGAAACATTAAATTATAAGCTCCCATTACGGTCTCCCTAATCACCGGATGATCTGGCTGAAAGGTTTGAATTACCACTTTACCTTGCTTCTTTCTACGGCCTGCACGACCAGCGACTTGAGTCATCAATTGAAACGCTCTTTCACCAGCTCTAATATCAGGAAACTGAAGCAATTTATCAGCATTAAGGATTCCTACTACCGCGATATGATCAAAGTCTAACCCTTTGGTTATCATCTGTGTTCCAACCAAAATATCTATCTCTCTATTCCCAAATTCCATCAAAATTTTTTCATGCGAATTTTTAGACCTTACCGTATCAAAATCCATCCTCTTGACTCTCGCCTTAGGATACAAATCCATCAATATATCTTCTATTTTCTCTGTACCTAGCCCAGCATCTGTGAGTTGATCATTACCGCAATCTGGGCAACATTTCACCTTTTTACTTCTATAACCGCAATAGTGACATCTCAACTCATGAAAAAATTTGTGGTACGTAAGCCCAACATCACAATTAGCGCATTGAGCAGACCAGCCACAGACATCGCAGTTGAGCGTAGGTGTATACCCTCTCCTATTTTGGAAGATAATCACTTGCTCTTCTTCTTCCAAGGCTTTATCAATAGATTTGCGCAACTGAAGGCTAAAATGAGATTTCATTCTTCCCGTTTTATAAGCAATTTTGAGATCTACTATTTCTATTTCCGGCAGTGCTACTTTACTATGGCGTTGTCTTAATTCTGTAAGACCATATTTTCCCAGTTTGGCATTAAAATAACTCTCAAGACTCGGTGTCGCAGATCCAAGTAGCACTTTTGCGCCAAACTGACTAGCAATTACAGATGCCGTATCTCGAGCATTGTACCTAGGACTTGGGTCGTGTTGCTTATATGAACCATCATGCTCTTCGTCGACTATGATCAAACCAATATTACGATAAGGAAGCAGTAGACTAGATCTAGCTCCTACTAAGATTTTTGCTTCATGCAGTACAGCATTCCAAATTTCTACACGTTCGTGCTGATTAAGTCGACTATGATATAGCACTATCCTATCTCCAAATACAGCTTCCAATCTATTGACGATTTGACTGGTCAGCGCAATCTCTGGCAATAGATAAAGTACTTGCTTTCCTTTATCAAGATATTCTTGCATTAACTCCATATAGACTCTCGTCTTTCCACTACCTGTGATTCCGTGAATTAAACACGTTTCCTTTTCCTCCCAGGCTTCTTTAATCGTCGCTATAGCATCTATTTGCTGAGTACTAAGTGGTGGCATGACAGACTCATTTATTACGTCAGCTATAGTAAGCCTACTTATCTCTTTCTTATAGATATCTAGAATACCTTTCTTCTCTAGACCTTTGATCACCGCACTACTTACTCCGGAGAGCTCCATGAGAGCCGCCTTGGGCACTTCATTTTGTTGGCGATATAACTTATAGAAACTCAACAATGCTTTATGCTGAAGCTCTGACTTTCCTATTCTTTCAAATGCAACATTAATAGAAGCCTCAGTATCTTGATAGGAATTACTCAATGCCACCACCGTAATATGCTTTGGCTTGTATTTAGACCTTAACTCCTCTTTGATATATAACACTCTACGATCGAGCAATTTGCGTATATAGGGATATACTACTTTTCGGTCAGTAATATCTTTTACTTGATCTATTGTGAGTTCGTTTTGAATAGAAATGGCCTCCGCTATTAGGTATTCCATCTCATCAAAATCAGAGTAATCTTCATCAAAATCTGGGCTAATAATTAACTTTGTCTCAGATGTCAACTTTAGTCCAGAAGGTAAAGCAACCATCATAACTTCACCAACCGTACAGCAATAGTATTTCGCCATCCATTTCCATAGATCATATTGCTTCTCTGTGATGATCGGCTCCTTATCTATGACAGCTCTAATATCTTTGGCTTTGTAGGTCACATTTACCTCATTCATTGTTTCTACAATTATCGCTGAGTATGCTCTATTACGCAAGGGGACTTCTACTCTCTTCCCAAATTCTATGTCACCACACATACTTGATGGCACCTTATACGTATAGTTCTTGGGTACCGCTAGAGGCAGTATTACATTGACATATTTTGGACTGGAAATAGTAATTGACATCGAAGCGTAAAGCTAATGTTTTTGAGCTTTTCGTGATGTGTATTACATAATAATTAGAAGTAAGTGAAAGTAGAAACAAATAAGATTGAATATTGGAGCTAGTTTATTCAATCTTATAATTAAGCCTGTAAATTTTCTATTTACAATTCTAAATCATAAATACATCTAACTTACTACACTCAATGCATTAAACTCTCCTCACTTAAAACAAATAAAAAACTATCATAATACGTATCTATCTGATATAAGCTTACTATCAGTCTCAAAACTAATTGCCATACAATAATTTGTCATTTTATCCCGCTATATCTATATATTGAGCAATCAAACAGTTTAGACTCTTATCTTTACTCCTTACACATTGAGATATCTGTGACAATCAATAGGCACCCAATGCTTTAGATTTTTAAATAAAAGAACTGAAAAAATGTTTAAAAACAAAAAAGAAGAAAACAAAAAAAACGAAGCTGTATCAACAGTATCAGGATCTAATAATAGTTTAGTAACCGGCACCAAATTAGAAGGTACTATCAACGCTAATAGTGATATCAGAATAGATGGCGAATTAGTAGGGAAACTATTTTGTAAAGGTCGAGTAATCATAGGACCATCAGGCGTGGTAGACGGTGAATTAGCTTGCCAAAATGCTATTATTGAAGGTAAATTTACTGGTAATCTCAAAGTATCTGAACTGCTTACCCTAAAGGAAAATGCAACGATCAGCGGTGATATCAAAACTGATAAGATCAACATCCAAACTGGTGCATCATTTAACGGTAACTGTAGCATGGGTGGACAAAGTATAAAATCATCTCAGAAAAGCAATGGCGCTCTAGCAATTAGCTAATGGAAACGGATCCAAAACCTAAAAAAAAATCAAATTCGAGCAACAAATACATGAAGTTCTCAGGTATCGCTTTTCAGTTGGCGTTTTTGCTTTTTTTTGCAATATGGGCCGGAGGAAAAGTAGATTTTCTTATGAAGAATAAAAGCGCCTACATGACAACTCTTTTTGTAGTTTTAGCTTTTGGTGGTTTTATGTATAATCTTTTTAGAGATCTCGAAAATTTAAAATAATGGATATTCTCACTTCTAAGAGATTCTATACAGGAATACTCATCACTTTGTTAGTATCAGCCCTAATTGCCGGCTATTCAGGAAAATTGATGGGGGTATCCGAACACAACCTTCTGATGTATCTCTCTATTGGGGGTTTTACGGCACTTGCTATTGGAGTATTTCATTTATCTGAGCGAGCCGCTAAAATGAATAGCCGTATTTTTTTTATGCAGATTGTCATGATCAATACTATGGTCAAGATGTTTGGATCCGTTGCCCTTGTCATCGGCTATTTCTCTATTACCAAGCCTAGCACGAACAAATTCATAGTGCCTTTTCTTATCGTATATGTACTATACACCATCTTCGATGCTTACTTCATGATGAAGCAATCTAGAAATATTTATTCTAAGTAGAATCTGTAATCTGATTGAGTTATGACAAACTCAAATTTTCGATTTGTTAAAATTTCATCATCCCTAAAATCCTTTCAAAAAGATACATGGCAAATGTAGCTTACACAAGACAAAAAATTATGTGTTTCAATTCCTGTATTGTACTTGTTAAGGTTTTGTCTTACTTGTTTGAACTTTATCTTGACTAAGCAACCCATTTATTTGCTATGCAATACACGTTATACTCCTTCTATGCGTATTTTCTACGAAAGCCGTAATTAAACTTATATCTGAGCCATTACTAGACCTTCTACTACCATAGGATAATATTCATGCTCTAACTTTAGCACCTTCGCGGCAATGTCTTCTACAGTGTCATTTGGTACTATATCTGTGCGACCTTGGAATACGATCACTCCTTCATCATAATTCTCATTGACTAAATGGATAGTCATTCCTGATATTATCTCACTATTTTCTTTTACAGCTTTATGTACACTCATTCCATACATACCTTTACCTCCATAAGTTGGCAATAACGCTGGATGGATATTTATAATTCGATTGGAATAAGTTGATATCAAATTAGTTGGGACCAACCAAAGAAACCCTGCCAATATTATCCAGTCGATTTCTGCTTCTTTTAATTCTGAAAGGAATGTATCAGATTCGTAGAAATCAAATCTCGTAATTACTCGATTGGTGATACCATGATTGGCTGCCATATCGAGAACTTTAGCGCTCTTTCGATTAGAGGCTACAAGTGCTACCTCTATTTGTTCGTTGTCTCGCAAGTGCTCGATTATTTTTAAAGCGTTGCTTCCTGTGCCTGATGCCAGTATGGCTATACGTTTCATATCTGTACTATTAGAACTTACTTAAGGACATTATATCTGTCGGCTTGAGTAGGATCTATCTTTAACATAGTCGATCTTACTTTTGTCTTTTGCCCTTTATCGCCTACTTGAAAGACCTCAATCACTTCATCACGTTTGGTATCGGCCATAAGTCGCATTACCATAGAATTATTATAATTGCTATTGACTTCACCATAGACATTGACAGCTGCTAACATGATCGCTCTTCCTTTATCTGCATCTTCGTACATTGTATCTAGACCTTTAATATGATAATCGTAAAATGATTGTCTATATGGTCTCACCTTGGGATTAAGCATATTCTCCACTAACCAATATCTATTACGGCGTACAGTAGTAGCTCCTGAATCCCAACCTGTGCCATTAGTCAGACCACTTGGGATTGCATTAATTACATTCTGCGCGCCCTGCCAGTACTCTTCTCCTCCAAGTGATGAAAAACTATCATAATCTAATGCAATTATCGCATAAGCATAAAATGTCAATATCGAAGAAAGCTGATCTAGATAAACATTGTCACTTCTCTGTATAGGTTGATTGATATCATAATTAAAACTTACGCTCTTATCTATGTAATTAAGCATTGGTGTTACATATACCGCTTTAAAAACTGGGCGTTCTGATTGAACAATTATATCCGCCACGAATGAGTTACTACTTTTCTCTTCGACTATCGTAATTCGTACTGTACCATTTATGCGCTCTTCGCTAGCTACCTCATCGTCTGTCCATTTCGTATTATTAAATAATTCAGCGACTGATTTTTCAAGCGTTTCGAATAACTTAGGATCAGCTGTAGGACTTATTGGTGTAGTAACTTTTACATCAATATTTAATTCTTGAGCAGTAACTGTGATTGCTGCCGAAATGATCAATAATAGTATGAATGTTAGGTGCTTTCCCATATGTTATGTCTTCTTTACTTAAATCTCTAAAATAGTACCTATCTCCTAAGAGTAATCTTCTATTTAGACAAGCATTGTACTTCTAATAGTATTATCCTACAAAAAGCCAACCAACTCGTCTATGATATCTACAGCTACTAGACGCTTAGATTTAAGAGGATATTGTATAGGTTCTGAGTTATGTTTGAGTATAGTTACTTTATTCGTATCTCCTTGGAAACCAGCACCTTGATCTCTCAAAGAATTAAGGATTACCAGATCGAAATTTTTCCTAGTAAGTTTTCCTTGTGCATGCTTCATCTCATCATTAGTTTCAAGTGCAAATCCGACATGAACTTGTTTATCAGACTTCGATTTACCTAAAGTCGCAGCTATATCTATAGTTCGCTCTAGAGCTATGGCCATATCGTCATCTTTCTTCTTGATCTTTTTATTTGCCACGGATGCTGGACAGTAGTCCACTACGGCTGCAGCGAATATGGAAATATCCGAAGTGCCGTGATGAGCATTCATAGCCTCATACATCTCCTGAGCAGATCTGACATGCTCTGTAGTGACTCCGATATGGTGACTTCGTTGTGATGTTGGACCTAATACTAATACCACTTCTGCACCACGATCAGCACACTCCTCAGCTATAGCTATACCCATCTTACCACTGCTGCGATTACTAATAAATCTTACAGGATCAAGATCTTCTTGAGTAGGACCGGCTGTAATGATTACTTTACGATTCCCTAAATCATTTTTTTTTTGAAATAGACCGCTCAAAGATTCTACTATATCTTCTGACTCAGCCATACGGCCATCGCCAACAAGTCCGCTCGCTAATTCTCCATATCCCACAGGAATAATATGATTACCAAATGATTGCAGCAATTTGAGATTGTGCTTGGTGGAACCATGCAACCACATATCCAAATCCATCGCAGGAGCGACCCACACGGGGCACTTAGCAGACAAGTAACAAGCTACAACCATATTATCAGCAATACCGTTGGCCATCTTAGCCAATGTAGTAGCTGTACACGGAGCCACGAGCATAATATCTGCCCATAGTCCTAATTTTACATGATTATTCCAGCTTTCATTGCTCACCACCTCAGTATGAACATCATGCTTGGAGAGTGTTGCCATCGTCAAGGCACTGATAAATTTAGTGGCCGATGGCGTCATGATTACCTTAACATCTGCACCTAATTTAACCAGAGATCTGCACAGTGCCGCAGACTTGTAGGCTGCTATACTCCCTGTGATAGCTAGTAGTACTTTTTTGCCCTTTAGGTCCTGCAACATATCAGTGGTATTCATAAATGCAAAATCCCACCCTTGTAGTAAAGGGTAGGATTAGCATGTTAATTATAATATAAAATTTGGACATAATCGATCAATTTACATAGCACTGCAATCTTTGACTATGCTGTGTATACGCTAATGTCAGTATTTATAAAGTGTCTTCCTTTACCACTTGAGCATCTTTATACCTGTGCTCAATTTTACCATCTAAGTACTCTTCTGTAGCAATCACTACAGGATTTGGCATTCTTTCATAGAACTTTGAGATTTCGATTTGCTCCTTATTTTCATGGATCTCCTCGATAGTATCAGAATGCACAGCGAACTCCTCAAGCTTAGCGTGAAGCTCCTCTTTTACGTCTATTGCTATACTTCTAGCTCTTTCAGATACAATCTGTAGAGTTTCATATATATTACCTGTAGTCGCAGCTAAACCTTTAACGTCTCTAGCTCTGATGTTGGGATTAAGCCCTTGTACTCTTGATTTGATATCACTCATACTTTAAATTTTTGTAACTGTTTAGTAGTTTCTTTGAAGATCTCATAGAGTTCTTCATCGTATTTAGATGTCTCGTACTTTCGTTTATACTCATTATAGAGCTTAGCAGTTTCGAGAAAACGGTCTTCTTTTTTATCATAAATACTGTTATCCGCTTGAATGTAGGCTGACTTCACCATTAAAAAGCGCACTTCCTGTGCATTTTCAGACCCTGGAAAGTCTTTTAGCATGTTGCCAAAAGCTGATAATGCTGACTCATAATAGCCAGTAGTATAATATAACTTAGAGCCATAGTAGGCTTTGTCTTCTAGTTTTTCTCTCATCTCATCGATGAGATCATTGCACATTTGCACTCTATCACTTCGAGGAAAGGTATTAGTAAAATCTTGGAAGGCTTCTATAGCCTTGAGAGTATATGTCTGGTCTAGTTTATAATTAGGCGAGAGTCTGTAATTTGAAAATGCAGACATAAACCTTGCTTCCTCTTTCTTATCACTATTATAAAATGTCTTAGAAAATTGATCAAAATAGTGTGCTGCCAAGATGAACTGATCAACATTGTAATGAGTGTAAGCATACTTGTAATACAACTCTTCAGCTTGCTCCTTGCCTCTATATAATGGTAGAACAATCTCAAATAATGATTGAGCTCTGTACCAATCTCCTTGATTGTAGTAGTCTAAACCAGAATTATAAACTAATTCAGGATTTTGACTAGTTCGAACCGTCTCAAACTTAGACTTACAAGAAGTCATAAGTATCACAGCAAAAACTAAAATGATTAAAACTCTATTCATCCTTTTATATCTTATTGATGATCAATGGATTAGCCCTTATTCCCATCAAGCCTGCAAAATTACAACATTTTTATGAATAATGGTTGTGATAATTAACGAATCTTATGTTCTGTCTATCAATCACTTACCTTTCAAGACTAAACGAAAATGAGCTAGAGTATGTCTGTTAAGGTGAGGTTAATTATATAGTCTATGTATTCTTTACATACCAATAATCTTACAATAGAACCAATATATTGCTTACGAAATAATTAAAGGATATGAAACATATACTTTCACTGAGCATTCTTACCTTTTTATTGGCAAGCTGCCAACCCAAAAATCTACCTACCTTTTTAATTTTTTTTGCAGACTATAAAGAAGTAAAGATTTCACATATGACCACTGAAGATCAGTTAGCCAAAATCAAGTCTAAACTTAAAGATGTAAGCAACATAAATTTTGATTATAGACAAACATTAATTCTTAGTAGATGGTCATGTACCGACAATGCAAATAATGGCTCAAATGCCAGATTTAATAAGAGGGACAGCTTATACTGATCTAATTACGCTACAGTTCAACTATTTTGTGTTTGTGCATAACCATGGAAGTAGTCAAAGTACAACAATTAGAGCAATGAACTAAACAAGAAATTTCAAAAGTTTCAAAATCCCATCCTAATCTTGGCTCATCCCATAAATCTAGCACAGAACAACCATGTTCTAACTATAGAAAGTTGGGCTTTATTTATTGATGAGTAATGATTGATTTCTCAGTGAACGTTTATGATAAAGCTCACCTTACTAGATAAATAACTTTGTAACCATCACGATCGTTTTGTTTAGCGTTTACTTTCACAGCTTCATCTCTGGAACATCTCCATCAATAATCAGCCTTCCTTCTGTAGCTGCTTGTATCTCTTCTAATGAGACGCCAGGTGCTCGTTCTAGTAGCTCGAATCCATTAGGAGTAATATCTAATACCGCCATATTGGTAACGACTTTCTTGACACACTTCACACCTGTAAGCGGTAATGAGCACTGACGCAATAACTTAGATTGACCTTTACGGTTTGTGTGACTCATAGCCACTATGATATTATCAGCTGATGCTACTAAATCCATAGCACCACCCATACCTTTCACCATCTTACCTGGAATCTTCCAGTTGGCGATATCACCACTATCTGACACTTCCATAGCACCAAGGACAGTAAGCTGAACATGCTGTCCTCTGATCATCGCAAAACTCATACTCGAATCGAATATACTTCCACCTTTCATCATAGTCACAGTCTGCTTGCCAGCATTGATAAGATCTGCATCTTCCTCTCCCTCAAATGGAAATGGGCCCATTCCTAATAGTCCATTCTCCGATTGAAACTCTACATCAATTCCTTCTGGGATATAATTAGCGACTAGCGTAGGAATACCGATTCCGAGATTGACATACCACCCGTTTTGTAGTTCCTGTGCGATTCGTTGAGCGATTTGATTTCTATCTAACATTCGAGTGTACGATTTTACGATTATTGAGAGCAATTACGATTTGGCTTAAGCTCGCCTATGATTTGAAATTTACAACTACGCCTTTGGCCTAGTTGTTCGTTGTTCGATACGTTTTTCATAGCCTGTGCCTTGAAAGATACGCTGAACGAATACTCCAGGAATATGGATGAAATTAGGATCCAACCCTCCAGGCTCTACAAGTTCTTCTACTTCTACAACTGTAATTTTTCCGGCCATAGCCATGACAGGATTGAAGTTACGAGCAGTTCCTTTAAAAATAATATTTCCGTAACGATCACCTTTCCATGCCTTTACTAAAGCATAATCAGCCTGTAGTGCTGACTCTAGTATATAAGGTTTACCATCGAAATATCTTACTTCTTTTCCGTTAGCTACTTCTGTACCATATCCTGCAGGTGTGAAAAAAGCCGGAATTCCAGCTCCGCCTGCTCTACATCTCTCAGCTAAAGAACCTTGTGGGATTAGATCTACTTCCAAATCTCCAGAAAGCATCTGGCGTTCAAATTCGTCGTTTTCTCCTACATAACTAGAGATCATCTTCTTTACTTGGGTCCGCTGAAGCATCAATCCAATACCGAAATCATCTACACCTGCATTATTAGATATACAAGTCAAATCTTTCACTCCAGTATCTACAAGTGCTGATATACAATTTTCAGGGATGCCGCAGAGTCCAAATCCGCCCAACATTAGAGTCATTCCGTCTTTGATGCCTTCGATACCTTCTTTAGCATCTTTTACTAGTTTATTCATTGGTAGTAATTCTAAGATAAAGATAGACAATTTAAGAACAAGGAATTTCAATACTAAAGAAATTCATTCGCTTAGCTTACGCTTTCTATTTCTTTGATATGATCTCCCAACTTATTGAAATACCCTCCGAAAGTTTCTTTTTTTCTCTTCTCATTTACAAAGCTTAAGAATAGAACATACACAAAGATCCTTGACAACAGCGGAGTTTAAATCATAAAAGCTCTGTACGTAGAATCGCTAATTGCAAAAGCTATAAGAAGTGACCCTATGATAAACACAATAGGTAAAGCATGATAACCAATGATATTTAATAAAAATTCAAAATACATTTTCAAACACTTAATTATCAATTAGTAGAACCGATAAATAAATTATTTTATTTATCGGTTCTATATCTGTAGAGCTAAGAATTCAGGACAAGAGATAAAATTAAATACCGCGAAAAACACTTCTATTAATATATCATTATTACCAATTTCGGCATTAGCCTAAGCCCTAATTCAATTTAAACTGAATTCCCATCTCTTCCAAAGCGGTTACAAATTCAAAAGAGGCATTAATCATCTTGTTTCCTGATTTCACATCGATAGAAATCTGATGCTCCATATCCAATATTCTCATCTTTAGTTTATGCGACCCTTCGTTTTCTTCACAAAGACCATCTAGTTGTTCAATAAATTGTTCATTAATTCGATCCAATGGAACTTTGATAGTAATAGACTTCGTCATCTGTTTTCCGACGGTATCTAGCATTTTAATCTTGCTCACTTTGAACATATATCTATCTCCCCAACCCTTCTTATTCGCGCCTTCGAGATAGATTATATTTCCTTTGAATAACAATGACTTCCATTCTTCGTAATGCTCATTATATAATGCTAGTTCTAATTCGCCACGATAATCTTGCAAGGTAAATCTACCATAGGCGGTTCCTCTTTGCGACACACCATGTTGTGCTGATGTGACTATTCCTGCTACTTTTACGAGCAAATCTTTACTCATCTCTGCTTGCTCAAGAGTGTGCTGGACGAAATATTTAAATTCTAACTTGAAATCATCTAAAGGATGACCTGAGATATAGATTCCAGTAACTTCTTTTTCTTTATCTAGTTTATCTATATTAGTCCAAGGCAAAACCTCAGGAATCTGTGGCTGATCGATCAATGCTTCATCTGTCTCTCCGAAAAGAGAAACAGCATTAGACTCTTTCATAGTTTGATAAGCATTGCCATATCTCACTAGCTCCTCTAAGAGTGTGGAAAACTTACGAGTCGCTCCAAAATATTGTTCTCTAGTCACTTCAGTAAAACTATCAAGTGCCCCACCTAGAACTAGGCTTTCTAGACATCGTTTATTTACTGCTTTGAAATTTAACTTATGAGCCATGTCAAAGAGATTTTCAAAATTCCCATCTTCTTTTCTCGCACGTATAATCTCATTTACTGGACCTTCTCCCACTCCTTTTAGTGCAGATAATCCAAAGCGAATCTCATCTTTTTCGTTTACATTAAATTTCATTACCGACTCATTGATATCTGGACCCAATACTGTAATTCCCATCCTCTTACATTCTCTTAAGAAGAAATTTATTTTACTAATATCGGTCTTATTATGATTTAACACAGATGCCATATATTCGGATGGATAGTGTGCCTTGAGATAAGCCGTCTGAAATGCTATAAAAGCATAACACGTCGAGTGGGATTTATTGAAAGCGTAAGAAGCAAAGGCTTCCCAATCCGACCATACTTTCTTACATATTTCCTTGTCATGGCCATTTTTTTCACAGCCTTCCATGAACTTAGGAAACATCTCATCAATGAGTTTTTTCTTCTTCTTTCCCATTGCCTTACGTAACATATCCGCCTCACCCTTAGTGAAATTGGCTAACTTTTGAGAGAGTAACATTACTTGCTCCTGATAGACCGTGATTCCATATGTCTCAGACAGATACTCTTCCATATCTGAAAGATCGTATTTGATCTCTTGCACACCATGCTTACGTGCTACGAAATCAGGAATATACTGCATTGGACCCGGACGATACAATGCGTTCATCGCAATCAAATCTTCAAAAGCTGTTGGCTTTAAATCCTTGAGGTGCTTCTGCATTCCAGATGATTCATACTGGAAAATACCTACCGTCTCACCACGCTGAAACAACTCGTATGTCAACTTATCTTCCAATGGAAATTCATCTGAAATAAGATCAATACCCTTACTATCTTTAACGTTGATAACAGCATCTTTAATAATAGTCAAAGTTTTAAGGCCCAAGAAATCCATCTTAAGTAATCCTGCATCTTCCGCAACTGAATTATCAAACTGCGACACTAACATATCTGAATCCTTAGCAACAGTTACCGGCACATAATTCGTAATATCGTCTGGTGTTATGATAACTCCACAGGCGTGTATTCCTGTATTTCTCACTGACCCTTCAAGTTTCTTTGCCATCTGGATCATCTCACCTATCTTATTCTCTTGCTCAGATAGAACACGGAACTTTGCAGCTTTCTCGACATCATCACCATTTAATTTGTCTTTAAGTTTTTTAGCTACACCCCCAACGGCTAATACATCTTTTAACGATGCACCCAATTGTTCTGGAAAAGATTTAGTGACGTCATTTACTTCATTCAATGGCACTTGCATTACCCTACCGACATCTTTTATCGAACTCTTTGCTGCCATTGTACCATATGTAATAATTTGAGCAACTTGATTTCGACCATATTTTTCGATTACGTAGTCGATCACTTTTGAACGTCCTTCATCATCAAAATCAATATCAATATCAGGAAGTGAAATTCTTTCTGGATTAAGAAATCTCTCAAACAGAAGATCATATTTAATCGGATCTATATTGGTAATACCTAGACAATAAGCTACTGCAGATCCTGCTGCTGAACCTCTACCAGGACCTACACTCACTCCCAGCTCACGTGCAACAGTGGTAAAATCTTGTACAATCAAAAAGTATCCAGGATACCCTGAAGCATTGATAACGGACAATTCAAAATCAAGTCGTTCCGATATGATTGGTGTGATCGTATCATACTTTCTATTCGCTCCAACATAGGTAATATGGCGAAGAAAAGACTCTTGAGAATCAAAGCCCTTTGGCAAAGGAAATGCAGGTAACAACACATCTCTACTCAATGTCAACTTGTCTATCTTACTGGCGATTTCCATCGTATTATCGATAGCTTGAGGTACATCACCAAAGATATAGTTCATCTCATCTTGAGTTTTGAAATAAAAATCTGATGATGCAAATTTGAAGCGATTTTGATCCTCCACAAATGAACCGGTATTAACACATAACAATAGATCATGTGGTTGATTATCTTCTTCTTCTACATAGTGAACATCGTTCGTCGCAATTATTTTGATATTATGCTTCTTAGCAAAACCTATTAATATCTGATTGATATCTTCTTGACTGTATTTAGATATTGCCTTGTTACCATTTCTATCTCTATAGTCCAACTTCTCCAGACCACTGTGACGTTGGAGTTCTACGTAGTAATCCTCTCCGAAGAGATTTAACCACCATTTCAGTTTTTCTTCTGCCTCTTCTAATAAACCATGCATAATTGCCTGAGGTACTTCAGCACCTAAGCAACAACTCGTGGCAATAATACCTTCATGGTACTGCTCTATTAGTTCTTTATCTATTCGAGGAAACTTTCCATACTGACCATCTATATATCCTAAGGAACATAACTTACAAAGGTTTTGATAACCTTTAGCATTTTTTGCTAACATCAATTGATGATACCTGATATCCCGCTGTCCCTTAGCTTTTTCAAATTTTCGCTTGTGTCTATCCTCTACCATATAGAATTCACATCCCACAATAGGAAGAATATCTCTCTTATTGGCTTCAGCCACAAACTTGTATGCACCAAACATATTTCCATGATCAGTAAGAGCCACTGCAGTCTGTCCATCTGCCATAGCCTTGTCCATCATAACACCTATCTCAGATGCACCATCAAGAAGAGAGTATTGAGTATGACAGTGTAAATGGGCAAATTTTGGCATAGGTTGTCTTTATATGCAGAAAAGTAGTACGTGGACAAATATAGAAAATTAGTTGACGAGTATACACTGTGAATAATATGGAATTATGTCATAAGCCTAATACACTAAAAATCGTCTTGAGAGAGCTACTACTGCCTATACAGGCTTTTTGCATTGGATTGGATATGAGTTCCTAAATCCTAAAAGTGTGGATACCGAATTCAAAGTAAGTAAACAAAATCATTTCAAAGATAATAACTAAATGCTCAATATAATTGTTTTGAAATATTCCAACTTCAGAAAATATCGGATATTCTAGAAATGAATTAATACAATAAATTAGCTCGTTTAAATATCATCTCCATTATTCCTAGTTTCTCGGAACGATAAAATATCGTTTTGTTATTTCCGTTTTCTATAAAGAGTTTTTAACTATTTATTCTTATATGTAGTATTTAGGACTGGAGGAGTATAAATAAAATAAGCCCAAGATTGCTGTCAATCCTGGGCTCTTTCGACTAAGGTCTCAAAATAAGAAAACTACATCTTAAAGAGGTTTGATTTCGAGGTCAACCTCTATTTATTTTTATTAGCTTAATTCTAATAGTAAGTCTAAAATCATGCCATAATTATTTGCCTCCTGTTCTCGAATACAAATAAATGTACCTATTTAAACTTAAATACAAATCTACACTATATACAGTTATAACCAAGCATATATCATAAAAAACGGCATTATTCTCTAAAAGTTTCATACATATGTGAAAAAATTGAATAAACGCAGAAAATATCTATAATACTCTATCTATCAATACATTGAATTTGTGTTTGTACTCAAAATTGAATAAAGGATAAATAATATTTGGTAAAAATTCAAAGTTGATAGTCACAATGTGTTAATATGTAAGCCATGCTTATAATTGTATTGTCTGAAAAGTAGCCTAGAAATAACAAACTAAAAAATCTAATTTCTGATAGAATTTAATTTCTATTACGAAATCACAATAATACATAAAAATCCCAGTNNAGTTGCACTCAAAAGATAAATCATCTCAAACATACTCAGTGAAACTCACAAACAATAAGAATATTCTATTAGAGTATTACAGGATAGACAGCTCGCATAATTTACGTTCAAAATTTACTTTTTTTCGATTACAACAAAGGTGATAATTAATTTTCTTTACAAAAGAGATATGTTTATACACTAATCTATTAAGTTTTAAATGCTATTAGATATTACTAGAAACCGATGGAAGTTTTAAAAAAACCTTATAGATTAAATAATTGCTATCCCTAAATTGTCCTTATATTGTGCCATTACACAAAAAATAAAGAGTTATGGTTTAAAAAATCCATAACTCTTTATTAACCAATTGTGCCCGGAGGGGGACTCGAACCCCCACGTACGTAGTACACATGTCCCTCAAACATGCCTGTCTACCAATTTCAGCACCCGGGCTTGGACAGAGCCTTTTCCTTTGAAAACGCCTTGAATAATGCGCATTACATAGAAACGAATTGTTTCTCTAGAATCCGTTTTTAGTCAAAATTCTATGTGTTTTATCATTAAATTATAATTACCCCACTCACGTTTAATCTGCTTTCCAATTTGTCACAAAGATTGTAAAATCTTTTAAAACTCAACTATATACACCTAAAGATTTTCAAGGCTATTTTTGCCATTATTTTTAGCTGCTTCTACTAGCTTTTTGAGAAAAGGAGATGCAAAGATAAAAGCATCTAATTCTTTGTTAACAGTACCCAGTACTTGCTCTTTATTACCCTTCCAAGCTAACCTTCCTGCCTCAAGTAGAATTATATTTTCACCAATCTCCATCACGGAATTCATATCATGTGTATTGATGATAGTAGTAATGTCTTCTTCATTAGTTATATCACTAATCAATTCGTCTATCGTGATGGAAGTTTTTGGATCTAATCCAGAATTAGGTTCATCACAGAAAAGGTACTTAGGCTTAAGCACTATTGCTCTTGCGATACCGACACGCTTTTGCATACCTCCACTAATCTCTGATGGATACTTAAGATTCACTCCGCTTAAACTTACGCGCTCCAACACTTCATCTACTCTCATTTGCTTCTCTAAAGAAGTCATAGGAGTAAACATATCCATTGGAAATCGAATGTTTTCTTCTATTGTCATTGAATCAAATAGCGCATTTCCTTGAAACAGCATACCTACTTTCTTACGAATTGCTAGAATTCCTTTTTTATCTAAGTTAGTGTAATCAATATCATTAAACCATACACGACCTTGTGTAGGAGGGAATAATCCTACCAATATTTTTAATAATACCGTCTTACCAGCCCCACTACGACCTATGATTAAATTGGTCTTTCCAGATTCGAAGGTAAAGTCAACGCCTTTAAGTACTTCTTGGTCTCCAAATTGCTTAAAAATGCCTTCTGCTCTAATCATATCTCTACTGTGTAAGTAATACTACGATGAAGTAATCTGCTAGTAAGATTAATATATCACTATATACTACAGCTCTAGTACTCGCTGCCCCAAGTTCTATGCTACCGCCTTTAACAAAATAACCTTGAAAACATGATACCGATACTAATATAATCGCGAATGTTACGGACTTAACGAGCATCATAACTACATTAAAAGGTATAAAGAATGCTCTTAGTCCCTGAACATATTCAGCTTGAGTAAAGAGATCTGCTGGCACACTAGCTAGATATCCGCCTATAATACCAACTATTGCAGCTACACATACGAGCAAAGGAACCACATACGCAGCAGCTATCAACTTGGGCATAATAAGGTAACTCGATGTATTGAGACCCATTATTTCCATAGCGTCGATATGTTCTTTTTGTCGCATACCACCAATCTCAGCGGCCATAGTCGACCCTACATTACCCGCTAAGACCAAGCAGGTAACCATTGGCGCAAGCTCAATAATCATCATATCTCTTACGATATAGCCTATATAATAGGGCGGTATCAAAGTTCCTTCCATTTGATAGTAGAACTGAACTACGGTCACTGCTCCTAAGAATACTGCTATAAGCAATACAATTGGAAGCGAACCTATACCAATATCATACATCTGACGTATGAGTTCCTTATAGTACATACCCCAATTCTCCGGCTTGCGGAAAACTTCCTTTTGCCAAAGTACAAACTTCCCAAGATCTGATAAATATCTGAGTTTCATATAATGTGTTAGCCGTTTACAACGATAAGGCACAAAGATAGTTTTTTCTTATAGCCATTTATAAGCATCATCTTTAACGTTCTTGATATTTGAATTTATTTAAATGGACTCATTAACATATTGGTGTTTTGACCAAATATATCTTCACAATCTCGTTACATTAGCATTTAATATAAAATCTTAAAGTATGAACGCTGTAATCACAGGAGGGACAAAAGGAATAGGAAGAGCAATTGCTGACTTACTTGCGTCAAAAGGAATCAATCTATTTGTCTGCTCTCGAAATGAAAGTGACCTAGAAGAGATGAAATTCACTATAGAAAAAAACAATAATTCAAAAGTACAAACAACAGTAGTCGATATGTCTATAAAAGCTGAAGTTCAGACATTCGCAGCTAACATTTTGAAAAACGTGGAGCAGGTAGATATATTAGTCAATAATGCGGGCATGTTTATTCCTGGCGCGTTAGCGGATGAGGAAGATGGGGCTCTAGAACAAATGATCAATACGAATCTATATAGTGCGTATTATCTCACAAGAGCATTACTTCCTAGTATGATGGATCGAAGGAATGGTCATATATTTAATATTTGCTCAGTCGCTAGTAAAATTGCATATCCCAATGGTGGGTCATACAGTATTTCGAAATTTGCTTTATTAGGGTTCTCCAAAGTACTGAGAGAAGAACTGAAGGATAATGCCATCAAAGTGACGTCGGTACTACCAGGAGCAACTTGGTCGAATAGTTGGGCTGGCATAAATTTGCCTCGAGAAAGGTTGATGGAAGCGAACGATATCGCAATAGCGATTTGGGGTGCATTACAGATGAGTACTAGTGCTGTTGTAGAAGAGATAGTTCTTAGACCTCAGTTAGGAGATCTATAATATAACTTAACAATGATTCAATAATTGATAATAAATAATAGAATTATTAAAATGGCTCACAGTGATAGTTTTATACCCTATGAGGCGCAAAGAATAAGTGGCAAAGAATCTGCGAAGCGAAGTGCAGACTATAGAGCTTATATGGACCAAAGAAGATCAATTCGATTTTTTTCGAATAAACCTGTATCAGAAGAGGTCATCAAAAATTTGATAATGGCTGCATCTACTGCTCCATCAGGTGCACATAAGCAACCTTGGACGTTCTGTGCAGTGTCCAATCCTGAGATCAAAACTGCCATCCGTAAAGCCGCCGAAGAAGAGGAATATAAAAGTTACCATGGACGTATGTCTGAAGAGTGGATCGAAGATCTCAAGCCATTTGGTACAGACTGGCACAAAGAATTTTTAACTGTTGCGCCGTGGTTGATTATCGTTTTCAAAAAAGCATTTGACTATGATGGCGAAGAGAAAAGGAAAAATTACTACGTAAACGAATCTGTAGGTATTGCTGCTGGAATATTAATATCTGCTATTCATAATGCTGGACTAGTTACACTTACGCATACTCCTAGTCCAATGAATTTTCTTCAAAAGATACTAGAGAGACCTGACAATGAAAGACCTTTCCTACTTTTACCTGTTGGCTATCCAATTGATGATGCTGTAGTGCCTCTGCTAGAGAGAAAGAATGAGCAAGAGGTAATTAAATATTATAAGTAAACTCTAGTGATTAGGGGATTGAGATTCGCTTTGTTCGTTTAAGGATATCACTTTATTACATTCTCAATACTACACTTTCCGTACATTTCGATCTTACCGTTTTTTCTCTTTGTAGATTGAAGATCAATACCTTCCCAAGTATCTCCACAGTCATTATGTAAATGAGCATTATAAAGCTTAAGTGTGGCTCCTGGCTCAACAGTTATTTTTCGGCCTTCCGCCATAGAAACTCTACAGTATATTTCTAAGGTATTTCCACTTTTGACAATGACATCATTCTTAAGATCTTTGGAACCTAGCCATTTTCTATCCCGATCGATTACTATAGATTGAAAATCATCTGATTCACACCACTGAGGTACTAATAGTTTACGTTGTTTGGAATCTTGCTTATGAAAGTTACGGTGTATCTTCCCTATCTGACAAGGAGTGAGTGCCATCTGACTTGAATTATAGTCCATCATGTTGTTACTTGTTGGCCCTTCACATGGTGGCTTACCTGAAGAATTCCAACAGTTACTATTTGGTGGTGTATCGTCGCAGCCATCATTACGATACCACGAGTGACTAAGGCCCAGAATATGCGCGATCTCATGATTAAGATTAGTGGCATGTTGCCATGCTGGTAGTCCTAATTCATAGACACCTGCAATTTTTACAGTAGTACCCATCGCTATACCTGTGATATCTGTAGTATACGTTTTACTAGCTACACTATCCGGATGAGTAGGTTGTATAAATATATTGAGTACTGAACCTTCATCTTGTTGATACTTAATCAGCACTTCTTTTCGACTATTGTTCCGATTCTTTCCCTTACTAAGAAACCAATATAGATCATCATCCTTATGAAAAGCATATGGGCTACGCCCTACTTCCGTATCCATATCTCTCAGAACATATGTAAAATAGGCTGCTAAAACAGGAGTTTCGTTTCCTTCTGGAAGCCTCATTTTTTCATTAATCTCAAGACGCATAATGGCATTTTCCATGATCTGATCAAAATATAATTCTCCTTCCGACCTATCAAAGTTGTACTTCCCTTTTTCTGCATCCATGTAATGCACATTTATCCGCACTTCCTGTTTATAGTATTCTAATGGATAATTTGAGTCTGGAGCATAGTTTATAGGCTCACGACAAGTACTACTATACCCCTCAGGGACATCAAAATGAGAAATATGTTCGTTGGATTGTGCTAAATCACAAATACGTAACGAAATGATCTTATTATTGCAACTAGAAAATAACACGATACATAATAAGAGAGTCCAAACTACTTTCATATTATTATTCTTTCGGATTGATCAATTTTTAACATAGAATCTGATCCCTCTCGGGTCATACAACGATAACAACTCTTTTGTGCTAGAAAAATATATGACTTCCCTTAGGTCAAAGACAAATAACTAATAAGGACATTAATAGAATTTGCTTTTTAAAATACTTATCAACTTAATTCTAAGTATTGAGTCCTCCACATACACTTATCGTCTGACCAGATATATACCTTCCCATATCAGATCCAAGAAATGCGCAAGTATTAGCTATATCAACACCACTACCTAATCTTTTGAGTGGAATATTGTCGGTATATCCTTTTATAACTTCTTCAGAAAGTTCTCCAGTCATATCAGTCTCTATGAATCCTGGAGCAATGGCATTGCACCTGATTCCTCTAGATCCTAATTCCTTAGCAATAGACTTAGTGAATCCTATGATACCAGCTTTAGACGCAGCATAGTTTGCCTGACCAGCATTACCAAAAACACCTACTACAGAACTCATATTGATAATAGATCCGAATCTAGCCTTGAGCATATGACGTATTGTATGCTTAGTAAGATTAAATACCGATTTGAGATTGACTTCAATTACTTGGTCCCACTGATCTTCACCCATTCGTAGCATAAGGTTATCCTTAGTGATTCCAGCATTATTAATGAGAATATCAATTTTCCCAAAATCTTCGATTACAGATTTCACTAATTCTCCTGCTTGATCAAAGTTAGCCGCATCTGACTTATATGCCTTCACATTACGGCCAGCAACTGAAGCTTCTTTTACTATATTTTCAGCGCTTTCGCCTGATGATCTATATGTAAATGCTACATCACATCCCATCTCAGCGAATTGTCTTACGATAGCTTCTCCTATACCTCTTGAACCCCCAGTAATGAGAGCTACTTTATCTTTTAATAATTGCATATTGTCGATTGTTGATTTAATAAACTTTACAAATGTAGTAAACTAAATACTGTCAGAGGACTAGGGCATACTTTGCGCAGTAACAGGGTATAACAGATAATACATGGATTCTTTTAAAATACTATCCATATTGTTGATAACAATTTATCAATTACAATTTCCAAACAAGTACTATCTTTACGAGCTTATAATATATACAATAGGTTATGCAGAAAAGAGAGAAAATCGTAGATCTGATCCAAAGTGTTCAGCTAGACAGAGAAGTAACGGTAATGGGATGGATACGTTCGTTTCGTAATGATAGATTCATTGCACTTAATGACGGATCGACAATCAAGACACTGCAAGTAGTTATAGATCAAAATAATGAAGACTTTGCATTGCTAAAGAGATTTACCGTAGGTGCAGCTATCAAGGCCACTGGTAGGATCATAGAGTCTCAAGGTAAAGGTCAATCTGTAGAGCTTGTAGCTGAGACATTAGTAGTATTAGGGGATTGTGACGCTGATAAGTATCCTCTACAGCCCAAGAAGCATTCTTTAGAATTTTTGAGAGATATAGCGCATCTCAGAGTTCGTACTAGTACATTTAGTGCAGTATTCCGTATTCGTCATGCAGTTACGTTTGCAATACATAAATTTTTTAATGATAAAGGGTTCTACAACGTCCATAGTCCTATCATCACAGGCAGTGATGCCGAAGGTGCAGGAGAAATGTTCCAAGTAACTACCATGAATATGGATAGTATTCCACTAGGAGAAGATGAAAAAGTAGATTACAAGCAAGACTTTTTCGGCAAAGCAACTAACTTAACCGTATCTGGCCAACTCCAAGCGGAATTAGCGGCTCTTGGTCTGAGCCAAGTATATACTTTTGGTCCTACTTTCCGAGCGGAGAATAGTAATACGAGTCGTCACCTTGCAGAATTTTGGATGATAGAACCAGAGGTAGCATTTTCGGATTTAGATGATAACATGAATCTCGCAGAAGATATGCTTAAGTATGTCATCAAATACGTAATAGAAAAATGTGACGACGATCTACAGTTTCTCGAAAATAGAATCGTACAAGAAGACAAGCACAAACCAACTGCAGAAAGACAACCAATGGATCTCAGAGAGAAGTTGAAGTTTTGTGTAGATAATGATTTTGAAAGATTAACTTATACTCAGGCTTTCCAAATACTGAGAAATAGTAAACCGAATAAGAAGAAGAAATTTCAATTTGTCTTAGACGAGTGGGGAGCAGATCTGCAATCAGAGCACGAACGTTTCTTAGTAGAAAAACATTTCAAGAAGCCGGTAATTTTAACTGACTATCCTAAAGACATCAAGTCATTCTATATGAGACAAAATGATGATGGTACGACTGTAGGTGCAATGGATGTATTGTTTCCTGGAATCGGAGAAATCATCGGTGGGTCAGCTCGTGAAGAGCGTCTAGATAAACTCACTCAGCGTATGGATGAAATGGGTATTCCTCAGAAGGAAATGCAATGGTTTCTTGATACCAGAATGTACGGAACTGTTCCACATGCAGGGTATGGTTTAGGATTTGAAAGATTGGTGCAATTCGTTACTGGGATGGCAAATATTCGTGACGTAATTCCTTTCCCAAGATATCCAGGTAGTGCAGAATTTTAAAAAACCTATTGAAGACATTCGGCGATTAATCTACTCCTCTTCGTCAGTTGCACTTAAGTATCCTTGAGCTTCTAAAGCCACATACCATTTGATTACCTTCTTGATATCATTAGGATATACTCTCTCTCTATCAAACTCAGGAAGTATCTGCTCAAAATATGAATTCAGTACATCTCTACCGCCTTTTAAATCAGGAAGCGGTACTTCCTGAATCTTTACGGTCATTGAGTTGAATACATTTTTGAGCTCAACAGTATCCGACCAAGTGTAAATTGCTACAGTCTCAAGCGGTGTAAACTGATGTTTACGAGATGAACAGAATTTACTCTTACCTCCTCCGATAGGTATTAAAAGTAGACCATTCGGTCTGTTAGCTGCTAATTCGTATAATCCTGGAAGGCCACTCACGGCTAGTACATTAGAGAGATTCATATTCTGTATTAGTAGTATATATTATAAAATGTTTTCAGGGTGCAAATGTAATTAATTCGATGATTGTATGTATCACTATGTCAAAAGAAAGCAGACTAGATTTTTAGTCTAGTCCGCTTAGATCATTTATTATGAACTGCTATGCCTCTTATGGCATCTCTCGTCTCACGTTAAATTGTACTCAAGGTAGTATCTCTGAGCTGTTAACTCATGTTCTCCATCATATTGATATCTTTCATAAACGCTGCTAGGTACTTATCCACTCACTCCACAGAATTAGTAAGTAATGCTCTTTTATCATCAGTGAACGCAAAATATAAAATCGTTAAAAATTCGTTTACAATTATTGGTATATTTCTCTTAACGCGATTTCTCTTTTCATCTTTGATGATGATTTCAGAGTATATATATGCTGACCTCTCTTTTCACATATGTTACTGAAACATATACTTCTTGGTTGATAGGTATTATGAGTATGTTACCTAAAGAATCGACTTTCATTCTTCCATCTTCTCCTACCCAGTTTTCTCTACCCACTTCGATGACCGCTTTCTCATGGAAATGATCAAATCCCTCAGATTATGTACCGAGTATTTTATCTTCAACTTGTACTATCACTTGATAATCTACAGTACAGCAATATATCTATCATTCTTTTGATATGAAAGAAGTGTCACTAGTATTGTAAGATAATGCATCGTTAATAAAAATCTCAAAATCAAGCGCCTATATTGCCGGTATATAGCAACTGTTTAAGAAAAATGTTTGAACTAAAACATAACTAAGCTATTCATCGAATAATACATTAGGATCTTGTAACCTATTACTTTTGAGAAGTTTATTTGCACCATCCAATATGATCAAATCTCTAAAGGCTGAATCTTCTTCGCTATCATATAACGAAATCATTGATGATGCAAACATGCCAAATAAAAGATCTCATAATAATTAGAGATCAGCCTGGTGTAAATCGTCGCTTTCATTACTTTTATGTATTTATTAATTTAGAAGATCAATATGCTCAAAATAGGAATCATACGCGAAGACAAGTCTCCACCTGATAGTAGAGTGCCACTTAATCCAACTCAGTGTAAAACATTGATAGACGATGGCATTGATATAGTGGTGCAATCTTCTCAAGTGAGATGCTTTACCGATAAAGACTATCAATCTGCAGGAGTACCTGTGGTTATCGATGTCGTAGATAGAGACATACTAATAGGGGTTAAAGAAGTACCGATAGGTAAATTGATACCCAATAAAACATACTTCTTCTTTTCTCATACGATCAAGAAACAGGTATATAATCGTAAACTATTACAAGCTGTTATAGAACGTAATATTAGACTTCTTGACTACGAAGTTTTGACCAATAAGAGTGGAGCTAGAGTTATCGCATTTGGAAAGTTCGCTGGTATGGTAGGTGCGCATAATTCACTTTGGACATATGCTCAACGTACTGGCACTTTCGAATTGCCGAGAATGAAAGATCTATATAATTATGCCGCAGCCAAAGATGTATATAATAAAACGAAATTTCCAAATGTAAAACTCGTTTTGACTGGCACTGGAAGAGTAGCAAATGGAGCCGCACAAGTATTAGATGATATGGGATTCCAAAAAGTAAGGCCGATGGATTATATTACAAAGCAATATGATCGTCCTATCTATACTCAACTAAGTAGTTTCTACTATACTAAGCGAAAAGATAAAAGGGAATTTGATGATGTGAGAGACTTCTATAATAATCCATCCATGTACGAATCAGATTTTGATCACTTTTTATTGAACAGTGATATCATGGTCAATGGAATTTATTGGAATAATGATGCTCCGGCATTCTTTACTTTAGAACAATTAACTTCTGATGACTTTAACATTAAAGTGATCGCAGATGTAACTTGTGATATCGCACCAATCAGTTCTATTCCTACTACCATCAAAGCAAGTACTATTGCTGATCCAGTATTTGGTTATGATCCTCAAACACAAACGGAATCAAAACCATATCAAGCACATACATTAGATATGATGACTATCGACAACCTACCAAACGAACTCCCACGTGATGCATCTACAGCATTTGGAGAAATGTTCATAGAACACGTGATACCTGAGTTGATCGCAGGTGGTGGACCAATGCTTGATAAAGGAAGCGTTACACGAGATGGCGATTTGGGTAAACACTTTGAGTACTTACGTAATTACTTGAAGGGCAATTAACTTTTATCCACATTTCTAATTTCAACAGAAATAAAAAAGTATCATGGCATCAGAACGAATGAGAACATTATTGCCCTATGTATCTATTGGAATAGGGATACTTGTATACGTCCTATATTATTATAGTACTCAGAATTGGAAGCAAGCCCAATCTGATTATGAAAGACAACAAATAGAAGCAAGTCAATCTAAGAAAAGAGCGGATAAAAAATACTTAGATGAGGCTAAACCATGGATCTCTAGCGATGGAAATAAGATTTATAAAATTGTAAGTCGTAAAGAAAAAAATGGCCTTACATGGATAAAACTTACAGAGCTTAATGAAATTATAACTTACAATCTCAGACAAGTAGAATCTGCTAATGGAGAAAAATATTCTAGCAATGCTGGTAATATCTTTTGGATCAAAGGGGATGAAGCTATATTTGAAAATAGTGAAAAGAAAACTGACAACCTGAAGAGTCCTCAAGTTTATAAAGGTTTATATTCCTATATGGCAGATGCTAACTCTTTCAAACTGTGCGATGGAGACCAAAGAATATCTATTTCGATGTTAGGAGACAATATTAAAATAGAACAAGAATACTCCAAAATAAATAGATCTGGAGAAGATGTTTATCTTGAAATAGAAGGCGCTATGATCAAAAAAATGAGTTTGGAGGGAACTAAGAAGATTAATGCTATATATCCTTATCAGTTTTTGAAAATTGAAGATCGTAAAGACTGCAAATAACCTATTATTTTGAAGTTACTTACGAACTACAACTCAACATCGAACATCCCACTTTGTTTCTTGCCCACTCTGGTCTCTTCGCAAACCATTCTTGATTTTCTGGTTGATCTGAATAAGGATCTTTAAGTAATTTATACAATTCATCGATCAATGCATAATCGCCATCATTAGCTTTATCGATAGCTAACTGAGCCATATAATTTCGCAATACATACTTTGGATTTACAGCATCCATTTTCTTTTTTCGATCAGAAGCAATGGCATCTACTTCAGTTAATCTATCAAGATATTTTCTGAACCAACTTAACCAAGAATGTTGTAAATCATCTATTTCTTCAATCGTGACATAAAAAGCTTCTTTAACTAAATTTAAAGCATCTTGTTCATTCATAGCCACTTGATCTATATCTGATAATAATCGAAAGAAAATTGTCATATCCGTCTCTGTCAACTGCAATACTTGCTCAAGCTCTTGAATGAGTTTCATGTCTGATTCACCTTGTGTCACGACTCCTATTTTTTGACCCATCATCACGAAATATCTCTTAGGATAAGCCAGCTGATAAGTCTTGAGTATCGCTTCCAAAGCGGGTACATCGTCTACCAAAACATTAAGTGCATTAGCCAATTGCATAAGATTCCAAAGCGCCATATTGGGCTGATTACCATATCTATACCGTTTACCTTGAGCATCAGTAGTATTCGGTGTCCACTCTGGATCATATCCCTCTAACCATCCATACGGACCATAGTCTATCGTAAGACCGAGGATAGACATATTATCAGTATTCATCACTCCATGAACAAAACCGACTCGTTGCCAATGGAGTACCATATCCAATGTTTTATCCACGACCTCTTGAAAAAACTGTAAATAACCTTCATTCTCTCTATTAATGATATGAGAATGAAAATGATTTATCGTATAATCGACTATGGTCTTGAGTGTATCCTTATCTTCTCGTGCCATGAAAATCTGGTAGCTACCAAACCTCAAGAAACTGGGCGCTACTCTACACACCACTGCACCTTTTTCATAATCAGCATTACCATCATACAACATGTCACGCATCACTTCATCACCAGTGAGTGATAATGAAAGGGATCTTGTGGTAGGTACTCCTAGATGGTGCATCGCTTCACTACACAGATGTTCTCTTATAGACGATCTAAGTACGGCTAATCCATCTGCAGATCTAGAATATGGCGTCTCTCCTGCACCTTTGAGTTGTAAAGCCCAACTAGTATTATTATTTTTTACTTCACAGAGATTAATCGCTCTACCATCACCCAATTGTCCAGCCCAATGTCCAAACTGATGACCAGCATAACACATTGCATATGGAGAAGTATTAGGCATCACTTCCGCACCAGAAAATACTTTCCTAAAAGACTCCGACTTAGCATCATCCGCATCTAACCCAATAGCTGTCAACATATCATCCGAAACATGTACTACACTAGGATTACTTGGAATCCTTGGTGTCACATATGAAAAACAAGCTTCTTCAACTTGTCTTCGATAGTTGCGTAAGCTAGGATCTGCTTGCAACTTTTTATTGAAAGTATCTTGTATATTAAGTTTCACTAGATATGATCATTGATATATATAACTAAACTACTCAGAGCCATTAAAGTTTTAAACTACTATTGTCTACTCTCTTAGCAAACATAGACATTAATTTTTTGAGTTTTGGTTCGATCTTATTTTTACAAAAAGCTTTCTCAGGATTATTAAAGTAATAATCCTGATATTAATATTTATTGATTTTAAACTCCGAAAACGAAAGCGCCTTAGTTATAATCATATCCTCAAAACATCTTTGAAGAGTAATGATAGCTTGATGAGACTTTTCGTTTTGCTCATTGTCACATTACAATTGTTTTTTGAAAATAATTTGGTATCCCCTTGTCATGATTTCACTTTGCTTTGTCGTGGCGTACTACACTTGTTTTTTTTGCGAAAAAAGGCGCTAGCCTAATCCATTCTTTCAATCAACCTCCTACTAATACGAATAAAGTCGTTCTCTGTAATTAGCCCTACAAGATCGACCCCGTTAACTAACACTGGTAGACAACCGATGTCATGCTCGCGCATGAGTCTAATAGCTTCCTTAATAGTCGTTTCTTCGGTGACAGTAACAATATCCGTAACCATTATATCTTCTACAGTGCGAGTTTTTCTTTTAGTAGGATTTCGTGTCAACTCTCTCAATATTAATCTTGCCGAAACCAAGCCTATCAACTTCCCTTTAGCATCCTCTACTGGAGTATATTTTATCTTGTTCCAATCCATGAGTTCTGCAACCAATTGAATGATATCATTCTTCTGAACTGTAAATAAGTCAGTAGCCATAAAATCAGAAACTAACATCTCTGAAATCTTATACTGTTTTAAACTATTTGTATCTGGAGCTGGCCAATTGTGTACAGGTATATTTTTCTTTTGATTGTTTACGATTTCAGCAGTAATCACTCTTAATGCTTCGTCTTCTCCTATTGTTTTTTTGAGTTCAGAATATCCTCTGAGCATCCATCTTGCACCTGTCATATGTTTTTTGGCACGCTCTTCAATTACACCTAAGTATTTGTCTATATCCGCTTTATTAACTTTTCGGTATTCTAGGCCCTCTCTAGCAATTGGTATAAGCTTTTCTCTAATCAGTTGAGATGCTGGTATCTTTTCGTCATCAAACCAATTGAACTTAGAATCGATACCAAACTGAGCCGCCTTAGCAAAATTGTCACGCGCATCTTCAAAGGAAATATGCTTTGTAATATCATCTGTACGTTGCGCCATTCCTTCCATCAATCCTAACCAAAAACACGCACTTGCTACCTCATCTATCACGGTTGGTCCAGCGGCGATTACACGATTTTCTATTCTTAAATGCGGCTTTCCGTTATCACTTATTCCGTAACAAGGACGATTCCATCTGTACACTGTTGAATTATGTACTTGCAAAGACCTAAGCCTTGGTATTTGACCTTTCTTGATACATGCTAAAGAATCTTCTTTTACATCAGAACTCAATAATACACGGAATCTAGCAATATCCTCTTTATATATTTCCATGATAGACTTATGTAACCAATCTCTGCCAAAACTTACCCTAGCGCTACGCTCACGCATATGATCATGTGATGATCTAGTGTCCAATGCTTGCTGAAACATCGCAATCCTACTTTCATGCCAAAGCCTTTTACCGAACACTAATGGACTATTAGCAGAGATCGCCATAACAGGGCCTGTTATGGCCTGAGCAATGTTATACATCTTCACGAAATCACTAGGCTCTATCTGTAAGTGTATCTGAAAACTAGTATTCACCGCCTCTAGAAGCGGACTATCATGCTTGAGGGCCAATTCATCTATTCCACTCAACTTGAGTTCATATGAATTACCTATTAATTGCTGATTAATAGCTTCCATCAATGCATAGTACCTCTTTTGGGGGGTGAGATTGTCCATGATTAAGTCTCTCTTCTTAAGCGTGGGTAATATCCCTGTAAGCACGAGATCAGTATCCATTGTATCAAGTACTTCTTGTATTTTATCTAGTTTCTCGGAATTTTCTTTCTCGAGATCAGAAAAGCAAGAACCTATAAATTTTCTTGGAGTAAGATTCGTCTCTAGATTAAACTTAGCCAATTCGGTCTCTACCCAGTCATAATCTTTCATCTTTTCCAGGGCTTCCATTGCAACACAAGCAGGCTTTTGGCTTTGCTTATTTACCATTACCATCTCCTGTTCAGCGCCTATACGAATAGTGCCAGACTCAAACCATTTATGCTCGAGCATATATTCCATAGCTTGTACGTCGGCTAGTAGAGCCTTGACAAACTTTTGCATTTTTTTCTCATCATTAAGTGCTGATACTCTCTGTTCTCCCATGTGGCTTTATGTTTCGATAGTATTTCTATGTAGAAATGCAAGATCAAGATATCGAAATATTTTTTTTGACGTTATATTTAAGGGCATTTTCTATTCAAGCACGTTCTTATTAGACAATCTGAAAGGTATTATATGAAAATAAGATTAAATCAATTATCAGTATTAGTCGCTACAATAGGATCTCTACTATTGTTTTTAGGATGTAGCAAAGATGAAGAACCAAGATTCAGTATGTCTGTGGAAGTATTTGTATCCTTCCCTGCGGAATTCAATACTGTTGCCACACATACAATAGAACTCTTTAGCCTACCTAACTTCATAAACACTAGATTGGCACAGAATAGTATGACAGCAGATCAGGTCACGAGTATAGTAGCTGGTAGAGGTCAAATCATTCCTGTATCTTCTAATGTGCAATACCAACTAATAAATAATGTAGTTGTGAACGTGAGTTCCGTAGACAATGATGACTTGAATGAAATGTACTATAATGATTTCATCGAATTTGACCATAACGGTAGTCTAGAATTACTCAGCAGTATATCAGAGCTTAAGGACATAATGTTGGATGGAGTATTCGACTTACAAGTCAAGTACAACTTAAGACAAAGTCTACTTACTGAAACCGAGCATAAACTTAGGTTTGATCTTTTGATCTTCGATTAATTTTCTTGCTACTAACATTCTCTTATTAACAACTATTGTTGCTGTAGATTGTAATCTATAGTCAACTCCTATATATGCCAAAAAAAACTTCCAGAAAGTATATTCTTTATATTCTAGCAGTGATGAATTTCACACACATTATAGATTCTATGCTGATCATGCCTCTGGGAGATATATTCATTTCAGAATTTAACATTTCTCCACGCGAGTATAGTTGGTTAGTCTCAGCATATGCCCTAACCGCTGGTATTAGCTGTATACTGGGCATCTTATTCCTGGACAGATTACCTCGAAAAAATGCATTGCTTTTTCTTTATGGAGGATTTGCAATTGGAACATTTCTCTGTTCACTTTGCACGACTTACGAGACATTAATCACCCTTAGGGCTGCAACAGGATTTTTTGGTGGGATGATAGGTGCACTAGTATTATCTATTATAAGTGATCTATTCCCATTCAAAGAGAGAGGAACTGCTATGGGAATTCTGTTTGCCTCTTTTTCTGCTGCTTCTGCATTAGGTGTACCATTTGGAATATACATAGCTGCTAAAGGATCTTGGCAGATTCCATTTATGATCTTAGGCTTATTAGGAGTAGTAATCGCAGCAATTATATTTTTCACTTTTCCTGCTATGAATGATCATCTCCAGCTGCAACCTAAAAAACGTAATTCTCTTTTTCAGATTTTAGGCAATGTTATAGAAGATAAAAATCAAGTGTATGCATTGACAGCTGGATTTGTATTGATTATGGGGCATTTTATGATCATTCCTTTCATATCGCCTTTTATGATTAAAAACATTGGTCTAACGCAGATAGAAGTAGCATATCAATTCTTTGCTGGAGGAGTGGCTACATTTATCACTTCACCTGCCATAGGTAAGATGACGGACAAGTATGGTATAATGAACGTATTTATAATTGTCATGGTAATCAGTTGGGTTCCTACATTACTAATTACTCACTTGACCACAGCGCCATTATCTATCTCGATTTCCTTAGTAGCCTTCTTCTTTATTTTTGGAAGCGGTCGAATGATATCTCCAAATACAATTATCACCGCTGCAGCTAGTACAGAGACTAGAGGAAGTTTTATGAGTCTCAAGTCTGCACTCCAACAATTAGCGATAGCTTCAACTGCGTTTATCAGTGGTACAATTGTCACTATCGGAGCAAATGGAAAATATCAAAACTATAATTACACTGGATATCTAGCGATCTTCTTTTGTATAATCACTATTTATTTAGTCAGCAAAATACGAGTAGCTAAAGGTAATTAGAATCTTAATCAGGAATGATAGAGAAATGTTATTAAAAAAATTAAATAGATATACTCACCAAAGAATTCTCTTCGATTTCTCTAAGAGTAACTTGCTGTACTTTTCCTAACTGATTTGATTTAAGAGGCGCTTGCACCTTCACATAATTGTCAGTAAATCCAATCATCGTATCTTCTTGCTTACTAGGCTCCCAAAGTACTTGTTTCGTTAATCCAAGATGTTGCTCGTAGAATGCTCTTTTCTTTTTTTCTGACAAGATTCTTAGCATTTCATTACGCTCTCTACGGATATTCATTGGTACTGGTTCTCCCATTTCAGCCGCTGGTGTGTTGACTCTTTCACTATACGTAAAAACATGTAAATAAGAAATATCCAAGTCCTTGAGAAAGTTAAAGGTCTCTTTAAAATCTTCTTCAGTCTCTCCTGGAAATCCTACGATCACATCAACTCCTATACACGCATGTGGCATATACTTCTTGATGCTAGCCACTCTCGATGTATATAATGGAGTGAGATATCTACGTTGCATAGCTTTGAGGATCTTATCTGATCCTGACTGCAGTGGTACATGAAAGTGCGGAAGAAACTTATTGCTTTGAGATACAAATTCAATAATCTCATCAGTTAATAGATTTGGTTCGATGGAGGAAATGCGATATCTCTCTACACCGTCTACTTGGTCTAGCTCTCGAATCAGATCGATAAACATCGCTTCCTTCTTTGGTTTAGTTCCTTCTATCACTTCAGTACCGTTCCCAAAATCACCTAAATTGACACCTGTTAAGACTATCTCTTTCACACCAGAGGCACCTATTTTCTTTGCATTCATTAAAGCATTTTCAATAGTATCTGATCTACTTGCTCCCCTAGCCTGTGGTATTGTACAGAAAGTACATTTATAGTTACATCCATCTTGCACCTTAAGAAATGATCTTGTACGATCTCCAAAACTAAAAGCATCTATGAAACTATTGGCCTCTGATACTTCTCCAGCCATGACCATTCCTTTATCAGTAGTCTTTGATAGACCATCTATATACTTTATGATATTGAATTTCTCTGCCGCACCTAGTACTAAATCTACTCCAGGAATCTCAGATATCTCTTTAGGTTTCAGTTGAGCATAGCAGCCAATTACAACCACTCTTACATTAGGCGAATACTTAAGTGCACGTCTCACTTCATATCTGCACTTCTTATCTGCAAAATCTGTTACTGAGCATGTATTGATGATATAGATATCCGCTCCTTCCTCAATCTTACAAGATCCATATCCGTGATCTTCGAACATACGTCTAATACTACTCGTCTCTGAAAAGTTGAGTTTACAGCCTAATGTATGGAATGCTACGTTAAGTGGTGTTGACATATAATGGTTAGTATTATGATGCAAAAGTAAGATTTTTGGATATTGAATTGGGAATATTTAATGTCATACTTAATTCTTGATCAATTAAACCACTGGATGTTAATATTTCCTAATCTTCATACCATTAGGCCATCTAGTCCATATAGACGATTATCTTTATAGCATATGAATAGAATACTAGTCTTCGTTTTCCTGCTTTCAATATCCTTGATTAGTCATGCACAGAAATCCACGCATACTGTTGTTCAAAAAATAGATGGACTTACTATGGTCGCACCTCCAAGACCATTTAATAGTGATCCTATGCTCGAAATAGCTGAGGTAAATGCTGGATGGATCGCCTTGGTTCCATTTGGATTTACTAGATCTGGAGAAACTGATGTCAAATTCGGATCTGATAGACAATGGTGGGGAGAGCGTACGGAAGGTGTAGAAGATTGCATCCAAAGAGCTCACAAAGCGGGGGTAAAAGTAATGATCAAACCTCAAGTCTATATGCATAATGATTGGGTTGGCCACATGGATTTTGATACAGAGAAGAAATGGAAAAAATGGGAGGATAGCTACCGCAATTACATAATAACATTCGCTAAATTAGCTGCTGATCATAAAGCTGAAATATTTTGCGTCGGAACAGAATTTAAACTTGCTGCTAAAAAGAGAGAAACTTTCTGGAGGTCACTCATCAAAGAAATCAGAACCTTCTATAAAGGAGAAATCACTTACTCCTCTAACTGGGATGGATATCAGACTGTTCCATTTTGGGATGATCTTGATTATGTCGGGCTAAGCGCGTACTTTCCGCTAACTAATGACAAGACACCTAGTGTAGATGATCTAATCAAGAAATGGAGAGACACAAAAAAGACACTCAAGAAACTATCAAGACGAGAAGGAAAGCCAATACTATTCACAGAGTATGGCTATATGTCCATAGATAAATGTGCTTGGAGAGCTTGGGAAATAGAAAAAGAAAGACACAAACTTCCAATCAATGAACAAGCTCAAGCCAATGCACTAGAAGCACTCTACTCAGTATTCTGGGAAGAATCTTGGTGGGCAGGAGGTTTTATGTGGAAGTGGTTTCCTAATGGTATGGGTCACGAAGGGTATTTTGATAAAGACTATACACCGCAAGGAAAATTAGCAGCCAAAACGGTAGCAAAATGGTTTGGTTCAGAGTAATCCAAATTGAGTCTTCAAAATCCCAGTAGAATTATTTGATCCAAGACCATCAACATATGCGAGGAAGGTATCTCTTCCTCTCGTTGAGTTGAAAGCAAATTCTTGAAGGCCTTTTCCTAAATCATATTTTCTTCACTTCACCATGTGCAAAATAACCATCATAAGTCTTCCTCTTGAACGTGTAGCTTCCACTTTCTAATCTTGAAAAATCAATAATCGGGTTTTTATACTCATCCCAAAACCTTTAATTCTGATGCATTAAGGATTTTCTAAA
>DDCY01000005.1 GCA_002335865.1 Saprospiraceae bacterium UBA1994
TTACCCTCACATCTTTTGTAAGGGATCGCAAAGATATGCAGACTTTTTACATCTCCAAGTATTTACTTGATTTTAAGAACATCAAGATCTAATGCTAAATTGCTTTTAAATTAAACTTATCTTACAACTATTTGAATACCAATAAATTACTAGTTGGATAACTCTAAAAATAACTTTTAATAACTATAAAATAATTTATTTTACAAGAGGTTTAATCTGTTTTTAAGAGCGGATGAACCCAATAAAATCAACTTTCTTGAGTTAGGAATTCGTATTCGATTCTCTTTAATTTCGGCAACATTGGCTAGTTTTATCTTATTGAAGAGCGCACGATAATACTTATAAGCGGTATACACTCCTAATCGAGCTCCAGATGGAAGCTCTTTGATACCATTATAGGCTAAATCAAACTCTTCTTGGACAACTCGTTCGATAATAATTTTATCAGAACTACTAAATGTAAGAAAATCAACATTAGGAAAATATGTACGTCCTCTAAAATCATAGTCACTTTTCATATCTCTTAAAAAATTAACCTTTTGGAATGCAGATCCTAAAGCGCACGCTGGCTTTACCAATCTTTCGTATTCCTTCTGATTCCCTTGGCAAAAAACTTTTAAACACATTAATCCTACTACTTCTGCTGATCCGTATATGTATTTTTTTAAAAGAGGTTCGTCAAAATCAATATCATATAAGTCCATTTCCATACTATCTAAAAAAGCGTCTATAAGATCTACTCCTATATTATATTTATTTACCACGTTTTGGAAAGCCTCCAAAACAGGGTTCAAACTAATTTTCCTCTCAATGGCTTCATATGTATCGAATCTAAACTTATCGAGTAAATACTTCTTATCCTGATCATGAAATGTATCTACAATCTCATCGGCAAACCTAACAAAACCGTAGATCGAATATATGGGTGATCTATATATCTTATCAAACGCACGAATACCCATTGAAAACGAAGTACTGTATCTTCTAGTTATAAGACTAGAACATTCAATGCAAACGTCAGTATATAAAGACTTGAATTTATTTTCCATGATTCGCGATACTTTTTATTACTTCACTGGCAACCATTTGTCCGGATATAATACTTGGTGGTACACCAGGACCAGGGACAGTCAATTGGCCTGTGAAATACATATTTGAAATCTTCTTGCTCTTTATGGTTGGCTTTAGTATAGCTGTTTGGTCAAGCGTGTTTGCTAAACCATACGCATTCCCTTTAAAGGCATTGTAGTCGCTTTTAAAGTCATTAATACAATATGATCTTTTATATACAATATGTCTTTTAAGATCAAGTCCGCATTGCTCCTTCACTCTTTTCAGTAGTAGACCGAAATATTGTTCTCTTAACTCTGCGGTATCTTCAATTCCTGGAGCTAATGGCATTAACAGAAACATATTTTCATGTCCATCTGGACTAATGGTACTATCAGTGACTGATGGTGCACACATATAGAATAATGGATTAGAAGGCCACTGAGGGTCTTTATAAATTTCCTTAGCATGAAGATCGAAATCAGTATCAAAAAACAAAGTATGGTGATGAATACCTGGCATTTTTTTATCTAAACCTAAATAGAATAATAATGATGAAGGAGCCATCTTTCTTTTATCCCAATAGGACTCATTGTACTGTCTATATTCTTTAGAAATTACCTTTTGTTCAATATGGTGGTAGTCTGCTCCTGCAATAACATAATCACAAGCTATACTGAATTGAGAGGTATCTACTGATTCTATCTTTCCAGCAATGACATTAATGTTCGTTACTTCATGATTATATTTGAACTTAACTCCCTTTTCTGAGGCTAAGCTCACCATAGCTTCAATTATCTTAAACATACCTCCTTCTGGATACCATGTCCCTAGCTTCAAATCAGCATAATTCATAAGACTATATAAAGCTGGAGTGTCTTGAGGTGTGGCCCCTAGAAAAAGGACTGGGAATTCTAGTAGCTGAATAATCTTAGGGTTTTTGAAGAGGGATCTAATCTGCTTAGAAATAGATGAGAACATCTGTAGTTTGAATGCACTTTTAATAACCTTTGCATCAAAGAATTCGGTTATACTTAAGCCTGGTTTCCAAACATACTCTTCCATTCCCACTTTATACTTGTAAGCTGCTTCGTCAAGAAATCTTTCAAGCTTAGCAGCCGAACCTATTTCTAGAGATTCGAACAAGGATAAGAGCTCTTTGAATGACGCAGGAATGTTTACGAAGTCATCTTTACCAAAACAAACTGTATATGATGGATTTAATCTTACTAAATTGTAATACTGAGAAACGGACTTGCCGAATTTTTCAAAATATTGATCAAACACTTCAGGCATCCAATACCAACTTGGTCCCATATCAAATGTAAAACCATCAGACTTGAATTGCCTTGCCCTTCCTCCTGGTGTCAAATTTTTTTCTAATAAAGTAACATCATGGCCAGCACTCGCTAGTGTAGTGGCTGCCGCCAACCCAGAAAATCCTGCTCCTATGACAATTATCTTTTTCAACTTCTTATTCTTAATTTTTTCGTAAGGTAATAATACATACAAACAATCTTTTTGTTTAATTAAACATCTATAAATATTCAACAATTTAAAGGCTAAATAAAATGCCCTTCAAGAATTAACTTGAAAGGCATCCATTTCTAATATTCAGTATAAATACTGGTTACATTTTACCGCCGTCGTGCCCATCTTGCCATACTTGCAGCTCATCCCACTTATCATCGGCTGCCAGTCTTGACTGTACTGGCCATGATGTTGGATCACGCGTCTTGTATCTGCTTCCCGCTTCGGCAAGAATCTCCTTGATCTTACCAACTTCAGTGCTAGCCAATGCTTCAAAAGTAGAAATTCCATTAGTTGTAAGTAACTCAGCAATCTTAGGTCCTATACCTTCAATCTTCTTGAAATCATCAGGCTTACCTTCTGCTTTTTTAGTTAAAGATTTGGACTTAGTTTCAACTTTAACTGAAGATTTAACTTTAGCTTTTGCCTTAGCTGGTGTAGAATTATCTGCATCCATTTGCTGCTTAAGTTGAGAAAATACATCTAACTCACCAAGAGTAGCTCTTTCAACTTTAGACTGAGTAGATTTGATTGACTTTCTAGTCTCATTTCTCTCAGTACGCTTCTCTTCTTTTACTGTATTGTCAGCTTCCTTCTGAATATCATCATGATATCTAGTATGTGAAACTATAATACGCTTATCATCTCTATTGAATTCGATCACTTTAAATGTTAGAGTCTCATCAGCTCCTGCTGTAGATCCATTTTCTTTTCTCAAGTGCTTGATAGGAGCATATGCTTCTAGACCATAAGGAAGTTGAACAACACCACCTCTATCATTCTTCTTAATGATAGTAGCTTCATGATAAGAACCAACAGGGAATACATTTTCGAATGTATCCCAAGGATTTTCTTCTAATTGCTTATGTCCAAGAGAAAGTTTTCTGCTGTCTTGGTCTACTTCTAAAATAGTGACATCGATAGTCTCTCCTACTTTAGTGAATTCTGAAGGGTGAGAATATCTCTTAGTCCAAGATAGATCAGAAATATGAACCATGCCACCAATACCTTCTTTGAGTTCAACAAATACACCATAAGGAGTTAAATTCTTAACCTCTCCTGAGTGCTTACTACCGTTGGGGAACATTTCAGAAATTTTATCCCAGGGATCCTCTGCTAGTTGCTTAACAGAAAGAGACATTTTTCTGTCGTCTCTATCGATTGTTACCACCTTAGATTCAAATTCTTGCTGTAGCGTAAAAAACTCTCGAGCATTAACAGGTTGGTTGCTCCAGCTTACTTCAGAAACGTGGATAAGACCTTCTACACCTGGGATGATTTCTAAGAATGCACCATAGTCCTCTATGTTGACAATCTTACCTTTCACCACAGAACCTATATTAACATCCTCAGGAAGTACTTCCCATGGATGTGGCTGTAGTTGCTTAAGTCCAAGAGAAATTCTTTTCTTGTTCTCATCGAAGTCTAATACTACTACGTTAAGATTTTGGTTAAGCTCTAATACTTCGCTTGGGTGGTTGATACGACCCCAAGAGATATCTGTAATGTACAGAAGTCCATCTACACCTCCAAGATCCATAAACGCACCGAAATCTGTAAGGTTCTTAACCGTACCTTCTAATACTTGTCCTTTTTCTAAACCACCGATGATAAGTTCTCTTTGCTCAGCAAGATCGCTTTCAATAAGTGCTTTGTGAGATACAACTGCGTTTTTAATCGCTTCGTTGATTTTTACTACTTTAAACTCCATAGTCTTGCCTACATAAGCATCGTAATCGATGATAGGCTTAATATCAATCTGAGATCCTGGTAAGAATGTTTCTAAACCACCGCAATCGGCAATAAGTCCACCTTTTGTTTTAGATATAATTGTACCATTTAAAATAGTACCGTTTTCGTATGAATCAACAAGGTCTTCCCAAGCTTTCAGAAGCTTAGCCTTCTTTCTAGATAGTACAAGTTGACCTCTAAGATCTTCTTTGTCTTCTACGTATACTTGCACTTCATCGCCGATCTTGAGATCTGGCATATCTCTAAATTCAGAAAGAGAAACAAGTCCATCTGACTTATAGTTAACATCCAGTACGACATCACCATCGTGGATCGCCGTAACTTTACCCAAAACGATTTCATTCTGACCGATAGTCGATAGAGATTGTTCGTATTGATTAAGATAGTCTTCAATTTCTTGCTCTGAATATGAGAGCGTATGTTTGTTACCTATGCTCCAGTCGAATTGATCGTATGGAGTTTGGTCTAGAAGGTCTGGGCCTTCGTGAGCCTCTAGAGTTGGTGTATCTACCATCTCAGTTGCTAATGTTTCTTCTTGAGTTGATTCAAGATTCTTATCTTCAGTATTCATACAAAAGAATCAGGTTTGTATGTCTTAGCTCTGTAGCTTCGACAGTGTGATTAAATAATAATTCATTCTACCTTTTTGATAAAACGAGCGCGAATATATAACTATAATTTAGTAATGCAAGTGTTTATTTGAGATAGTATTAGGTATACCTAAAACTCCTAATACTATCTTCAGAAGATTTGAAGGAAAACATAATTTTAATATTTATAGATTTTAATGAGTGATTAGAAGCTATTATCTCTAACCTTCATGATCCAGGTACGATATCTGTAAATATATTTTGTAGACTATCTTGAACGATTGGTCAGCGAAAGCCACACTGTCACTCCTACTACAGGGATTTTTCTGCGAAAATTCATCGCTTGTTTGTACCTTTAAGACTTATGAGTGAATGTCTTTACATTCAAGAAAGAAAGAAATAGAAGATATATGGACTATAGACCATGGTTAGCTAACTATCCCGCCGGAGTACCTGCCAACATCAATGCAGATCAGTATGATTCATTGCTAGCATTTATACAAGAATGTTTCAATAACAATGGCAAAAAAGAAGCATTTGAATGTATGGGAGCTATTCTTACATATGACAAATTAGATAAACTTAGTACCAATTTTGGTGCATACTTGCAATCACGTGGACTAGAAAAAGGTGATAAAATTGCACTTATGATGCCTAATCTATTGCAATATCCTGTAGCACTATTTGGCGCCCTGAAAGCGGGTCTCACAATAGTGAATACTAATCCTCTATACACTCCCAGAGAGATGGAGCATCAATTTACTGATAGTAACGTGAAGGCGATAGTCATAGCGGAAAATTTTGCTATTAACCTACAGCAGGTAATTGGAAACACAGAAATCAGCATCGTACTTACTGCAAGTATTGGAGGAATGTTGGGAGCCATAAAAGGTCGTCTTACCAACTTTGTGGTAAGAAAAATCAAAAGAATGGTACCAGCGTACAATATACCTAATACGGTTACTGTGAAAGACGCTATCAAACAAGGATCAAAATTCACATTGACAGACGTGGAGTCTTGTAGTGAAGATGTGATTGTGCATCAATATACTGGAGGAACAACTGGAGTAGCTAAAGGTGCAATGCTAACAAATAGAAACCTACTTGCCAATATGCTTCAAATCAAAGCATGGCTATCGAACTCAATGGGTGATGGCAAGAATGTGACATTATCACCCTTGCCTATGTATCATATTTTTGCCTTTACGGTGAATTGTATGGCTATGATGAGCTATGGTGCAAAGACCATATTAATAGTCAATGCTAGAGATCTTGGCTCAATAATCAAGGAGTTTAAAAACCACAAAATCAATGTCATGACAGGTGTCAATACACTGTTCAATGCATTACTGAATAACGAAAAATTCAATAATATAGACTTTAGCGAACTAAAAATCACAGTAGCGGGAGGAATGGCTCTTCAAAATACCGTAGCTACCAAATGGAAAGATTTAACCGGATGTACACTCAGTGAAGGATATGGCATGACAGAATCTTCTCCAGTGGCATCTGTTAATCCCGTTGATGGAAGCGCGATAATGGGAACTATCGGACTACCAGTACCCTCAACGGATATGCGAGTGGTAGATGAAAGTGGAATAAAACTAGGTGTTGGTGAATCTGGTGAAATCCAAATAAAAGGGCCACAAGTAATGAAGGGTTATTATAATAAGCCTGAAGAAACCGCTAATACGATAAAGGATGGTTGGTTGTGTACTGGAGATATTGGTATGATGGATACGAATGGGTTTTTTAAGATAGTAGATCGTAAAAAAGATATGATACTAGTTTCCGGATTCAATGTATATCCAAATGAGATAGAAGAAGTCATCGCACAGCACCCAAAAGTACTAGAAGTAGCTGCAATAGGTGTACCCAGTGAGAAATCTGGAGAAGTCGTAAAGGTATTTATAGTAAGAAAAGATAAGTCGCTCAAAGAAAAAGAAATCATTACGTTCTGCAAGCAACACTGTACTGGATATAAAGTGCCTAAGGAAATAGAATTTCGTGATGAGCTACCGAAGAGTAACGTAGGAAAAATATTGAGAAGAAAACTAAGAAATAATAACTAGATGAGTATAAAATCACAAGTAATAGAGGGGAAAGCTACGCCAAGAGGAAAATATCCTCACATCAAAAAGGTAGGTGACTTTCTTTATGTATCTGGAACAAGTAGCAGGCGATCGGACAATACTTTTGCTGGTGTAGAAGTTGATGAAATGGGCACTACTAATCTCGATATCAGAGCACAAACCAAGGCGGTATTGGAAAATATAGACTCGATACTAAAAACTGAAGGGTCTAGTCTCGAAGATGTAATAGATGTCACATCTTTTCTGGTAAATATGAATGACTTTGGTGGATATAACGAGGTGTATGGATCATTCTTTGATTATAATGGACCTACTCGTACAACAGTAGCTGTACACCAGCTTCCTCATCCACATTTATTGGTAGAAATAAAAGCTATAGCCTATATTGGCAAGTAGTTATTAACTAAAGTTAGAAAAAATATTATCGGTTTCATTTTAGCTTCTTAGGTACACTTTCGATTACATTCTTTTATTTCTTGCAGAAGATTTAAGGTCGTAAAGTATACTTAAAATTACAGCCGCAATAATAACAGATTTGACATTGATTATGAAGATAAAGAATTATATAAACGGCGAACTGCTGGATCCTATAGAAGGTAATCAAATTGATAATATTGAGCCTGCGACTGGTAAAGTGTTTGGAACTATACCGGACAGCCAAAGTACTGATGTACAGAAAGCGGTGGATACTGCCCAGGCAGCATTTCCGTCTTGGTCTTCTCTCGACCATAATAAAAGAGCTCAATATATGTTTGCCATTGCGGACGGTATCAGAGCAAGGTTTGAAGATTTTGTAGCAGCGGAATCTCAAGACAATGGAAAACCTATATCACTTGCCAGAGCAGTAGATATACCCAGAGCTATTAGCAATTTTGAACATTTCGGTCATGCCATAACTCAATTTAGCTCTGAATCTCATAGTATGCCTGGCGTCGCTATCAACTATACACTTAGACAACCTATCGGAATAGTTGGATGTATCTCACCTTGGAATCTACCTCTATATCTCTTTAGTTGGAAAATCGCACCTGCTCTAGCAGCAGGAAACTGTGTAATCGCTAAACCGTCTGAAGTAACTCCTCTGACAGGATACTTGCTTTCTAAAGTATGTAAAGATGTTGGTCTTCCTCCTGGAGTACTGAACATATTACATGGTACTGGACCATCTGTAGGAGACGCTATTGTAAGTCACCCAAAGATCAAGGCCATATCATTTACTGGTGGAACAACCACTGGCAAAATCATTGCTGCTAAGGCAGCACCCATGTTCAAAAAATTATCTCTAGAACTTGGCGGGAAAAATCCTAATATCATATTTGCTGATTGTGATTACGATGAAATGCTGAAAACTACGGTAAGATCGTCATTCGCTAATCAAGGTCAAATATGCCTTTGTGGAAGCAGAATAATCGTAGAAGATAAAATCTACGAAAAATTTGTAGCCGACTTCACTGACAAGGTGAGTAAGATGAAAGTAGGAGACCCTAATGATGCCAATACTAAATTGGGAGCTCTCGTATCTAAACCTCATATGGAAAAAGTGTTGTCTTATATCGAAGTGGCTAAAGAAGAGGGAGGAAAAATAGAAACAGGAGGCCATCAAGTAAATCTAGAAGGAAGATGCTCTGATGGATACTTTGTAAGACCTACAGTAATTACAGGATTAAGCCCAAATGCTCAATGTAATCAGGAAGAAATATTTGGACCAGTAGTCACTATTACTCCATTCTCGACTGTAGAGGAGGTGTTATCCATAGCCAACGGTGTTGTTTATGGACTGTCTTGTACTATATGGACCAATAATATAAAGAAGGCACACAACCTGGCTTCTCAAATTGAAGCAGGTGTGGTATGGATTAATTGTTGGCTACTTAGAGATTTGAGAACTCCATTTGGTGGCATGAAAGCTAGTGGAGTTGGCAGAGAAGGAGGATTGGAAGTTCTTAGATTTTTTACTGAGGCTAAAAATGTTTGTGTTAAGTTATAAGTGCCTTGACCAGCAATCACTTCTGATCAAACACGGAAGTAGATTAGAGTCAGTATAAAAAGGCCTCTTCATAATCCTATAAATACGCTCATAAAAAACTAGCATGTTTTCCCTCTGCAAGTTTTCTTGACTTTACTTTAAGTATTCTTCTTAATTGTATTGCTAATACCTTGCAAAAAGAGAGTCATTTTACATAGTCTAATAAGCAATGATCTAAACACTGAAATGACCGTCTTTGGTACAAAAAGCATTGATAGTCAACTAAAAATAAATCTAATGGACTAGTAATTCATATAAATTTACTGGTCGATCAAGATTTCATGCTATTAAAAATAACATGAAATCAGACATCACCTTGAGTGGGCTAATGTTCAACAATTTCGATTAGTATTTTAAGATGTATTCTACTTTTTCTTTAAGACGGTCTATCGGCAGGTATTGATTCTCAAGAGACTTGTTGAATGGAATAGGTGTGTCTAAACTAGCTACTCGAATGACTGGTGCATCCAAGTATTCAAAAAGATGCTCTGATATATATGCAGAAATATCGCCTGCTATACCTCCGAACATACTATCTTCTTGCAATACGATCACTCGATTCGTTTTTTTCACTGTAGCTACTATTGCCTCATAATCAATTGGTGATAGTGACCTTAGATCCAATACTTCTATTTCACATTCTGATGAGTCAGCTAGCCGTTTTGCCCAATTGACAGCTGCCCCATAGGTAATGATACTCAATGCATTACCGCTACAAACTATTTCGGCTTTGCCTATTTCTGTGGTATAATACCCATTCGGTACTTCAGCAGATGTATAACGATATAATGCTTTGTGTTCGAAGTATAGAACAGGATTAGGATCCTCGAACGCAGCTAATAAAAGGCCTTTGGCGTCAATAGGATTAGATGGATATACCACTTTGAGTCCTGGTACGTGTGTAAACCACGCCTCGGTACTCTGAGAATGATATGGCCCTGCCCCTACTCCTCCTCCAGAAGGCATACGTATCACAGAGTTAGGTGCATGACCCCACCTGTAATGCGCTTTGGCTAAATTATTTACAATCTGATTAAATGCACATGTAGCAAAATCCGAAAATTGCATTTCGACCATAGATCTTATGCCTTTAAGAGATAGTCCCATACTAATACCTATTATAGCACTTTCGCATATAGGAGTGTTGCGTACTCTACCCTTTCCATATTTTTCCATGAGACCATCCGTGATCTTGAATACCCCGCCATAATCTGCTATATCTTGTCCCATGAGTACGAGATCATCATACTTATCCATAGCGATAGATATACCGTCAGCAATGGCATCAACGTATCTTCTTTCTGTAGTATCAGTATAATCTGGAGACGATACTAGTTGATTGTGAGATGCGTATACGTCAGCTATCTCAGTATCAAAATCTACTTTAATTTCTGGCTCTACAAATACTTCCTGTACATCTTGGTTAATCTCAGCCTTGAAATGCTCACGAGTATTGATAATGAAATTTTCATCTATGAATTCTTCGGCAACGAGGTATTGTTCAAAATTTGCTATCGGATCTCTATTTGCCCATTGTTCCAAAAGTTTCTTTGGAACATATTTGGTACCCGATGCCTCTTCATGGCCTCTCATACGAAAGGTCTTACATTCTATTAGCCATGGTTCAGGATTTTTAGTTATCTCTTTCTTAATCTGAACTATGGTCTGATATACCTCTAAAATATTATTTCCGTCTATCACTTTACTTTTCATACCATAACCGAGACCTCTATCAGCTAGGTTTTCACAAGCGTATTGCTCTTTTGTTTCTGTCGATAGACCGTATCCATTATTTTCAATTATAAATATAACAGGTAATTTCCATACTGCCGCGACATTCAGCGCTTCATGAAATTCTCCTTCTGAGGTGCCTCCTTCACCTGTAAATGCGACAGAAATTTTCTTCTCTTTGGCTAACTTATGTCCCAATGCCACTCCTGCGGATAATGATAGTTGAGGACCTAAATGTGAAATCATACCAACAATACTGTATTCCAGTGTACCGAAATGAAAAGATCTATCTCTCCCTTTTGTGAAACCATTTGCTTTTCCTTGCCATTGAGAGAAGAGCCGCTTTAGGGGAATCTCTCTAGTGGTGAAAACACCAAGATTGCGATGCATAGGAAATATGATTTCATCAGCGTCGAGTGCAGATGTAACTCCTACAGATATAGCTTCTTGGCCAATACCAGAAAACCATTTTGATATCTTCCCTTGCCTGAGTAAGATCAACATTTTCTCCTCTATTAATCTAGGATAGAGCATGCTTAGATAGAGCTTTTTCATCTCTGCTTTCGAGACTGCTCCTTTCTTATATTTGATTGCTGATTTTGACGTAATCGATGCAGTTGCCATGATAAAATATTATGAAAAGCAAATATGGCATTTTTTGTTGAAGTAACGATATGTATGAGAGAAGGAATTGGAGTCTTCTTTTACCGTTGAAGGTATATAGTCCAACCTTGTTGAGGTCAATTAATTCTCTATGTTTAACTAACATAGTGTTTACCCTCACAGAGGGTACGATTTGGGGCATTTCTTTAAGGCATATTCTAAATATCCGAACACATATATTTACCACGAAAAACGTAATGTTTTTAAATAAAAAACTGTCTTAATTCGCAGTCCTCGTATTTCCTTAAAAATTCGATATATACGCACAAAAACAGGACTCTGCACGGAGCAAAGACCTGTTTTGTTTTTCTCTGTTTTCATGACACGAAAAAAGGACAAATATTAAGCTATAATTGTATTTCCTAAGAAATTATTTACTGCTTTTACTGCTTTATCCACTATCTCATAGTTAATAGTATAATGGATAAATTTTCCTTCTTTGTTAGCACTTACCACGCCAGATAGTCTTAAAATTTTAAGATGTTGGCTTGTAATTGATTGCTCTATGCCTAGACTGTTGTAAATCTTATTTACCTGTGTCTTACCCGATCTATTGATGTACTCAAGAATTTTCATCCTGAGTGGGTGAGCTAGAGCACGCATCAATTCCGAGGAATAGTGCAACTTTTCGTTATTGAAAATAACTTTAGTTTCTCTCATTGTGTTCCTTATTTTGTGTAGTAGTCGACCTTAGAAACAAATATGAGAATAATTTATAATATATAAAAGTTTTATATTAATTAAATTATATATCTATTAAAGCATCTGAATAAGCAGTTTACATGAAAACTTTAGAATATACGTATTGCGTGTACATATATCAATTTAGAAAGATGCTTTTGAGGTCTTCTATCCTGCCAGCTCTTCTACTAATCTGGAGATTTGAGCTAATCTATCATTATCTAAAGAATAATAGATAAACTTTCCGTGTCTTTCTGTAATTACAACTCCTGCTCTACGCAGTATTGCGAGATGCTGAGATGCTACAGATTGCTCTAGCCTTAATTTAATGTAAATGTCAGTAACCGTCATCGTATCACTATCATCTAGAATATCGATAATTTTTTGTCTGAGCTTGTGGTTAACTGCTCTTAACACCAATACAGCTTTTCTTAGATCAACGTAATCTAACTGTACTTCTTTGGAACCTTTCTTAAGTATTACTGTTTCGTTTTTTTTATTTCTCATACAAAAATTAGTTAATGTTTACGAATGTATTAGACATAATGCAAACGGTGTGCCAATCAGGTAAAACCCACATTATAAGTGGCTAAAATTTGATATATGTAATTTTATAAGCATGTAATTCGTCAATAAATTAACAGTTATGCCGAATTATAATTTATTTATTATCAGCTTATTATGTTAAACGATTACTAAAATTAAGCCATAAATTTCGCAAGGTCTAAAAATGCCATGAATCAAGCATATACGAAAGATCAACTATACGTAGTAGTCGAAATTTGGGAATTAGATATGATTTGATAGAGACTTGTGAATAGTAAGTTATGTTTAAGGGAATTTTTTATTTGTTGAGTTTAGTTATACAAATTGTATTATTTAATGCCGTATAAAATAATCTAGTTTAATCTTCTTAGTTCAATGCAAAAAACGCATGCAAATAGAATGGTATCATTCACTCATTAACATAAACCCACAATGATTATAAATCTGGTCGTAGTCACGACGAGCATTTCAACGCAGAAATTAGATAATTGAAACAAACTATATGCAGCATTGCGTTATATATTCTGAATTATATATTCAAGAGATATCTTGTGATTAGACTAATAAGGGCAGAATCGCACAGATTAAATAATTATAATCATTTCCTAGGAATACATTTGGAACATGACTCGAGCGACAACTGACCAATCTTTATTATAGACGTTTTGTAAAAGTTTTTTTTCAAAACTCTATCACAATAGCGTACTATGATAATTCATAGTGCTATTTCTTGAACATTATTGAAACTTGCTTTATTTCTTATCTAGTTTTTACCATCCTCAAGATTGTCTTAACCAAATGTTTGTTAGCCTGGCCTTCTAAATAATTAAAAGTGCTTTAAAAATATTTTTTATTTGATTTGGTGACGTTGGCACCTTTAAGATAAAAAGGCTCATAATAACCTAAATCTGAAAAATCTTCAGCTAGTAAAGCTTTATACGCTAGATTGACCATGTGAATCGCTGAACTATAATGCTTGTGAAGCAGTATTTTGGGTTGTGATAATACGTCTAAGGTCTTTTCTGCTCCATTACCTACTATATGGTGTACGATACCCATATCTACATAATCACTGTATGCGGCCTTATCTACTACTAGCGCATGGTCTGGATCTAGTTTATTCCCATCATAGTCGTAGACCGCTGTATAGACCTCCATACGTCTAGCATCTACCATTGGTATAATAAAGTCTCCTTCAATAGCTGATGTAATGCAGGATGATGCTAACACATCCAAGCTAGGAATGGTAATCAGCGGAATGTCATGAGCAAAACAAATGCCTTTGGCCGTAGAGCAACCTACTCTAAGAGAAGTATAAGATCCTGGACCTGAAGCTAGTGACACAGCCGCCAAATCCTTGTAGCCAATCTTAGCTAAATCCATTAACTCTTGTATAAAAACCGTAATTACTTCAGTATGACTGTTAGCTTCAGTGGTTTCTTTGTGAGTTAACAGCATGTCGCCATCAGAAATAGCTACGGAACAGATACCTGTCGTAGAATTGATATGAAGTATATAGTTAGATTTTGACATGTATCTATTTTTATAATACCGCTCTTCTGAATATCCTCAATCAAAACGCGGAAATGATACGTTTCGTTGTTTCTGTTTTACTTTGGAAAACCAAAAACTACATTGGTGACTTCAGAATATCGTCGTATCTAGTACGATCGTTGAGTAATTCAATTGCAGCACTTACCTCGCTATCATTTTGGAGTTGTTTTTGGATTCTACCTTTCTGATTGAAATATCTAGATACTAGCTCTTGTTCTACTTCGAAGATGATCTCGTCTTTATATTGCTCAAAATCATCGGCCTTAGCAGTATTGATAGCCGCTTTCAATTTGTCGATAGAACTTTTTAACTCTTCATCTATGTCATCCTCAATAAGCTTCTCTTCAAGGGTTGTTAGCACTGTGTTGCTTCCTGTTTTGTACTTAAATCCTAAATTATCCGCAAACGCTATGAACCCAGCGTAATCGGAAAACTTAAATGCTACAGGATCTTCTATTGCGCTCTGCTTCTCAAAATAATCGTTGGCATACTTGAAGATGATATATTCCTTGTTAAGTGCCTTTAGTAGAGGAGATACTTTCTTAGGTTCTAGTTTAATATCTGGAGTGATTCCACCTCCATCTAATACTTTTCTGCCATTTTTAGTCTTAAAAACTGATCTCTGGTCATCGGGAATATCCTTTGGCTCTCCATTTTCGTATGCTACACTTTGAATGCATCTACGACTAAGTATATAGTACTTTGATGTCGTTAATTTTACTCGTGAGTTATAATTGAGGTCTTTAGTGTTCTGCACTAATCCCTTACCATATGACCTCTGGCCCATGATCACACCTCTATCTAAATCTTGTATAGATCCTGAAACGATCTCAGATGCTGATGCCGATTTATTATCTATCAGCACAACTAATGGAATCTCCACATCCACTGGTACATTACGAGTTGTAAAAGCTCTGTCTCTATCTTTTACTTTTCCCTTAGTTGTTACAAGATCAAGGCCCTTTGGCACAAAAATATTAGTTACGTGTAATGCTTCGGCTAACAATCCTCCACCATTATGACGAAGATCTAAGATCACACCTTTCATATTAGGATTGTCCTTTTGGAGTTCTTTAAGTCCTTTAGCGATATTAGCACCTGCAGCTTGTGTAAATGTGGTTAACGATACGTATGCCACTTCTGGAGAGACCATATCATAATGTGGTACATTTTGGCGCTCTACGCTACCCCTTATAAGCGTAATCGCCAATGTCTCTCCTGAGCTAGGTCTATATATTTGTAGTTGTGCTTCTGTACCTGGTGCTCCTTTGACAATTGCACTTACTTCTTCTAATGATCTACCTTTAGTAGCGTATCTGCCTACATTACGGATCTGGTCTCCTGCTTTGAGCCCTGCCTCTAAGGCTGGACCACCATCATAAGGCTCCACTACGGTCACATAGTCATCTATCACTTCCATACGAGCACCAATGCCCTTGTACGTCTCTTGATCATTGAGCCTATAACTAGCGATCTGTGCCTCAGATATATATGTTGTGTATGGATCCAAAGAATTAACCATAGCATCGATACCTATACGCATAAGTTCGTTAGGATCAAGTTCATCTACGTAGTTGGCGTTGAGCTCTTTATATACTTCCGCAAATATTTGTAGATTTTTAGATATCTCGAAGTAGCGATCATTTTGGGCATTGACTTGATGTGGAGAAATAGTAGCTATTATGGTTACTAATGCTAATATTGATATTAGTTTTATATTCATATTTTGATTCTTTCTATTCTATGTGTTTGAGTAGGCAAGAGTTATTATTTCATTAAGTCAGCCATTTTAGCTTAACGCTCTATATCAAATTTATCTATACAGCTAAAAACGATTTGATCGCTGATAATAGTTCATTTGGTTGTTCTGCATGAACCCAATGACCTGCAGCTGCTATCGTTATGAGTTGCATATCTTCAAAATGGATGAATATTTCATCTAAATCTTCATCTTGAATATAGTTTGACTTGCCTCCTCGGATAAATAAAGTCGGTATATCTACTACTTCATCAAAGGTAATACCTGCAAGAATTTCTTGATAGTGCTTGATCAAAAGTTTGAGATTCATTTTCCAACGGTAGCCCCCCTCTTTATTACGAGTGAGATTTTTCATCAAAAAAAGTCTAATTCCAGGCTCTGATATGTAGCGAAAAAGATGCTTATCTACATCCGCTCTCGTCTTAACGCTATCTATTGGTACGCTAGTTAATGCCTCTAAGATGGTCTCATGCCCTCCCTTGTAAGACTTGATACCTATATCTACGACGATTAGCTTTTCTACAAGTTCTGGATAATCTTTGACTAATTGTAATGCAGTCTTGCCACCCATAGAATGGCCAATGATATAAGATTTATGTATCCATTCTGCTTCGAGAAATTCTGCGATGTCTTGAGCCAAAAGAGGATAATTAAAGTCTGTTGTATGTTCTGATTTACCGTGATCTCTAAGATCAATAACGTAGACCATGTATTCTTCTGATAAATTCTTAGCGATGGTCTGCCAATTATCTAGCATTCCGAAGAGGCCATGCATTATTATTATTGGGTCTCCGGAGCCGAAGGTTTTAAAATTTAAGGTAGGCATTGATATATATATTCTTAATTATGATTCTATGACTTTAACTTCTTTTTGAGAGCGAAAAGTTCGTCTCTATATTGGGCAGCGCTTATGAAGTCTAAATCTTTGGCTGCTTTCTTCATCTTGAATTCTGTTTGCTTGATCATATCCTCAATTTTGTCTTTAGACATGTAGGCAATGATAGGGTCTGCTGCTACGCTAATCTCTTCTGGCTCTATATATGCTTTGGGTTGAGCGACACGAATATCTAAAACAGTCCTTTGATTGATAATATCCTCTTTACTCTTTGTAATAGTAGTTGGTGTGATGCCCCACTTCTCATTGTATGCTATCTGTGTGGCTCTACGCCTGTTGGTCTCATCAATAGTGATTTGCATACTATCGGTGGTTTTGTCGGCATAAAAAATTACTAATCCATTAGAGTTACGTGCGGCTCTACCCGCTGTTTGAGTAAGAGATCTATTGTTACGTAGAAAACCTTCTTTGTCTGCATCTAGTATAGCTACCAAAGATACTTCTGGCATATCTAGACCCTCTCTCAAGAGGTTGACACCGACTAATACATCGAATATACCTAGCCTTAGATTTTTGATAATCTCAACCCTTTCAAGAGTATCTACTTCCGAGTGAATGTATTGTACTTTTATATTTAATTTTTCTAAGTATTTAGTGAGCTCTTCGGCCATGCGCTTAGTTAGCGTTGTGATCAAGATTCTTTCGTTTATTTCTATTCTTCCATGGATTTCTTCTAATAAGTCATCTATCTGATTTATACTTGGTCTAACTTCGATAGGTGGATCGAGCAAGCCTGTAGGCCTCACGATCTGCTCTACCACTACTCCTTCGGTCTGCTCAAGTTCGTAATTACCTGGAGTGGCAGAGACGTATACAGTTTGATTAGTTACCGATTCGAATTCTTCAAAAGAAAGTGGCCTATTATCTATCGCAGATGGAAGGCGAAAACCATAGTTGACCAAATTAAGTTTACGTGCTCTATCACCTCCCCACATACCTCTCACTTGCGGCAATGTTACGTGACTTTCATCGACAATCGTAAGATAGTCCTCAGGGAAATAATCTAATAAACAGAACGGTCTTGTGCCTGGCTTTCGTCCATCAAAAAATCTTGAGTAATTCTCTATCCCATTACAATAACCTAACTCTCTCATCATCTCAAGATCAAAAGTCACCCTCTCCCTTACTCGTTTCGCTTCAATAAACCTTCCTTCTGCCTCAAAGAATTTCTCATGATCATAGAGCTCATCTTCTATATCTTTAATAATAATCTTCAATCTGTCCTTTGGGGCTATATACAGATTCGCTGGGAAAATAGCGCAATGATCTAAATCATGAATACGTTTTCCTGTCTCTATTTCTATACGTTCGATCTTCTCAATCTCATCGCCAAAGAATATTACTCTATATCCATAGTCAACGTATGGAAGATTTATATCCACTGTATCACCCTTCACTCTGAAGGTAGCTCTCTTAAACTCGATCTCAGTTCGTGAGTATAGACTATCCACTAATTTGTATAGGAAAGCATTTCTTGCAATGACTTCACCTTTCTTAATTCTGATTACACTATTCTTAAAATCCTCAGGATTACCCATACCATATATACAAGAGACAGAGGATACTATGATCACATCTCTCCTACCTGACAATAATGACGACGTGGCTCTCAATCTTAGTTTGTCTATCTCCTCATTAATAGAAAGATCTTTTTCTATGTACGTGTCAGAGCCATGCATATATGCTTCTGGCTGATAGTAATCATAGTATGACACAAAGAATTCAACAGCGTTATCTGGAAAAAACTCCATGAATTCAGCATATAACTGTGCCGTGAGGGTCTTGTTATGGGTAAGTATTAGCGTTGGTCTCTGTACCTGCTCTATGACGTTGGCCATAGTAAAAGTCTTACCAGAACCTGTCACACCTAGAAGTACTTGAAATTCTTCGTTTTTATTAATTCCTTCAACTAGTTGCGTGATCGCATTGGGTTGGTCGCCGGTTGGTTCAAATTTAGATGTTAACTTAAATGACATTTAATATATGGTTTGCCTTCTTAGGATTTGTTAGTGGTAAACGTTTTTCTAATTGCAGAGAAAAGCGAATCTTTATTTGAATTTGCAAATGAGTTTGAATGCCATTTAATGAAAATCTTTAGTGTAAAATACGAGACTTATAAAGAAACCCCAAAACTAACATTGTTGTTGGCATATTGTAATCCTTTTACAAAACGATGTCGCAATACACGCAATCTGCGTTTTTCACTTGACAGAGAAAAGTAATGCTTGTTCAATTTATACAATATCAAGATTGTATTGTCCGCTCATTATTTCTTTTATAAAAAAGTACCGCTCTAACAAAAAAAGGATTCCCACCTCTGGGAATCCCTTACAAATTGATTAACAAAAACCAAGTATTAATCTTGGCTTTTTAGCTATATTTTAGACGTTTCTGACATTTAAATTTATTTTCCTAAAAAAGAACTTCCCATTAACAGATTCATCTTTATCAGTCTTGGCCTATAAAGAGCATTGTTTTGGGCTTTATGGTAGTATTTTTTGAACAAGATTTCTGCAAAAACACTACTTAATCAAAATTATCTCCTCCATGTATCTCTGTCCTTTGTAATCTATAATAAAGTGGTATAAGCTACTCGGTAAGTTAGATATATCTATTTTTCCTAAATCAGAATTTAATACTTCAGCTCTGACTAACTCTCCAGTATTGCTAAAGATGTTTAGCATAGGTCTTTCTGTGCTAGCATTATCTAATCCAGTCAGCTCTAACTGTACATAGTTTGCTGTAGGGTTAGGAAATATATTGATCATAAAGTCATAATCTGCTCTGGTGAAGTTTACTGCTCTAATACCAGAATACTTGTACTCACCATCTATATCTACCATCTTGATTCTGTAGTATTGTACCACATCGTTTCTTTCCATGCCAACCTCTCTATCAGAGAACTTGTAATCTTGGTCTGTATTACTGTTACCTGTAGCTTCAACTCTACCAATCTGAGCGAAATTCACTCCATCATCAGAACGCTCTACATCGAAGTGACTTCCATTTACCTCTGAAGCTGTAACCCAATCAAGATTGGCATCTCTATTTTTGAAAGGTACTGCTGTAAATGATTTTAAGATTATCGGAAGGGCTACATTAGCTTGTTTTGCAATAAAAGTATTACTTCCATCTCCGTTATTTGTAGTCTCAATATCATCATCATCAAATACACTACTAGCATCAGAGCCAGTAAAATCAAATCGATCTAAGCCTCCACCAAATAAAGACAAATAGCTTGGTGTAAAGAAATCGTTGTGCACAAGTTCCGCATCGACAGTTTCTGCCTCCATGCCCGCAACTGCATTCATCCTTATAGTCACTATTCTATAGGCTGTTCCGACTTCATAAGTACTTTCTATTTCAGTATTTAACTCTTGCCAACTGAAATGATAGTGGACATATCCAGATTCTGCTCCCTGAGTATCAGTACCTACAAAAGTTAAGCCTCCAGCGCCCGCTAGATCTGGAAAATTTATTTCATCCGAAGTGGCTACCATATTATCAATTTTAGCTGCATCATCTGTTGACAATCGTATAAAAAATTCTGCTGTACTAAAGCCTATATTCAATGTTTCGGAATCTGGGGTTAGGTAAATAATCAAATCTTGATTATCATTATCTAAAGATGCTTTAAAATTTTGAGCACTTATCGAACCAACGAGCATATATGCTGTAATTATTATAGTATTAAATAATTTCATCTCTATTTTTTTAAAATAATTATTAAAATGCTCGCACTATTAAATTAGTATAAACACCGTCTAGTACACCTAAAAGAAATAATGCATCATTAATCGTACTAGGACCAGTCATACGAACATTTCCATCTAAATTTAAATCCTCAGTTTCATAAACATCAAACTGTGTAGCAGTATAAATACCTCCTAATTGATTTAATAATGCAAGTGCATCATTAATCGTACTAGGACCAGTCATACGAATTCCTTTATACGCAGTTGCTACCGCGGATTCACCATTCGCATTCCCACCATATACTCCATATACGCCTGTTTCTAATTCTTCTTGCTGATCACCAACTGCTTGATTTACTGCAGAAGTAAAGTCATACACTGCAGTAGTTCCTGGGCTCATAGACACTATTCCAGATGATTTTACACCTAAATGATTTCTGTGTCTTACAACTATAGTATAATTATCAAGAGTAATTCCTTCGAAACTTACTGCAGAGTTACTTCCATCAATATCAATTATATCTCCATCTCTTTGTAATAAGGCTGATCTCGTAGAAACGACTGCATCTGCACTATCTCTGATTTCAAGAAATACCCAATCTACAATATCATCACCATCAGCTACATAGTCAAAATCTTCTAAAGCATCAACTGTCTCTCCACCTCCTCCACTTACATGAGTAAATGCAGCCATATCTGAATATGGCTCTTCCAGTGGAATAAGAGATTTTGTTCTTAGTTGATCTCTCATCAAATCCTGAGAAGCTTGATAAGGTCCTTGTAAAATAATCTTAGCAGCTAAAAACGCTCTTAACAATCCACTATCTCCAATAATAACATAATCAGTATCATCCAATACAAGACCTACATTTGTTACAGAGTTAATACCGTCAACAGTAGTAGCGGCTCCTGTTGTTGCAAGTGCTGTATAATCTGTACCATTGAACTGAAATACTGCAGCATCTGTATTATCAAAAGTTGTAGTCTCGTCCGCTGCTGCCCATGAAGGAGCAGCAATAAGATCAGATCCTCCTATAACTGCTTCTGTGATTTCCCAAGTAGCGCTAACTACATCGTCTACCATAGCGTCGGTCTGAGTGACTGGTGCATCATATGCATCTGTCAATACCCTTACACTGATATCATCAACTGTACCGCCTTCAGCCAATGTAATATCATTTTGAGAATCTATAGCGGCTCCCACTGGAAACTTAAATGCTGTAGATAAACCTTCTTTAGTAACCACACCTGCCCCATCGGTAACGATGAATGAATTAGTCACTGCCACGTTATCCGCTGCAGAAGTTGCACTAAGTACTAAGTTATTCGCTCCTAGTATGATTTGATTGTCATCTTCCGTAAATGTAAGATCACCATCGATATCTAAATCTGATGCTAAAGTTAGGTCTTCAGCAGTTTTCGCCATCTCTACGTCACTCAAAATTGTCGATGCCATAAAGTTAATCGTACTTGGTGTTGTTCCTGAAAACTTCAATTTAGAATCAACAGCTGATGTAAACGAAGCCGCAGCTTCACTTGTAATATCACCTTTGACTTCTATAATTCCATTATTTACGATTGATCCAGTTGTGTTCGTGATATCTGACTCTACTACTAGTGTGGCTCCAGATTGTATAGTAATTGTTCCCCCTTGATTGACTAGCTGAGCAGAGACTCCTAGAGCCATTCCAAGAAAAAGAACTAATGTTAGTAGTTTCTTCATAATTATAATTTTTAAAATAGGATCAACTTATTTTACCTAAGATATTTTCAAATTTAACTAATATCTACCTTTTTTGCACAAAAAATGAGTGAACCATGGAAATGGTTTTGTGAAATGTCGTCAAATACCTCAATTTTCTCATTTCTTTTTTAAAAAAATTCAGATGTATTTATCATCATTGTGATTGTATAATCCTAATCCATTGTCACAAAATTCCGTAAAATCACCGTTTAAAGATAAATATACATTGTCATATATCTGAGTATTCTATATTTCGCAATGCCATATATAATTAACTCAAATACAGCCGGAGCGGTCATTGTTTTCACCCAATAAATATTAGTCGGAGGTAGATCCGCTGCTGCGCTAGGTACATCTCCAGTCAAGCTATTGCTTTCGAGATATATCGTTACTAGCTCAATTAAGCCATTAAAGTTCGGAAATGATATACTTAGTATTGATATAGGATCAATATAAAAAGAAAAGTATGCCAAAATTATGATCGTATAATATGATCCTTTATGGAATATCAAGCTGATAAAAGATGTTAATTTTGTAATGAAAGGAGGAGAAGTTTATTTGAAGTAGGTTTTTCAGTTGGCAGTTTTAGATCGTCAAGTGGCGAAGGTTTTAGGACTTAATAGGAATACGGATTTAACGCATTAACACGTATTCTTTTCTACAATAAATACGATTTAAATTTTGGAAATAATATCGTAGATATGATTGGCAATCAGGCGATCGTCAAATTGATTCATAACGATATTTCGGCCGGCTTGGCCCATAGATTTACGCTCTTCTTCTGTTAGCGAAATTATTTTTTGCATCGATTCTGCGAGGTCGTTGGCATCTCTTAGTTTGGCAAGATATCCGTTTACTTCTACTTCTACTGCCTCACGACATCCTGCAGTATCTGTAGTGATTACTGGCTTGGCCATAGCCATAGCTTCTGTAATAGTACGCGGTATGGCTTCTCTATAAGAAGGCAAAACGACACAATCTGATTTGGATATAAACGGTCGAACATCTCTTTGGAAACCATGATAATACACTATATCAGAATCTACCCATTCGATGAGTTCATCTTTCTCTACTGTTGCTGGATTATCTGGGTCCAATTCACCTACTAACCAAAATTGAGTTTTAGGGTGAACTAGTTTAATTATTCTAGCCGCTTCTACAAATTCTTTTACTCCCTTGTCATATAGTAATCTACCTACAAAGGTAAATATCATAGCTTCATTTACTTCCTCATTAGGATAAGGACGGAAGTATGTAGTATTTACTCCACAACCCTTAACAGATATGCCCTGGCCTTTAGTAATAATATTTTTATTTTCGAAAAGCTCTCGGTCTTCGATATTCTCGAAGATGAATTTTTTATGATACTTACTTGTGTATTTATATAAAGCCGTTGTAACAGATTTAATAAAACCATTGTGTATAAATGCGTACCCCAAACCAGTTACTATTGCAATAGAATCTACCTTAGCTCTACGCGCTGCTATTGCTCCATAGATATTTGGTTTATTAGTAAAGTGAATTACCAAATCTGGTTTTAGTCTTTTGTACTTGCGAGTAAGCTCTGCTATAAGTACAAGATCTTTTAACGGATTTGTACTATCTCTATCCAAAGATCTTAATGCGACATGCTTTACTGCAGGGTACTTTTCTTTATATTCTATATATTGGTCTACCGGTGCAATCACTATTACATCATACCCCTCTCCAATAAACTTGTCCAACAGGTTCAATCTAAAATTATGAATATTCCAGGTAGAATTGGCTACTAAAGCTATTGTCTTATATTTCGATACGGTGCTCTTTATACTCATTTCCTTCTAAAATAATATGCTGTTCTAGCTCTGCATATATAGCATCTAACAATTTTTATATTCTTATTCTTTTGCATTCTCTAATTCCAATAATTTCTGCTGTTTATTACTTTACTTCCAATATCGATTTTCCAGCTTTGATTGAATAGTCACCGGATATTTAAAGTCTTTTCATTATTTCGTTATTAATTCCTTGACCACATTCTTAATTTCCTGCTCATCACCCTTTGGATATATTAAAAGTGCATCTGACTCGTCCACAACTATATAATCGTCTAAGCCTTTGATAACTAATACTTTTGCACTATCAGATCTTACGATTGTATTCTTTGTGTCGATTAGATGTGTGTTTGCTCCTATCGTTACGGAGAGATTCTGATCTTTATCCAGGAATGCGTGCAAGCTATTCCATGTACCTAGGTCACTCCATCCAATATCCGCAGGGATCGTATATACATTATCGGCTCGTTCTAGTATTGCATAGTCGACAGAAATACTAGGTGTATCAAGATATACTTTATCTATATATTCCTGCTCACGATTTGTTGCAAAATTACTTTCATCTTGTGTGAGTACTTCTATTATTTCAGGAGCATTCAATCTAAATGAATCGATGAGATCATTGGCTTTCCAAATAAATATTCCACCATTCCACAAATAGTTACCCGCGTCTAGATATTGCTGTGCTACTTCTTTATTAGGCTTCTCTTTGAATGATGATACTTTATGAATTTTATTGGGTACATCACTTTCATCGTTAGACACCTCTATATATCCATAACCTGTATCCGGTCTCGTAGGTTGAATACCTAAAGTAACAATAGCATTATTCGCTTCCACGTATTCAAATGCTTCTGTAATCTTCTGTAAGAATGCTTCTTCTTTTAATATCACATGATCCGATGGCGCCGTAACAAATACAGCATCAGGATTTTCGGCTCTCAATCGTAATGCTGTATAGGCCACGCATGGTGCGGTATTATTTCGACTTGGCTCACAAAGTATATTTTCTTCTGGAAGCTCTGGCAGATGTAATTGAGTTAAAGCTTTGTACTTCTTATTGGTCACAATTAAGATTCTATCCGCTGGTACAAGATTAAGAAACCTTTCGAAGGTTAGTCTCAGAAGACTTTTTCCCACTCCAAGGATATCAAGAAATTGCTTAGGTGTATCCTCTGTACTCGCTGGCCAAAATCGCGAACCCACTCCGCCAGCCATTATTGTTATGTATCTGTTATTGTTTTTTGACATGTAATAAACTTAATGTTGAAAATTTCTTAAACTTGAATTTACATAAAGCCCAACTATACAATTGTTCTAATTGATTCAAAATTGGAACTCGTTGGAAATAATTATGTCCCGGATATCCCATATGATCTACTATACGATAACCCAGTGATTCGAAATTTCTATTGGCTTTCTGAGAAGGAAAAAAGCACCATCTATAAAATGCAGGATATTTATGATTTTTATCCAAATCTCTATTTTTGATTTTACTGAGAATAAACGATCCTATAGATTCCGGTAAAATTCCATTAACAATTGCTGGTATACTATATGGATTAGCATACAGATGGATTGCTGAACCTCCCCTCTTTAGTAAATTGAAAATCCCTTCATGAAAACTCTTAGAATCTTCGATATGCTCTAATACCATTTGACTTATTACCAAATCGAATTTATTTTCTAAGCTAGAATCGAAATCTCTTTGCAAATCGATATTAAATTTTTCTACCTCAGGATTATACTCTTCCCAATAGGTAGTCTCAATATCAATGATAGTATAATCTAATCCTTTCGCTTTAATGATACTTGACTTTATCGATGGCTGTCCAGAAGGGCCTATTTCACAGATTCTTATTCCCTCAAAGACTGATGACGCTATCAACTTGTGATAGTCTGGATAGGAATGGCGAAAAGGTTTGGTCACGTATTATAACTGAGCTACCATCTCTACAATACGATCCGCAGTCTTTCCGTCCCATAAATCAGGAATCGATCCTGACTTCCAATCACCTGCGATAAGCTTCTCTAGATAAGGTACAATATTATTTGGATCTGTACCCACGATTACGTTGGTTCCCATAGTAACCGTCTCAGGTCTTTCTGTGCTATTACGAAGTGTCATACAAGGTACATTGAGCACCGTAGTTTCCTCAGTGATTCCTCCTGAGTCAGTCACCACACCAGCACTATGTTTGATCATGTAGATAAACTCCAAATAAGACATGGGTCCAGTAACTATCAACTTCTCAAAGGCGATACCAAACTGGTCAAACATTTTCTTTGTTCTTGGATGCATTGGAAATACTACTTTCTTATCGCCTACATTATCATTAATGAGAGAAAGTAGTTGTCTAAGATTTTCATACCCATCTACATTAGACGGTCTATGTAAAGTCATCACTAAGTAACCTTTGTTCTCTAGATCATACTCATTCCATAATGGTGGCTGAATTAACCTCTCCATATTACCCAAAAGACTATCTATCATTGTATTACCTACGAAGAAAATCTTCTCTTCGCCATGTCCCAAAGCACCCAAATTAGTATTTGCTAATGCAGTAGTCGTAAAGAAATAGTCTGTTATACTATCGGTTACCATTCGATTAATTTCTTCTGGCATCATTTCATCTCCTGATCTGATTCCTCCTTCGACGTGGGCAACTTTGATCCATTCTTTCTTTGCCACGATTGCACATGCCATAGTAGAAGTCACATCACCGACCACGATGCATAACTCAGGTTTCCAATCTTTTACAGCTTCTTCATATCGAAGCATGATATTTGCAGTCTGGGTTGCCGCTGTTCCAGATCCTACACCCAAATTAAGTTGAGGCTCAGGAATGTTGAGTTGGGTAAAAAAGTCTTCACTCATTTTTTTATCATAATGTTGACCCGTATGAATCAATCTATACTCTATTTTCTTTTCTACTGTAGCATTATGTTTTTCTATAGCAAGTACTATTGGACCTATTTTCATAAAATTTGGTCTTGCTCCAGCTATTATATCTATTCTATGCATTATGTATATAAATTTTTAAAATTCTCTTCTCGGTATTCCTTTGAACCAAGTATAAACTATGTCACTTTCTGGCTTAATTACAACCCATACTGTGGCAAATATAATTTTAAAATCTGTCCAAAATGATTGATTCTTCTGATACCATTTCTCTAGCTCTCCCTTGTGAGGGTAAATTGTATTCTTATAAAAATCCCAAGTATCACCTCCACTTTCTAAAACCTTGGTAATCAATTCTTCTTCATCCCTAAATACGATTGAACCTATACCCGTCAAACCTGGCGTCACATTATAAATTACTTTCTGTACATCCTCTGAATATGCAGCAAAACTTTTCTGCATAACCGGTCGTGGACCTACAACACTCATATGACCAAAAAATATATTGCATAATTGTGGGAGTTCGTTAATTTTACTTTTTCTCAAAAAACCACCCATTGGAGTCATCCTAGGATCACCCTTAGTAGTAATCAATCCACCTTTCATATTTGCACTATCTTTGAGCATAGTTGCAAATTTATAGATGTCGAATAATTTATTCTTATGCCCAACTCTTTCCTGAAAGTAAAAAACGTACCCCTCACCTGTGAGTTTAAGTACAATGGCAATCGGAATGACAAAAGGAGAAAGTAACAATAAGGCAATTCCAGAAGAGACTATATCTGACGCTCGTTTGAAAAATTTGTACAAGGTGTTTTGTTTATTTTATTAGGTGATTAGGAGACTAAGTAATTAAGGGGTTGAGCAAACCATATAGCTATTGAGGTATTAAGCTGTTAAACTGTTCAAGTAGGGCGATAACTATTATTAATTGATGACGCCACGAGCTTAACAGTTTTTTTACATTTTTTGATCCAAACTCTTACCTGTTTCGATGTGGCTAAAGTCTGGAAGATACTTTGAGATGAGCGACACGACCTTTGCCTTATTCACATCTTCTGCATCGAACAATTTTCTAAAATCTCGCAATGTTTGATCGATATCTGATTTCAATGGAATTACTGAATTTTTAACTACACCTAAGGCGTCAAAAGTATCCATATCTACTTCGTCTGATTTCGTGTAAAATTCTTCAAATGACTTTTCACCACTTGTATCAGTTTTAAAGAAATAGACTGGATATGTTTTGTCCGTTGAACTCCAGGACTGCGCCTTCAATTTCGCTTCTTGTTCTGTTGCGCACTTTTCTGCTTCAAGACCAAGCTCTTCTAAGAATTTCTCAGCTATGGTAGAAAATGTCATCATCTGAGACTCGTCTAACTTAGGGAAGAAGATATCTGACGACTCCCCTAATAAACAGGCGAGCATACATAACTGACCACTTTCTTTTGGAGACAGAAAATATCGCTTTACATCATTTGGAGAAGAGAGCGGCTGTCTCTTCATCATACGCTCAATAAATCCTGCCAATAAACTGCCATTACTAAACGCAACATTGGCAAACCTTGCCGTACATATTTTGATTTCATCACTATAAGACATCAAAACCTTCTCCATGAGTTTCTTACTTCCTCCCATTACGTTTACAGGATTGGCCGCCTTGTCAGTAGATACAGAGAAGAAATGCTTTGGCTTAGATTCCAAAGCCAAAGCAATAAGTCTTTTTGTATTGAATACATTATTATTAATCATAGCTTCTATCGCTAGATGATCTTTCTCACTACGTACATGCTTATGTGCCGCAAAACATGCCACTATATCAAAATCTCTTTTACGGAACATCTTAGCGAATACCTCACCACCAAAATCAAATGGATAAGTAATATATTCAGCTGGTATATATACATCTTGACTTCTCAGATCTCTTGTGAGTTCTGTTAGTCCATTTTCACTATAGTCTACTACCACTACACTGGATGGCTCAAAAGGTAAAATTGCTTTTACGAAGGAAGATCCTATTGTTCCTCCGCCTCCGATTACGAGAATTTTTTTTCCTTTGATTTCAGAAATCAATCTGTCTCGATTAGATTCTATATCATTCAGAAAGTAAGAGGTAGGCCTCTTAGTAATGTGCTTCTTTATGAATTCGTCTATTTTAAAATTTAGCATTGTTCAATTGTATTTAAAAACAACTTTTAATAACCTTCACTACTTCAGCAAGATTCTTTTCTATTAGATTCACGCTACTTGGTATACTTAGACAATTAGCATGTATATCTCTAGCGTAATCATGCTTAGTATAATATTCATTATCCACAAACATGGGCAACTGATTCATAGGAAACCAAAATGGTCTTGCGATTATTTTATTTTCCTTTAGAGCAGCTAGTATTTCTTTTTGCTTAGAAGAGTAAAAAGTAAACAGCCAACAGTTGGGATCAACTTCTTCAGCTACCTTTTGGAATTTAATATCTCCGACTCCTTCTAAATACTTTCTATAATATGCATCTATTTCTTTCTTTTTATCTATAAAAGAAGGCAACTGTTCCATCTGCGCTACACCAATAGCTGCTAATACATTTACTAGTCTATAGTTAAATCCTATTTCATCATGGAAGTATGTCTCAGGATCTACTTTACTTTGTGTAGACAAGTGTTTTGCTCTTTTGGCGTGTGCTTCGTCATTTGTGACTATTACACCACCACCGCCAGTAGTGATGATCTTATTTCCGTTGAAAGAAAAAACATTCATCTCGCCAAACGATCCTGCAGATTTTCCGTTCCAATAACTACCTAATGCTTCTGTACTATCTTCTATTACATGTAAACCGTATCTTGCGGCTATATCCATAAGCTTAGACATATCACACATATTACCCAATACATGGACTGGCATCACTGCTTTTACATGTACTCCATTATTTTCATCTAGCCATTCCTCAAGTAGATCTAAATCAATCTGCCATGTATCAGGATCTACATCTATAAATACTGGTGTCGCTTTAGTATAGGCCACAGCATTAGCAGAAGCGATGAAAGTTATATTAGGCACCAAAACTATATCCCCTTGCTCTATACCCAACATATGCATAGCCAAATGTAATCCTGAAGTTCCATTACTAGTAGCTACTCCATATTCACAACCAGAAAAATTAGCAACCATGTTTTCAAACTGAGTTACATAGCTACCTGCGGAACTGACCCAGCCTGCCTCTATGCAGTCTGTAACATATTTAAGTTCGTTGCCTCCTAAGTGTGGAATGGAGAGTGGGATCATATATTTATCTGTTTCCTTTTAATAATTTTTGCTGGATTTCCAACTACTGTTTTACCATCTGGAACATCACTCAAGACTACTGCACCTGCACCTACAATAACATCATTTCCAATTTCAACACCCTGCCTCACCACTGCATTAGCTCCGATAAAAGAATGCTTACCTACTTTTACATTTCCAGCTAATACGGCACCAGGTGCGACATGTACAAAATCACCCACTTGACATCCATGCTCTACTACAGCAGCTGTGTTTATTATACACCCTTTCCCGACTACTGCCAAAGAGTTAACAATACTACCTGCACATAATAATGTTCCTATTCCAATTTCTACAAAAGAACCAATTATACTAGAACTATGAGAAATTGTTTGGAGAGCGCCAACAGACTTATATTTTTCAATAATCCTAGATCTTATTTTATTATCTCCTATAGCTACTATCCACTGATTATTAGTAAGCACATCAACACTATCAAATCCCAAATACTTCAAGTCAAAAGGGTTTTCTTTTTTCTTGACTATTTCACAATATCCAGTAATACTTCCGCTGCAGGAGTATATTGCTTCTATAGCTACCAAAGCATGTCCTGAATATCCGATCAATATCATTAATATCTATTTATAATTAAGTTGACAACAAACTATGAGTATAAAAAATTAAATATCTCTTCATATCTTGTAGTTAAAATATTAAAATCATTATTTCGCATAACATATTCGCGACCATTATCACCCAAACGTTTTCTTTCTTCCGAGTCCATATCCCTCAATTTAACTATAGCCTCAAAAATTGCTTGATGATCATTTGGCTTAACCGCTATGCCACAATTAGCAAGTTCAATTACATTTTCTCCAATATTACCTGCCATAATAATCGGTTTTCCCGAGTACATATAGTCAAAAATTTTATTCGCAGAAACTCCAAATCTATATAGTGAAATATCATGCCATGAAAGTATTAACACATCAAAATGATCTAACAAATCAACCACCTCGCGCTTTGACACTGAATCCAAAAAAATCGTATTTTTATTTGTCGATATTTTTTCTAAAGAGGACTTCTCATAACCCTCCCCTACAATACACAATGCTATATCCTCGCCGCACATATTTGCGGCATCTATAACGGGATTCATTGCATTAGCTACACCAAGTGACCCAGCATATCCAACAATAAATTTTTCTTTGGGTATATTACGTTTAGTACAATAATTGAGTTTTACCGGAGCCTCTTTTTCATCTAAATAAATTCCATTTGGTATGTGCGTAAAATTTGATCTTGATCTTTTCAATAAGTTTTCAATATGTTCTTTAGCAAGAGGTAGCAAAGAGGTAATGTGATCGTACCTTTTATAACCAATCAATTCTACCCATCTTAAAAAAACCACTAAAGGGTTATACTTACTAAATCCACCCAATTCGATTATAGATAAAGGCCAGATGTCTCTTATCTCAAGTATTAACTTACAACCGTACTTCCTCTTCAGTAATAATCCATTAAGTATCGAAAGCAAAGATGGAGATGAAACGATCACTACATCTGGACAATCAAGTATAGAAAAAGGAAAACAGAATAATTTAATCATAAAAATTATCATACTCCAGATCCTACCCAATCCTCTTGCCGAAGCATAACGAGGAGTTTTTACCAAGCCTAGAGTTATACCTTCTTCTTCTTTGACTTCAAAGTTTTTAGACTGCTTAATATTCTTTCTTGGCACATGAGAAAATGTACTAGTTAATAGCGTAACATTATAATCTCTGTTATAAAGAGTCTTCGCTAAATAATAATGTCTATGTCCATCTACACCCATAGAAGGAGTGCCTATGTGTTGATTAATAATCCAGATATTATTCATGTAGTATAGATATACTTATATTTATTAACAATTTATCGTAAACCAAATTTTTAGTATATCGCAACTATTTATTTTCTAATAAATCCTGATACAAAACCCTCAACTTATCAAACTCAATAGACCAATTATATTTTGTTAAAATGGCCTGTCGCCCGTTTTTTCCCATTTCCTCAGCAAGTACATCATTAGATATAATAGTGCCGATTGCCTCTCCTATCGCTTTCGAATCAAGAGGATCTACAGTTACACCGCATATATTTTCCTCTATGATACTATTCCAATACGAAAAATTGGAAGCAATAACGGGTATACCTGCATTCATATATTCAAACATTTTTACCGGCAACGAATCCAAATAATTTTTTTGCGGATATAATGTAACCAAACCTACTTTAGACTGAAGTAATAGATCTGCCACACTTTTTCTATTTAAATAACCATGCTCAACCACTTTCGACCATTGT
>DDCY01000027.1 GCA_002335865.1 Saprospiraceae bacterium UBA1994
TGTTCCAAGAATCGGATTTGTAAATAAAATGGATAGATCTGGGGCAGATTTCTTTAGTGTTGTAAAAGATGTTGAAGAAAAGCTAGGGTCTGTATCGATACCTCTGCAAGTGCCTATCGGTGCTGAAGAGACATTCAAAGGTGTAGTAGATCTGATTACTGGGAAGGCTATCGTTTGGAATGAAGACGATATGGGTATGACTTACGAGGAAATACCTGTGCCAGCAGATTTAGTTGATACTGTAGCAGAATGGAGAGAGAAACTTTTAGAAGCTGTAGCCGAGTACGATGAAACTCTAATGGAAAAGTACTTTGAAGATCCAGAAAGTATTACTGAACAGGAAATGATCAATGCAGTAAGGGGGGCAGTACTTGATAACAAGTTCGTACCTATGATGTGTGGTTCTGCATTTAAAAATAAAGGAGTCCAAGCGGTACTAGATGCAGTTTGTGCATATTTACCTTCTCCTCTTGATGTAGATGCAGTAACAGGAACTCACCCAGATACGGAAGAGCCGATAACAAGAAAACCATCAGTTGATGAGCCATTTTGTGCACTAGCGTTTAAGATAGCAACAGATCCATATGTAGGTAGATTAGCTTTCTTCAGGGTATACTCCGGAGCACTAGATGCAGGATCTTACATACTAAACAATAGATCAGGTAACAAAGAAAGAATTTCGAGACTATACCAAATGCACTCTAATAAGCAAAATCCAATTCCAAGGGTAGAAGCAGGAGATATTGCGGCAGGTGTAGGATTTAAGGATTTGCGTACGGGTGATACTCTATCATCATTAGATGCACCTATCGTTTTAGAGAGTATGGTGTTCCCGGATCCAGTAATTGGTGTAGCAGTAGAGCCTAAGAGTCAGAAAGATCTTGACAAGTTAGGTATGGCTTTATCCAAATTAGCTGAGGAAGATCCAACATTCAAAGTCAAATACGATGAAGACACGAACCAAACGGTAATTAGTGGTATGGGAGAGCTTCATCTTGAGATCATTGTAGATAGGTTAAAGAGAGAATTTAACGTAGAGTGTAGCCAAGGTGCTCCTCAAGTTAATTATAAAGAAGCACTTACGAAAACTGTAGATCACAGAGAAAGACTTAAAAAGCAATCTGGTGGATCTGGACTTTTTGCGGATATGCAATTTGAGTTAGGACCTGCGGATGAAGAGTTCTTAGAGTCTGATGATTATAAGAGTGGAAAAACTAGACTTCAGTTTATAAACAAAATTGTCGGAGGATCTATTCCTAAGGAGTTTTTTCCTTCAATCATCAAAGGTTTCAACGCCATGATGGATAATGGAATACTTGCTGGATACGGTATTGACTCTATGAAAGTAAAGTTGTACGATGGATCTATTCACGCAGTGGATAGTAAACCTATCGCCTTTGAGCTTTGCGCTAAGGAAGGATTTAGAGCTGCCGCTAAGGGTGCTAAGCCAGTGCTTCTTGAGCCTATCATGAAATTAGAGATCGTAACACCAGAAGAGTATACAGGATCTGTGATTGGTGATCTTAACAGACGTAGAGGGCTTCCAAAAGGACAGGAAACAAGAACAGGGGGAGCAATTCAGATATCAGCTGATGTACCATTATCAGAGATGTTTGGTTATGTTACTCAATTAAGAACAATTACTTCAGGTAGAGCAAATAGTTCTATGGAATTCTCGCACTATTCTAGCGCACCTAAGAGTGTTGCAGAAGCTGTAATAGCAGAGGCTAAAGGAGAAGTAAAAGTTTAATTAGAATTATTGCAATAAGTCATTAAAGAGTTGTATTTTTGCGGCACTTTAAGATAAACAACTTGTAAATTAACAAGGTTATGAATCAAAAAATCAGGATTAAACTGCGCTCGTACGACCATAATTTGGTGGATAAGAGTACAGAGAAGATCGTAAAGACCGTTAGGAATAGCGGTGCTGTGGTTTCTGGGCCGATTCCTCTGCCAACGAAGAAAGAAAAGTTTACGGTACTGCGGTCGCCGCACGTAAACAAGAAATCTCGAGAGCAATTCCAGTTACGCACACACAAGCGATTGATAGAGATATTCACTCCGACTCAGAAGACTGTAGATGCACTCTCGAAACTAGAACTTCCTAGTGGCGTTGACATTCAGGTCAAATTGACGTAAGTCGAGCAAAATCTCTATCATAATATTTTAATATAAATTATCGGATATCGCTCTTGCAGTGGATCTTAAATAATATTCTTTTAGATTAAAGTCTAAATGATGAATGGACTAATAGGTAAAAAAATTGGTATGACCAGCGTCTATGATGGATCTGGAAAAAATATACCTTGTACAGTAGTAGAAGCAAAGCCAAATGTAGTTACGCAGGTTAAAACTGCTGACACAGATGGTTATTACGCACTCCAATTGGGGTACGGATCGGCTAAAGAGAAAAATACCTCTAAAGCTATGCGTGGACACTACGCAAATGCAGATGTTTCGCCAAAAGCCAAACTCATGGAGTTTAGGGACTTTGACATTGCAAAAGAAGTGGGGCAAGAGATTGCTATCACGGATGTATTTGAGGAAGGTGATATCGTGAGAGCGGTTGGTACTTCCAAGGGTAAAGGTTTTCAAGGTGTTGTAAAACGTTACAACTTTAGGGGTGTAGGTGATGCAACTCACGGTCAGCATAACAGATTAAGAGCTCCAGGTTCTATAGGTCAATCTTCAACACCGTCTAGAGTATTTAAAGGTACTCGTATGGCAGGTAGAATGGGTGGCGATAGAGTTACTGTGCAGAATCTTGAGGTAGTGAAGGTTTTTGCTGATCAGAATATCTTGTTGATCAAGGGTGCTATCCCAGGTCACAAAGGATCTTATGTAATCATCGAAAAGTAAGAGAGCCATGAAATTAGATATACTTAACAAAAGCGGACAGAGTTCTGGACGTAGCGCAGACCTTCCAGATGATATATTTGGTATAGAGCCAAATGAGCACGCGGTCTATCTTGCTGTAAAGCAATATAACGCAGCTCAAAGACAAGGTACTCACAAATCTAAAGAGAAGGGGGAAATAACAGCTTCTACTAGGAAGATTAAAAAACAAAAGGGTACTGGTACCGCCAGAGCTGGATCACTCAAAAGTGGTGTATTCAGAGGAGGAGGACGTATGTTTGGTCCAAAACCACGTGACTACAGTTTCAAGCTTAACAAAAAAGTGAAGGCCTTAGCTAAAGCATCTGCGTTATCACACAAAGCTGCTAACGGAAGTATCAAGGTTGTTGAAAACTTTACATTCGACGCACCTAAGACTAAGGATTATGTTGCTTTCATGAGTGATCTTGAAGTATCTAACAGAAAGTCAATATTAGTAACGGCAGACTATGATTCTGCATTACTAAGGTCAAGTGGTAATATTCCTAATGCTCATGTAGTAAATGCAAAGGATCTAAATACATATGAGATACTTAATGCAAACACTCTACTACTAACGGAAGGAGCGATTGCAGTAATTAAAGAAACATTTGCTTAGGCATTTATAATAACTAAGTCATGTATAAACAAATAATAGTAAAGCCGGTTATCTCTGAAAAGTCTGAAGGACTAACAGAAAAGTTAAACAAATATAGTTTCGTAGTAAATAAAACTGCAAATAAACTAGAGGTTGCTAAAGCTGTGGAAGAGATGTTTCCGGGTGTAAGTGTATCATCAGTTAATACTTCAGTGATGCCAAAAAAGACTAAAGTAAAAAACACTAGATCAGGTGTTCAGAGAGGTGCAGTAAGTTCGTATAAGAAAGCAGTCGTGACTCTGGGTGAAGGTGAAGTGATTGATTTCTTCGGTGGTGAAGTAGAAGACTAAATTAAGCTAATAGCAAGCATAAATATATAAAAGATGCCAGTTAAGAAGTATAATCCGATAACTCCAGGTTCTAGGTTTAAAGTAACAAATTCTTATACCGAACTTACGACTGATAAGCCTGAGAAAGGCTTAATATCAGGCAAAAAGAGGACAGGTGGTAGAAACCATGATGGGAAAATGACTATGCGCCACATAGGTGGAGGGCACAAGAAGAAGTACAGGGTAATAGATTTTAAAAGGGATAAAGAAGGTATTCCAGGTAAGATTTCTACTATCGAATATGATCCAAACAGAACTGCATATATTGCTCTAGTGGTATATGCAGATGGTGAAAAGAGATATATTATTGCTCCGGATAAGATTGAGGTAGGTGCACAGATTATGTCTGGTGCAAAAGCTACTCCAGATATTGGTCACTCAATGTTTTTATCTGAAATTCCTTTAGGTGCTGCAATACATGCTATAGAGATGTCACCTGGTAAAGGAGCCGCTCTTGCAAGGTCTGCTGGTACTTATGGTGTACTAATGGGTAGAGAGGGAAAATATGCTGTAGTAAAGCTTCCTTCAGGAGAGACGAGAAGGGTTTTACTTACTTGTAAAGCAACTATCGGGACTACTTCTAATCCAGATCATTCTCTTACAGTACTTGGTAAAGCGGGTAGAAAGAGATGGTTAGGTAGAAGACCTAGAACAAGGGGAGTGGCGATGAATCCAGTGGATCACCCGATGGGTGGTGGTGAAGGTAGGTCTTCAGGAGGTCACCCAAGATCAAGAACGGGTATCATGGCAAAAGGACAGAAGACTAGAGATGTGAATAAAGCTTCTAGTAGGCTGATAATAACAAAGAGAAAATCTAAAAATAAAAGGTAAATACTAATATGGCTAGATCACTAAAAAAGGGACCTTATGTATTTCATAAGCTTTGGGCTAAGGTTCAAAAGGCTAATGATTCAACTAAGAAGTCGGTAATAAAGACATGGTCGAGATCTTCTATGATTATTCCTGCAATGGTAGGTTTGACAATAGCGGTTCATAATGGAAAAACATTTGTACCTGTATTCGTGACAGAGAATATGGTAGGTCATAAGTTAGGTGAATTTTCACCAACAAGATCTTACAAAGGTCACGGTAAGAAGTAAGAATTAATTGCGAAAGCTATAATAAAAAACAATCTTCGAAATGGAAGCTGTAGCGAAACTAAAAAATGTACCAATGTCTGGTCGCAAGATGAGGCTTGTAGTTGACTTGATCAGGGGTAAAGCTCTAAATGAAGCGCTGAACATACTGAAGTTTACTAATAAAGAAGCATCAGAATGGTTAGAGAAACTGTTATTATCTGCAGCGGCTAACTGGGAAGTGAAATCTGGTAATAGTCCTGAAGACTTCGGTCTTTTCGTAAAGGAAATTTATGCAGATGAGGCAACTGTATTAAAAAGGTTCCGCCCTGCACCACATGGTAGAGCTCATAGAATCCGTAAGAGACAGTGTCACGTGACTTTAGTTGTTACAAATAAAGTAGCATTGGAGGAAAGTGTTGAAGCTTAATAATTGAATAAGAAATATACTATATAAACAATATATATGGGCCAAAAGACAAATCCGATAGGTAATAGATTAGGACTCATCAGGGGATGGGATTCTAACTGGTATGGAGGAAAAGACTTCGCATCTAAGGTAGTTGAAGACGAAAAGATACGTAAATACCTCAAAGCTAGGATCACTAAAGGTGGTATAGCGCGTATTGTAATAGAAAGAACTCTAAAGAGGATTACTGTTACTATTCATACGAGCAGACCAGGTATCATTATTGGTAAAGGTGGGTCTGAAGTTGATAGAGTTAAAGAAGAGCTTAAAAAGATTACATCTAAGGATGTTCAGATCAATATTATTGAGATCAGGAAGCCAGAGCTAGATGCTAACATTGTTGGTGAATCAGTCGCTAAGCAAATTGAGGCTAGAATCAACTACAGAAGAGCAATCAAGATGGCCATTCAGGCAGCAATGAGGGCAGGTGCTGAAGGTATCAAGGTAAGAATCAGTGGGAGGTTGAATGGAGCTGAGATGGCCAGGAGTGAGGAGTTTAAAGATGGAAGAACTCCATTGCACACCTTTAGGGCTGATATTGACTATGCTTTACAAGAGGCTTTGACTGTTTACGGAAAGATTGGTATCAAGGTATGGATCTGTAAAGGTGAAGTACTAGGAAAAAGAGATCTCAGTCCAAATGTAGGTGTTGATTCTGGTAAGGGTCGTGGAGGAAATAGAGGAGGTGATAGAAGAGGAGGTGGAAGAGGAGGAAGCCGTGGAGGTGGAAGAGGAGGAGACAAAAGAAGATAGAATAATAGTTTAATTGTACCTTTGCCAATTTTATTTTTGGCACCCTATGCAAATAATAATAATAGAGGAAGATGTTACAACCGAAAAGAACGAAATATAGAAAGGCGCAGAAAGGTCGAATTAAAGGTATAGCCCAAAGAGGTAGTACTATTTCATTTGGAACTTATGCTCTTAAAAGTATGGATTCTGCATACATTACTAACAGGCAAATTGAGTCTGCTAGAATTGCTATGACAAGATATATGCAAAGGCAGGGTAAAGTTTGGATAAGAATCTTTCCAGACAAACCGATTACATCTAAACCTGCGGAGGTAAGAATGGGTAAGGGTAAAGGAGCTCTTGATCATTATGTGGCTGTTGTCAAACCAGGTAGAATTATGTTCGAGATGGACGGAGTATCTGAAGATATTGCAAGAGAGGCACTTAGACTAGCTGCGCAGAAGTTGCCAGTGATGACTAAGACCGTAGTGAGATACGATAGATAATAATTTTTAGCTAATAGCAATTAAAAAAGTCATAATAAATGGCAACTAAGAAATACATTGAACTTCAGGAACTTTCTAACGAGAATTTAGCTAATGAGCTAACACTAGCTGTGGCTGATTATAAGAAGCAAAAGCTTGATCATGCTATCAGAGGGTTAGAAAATCCTCTCGAGCTTAGAGGAGTGAGACGAGATATAGCAAGATTAAAATCTGAGTTACGTCGAAGGGAAATCTCGGAAATGACTCCAGAACAATTAGCTGGAAGAAGTAACATTAGAAGACGTAGAAAAAAATAATAACTATGACTGAGCAAACTGAAACTGGAAGAAAGTTACGTAAGCAAAGAGTAGGAGTAGTAACTTCTACGAAGATGGATAAGACCATCACAGTACTTATTGAGAGAAAGATTAAGCATCCGATCTATGGTAAGTTCATGAAGAAGTCTAAGAAATTCACAGCTCATGATGAAAATAATGAGTGTAACGAGGGCGATACAGTGAAAATTATGGAAACTAGGCCTCTCAGTAAGAAAAAGAGATGGAGACTAGTTGAAATACTTGAAAGAGCTAAATAAGTAACTCTTATCGTTTTGAGATAAGCTTTAAACTAATATAAGATGATCCAACAGGAATCTAGATTAAAAATAGCAGATAATAGTGGAGCCAAAGAAGTACTTTGTATTAGAGTATTAGGAGGTTCTAAAAGAAGATACGCATCAGTGGGTGACGTAATCGTTGTAACCGTCAAAGATGTATCTCCAGGGGCGTTAAAGAAAGGTACAGTTTCAAAAGCTGTTATTGTAAGGACGAAGAAGGAGGTACGTAGAAGAGATGGTTCGTACATTAGATTTGATGATAATGCGGCTGTACTTCTTAATGCTAACGACGAGCCAAGAGGGACAAGGATTTTTGGGCCTGTTGCAAGAGAGCTGAGAGAAATGGATTACATGAGAATTGTGTCATTAGCGCCTGAGGTACTTTAAAACGAATAATATTTAGCCGCAAAGCGGCAAAAGGATAAATAATCTAATAATGAAAAGATTTGCACCAAAACTGCATGTAAAAAAGGGCGACAAAGTGATAGTAATCGCTGGAGCTTCTAAGGGATCTACAGGTGAGATTAAAGAGATCTTCATCAATAAGAACCGTGCTATTGTAGAAGGAGTAAACATGGTAAAAAAGCACACTAAGCCTGTAAACGATAACCCTGGTGGTATCATAGAGGTGGAATCTGCAATACATTTATCTAATCTAATGCTAGTAGATCCTAAAACTGGGAAGCCGACGAAAGTTGGAAGAAAAGAAGTGGATGGTAAAATGGTTAGATATTCTAAAAAATCTGGAGAAATAGTTTAGTATGAGTACAACGAGACTAAAAAAGAAATACAGAAGTGAAATTATACCAGCTCTCAATGAGCAGTTTGGCTATAAAAGTATCATGGAAGTTCCTAAGTTACTTAAGATATGTCTAAATCAAGGTGTAGGTGGAGCTACTCAAGATAAAAAGTTAGTGGATAATGCAGTTACAGAAATGACGGCAATCACTGGACAGAAGGCTGTGTCTGTAAAGGCTAAGAAGTCAGTTTCTAACTTTAAGTTGAGGGAATTTATGCCGATCGGTGCTAAGGTTACACTTAGAAACGAAAGAATGTATGAATTCCTCGACAGGTTAGTATCCATCGCTCTTCCGCGTGTCAGAGATTTCAGAGGGATTAATGATAAGAGTTTTGACGGTAGAGGTAATTACACTCTGGGTGTTACAGAACAAATTATCTTCCCTGAAATGGTACTAGATCAGATTAACAAGATAACGGGTATGGACATCACATTCGTTACTACTGCTAAAACTGATGCAGAAGGTTTGGCACTACTAAAGGCATTAGGAATGCCATTTAAGAATCAAATACAAGCAAACTAATATAGTTATGGCTAGAAAAGCACTTATTGCAAGAGAAGCAAAGAGAAGAAAAATGGTAGCAAAGTATGCTGACCTTAGATCTAAGCTCAAAGCGGAAGGTAATTGGGAGGCGTTAGATAAGCTTCCAAAGAACTCTTCTAAAGTAAGACTACATAATAGATGTCAGTTGACTGGAAGACCAAAGGGTTATATGAGAAAGTTTGGTATCAACAGAGTTACATTTAGAGAAATGGCACTTAATGGTTTGATACCAGGTATAACTAAAGCTAGTTGGTAGATAGTATTATTTAAGAAATCGAATTTAGAAAACTTATTTTACAATAAGATGATAGTAACAGATCCAATAGCAGATTACCTGACAAGAATCAGAAATGCTCAAAAAGCGAGACACAGGACGGTAGACATTCCGGCTAGTAATCTTAAGAAGACATTAACTGAAATTCTTTATGACCAAGGATACATCCTCAAATACAAATTTGATGATGAAGCTGGTCCTCAAGGAACTATTAAGATAGCGATTAAGTATGATCCGATTACAAGCGTACCAGTAATTAGAAAAATGGGACGTATTAGTAAGCCAGGTCTTAGAAAGTATGCTCCAGCGAGAGATCTTCCTCGTATTATCAATGGTCTTGGTATAGCAGTTATATCAACATCTAAAGGTCTTATGACTGATAAGCAAGCACGAAGAGACAACGTAGGTGGTGAAGTACTTTGTTACGTTTACTAGATCTAACTATTATCAAATATTTTAATACTTAATCAAATAGGTTATGTCAAGAATAGGAAAAGAGCCAATAGATATTGCCAGTGGAGTTACTGTAAAAGTATCACAAGGTAATTTAGTGACTGTAAAGGGACCAAAGGGTGAATTAACTCAGCAGGTTGATGCTGATATGATTATTGATATCCAGGAGGGTGTTCTTGAAGTAAAAAGGCCTACAGAACAAAAGAGACATAAGGCTATGCACGGTCTGTATAGATCTCTTATAGCTAATATGGTAGAAGGGGTTACTAATGGTTACAAAAAAGAGTTAGAGCTTGTAGGTGTGGGTTATAGAGCTGGTAATACAGGCAATTTACTTGAGTTGACTTTAGGTTATTCACACCCTATATATTTTTCTATTCCGGATGAGCTTAAGCTTACTACTGCTATGGAAAAAGGATCTAATCCTGCTGTGATTCTTGAAGGTATTGATAAACAACTGATCGGTGAGATAGCTTCTAAAATCAGAGAGCTTAGAAAGCCTGAACCATACAAAGGGAAGGGAGTTAGGTATAAAGGAGAAGAGGTTAGAAGAAAAGCTGGTAAGACTGCAGCTAGTTAATATAATCGATAAACGAAGAGTAATTGCTAATTTATCGATAGCAGTATGACAACATCTAGATAAAGTTATTTAAGATTAAGTCAATTATTAATTATAATTTATATTCTATAATATTCATATACTATGAGTTCTAAAGTAGTCGGCAGAAAAAGGATACAAAGAAGAATCAGAAAGAAAATCAGTGGTACGCCAAGCAAGCCAAGATTGTCTGTCTTCAGAAGTAACAAAGAAATATACTGTCAATTAATAGATGATTTAAATGTGCAAACATTGGCATCGGCAACATCGAAAGGAGCTAATTTTGCAGGTAATTCTGTAGAGGTAGCTAAAGAAGTAGGTAAGTTAATAGCAACTAATGCATCTTCAGCAGGTATAACAACTGTAGTGTTTGATAGAGGTGGTTATCTTTACCACGGCAGAGTTAAATCACTGGCAGAGGGTGCCAGAGAAGGTGGATTAAAATTCTAAAATTAATATAGTAATGGCAAAGAGACAAGATAGATCAAACGCGCCTGAATCAGATATTAAGGAAAAATTAGTATCTCTTAATCGTGTAACTAAAGTAAATAAAGGTGGACGTACCTTTAGTTTCTCAGCAATAGCCGTAGTTGGTGATGGAAAAGGTAAAGTGGGGCATGGGCTAGGTAAAGCTAGGGATGTAGCAGAATCTATTTCAAAGGCAGTTGATGATGCTAAGAAAAACATGATAACAGTTCCCCTACTTCATGGTACTATACCTCACGAGCAGAAAGGTAAATATGGTGCTGGAAAAGTCCTTATTAAGCCGGCTGCAGATGGAACAGGTGTAATTGCTGGTGGAGCAATGAGAGCGGTATTAGAGATTGCAGGTATTCATAACGTACTAGCAAAATCACAGGGATCTTCTAATCCTCACAATGTTGTAAAAGCAACTATGGATGCATTATCTAGGTTAAGAAATGCACAAACAGTAGCTAAGCAAAGAGGGGTATCTCTTAAAAAAGTATACGAAGGATAGTAAAAGCTATATAACAATGGATAAAGTAAAAATCAAGCAGATCAAGTCTTCAATAGACAGATCTAAAAAACAAAAAGATACTCTTATCGCATTAGGCCTAAGAGGTATTAATAAAACTGTGGAAAAGGAAGTAACTCCACAGATACAAGGGATGATCAATAAGATTGCTCACCTTGTAATAGTAGAACAAGCTTAATATATATTAAAAAGTATAGCAATAATGGAATTACATAATCTTAAGCCAGCAAAAGGATCAACTCACTCAGAAAAGAGACTAGGTCGAGGGCAAGCTTCAGGTACAGGTGGTACAGCAGGAAGAGGTCATAACGGTGCTAAATCTAGAAGTGGATATAGTAGTAAAAGGGCTTTCGAAGGTGGTCAGATGCCATTACAGATGAGACTTCCTAAAAGGGGTTTCAAAAGTCCAAACAGAATAGAATATGTTGCTATAAATGTAAGTAAGCTTCAGGCAATCGCTGAAAAATTAGGTCTTAGTGATATTAATGCTGAAGTACTTTGTAAAAATGGATACATCAAGAAAACTGAAGTGTTCAAAGTACTAGGTAGTGGAGATATTACTATGAAAGTTTCTGTAACTGCCAATGCAGTATCTGAAACTGCTAAGTCGAAAATAGAAGCCCAAGGTGGTAGTGTGAATCTTGTATAATAATACGCAATGAAATTTATAGATACTCTAAAGAATATATGGAGCATAGCAGAGCTTAAAGATAAGATTCTGTTTACTGTCCTTATATTAGCAATATATCGATTCGGATCATTTGTAACACTTCCTGGTGTTGTGCCAAAGGCTTTAGAAGCTTCAGCAGCTTCAGGTGAGGGGATTTTGGGATTGATAAATGCTTTTACAGGAGGAGCTTTTAATCAAGGTTCTGTATTCGCGTTGGGTATTATGCCTTATATTACTGCGTCGATTATTATTCAATTATTAGGTTTTGCAGTTCCTTATTTCCAGAGACTTCAATCAAGAGAAGGTGAATCGGGCAGAAAGAAGATTACGCAAATTACTAGATTACTTACTGTATTTATTACATTAGTTCAAGGTGGTGGATATCTGGCATACATAAAAAGTATGGGTGCTATTTCCCCTAATGTAAGTGAAAGTGCATTTTGGCTATCAAATATTATCATTCTTTCCACGGGCACTATATTTGCCATGTGGTTAGGTGAAAAGATTACTGATAAAGGAATCGGCAACGGTATATCGTTGTTGATTATGATAGGTATTATCGCCACGCTTCCATTCTCATTTTTTGCGGAAGTAAAGACGCAGCTTGCGCAGTCAGGATTCTTAATTCTTTTAGTTGAGTTTGTAGCTTTATTCTTTGTGGTTCTTGCAACTGTTCTTATAGTTCAAGGAGTAAGAAAAATACCTATTCAATTTGCGAAACGTATGGTAGGTAGATCTAATGACGATGTTCCTTCAGCAGGAGCTAGAGATTATATTCCTTTAAAAGTAAATGCGTCAGGTGTGATGCCAATTATCTTTGCTCAGGCAATAATGTTTTTACCCCCCATGTTAGGAGGTCTAGTCATAGGTCAACAGGAGGCACCAAGTTCTTTTTTAATGTCTCTTCAAGATTGGAAGTCGCCAATTTATAACATTATATTTTTCGTGCTAGTTGTTATTTTTACTTACGTTTATACTGCACTGATAGTGAATCCTCAGCAGTATGCTGAACATTTAAAGAGACAAAATTCTTTCATTCCAGGAATTAAGCCTGGAACAGATACACAAGAATATATTGATTCATTAACAACAAGAGTAACGTTGCCCGGCTCTATTTTCTTAGGGCTGATAGCAATCTTGCCTGGTATTATAGCCAATATGGGTGTTAATGATGGTTTTGCATTGTTTTTTGGTGGTACCTCACTACTTATCTTAGTTGCAGTTGTATTAGATACACTACAACAAATCGAATCATATCTTTTAATGAGAAAGTACGATGGTCTTACTAAGACAGGTAAACTCAAGGGAAGAGGAGGAAACGGAATGCAGATTGGTGCGAGCATGTAAACATATCATTCTAGATGATATACTATAAAACTGATGATGAAATAGAGTTAATGAGAATGAGTTGTACCCTTCTCAGTAAGACTTTGGCTCATGTAGCATCTCTTCTGAAGCCGGGGATAACTGGATTGGAAGTGGATAGGGCAGCAGAGGTTTTTATTAGAGATCACGATGGTGCAATTCCAGGTTTCAAAGGGCTATACGGGTTTCCAGGTACGTTATGTATTTCCACTAATGCAGCAGTTGTACACGGTATACCTACAAATAGAGAGTTTGAAGAAGATGATATAGTGTCTATTGATTGTGGTGTATTAATGAATGAGTTTTATGGAGATTCAGCTTACACCTTTGCTTTCAATGGAATTAGTGATGAGATAGAGAAATTACTCTCTGTAACAAAGAAAGCACTTTATCTCGGCATAGATCAGGCTAGAGTAGGAAATAGAGTAGGGGATATTGGTTACTCAATACAGGATTTTGCAGAGAAACAACATGGGTTTGGTGTTGTACGTGATTTGGTCGGACATGGATTGGGTAAAGATCTTCATGAGTCACCAGAAGTTCCTAATTACGGTAAACGTGGAAGGGGAGTACAACTAAAAGATGGACTAGTCATAGCAATAGAGCCAATGATAAATCTAGGAAATAAAGCAGTAAAGAAGGCACCGGATGGTACAATACTATCGAAGGATAATATGCCATCTGCGCACTATGAGCATACAATAGCTGTAAGGACTGACGGGCCGGATATATTATCTAATCATGAGTGGGTTGAAGAGGAGATTAAAAAGAACTCAGAAATTAGGCAAATTGAATAAATATTTAGATATTCGCACTCCGAAATGAAAATATGGCTAAGCAGGACCTTATAAAGCAAGATGGAATCATTGAAGAAGCGTTGTCTAATGCTATGTTCAGAGTTCGTCTTGAAAATGATCATCTCATCGTAGCGACAATTAGTGGTAAGATGAGGATGCACTATATACGTATCATGCCAGGGGATAAAGTAGCTGTGGAGATGTCTCCATATGATCTTACCCGGGGTAGAATAACATATAGGTACAAATAGGGTATTATATATAGCACTTAATAAATGCAACGACAATGAAAGTAAGAGCATCAATCAAAAAGAGGTCGGCTGACTGTAAGATCGTAAGACGTAACGGTAAGCTTTACATTATTAACAAAAAAAACCCTAGGTTTAAGCAAAGACAAGGGTAATTAATTAATTGTATCAACTATGGCAAGGATTGCTGGGGTAGATTTACCGCGAAATAAGAGAGGTATAATAGGTTTAACTTACATCTATGGTGTAGGAAGCACTAGGTCTGCAGAACTACTTGATAGAGCTGGGATTGAACATAATACCAAAGTTCAGGACTGGACTGATGAAAATATTAAGTTCATAACGAAGCTTTTACAAGATGAGTACACTGTTGAGGGTGAACTACGAAGTGAAGTACAGTTGAATATCAAACGTCTGATGGATATTGGATGTTACAGAGGTCTTAGACACAGAAAGGGTCTTCCTTTAAGAGGGCAGCGTACTAAAACTAACGCTCGTACACGAAAAGGTAAGAAGAAGACTGTTGCGAACAAAAAGAAAGTTACTAAATAATAGATAGTCATGGCAAAAGCAAAAGCAAAAAAGCGTAATGTAGCCGTTGCGAGTGAAGGTCTTGTTTATATACAAGCTACTTTCAATAATATTATTATCTCTTTGACTAATAAGCAAGGTCAAGTTATTTCATGGGCTTCAGCTGGCAAAGCTGGATTTCGAGGAAGTAAGAAAAATACTCCATATGCTGCTCAAATTGCAGCAACAGATGCTGCTCAAACAGCCTACGACGCTGGAATGAGATCTTGTGAAGTTTATGTGAAAGGACCAGGAGCTGGTCGTGAATCTGCAATCAGAGCAGTGGATGGTGTGGGTATCAAAGTAACTAAAATCAGAGATATCACCCCTGTTCCGCACAATGGATGTAGACCTCCAAAGAAAAGAAGAGTATAATTTAGATTCAGTACATTATTATTACTACTACAACTGAGAATTAAATGGCACGATATACCGGACCAAAAACAAAGAAATCTAGAGCATTTGGAGAGGCAATCTTCGGAAATGACAGAGCTTTTGAGAAACGAAAATACCCACCTGGACAACATGGAAATGGTAGGAGGAGGAAGCAAAAATCTGACTACGGGCTCCAGTTAATGGAGAAGCAAAAAGCTAAATATACTTACGGACTTCTTGAAAGACAGTTTCGTAATTTATACAAGGCAGCTAATGGCAAGTCTGGGGTGACAGGAGAAATTCTTTTTCAATTCTTAGAGGCTAGATTAGACAATACTGTCTTTAGGTTAGGTCTTTCACCTACTAGAAGCGGTGCACGTCAATTGGTTGCGCACAAGCACATTATGGTAAATGGGGTACTTACAAATATACCTTCGTGTCAATTAAGACCGGGTGACGTAGTCACTATAAGAAATAAATCAAAAAATCTTGAGGTAATAATCAATAGTATATCATCTAAGGGAGATGTAAGAAACTTTGGTTGGCTAGAGTGGAACAACGCAAGAGGTGAAGGAACTTTCCTCGCATATCCTGAAAGGGACGCAATTCCGGAAAAGATCAATGAGCAACTTATTGTAGAATTGTACTCTAAGTAGTAAGATTATTAGCAGAAGGCTGCCCAATTTCTTGGGTAGCCCTTTTCTTCGTTTAGTCTTCTTTATTTCAAAAAAACTTTTTTCAGCATAGCATAACTACAAATTTATGAGCATTTTAAACTTTCAAAGACCAGAGAAAATTATCCTTCAAAAATCGGATGACTTTAATGGTACATTTGAGTTCAAACCTCTAGAGCCTGGCTTTGGTCAGACTATAGGTAATTCATTAAGAAGAGTTTTACTTTCTTCTCTTGAAGGTTACGCTATATCTGCAATTAGAATAGCAGGTGTGGATCATGAATTTGCTACAATTAAGGGGGTGGTTCAGGATATGGTAGACATTATTCTAAATCTTAAGCAAATAAGGCTCAAAGCTTTGGTTGAAACTGAAGAGGACTCAGAAGACAAAGTTTACTTAACAATAAGTGGTAAAGAAGCATTTGTTGCAGGAGATATTGAAGATCAAACTACAGTATTCAAAATAATGAATCCTGAATTAGTAATTTGTGATATGGAACCTTCAGTAAATCTAGAAATAGAGCTTACCATATCAAAAGGTCGTGGATATGTTCCAGCAGAGGAGAATCTTCCTAAGGATGCACCAATTGGTGTAATACCAGTGGATGCTGTTTATACACCAATCAAAAGAGTATCTTATAAAGTAGAAAATACAAGAGTAGGGCAGAGAACCGATTATGAAAAACTTATGGTTGATGTACAGACTGATGGTACTATACATCCTGAAGAAGCAGTAAAGGAAGCATCAAGAATTCTTATACAACACTTAATGCTGATCACGGATGAAAATATAACGTTTGATGATGCATCTAGTCGGGAAGATAATATCGTAGACGAGCACATTCTACACATGAGAAAGCTTCTTAAGACTTCATTAGAAGATCTAGATTTGTCTGTAAGGGCATACAACTGTCTCAAGGCAGCTAAGATCAACTCTTTAGGAGAAATGGTTAGATATGATACTCATGAATTACTTAAGTTCAGAAACTTTGGAAAGAAGTCATTAGTTGAGATCGAAGAATTACTCCAGATCAAAGGTCTTACTTTCGGAATGGACTTATCAAAGTATAAGTTAGACGAAGAGTAAACTTAAAAGATAATCGCACGACTCAAGTTTAGGCTTGGATAGTATTTACATTTATGAAATACAGGTATATACTGCGAGACTCAATTGACCAGGTCGTATAGTCAAGAATCTCAACGTGATATCAACAAAACGTAATCTCCATGAGGCACGGAAAAAAACACAATCACTTAGGTAGACAAAGAGGGCACAGAGTTGCTTTATTAAGAAACTTATCTATCTCTTTAGTAGAGTACAAAAGAATCAATACCACTGTTGCTAAAGCAAAAGCACTAAGAGTATTTCTAGAACCTCTTATTACTAAATCTAAGACGAACAGTACTCACTCAAGAAGAACTGTATTTAGTAATCTTCAGAATAAAGAAGCAGTAAAAGAACTGTTTGAAAATATATCTGTAAAAGTTGCTGATAGACCAGGAGGTTACCTCAGAATCGTAAGAACTGGAGTACGAAAAGGTGATGGAGCCGAAACAGCAATGATCGAGTTCGTGGATTACAATGAAGCATACTCAGCAGGATCTATTTCAGGTGCTAAGAAGTCTAGGAGAAGTAGAAGAGGCAAGAAAAGTGGAGCAGCAGCAGCAGCAGCAGCAGTAACGCCTGATAAGCAATCTAATGAAGAAGAATAGTCATAATGGACTAATGAGAAAGAAGAGCATATTCAGTATTGGATATGCTCTTTTTTTATTCATGTATGTCTGTGGATATGAAAAATTCTATTTTATCGAAGTACATATAAAAATTGATTATAAAAATTTTAATATGTAACTCTTTCCTTTAAGGTTAGTTGCATATTTTTGTTACAATTTATAACACTATATTTATTAGCTCTATGATTGGCGGAAAAGCAATTTTACTATTAGATGATGGCACTTACTTTGAGGGTAAGGCAGGCGGTTTAATAGGCACTACTTCAGGCGAAATTTGTTTCAATACTGGGATGACAGGGTATCAAGAAATCTTTACTGACCCATCATACTATGGACAAGTACTTGTCGCTACTAATGTGCATATCGGCAACTATGGTACTAAAGATGAAGATGCAGAATCTGAATCTGTACAAATTTCGGGATTGATATGTAAAAATTTCACAGATTTATATTCTCGCCCTCTTGCTGATCAAGGTATTCAGAAGTACTTTGAGGATAACAGTATTGTCTGTATTTATGGATTGGATACTAGAGCTATTGTACGTCATATCAGAAGCAAAGGTGCTATGAACTGTATCATTTCATCTGAAGAGTTAGATGTGGATAAACTTAAAGAGAAGCTAGCAAAAGTACCTAATATGGAGGGACTGGAGCTTGCGTCCAAAGTATCTACGAAAGAGATGTACTCTCTAGGTGATGATGAGGCCAAATACAATGTAGCGGTTATGGACTTCGGGACTAAGAAAAATATATTAAGAAATTTAGTGAGTAGAGGTTGCAAAGTGGATGTATATCCAGCGGATACAGCCGCTGAGGATATTATAGAAAAGAAATATGATGGATTCTTTCTTTCTAATGGACCTGGAGATCCTTCATCTATGGATTATGCTATTGAAACGGTTAAAGTACTAATGAAAGAGAAGAAGCCGATGTTTGGAATATGTCTAGGTCATCAGTTGTTGGCATTGGCCAATAATATACCTACCTATAAGATGCATCATGGTCATAGAGGTATCAATCATCCTGTGAAAAATTTAATTTCTGGAAAAGGAGAGATTACTAGCCAAAATCATGGATTTAGTGTAGATGCTGTAGTTATAGAGAAGGCAAGTGATAGGGTGGAAGTTACGCACCGTAATCTCAATGATGATACTATCGAAGGTATACGAATTAAGGGTACTAAAGCATTTTCAGTTCAATATCATCCAGAAGCAGCGCCAGGACCTCACGATAGTAGGTATTTGTTCAACGAATTTGTTGATTCATTGTCATAGTGTATAATCTACAATAAGTCGTATATTCGCGGTTTTAATTCAATAATTGTCACGAGTACCATAGCTGCACAAATTGTCACATATATTTTTACAGGGCTTACAGAAATGGTATTATTTTAAAATAATTTGCATGAGCACAATATTAGATATCAGATCTAGAGAGATAATAGACAGTAGAGGAAATCCTACTGTAGAAGTAGAAGTACTAACTGAGACAGGATTTATTGGTAGAGCTGCTGTTCCCTCTGGAGCGAGTACAGGTAAGTATGAGGCGGTAGAACTTAGAGATGGTAATCCTGATAGATTTCTAGGAAAAGGAGTGCTACAAGCTTGTCAGAATATAGAAGAAGATATCAGAGAAGCACTCATAGGAGAAGATGCTATGGATCAAAGACTCATTGACGAGACTATGATTGAGATCGATGGTACACACAATAAATCAAAGCTAGGCGCCAATGCAATTTTAGGTGTTTCTTTAGCTGTAGCCAAAGCTGCAGCAGCAGAAAGTAGCCAAAGCTTATATCGATATATAGGTGGTGTCAATGCTCACGTGATGCCAGTACCGATGATGAATATCCTCAACGGTGGATCTCACGCTGATAATAGTATAGATTTTCAGGAGTTTATGGTAATGCCTATTGGAGCTGAAACTTTTTCGGAAGGTTTAAGAATGGGTATCACTGTCTTTCATCACCTCAAAAAGGTATTAAGTAGTAAAGGTCATTCTACTAATGTTGGAGATGAAGGTGGATTTGCTCCTAATCTAGGATCTAATAAAGAGGCCATAGAAATAGTACTGCAAGCCATTGAATCTGCTGGTTACAAGCCAGGAATAGATATGATGATCGCTATGGATGCAGCAGCTTCAGAGTTTTATCTAGCTGATGAAAAAGTATATCACTTCCACCAATCTACGGGAGATAAGCTTACTTCTGAAGAGATGGTGTCTTATTGGGCTGATTGGTGCAATCAATATCCAATCCTGTCTATAGAAGATGGACTAGATGAGGACGATTGGTCAGCATGGTCGAGCATGAATAGGCAATTGGGTGATAAACTACAGATTGTTGGTGATGACCTTTTCGTAACAAATACGAAAAGATTACAAAGAGGGATTGATGAAGATGCAGCTAATTCTATTTTGATCAAAGTAAATCAGATTGGTAGTCTTACTGAGACTATTGATACTGTCAACCTTGCCACTCGCAATGCATATACTTGCGTAATGAGCCATAGATCTGGAGAAACAGAAGATACGACTATAGCTGATCTAGCGGTAGCACTAAATACTGGACAGATCAAGACCGGTTCAGCATCAAGAAGTGATAGGGTAGCTAAGTATAATCAACTTCTCAGAATAGAAGAAGAGCTTGGTGATGCAGCCGTATATCCTGGGAGAGCCTTACTTGGGTAATCTCATTTTCCATTCCTTATCGTAATATTTGTTCTGCTTCGTGTTTGTTGAAATTTAACTTGGCACTTGTACTTGAACTTATTTTTTTATCTTTGTCGTAAGTAAACTACAAAATCATGAAGATAATCAAGCAATTAAGCTCTGGTCTATCTGTATCTAGCATTCTCGTCAACAAATATGTGATTGTCACGGCCGTATTCTTCATATGGTTGTTAATATTTGATAAACATAACTATATGACACAAAAGAAACTAGCACAGACTATAGACAATCTTAAAGTCGAAAAGCAAAAGTATATCGATCTTCTAGAAGAGGTCAAGTTCGAGAAGATAGACTTAGATAAGAATAAAGAGAAGTATGCAAGAGAACATTATTACATGCATAAGGAAAACGAAGAAGTCTTCATATTTGATAGAAACTAGGATTGATTAGTAATATAAATCTATTGAATGCAATGATTTGAAGTTTGTCAATGCGTTAGCCTAATTTAGAACAGAAATTAAGATACAAGAATACAATGAGTGTATTAGTAAATAAAGATAGTAAGATAATCGTGCAAGGATTCACAGGTAAGGAAGGTTCATTCCATGCGGGTCAGATGATAGAATATGGTACTAATATCATAGGTGGTGTAACTCCAGGTAAAGGAGGTCAAGATCACTTAGGTAAGCCAGTATTCAACTCTGTAGATGAAGCAGTTTCAAAAGCTCGAGCCGATACTACAATCATTTTCGTGCCGCCAAAATTTGCAGGTGATGCTATCATGGAAGCTGCAGAAGCAGGTATAAAAGTAATCATCTGTATTACAGAAGGTATACCTGTACAGGATATGGTAAAAGTAAAAGCGTATATCGAAAAATTTGACTGTACACTAGTAGGTCCTAACTGTCCTGGAGTCATCACACCTGGTGAAGCCAAAGTGGGGATCATGCCTGGGTTTGTATTTAAGAAGGGAAGAATTGGAATCGTATCGAAATCAGGTACTCTTACATATGAAGCAGCAGATCAGATTGTAAAAGCGGGATTAGGTATTTCTACAGCTATCGGAATTGGGGGAGACCCTATCATAGGTACACCAACTAAAGAGGCGATACAATTACTTATGGAAGATCCTGAGACTGATGCTATCGTTATGATCGGTGAGATCGGTGGTAATTATGAAGCATTGGCTTCTGAGTTTATCAAGTCTACAGGAAATAAAAAGCCTGTAGTTGGATTTATCGCAGGTAAGACTGCTCCGGCTGGACGTACGATGGGACACGCTGGTGCAATAGTAGGTGGAGAAGATGATACTGCTGAAGCAAAGATGAAGATTATGGCAGCATGTGGAATTCATGTAGTGGAGTCTCCCGCAGAGATCGGATCTACCATGTTAAAAGCATTGTCATAAACAAGCAGCGGCTTGCTTTTACAAACGCATTGACTAGGTGTCGAATCCAATTCGATTAAAAATAAAATTATAAAGGATCGAAAGCTTAGTGCTTTGGGTCCTTTTTTGTGTATCGTTTAAGTATTTAGCAGTTTGGGTAGACAAACACACTGAGCGATCCAGCTGAGCTTATTCTTAGATGATAATGGCAGATTTATTCTATGATTCTTTTTTCTGCCAGTCCTTTCTCTTACCAAAGAATTTAGGGTGGACGATCAATAGTCCGAATGATTCTCCAGCTTCTTTTCCGATTTTAACATGATGCGCGCCATGGGCTCGAAGAATTGCTCTACTATATTTACTGTCGAGCTGACGAAACCATCTAAATCTCTGATGAATATAAACATCATGTATCAAGAAGTAGATCATACCATAAATCGATATACCTATACCTATGGCAAATAATGCAGGGTTGTATAAAGAGCCAAAGAAGTAGCAAAAGAAACTAGGGATGGCAAATATTAAGAAAAACAGATCGTTTTTCTCAAAGAAGCCTTCTACTTCATTTGGATTATGATGATCATGGTGCCAACTCCAAAGAAAGCCATGCATTAGGTACTTATGGGCTAGAAATGCTACAAACTCCATTGCGAAAGCCGTAGAAAGCATAATGATGATAAATGTTATAGCGCTCATAATGACAAATATAGTTCTTGTAAAATATTATACCAAGTCACAAGCAGATAGGTTGATTTTATCGCTTGCTGATTTTATTATTACTGATTTGACGTTGTCTACTGCATTTATGCCTTCCCTCTTTAAAATCACGTTTAGCAGCATGCTTCGTTTTACGACCTTGTACACGCTCTCTCCACATTTTCCAACTTGAAAGCTTCATTTCACGTTTCATTAGCTTGATTACACCAGCTTCTTTGAGGCCAAACTGCTCTTCTATTGAGTCAAATGTAGTACGATCTTCCCAAGCCATTTCGACTATACGATTAACATCTCTATCCGTTAGACCTTGATAAATTTTCTTCGACATAACTATTGTAACAAAAATATTCCTAGAGGGTTTATGGGATGGACTAATCAAAATTATGTCGATTGTGTAGCGTATGTTTTCCAAGGATTCTACGGCTTTCACCGATGACTATAGGATCATCTTTCATTGCCCAAAGCATATCGCTGGCATATTTGCGTGTTTGAACTAGATCAACAATTGGAGAAGGGTAATCTTTACCGATTATAATGCCACAAAAAATTTGATCTATTGATGTCATTTTCCAAGGTTCATGTAGGAAATTAATAGGTATTTTATTTAGTTCTGGGCACCACTTCTTAATAAATAGTCCATTGGGATCGTGTTTTTCAGAGTTGATTATTGGATTATATATACGAAGCATATTGATACCTGTCTCACCCGCTTGCATTTGTATCTGAGGAAAATGTATGCCTGGTTCGAAATCGAGAAATACTTTTGCTAAATGCTTTGCTGCTGTTTGCCAAGGCTGCCATAGATTGTGAGTAAAAAAAGATAATGATAAAGCTCTCATTCGAAAATTAAGATATCCGGTAGTACTTAAGCACCTCATACAGGCATCAACGAGTGGGAAACCAGTATTTCCGCTTTGCCAAGCCTGAATATATATATCGTTTCTTTTTTTCTGTAAGCTGTGATATCCTCTATTGATACTTTCAAATTCCATTCGACTTTCCATTTCAAATTTTTGAATGAAATGGGCTTGCCATCTGAGTCTAGAAGTAAATCCATCAATATTTCGTTTACTTTTTCCTTTTTGGCGCATGGCTTTGGCATATTGCCATACTTGGCGAATAGATAGGCAACCCCAAGCAATATAAGGTGACAAACGACTGCAGCTTTTTCGGCCTAGATCAGGCTTAGATATGTGTTTTGCATAATTCAGGTACCTATCAGTAAAAAAAGATTGCAAGTATCTTATACCCACTAAAGTACCACCTACTTGAAAATTAGGATTTGATTCGATGATAAAATTTACTTTAGGCAATACTTGCTTTAATAATAGGAGCGATTCCGTCTCTACAAAGTCACCTTTCTGAGGTTCAAATAAATGAATAGGTTGTGACATATATTCCTCCCACTTTCGTCTCCATTTTTTTCGATTAGTTATACCCCTGAATACTCCATTATTAATATTTTCGATCCATTTAATGTTTTTATTTTTGCAGTATTTGGCTACTGCTTTATCTCGATCGTAAGTAATTTTTATTCCGGTTTCTTGATGAGAAAAAATATTCGAAATTTTATAGTAGTCGTTAATACTTTGTAAACTCTGTATTACATCACCATGAATAGCAAGGATCTCTGTGTTATACTCAGCGAGGAGGCTATTCATTTCTAATATTGACTGCTTAATAAACCTAAAATGTCGCTTTGAATAATGGATGTCATTTTCTATCGAAGGTTCTAATATATAAATTAGTAGTACCTTCAATGGCTTAGAAAGAGCATTAAGTATGGCTTCGTTATCTATTAGTCTCAAGTCTCTTTTGAGCCAAACTATATTGATGCTTTCTTTCATATCAATATGCGTCAGGATTCTCTATGATTGAGTATGCTCTAGTCTTCATGGCGGCTAATTGAGCTCCATCCATTTTTTCTAATAGACGCATCATCATCGACATTCGATTATTGCGTTGGAAATACTCTTTTTTATCATCCAAAAAATTCCAATAAAGCGAATTAAAAGGACACGCATCTTCTTCCGTTTTATGCTTTACATTATAATGGCATTCCTTGCAATAGTTACTCATTTTATTTATATAACTTCCGCTAGAAACATAGGGCTTGGTAGCCACAATACCACCATCAGCCCATTGACTCATACCTCGAGTGTTAGTGATTTCTACCCACTCTATAGCATCTATATATATGCCTAAGTACCATTCATCTACATAGTTTGGATTAACTTGGGCTAGTAATGCAAAGTTACCTGTAATCATTAATCGCTGAATATGATGGGCGTATGATTCGTCTAGACTTTGTTGAATAGATTTTTGTAGGCAATTCATTTTTGTTTTTCCTGTCCAATAGAAATCGGGTAGGGAGTTGGTATTGTTTAACTTATTGAGCGTCGCATATTCCGGCATCTGCATCCAATATATTCCACGCATATATTCTCTCCATCCTATGATCTGTCTAACAAATCCTTCTACTTGGGATATGTCTATTTTATCTTGGTGCTTTTGCCAATATTCAATTACAGTATTGACTACCTCTAGTGGATGAAGCATCTTACTATTCATAGAGAATGATAACCTACTGTGAAATAAGAATCTTTGTTCGGTGTGCAGTGCATCTTGGTAATCACCAAAATGAATAAGTAAGTGCTTACAGAAATAATCCAAAGTGGCTTTAGATTCTTCATAACTAGTAGGCCAGTGAAACGCTTTAGCGTCAATGTTGCCAATAGTTTTTACTCCAGCGTTTTGTATAAGGTCAACTAGGCCAGAGACATTTTTATTTGTAGTATAAATAGGAGGGATTGGATCTTTTGTATTCCATTTTTTTCTGTTGGATTTATCAAAGTTCCATTGGCCGCCTTGAGGCTCCCCTATATCGTCCATTAAGATATTAAACTTTTTTCTTATTTGCCTATAGAAGTATTCCATGACGTACTGTTTCTTGCCATCGAAGAATTTACTAAGATAATATCTACTAGTGAGAAAATGCTCAGTATCTACACAGTTGGAACTTATCCGAAGGGAAGATGAAAAGGATTGTATTTGACTGTCTAATCTGTATTCATCTGGGAGCTGGTATTCAAAAAGATCAATATCGTACTTCTTAATTATTTGATTTAAGTTGGTGGTCAAGGATTGAGAATTAGATTGGTCATCTAATTGGTAGTATATAACTTTATGGCCTTTCTCTCTGAGCTTTGAAGCCATGTTGCGCATACTACTGAAAAATGCAATTACTTTTTGAATGTGATGGGTGGTGTAATCCGTTTCTTGCCTCATCTCTGCGAGGAAGTAAATTACGGTATCATCCACAGTATTGTACCAAGAGTGTTTTTGATTGAGTTGATCGCCCAATATTAGCCGTAGGGTTTTGTAGTTTTTGTTAGCCATTTTTAGTATTTTTTTTCTTATTGTACCTACACCTTTCACTACAGTATTTGACTTCGTCCCATATTTTTGCCCATTTCTTTCTCCACGAAAATGGTAGACCACAAACGGGGCATGTTTTACTCGGTAGATGTTGTTTTTTCATATAGATAGATGTAGATATATTAAGACTTATCAAGACAAATTGTTCTTGTTATATTGATCTATTTGCCTTCATAGAAAGTTATTGCTTTGGTTAGGACTTGACTCTGCTATTGTTTTTTACGGCTTTATAGGAATTCTACTTTTGGAAATAGAAGAATTGTCATCGGATAGGAGTTGTAAGTTATTGGTTGTTATGTGTTTAAGTTGTCTTTTTTTTGACGACCATTTTTATGGTTCGATGTTTTGAAATTAAGTATTAATCGATTAAATTTGCGGCCGTTGAAAAATCCAAACGAAGAAATGGTTCCATAGCTCAGCTGGATAGAGCAGCTCACTTCTAATGAGCAGGTCTCAGGTTCGAATCCTGATGGGATCACTCAAGGATGTTTATCCGATATCAAAAGACTTTAAATCAGACGATTTAAAGTCTTTTGTATTTTTAAGATGAAGCATATGTTCATATAAATACATACTGTTTGTGCTCAGGCTATCAATTTCAATCGAATTTCTTATTTTGATATGCAAGTATTAATAGTACTATTTTATTATTTTTTGTTTTTTGGTTTTTGCCTTCGATAGCGATGATGATTGGGTAGGTTGATGTGAGTGATCATTAGAGCAACTAGTTGGCGGTAGTGGCTCGTTTTGCGTTTATGATTGTGGTTCTTCTCACTATATACATGGTGATCGTATCTAAATTATTATTGAGGCTGATTGTTCAGCTACTACTGTTTTATAGACTAATGAGTACTAGATCTTTTTTTTAGGCAATTATCTTTTTAAACTGTCTCTACCAACAATCGCTTGCAAACTTCATGGCTAAGCGATATATTTCTCGCCTCTCCGTAGCTTACTATCATAGTTTTATCGAAGTCTTCAACCTTAGAGATGTTGAAGGTTGTACCGAGAGTGATGTTTTTTTCATTAAGCATAGTGAGAAGGGAAGCAGAACTATCACCTACAGCCCGAAGAATAATTTCGCTTCCGGCAGAGAATGAGGACAAGGTGTTATAACTTTTTCTTTTAAATTCACCATTTTTATCTGGAATAGGCGAACCATGTGGATCTGTAGATGGATAACCAAGAATTTCATCCATTCGATCAAAGAGACCATTAGTTTTGAGATGTTCCATTTCTTCAGCGATATTATGTACCTCTTCCCATCCAAATCCCATGATCTGTACCAGAAACATCTCTGTAAGTCTATGCTTACGAATGATAAGTGCAGCAGCTAAACCACCTAACTTCGTAAGTTTGATAGGTTTGTACTTCTCATATTCGATCCATCCATTTACAGTTAATTTCTTAACCATATTGTTAACAGTGGGCTTGCTTACATTCATTTCCTTACCAAGTGCAGTAACAGTCACTGCTTCATTTGTGAGGTTTAGAAAGTAGATTGCCTTGAGATAATTTTCTTTAGTCTGAGTTGCCATATTTGGAGATTCATTATCAAATATATAAAAGAACGGTCAATTTATTTGTTTGATATAATCTAACAAATTACTTTTGCGATATGAAATATATTAAAACAACACATTTTTATTTATTTGCGCTACTAATATGCTTTTTGTTACCTGTATTGACAAATGCTCAGAATAAAATTGAAGGTCTTGTAAGTTCTTCAAATGGTAATTTAGAGTTTGTTAATGTAATTTTAGATAATTTATATTTTACACAGACAGATAGTGATGGAAAGTTCGAATTTCTTAATGTATCTAGTGGACCTCACCAATTAGAGGTAAGTTATGTAGGATATAAAAATGTATCTCTTTACATAGATGTTCCCTTTGATGAAAGAAAACGTATAGCGATCAATATGGAGTCAGACTTTTTAGTGTTTGATGAAGTAGTAGTGACTGGCACTAAGACCTTTAAGAGACAAACGAAATCAGCTGTCATCGTAAATGTAATAGATAGTAAGACATTAGATAATGTGCAAGCATGTAATCTATCAGAGGGATTAAGGTTTCAGTCAGGATTAAGAGTAGAGACAGATTGCCAGACTTGTAATTATACTCAGCTTCGTATGAATGGCCTAGCCGGAGGATACTCACAGATTCTTATCAATGGCAGACCGATTTTTAGTCCTCTTACAGGATTGTACGGGCTAGAGCAGATACCAGTAAATATGATTGATAACATTGAAATTATCAGAGGTGGAGGATCGTCACTATATGGATCCAGTGCTATCGGAGGTACAGTGAATGTGATAACTAAGATACCGAAAGTGAATAGCTTTAGTATCAATTCTTCGTACCAAAACATGAATGGTGTAGCTAGCGATTATATGTTCAATGCCAATAGTACTTCAATAAGTAAAAGCAAGAAGAGTGGTATTTCTTTATTTCTCAATCGGAGAGAACGAGAAGCTTACGATCATAACGAAGATAATTTTTCTGAGATACCTGAAATCAAAAATACTTCTGTGGGTGCGAGTGCATTTTTTCTGCCTTCAGAAAATCAAAAAATAGAAGTCAGTTTATCTAATCTCAACGAATATAGATACGGAGGAGAGATGGTAGATGGAGCGGCACACCTTGCATTACAATCTGAAGAAAGGACACATAATGTATGGATGGCTAGTGCAGATTATCAGATCAATTTTAATTCTGATAATACTAATCTGATTACCTTTGCCGCATGGCAAAATACAGCTAGAGATCATTACACAGGTATCTTTCCTAATGAGGAGGACAAATTAGCTTATGCCAATCACTTATCTGCTCCGCCTTATGGTACTTCACTGACTAAAACAATGCAAGGTGGAATTCAAATTAATCATAATTTAAATGACTTTTTGGGTGGATCTAATGCATTGACTTTTGGAAGCGAATATTTGGTTGATGATACATTTGATGAAATAGGTGCCTACAATTATTTGATTGATCAAGTAACTAAAGACTTTGGTACATTTGTACAAAGCGATTGGGAAGTATTACCATCGCTTAATTTGCTTTCTGGTGTTCGTATAGACAAACATAATTTAGTAGACGGAATAGTAGCTAGTCCAAGACTGTCATTACTATATAAGTACAAAGATAATACTCAGTTGAGAGGGAGCTATGGAACAGGATTTAGAGCTCCGCAAGCATTTGATACAGATCTACATATTGCATTCGCTGGAGGCGGAATATCGAGAGTTCAAATTTCCGATGACCTGACAAAAGAAACTTCAAAGAGTTATAATGTATCACTGAATTATGATAGGCCTTCAGAACATTGGGTAGCTGGATTTACGGTTGAAGGTTTTTATACTCAGCTCAATAATGCATTTACTTTAGTACCTATTGGACAAGATGGGTTTGGCGAATTATTTGAAAAAAGAAATGACCAAGGTGCCACCGTTAGAGGATCGACTATAGAGTTAAGAGCCAATTACGATAGAAAAGTACAATTAGAAACAGGTCTTACGATTCAGGCAAGTCAATTCGACAATGTGGTTCAATATATTGATGAAGTAGAAGGCGTAAGAGATTTTATAAGAACACCAAATGTATATGGATTTGCAAACTTATCTTTTAATCCTAATAGTCGATTGAGTGCTAATATTAATTATGTTTTTACTGGAACTATGATTGTACCACATTTTGCAGGAGCACCTAATCAGTTGGTGAACGAGATCGTCACGTCTTCACCATTTTCTGAAATAAGTACAAAGATTGGATATTCACTGCCTATATCGACAGAGACAAATATAGAGATCTATGGCGGTGTCAAAAACATATTAAATAACTATCAAGAGACATTCGATATCGGTAAGAATAGAGATAGTAATTTTGTATTTGGTCCAGCACAACCACAAACGTTATTTGTAGGTTTGAAGTGGGGTATATAGCAGTTTGGCCATAAAAAAATGTTATACTAAATATGGCATTAGTTTAGCTTTAATATTTAATTGTATTGTTTGAGCAAATCATTCCACTAGGCATACCATACATATGCACAATCCTTATTTTTGAGGAAAGAGAAATACCACCAGGATTAAGTCCAAGTTTTCCTTCTGGTATAGATTTTCCTAATTCATTGTAGTAATTAGACCAAATTTTAAAAGTCTCTTTAGTTTCTGGATCTATAAATGTCATGGGATATAGCTGAAATAGCTCTTTTCCGCCATTAGCATATTTAAATGATTCATAGACTAGTTCTGAGCAATAATAGGTATTGTTTTTAATATCAAATACGTGATCGTACCTCTTTCCTAGTAGAGATTGTGCATATTGTACAGCATCAGGTATAAGCTCGGAATGAGTTTTATTTACTCGACCGACGATCACTTTGGAATCTCCATTTTTATCATTTGATCTGCTCAAGAATCTCTTTAGATCTGTCATCACTACGCCTTTTGTAGTTGCTTCTATGACTTGTGGACCGTCTTTACTTAGTATAACCATGCCTATATGAGAGAGATTAGCACCTTCATATCCTTCAGTAACTTTCTCTATAGCATCGCAGAATTCACCACAGTCACTATCTTGGAAGAGTAGATCACCATTTTGTAAAGTGAAAGTTTGACTTCCAATTAATGCCTGAATAATAAGTAAGATTATATTGATATTCATAATTGTTGTGATCTACAGTATTTTTTTCAAGCAAGTATAGGAATACTTTTAGCGTAATAGGCATTTGTTGGGTTTTGTATTTTATTAAGTTGCATTTACCTAAAGTTATAAATAATCGAAACTTTAGAATATTGAAATAAATAGAAAATTGATTCTGACTGGTTAGTTTGAATGATATCTAATTGCAAACAGTAGTATGATTTATTGGACTTCATCAAAAGAGAATGTTGCAATTGATATAAGAAGATAAGTAAGTGGTGATAGTATTGGTAATAGAAGAAGTAAAGGGAATATGGATTAGCAAGATGATATTTATTGCTTGAATTGAAAGAAGTAATTCCCCAAAAGAAATCTGAATATTCTTATATTCAGACCATGAAAAGAAGAAAGGCAATACGTAATCTCGTACTCTTCTCACTGGGAACAGGAGTAATATACTCATGTAGAGATAAGTATGAAGCGGTCAAGCTTCTTAATCTAAAATATGTACAAGCGAAGTCTGAGCACTTAGATCTATTGGATGATTTATCTAAATTGATATTGCCTTTTCAAATGATTCCAAAGCTCAAAGACCATACAGCTTTACCATTTATACTTAATAATGTAGACAAGATATTGAATGCAGAGAATCGAGAATTGTTTATAAAGGGTTACAAATCATTTGATATCGAAATAGCCATACTGACGGGGAAAAAATATAGTGAGATGGAAGATGAAGAAAAGCAAGTCTTGCTTACAGAGTTTAACGAGAAAAGATTAGTAGCTAGTCCAGCTGTATACATGGTGTTTGATACAATTAAGTCTAAAACTATACAGTATCTCACAACCACAGAATATTATCAACGTAAAGTAAATTACTATGAGATGGTTCCTGGTAGATACCTTGGAGATGTATTAGTGACGGAACTCAAAAATCTGAACGATGAGTGATAATAGATACGAAGCGATCGTAATCGGTGCAGGCATGAGTGGTAGCTGGGTGGCTAAAGAGCTTTGCGATAAGGGTATTAAAACTCTTATGCTAGACCGTGGTCCGGAGGTAAAGCATCTAAGAGATTATCCTACAGCTAGTAAGTTCCCATGGGAATTTGAATTCAGAGGAGCTATGAGTGCCGAGCATACTAAGGCCAATCCAATAGCCAGTAAATGTTATGCCTACAGAGATGGAGCTACACACTTTTTTGCGCAAGATGATGTGCACCCATATTTACAGACCAAGCCTTTTGATTGGATCAAAGGATATCAAGTAGGAGGTAAGTCGCTAATATGGGCAAGACAAACACAGCGATGGAGTAAGTATGATTTCAGCACTCCAGATACTAATAGATTCGGTATATCATGGCCTATCTCCTACAAGGATATAGCACCGTGGTATAGTTATGTTGAAAAATTTGTAGGTATATCGGGAGAAAAAGACGGATTAGATGTTTTGCCAGATGGAGAGTTCCAACCGCCGATGGAAATGTCAGTTGTGGGAAAACATCTACAACGCGTTGTCAAGGAAAACTATAACGATCGGCATGTAATATATGCTAGATGTGCTCACCTTACAGATCCACAAGAAATACATAGAGAGCAAGGTAGAGGCCAATGTCAAAATAGAACAATCTGCGAGAGAGGTTGTCCTTTTGGAGGATATTTTAGTGCTAATTCATCGACGATACCATGGGCGCATCGAACAGGTAATCTTACACTGAAAGCAAATAGTGTAGTGCACTCTATATTATATGACGATGCGACTGGAAAGGCGATAGGTGTCAATGTCATCGATGCAATTACCAAAATACAAACTAAGTATTTTTCCAATGTTGTCTTTCTCAACGCAGGGGCAATTAATTCTACGGCGATATTACTCAATTCTAAATCCAAAAGATATCCAAATGGCTTAGGAAACGACAATGGCTTGCTTGGCAAGTATTTTGGATTCCATAATTATAGGGCGCTACTCTCAGCAACATGTCCTGGCTTCGAAGATAAGGTTAAAGAAGGAAGATCGCCTACCAATGAGTATATGCCTAGGTATGTCAATCTTAATAAAGACAAAGATGGTTTTAAGGGAGCTTATGGTGTAGCTATATATACTGCTAGGTATCGCAAGCAGGAAATCAAAGCAATTGGAACTGAGCTAGTAAATGATCTTCTGAAGGATAAAAATTATGAACCTTGGTCTGTCGTATCGATGATGATGGGTGAAACTTTACCCAAAGAATCTAATAGTATTTCGCTTGACTCTTCACGGGTTGATCAATATGGAATTCCATTAATTAAATTCAATGTTGGTTATGATGATAACGACGAAAAAATGATGGAACACTTCTATCAAGAATGGGAGCAGATATATGAGAAAGCAGGCTTTACAAATGTGGAAAGAATAGATACTGGACAAGCGCCTGGACTAGATATTCACGAAATGGGAGGTGCACGTATGGGCAAGGATCCTAAGACTTCAATACTCAATGCATACAATCAAGTACACACCGTCGACAATCTTTATGTATCGGATGGAGCATGTATGACGTCTACCTCTTATCAAAATCCTTCATTGACTTATATGGCATTGGCTGCACGTGCAGCTGATCATTATATGAAGAGAAAGGGATTATAGTTGTAAGTGAATGTGAAATAAAGATAAGTTCATAATTGTAATTTGCTTTTGATGAGTAGTTCAGTACGGATTTATTTGGTTATATAGCGGCTGTTCAATAACTTAATATATATTCTGTATTTATGTGATACGTAGTATTGGTAGTTTAATGCAAAACACTTTCTGACAATCTACCTTTCTAATTTAAGCGAATATTATACACCAGTAATCCGAATATTATGAAATTTGGATGCGCCCAAAAAGTATAGAACAATTAACTTAAAAGTAAAACATGCCCAATCATTCACTAGCAGGAAAAACAGCCACAAAAGAACAACTCATCAATGTACCTCAACTGATCACGGATTACTTTAAGCAAGAACCTGATCTATCTAAAAGAGAAGAAAGGGTTTCGTTTGGAACCTCAGGACATCGTGGCTCTTCATTCAATAATTCCTTCAACGAACATCATATATTAGCTACTACTCAAGCGATTTGCAATTATAGAGAAGCAATGGGAATCGCAGGGCCAGTTTTTATAGGTATAGATACTCATGCTTTGTCCGTGCCTGCACAAGCTACTGCATTGGAAGTGTTAGCGGCCAATGATGTAGTAACTATGATAGCTACCAATGATGAGTATACACCGACTCCCGCTATAAGTCACGCTATCATTGAATATAATAGAGATAAGAAAATAGGCTTGGCTGATGGTATCGTAATCACTCCATCACATAATCCACCTCAAGATGGAGGATTTAAATATAATATGACCAATGGGGGACCGGCAGAAGGATCGGTAACTTCTTGGATTGAGTCAAGAGCAAATGAGATATTGGAAGATAAACTTAAAGGGATAAAGAGGATATCACTTGCAAAGGCCTTGAGTAGATCAACTACACAACGCTATGATTATTTAGAAGCTTATACAGCAGACCTAAGTCTTGTAATTGATACTAATTTACTTAAGGAATCAGGAATCAAAATGGGTGTTGATCCATTGGGAGGAGCGGGCGTAAAATATTGGCAAAGAATAGCTGATCGCTATAGTTTAAATCTCTCTGTAGTAGATGATACAGTCAATCATACTTTTAGCTTTATGTCTTTGGACTGGGATGGTAAGATCAGAATGGACCCGTCGTCTAGCTATGCTATGCAGAGGTTGATAGGTTTGAAGGATAAATTTCCTGTAGCATTTGCCTGTGACACAGATCATGATCGACATGGTATAGTGACGCAGAGCGGAGGTCTTATGAATCCCAATCATTTCCTCGCGGTGGCGATTGACTATTTATTTCAAAACAGACCGCAATGGAATGCAGATACAGGTATCGGCAAGACTCTAGTCAGTAGTCAGATGATAGATCGCGTGGCCAATAAGCTTGGACGTAAACTAATTGAAGTACCGGTGGGTTTTAAATGGTTTGTAGATGGACTCTATGATGGAAGCCTTGGATTTGGAGGTGAAGAAAGCGCCGGAGCATCTTTTCTCAATATGCAAGGAAATGTATGGTCTACTGATAAAGATGGTATTATTGCCGCCTTACTGGCCGGAGAGATTACAGCGAAAACAGGTAAAGATCCATCTGAAATCTATCATGAGTTTACTAGAGAATACGGAGTTCCTGTGTATGATCGTATAGATGCACCTGCTACTCCTGAGCAAAAAGACAAGCTTAAAAAATTATCTCCTCTACAGATTACCTCTTCTGAACTCGCTGGAGAAAAAATAACCAATGTCCTTACCAACGCTCCAGGTAATGGTGCCGCTATTGGAGGCCTAAAGGTTGAGACCGCCAACGGCTGGTTTGCTGCTAGGCCCTCTGGTACAGAGAATATCTATAAGATATATGCTGAAAGTTTTAAAGGAAAAAAGCATTTGGAGCAATTACAGGAAGAGGCACAAAAGGTAGTTAATGATGTTTTAGGGTAGTTATGCTGGAATAGTCTTAGACGTTTCTTCTTTCTGTAGTAATATGTAATTCATATTCTGCGTCTTTAGTCACTAAATACTATAATTTTACCCTTTCATTTTTTCGTGATTAAATCGGATTTGCAAACATTAAAGACAGCAAAATGCCCTTGTATAATATAAACCCTACTACCACTCAAGCTTGGAAAAAACTTTCAGAGCGATATAATCAAACTAAAGATAGTCATATGAAGGCTCAATTTAGCAATGATGCTAATAGGGCTTCCGATTTTACCATACAATGGAAAGATTTTCTAGTCGACTACTCTAAGAATAGAATTGATCGAAAAACAATGCAATTGTTATTACAGTTGACAAAAGAGGTAAATCTAAAGGATGCAATAGGTAAATACTTTGGTGCTGAGGCGATTAATCAGACCGAAGGTCGCGCAGTGTTACATACGGCATTGCGAGCTAAATACTCGGATACCGTAATGGTAAATGGAGTAAACGTTGTTGATGAAGTATATGAGGTGAAACGACGTATTAAAGAATTTACGGACTCTGTTATTTCTGGTGAGTGTAAAGGATATTCAGGCAAATCATTTACCGATGTGGTGAATATCGGTATTGGAGGATCCGACTTGGGACCTGCCATGGTAACTGAAGCCTTAAAGTATTATAAGAATCATCTTAATGTTCATTTTGTATCTAATGTAGATGGTGATCATGTACAGGAGGTATTACGTGATTTGAATCCTGAAACTACTTTATTCGTAATCGTATCGAAGACGTTTACCACTCAAGAAACACTAAGCAATGCGACAACGATTAAAGAATGGTTTTTAAAATCAGCCACCGAAAAAGATGTGGCAAGGCATTTTGCTGCAGTATCTACCAATGTAGCAAAAATATCGGAGTTTGGAATTTTACCAGCAAATGTTTTTCCCATGTGGGATTGGATAGGAGGACGATTCTCTCTTTGGAGCGCCGTAGGTATTTCTATTGCTTTGGCAGTTGGTTTCGAAAATTTCGATGCGCTTCTAGGAGGAGCAAATAAAATGGACGAGCATTTCAAAAATGAAGACTTCGACAATAATATTCCTGTGGTGTTAGCTTTATTGAGCATTTGGTACAACAACTTTTATGGTGTGGAGACAGAAGCCGTCATTCCATATACTCAGTATTTAAGCAGATTTTCCGCGTATCTCCAACAAGGTATTATGGAAAGTAATGGGAAAAGTGTCGATCGAGATGGGAATCGAATAAATTATCAATCAGGCAGTATCGTTTGGGGTGAACCAGGCACCAATGCTCAACATGCTTTTTTTCAACTGATGCATCAAGGCACAAAGTTGATTCCTGCAAGTTTTATTGGATTTAAAAAATCACTTTTTGGCAATACAGACCATCATAATAAGTTGATGGCCAACTTCTTTGCGCAGACAGAAGCTTTGATGAATGGTAAAGCTACTCAAGAAGTAAGAAACGAATTGGAAGAAAATAATTTGTCGGAAGTGGAAATCCAATCGTTACTTCCATTCAAAGTATTTGAGGGTAATAATCCGACAAATATAATTCTTATTGACAAACTCACACCAAGTAGTTTGGGGGCATTGATTTCTCTTTTCGAACATAAAATTTTCGTCGAAGGTATTATTTGGAATATCTTCAGTTATGATCAATGGGGGGTTGAATTGGGAAAAAAACTAGCAGAGCAAACCTTAAAGGATATAGAAGGATCTGAAATAGAGCAGCATGATGCTTCGACAACTCAACTTCTCGAATATTTTAAGGATTAGGGATTTTGAGTATTAATAGTTTTACAGAAATATTCTGTAAATGACCCTTCGTTATGATCTTATATGTTTATAACTAGAAAAGCTTTAGATTACAAGATGAATTTTATTCCATTCGATATTAATTGTTACAACCGCTTTTACGAGATGTTTTCTTATGTCTTCGAAACTGAGCTGATTAATGAGATTTGTACTAGTGGACAATTGAGGAAGTTTGAGGAAAATAAAATTCTAGTAGACATAGGTGCTACAATTACTCATCTACCGTTGGTTATCTCAGGGTCTGTCAAGATCATGACCGAAGATAAGGACGGGGCAGAGTTGCTTCTATATTACTTAGAATTAGGCGATACCTGTGCAGTGACACTGAATTGTTGTACTCGTGCTTCCAAATCGACAGTGAGAGCTACCTCAGAGACGGCTGCCGAAGTACTCTTTGTTCCAGTGAGTTTCATGGAGGAATGGATGGTTAAGTACAAATCTTGGAGAAACTTTATCCTAGATAGCTATAACTCCAGGCTCAATGAAATGGTCTCTGCCATTGATAATATTGTGTTCAATAGTTTAGAAGAAAGGCTTGGAAAATACCTTCGAGATAAGGCATGGATAACTAAATCTGCTATACTTAATATTACTCATCAGGAAATCGCAAATGATTTGCATTCGTCTAGAGTAGTCATATCAAGATTAATGAAGAAACTAGAGAAAAGTGGGTTGATCGCTCAGTCAAGGCATCGTGTTGATTTTCTAGAATTTATGGATAAGTAATCATTGGGTAATGTGAGAGTAGTATAAAAAATAAAAATGGTAATATATTTAGTACTTGGAATCACAGTATTGTTTCTCATCAGAAGAGTTTTAGATATTCGCAATTCGAATGTAAAGTCGATAACAGGAAAAGACGCATTACAAGCGCATGCAGAAGGTGAAGCTACTTTAATCGATGTGCGCACTCCTGCAGAGACATCCCACGGAAAAATCCAGGGTGCTCTTGAAATGAATGTTACTTCCATGGATTTTAAAAATAATATCTCAAAACTAGATAGATCGAAACCGTATATAATATACTGTCGTAGTGGTATGCGTAGTACTAGAGCATGTAAGATTATGGAAAAAGAAGGCTTTACAGATCTCACCAATGTCTCTGGAGGATATATCAGCATGAAATATTGAGAATTGAATTAATTTAATAATGAAAAGAGAATTATAAAGTATATGAAAGTATTACATAGTATCATGACTATAGTAGTTGTAGGATTCACTATAGTAGCTTGTGGAACTCAATCAGATAAAAAATCTACAAGGGTAGAATCTTCTGAAATAGAAATTGAAGCAATTGGACAACCTGATGAACAGATTCGCGTAGCAAAAAGTCTTATTGCTTCCTCAGATGCAAGTAAGATAAAAGCTGTAAATGCAAAGAAAATGTTTAAAAATTATTGCGCTGTCTGTCACGGTCGTAAAGGAAATATGGAAATAAATGGTGCAGAAAAATTATCTAAATCTAGTGCTTCACTTGAACAAAGAGTAGCACAGATATACTTTGGCAAAGGGACTATGGCGCCATTCAAAGGAATAATCAAAAATGAGGAAATTGTTGCTGTAGCGAAGTATTTAGATGAGTTAAAAAAATAGAATAAAAACTCTAATTATTGGGACTACACCTAACTAGCTTTGGGATAAGCCCTCTTCCTTCATTACTAATAAATAAATTACCACTAGAATCGAAGCAGATGCCTTCTGGTTGGGTATAGATGCTAGAGTTAAGGAAATCGATATGAATCACTTCAGAGGATCGGTTTACAACTATAAGAGTTTTTCCTTGTGAGGACACTAAGTAGAATAAGTCTTCACTTTCATTGTAAGCGATACCAGATGGTGAAAATTGCTTAAGCCTGTTCTTAAGTTTTTTCTGCCCGGACTTTGATAATAGATTGGTAGAAGAGTCTAATTCGTTTAGTAGTTCTTCATCTGTTATAACCAATAATGGTTCTTCGTTTAACTTATTAGTAGTAAGCGAATAGGAATAAATAGCCTTCCTACCTTTATTATCTTTAGTTTCTTTGCCTAAAGTGTCACTGCCTTTACAAGCTAGAGTAAGCATGTTTTCTGACGGAATATAGCCTAATCCTTCTACGTCGTTTTTAGTTTTTAATTTGAGTTTGATCTTTTCTGTTTTTTCGGAATCCTTGTCAAATGCAAATATATTACCACTTGAGTTGACAACATACATAATATTACCTACTTGCTCTATACCTTCATAATCTCCATTTTTACCAAAATCATACGTAGATCGGACTTTTCCAGTTAATTTGTCCATGACGAATATGTAGCCCTTCTCATCATTGATACCTAATAATTCGCTCTGATTATTAGAACAACTCAGTCCAGATATTTCCATTAGCCTACGATCCATTACATATACCTTAGCTGGCTTATTCAGAGTATATTTAAATTTGAACTCCGTCGTGCTTTTGGTACTTTTAGATTCGATTGACATTGGTGCTTTAGTGCCATTGCTTAATCCTGAATTCTCATTGGTCGGTAGATGAGCAATATCAATTGAATTTTTAGTGATGCTTCTGTTCGCTGATGCTTCACTTACTGATAGTTCTTTTGCTGATGTTTCTTTATCAGGTGTTTTGGATGGTTTCTGTATACAACTAGATATAGAGAATAGTATTAAGCTACCTGATAGGAGTAATGAGCTGTTCTTGAGTGTTTTTTTACTTTCTATCATAAATGTGATTTTATTCTGACTGATGATATAATCTATTCAAATAAATTTATTTGAATAAATTTTATACCTTAAAACCAACTGCAGTTTCAATCTAGATTTTAGTTCAAAATCTGTTTGGATATCAACTATTTGTGTTTTTTCAAAATTATTAACTGGTTCTCTTTCATTGGTAGACATATGTACAGACAGCTAGTAATTTATTTATATCCTAGAAAGATATCCTCTGTAATTACTTCACTAACTTCATTACGAAGTATTTCATCATGGTTTCTAGTTGACTTAGATCACCCTTTGGGACCTTGATATTAGTTAATTTAGGTAGATGTTGTGCAAAGTATACTTGATTATTGGACATCTCTAAGATATTACTTGCTAGGCTGTGTGGGTATGGAAAACTAGCATTGATAGCCAATATCGCTTGGGCAATAATTTCAGCTAACTCCTTATAACTTGAAAATATTCCATGTTTGTTTTCTTCATCTACATCATTAGTATGATAAGCTTTAGACCCTTCATTGATTATTATGTTATGCAATAAATTTTCATTGATATACTCTGTAAGAGCATTCTCCGATGTAGCATTGATTATAGACTTAAGAATGATCTGTAATCTTCGTTCAGGGTCTTCTATATTTAGTGTATGAATGCTGATAAGATATTGCACCCATTGCCAATACCAAGATGTTAGAAAAAGTAGCAATTGATGCTTATTCTCAAAGTATCGATACATTGAAGCTTCTGTAGATTCTATTTCAAAAGCCAATTTCTTAAATGTAAAATTTTCTAAACCGATCTCATCAATAAGTATAATGCTATGTTTCAATATACGCTGACCGAGCTCAGTATTTTGAGGATCACGACTGTATAGACTGTTATTTAGCGAAAATTTGATGCCTGTTATCAAGTTAATTAAATTTTATCATTATGAAAAAGATACAAATTAACAATTATAATAAACTATTATACGTAATAGTAAAACTATTGTACTTGAAAGTTATTATATTTACAGTGCAATCAATTTTAACTATGCGATTATTGTTTTTCATTACCTTCTTAACGGCGATTCTTCATAGTGAGGTGGTAACTCATGTAGTTACATGGGAAAATAATATCTTGGCTGAGTGCGAGATTCCTTGTGATGAAACTAATGAAAGCGAGAATAGTGAGGAAAATATAGAGGATAACATCGAAGAAGACAAACTCTTCGAGGAATTTGAATTCTCTACCTTAGTTAGATCAATAAAAGTTACAGAGCTACCATGTTCCTGTAATACCTTGTTATCTCAATCACTTAGTGAGATCCATTTGCCACCACCTGACAACGCCTAATTTATTTGTCGTCAGAAATCTAATCTTCTTGCGATATAGTTTATGTTAGTTATTACGGACTAATAAATGTAGGTCAAGGTGATCTAAGTCAAGTTTAAAACCTAGACGTGGTTATAGTCGAGGTAAGGCTTTTTAACTAAGAGTCTGATCATCTGAGGCAGATTTCAAGTAGTATTAAATTGTTTGTCTTGGATACGAGGGCTACAACACATCTTGCATTGCTCGGCATTTATGATTTTCTTTGGACACACTTCATTTAATTAGTTTTATTATTCATATTCTGAGAATATTATATTCTTTAATACAAACAACATCATCATGCATAAGTACATACTCTTACTAACTTTCCTGCTACCTTTTACAGCTTTTTCACAAGAAAGCAACTTGGGTAATTGGCTAATTTATATTGGTAGTAAGAAATTGGATAATCAGTGGAATATTCATCACGAAGTACAATATCGTAACTATGATGCTATTGGTGATCTAGAGCAATTACTTCTTCGGACTGGATTAGGTAAAAACCTAACTGATGGCAATAATAATTTGCTCTTAGGATATGGTTTTATTAGAAGTGAAAACTATACTAATGAGGAGGATAAAATTGTGATCAATGAGCATAGGATATTTCAGCAGTTTATTACCAAGCAATCCATTGGGAAATTAGGTCTCCAGCATAGATATAGATTTGAACAAAGATTTGTGGAGGATGATTTTAAGTTGAGATTCCGATATTTCTTGGGTATATCGTATCCATTGACGGATCAGTTTTACTTGTCCTCGTATAACGAAATTTTCCTCAATACAGTACAGAATGCTTTTGATAGACATAGACTCTATGGCGGATTGGGATATATACTTTCAGATAGAATTAAAATCGAGCTAGGGTATATGAATCAATTTTTGATCAATTCCAATAGGGATCAAATCAATGTATTAGGATTTTTAAATTTTTAGAATTTCAACTAAATAAAAATAGAAAACCCTAATATTTTATCATTTTTTTAATCTTGGATCAAAGATGACATATACGAGAAAGGGAATAGTAACAATTAATTAGACTCATTTAGACTCAAAAAATATTAAGAATCATAAATTTAAATAGAATTTCGTTTTTGAACGACTTAAAGAAATAACAATAAATATGAAAGCACACACTAAAGAAACTCAAGCGGCTATGACATTGAAATCGTCTGTAGACGAACTGATGGAAGGCAATCAAAGATTTTTGAATAAGCAACCGATTCAAAGAGATCTATTAGATCAAATACAAGATACTGCAATTGGACAGTATCCTTTCGCGGCAGTACTAAGTTGTATAGATAGTCGTATACCGACAGAAGTTATTTTCGATCAGGGTATCGGAGATATATTTAATGCTCGTATTGCTGGCAACTTTATCAACGAAGATATATTGGGGAGTTTAGAGTTTGCTTGTAAGCTTGCTGGATCAAAAGTAATAATGGTAATGGGGCATACATCATGTGGCGCAGTTAAAGGCGCTTGTGATCATGCTAAACTTGGCAATCTGACACAGATGTTAGATAAAATCATGCCTGCTGTAGATTCAATTCCAACTGCTGAAGGCGAAGAAAGAAATTCGTCAAACAAAGCATTTGTCAATGCTGTATCTGCAAAAAATGTAGAGATCGCAGTAGCCCAAATCAAAGAGAAGAGTGAAGTGCTGAACGAAATGTTTGATAATGGAGAAATAGATATCGTAGGGGCTATGTATGATGTAAGTTCAGGAAAAGTGGAGTTATTATAATTAGTTGAAGTGGATTTTGAAATAATTAAATTATACTTTTCGGTTTTTGAGTACAAAACCAAGTTCCTAGTTGGAACTTGGTTTTTTTAGTTTGATATGAGTTTTACTTTCCTGGACACTTGCCTTTACCTCTTGGTCTCTTCCCTTTGCCTCTCGGACCTTTTCTATTTAGAAGTCTGTTTATAAATTCATTCATTTGTGGGAGTTGAGATCTTCTTTGGAAGGGAATTTTATTCTAGGCAGGTTGTAGATTTATTTATTCGAAGGCTTTCGCTGTAAATCGGGTTTGTCTTTTTTGCTTATCCTCTTATTAAGTGATTGGTTCTTAATGTATTTTAATGTATTTTCTCTACCTACATAGGATAATTCCAGTTCGTTTCTGGTAATTTTCTTGATGTAGTAGCACATGTCTATATCTAGCATTGAGATATACTTGGCTTTTGCTTTCACAATTTTATTACTGTTAGAAGTGTCGTTGTTACATTGATTTGCAATTTCAAAGTACCTCATTTTGCCGATGGCCTTTCCATTTTTCGATTCTATTCTTGTATTCTTCTCAAAAGTGATTGAAGTGTTTTTATCTGTACGACTATGCCATGTTCCTTGAAGAAGTTTCATCGTGTTTTGGACAACTGGATCATTTGACTCTACAAAAGTATCTTGATTCAGTATTTTGTCTTCAGGGGTGGTTCCTTCAGATGAATCAGATTTACAAGAGCAGGCAATAATGATTAAAATTAGAATGGGTATTATATATTTCATTTGATTTATTTTAATTGAATCTACTTAAGTATCATAGCAGCATGTGGGATGCCATCTTCATCATAACGCTCGGCATTAGTCTCTTCAAAACCTAATGAATTGTAAAAAGGTAGGGCATAGACTTGAGCTGATATTTTTGTGGACTCCTGAGGATATAGTTTTTTAATACCTTTTATACTTTCTTGCATTAACCTTTTACCTTCCCCTTTACCTCTATAATCTTTAGAAGTGATGACTCGTCCAATAGAATTGTATTCAGGATACGATATTCCTTTAGGCACTAGCCTTGCATATGCGTGTATATTACCTTCGGAATCTGTACCAAGTACATGGTGACTTTCTTGGTCTTTGCTATCAGCGTCTAAGTAAGGACAGTCTTGTTCAACTATGAATACTTCCTGTCTAAGTACCATTAGTTTATAGAGTTGATCTAGTGTGAGGTCATTAAAGGAAGTAATTGTGTAATTTAACATATAGGAAAGATAATGAACTGAATTAGCAATGCAACATTATTACCACTTCGATACTAGATACTTAGACTTGATAATGTAGTCGATAGACTTTTATCAATGATGTATTTAGTTTTAATTTGATATGCACCAAGTATACCGATGTGCTTCTCTTTTGGATCATTGATATTTTCAAACTTAGTACATTCCATATCAGTAGTGAAGAAGATATGATCATAAGGAGGCTTAAGACCATCCTCGTATACATCTCTTCGACTATGGATCACTTGTGCTTTAGCTCTAAATCTTGATATAGCATTTGCCCAATAGACCATATTGTAGTCACCCAAAGCGATTACAGGAGATTGTGTATCTCTGATTTTATAGCTAATCAAATCTAAGTGTTCTTTAGTCTGCACAGTCGAGGCCTTAGTGATCTCAGGTACTACGTATGATCCAAATACAGATATCTTCTTACTATCAATGAGTAACTCGGCCTGAAGATTTGGCTTGTTATCAAACATGAAAGTATCTATTGACACAAAGTTTTCCTTACTGTACATTGCCATTCCGTAAGGATCTATTCTTACAATGGACATATTGTAAGGATATTGAGTCTTAAGTTTTTCTTGTAATATGTAATTCCAATCAGGAGTTAGTTCTTGAAAAGAAAGCAGGTCAACATCTAGGTCATCTATTGTTTTAATGAGGTGATCTAAGTCTTGTACATTACTTACATTGAAATGAGCCACAGATATTTTAGCCTCAGTATTTGCTATGGGCATTATCATTGCTTCGTTAGATTCATTTTTGAGGAAAATACATAAAAGCATACATGCACCAAGACTGGTAACCATTACTTTAGTATAGTTGATCGTAAGAGCTCCAAATCCGATTAGAAACATACCTATCATCAAATGAACATTATAATCTAATATCTGTATTCCAAGGATGTTTTCTGGAAAAAATACTGCCCACCCAACTATAAGTAACACAGCTGTGGATATGATGTATTGACTTACAATATGAACTCGTTTATGCTTCATTCAAGAATTATTTTCTACTGAGAATTTTACTGCGGTGCCGGCTAATAAAATCTCAATCCGTAAAATAACCTTAATTATTCAATGAAATCTGCCAGAACACAGACTTTTTTGAAGTTTTTTATCTCCCCATCAGGATGAAAGAGCTCAGCAATGATAATGTATAAGCCAATTTGTGAAATGATTCCTTCAGATGTTGTACCATTCCATGTGATAAGCCCTTCGGTAGCTAAAAGACCATTGGACACAATCTGATCTATTTCAAATCCTTCATCATCAAATACTTTAATATTGGCTACATAGCCCGGTTTGTTAAGCTTATAATTGATAATTAAGAAGTCGTTATCACCATCTGAATTGGGAGAAAATACTTTTTCGACTAGCTCAAATTCACCATCTGAGATTACTGTTGGTAATGCGTTAGAATTCACCATTCCTGGAGTTGCAAATCCAGATGTTGTGGATGAAGAATGCCAATTGTCAGATGATTGGGAATATGCTGAGAAGCTTATACGCTCTAGGCTTACCCCTTCTGTATCGTCCAATAGCTCAAAGTGGAGACCTTCGTCATAGTCAAACTGATCTATATAATCCGTGCTTGCTGAGGAGTGGCTTAAACTTACGTTTCCTGAGTCATTATTGAAGGAAGGTAAGTCTACTTCTACAATTTGATCCGCATTATGTGTAGGGTAGGTAGAGATTAGGAATTCTTTGTCTTCGGTAAAACAAAGATATTCACTAGGAAGAAGGTCGATATTTTGATCGATTGATTTTTGCTCATCCTTCGCCAAATTAGATATTATAAGACCATTAAGATTGATATATTTATCTGATTTATTAAAGATCTCCACAAAGTCAGAACCGCCAGAATAAGGGTCCGAAAGTATTTCACTAATTGCTAAATCTCCGATATTTGGAAATACGGTAACTATAAAAGGCTCTGCTATTGGTATGATTGCGTTGCCATTTTCGTCTTCTACATTCAAAATAGCTAGCTGATAAGGTGTGCCAGATAAAAATGTGTTGTCAAAAGTCAAAAAAACTTTAACTCCATCCGATATCGCACCACTTGGAGATCCCAATCCTTGATCTACGATATAGTTATCTAAGTTTTCCGCAGTTACTGCATCAATTTTTTCATTAAAAGAAAGAAGAATCGTTTTATCGCCAGTTACAGATAGATTAGTGAGTAGAGGCCCTGTTTCATCCTGTTCAAATTTCATAATGCTTATGTCATCATAAAAGAAGTTCTCCTTTCGAGTCTCCGTGTATTCGCAATAGATACCAAAAATGTTTAGGCCATTAAAACTATGAGTGTCATCCATAACCTCAAATTCCAATTCGTTAAATCCCGAAAGGCCATAATCTGTGCTGAAACTCCAAAGTCCATCTGGATGTATTGTAACTGATATTCTCGCTTGAGCTGGATCGCTAGCTATAGCACCATCGCTAGCTGTCGCAAGCAGTATTTCTGATCCATTATCCAACCTATATAACTTGATAGCATCATTGCTACCCGATTCGCCAATTTGAAGATAGTATCCATTAGCTACTGATGGATCTAAATCATCTAGCCCAAGATAAATCAATCCGAAATTGCTAGACGAAGGCGACATCTCAAGTCTGAAAGTCATATCCAATTGAATTGTGTCAGGATACGACAAAGTAGTGAAAAGAGAAGATTCTCCGGCCTCGGGAGCCATAAGTTGAAGCTCACCATTAATATTTACGACAAAGTCGTCAGTATCACCTGTCCATGACGGTCCATTGGTAAAGTCACCATCGCTAAAATCATCTACCAGTTGAGCACTAATTCGATCTGAGCAAACTATCAACGAAAGGAATAGAACAAATCGAATAATTGAGTGTGGCATACGTAAAATGACTTTCTGTATTCAAATGGTATATAAAGCTACTATAAATACATTAATAGAAAGTAAATTTGGGGTATTGATATTCGGTATAGATATAAGATATATAGTATGAAAATAGCAATTGTAGGAGTCACTGGGCTCGTTGGGCAGGTAATGCAGCAAGTATTGACTGAGAGGAAGATACAAGCAGATGAATGGATACTAGTGGCTTCAGAAAGATCGGCAGGGAAGCAGCTAACATGGGAAGGCAAGGAGTATACGCTCATTACTAATCAGGAAGCTGTAGACGCAAAACCTGATATTGCTATATTTTCGGCTGGAGGATCGGTATCGCTGGAGTGGGCTCCTAAGTACGCTGATGTTGGATGCTTTGTAATAGACAATAGCTCTGCTTGGAGAATGGATCCTTCTAAAAAACTAGTTGTGCCTGAGATTAATGGTGATAAGCTCACTATTGATGATAAGATCATTGCTAACCCTAATTGCTCTACTATACAAATGGTTCTTGCTTTGTCTGGTATTCATCGTAAATATGGATTGAATAGACTCGTTATTTCTACTTATCAATCATATACAGGGACAGGCTCTTTAGCGGTACACCAATACAATACAGAGCGCGCTAATCAGGAAGTCAAAGGAGAGGATCGTGCATATCCACATCCAATTTTTGCCAATTGCATACCGCATTGTGATATTTTTCTGGATAATGATTATACCAAAGAGGAGATGAAATTGGTCAATGAGACGCAGAAGATACTATCTGATGATAGTATTAAGATCACTGCTACAGCTGTAAGAGTACCTGTAAATGGTGGTCACTCAGAAGCAGTTAATGTAGAACTTACGAAGCCATACGAGATGTCTGATATGAGAGAACTCTTAGCTGCCACACCAGGAGTAGTAGTGATGGATGATCTAGCTAACAATCATTACCCTACACCGCTTCACGCGCATCACAAAGATGAAGTATTTGTGGGCCGTATCCGAAGAGATGATACAGTGAAAAACGGACTCAACCTGTGGATTGTGTCTGATAATCTTAGAAAAGGAGCAGCTACTAATGCGGTTCAAATAGTTGAGAAGATTATTTCTCGGTTCTTCTAGGCTTTTAGGTATACTGCGTTATCAGTTTTGAGTTCAAACGGTTGCTAGCGAAACTATTTTACCTTATCAACATACCTACAACCTTCCTTTTAGAATTGAACGATTTTGATAGTTTAACTGAGGAATGATATATCTCTGTCAAACTATCTCATTATAGATTTATCAACTTTCTTGTGGTTATGATTCAAAAGCTTATTTTTGATTCAAAGACAAACGATTAATATTATATGAAAGTTGGAATTCCAAGTGAGATCGCGATAGGCGAACAAAGAGTAGGGGCTACTCCCAAAACAGTAGTAAGACTAATCAAGAAACAAGGCTTCGATGTTTATATCCAATCTGGTGCAGGAAGGAATTCTAATTATTCAGATGAAGAATATGTATCGAGTGGAGCGACTATACTTGATAGTGCTCAAGATATCTATGAGAAGACTGACATTATACTCAAAGTGCAAGCAGTAAGTGATATTGAAATAGCAATGATGCATAAGGGGCAGGTAAGTCTTAGTTATCTTTCTCCGGCACAGAATCTAGATATCCTCCAAAAGTTAGCTGATAAAGGTGTAAATGCAATTGCAATGGACGCGATACCTCGTATTTCTCGAGCACAGAAAATGGATGTATTATCATCTATGGCGAATATTGCAGGATATAGATCGGTTATCGAAAGTGCCAATCATTTTGGCAGATTTCTTAATGGTCAGATAACAGCCGCAGGTAAGGTAGATCCCGCTAAGGTACTCGTAATAGGAGCAGGAGTCGCAGGCTTGGCAGCAATAGGAACAGCCAAGTCTCTTGGAGCTATCGTAAGAGCATTTGATACTAGAATGGAAGTAGAAGAACAGATACAGAGCATGGGTGCTAAGTTTCTTTCTGTAGAGATAGAAGAAGATGGCTCTACATCATCTGGATACAGTAAAGTAATGAGTCAAGCATTTATCGATGCAGAGATGGCCTTGTTCAGTGAGCAAGCGGCTGAGGTTGACATCGTGATCACTACTGCGCAGATTCCAGGCAGGCAAGCTCCGAAGCTTTGGCTAGACTATCACGTAGCCGCTATGAAACCGGGATCAGTCATAGTAGATCTCGCAGCATCTAGTGGTGGCAATTGTACTGAAACTAGAGATGGCGAAATATATACTACAGAGAGTGGAGTGACGATTTTAGGGAAACTTGATCAACTGCCTTCGCAAGCAAGTCAGCTTTATGGTAATAACCTTTGTCACTTGTTAGATGACATGGGCAAAGCCGAAGCTTGGAAAATAGATATGAATGATGACGTGGTCAAGCGTGCAATGGTTACCTATAATGGTGATGTACATTGGCCTCCAGAACCACTTCCAGTTAGTCCCCAAAAAGCAAAATCTGCAGCTTCGGAAGAGGCTAATTCTAATATACCCAAAGAGGCAAAATCAAAAACAAAATCGAACAGTACTGTTATATCTTTAGTACTTATAGCCGCCTTATTATACTTCTTAGGTCTCTTTGCTCCTAAAGAGTTTATGGGGCATTTTACGGTTTTTGTATTATCAGTATTCATTGGTTGGCAAGTGATATGGAATGTATCTCACTCGTTGCATACACCTCTAATGGCCGTAACCAATGCAATTAGTGGTATCATAATCATTGGAGGATTATTGCTCACTGAACATGATTTGACATCACCTATGACCATTATAGCTTTAGTAGCGATATTAGTAGCCATGATAAATATTGCTGGCGGGTTTTTTGTTACCAACAGAATGCTCAAAATGTTTAGAAAAGGCTAATACCTTTTACTGTTGAAAATGGCACTAGTTATATTAGCTATTTTCGAATTGTAACGGCATTAGTTGAGAATAATTAGTGCTATTTATAGTAAAATTGGTGTAAGCTAAGAGTTATCTTAAAGCGAGAATATCACCCATTTACCATCAAATAATAATCAATATCAACAAATGATATCATCACAATTACAATTAGCATCATACTTATTAGCGAGTATCTTATTTATACTGAGTCTAGGTGGACTTTCATCACAAGAGTCAGCTAGAAGAGGCGTCTGGTTTGGAATAGTGGGTATGATTATAGCCGTGCTTTCTACCATTTTTGGCGAAGGAATAGAAGGGCAAGCTTTTATTATTGCAGCCATTGCAGTAGGAGGTTTGATCGGAATTTTAGTTGCTCGTAAAGTAGAAATGACCTCTATGCCACAGCTAGTTGCCATATTACACAGTTTTGTGGGTTTGGCTGCAGTACTAGTAGGATACGGGTCTTATTTAGATCCTGAGACACAATCTTTATTAGGAGCTGATCGTACTATTCACTTAATCGAAATATTTATTGGAGTTTTTATTGGTGCGATTACATTTACTGGTTCTATAGTAGCTTGGGGTAAGTTAGATGGCAAAATTGGAAGTAAGCCATTACTCTATCCAGGTAGACATGTAGTTAATATTCTATTGGTGATTGGATCTGTTGTTTTGTGCTATTTTTTCGTTCAAGCTTTAGGGATAGATGGTATGTATCCCTTATACATTATGACTGCTATAGCATTATTTATAGGTGTGATGTTAGTCATGGCAATAGGTGGTGCTGATATGCCAGTGGTGGTGTCGATGCTCAATTCGTATTCAGGATGGGCCGCTGCAGCTGCAGGGTTTATGTTAGGTAATGATCTACTAATTGTCACTGGTGCTCTTGTGGGAAGTTCTGGCGCTATACTTTCTATCATTATGTGTGAAGCGATGAATAGATCTTTTTGGTCAGTGATTTTCGGAGGCTTTGGAGCAACTCCCACAGGCGAAGCCCTTGAGGTGACTGGAGATGTGACAGCTGCCGATCATGCTGAAGTCGCTCAGATGCTAAAGGATGCAGAATCTGTGGTAATTGTACCAGGATATGGTATGGCAGTAGCTAAGGCTCAGTACCCAATATATGCGATGGTCGAGCAATTACAAGCCGAGGGAAAGGAAGTTAGATTCGCGATACATCCAGTGGCAGGAAGATTGCCAGGGCATATGAATGTATTACTAGCGGAAGCTAATGTACCGTATGATATTGTACAGGAGATGGATGAGATTAATGATGATTTACCTGATACAGATTTAGTATTGGTAATCGGTGCTAATGATATAGTAAATCCTTCAGCACAAGATGATCCAAATAGTCCTATCGCAGGTATGCCTGTAATAGAGGTTTGGAAGGCGAAGCAAGTAGTAGTGATGAAAAGGTCTATGGCTACCGGATATGCGGGAGTGCAGAATCCGCTTTTCTTTAAAGAGAATACAGATATGCTTTACGGTGATGCAAAAGATAGCGTACTGAAAATTAGTGCCGAACTAACATAGTTTTTTATTAAAAATGACTAAAAAAATAGTTGTATTTCAGATATGAAAATTGATATTTGGCAGTATGATCACATGGTCCATAGTCACTATTAATTTAGCATAGTTTTTCAGTATAGGATGGTGACGCAATAAAATATAAGTGTAGAAAATAAAAATTTTGAATTGTTAGAGTTTCAATGTAATAGAATAGGTCAATGATCGTAAGATTATTGACTTTTTTTATTGCTGTATAATTATGCGAAAAGGAGTAGACATTTTAGTAGGTTGGTTCAGACTATAACAAGTATTGAATAGAATTCTACGAACTGAACAATTTATTGTGTTTCTTGGGTAAAGGCTTAACTAAATACATTTGTTATTATGAAAATTAAATTACTTCTTCTTTTATCGGCATTGTCATTTTCAGGATTCTCACAGACAGATCCAGCAGATGTAATTCACAGATTTTTTCAGGCAATGTCTGATATTGATACATCATATCTCAATGAAGTACTTATGGATAACGCTTCATTATCTAGTACCTTTCTGTTTGATGATAATAATCCTATCGAAGCTGGTACGAAGGATCAGTTTATTCAATCTATTGCAAGGTCTAAAGTTGGAGAACTTGATGAACAAATATGTAATTTAAAAGTAGATTTTGATGGAGGATTAGCAAATGTATGTATGGATTATACCTTTTACTATAAAGGAGAATTAAGTCATTGTGGAGTGAATAATTTCGTGATGGTTATAGATGGTATTAGCTGGAAAATAATTTCACTAGCAGATAGTAGGGGGGATACAGCTTGCATATCTCATGATGCTAAATTGGCGATTAATGAGATGCTGGATAATTGGCACCGCGGAGCTTCTAATGCTGACAGTATCTCATATTTTGATCTGATGGCCATCAACTCGGTTTACGTAGGTACCGATGAGACCGAGGTTTGGAGTAAACGAAAATTCTTGAATTTTGCTGCACCATATTTTGCTAAGGGTAAAGCTTGGGCCTTCACTAAGGTAGAGCGTAATGTATATTCCAAAGACTATATAGATATCGCTTGGTTTGATGAAGTATTAGATACTTGGATGGGGCCTTGCAGAGGTTCAGGTGTAGTAACTAAAGATGATGATGAAGGATGGAAAGTTCAACATTACGTATTGTCTGTAGCTGTTGCTAATGATGATATTGATGAATACCTCAAAGTGATAGGGAAGGAGAGAAAATGAAAGACCCTATGTCAACTTCACAAAAAATACTGATCAATGTCAGTCAAGTGGTTCTATAAATTCTAAGTAATAAATATAAAGAATAATCATAAGTCTTAACATTGTCAATAATTTTTCATTTCAGATATCTTGTATAATTTAAAGCGTTCATTAGTGATATTTAGATGTAATATGTTTACAAAGTGGTCTGATATTTCAAATATTGGATAGTGGCGTAATTACGTAATTGAACCTAATTAAGTGTTAATATATTGCTTTGTGAGTGCATTGCACATTTGTTATATGTTTACAATGATTAAAAGTCAGTAACAATACCATAAATTATAGCTTTACATTGAGAATCTATATTATTGTTTGTTTTAGCATTTATCCGTATTATTTCAATAGTCAATAAAAACATATATGTACCCGGATATCAGTTATTTACTTCACGATTTGTTCGGTACTCAGCCTGATAATTGGACATCGATTTTCAAGACTTTTGGACTGTTGCTTGCCAGCGCACTACTTGCAGCTGGATGGGTACTCAAAAAGGAGCTAATCAGACTTGAGGAAGAAGGTAAAATTTCAGCGATAAAGCAAAAGGTAAAATCTTCGAATACTCAGATGAGCGATGTATTGACTAATGGTCTTATCGCATTTTTTTTTGGATTTAAAATTCCTTATGTCATTAATAATTTTGATGACTTTCAATCAGATTCATCAAGTGTTATATTTTCATTTAAAGGGAATTGGCTTATTGGCCTGCTTTTGGGAGCAACTGTGGCTGTTTATCTCTATATAGAAAGCAGGAAAAATCCCGATGGTCCTAATGTGAAAGAAGTAATGCTAAGTCCTCATGAAAAGACCTCAGATATTGTGATACTTGCAGGCTTGAGCGGAGTGATAGGAGCTAAACTCTTTTCGGTATTCGAAAATCTTCCAGCATTAGCTAAGGATCCAATGGGTATCATATTTAGCGGTAGTGGACTCAATGTACTTGGTGGAGTGATTCTAGCCTCTATCGTGGTAATATGGTATATACGTAAACTTCAGATCAATCCTTGGTATGTGATGGATATAGGAGGTATGGGTATTTTAGTAGGGTATGCTGTTGGTAGATTAGGATGTCAGCTATCAGGAGATGGTGATTGGGGTATAGTGGCGGCAGGGATCCCAGATTTTTGGTTCTTACCAGATTGGATGTGGTCCTATGATTTTCCAAATAACGTAGCACAAAGTGGTGGTCTAGTAGAAGGCTGTTCACAAGAGGCATATAACAATGCTTACGAACCACGCATCTCCGAAGAAGATAGATGCTTTACCGCTTGTGGAATAAGGTATTGCCACCAATTGAAAGAAGCGGTTTATACAACTTCTGTATTTGAAACTATATTTTGGTTTGGAGGATTTTTAATGCTTTGGATGGTGCGTAAAAAAATACAGATAGCAGGAATATTATTCTTTTTATATATGATCTATAATGGTATTATGAGATTCCTCATTGAAGAGATTAGAGTGAATGATAAGAGTAGTTTTTTGGGTATAGAAATGTCTCAGGCCCAAAAAATTTCAACATTATTTGTAGTTGGAGGTATTTTAGGTATCCTTTGGCTTATCAATAGGGATAAAAAGAATAGAGTGAATCAAGAAATAGTACAATAATGGGCAAGTCGATATTGAAAAGGACAATAGGTACGATGCTACTGATGTCAGTGATGGTAGGTATGCAATCTCTCATTGCGCAGGATAAGATTATCTCTAAGAAGGGCGATGAGACCTTATGTACAATCACACGTATCACAGATACTCATATAGAATACCTTGATCCTCAAGACGAGTTCTACAAAATTGAAAAAAAATACATTAAGGAAGTTGAGTTTAGTGAGAATCCAAGAAACCCGACTGATCACTCTAATAATACTTCTAAGGTGATCAAATTTAATTTACTATCTCTTCTGAACAATTCATTACAGTTTTCTTACGAAAAAGCATTAGATCCGCTAAATAGTATTGAGATAACTTTCAAGGTATTTGGAGTCAGTATCCAGGATTTTCCAGAGGAGAAAAAGGGTGGTGGTATAGATTTAGGTTATCGATTCAGATTAGGAGATTTTATTAACGGTGACCGAAAAATAGAGAATTCTCATGTGCTAGACGGTATCGGTATCAAGCCCACAGTAGGAGCCTGCTATGCACAGATTGATATAGAGAATGCTCAAGAAAAATACTACTATGTACATATAGGTACAGTAATTAACTATCAAGTAGTGTTTAAAAATAGAATACTTTTCGAAGGGTATGGAGGAATCCATATCTACAAAGGAAAAAACAAAATAGATTTTTTAAATACTCCTACTAGAACAGGAGTACTAGATTTCGAAGATGGAGATCTAAATGGTAGTGATAACATAGCCTTTAGTTTGGGTATTAAAATGGGATACGTATTTGGTGGATTTGATAGAGATGCAAGACTTCTAAGATGGTAAGATTACTCTACATATTATTATTTTTTGTGTCTAATGGTGCAGTAGCTCAAGATTTGATTGTCAAGAGATCTGGAGAGGTTATCTATTGTAATATCGAATCCGTGGAAGACTATTATATTCACTTCTACGAATTAGGAGACACAAGTAGGGCACTTCTATATAAAATGGATGCGGCTATTGTGAAGAAAATTGTATTTGGCGGAGACGATCAACTTGCCTTCCTTGATCAAAGTAATATCACAACAAGTGAGGCAATTTCTGGATCATACATAATGTTAGAGACGAATCTTGACGGATTGTTTAATGATTTTTTATCCTTGCATTTTCAATATTTAAAACAGAAGTATGCCTTTGATATCGGCTTTAAACGATTTTCCTCATCCGCGAATGTCTCTTTTGAAGCAATAGATCATAAAGGCTCTATGGTAGAACTAGGTTTCAGCCTCCCTATGAATATGTTTGGCAAAAAAGATAGGCCTATGAGAGGATTATATATTCGTGGATATGGCATATTTACTACAGGTAATTTTCGGAATGTATTTCAGTCAGGAGGTATTATTGAGTATAATCAGCTCTCATTCGGAGTGCAAGGAGTTTTACACTATCAGATAACTAAGAGTTTCTATGTCAAAATGTACTATGGACTTGGTGGTACTAAACAAGTAGAGAGCTTTGCGCCTTCAATAAGACGAGCTGATCTGTCAGGTGGGAATGGCCTTCAAAATATCTACGGGATGAGAATTGGATATGTATTTTAACGTAGACAATAAATATTGCGAAGCACTATCGGTAAACCCCCTCAAGAGCCACTAAATCCATATTCTAAAATATATCTATTTTCATCGTAGCGGGTACTATACATGTAGTCAAAATAGCTATGCTTTGTGTTGTTGTATACTTTTATGTTTAGCGTTTATACAATTCACTTTCTTGTTAATTGAAGTCGTATATACTCGCAAAATAGTTTTGTTTTTTTAGGTTGAGGCTTTTCTCTTTAGTGTATATGACAATTTACTTTCTTGTTAACTGAGACTATATATATTTTCAAAATCACTATGTTTACAGTAATTATTAATTCTTATGGAAAAGCTTAGTCAATATATAGAATCTCTAATATTCGTTTCGGATCAGTCTATAGGATTTGCCCTTCTAAAAGAATCGCTAGAAAATCATTTTGAGACGAAAGTGGATACCGATAGTATCGAGTCAGCTATAGATGAATTAATAGAAAAGTATCAGGACGAGAAGTTTGCGATTGAGATCGTAGAGATCAATAATGGATTCAAGTTTATGACTAAAGGTGCTTATCATGGAATCGTTGGCGCATATATCAAAATACAAAGTAGTAGGAGACTATCGACAGCGGCACTTGAGACCTTGGCGATTATAGCGTACAGGCAGCCAGTGGTTAAGAGTGAAATGGAGAAAATTAGAGGCGTAAGTTGCGATTATTCGGTACAAAAACTTTTGGAAAAAGAGCTCGTAGCAATAAGTGGGCGTAGCGAAGGGCCAGGAAGACCACTTGAGTATAGTACAAGTGACAAATTTATGGAATACTTTGGCCTCAGGGATATGTCAGACATGCCGAAAATCAAGGACTTTAATATTCCTGACTCTCAAGTAGGAGAACCTGCACCACTAGAAGAAGTAATTGCAATACCTTCTGAAGAAATATCAGAAGTAAAAGAGGAATTAAATGAAGAATTGCCTCCAGTATTAGGTCCGCCAAGCGAAGAAGGGTAACGATTTTCGTTTTACATCAATGATGTTAGAACCATCTAGCCTGATTATGGGTTACAAAGAAGAATGAATAATTTATCGATGGACGCACCATTAGTCAACAGAGTAGCCAATTCTAGCCTCATTACCCTTAATCTTGAGGATTACTATCCAGTAAACGAGATTGCAATATTTGATCTCAAAGATCACCTCTTTCAAGGACTTATACTCAAAGAAAAGGACTTCCGTGCAGCCCTCAAAGAGCACGAATGGACACAGTACCAAGATAAGATCTTACTAATCTACTGTAGTGCTGATGCTATCATACCTGTGTGGGCATATATGCTTGTTATCAGTTATGCACAGCCATATACATTCGATAGCTATCAAGGAGACCAAGATCAATTCCTCAATCATTACTATAAGACATTCGTTGCATCACAAGATTACGATCAGTACGAAGGTGAGAAAGTTGTTATAAAAGGGTGTAGCAATAAACCTGTGCCAGCAGCAGCATACATGGCACTTACTGAAGCTCTTAAGCCATATGCACAGTCTGTGAAGTATGGTGAGCCATGTAGTACAGTGCCGGTATTTAAGAGGCCTAGAGTACTGAAGTAAGATTGATCGCGATGTAAGCGTGTCGTTTGTTACCAAACGTAAAAGATTGACGGCAGCAGACTTACCTCAACAAATCTATCTTAACTCCTTCGTTACTTATATGTATTGCCTTATACTCGTCAGTTTTACTAAAGATATCTTCAGACCCGTTTTCAAGTCTCAAAACACCTCTTGGACATACAGCTGAACAGATACCACATCCTACACAACTAGCTCTCACTATATTCTGTCCTTTCTGCGCATAAGATCTAACATCTATACCCATTTCACAATAAGTAGAGCAATTGCCACATGAGATACATTGTCCTCCATTTGTTGTGATTCTAAACTTTGAAAATAGCTTTTGCTGCAATCCCAAAATCGCTGCCATAGGACAGCCAAATCTACACCATACACGACTTCCCATAATAGGGTAGAAGCCGACACCGACTACACCAGAAAATAATGCTCCAATATAGAATCCATAAGAACTTTTAAATGCATCGCCTCCAAGGAAAAAAGCATTGCCGCTTCCAAACAACCAATTCATGCCGAGTAGGATAGCGACTAAGGTGGCCGAGCCTGATGCTAAGTAAATCTTGTTTTTATTTCCGTCTGCATTTTTCTTTTGAAGAAATGCATAGGAAGCAGCTAAGGCCAATAACAGTCCTATAATGATCAATGTAAATCCTGTTTGAGTTAGTGAATATTTTGACGGATCCTTACCAAGATAAGAATATACTACAGCGATAGTCATTACAAATGAAAAGAGCAAGACGGCATGAATCATCCATCGCTCTATCTTCCATGCATTTATCGACTTATCTGATAGATGTCTCCATGGATCTCCGGCTGTCTCTGCTAATCCCCCACATCCACACACCCATGAGCAATACCATCTCTTTCCATATTTGTATGTAAGATAAGGTGATACTACGAATACTAATAATAGACTCCATATGAAGAAAAACCATCCGATGTTTCCAGCAGAAAGCATATTGTCAATATGCCATTGCTGAGCAAAGTCATAATCTAGCGGCCATTGATTTTTAAGATCCATATCAAACCAATTTCCTTCAAAACCTCCATTGAGTCCTGATAAAATCTCAGGTATCAAATACGCTAAGAATAATTGGAAGAACATAACTGACAATGTCCTAATAACCTGATATCGGTTTTGTCTGTATTTGTATATAAATTTTATTCCAAAGAATAATATCGCAAATGTGTACATCGTACCATACATAAACCATTGACTTGCTGGCTTTCCATGAAATACATTCGATAAAGGATCAAATAGAGAAATAATTCCTGTATTGGCAGCACCAGCTTTACCCATTCCCAGTACCTCCGGAAACCAGTATAACAACACATAAAATCCTGTCAAAACAATCCCAAGTATCCATCCTATTACACCTCTACTCGCCAAAGAACTAAACCATACACCATCATTTTTAACACCTGCTTTCTTTGTAGCATAATGCTGGTATGAATACCACAGTAGACTCATGCCCATCAGAGTGAAAGCGATAGTGAATGTCATCCCTGTACTAGCGAAACTTACACCTCCAGCATGTAGTCCGGCTATAGTTAGGCCTAAAAGTCCTGAAAGGATAGCTAGACGCTCAGTCAGACCCAAGTTATGAGGGTTAGGATTGGCTATTGATAAACTCTTATCTATATAATTTGACATTTGTATTTTTTTCTTCTAACTAGTTAAAAACGCAGTGACTCTATCCAGTATCCTTTTGGATTTCACTTGGTAGCTGATACCTGATTGCTCTGAAAAACTTTTTCTGATCAGTGTCTCATAAGTCTTATAAAACTCAGGATCAAAATTTGCTAGATTTAGATTTTCTAGTACCTCTTGAAGCGAAGTTCCATCTCTGATCCATTTTTCACACACTTCATGGCGAAACCTGATACCCATCAAGTTAAACCCTGCAACTTTATTGTTATCAGTATGATAGTTAATTCTGATCGCCTTGTCACCTTCAGGATGCTCCCAATATAGTGTAGAAAGATAATCGTGTAATGTGCCAGGTACATCTCCATATACCTGATATTCTATATCTAGAAATTTTGCTGAGTTGAACCAAATACCAGGATCGTAGTCTACCGATTTTCCACATATATTATAAGCAGCTGTTTCACCCATCATTCGTCCTGCATACCATATAGCTTCTATATTTTTTCTACCAGGCCTCGGTTCGGATAATTGAGCGCAGTCACCGATAGCATATACATCTTTGATATTAGTCTCTAGATGCTTGTCCACAACTATTCCTTTTTCGACATTGAGCATTGTCTCTTTGAGCCATTGTACGTTTGGGTGGACTCCAGCAGTGAGACCTACATATTCGCATTTCATGCGCTCACCTGAGTTTTTCATCTTTACAGCGCATGCATTGCCGTTTCCGTCATCTTCTATGCTTTCAAGCTCTTCGCTGAGTCTAAGGTCGATATGATGTCCTTTTATATGTCTGCTAATCATATGAGACTCTTCTGCTGGGAGTACATTATTCCAATAGCTACTCTCTCTTACGAGCATAGTTACGGGTATATCTCTTGAGCGAAACATCTCAGCCATTTCTATACCTATCAGCCCACCGCCTACGATTACTGCACGTTTCAATCCAGGTGTATGGCGTTCCATGTTTTCTACATCACTATAGGAGTATAATCCAGCTACACGATTGAGATCTTGGCCAGGCCAACCAAATTTGTTAGTGGCAGAACCCAAAGCAAGTACCAGTTTGTCATATTTTATATCCGCTCCTATTCTCATAGACAGTGTTTTACCATCAAAATTTATATTATCGACATGATCCTTAACAAGATCAATTCTATTTTTATCCCAAAAGTAATCTTCATAGGGCTTAGTCTCTTTATATCTCATGTGTCCCATGTAGATATACATCATAGCAGTTCGTGAGAAAAAATGCTCCGTTTCGGAGGATATTACTGTGATTTTATGGTCACTCAGCTTTCGGATCCATCTAGCAGTAGTGATACCGCTGATGCCATTACCAATGATGGCTATATGCATAGTTAGTATAGTTTCGTATTGTTTTTATTTTACAATATCTGATTAGATAGCAACTACTATAGTCACTGTGGAGGTCTCTTGTGATTTCTCAACTAATCAGGTCATCTAAGCATCTTCAATATATAAAGAATAAAGGAACTTAAATCCTGATTTTGGTTCTGGAAAGGACATCTATTACTTAGAGTCTTAAATCGGACTATCGAATTATTATTAATTTATATAATTGTCTTGAAGGCACTCATTTTACTACTTTTTATTTTAAGGTATAGTTATAAGAACATTTTTTACTAAATTGGACCGATTAATTAATCGAATTTACCAAACCACAATAACTAATTATGAAAAAAACTTTACTTGGAGTACTAAGTTTGTTCTTAGTATCTATGACTGTTTCGGCTCAGTATTTCACTCAAGATTTTGAAGGAGGTATACCTGATGGTTGGACAGCTGAGAATGCATGGATGTATGGAACTGCTGGATCATTAGGTAGTGCTTATTTTAACCCAGCTGATAACACTACATCTTTTATGTGTGTAAATGATGATGGTTTAGGAAATGGTGTTGATGGATCAGGAAGACTGATTACAGCACCGATAGATTTGACAGCCGCTACGGGACAACTTTTATTGAGACACAATGCTTACTTTATAAATGGTGATTACCAAGGAGCTGATGAAACAGCTAAGGTATTTGCTAGTGAAGATGCAGGTGCTACTTGGACTGAAATTCAAGATTTAACAGCATTAGGTTGGGATTTAGCTAATGTAGAAGTTACGCAGTATGGTGGTAAGACTATTCAGCTTGCATTTGAGTATATCGATGGCGACCAATGGAATTATGGTTACTGTATTGATGATATTGAAATTATTGACGCTCCAGATCCAGATATTAGAGTGGATTATGTTGATTTTAAATGTGAAAATGCAGCTGTCGGAGAAACTTCTTCTTTTTACGGAAGTATAACTAACAATAGTTTAGAAACTCTTACAAGCATTGATGTATCTGTTAGTGACGGTACTAATACTACGACAGAGACTGTGACTGGACTGAATATTGCTCCATTTAGCTTTGGTTCATTTACTACGGATTTTGAGGCTGAAGTGGCTGAAGGAGCTAATCAAATGGCAGTAATGGTTTCAATGCCAAATGGTGTTGCAGAAACAGACATGTCTAATAACAGCGCTAATGATGTGATTAATGGTGTTATGACTGTTGAAGGTGCAGGTGTATTAGTAGAGGAAGCTACAGGTACTTGGTGTACTTGGTGTCCAAGAGGTACTTACTTTATGGATAGATACTCAGATTGTTTCTCTGATAATTTTGTTGGTGTAGCTGTGCACAATGGAGCTAATGATCCTATGTTAGTATCTGACTATGATGCTGAATTAAGAGCATTCCCAGGGTTTACAGGTTTTCCAAGTGTAATTTTTAACAAAACTAATATTATAGATCCTTCTGAAATAGGTGCTCCATCTGTAGATATAATGACTACTGCGCCTATGGCTTATGTAGACATTGGTGCTTCTTTTGATGAAGCTACGCGTACACTTACTGTCTCGGTTGAAGGTTCAGATTTTGCTCAAGACATGAGTGAAGTTAAATTTTTCGCAGCTTTGACTGAAAATGGTGTTACTGAGGGAGGTGCTTCTTCTGGAGGTACACAGTGGACTCAGACTAACGCATATTCTGGCGGTAATCAAGGTCCGATGGGAGGATTCGAATTCTTAGGTGCCCAAGCTGTTGTCGATGGATATAATCATACTGCAAGAGCTATGATGGGAGGATTCTTTGGGACTAACCCTGTTGAAGTAACTGCTGGTGGCGGTGCAGGATATATATTTTCTTCCATGGTAATTCCTGCTAATCAAAATACAGAAAATATGTATATTGTTGGAGCCTTAATTGACAATAATAATAATGTGATTAACGTAATGCAATCTTCAGTTGCAGATGCAGTTGAAAGAGGTTTATTTGTTACTAGCAATAAGAATTTATACGATAATACATTAGCTCAAGTATTCCCAAATCCAGTAAATGAGGTAGCTTTCATCCAAATCGATGTTGATGTTGTTTCAGATGTAACTTTAGATGTTTATGACATGTTAGGTCGTAAAGTTGAAAGAGTAAATTTAGGTACTGTAGTAGGTAATACAACCTTAGATTATAATACGTCTAATCTTACAAATGGGATGTATAATTTACACTTAACGGTAGGTGATAAATTTGTGTCTAAAAAGATAACAGTTGTTAAATAATATAGTTTAGTAACTGTCTGATATACAGGGCCTTCTCATTTATGAGAAGGCCTTTTTTTATTCCTTTAGAGAAAACTATTTTACTTCTAACTTGTCGTAGTCCTATTTATTGTGAATGCAGGAATTAGCAACGATTTTTTTATTATTCTAAGACACTAACTATAATTTTTCAATTTCAAGTTTGTTCTTGTAGTATCTATCGCGACTTTATTAGCTTTCTATTAACACAATTTACATCGTGTTATTGCTCACAATCCATTATATTTACGTTGTATATGGCTTTGTCAATTTTGAGGTTGAATGATTTTAAGTAGGTAAGCTAGTCAACAAGAGTACCAAGAAAAATGTTTTTATGATGAAAAATTTACTTTACACTTTACTATTTCTAACCTCACTGACTGTTTCTGCACAGTTGAATGTGTCTACAGATTTATCAATTATTGGTGACCCTAGTGAGACTGATATAGAATTAAAATATAGCCTAGAATTACAAGGCCAAGATTCTGTTTGGGTGCATTGGGAAATTATTTTGGAAGAGGATACACCAGATGAATGGGATACTTGGTTGTGTGATAATATATTATGTTATTTTCAATCTGTGCGTAATTGCCCATCAGGAGCTTACAAGATTAATAGGTTTTATGAAAATACTCCATTAGATTGGTCTTTCCATACTAATCCAAATGGAGTTGAAGGTGTTGGTTCAGTTACTATAAACACTTATTATCTTGATTATACGACATCAAATCATACGCCTTTAGATTTTTCAGATGTAGAGTATGATGGTGATACGCTTTCAATGACATCGCACTCTTTATCAGTTACAGTTGGTGGTCAAGTTGCAGTTCAAGATGTTGATTTAGCAACGGTAAAAATCTTCCCTAACCCAACATCAGATATCTTTCAAGTGAAGTCTGATGAATATGTAAAGACTATTGGCGTCTATAATGTTGTAGGTAAGTTAGTTGAAGAAATGAATCATATAACGGGTCAAACTCACAGCATAGAGCATCTAAATAAAGGAATGTATCTAGTAAGGTTGATAAGTAAAGAAGGACAAGTAATAAAGACAATGAAATTGAGCAAAAGGTAGTTTTTACTACCTTCTTTAGAATATTTAAAAGCTGATGTACTTGTGCATTGGCTTTTTTTATCTACATAGTTTTAACTATATAGCAGGATACTCCACATAATTTCTAGGTGTCTCCCAAAGTTTGATCCCTAGGTCGTATTTGTCTTCTATGTTTCCTCGAAGTATTTTATAGATTTCAAAACAGATATGTTCTGCAGTAGGTATAGTATCTTTAAATTCTGGAAGTTCTATATTCAGATTCTTGTGATCATATCTATTTTCTATTTTGTCTTTGATGAGATCTGAGAGTATTCCTAAGTCATATAAGTAACCAGTTTCAGGGTCTACTTCACCACTCAATCTTACTTCTAACTCATAGTTGTGCCCATGATAATGAGGATTATTACATTTGCCGAAGACTTGTTGATTTTTCTCATCACTCCATGTGTGATTATGGAGCCTATGTGCAGCGTTGAAATGTGCCTTTCTATATACAGATATCCTCATTGTCTAGTTTCTTTTATGCCTACATAACAGATCGTATGTAATTTTAGTTTTAGAGATGTACATTTGAGATTTAATTAATGACCTCATTACATCTATGCAGTTTCTATCAATTCCTGGACAAGCTAAAGAAAAAAAGCAACTTGTTACACAAGTAAATCAAGATAGAATACCTCACGCTCAGATATTGCTAGGTAGGCCTGGTTCACCTAAGCTGGCCTTGGCTTTGGCATATGCCTGTTACATCCTATGTCAGGATAGAAAAGACGGTGATGCATGCGGAGTATGTAAGTCCTGTCTGAAGTCTATGCAATATAAGCACCCAGACCTCCACTTTGCCTTTCCTGTCATTAGTAAAGAAGGTAAGAAGAGAGAAGATACTACGAGTCAAGACTTTTTAGACCAATGGAGGCCTGCTGTCTCTGAAAATCCCTATTTGGATATACATGCTTGGTCACAATATATAGGAGCAGAGAAGACTCAACCGAATATCAATACTCGAGAATGTAATGAAATGATAAAGCAATTAGGGATGAGATCATTTGAGTCACCATACAAGCTATTGCTCATCTGGCTCCCGGAGTACCTAGGAAAAGAAGGAAACAGACTACTTAAGATGATCGAAGAGCCTACAGATAATACCTTTATTATTTTGATAGCTGAAAATCAAGAAAGGATTCTTAATACCATTATTTCAAGATGCCAAATAACTAAAGTAAGTCCAGTTTCTGATATACAAGCTACAGAGTATATCAAAGCGAGACACCCTAATATCGATTCCGAAATTTTAGCTCAAGCAGTACAGATGTCGGATGGTGATCTCAACAAAGCACTAAATATTGCATTGGGCTCATCTGTAGATTATTCTGACCTATTACTTTCATGGATGAGATTGAGCTATAAAAGAGATTTCAGTGAGCTCAATGATTGGATCACAATGCTCAATACCAAAGGGAGAGAGGATATAAAGCACTTTATGGAGTATGCTATGAGTTTTATGAGAGAATATGCATTCTATTTGCAGACAGAAGATGTTTCACGTCTCAGTGACTCTCAGCAGCTTATAGCGAAGAATATGACAAAAATTATGGATATGATAAAGGTAGAGTCTGTAGCAAAGTTATTTCAAGAGTGTCTGAGTGAAATTATGAGAAATGTCAATCCTCGTATTTGTCTTATGGCCAAGTCAATAGAATTGGGTGATATACTTCGATCTAAGGATCAAGTGAAATCGTTGTACGATATGTAAAGTCAAAGTGGTCTAAAATAAAGTGTTGTGGTGCAAGTAGGATTGTTGAAAATTGAAAAATTAAGCATTGATATCTATATTGCTTATAGATAACTTATATATTAGCATAATATCAGATATATGATCCGTAACTTTGGATCGAAAGATGAATATTTACATATACGCCATTAAGTAAGAGATGTATTGAAGTGAGGCGTTCAGCATATAAAATAAATAAACATGGGGTGTACGAATTGCAGCTATGATAGTAGTGGAACTCCCAAAGGATGTGGCGATAAAGGTCACTGTGGCTCTGGAAGTTGTAATAAAAGAAATACATACGATTGGATTAATACGCTAGAATTGGATGATCCGATGGAGTTTAATATGGTTGAGGTATCTTTTAAAAAAGGATCTCGAAAAGAGTTTTTTATCAAAAAAGACCATCTTTCATGCGATACAGGCGATATGGTATTAGTGGAAAGCTCTAGCGGTTACGATGTAGGTAGAGTTTCATTATCTGGTGACCTTGTGAGGCTCCAGATGAAAAAGAAAAGAGTAGGAGAAGATAGAATTACATTGAGTATAATAAGAAAAGCCAATGAGAGAGATCTAGAAAAGTTGGATGAGGCAAGATCTCTTGAAAAGCAGGCTATGGTCCAAGCAAGAGCTATATCTCGTAGTCTTGGCTTAGATATGAAAGTAGGTGATGTAGAGTTTCAGGGAGACAAGCGTAAAGCTACTTTCTATTATACGGCAGATGGTCGAGTCGATTTTAGAGAACTCGTACGTAGTTATGCCAAAGAATTTAAAGTCAAAATCGAAATGCGCCAGATTGGAGCTAGACAAGAGTCAGCTCGGATCGGAGGTATTGGTGCTTGTGGTCGTGAGCTATGTTGTAGTACATGGTTAAGTGATTTCAAATCTGTAAGTACTACGGCTGCTAGATATCAGAATATATCAATCAATCAAACAAAACTATCGGGTCAATGCGGTCGACTTAAATGTTGTCTCAATTATGAATTAGATTCTTACGTCGATGCTCTAGAAGATTTCCCTCGTAAAGCAGATCACATCAAAACGAAGAAGGGTAGAGCTTCTCTCATTAAGACTAATATATTCAAAGGTCTCTTATATTATAGTTACGATGATCCAATGCTTCGAGGTCCAATGGTAGCCTTACCAAAACAGCGTGTCAAAGATATTCAAGCCATGAATAAAGAAGGGGAATATCCACCGGAACTTTTAGATCTAGAAGCAATCCTCAAACAAGAGAAAGAGAAATCTGAACAGGTTCAATTTGCGGATGTAACAGGAGGTATCGAACTACCTGAAACTAAGAGAAGAAGAAAGGGAAACAATAAGAGAAAAAGCAAATCTGGTAGTCGCAAACCTCAAGTGAAAAGGTCAACAGATAAAAGATTAGAATCAAAAGACTCAAATAGAGGATCTAAATCTAATCAGGCATCATCGTCAAAAGGTAATAAGTTATCTGATGGACCTAAGGCTGAAAAAGCAAAAAGTGAAAATTCTCGCAGAAATAATACAAATAAGAAAAGAACGCCAAATAATAATAACAAAGGTGACGGTACTAAACCTGATATTAAACCTGACACTAAATCTTAATTTACAATTGAAGTCACAGTTTTTTAAGAAAAGTGATTTTGACAGTAAGGGACTTATAAAATAAAGAAGAAAATGTACGACGTTGCAATCATAGGAAGTGGACCTGGAGGATATGTAGCTGCCATTAGATGCGCTCAGCTAGGTATGAAGACGGCCATTATTGAGAAATATGATACTCTTGGGGGGACTTGTCTTAATGTTGGATGTATCCCTTCCAAAGCGCTCTTAGATAGTTCGGAACACTACCATAACGCTTCTCATAAGTTTGAGACTCATGGTATCAAATTGTCTAACCTTAAGGTAGATATGCCTCAGATGATACAACGAAAAGACGATGTGGTAGATCAGACTTGTAAAGGAGTAGAGTTCTTGATGAAAAAAAATAAAATAGATGTTCTTCATGGTCATGGATCATTTGTCAGTGCATCCAAAATTAAAGTAACTAAAGAAGATGGTTCTTCATCTGAAATTGATACCAAAAAAGTAATCATAGCAACTGGATCCAAGCCAATTACACCTCCAGCATTTGCCTATGACAAAAATAGAGTAATTACGTCTACTGAAGCACTTAATATAAAGAAAGTACCTAAGCGCATGATTGTAATCGGTGCTGGGGTTATCGGACTGGAGTTAGGGTCTGTATATGCAAGATTAGGTACAGAAGTAGAAGTTGTTGAATATCAAGATCGGATTCTTCCAGGTATGGATAGGGATTGCGCTAAAGAACTTCAAAGATCGCTAAAGAAGATTGGTGTTAAATTTCACCTCAAGCATATGGTTACAGGTGTGAAAGCGACTAAGACAAGTGTTACAGTAGATTTTCAAAAGAGAGATACTGAAGACGTTATTCAAACTAAAGCAGATTATTGTTTAGTTGCCATTGGACGTAGAGCGTATACAGACAATCTTGGTCTAGAGAATGTAGGAATTACTACAGATGATAGAGGAAGAATCGAAGTAGATAATCACCTACAAACTAATGTACCCAATGTATTTGCGATTGGAGATGTAATCAAAGGGGCTATGCTAGCTCATAAAGCGGAAGAAGAAGCTATGTTTGTTGCTGAGTATATGTCTGGAGAAAAACCTCATATTGACTATAATCTTATTCCTGGGGTTGTATATACGTGGCCAGAAGTTTCTGCTGTAGGTCGCACAGAAGAACAACTCAAAGAAGAAGGAATAGAATATAAAGTAGGTAAATTTCCATTTAAAGCGTTAGGAAGGGCTAGAGCAAGTATGGATACGGAAGGAATAGTAAAAGTATTAGCACATAAAGATACTGATGAATTACTGGGTGTGCATATGACTGGTCCACGTACAGCAGATATAATCATGGAAGCAGTGGCTTTGATGGAATTTAGAGCTTCCGCAGAAGATATGGCACGTATATGTCATCCACATCCTACATATACTGAAGCAGTAAAGGAAGCTGCATTAGCGGCTACTGGAGATAGAGCATTACATGTATAAGTTACATTAAGTCTT
>DDCY01000013.1:0-24374 GCA_002335865.1 Saprospiraceae bacterium UBA1994
GTCTATCTTCAGTTGACATACTACTTATGGTTATTCCTTCAGAAGACGCATTAATAGCTTTCTGTAACAATTCACTTTTTACTATCGTGCTTAATACTTTTTCTATTCCTTTAGGATGCTTCATTGAATAATTTAATGGTAGTTATATATATACCTTTCCTAAAAAGCCGATAATATCAAATAAAAGATTTATCAACTATTCCAAAAGTCTATTGTTCTAAATAAAATTGTCAAAGATAGAAATGAATATAAAATTCAAAACTTCAATCAAAGGTAACTATATAAAAGTCATGGATGCGTTTGACCTTAGCTTATTCGAAGCGCTAAAACCTCCGTTTGGTAAAATGAAAATAGTAGAGTTTACTGGTTCTAAAAAAGGCGACAGAGTACACATTAGGTTTCTAAGTCCTATCAAGACTGAATGGGTAAGTGATATTATTGCTGATGAAGTTACTGATGATATGGCTTTATTTGTAGATGTGGGTAGCACACTTCCTTGGCCACTTACCATATGGACCCATCGTCACATTGTACAAAAGGTTGATGAATATAATTCGATTATCATAGATGATATAACATTTACAGCTTCCAATTTTATTTTGACAGTGCTCATGTACCCAGCAATATTTATGGGTTTCTATCCTCGAAAAAAAATCTATCGGGAATACTTTTCGAAGCCGATTTAATTGACAAAAGAAATCTCAAACATACAGTCGTCATAACTTCTTCAGACCATTTTTCAAGCTATAAACCTCCACACTTGAATCTATTTCCCTTATCATCCTAACCAAACCTATGCTTCTCTTTCCTGTCATGCAATAAAATACAGTCGGGCCCTCTAGGTCTTCGACTAATTCTTCTGGATGGATGGTACTTAAGGGAACATGCTTTACATTATTATCAATATCTTTGTGTTCATAATCCTCTAGAATGGAGATAAGGTCGTATTTTGATCTTTCGGATTGCAATTCTTCTAGAGTGATTTCTGTAATATCGCACATGGATTTGGATTGATAACTACTGACTTGATAGATCGCTGAAATATCATTTTTATATGACTTTTTCAGTTTGAGTTTCATCTGAGTATTATCCAGAATATTGTACGTCAGCAACTGATCTATTAGAACTTGTCCTGCATCTGTGATATACTTGATCGCCTCGTTGGCTTGCATAAGTCCAATGAGTCCAGCAAGCGTGCCCATTACTCCCACTTCGGAGCAAGTCGGAATATCTTCATTGGGTGTGCCAAATATATCTCTTAGATGGATCGACTCTTTACCTACATTTGCAAATAGTGATACATAGCCATCGTACTTGTAGATCGCTCCGTAGACTAAAGGAATGTTGTGGATATGACAATAGTCATTGACGAGGTACTTTGTTTGGATATTATCTGTACATTCTAAGACAACTGTTGCACCTTTTATGATTTCTTCTATATTTTTCTTTGAGGCCATTTGCTCTTTTACGATTACTTCTATCGTAGGATTAAGGATTTTTATATGATCTGCAAGTGCTTGAGATTTTGTTTGAGTCATCGATGACACATCGAAGAATACTTGTCTGTGCAAATTGCTTACATGGGGTTTGTCTGCATCCACTAATGTAATCTTGCCTACTCCAGCGCCTGCAAGATATGGCGCAGCGATAGATCCTAATCCACCACAACCTATCAAGACGATATGGGCAGCAGACAACTTCTTTTGTCCATTCTCTCCTATTTGATCTAGTAAGGTATGTCTGATATATCGATTCCTTTCCATCTTACTGACTCAGCTTATTTAGTGCTTGTTCTTTCTCTTCAGTAGTATTGGCATTATAGCCTACTTGAGCCTGTAAAAGATCTACATGATATACATCACTATTAATCAATACTTTACGAGGGCATACATATCCTAACGAAAGGAATCTTAGCATACGCTGATAGATAGTAGGTTCGTAGATTGCAATAAGTGGCTCAGGGAATGACTGATTGATAAGTTTGTATGCTGTCGATTGTTGACTCATTTTTCTATTGTCAATCAATATTCTGATATGCGTCCTTGTGATATACGGAAGATCACAGGCCAACACCAACCATGCTGCATCAGGGTCGCTCATCATAGCAGATAGTATCGCACCAAATGGTCCCATGTCTACCAGTCGATCTTTAATTACTGGATAACCATCTATAGTATCCGCAGTAAAACTGTGCGCCTTTGAGATAAATGTTTCTAATCCTAACTCAGAACAAATATCCGCAGCAAATACTTCTTGTGGTTTGCCATGATAATGAATTTGAGATTTGTCCTCCCCCATTCTTTTACTCTTTCCTCCTGCAAGAATGAGTGCCTTAAGCGGTGATTTGTTACCCTCTATTTGGTCTATTATGAGCTGGTCTACTTTGTTGATTTCATCGATTGATATTACTAAAGTGGATTCATTTATTTTCTCTTTTACAAAACCATAAATAGGCGTATCATCTAATCTGATAACTGCATCTATCAGATTCAACTGCTCTACCCTTCTGAGTAACGAAGCTTCTTTTTTCTGATCTATAAATACGATTTGTCTTTGTGCTGGATAATGATTTCCATTTACCATAACCGCATCTGTATGCCATGATTGTAATCGGTCGTCATATTCATTCCACAAAATTGCCTTTGATTGTGAAAATTGTTTCTTGCCAATTTGCATATCCGTCCCAGAATCTTCTACATTGTGATCTGCATCTACATAAGTGAGATTGTACTTTTCTGCTAATCGATTATTTAAACCTTTGACGAATGATTCTATACGACCGCAGGTGGTGCCATAGATAGCCCATTCGTTACAATGATACATTCCTCTCTCAGGTTTAGCCAGTGCCGGATGTTTGTGATGCTTATCTTTCATAATCAGATTTTCCTCCTCCCTTTTTATCCAATTGTATATCACTGATCATCATATTATGTGAAAGTGCCTTACACATGTCATATATTGTCAATGCTGCAGTAGAAACTCCGTGCAATGCTTCCATTTCTACACCTGTCTGGCCGTTAGTTTTTACTGTGCACGATATATTAAATCCTGTTGTCGTCGGATCGACATTTATTTTACAAGATGTAATCGGAATCTGATGACAAAGCGGTATTGCGTTGTATGTGTTTTTCACCGCCATAGTCGCCGCTATAATTGCTGTTTGTGTTATCGACCCTTTCTTAGTTGCAAATCCATCTTCAGATAGAGTTTTCATTATTTCATTTCCTAGGATGATATTACCACTGGCAGAGGCTACCCTTATAGTAGTAGCTTTATCGCTGACGTCTACCATTCCTGGGTGGCCGTCTTTGTTGATGTGTGTTAGTTCTTTTTTCATTATTGTACTTTATTCTTCATTTCATACTCTACATTAAGAGTATTAGACCAAACCAATTGTTCCGTGTGTTTATCCATCAGAGCTCATGCTAAAATCTGATTAATTTCCAATATGAAAATATCAAGTTTTAAAATTTTCATTATTAAAACCTTATAAAATCATACACCTCTCCCACTTCAAAAACTTCTTTCCCTTTAGGCAACTCTATAAACCCATCCATACTTGACGGACTTACCATATCTCCTGATCCATTGCCATGCTTGACAGTCGCTAGGTATCTACCGTCTTCTGATTGTGAAATAGATGCTTGAGCGAAGTAATCTAGATCCGGCTTAAAAGAAACGTTATTGGCTAATACTACTTTGAAGGGTTGACACTCTAAACCTCTAACTTTATAGAGCCAAGGCACAAAATACTTATGAAAACAAGCTAAAGTAGATACAGGATTCCCTGGAAAGGCGAATACTTTTTGCTCTCCCATCCGTCCAAACCAAAATGGTTTTCCTGGCCTTTGCGCCACTCCATGAAATAACTTTTCGAATCCTAAGTGCTCTAATACTTCTGGAATAAAATCAAACTTTCCTTTGCTCACTCCACCACTCATTAGCAAGACATCATAGTCTTCTAAAATGACTTTGATTTCAGAATAAATATAGTCGCTATTATCTACAAAATGAAATGTTTTAGACTCTACTCCTAGTTCTTGCAATCGAGATTGAAGCATATATACATTCGATTTTCTGATCTGATAGTCAGTTGGAGTTTCATCTATTTCTACCAATTCATCACCAGAAGATATAACCGCTACTTTGGGACTGCAATAAACTTCTACTATCGATTTGCCTGCAGAAGCTAATATATTAATATCGATTGCTTTTATCCTTTTATTCTTACTTAGTAACACAGTACCTTTACTGTGATCACTCCCTTTGGTATGAATATTTTTTCCTCTGACAGTAGGTTCTAATATTTCAAATGCACCGTCGAGCTCTTTGAGATCTTCGTATCTGATTACTGTATCAGCAGAAACAGCTAAAGGAGCACCAGTCATGATTTCGACGCACTTAGATTTATCTTGTAATGTTACGGTTGGGCTACCTGCGGCAGCTATAGATTCTACAGCAAATATGCGTTGACCTGATTCGTAGTTATCATAGTTGATACAAATACCATCCATCGTCACTCTATCAAATGGTGGCATAGATCTATCTGCATATATATCTTCCGCCAAGGTGCGACCAATTGCATTATGGATAGAAATAGATTCTACACCTATGACTTGAGCAGTACTAATGACTCTTGCTAATGCTTCTTTTACACTGATCATCCGCCTATAGTTGTCATGCTTCTAAATGCATTTTTATCTATCAATGCTTCTTCTTCCAATCCTGATCTCTTCTTTAGTATAACACTGTCTACTATAGCTTGCTGGATATCGCCATCAGATACTTTTTCATCTCGTACCATCGCCAACAGATTTGTGCCTGTCTGTGCATATAGACAATTGAGTAGTTCTCCTTGTGGCGTCAATCTGATACGATCACAAGAGCTACAAAGTGATCTAGAATATGCTGGTATGATTCCTACTGTTTGCTTTCCATTTATAGTATACTTTTCAGATGAAGATCCGTCAGCCACTAACTTTTGTAGCGATGGAAATTCTCCTGCGATCATCTCAGCGATTTCGGTGGCTGGCATATAGACATCTCTATTTCCATCATCATCATTGAATGGCATCGCTTCTATAAACCTCACTTCAACATTATGCTCCATTCCAAATCTAACGAAGTCGATAATCTCCATATCATTGACTCCTTTCATCACTACTATATTGAGCTTCGTGGGTATTCCGTTTTTAATACAATCCAAAATATTTTTCATCACTAAAGCATAACTATCTCTACGTGTGATCATAAAGAATCGATCTCTGTCTAATGAATCTATAGATATATTGAGACCGGAAATTTCGATTTCCTTCAACAAATTAATGTGATCTGAGAACAAGGTTGCATTAGTCGTAATATGTACCTTGGCAAAGACATCTGACAATGATCTGAGCAATACATCTATATCCTTGCGCATAAAGGGCTCTCCACCTGTCAGTCTCACTTTATCTACGCCTAAGTCTGAAAACACCTTAGCCAATCTGATGATCTCTTCGTAGCTGAGAATATCATCGCGATGCGCAAAATCTATTCCTTCTGCAGGCATACAGTACCTACAACGCAAATTGCATCTATCAGTGACGCCTATTCGCAAGTATCTAGCTATTCGGTTATGTGTATCTCCCAATTTCATGACTCTAGCAAATATAGCTACGAGTTTGCGATTATGCGAGTGTTAGATTGCATGAATCTGCTGGTATATGCACTGTAGACAATGAAGATTACTCTAGAACGACAATATACGTTCAAAACTAAACTCAGAATTTAACGTTAATTAAAGTAATTTTACATAATTCTATTCATTGCTAATTTAGCTTTGAAACTAAGCAACACTTACGATAAATGGATTTAACTAACACTGTAGGCACAATGCCCTACCACGATTTTCTAAACAACTACAAATCGAAGCTTAAGACGGCATTCTACGAAAGAGCTGACCTTACTCAATTTATACAACAAAGAGGTTTTCCATCATTGGTATGGAGAGAAATCATGTCTGCTAAACCACTTTCGGTATCTATACCAAAGAAGTACGGTGGTCGTGGCATCAATGTAAAAGAATGCTTAGGTGTATTCGAAGCATCTGGTTACGAATCACTTGCCCTATCACTAACATTCGGAATCAACTTCGCTCTATTCATGGAGCCTGTAGCTAAGTATGGAAGCGAATCACTCAAGCCAAAGGTATTTGAGAGGTTTCTCAATCAAGCTAATATGGGAGGACTTATGATTACGGAGCCTAGCTATGGTAGTGATGCACTCAATATGCAAACTTTTAATGTCAAAGAAGGCTCTAACTATAAAATCAAAGGAATCAAGCACTGGCAGGGACTTACTGGTCTTGCTGACTATTGGTTGATGACGTCTAGATCCAAAAGTGAAAGTGGTAAGTTGAGTAGAGATATCGATTTCTTTGTCACAGATGAACAAGTGGACGCACAGCGTATCATAGTAGACGAATACTACAATAATGCTGGTCTTTATCCTATCCCTTACGGTAAAAACATTGTTGATGTAACCGTGCCTGAAGAGAATAAACTGATCCCTGAAAGTACAGGCCTCAAGCTTATGATGGATCTTCTTCATAGAAGTAGATTCCAATTCCCAGGTATGGGAATGGGGTTCATCAAACGTAATCTGGATGAATGCCTCAAACATTGTACTACAAGAATTGTAGGAACACACCCACTCATTGCTATGGATCAAGTGCAGCATATGATCGGTCGTGTACAATCGGCATTTGTGATCTCTTCAGCATTCTGCAAGCGTAGTTCAGAAATAAGCAGTATTGATAATAATCTTGCGCTCATGGCCATTGAAGCCAATACTATGAAAGCCTATGTAACCGATCTCATGCAAGAGTCTGCACAGATCACTACTCAGTTATATGGAGCTAAAGGCTATTTAGAAGAAAGCTTTGGTCAGAGGGGTATAACTGATTCTCGTCCATTTAGAATATTTGAAGGATCGAATGAAATGCTCTATACACAAATCTCAGAGATGACAGTCAAAACGATGATCCGTGGCAAACAAACTAATCTTGCTGAATACCTTAAGACATACGAATTATCAGAAAAGGTAGCTGATAGATACAAAGATATGCTCAACTTCGATGTGGAGAACAAAATGCCACAGAGAAAACTAGTAGATCTTGGACAAATCATCAGTCGCGTGTTATCTGCGCAAATGGTCGTAAGTCTTGGTGAAAGCGGATTTAGACCTGATCTCATTGAAGATACATTGACAACTCTAAAACATGATATCACGATGTTACTTAGCTCGTATAAGTATGATACAGCTGTGAGTCCTACAATAGAATATCAGGCTGAAAGTTGGTGGATGGATTATTGTTAAGCAATTGTCAACCCGTCCAAACTGAATTAATTTTGATTCTTGATGGTTATATACTAGTAATATAAATACTACAAAATGAATATTAGACTACTATCATGCGACGCCGCAAAACCTGACAAAAGAGCTATCACTAAAATGCTCGAAGAGATAGGTGAAGGAGTAAGCAATTACGATGCTCAAGATTTTACAGAATATTTGCTTGAAGGTGATCCAGTAGAGATATCTGTCTCTGACAAAAATAGTAGCTCTGGTATCCGTGCATTGCGTAAGTTGGGCATTGATTACGAAATGGTAGATTAGGGATATCACCAATCCATTTAGTTATTGAAGAAGCTACACTTGTAGAAAGATCGAACAATAAGTTGGATTCAAATCATTTTGAGTGCAACTTTTTTTTAACCGCTATGATAAAAAATAAAGTTTTACCCTTTATAACTAAAGAAAGAACTTTACACAAAACGAAGTCTTTATTTAAGTCTCTCTTTACGAGATAAAAATCTACTTTCTTTCAAGCTAAAACAACTATCCCCTTGCTTAGTTAGACCAAGTAACTTACCGGTATATCAACTTCTTTGATCGCATCAAACCCTTTTTCTAAATCTATTACATTATGCACACCTCTCGACTTCAGTATAGAACTAGCTATCATAGATCGATAACCACTTTTACAATGTACATAGACGTCTTCACCACTTGGCATCTCAGCTAAATATTCGTTGATTTCTGATAATGGAAAATTTACAGCAGATATGATATGCTCAGATAAATACTCTGAAGCTTTTCTTACATCTACGACTTTAGTATCTACATTAGACGTAATCACATCTTTGAAAGCAGATGCTGTAATTGCACTTACCCTATCTAATTCTTTACCTTCACTTTTCCAAGCCTCTATTCCTCCATCAAGATATCCGAATATATTATCAAAACCAACTCTTGATAGTCTAGTAATGGCCTCTTTGAGTTTTTCTTTTTCTACAACCAATAGAATGGATTGATTTACATCTTTGATCAAGGCTCCGACCCATGGAGCGAAGTCACCATTAAGTCCAATAAAAATTGATCTTGGTACGTGTCCTGCCGCAAACTGATCTTGATGCCTTACATCAAGCACTACTGTGTCAGTTTCATTGGCTGCTGCTTCAAATGCTTTAGGACTCAAAGCACATTGCCCTCTAGCGATAACTTTCTCTATATCCTGATAGCCCTCTTTATTCAGTTTGACGTTAAGCGGAAAATATGCAGGCGGAGGCAGCAAACCATCAGTGAGTTCTTTGATAAATTCCTCTTTGGTCATATCCGCTCGCAGTGCATAGTTCATGCTCTTTTGATTGCCTAATGTATCGAGCGTCTCTTTCATCATATTCTTTCCGCAAGCCGAACCTGCACCATGTGCAGGATATACGATAACGTCGTCAGCCAAAGGCATAATCTTATTCCTTAGACTATCAAATAAGAACCCTGCTAGATCATCGATAGTAATATTACCCATCTTTTGTGCAAGATCTGGCCTTCCTACATCTCCGATAAATAAAGTATCTCCAGTGAATATAGCATAATCCTTTCCGTTCTCATCTTTCAATAAAAAAGTAGAACTCTCCATTGTATGTCCAGGAGTATGAAGCACAGTAATGGTAATATTACCTAGTTTATAAACTTGGCCGTCAATAGCTGTAATAGAATCAAAATTTGTCTTTGCCTCAGGACCATATATGATCTGCGCACCAGTTTTCTCGGCAAGTGTTACGTGTCCACTAACGAAATCTGCATGAAAATGCGTTTCAAATATATACTTAATCGTAGCATTATCTCTATCCGCTTTATCCAAATAAGACTGTACTTCTCTTAGTGGATCTACTATAGCTACTTCACCATTAGACTCTATATAATAAGCTCCTTGCGCTAGACATCCTGTATATATTTGTTCTATTTTCATAATATTATTTTTTACTCCAAATCTAAGTAGCCTTTCTGAAAAACTAAGTAACCACAGTTACTCAACCAATCGATTTTTCGTTAATTAAACCATATTTCTCAATTGATAATGACTGTTAATATGGTTACAACTCGCTATACGGATAGTAAGTAAATTGGCATCTAAAAGTGTTTAGATATAAAGGTCTATTAATTGCTATTCATTATCAAACTGCAGGTTAACATCCTATTCCTTAAAGAAAGTGAGGAAAGAGATAATACTTGATAAACAAGTGCTAGCACTTACCTTCTTACACTATATTACCTTGATTTTCGAAACACTCACACAATTACGAGAATTACAAAGTTTGCTACCCCAACAACGTTTTGTTGACTTAACTCAGTAAATCATTAGAAGCACTTAAGAGCATTATAAGGAACCAAATATTTCAAATATGTTGTTGAGAAATTACCATAAAACAAGAAAAGCCCCTTAATTGGAGCTTGTATTGCAACTATTGTGACCACGGAAGGATTCGAACCCTCAACCCTCAGAGCCGAAATCTGATATTCTATCCAGTTGAACTACGTAGCCATATTATGTGCAAATATAATGACTCCATGAGATTTTTTATCCAATTTCTAACAATACTAACATAAGATCAGTTCTTACCTTTTTTCTAAATAGTTATCTCTACTATGCTCTTGAATTGAAGTTATGGGGTGTAAGCCACATCTGAACGCATTAGCTAGAATAAAAAAATATTTCAACATTAATATTTACAGATTAATAAAGAAAATTAAAAGTAAACTATCTAAGAATTCATTTCGATTAAAGTGAGTACATTTAATTGTAAACCATTTGAAATCTTTGTCACACTATCATTTCAATGTATTTGAGAGAATGCCAATACATTCGTTCTAGACAGGTAGATAAGCAACTAAACATAACTAGAGCAATAATATGTACTAATAGTGCATTTATAACTGTCAATCACGAAGCCAAAATATCAAATTTTTAGAATTTTACATATTGTTAAATAGGCTCGCAAGATTGATCGAAATATGGTACATTTGTAACTTAATGGAAGTATGTTATACCATTAATCCATTAACATTTAAAAAATATAACTAAATGAAATTTTCATTAGATAAAAAAGATAGATACTCTGTATTCCAACTAGATGAAGAGAATCTAAATTCACTTATGGCACCAAACCTAAAGTCTGAGTTTGTATTTCTACGTAACGAAGGTGTGAAGAATCTCATATTTGATCTTAGAAACGTCCATTATGTAGACTCTTCAGGGCTTAGCGCTATTCTCACCGCCAATAGACTTTGGAAGGACTATGGAAGTTTCGTACTTGCTGAAGCTACTCATGCTCCAGTAAAAAAGCTTATTGAAATTTCTAGATTAGAAAGCATACTATCGATAGTACCGACTCTCCACGAAGCGGTAGATTACGTTATGATGGACGAAATGCAACGGGAGCTTACAGGAGGAAAAGAAGAGTAAAAGAATCTATTATCGCTTACCTTAGTAGTATTGCATCTTATTCTTGATATATATTAAGGAATTCAACGTATTTCAGATTAAAAATCAGCTAATTTCGAGATCCCCCTTTTTTTTCATTTTTTTATCTCAAAAAACATACAACAGATAATAATCACTTTGTATATTTGCACTCGCTAAGAAATTAAGTGTAGTTAAAGAGCTACTTTCAAAGCAAGATATACCGATCGGTTAGCTCAGTTGGTAGAGCAACGCCCTTTTAAGGCGTGGGTCCTGGGTTCGAGCCCCAGACCGATCACTTAAGAGTCAGCAAGAAATTGCTGGCTCTTTTTTATGTGGCAAACACTCGTACAATTACTATCTACTATATAATCAAACTACTTCAGCAATGTATATCAAGTGATAACATTGGAACCTTGTTTCTTTAACTTTTGCCATGGACAATACAGATTTTATTATATCCCATTTATAGTAACTCGAATGAATAACTCACATGGATTATTTGAAACCATCAGAATATTAGTCGTCCATTAGGCATGAAGAGTGCATTCACGAATTATTAGTCTCCAACAAATACAATACAAGTTTAAATATTCGTTAAATTCGATACTATTTCAGCTTTTTGTACGTCATAATGTTATTCGTAAAAGAATTAACTGACATAATGTTCCAAAAACACATTTGGCACATTATTGTTACTACTAGAATTATAAGTCAAAGGTTATTACATATGGACAGAAAGTCCTATATATGTAGAGAATATTATAGAACGTTTTTTGATTGTAATTAAACGATTATCATTTACAATCAATCTAAAACAGTAGAGCACCGAAATTATAATACCATGAACAGAAAATTCTCATCACAAGTAAGGAAGATCATACAGCTCTCAAGAGAAGAAGCAATACGTATGGGTCATAACTATATAGGAACTGAACATCTACTACTCGGTATGATACAAGATTCTGAAAGCCTAGCTATAAAAGTACTAGACTCATTAGAAGTAAACCTAGAAGAGTTAAAGTACAAAATCGAAGTAAAGACAACTCCTAATAAATCTGATGACACTGCATATAATGTAGGTAATATACCCCTCAACAAGCATGCAGAGAAAGTTCTCAAAGTAACTTTCTTAGAGGCTAAAGTGTACCAAAACGACGAAATATATCCTGAACACCTTATGCTGTCGATACTTAAGCACAATGAAAATGTAGCCTCTCAAATCATGGGAGACTTTGATGTAGACTACGAAGCATACAAGTCTGAACTAGATTATGTAAAGCACGAATCAGATAGTTCGTATACTGAGTTTTATGATGAAACCCCTTCAGATAGCGACTCACCAATGGATGAAGAAAACGACCCATTCAGTGGACGTAGTGGACAAGCTGCTCCTAAAGGGAATAGCAAGAGTCGTACGCCTGTACTAGATAATTTTGGTAGAGATGTCAGTAAACTTGCTGAAGATGGTAAGCTTGATCCTATTATAGGCAGAGAAACAGAAATCGAGCGTGTTTCTCAGATTCTCAGCAGACGTAAAAAGAATAACCCTATACTTATCGGCGAACCAGGAGTAGGTAAGACGGCAATAGCAGAAGGACTTGCACTCCGTATACACGAGAAACAAGTATCTCGAACTCTCTTTGACAAGAGAATAGTAATGCTTGACCTTGCTGCATTAGTTGCGGGTACAAAGTACAGAGGCCAATTTGAAGAAAGAATGAAGGCCATTATGACTGAGCTTGAAAAAGCTAGAGATGTAATACTCTTCATAGATGAAATACATACTATAGTAGGAGCTGGAGGTGCAACTGGCTCGCTAGATGCATCTAACATTTTCAAACCTGCACTAGCTAGAGGTGAGCTACAATGTATTGGTGCAAGTACGCTAGATGAATATAGACAGCATATCGAAAAAGATGGTGCCCTAGATAGAAGGTTTCAAAAGGTCATAGTAGAGCCGCCTTCTAATGAAGAAGCTGTACACATACTTCACAATATCAAAGAGAAATATGAGGATTTCCACAATGTCACTTACTCTGATGAGGCAATAGAAGCATGTGTCAGCTTAAGTACAAGGTATATCAGTGATCGATTCCTTCCGGATAAAGCAATAGACGTAATGGATGAAGTAGGTGCACGTACTCACCTCAAAAACATACATGTCCCGGAGCATATAGAAGAGCTAGAAGGTTCAATAGGAAAAGTCAAAGTAGCTAAGAATCAATCTGTGAAGAATCAGCAGTACGAAGAAGCTGCCGAACTAAGAGATCAAGAGACTAAGCTACAGAAGAAACTAGAAGAGGCAAAACTACAGTGGGATGAAGATAGTAAAACAAGAAGAAATCCGGTAGAAGAAAAAGATATAGCAGAAGTAGTATCTATGATGACCGGCATTCCAGTCATGAAAGTGGCTCAGAGCGAAAGCGGTAAGCTTGTCAAAATGGCAACAGATATGAAAAAGATGATCATCGGGCAGGATGAAGCCATTATAAAAGTCACTAAAGCAATTCAGCGGAATCGTGTAGGATTAAAAGATCCAAGTAAACCGATTGGTTCGTTTATCTTCCTTGGACCAACAGGTGTAGGAAAAACAGAGTTAGCTAAAGCACTAGCCAAATATGTATTTGACTCAGAAGATGCACTGTTGCGTATAGATATGAGTGAATATATGGAGAAGTTCTCTATCAGTAGATTAATAGGCGCACCTCCAGGATATGTAGGCTATGAAGAAGGAGGACAACTGACTGAAAAAGTTAGAAGAAAGCCATATTCTGTAATCTTACTAGATGAGATCGAGAAGGCACACCCTGATGTATATAATATTCTATTACAAGTACTTGACGACGGACAGTTGACGGATGGTCTTGGACGAAAGGTTGATTTTAAGAATACGATGATCATCATGACATCTAATATTGGAGTAAGACAACTGAAGGACTTTGGTCAAGGAGTCGGTTTTGCAACTCAGTCACGTCAAGAGTCAACTGAAGAGACCAGTAAGGGTATAATACAAAATGCTCTGAAAAAGACTTTCTCTCCAGAATTTCTCAATCGTATTGATGATGTAGTTATATTTAATAGCTTGGATCAGGACGATATTTTCAATATTATAGATATCACTCTCAACGATCTTTTTGCTAGACTCGATAATATGGGTTATAAACTTATTTTAGCTGATGATGCTAAGAAGTTTGTAGCTGAGAAAGGATACGATCCACAATTTGGAGCAAGACCATTACACAGAGCAATACAGAAATACATGGAGGATCCATTAGCAGAGTTTATTCTTGCTAATAACCCAGGAGAAGGATCTAGATTTAAAGCATCTCTTAACAAGGAGAAAGATGGCATAAAAATCACATTCACCAAGAAAGTCGCAAAAGAAGAAGAGGATATCGCAGAATAACGGAACTTCATAATATATAAAGTACTTTAATATACATCTATGTGAATACACTTTTTTATCTTGCTACCTGGTATATTAATTAAGCGACTTGACCCTAAATTATTAACATTAGGGATATTTAAGTTTAGTTATGGCTTTTTTGTAAATTCGGTAGAGTAAATGAAAATTGCACACACAATATTTATAAGTAAACACAAAACATTTGGCTAAAAGACGTAAAGTAGTCTCGAGAGAACCTAAGTTTTCTCTAAGAATCAACAATCAAATCAGAGTACCGAGAATAAGACTGGTAGGAGACAATCTAAACGCTATCAGTGAAGTAGCAGACAAAGAAATCACTCCAGATATCTATTACACTAACAAGGCAGTACAATGGGCTGAAGCATTAGATCTTGATCTAGTCGAGATTAGTCCTAATGCAGATCCTCCCGTATGTAAGATTATTGATTACAAGAAGTTCCTATATGACAAGAAGAAGAAAGAAAAGGAGTTAAAAGCCAAGTCTGCAAAGACGGTAATCAAAGAAATCAGATTCGGCCCTAACACTGATGATCACGATTTCGAATTCAAATGTCGTCATGCGCAAAAATTTTTAGAGGAAGGTGCTAAAGTGAAAGCTTATGTACAGTTCCGTGGACGTGCCATAGTATTTAAAGATAGAGGTGAGTTACTTTTATTGAAGTTTCTCAAGGAGCTAGAAGAAGTCGGAGCTGCAGAAGCACTGCCTAAGATGGAAGGAAGACGTATGATTGTAATGATCTCGCCTAAGAAAGTAAAGAAGAAGAACTAAACCTCTTCAATATTATACACAAAAAGAGCTTTTCTCATTGAGGAAGGCTCTTTTTGTGTATAATATTAAATAGAGGAAAAATATATTAATTAGAAGGAAAACACTACTGCCTACTCCATGTAGTTACCATATTGATATCTGTAAAAGAACTAATTGTACCGTTGTCCATTTCTTCTTGCCTTACCTCTGTTACAGTTAGTATATTATTAGTAAAGGAGTATGTTGCTGGTATATTGCCTCCAGTAACATCTAATATCATACCATTAAGGCTTATATCATAAATAGAAGCATCTAAATTAATTTGCCTATCAGTACTAGTATACGTAATACTTTCACTAAGATTAGAATAAAAATCAATTACAAACAAAGTAGATCCTTGAGCTGTTGTAGCTAATTCCATGTCATATGATCCTTGAGTCGTAAACTTGTTATAACTGATCGTAAGAGTCAAATAATAATTCATATTCGCTCCTGTAACTGTAGAGTTACTAATAATACTAGACCCACTAAATGTTGATTCCGTTCTTATAGTACCTTCTAAAGTTTGAGCTTTTCATTCACCAGATAGCTCTGATCTAGCAATTACTTCATCATCTCCACAAGATTGAATAACAATAGACATTACTAAGAAAAAATACAATGGAAGATTTGAATTTCATTACTGTTGTATTAATAAAAAATAAGCACTAATTTATTAACTGAGGATCAACTCAAAAATACAAATATCTTGTTTTCAGTCTTTAATTAACCTACCTCTTTAAGGACTTCCTCATGCTCGTAATTACGGAAATCTACAGCACTTACACCTGACACACCTTGTTGTTGCATATATACACCGTATAGTACGTCCACAGCAGCCATAGTAGACTTATTATGAGTCACGATTATAAATTGTGAATCTTTGGAGAATTTCTTGATAATTTTATTAAATTTCTGAATATTAGCATCATCCAATGGTGCATCTACCTCATCGAAAATACAAAACGGTGCGGGTTTCAACAAGTATAGGGCAAACAGTAAGGCTGTCGCTGTCAAGGTCTTCTCCCCTCCTGACAGTTGCGCAAGAGACTTAGGCTTCTTACCCTTAGGCTTGGCTATGATCTCAATCTTTGATTCTAAGGGATTATCTTCATCTTCAAGGATAAGATTACAATTATCATCTTCTGTAAATAACGAACGGAATACATTGATGAAATTTTCTCTGATCTGCTCAAAGGCTTTCATAAATTGTTTTGTCGCTGTTTGTTCTATTTCCTTGATAGTTTCTAGAAGCGAATCTTTGGCTATGATAATATCATCACGTTGTGTAGAGATAGATTCATATCGCTCACTCATCTCATTGAATGCTTCCACGGCCAAAGGATTTATTTCTCCGAAATTGGCAAGCTTATTTTTTAGCTTTTCTACTTTCTCCTGTAGCTCTTCAAAAGAGAACTCTGTTGTGATCTTTTCTTCGAGTATAGATTTGATCTCTACGTTGAATTCTATTTTGAGCCTATCACCTACTGCATTGATCTCAAATTTGAGACCAGTATACTCATCACGTAAATTTTGCACTTCTAATTGCAATCTATTAAGTACTCTATTTTTGATTTTAAGGTCTTCTTCTTTCTCAATAATCAGATTGCGAGCAGTATAATATCCTTGCTCAACTTGACCAAGATGGTTTTCTGCTTCCTTCCGTAGATCATATTCGCTTAATAAATTTTCTTTAAGTTGTACTAGTTTATTTTCAGCAGATTTGATCTCTTCACTGAGCCTATCAACCTTAATGGCGTCCATGGCTAATTTTTCATTGGCGCCGGACACACGCTTTTGATTAAATTCAAGATCACGTTGGATATTAGCCAATAGATTTTGCTGACGTATAAAAGATACATTTTTGGTATTATAATCCTCTGAAGCTATAGAGAGCTTTACACTTAGTTCGTCTATCTTATTTTCTTCACCACTAGCACTAAGTACTATTTTCATATCTGCTCGCAGACTTATAGTCAAATCTTCATTATAGACTATACCTCTAGATGCAATATCCATCTGAGTTTCTGCAAATTTGATCTTCTCATTTTGCTCTGCTTGCAACCTCAGATAGTTTTGTATCTGCGTATCGAGTTGCACTTTTGATCTCTGATACTGATTAAACTCTGCCTGCTTTAGAGATAGATCTCCTTGATGCTTATTGTCTTGTAATATTTTAAGATCGTTTTGCTTTTTAGCAAGTTTATCTTCTATTTTGGCCAGTTCATTTTTTTTACTGGAGATTAGTTTTTGTAGCTTTTCTAAATTCTTTTTACGACCAATTTTTTTTCCTTCAAAAAGACCTACTGATCCACCGCTTACTAAACTTCTTTTACGTGTAAATCTTCCTGATTTGGATAGTAACACTAGATCATCAGATGAAGAAAAATGACGGAAGTCATCTAGCTCTTCATTAATAACTACTACATTTTGCAATAAATAATCAATGAGCTGTTGGTATTTACCATCTACAGTGATAACATCTCTTGCTGGTATAGCGCTAGCCATATTTGACTTAGTAGGTTTGACACTGAGAAGCTCATCTAGCAGAAAGAAATTTGCTTTTCCTCGCTGTGCTTTTGTGAGCATATCGATAGCTAGTTTCGCCTCAGCCAAATCTTTCACTACGTAGTAGTTCAAGTAAGGATCTAAGTATTGCTCTATACAAGTTTTGTACTCTTCATCTACATCTAGCAAATCAGATAATAGTAATGCATTTTTCTTCCAATTGCTATGTAGAAATTTGATAGACTCTGGAAAACCTTCCATACTCTCTACCATATCCTTGAGCAGCTGATACTCATTACTCTTAGAATCTAAGACTCTAGCTATTCTACCCTTTTCCTCTTTGAGCACTTCTATTTCTAGTCTAGAATTTTGTAATTTCTCTTGACGATTAGACTCTAGCGTTTTTATAGATTCTATTTCCTTCGTGACTAGTTCGATTTGTTGATCTAACTTTTCATTCTGTTCTTTTTGCTGATTGTATTCCACCGCGCGACTTTCAAAAAACACTTTGGATCTTTCGAGTTCTAATTTTAAATTGTCTAGATTATTGGTGAATATCGCAATCGCTTTCTCAGAGTCAAAAATGCGACGTTCTATCTCCTGTCTTTTACGCTCACGATCATCATGGCTATTCTTCGCAGAGGAGTGTTCGGTTCTGATGCTGTCTAACTTTAATTTAGCATCGTCTAGCTCCTGCTTGTGATTATTAAACACTTGCTGAGATTCTGTCACGCTAGACATCAACTTAGCTATCTCCGTTTGATAATTGGCTGTGATTACTTGGTGCTCTTCTATCTGCTTTTTAAGTTGAGATAGAGATTGTGTTTTATATTTGATACTTTGATCGAGTAGGCTTTTTTCATTCTCCTTATTTCTTATCGCTGCTACGAGTTCATTAAGTTTTTTCTGCCTATTAGATAATGTTTGTTCGTTATCTAAATTATCTTTTTTGATCTTTTCTAGATCTGCCTCTGTAGTTCTTATCTCAACTTCAAGTTTAAGGTATTTATCTTTTTCCTCTTGCAGTTTTTTATTAGTAGCATCAAACTTTTCCTTGAGCGTTTGACTACTAATAAGGGCATATTGAATACTTAGTTCTTTATATTTCTCTTTGAGATCAAAAAACTTTTGAGTACGACGTGCTTGAGATTTCAGAGATTTTAGCTGACCTTCAATCTCAAATAGTAGATCCTCTATCCTATCCAAATCAACTGTGGTGGCTTTTAGCTTATTGAGTGTCTCTTTCTTACGAGTCTTGTACTTAGATATACCAGCTGCCTGCTCAAACATTCTTCGACGAGCATTCTCCTTATCAGAGAGGATGTCATCTACCATACCAAGAGCAATGATAGCATAAGAATTAGATCCTATTCCAGTATCCACAAATAGCGATCTGATATCTTTGAGTCTACAAGCAACACCATTAAGTCTATATTCGCTCTCACCAGACCTATATAGGTGACGTGATATGGATACATTCTGATATTCCGTAGGTAGTATATTCTTAGTATTCTCAAATGTCAAAGTAACGGCCGCAGATTGCCCAGCTTTACGTTTCTTAGTTCCATTAAAAATAACATCTGTCATTTTACTAAGTCTTAGCTCCTTACTTTTTTGCTCTCCTAGCACCCATCTGATGGCATCCACTACATTCGACTTACCTGCCCCGTTAGGACCTACCACGCCTATTACGTCCTTATCGAAATGAAGAACCGTCTCATCAGCAAAGCTTTTAAAGCCCTTAATCATCAAACTGCGTAATCTCATAGATTACAAATATATAGATTTTCACTATGTCAAATAAGCCTATGAGAATATATAAACCAATGATTTTTTTATAGTTAATATAGTATTGATAATAAATACTTTACATATGACAATAAATTACAATGTATTGACTATTTTTTATCCATTACATAACAAGGAAATCTTTAGCTAACCGAAGAATAAACTTAGAAAAATTATAGACCTCCATTGAATGTGAATTATCAGTCCCTGAGTACTGAACCCTCATGATATCGCAAAAAAAACGTCACACTATAAAGTGTGACGTTTAACATTTATCTATTAAGACTGTAAAACAGAATGTTTTAGCTTACTATATTTTGATCTATAAAATGATAACTTAATTAGAATTAGATACAAGATTGCACTGATCCCAAAAGCTACAAAGGTTATTTAGTTACTATTATCTTTTCAGTAAATATTACCTCATTATTATTGTTGAGTATTCTGATATAATACATACCTGCAATGTACTTCGTTACATCTACCAAAGTTCGCGAGTCTGTTTTGTTTATTGGCAGTGTAGCAATTGTCTGACTCAAGCTATTGAGAACAACAATTTTTGAAGCTACATCTAAACTTCCATCTACATCTACATACAAGTCATTAAATGCAGGATTAGGACGCACATTAAATCTAACCGATTGATCTTCACAATCCAACCTAATTACTACCATTTCTGAAAAAGAAACTCTTCCATCTATATCTACTTGTTTGATCCTGTAGTAAAGATTTGTATTTCCACTAAGATCATCGATGTTATCTTCAAAAGTATAAGTCTGCTCTTTGTTAGAGTTTCCATTGCTTTCTACAAAACCCATATCTTCAAATCTGTCAACAGATCCAACACTTCTTTCGATAAAGAATCCTTTACTATTTATCTCTGTTTGAGTTTGCCATATTACATCTACACTCTCACAATCTTGGCTACGAGCACTTACATATGAAAATTCAACTGGTAGCGCATCGTTTAAAATAAGACCAGCAGAATCATCTATTAAATTACCATCTCCATCCGAATCAGCATATATTAATGATACGACAGAAAGAACTTGACTTCCCCCACTATCTGGGCCTACTCCTTCGACAGTTAGAGTCCATGATCCACCACCTATTGTAGCTAGCACAGTATTTACATTCGTACCTAGCCAAGTATCGGAGCCACCAGATTCAGCAATAGTTATCCAAGTCATTTCTGGAGAGCCTGTTCCTGCAATTGGTTCTCCACCATTTATATCAATATATGACCCATCCTGTGGAAAATCAATTTGTATTTGAAATTCTCCAGGAGCCTGATCTACATTCGACGGATTTGCAGTCACTGTCATCACTGAAGTTCCCTCAACACCAATTTCAGTCTCATCAAATTCTGCTGTAATTGATTGCGCCTGTAACATTGATAAACCGAAAACAAACAAGAATAAAATTTTGAATATTCTATTTTTCATTTTAAATATTTTTTGTTTTTGTAAAAAGCTGGATAACTCATAAGTTATCCAGCACTAGAATATTTTTTAATTAAGAGAAATTACTAAAAACTTATTAGCTGTATTATTAGTATTGTCATTATCTCCACCAGAATTATTAAGTATTGAAATATTTAAATTTCCATCTTGACCAGCTACTAAAGCTTCAGTCGATAATCCAATTTTACTTTCACTACCTGCTGGTATTACTACAGAACTTGTATATAAGACACCACCAGCTAATACTGTAGTTGTCCAATCTTGGTTATTTACTGTAGTCGTTCCTATTAGTATGTTTGCTACAGTCATATTAGGATCAAATACTACATCAAATGCTGTAAGTCCTGAAACAAATACACTAATCACACCTTCAGAATCATCAGCTCCAATATTTCTAACACGTACTACCTGATCCTTGAAATCACCAACATTATATGTATTACCCTGTAATGAATATTGCGCTCTCAGATCAATATCCAATGGACAATCTCCTTCAACTGTAATATCAAATGAACACGTAGTAACGTTTCCTGCTGGATCCATTGCCACATAAGTAACGGTAGTAGTAGAATCTACTGCAAATAAATCATTTGGATTATGCGAAGCTGTGAATGTAAACGCATCACAAGGATCACTAATCGCTGGTGGAGTCCAACTCACTGCAACTTCACATTCACCCTCTCCTGCAGTTACTGTAATATCTGCTGGACAACTATTAATTACTGGTCCAAATAAATCATTCACTGTAATATAGAATGTACATGTAGTACTATTACCGTTCTCATCTTCCGCTGTCAAAGTTACCAAGTTCAATCCTGTTCTAAGATTAGTAGCTGTGATATCAAATTCATCTGTCGCAGGGTTATGGACTATAGAAATAGTCTCTGCAGCTGGCGCAGCAAATATACCAGGACTAGTTTCTAGCTGTACCATAATCGTAAGACTCATATCAGCTTCAGAAGTACAAGCATCTAAGATATCAACTATAGAAGTATCAATATCAGCGAAACAATCATTTGGATCTAATAGATTATAATCAAAATCATCAAGACAACTGATCACTGGTGCTTCAACATCTGTTATTACAATTTCAATTGTACATGTCGCTGTCAATCCTGCTGGATCAGTCGCTGTCCATACTACTGCTGTAGTACCTACTGGGAAATCTTCTCCTGCAAGACTTGCTCCATTATTAAAATCATTCTCTATAGTTGCTGAACAGTTGTCTACGAATGTCGGATCAAATTCTGTCCCAACCACTGTATAAGTACAGGCACCTGCATCCGCATCTTGTGTAACATCAATTGCTGAGCAATCAATAGTCGGTGCCTCATCATCTGTTATTACAATTTCAATCGTACACGTCGTTGTCAATCCTGCCAGATCAGTCACTGTCCATACTACAGTTGTTGTACCTACTGGGAAATCTTCTCCCAATAGTGTAGTTCCTCCAGCATTGTAATCGTGTGTTACTGATGCAACTCCACAGTTATCAGCTGCCATTGTTGGATCTAATGAAGCATCTGTTACAGTATATAAACAATCGCCGCTTGTTCCATCTGCTGATGTTCCAAATGCTTGATCGCCTACACATGTGAATGTTGGATCTTCATCGTCCGTTACTACCACATCATATATACATGTATGAGAATTCCCGTTAACATCAGAGATTGTCCATACTACAGTTGTTGTACCTACTGGGAAATCTTCTCCCAATAGTGTAGTTCCTCCAGCATTGTAATCGTGTGTTACTGATGCAACTCCACAGTTATCAGCTGCCATTGTTGGATCTAATGAGGCATCTGTTACACTATATACACAATCGCCGCTAGTCCCATCTGCTGATGTTCCAAATGCCTGATCGCCTACACATGTGAATGTTGGAGCTATATTGTCTTCAACTGTTACCTCCATTGTACAAGTTGAAGAGTTTCCACTATTATCTGTATAAGTTACTGTTAACGTTACACTATTTGCAACATCATCACAATCAAAGGTAACTTGGCTATAATCTCTAGTAAAGTCAACACAGTTATCTGTCGTACCTAATGAAATAGCATCTTTATCTGCATCTGTTAATTCATAATTACCAGTAGCATCTAGATTAACAGTAATGTCATTACATACCGCAACTGGCGGTGTAGTTTCGGTAATTGTTACAATTGCTGCACAAGATGAAGAGTTTCCACACGGATCAGTTACTGTCACAGTAACTTCTATAGGTGCTGCAGTACTTGAACAATCAAATTCCGTCACATTAGCTGTGTAAGTGAACGCAGCTGTACAAACATCAGTTACTCCTGCTGTCATTTCGATCATATCCGCTTCTGTAAGCGTATATGTTCCTGTAGTCTCATCCAACAATCTAGCAATATCTGTACATGACTCTGGCATTACTGGAGATGTATTATCCTCAATAGTAATGACTTGCACAGAAGTAGCTACATTGTCACAAAGATCAGTAGCAGTCCATGTACGAGTAATTGTGCCCGTATAACCACCACATCCACTTAGATCTGAAACATCAGCATAAGTAACAACTGGTGTACCACCATTATCACTTGCAGTTGGTTCTCCCGTTGCTGAAGGATCTGTAGAGCCTCCACATTCAACTGTGATATCGGCTACGTCAGAAATCACTGGAGGTATTTCATCATTTACAATAATCAACTGTTCACAAGTACTACTGTTACCACTTACATCTTCAATATAGTATACTCGTTTTACTGTATCTACACAAGATCCTCCTGCATCATCTACAGTCACTTCACTAATCATATTAAAAGTCGATTGATTAATTGTACAGTTATCTCCTAATATTCCTCCTGCTATTTGGAATACAAAATAATTCGCATATGGATCAGGTACATCTTCTGTTAATGTTACTGTAATATTTGAAGGACAACTAATCTCAGGATCAATATTATCTGATAATGTTACTGTCCAACTGTGCGCCGTTTCATTGCCACAGTCATCTACCGATGTAAGAGTTAAATTATTAATTCCTACTGGTAAAGTCACTACAGCTGTTGCTGTATTTATGGTCTGTACTGTTAATACATTATTATCTGCATCTGTAGCTGTTAAAGTCACTGATACGTCGTCATCACAATTGTCAGACGCATTAGGGATTCCTACGAAATAATCGAAATTACACTCTCCAGAAGCTACGTCCTGTGAAAAACTAACTGGTAAACCAGCTGGATCATCATACGTTGGAACAGTATCATCTATCACAGTAATAGTCTGAGTAAGCTCTGTACTGTTACCTGAGCAATCTGTCAATGTATAAGTACGCGTAACTATATAAGGATCACTTGAACAACCTGAACCTCCATTATTAGTATCCGCTACTGCTACCGTTACAGTACCATCACAATTATCCATCTCATCTATTACATCGTCCGCATCTGCTACAAGTACGTCATCAATACATTGATAAGTTAAATTTGCAGGAGCTGTTCCTGTTGGAGACGTTATATCAGCTACATTGATCGCTTGTGTAACATTTGTTGAATTACCACTACAATCTGTAACACTATAAGTCCTTGTTACTGTTACCACAGCTCCATCACATACTACACTTGTGATATCGTCACTTACAAATGCTACAGT
>DDCY01000013.1:24425-26410 GCA_002335865.1 Saprospiraceae bacterium UBA1994
AGGATTACTTGCCGTTGGATTCGTTGTATCGTCTACATTGATCGCTTGCGTAACTGTTATAGAATTATCACTACAATCTGTAACACTATAAGTCCTTGTTACTGTTACCACAGCTCCATCACATGTTGCACTTGTGATATCATCACTTACCCATGCTACAGTTGGATCACCATCACAGTTATCTGCCTCGTCTGTCACTACTGTTACATCTGGATCAGGTATATCACTGAAACATTGAACATTGATATCCGCAGGATTACTTGCCGTTGGATCCGTATTATCTTCTAAATTTATTGTATGTACGAGCTCTACACTTTGATTACCACAAGCATCTGCTATAGTATAAGTTCGTGTAACTACTACTGGACATGTATCACTACTCTCATCATTACTTGTTACGGTTAATTCTCCGTTTCCTGAACATGCATCTAATATCAAAACACCAGAATTTACGTATGTTCTGAACATTAAGTCGGAGTTACCACCATAAGGACCTTCAAAACTACCTCCTGTATATGTATCTCCTGCAGTACTGCCGTGATATAGCATTCCACATGTCGAAGAAGTACAAGAAACTTTATCCAATTGTATAGAGTACATCTCTCCGGCTACCACATCTAATTCAGCAGTAAGGTCATATGTCATCCAATTATTTGAAGCATTATCGAAGGTCCATTGTCCAGAATAGAGTACTGCACCGGTATTACCATCACCAGCATGAATGGTCACGTCAAAGACACCCGAGTGATTTCCGTTCTTTCTAAATGAGAACGATGTTAATGGTCCTGTTAGACCAGCGGTAAAACTTTGGTACCAATCACTACCAGTATCACTCGGACCAACAGCACCTGAAGTGTATACTTCGTTCTTTTGATCTAAATTTACTCCTTCTCCATCCAACGCTTCCAATCCTGCTACTGTAGTCTCTGCTGCTGGAGCGTCATCCACGTCGCAGCCTTCTACTGTACTAGCTGTTATTGTTCCATTTACTACTGGTGCAGTAGTGTCTTCTATTGTAAAGGTAGCTGTAGTCGATGTCATGTTACCACAGCCATCTTCCACTGTAAAGGTTACAGTTTCGGATCCAGTAGCTCCACAACCGTCACTTAAGGCAGTACTATTGTTAGACCAAGTAAGTATTGATTCAGATACATATGTTCTGAATAATAAATCACCATATATACCGTATCCATCCCAGTAAAATTGACCTCCTGCATAGTTATCGTTACCTTGGAAAGTCCCAGAAAGCTCACCTGCCTGCAGTTGTATGCTGTATACTTGTCCAGCCACTATATCTGTTGGGGTAGTAAGGTCAAACGTACTCGATCCACTTCCATCATTGGTGATATACCATACTCCAGTATAGAGTGCTGCACCGCCAATACCTTCACCAGATCTAATGGTTACGTTGGTATAACCACTATAATTCCCTTTAATTGAGAAAGATGATAATACTCCTGTTTGACCAGCTGTAAAGCTTTGGTAAAATTCATCTCCATTTGCGTCATAGTTATAGCCCGGTACAGGTATATTTGTAGTCTGAGGATCGAAGTTATCTTGATCTAAAGCACTAGCTGAACACGCATCACTAGCCGAAGCTCCACCGTATGAACCCAGCCAAGCTGCAAAAGCTCCACCAGGATCCGAAGTACCATCGCATTCTACTGTGCTGTTTGATGCCTCTGTATCCATTGTTGGTGCTACTGTATCATCTATTGATATTGTATGATCTATTTCTGATTTGTTACCGCAAGCATCTTCTATAGTATACGTTCGTGTTATTACTAATGGACATGTACCTGTACTCGCATCGCTATTTGTTACGGTTAAGTCTCCGTCTGCTGTACATGCATCTGCTATTGATAATCCTAATCCTTCTAAACCAGCTACTGTAGTCTCTGCTGCTGGAGCATCGCTCGCACCACAACCTTCTATTGTAGTATCTGCTATTGTTCCTGTCACTACTGGTGCAGTAGTATCTTCTA
>DDCY01000014.1 GCA_002335865.1 Saprospiraceae bacterium UBA1994
AAGCTATTGGAGGCTTTCCATAATAAAGCAACTCTAGGCAAAGGGAAAACACCCCAATCTATGCTATAATCTGTTCTAAATCCAGACTCAAGTATTAATTTTTCATTGATGTCTGTTGTGTTATTTACAAAGCCACCTACAGTGATTTGCTTCATGTCTCTGGGTGAAATAGTTGTTTCTTCCTGGAAGGAGTTTGTATATAAATTTGCACCTAGTATCCAGTCTGATCTACTACCTTTTGAAGAGTAATTAAACTCTGTAAATGAATTTATCTCGTCGCCATCAAATGCAAAATTTGGTAAAACAGTATTACGGCTGTAATATCCGACACTATTTTTTATTTCTATCCTTTGATTTTTAGATAGAATAGCTTCATAAGCAAACTGTGTACTAAGTCTACTTGAATTATTGTCTTCAAAATAGACATGTTCTGTATCAACACCGTCTGTGACCACATTAATATCACCACCAGTTCTTTCATCTAAAGTTGCATTTATACCGAACCATAAAGTGGTATTGGGATTAGGATAGTAAAAGAGCTTTGGATTAAAAGAGAAAGATGTTGTTTTTGGGATATTAGTAAACTGATCACCATCTGGATCATAGGGTGAATTATAATGAGCTGCACCGTAAAGTGTAAACCCAATATTGTCATTTCTTTTACTGTAAAAAACATTACCAGTACTGCCTCCAATGTGAGTTTGAGAGAGCAAAATATTGACTTCAGGCTCATCTTCTGGTCTTTTGGAAACCATATTAACAAGACCTGCTATCGCTCCACCACCATAAAGTGTAGAAGAACTTCCTTTTATTATTTCAAATTGTGCAAGATCTAAGGGCGGAATTTGCATGATACTCAAACCACCTGAAAAACCACCATAAAGAGGAAAACCATCTTTTAACAACTGTGTATATCGGCCATCTAATCCTTGTATTCTGATACTCCTATTTCCACTACTAAGACTTGTTTGTTGTATTTGAATCCCTGTGCTTTCTCTTAGTACCATTGATATATTGGAGGCATTCATAATGGCTTTCTCTTCTAATTCTTCTCCACCGATAAATTCAAGACGAGTAGGTATTTTTTTGATTGTTCTTGTACTCCTAGTAGTAGCTATAGTCACACCCTCTAATTCTTCTCCTTCGACATTAAGGCTAAAGTCAAAGACTGAGTACGGTTCATCTATTATCAATGTTGTATCTATCTCCTCATAACCAACATAAGAGAACTCAAATCGATAGGTGCCATACTTTACTTTTGCAAAACTACCTACACCATCAAGATCAGTTACGGTACCTATTTCCAATTCGTCAATCTGAATAGTGGCACCTATCAGAGGTTCTTGTGATTCGCTATCCGATAGGTTTATGGTTATGTCTGAAGATTGGCTAAGGACAACGGAACTGTAGCATAATAGAAGTATAACTATAAACAGAGAATTACATTTCATCAGATAGAATTTTAATTAAAGAATGATACAAAGCTATTGCCAATGCCATGCAACCCGATTGCAAAGGTTAAGGACACTTATCACATAGTCCTTTTATTACCATGTTTGCTTGATGCATTTTGAAGTTCTCAGGGAGTGTTACTATCGGTATAGGATTATCTAGTAGACAGTAGGTGAGACTACAATTAGTACAATAAAAGTGATAATGCAGATCTTTCGGATCACAATTGCACCCTTCTGCACAGACTGCATATTTCATCATTCCTGATCCATCGTCAATACTATGCACAACCTTGTATTCCTCGAAGGTTTTAAGTGTTCTGAATATTGAGCTTCTATCCGTATTGTACAGTGAAACTTCAAGATCTTTTAAAGATTGAGCCTTCGCATCTTTAAGAAGATGAGCCAGCACTAGAATCCTTACAGATGTTGGCTTTACGCTTTTAACAGCTAACAGTCTTTCTGCTTTGTCTATCATACTTTTCTTTTAATGTTCGTGAGCTAATTCCCCAACTTTTGATTGAGCATAGATGTAGTATGCCCCCTTTGTGACAATCTGCATCCCTTCAGGAATAGCATCTATAAGTTTTACCGCCGTAAATCCATCGCTACTAGCACCAGGAATTATTGCTAGTCTCTCAAATTCTATTTCCTCTTCACTTTGAGAGTTTATGGCTGCAAACACAAACGATGACGAACCATCAGTTATAATTGCTTTCTCAGGCAGAGCTGTAGCCGTCTCATCACTCAACCATATTTTGGCATTGATAAATAGATCTTTGATGAATGGTGGCTTCTCACCAGAAACATGTCCATGCACTCTGACAGTCTTTGCGTCAGAATTAAATTCTTTACCAATCACATCAACTTCACCGTTGTAGATTTTATCACCATAAGCTGGAATTGTATATGAGATCTTGTGCCCTTTCTTTACTTTGGCAATTGCCCCTTCGAATACGTCCAGCTCTAGATGTAAATGTTGTGAAGAAATAATCTCCATAAGCACAGAAGACCTATCAACATACATTCCATTATGAAAATTGATTTCTGAGATGTAGCCACTTGCCGATGATGCTATTGAAATCTGTTGTCGGATATTATCCACAGTAAGATCATCTGTTGATATACTTAAATAGGATAATTGTTTCGATAGACCTTTACCCTTCGTAGAAAGAATCTTGGCTTTTGCCTTTGCTTGTTGTAAGTCCTTCGTTATGCCTGCATTAGCATCTACCAATGTTTGTTGGCGATCTACTTCTAGTCTTTGTAAAGCCAATTCTGCCATTATCTCAAGGTACTCTTGTTGAGTTTTGATGAAATCAGGATTTTCTAAGTAAGCTATAGTCTCACCTTTCTTTATGTAAGCTCCTTCTACAAACTTTTTAGTGCCTTTTATGATGCCGTCCGCTCTTGCAGAAATCGAAGACTGAGCATTAGGCGGTAAACCTAAAGTTCCAGTAGCTTTCACAAAATCGTTTACTTTTAATGAGGTAAAATCACCAAATTCTAATCCAATGGTTTTAGCTTGGCCCATACTGAGATGAAGTCCTCCTTCACCATGCTCACCATGACCCTCATCGTGACTTCCATGGTCATCTGATTCAGAATGCGAAGAGTGATCATGACCATCGCCTTCTTTATGATTGTGACCACATGCAGAAAATAGAAATGCGATTACAAAGGCGGTTAATATATAATTGAATGTATTCATTGTTTTGTCTTTATTGATTAGTTAGAAATTGATAATCAGCTACTGCCTTATTGTAAGCTAGTATTTGTTCTAAGTAGTTTCTATTGTTAGTAGCCAATAACTGCAGAGTATTAAGAAGCTCAAGATACGAGAGCTGACCAGCTTGGTAATTGAGATTACTTATTCTTAGTATTTCAGGATTTACAGATCTCATCTGATCATCATAAAAATCGATGCCAGCTTGATACAGATTGACTTTCGCCTCTATACTGAGTTTCTCTTGATTAAGTACAAGTAGTTGGTTCTCGTATTCGTAATTACCAATATCGATTTGCATCTTTTGAGCCTGCACTTTCTTTTTGGTTTGTCCATTGAATAATGGCAATGAGACACCCACTTCGGCAGCACTCAACCATCCTCCTTCATAGAATCGTTGGGCAGCATAGCCAACATTAAAACTAGGCTTGAGTGCTGATTGTACTAAATCAACTTTTGCGGATTGTATTGCTATATTTTGCTGAGACTGCAATAGAGATAAGTTGTTATCCACAGATTCTTGAATGATATGATCTACAGGATTTAATTTATCTGCTACACTTACTCTACTAGAGGTATTGAGTAATAACTGAAATTGCTTTTCCAGATTGGTAATCTCAAGATCTACCTGCCTCAGTAGCAATTGATACTCTTGCCATTTCGATTTGATTGTCAACGCCTCGATAGGATTTGCTGCACCTACCTTAACTCTAACTTCGGCTTTATCATAGTATTTTTGATATGTAGAAGCTAGGTTCGCATACAGCTTCTCCATTTCCTTTTTGTATTGAATATCGAAGTACAATTGCTTTACATTCCACTCCACTTCATTTTCTGACAGTTCTTTCTGGGTCACACTTTGCAGGGCATAGGCATCTTGTATTTTATTTTGTGCTTTGTTGACTCCAGGGTGAGGAATGTTTTGGACTATACCAATTTGATTTACTTGCTGACCAAAATCAGTATCAAATAACCCATCTCCTTGATAACTTATATCCGTATTTCCAAGATTGTACTTTAGGTTCTGAAGAGATTGATTTTTCTCTATATCAAGTGAAGCTGCCTTCAATTTTGGATGGTTACTGACTGCCATTTGAATGGCTTCATCTAGTGTAAGATGTTGGTCTTGTGCTGTACTAGATGTAACTGTACCAAGTATCAAAAGGATAGACATACCTATAGCTTTTGAATTGACATTACGTCCTACTTTTCTGTCATTCCATCTTTCCAACCAATAATATAAAATCGGTAATATGACGAGGGTAAGGAAGGTAGCTGTGATCAATCCTCCTATCACCACAGTAGCTAGAGGACGTTGTACCTCCGCTCCTCCTGATGTAGAAATTGCCATAGGTAAGAATCCTAATGAGGCAACTGACGCTGTCATAATAACAGGACGTAATCTCACTTTTGTACCAGTTATGATTCGCTCCATAATGTCTGTCATACCTTCCGTTTTTAATTGATTGAAATATCCAATGAGGACGATACCATTGAGAACTGCCACACCAAACAATGCGATGAAGCCGATACCAGCCGAAATACTAAATGGCAATCCTCTCAATTGCAATGCCCATATACCACCAATCGCAGATAATGGAATGGCAGTAAATATTAATGCAGCTTGAGAAATCGAACTAAATGTGAAATAGAGAAGAATAAAAATGAGCAACAGAGCCATTGGTACTGCAATGGCTAGTCTTGCATTGGCAGCTTTCAAGTTTTCGAATTGTCCACCAAAAGTAAAGTAATAACCAACTGGAAGTTCCACCTTAGTATCCAATTGAGTTTGAATATTTTCTACCAATGATTCGACATCCGTATCTCCAACATTGACACCAATTACAATCCTTCTGTTCGTATTCTCTCTTGACACTTGCATAGGTGCATTGATGAGGTCAATATTGGCAAAAGAGCTGAGTGGTACTTGGCTACCATTGGCTAGAGACACATACAGATTCCGCACATCTTCCAGTCCAGATCTATTGTCTTCCGCTAACCTCACTACTAAGTCAAATCGCTTATCTCCTTCATAGATGATTCCAGCTTTCTCACCTGCAAAGGCAGAGCGGATCACTTGATTTACTTCTTGGATATGCAAGCCATATTGAGCCATTCGTTGAAAATCATAGGTTACCATTATTTGTGGCATCCCTATGGTCTGTTCTACATTCACCGTAGCCACACCATCTATCTTACTGATTACATTATCTGCCTCGGTTGCACTCTTGTATAATTGATCCAGATCTTCTCCGAATAGTTTAATCGCTATATCCGCTTTAGATCCGGTCATCAATTCATTGAATCTTAACTGGATGGGTTGAGAAAACTCAAATCCAACACCAGGTACTGAGTGCAATGCTTCTTCTAGCTTGTTAAACATACCTTGCTTCGTACTTGCAGAAGTCCATTCACTTTTGGGTTTCATCACCAATACATAGTCAGCGATCTCCACAGGCATAGGATCAGTAGGAATCTCTGCGGAGCCAATATTGGCAACCACATCTTCGATCTCAGGAAAGTCTTCTAAGAGTTTATTCTGAATCATTTTGGCAGTTTCTACACTTTGAGAAAGCGAACTACCTGGGGGAAGAATATGCTGCATTGCAAGATCCCCTTCTTCTAGAGTAGGAATAAATTCACCACCCATACGACTGAATCCAAACAAGCTTGCTAGAAATATGATAAAAGTAGCTGCAACAAATAATGCTTTAAAGCGAAGTGCTACATTAAGGATAGGTGTATATAGTCTCTGGAAGAATGCAATGATTCGATCTGCAAATGTTTTCTTGTTGACTACATTCTTATTTAGCACCAATGCAGCCATCATAGGCACATAGGTAAGCGATAAAATCAAGGCTCCTGCGATAGCAAGCATGACTGTCTCTGCCATCGGCTTGAACATCTTACCTTCTATACCAACTAAAGCCAAAATAGGGATATAAACCAATAGAATTATGATCTCGCCGAAAGCGGCAGAACTTCTGATCTTCTGAGAAGAGGTGATGACTTCATCATCCATCTGTTTTTGGGTAAGAGAAAGACCTGCCTTGTTATTCTGTAAGCGATGGACTATAGCTTCGACAATGATGACAGCACCATCCACTATAAGGCCAAAATCAATGGCTCCAAGGCTCATGAGATTGGCAGAAATGCCTAGTACATTCATCATGGATATAGCAAATAACATGGCTAATGGTATCACAGACGCTACTACCAATCCAGCTCTCCAATTCCCTAGTAAAAGCACCAAAATGAAGATGACAATCAGACCACCTTCAATGAGATTTGTGGTCACGGTACTGATAGCGGTACTTACCAGTTTATCCCTTACTAAGTAAGGCTCTATAACCACTCCCTCAGGCAATGATTTTTGTATTTGCACTACTCTTTCTTTCACCAGCTCAGTCACCTGTGCAGAGTTCGCCCCTTTGAACATCATGACCTTACCTCCGACGACTTCTTTGCCATCACGTACTAATGCACCATATCTAGGAGCTTTTCCATAACCAACATTCGCTACATCTTTTACCAGTAGTGGAATATTCCCTTGGTCGCTGACGACGATGTTTTCAATATCTGAAAGCGACTTTGCCAAACCCTCAGATCTTATGTAGTAGGCACTAGAGTTCTTTTCGATATAAGCACCTCCTGTATTTTCATTGCTCTTGGCTAATGCTGAAAATACGTCTGTGATGCTAATATTAAGTGACTTAAGTTTGGAAGGATCGATGGCGACTTCGTACTGTTTCAAGAAACCTCCCATGGAATTTACTTCCGCAATACCTTCTATTCCTAAGAGCTGCCGAGTGACTATCCAGTCTTGGATACTTCTCAATTCTGTTGGTGAGTATTTGTCGTCATATCCCTGTTCTGGACGTACGACGTATTGAAATATCTCACCTAAACCAGTAGACAGCGGTGCCATCTCTGGTGTCCCTAATCCATTTGGTATATCCTCCTCAGCTTCTTGAAGTTTTTCATTGACTAATTGTCTAGCAAGGTATATGTCGTAACCTTCTTGGAATACTACCGTAACAACCGATAGTCCAAATCTAGAAATAGACCTGATCTCTTCTGTTTTTTGAAGTGATTGTACTGCCAACTCTACAGGAGTGGTGATGAACTGTTCTACCTCTTGGGTTGCCAAGGTCGGTGAGATAGTGATGATCTGTACTTGGTTATTGGTAATATCTGGTACTGCATCGATAGGTAGCTGTCGTAGAGAGAAAATACCCCAAACGATAAGAGCCGCTACAAATAGCCCTATGACAAACTTATTCTTTACCGAATAAGCGATAATTTTATCGAACATTAATATTTGATTTATGAAATGTTAAACCTAAGAACGAATATTAGGGACATAGATATCCCTTGAAATATGGTTTAACTTAGGGCTGGAGGATGCCAGACACCTTTACTATAATCAAAAGAATAGTTAGACTGATAATTGTGAATACATAGCGTAGAAATCTTCAAGTGTCTTCCTGAATAATCTAAGGTTGTAGGCATAGTAGCCATCGACCCACAGCACGCACAGATACAAAAAGGTGTACACAAATCTTGATGATCATGATCAGAATGATTATGACCTTTATCTACAATCTCGGTATTAGAATCACAATTACGATGCATAAAATCAATACCATCAGAGCAAGGTACAAAAGCAAGTACCAGCATGTATAAGGATAATATGTACGAAATTAATTTCACTGAAAGCAAAGATAAAATAAAAATCGTGCAACTTACTTGCAAAGGGGCATTGCTTTAATGATATCTTATAAGATAGGTCTAGAAAAGAATATTGTTTTTTTGATCCTTAATTAATAAGGATCAAAATTGAAAACGATGATCACCTATAATTTCATCTTTGTTCAATTCGAATATCTGTCCATATGAGATTTCAACATCATTGATATAGAAATCTCCTAATTCTTTGTAAATCATGCATTCTAAAATATTCAAGTCCCTATGATCAATCATTTTACATGTCAGCATTCCACTGTCTTTGTCTACTGCAACGACCTTTAGAAATATTTCTCTTTCAATTGGGAATGTAGTCTCTGGAGATCTGGCTCTACCACAAGTCTTATAATACTTACTGTATTTAATAACACTTCCAAATCTTATATTACTCGCAGCCTCAAGTCTTTCATTTGAAGGTTCTCTGTTTAAACCTTTTTCCAATACATAATAGGATGCATTGCTTTTGGGGTAACCCTGTTCTATAATAGTACCGTTCTTACTTTTTTTTGTGTGAAATCCACTAGGGAAATCATCTTCGAAAACACCTTCATTATACTGGCCAGTTCTGCGATAGACTAGTTTTCCTTTTCCATGTCTAAGCCAGTCATTCATTTCACCATAGTAGACGGCATCATGATAAGAAATTATTCCTTTGTAACATTCACCTTTATCATTTGTAAAACATTCCACTCTTGTCTCATGCCCCTTGGCATTGGTCTGTGCATAAATTTTTTCAACAATCCGATTTTCTTCAAATTTCAATGACATTGTATAACCAGCTCCAGATAGTGGTTTTCCTTCTTGAAATATCCAACCTGATGGATAACCGTTAACGAAAGTTCCTGTTAGTTTGACAATGTTACCATCGTTAAATGTAAGTAACATATCTTAGGTAATCCACATTCTCT
>DDCY01000012.1 GCA_002335865.1 Saprospiraceae bacterium UBA1994
TATAAACCAATTGGCACATGGGCAACAGTAAAAACTTCAGTAAAGTCTGCTTATAAATACAATCAAGAGCGACTTTATGACAACGAATTATTTCGGATCGGTGGCAATCGACTGCTTAGAGGATTCGATGAACAATCCATATTAACTGATCTTTATGCTGTTGCTACTGTAGAGTTTAGAGTAGTTTTGGATCAAAACAGTTTTCTTAGTTTTCCATTTATAGATTACGGCAGAGTGCATAGTCTCAGAGAAGGAGAGAAGAGCTGGGAAAATACATTTGGAACTGGCTTTGGTCTTAACTTTGCCACTGGAGCAGGAATATTTAACGTCTCATTTGCTATAGGTAAGCGAGCAGATATACCTGTCGATTTCTCTGCGACAAAAATTCACTTTGGTTATGTGAGTTTATTTTGATTGACCGCATGCTTATTGTTAATTAACTTTTTTGTTCTTTCGATTTTACAGTCGATCATTAATGTGAGAATTGTAATGTTGCTTCGCCAGCTAGGATTCCTTTTTTCTCGTCGAACAAAAGGAAACAGAAAAGAAATCTTTTTCAAAGGAATTTTACTTGTTTGGACCTCTCAAATAAACCAAACAGAAAATGCTAAAATGGCTCCAATGATGCACCATTGCTTAACGTATTTACCCTTTATAGAATATCCACTTAGCCAACTCTTTGAACGAAGCTTTTTTACCATACATAAGTATACCCACTCTATAGATACGCCCAGCTAACCAGGTGAACAATATTACGAATGCAATGAGTGAAATTATAGATACGGCTATTTGCCAAATAGGAGGATCCATAGGTAACCTTGTAGGCATAACGATACTGGACAGCAAGGGTAGCATTGATCCCCAGACAGCAACTGTACTGTTAGGGGCTTGTACTGCACTTACTCCAATGTAAACTGCAAATACTAGTGGAAGCATGATAGGCATGGTAAGACTATTTGCTTCATTGATATCTTCTCCTACTGCAGAACCAACTGCTGCGAATAACGATGCATATGCAAAGTAACCAGCAAAGAAATAAAATAATGTAAGCGGTATGATTTTCCACCAGTTGAGTTCCGCTAACTCTGTGAGTATTTGTGCTATTTTATCTTTATTAGAGAATGCAGTTTCGGCTTGTGCCTGTAATTCTGGATCTAAGTTAGGAGCAGCCATACTACTTGCATCCATCCCAAAGAATGTACTTCCTACAGTAAAGAGGAGAACAGATAACAACAACCAAATCGAAATCTGAGTAAGACCTACTAAGCCAACGCCAATTACTTTTCCCATCATCAATTCGAACGGCTTTACTGAAGAGATGATGACTTCTACTATTCTACTTATCTTTTCTTCCATCACTGATCTCATCACCTGCATGCCGTAAATCAATATGATAAAGAACATAGCATAACCTACTATACCTCCCAATATACCTCCGACTGCACTTGTGATAGAACTTACTTTTTTATCTGACTTTACCATATTAGGATTGATACTTATGTCGGTATCTAGATTAGATAGTAACTCTTCAGAAATTTCAAGTTCTCTCAATTTGAAGTTTCTAACTTTTTTGGAAATAGATCTTTCCAACCTCGAACTTTCATCTAGAGCTAATTGCTCATCAGAGTGAAAATTTACTACATATTTAGAAGCCGTAGGGTCGTCAAGTGGAGCTATGACTAGGATTCCATTATTTTCGCCTTTTTTGTATGCTTTTATGCTTTGCGTAAAATTATCTTTTGTAAATGTGAAAGCTATATTATTGGTAGCTTTTACAGATCCTTCTAGCAAGTTGGATTGATCAATAACGACAATTTGTTTTTGATCATCGCTTTCGCTACTCATTACCAAAGTTAGTGCAGCTATGAATACAACTATTCCTATTGGGGCTAAGAATGTAGTAAGCAGAAATGTCTTATTTTTTACTCTAGTAGAGTACTCTCTTTTTATAATTAACCAGATTTTATTCATTGCTTTCTCCTACTTTTTTGATGAATATTTCGTTGAGGGACGGAAGTACTTCTTGATACGATTTTATCTCTATTCCTTTACTGATTAAGTTTTGGAGTAGTTCATTACCATTATGGCCTTCCGTAGCTTGTATTGTTACAGATTTATCATCATCAGATATGATTCTGAAATGGGGGCTCTTTAGATCTGATGGCATATTACCATCAAATTCTATACGGAAGATGTTGTCCTTATATTCTTGCTGAACTTGATCCACATCACCTTCGAGTATTACTTTTCCTTGATTGATAAGCACGATACGATCACAGACCTTTTCTACTTGTTCCATTCTGTGTGTGGAAAATATAATACTAGTTCCTTGTCTATTGAGTTCCGCTATCTCGTCTTTGATCAGATTAGTATTGATAGGATCTAGACCAGAGAAAGGCTCATCGAGTATTAGTAGCTTTGGGTTATGCACAACAGTTGCTATGAATTGAATCTTTTGTTGCATACCCTTAGAGAGTTCTTCTACTTTCTTTCCCCACCAGTCTTCTATGCCAAATTTGATAAACCAATTTTTAATTGATTCTTTGGCTTCTTTCTTATCCATTCCTTTGAGCTGAGCAAGATACAGTAGTTGCTCTCCTACTTTCATCTTCTTATATAGCCCTCTTTCCTCAGGCATATAACCCATATGCGATGAAGTCATCTCATTGATAGGTTCTCCATCTAGTAGTATAACTCCTTCGTCTGCAGCAGTGATAGAGGTGATGATCCGTATGAGAGATGATTTGCCAGCACCGTTTGGTCCTAGCAGTCCAAAAACGATTCCTTTAGGGATATCGAAGCTAACTTGATCTACAGCAGTATGATTGTGGTACTGCTTCACCACGTTATCCAGAGATAATATGTTCATTTGTAATAATTGACTTGATTGAAGGCTCTAAACTAATCATTAGAAGCAAAGGGGCTTTTATTTTTCGATTAAAAGAGTGAGAGAATCGATTAAGAGGATAGAAATTGGAAAGTGTAGGTGGACCTGATACATTTTTTCATTGGATCTTTTTATATATAATTTGATGACCTATCTTATACATTATAAGAGTTGAATAAGATATAATTTGTTAGATCATCTCAATTTTTGAAAACGAAACAGCAGTCAATTTAAAGAAAACATTAATTAGGGTATACAAATGAAACGGTCTTCTCTAGGTCCAGATGTAAACTCCGACCAACTGGACAGCCATGTGTTGCTGCTTCAAGGATTTTTCGATCCTTAGGTGTATGTTCATTTGCGAAGTGAATTAGTACTTCTAATTTTGATATACGACGAGGATCTGATGCCATAGTCTTAGTTATCTCAGCGGTAGTTCCATTTATATCTATCTTATGATTGCGTGCAGCTATTCCCATAATAGTAAGCATACAGCTACCTAGTGCCGTAGCGACAAGATCAGTTGGGGAGAAAGCCTGACCTTTACCTTCATTGTCTAAAGGAGCATCTGTTGATATTAGTGTACCTGTCTTATTATGAATGGCTTTGCATCGCAACCCACCCTCGTATAGTACTTTAGCTGTCATTCTTCCTAGGTTTTAAGAGTATCGCGATTATTCTTATTATCGAATCTTCTATTTCTTTCTTCAGTACGCGCTTTATCAGATTCGTCGTATTTGATTATGATCTCTTTGACTAGCCTATGTCTAACCACATCGTCCGCGGTAAGGAATAGTTGTCCTATTCCTTTGATGTTCTTCAGTATATCTAGCGCTCTGTACAATCCAGACTTTTGATGTCCAGGAAGGTCTATCTGCGACAAATCTCCAGTGATGATGCACTTTGCAGATGGTCCTAGTCTTGTCAAAAACATTTTAAGCTGTGTAGTAGTACAGTTCTGTGATTCGTCCAATATGATAAAGGCATTATCCAATGTTCTACCTCTCATAAATGCCAATGGAGCTACTTCTATAATTCTTGTCGACATAAAGTAATTAAGCTTTTCTGAAGGTAACAGATCATCTAGCGCGTCATAAAGTGGACGCAAGTATGGATCTACTTTATCATTGAGATCACCCGGAAGAAAACCTAAACTTTCGCCAGCTTCTACGGCAGGTCTTGTAAGGATAATCTTTTTTACAAGTTTGCTTTTCAGTGCTTTGACCGCTAGAGCTACTGCAACATAGGTCTTACCAGTACCTGCAGGACCTACAGCAAAAATTACATCATTCTTTTCGCTCATCTCTACGAGCTGCTTTTGATTTTTAGTTTTAGCTTTGATAGGTTTGCCTCCACGACCAAATACTATGGTGCTACTATTATTAGTCTTTGATATTTTATTTTCGAAGGCATGATTATTTTTTAGTAAATCTATAACGGATTGCTTGTTTAGGTCGTGTTTTTCTTTGAGTATACGTACCATGAGTTCTATTTTCTCTTTGGCTTTTTGAGTATACTTTTTTTCTCCTTTTAGCTTTATCTGGTTACCTCTACCTGTGAAGATCACCTCAGGATAAGCCTCCTTTATAAGATCAAGATTTTGATTGTTTTGTCCATATAGATCTGATGGATCGACAGCATCGATGGTAAGTACTATTTCACTCAATATAGTTTGGTATGTTGTGTATGGAACGAATTTAGCAATATTGCTTCTAATGAGATATCGTGCTTATACACAATAACATGGTTTTTAAGAATGCATTTTCATACATTTGTGTTCATTCAAAAGTAACATAGTTTACTAGAAAAGCGAAGAATATTTAATGTCCCAGATGCAGATCGTCTCACTCACAACTGATTTTGGTATAGCTGACTACTTTGTCGCTGACCTCAAAGCGTCCATTCTGTCTCAGTATGGGTTTGTGCAGTTTGTCGATGTGAGCCACCAGATAGCGTCTCATGATATTATGCAGGCAGCTTATTATATTCAGAATGTCAAGAAATCTTTCCCTGTAGGCACGATACATATTGTGGCAGTTTACAATTACTATAGTGAAAATAGTAAGTTCGTCGCTATAGAGAAGGATGGCCATTACTTTCTTGGACCAAACAATGGAGTTTTCTCTCTAGTATTTGATAATGTAGATCATAGTTCAGTAAGAGAAATAGATTTTGGTGAAGAAATGTCTTTGACGCAATTATTTAGTAATGCAGTAGCACTCATCAGTAATGGTATACCATTAGAGGATATAGGGCCTATAGTATCAGATTTTCAATCGAAGTTGCCTATAAGTCCTGTGATTACTCAGTCACAGATCAGAGCGACTGTAATGCATATAGATCACTTTAATAATGTAGTAATCAATATTACGAAGGAACAGTTTGATAGAATCAAAGCAGGTCGTGGATTTGAGATCTATTACAAGCAGACTGATCCTATTCGAAAAATTAGTAATCATTATGGTGAAGTTGCAGTGGGCGAGGTGTTAGCATTGTTTGATAGTACAGGATATCTAGTGATCGCTATCAATATGGATAGAGCTTCTGATCAACTCAATTTGATTAAAAATGAGACTATCCAAATCAACTTCATATGATCAAGCGAATAGTTAAACTCCGTATCCGACTAGAGGAGCAGGAGACTTTTAAAGCGTTATTTCTTCAAAGTAGATCTACTATCCAATCATTTGACTGTTATCATGTAGAGTGTTTGCAAGCCATAGACGATCCTTATATATTTTTCACATATAGCCATTGGGCATCTGTTGAAGCACTCAACGAGTATCGTAATTCTGATGAATTTGCAACTATATGGAAAAAAATCAAGGCTTTATTTGGAGATAGGGCAGAGGCGTGGAGTACAGAAGAGGTAATTACTAGGGATAATAAATAGAATTAAATCTATCACTAGGGATTATTTCCCCTACAATATCGTTATTACAACCATGTGGATATTTCTTTACCTTTCATTATTTCTTTCGGGATCAACGGATCATGATGTGCACTTGAGCAAGAGTGAGATCAATTATGACACCAAAACCCAGACAGTACAAGTAAGTATCAGTTTATTTCTGGATGATTTGGAAAACGCTTTAGCAGCTAGAGGCGCAGAGGGTGTCAAGTTATTTAGCTCATATGAAGTAGAAAACGCAGAAGAACTTATAGCGGAATACTTAGACGAAAAAATAAGATTTGTTCAAGGTAATAAAGACCTTCGTACTACCTATTTGGGCCGAGAGATAAGTGAGGATTTATCTGCAGTTTGGTGTTATATAGAAGTAGCTCAAGTAGCTCAAGATCAGATACTAACCGTGACAAATGAGATATTTATGGAAATATATGATGATCAAAAACATGTGATGGTAATCACTAAAGACCTTAAAAGAGTAGATCACTGGATCATAGACGAGGCTCCATACGCTCAAGATATTCGATTATAAGCGTGGCGTATTCCAATACTTTTAAAAATATACTAATAAATTGGTATGAAGATCATAAAAGAGATCTTCCATGGCGCCATACTGTAGACCCCTATAAGATCTGGCTCTCTGAAATCATTCTGCAGCAGACAAGAGTTGTGCAAGGCATCAGTTATTATAAAGCCTTTGTGACAAAGTATCCTACGGTCGCAGACTTGGCTCATGCTTCCGAAGACGATGTGCTTACTCTTTGGAAAGGACTCGGCTATTATAGCCGAGCGCGAAATTTACATTACTCTGCTAAGTTTATAATGGATCATCATGATGGTAATTTTCCAAGAGAATACAAAGATATACTAGAATTAAAAGGTGTAGGAAAATATACTGCCGCTGCAATAAGTAGCTTTGCTTATAAACTTAGCTATCCTGTAGTAGATGGTAATGTGTTGCGAGTAATCTCTAGACTATACGGAATTACCGATGCTATAGATACACCAGCAGTTGTTAAGCGGGTCTATGCGTTGTCCGATACACTGATTGATAAAGATCGCCCAGATCAGTACAATCAGGCCATTATGGAATTTGGTGCTATTCAGTGCACAGCTAAATCACCCAATTGTGATAATTGCCCTTTCTTCGATCAATGTGTGGCTAGAGAAGAGCATTTAATAAATCAAATACCCTATAAGGCGAAGAAGATTAAACGGAAGTCACGATTCTTCCATTATCTCATTTGGAAAGATGGGGACCAGACAGTAGTGCAGCGCAGAGAAGATAAGGATATATGGCAAGGACTCTACCAATATCCACTCATCGAAACTGAGAATATCAAGGTGTTACGGGCAGCCGATATATGTAAAGACTACAAAGGCATAAGAGCCAATCAAGTAACTGTACAAAAGATATCCGATGTATATGTGCAAAAGCTTACTCATAGGGACATTCACACAAGGTTTTACCATCTATTAGTCTCAGATATTCAATTAGTTACAAAGGAGGAGTATTTCTTGGTAGATCAGAAAAAAGTACCAAACTTTGCACTTCCTAAGGTAATTGATGCGTATCTTAGTTAATAGCCTTTATTCAGCTATATTTATAGAATTGTTTTTTACTCTTAAAAATTATATTCATGATCAATAAAGTGACACTTATCGGAAATCTTGGCAAAGATCCTGAAATTAGACATTTAGAGAGCGGATCAGTAGTAGGAAAATTTTCTATAGCGACAAATGAAAATTATAGGGATAAAGCTGGTGAGTGGCAAACTCAAACGGAGTGGCACGATATAGTAGTGTGGAGAATGTTGGCAGAAAGAGCAGAAAGAGACCTTAAAAAAGGCAGTCTATGTTATGTAGAAGGAAAATTAACGCATAGAAAATACCAGGATAAGGAAGGTAATGAAAAGTATATAACAGAAGTGGTTGCCAATAACATCAGACTCTTGGAAAAGAGAGAATCTACTGGAGCAAATTTTCCGCCAGCAGAAGCTTCTAGAACACTATCTGGTCCATCTACAACGTCCACCAAAGTTGAAGAATCAGGTCCGATACATTCAGACGATGATGATCTCCCTTTCTAATATTTTTTAACAATATTATTAACGAAACATAGATACTTTGGATCCTGAACCCCCTGCCGAACTCTTTTCGATTGCTGTACCACTTGTGATGATGGTGCTTATGTCCACAGGCACGATGTTATCCATTGTACTTCTACTATTTTTGATAGTAGCTTCAGCTTTGATTTCTGGATCAGAAGTCGCTTATTTTTCATTATCACCCAATAATGTATGTGAGTTAGTAGATGAAGATAGCGTAAGTAGCCGAAGAATTATTGCACTCAAAGAAAAACCAAGAACACTTCTTGCTACGATATTGATAGCCAATAACTTTATCAATATTGCTATCGTAGTTATATCGGATAGCATACTCAAGAGTATTATCGGAAAAGAGACTCTTGCTCAAATTGGCGATTGGTTGCATGGGACTTTTTTAAGTACGCTCTTTACTACATATCAGCTAGCGAATGGATTTAATTTTTTACTGACGGTAGTTGGTGTAACATTTATTTTGGTACTCTTTGGTGAGGTTGCTCCTAAGTTATATGCTAATATTAATAACCTAACTTTTGCTAAGAAAGCATCTTTACCTCTCAAGGTATTGACATGGATTTTTACTCCATTGAGTAGGTTGTTGGTATCATTTTCTAATTCGATAGAGAGACGCTTGGTGAGTAATAATCTATCTATGACAAGTAAGGAAGATTTGGATAAAGCTATCGAACTAACGGTAAATGCCGAAGAAGGAGGTCAATCTGGACAAGAGGCAGACATCCTTAAAGGGATAGTAAAATTTAGCGACCATCAAGTGAAACAGATCATGAAACCTCGTATAGATGTAGTTGCCATAGAGATAGAAGAAAACTATAGCAGTCTTATGACTATGGTGAAAAACTCTGGCTACTCTAGAATACCAGTCTTTGAAGAAGATTTTGATTCGATCAAGGGCATATTGTATGTGAAGGATCTCTTGGGCCATACACAAGAAGAGAATGATTTTAAATGGCAAGAATTAATAAGAGACCAAGTACTATACGTACCAGAATCCAAAAAAATAGATGAACTTCTCAAAGAATTTCAATCTAAAAGAATGCATATAGCTATCATAGTAGATGAGTATGGTGGTAGTGCAGGTATAGTGACTCTTGAAGATATTATGGAAGAAGTGGTCGGTGATATTAGAGATGAGTTTGATGAAGACCAAGAAGTAGATTATATCCAGATAGGAAAAGACAATTATATTTTTGAAGGCAAAACTTTGCTCAATGATGTTTGTCGTATAATAGGAGAAGATACTTCTATCTTTGATGAAGAAAAGGGAGATGCGGATTCGTTAGCAGGATTGATATTAGAGATTACTGAAGTAATTCCTCAGCAAGAAAAAGAAATTACTGTAGGGAAGATTTTATTAAAGGTAATAAGTGTTAATAAAAGAAGAATAGAAAAGATAAATGTGAGAAAAAAATAATCGCGTTTACATTTTTAAAAATTCAAAAAAATTCATGCAAATATCAAAATATATAATAAGCATAATAGTACTGAGTATTTTGATTATAAGTTGCAGTGGAGAAGTGACTGTACCAGTGCCAAAACCCAGGATGTATCCGAGAGTAGATTTTCCAAATCGGGAATATCAAGCGTATAACAGTCCAGATTGCAACTACAGCTTTGAGTACCCTAAGTATGCAAATGTCATACAGGATAAATATCAATTTGGAGATCAATCGGTTAACGAGTGTTGGTTCAATTTAGAGTTTTCTAATCTCAATGCATCTCTGCACTGTGACTATACATCGATAGACAAAGAAAAATTTGGGTCACTAATGCAAGACGCATTTAAGATAGTTAGTAAGCATAATATTAAGGCGAACTTTAGAGAAGAAAGTATAATTCAAAACGAGCAAAATGTAGGTGGTTTATTGTTTAGTATAAAAGGCCCTGTAGCTACTCCGTATCAATTTTACCTGAGTGATACGACGGAACATTTTTTTAGAGCTTCATTATATTTTAATAGTCGAGTAAATCCAGATTCTATGAAGATCATTCATGATTTCATCAAAACGGATATAGATCATATGATTAAGACATTCAGTTGGACGTATCTTTAGTTTTATGAATTAAAATAAACATCTCTTGCTTCAGAAAATAATAGTACGAATATTACTAAGCCCTTTCTCTATACTATATGGCGTTGGAGTATGGTTGCGTAATATTGCCTATGATACTGGATTAGTGAAAGCTACAAAATTTAGCTTGCCAGTAATCAGTGTAGGGAACCTATCTGTAGGCGGAGCAGGTAAATCTCCACATGTAGAATATCTAATCGAATTACTTAAGCCTTATATTGATGTGGCGACATTAAGTCGCGGATTCATGAGAAAGACAAAAGGATTTAAATTAGTGAAATATCAAGATACGGCAGAGAGTGTCGGTGACGAACCATTACAATATAAACGCAAGTATAATGATCTTGTAGTAGCGGTATCTGAAAGTAGAAATACTGGAATACCGATGATCCTCCAGCAGCATCCTAATGTGCAGACGATACTATTAGATGATGCCTATCAGCATAGAGCAGTTACACCAGGACTCAATATATTATTAACACAGTTTGAATTACCTTTTACAAGAGATAGCCTATTGCCAGTTGGTAGACTACGAGAATGGAAAGCAGCCTATAAGCGAGCAGATATTATAATAGTAACTAAGTGTCCAGAGGAAATTACAACGGACGATAAAAATAAATTCATCGAAGAGATTAATCCTTTTTCATATCAACAAATGTATTTTAGTAGGTATGAGTATCAGATGCCATACCATTTTATTCATATTAATAATAGGGTCGACCTAGATCAGAGTCAGCAAGTATTATTAATCAGTGCAATTGCTAATACAGATTATCTGCTTGATTACTTAGAACCAAAAGTAGGGTCGATACAACATTTGGAATATGAGGACCACCATCCATTTTCTCAAGAAGATCTGCAATACCAAAAGAAGGTATACGATAATATGAAAGGGGATAATAGAATTATCTTAACTACGGAAAAGGATGCAATGCGATTAGAGCCGTATCGACAACATTTTTATGATTGGCGCATCAATATTTATGTGCTTCCTATAAAAGTGAAGTTCTGTTTTGATGAACAAGAAATATTTAATGAGTTGATTAAAGATTTCTTGCTTAAGTTTAAGGTATAACTAGTTTTTAAGCTGTCCTAGTATTAATTTAATACAATCGATTGAGTGTCTATTTGCTATCTTACATCTAAGCAAAATTATTTATATGAAATTCCTTCTATTTTTTCTACCTACGATAATTATTTTTTCTTGTCAGTCTTCTGAAAAGGCTACTATGATCATTCATAATGCTAGGATATATACGGTATCAAATACTTCTGTATCCCATACTGCGATTGCCATCAAGGAAGATGTAATAATAGCACTTGGGCAAGATGAAGATGTGTTGGCTTTACGAAGTGACAATACTGAAGTAATTGATGCTAGAGGAAATTTTTTAATGCCTGGATTTATAGAAGGGCATGGTCATTTTTCTGGTTTGGGAATGAGTTTGATTAATCTTAATTTTTTAGAAAGTAAGTCGTGGGAAGAAATTGTTAATATGGTGGAGGAAAAAGTAAAAGATACCCCTGAAGGAGAATGGATACTCGGTAGAGGCTGGCACCAGGAGAAATGGGATAGCATACCTCTCAATAATATCCATAACTATCCAATGCATGATTTGCTCAGTGCAATATCACCGAACAATCCTGTTGTGCTTACTCACGCTAGTGGTCATTCGTTATTTGCTAATAAGGCTGCAATGGAAGCTTCTGGAGTAAGTAAAGAAATGTCTAGTCCATTGGGAGGAGAGATAGTAAGAGATCGTGATGGCAGAGCTATTGGCGTTTTTGAGGAGAGAGCGATGCAGATAATAAGAAATATCCTTAAGGAGTATCAAGCAGGCTTGAGCCAAGAGGATTTGGAAGCTGAATGGATGAGTGCTGTAGAACTTGCTCAGCAAGAGTGTCTTTCTAATGGAATTACTTCATTTCAAGATGCGGGGTCAAAATTTGTTGAACTGACTAAGTACCGTCAATTGGCCGAGGAAGGAAAACTGGATCATAGGCTATGGGCGATGATGCGTCATAGTTCTAAGGCTATGAAGGGTAATGTATCAAAACACAGAGTGATAGGAGCAGGAAATAATTTTTTCACTTGCAGAGCGATTAAGACAGAAGTGGATGGTGCTTTAGGATCATTTGGAGCATGGTTGCTGAAACCTTATTCTGATAAACCTGATTTTCATGGACAAAATACGACGCCTATATCTGAGGTGGAAACTATCGCGGCTATGGCACTAGAAAATGATATGCAACTTTGTGTTCATGCTATTGGAGATAGAGCTAATCGTGAAGTATTGGACATAATTGATTCTTTGAATGTAGGAACTGATCTTAGATGGAGAATGGAGCATGCACAACACATGCATCCGGAGGATATCTTAAGGTTCAATGAGTTAGGAGTAATTGCATCAATGCAAGGTATTCATTGTACTTCGGATGCGCCATTTGTAGTGAAGAGGCTAGGGGAGCAACGTTCAAAAGAAGGTGCTTATGCATGGAGAAGTTTTTTGGATGCAGGTGTTATTATTGCCAATGGTACAGATGCGCCAGTTGAAGACGTAGATCCGATTAAAAACTTCTATGCTACTGTGACACGCAAAAGAGTTGATAATGGATTAGAGTTTTATGAAGAGCAATCTATGACTAGGGAAGAAGCCATCTATAGTTATACTTCTGGAAATGCTTATGCTGCATTTGAGGAAGATATAAAGGGTACTCTTGAAAAAGGAAAATTGGCAGATATAGTAATACTGAGTAATGACTTACAGTCTTGTAATGAAGAAGATATACTTGGTACCAAAGTATTATATACGATAGTTGGTGGTGAGGTAAAGTACAAAGGGTAGTGCGAGAAATAGATTTTGACTGGATTAGTTAATTTAAGTGTGTTTGGACGTCAAATATTTATTTTTGAAACTAGCGAAGAATTGGATTATTTCCTAACCTTTGAGGAAGTCGAATTTTATTCTTCTATTTAGGGACTTTTTTTAATAACCAAAAATTTTTATCAATTTCCATTGCTTCCTCTATCAAAACTTAGAGTACTTCTTTATCTATTTTTTTAAATGTACAGTATTTTATACCATAAATTTGAACTTGATATTTAGCGTCTAGAATTCCATGTGGATATTTCATCCATCGACCGTTTAGAAAGCAAAGTTCGTTATCGAACATAATGCATGAGTTTTTAGTGCTTTTGGATCTTGCCTTTTTTTATTTTTCTGGGTTGATATAATAAAGCCACTTCTTCATATCATAGAATGGTAATTTGTAGCGTAATTTATACATCATTCCATATCGCTGAGTTAATAAATCGTAGAAATAAGACTCTATTTCTCGTTCTTCATCTTTTAGGTGGGATATGTATGATTCTACGTTCTTCATGTATTAAGTCTAGTAGACTAAAGTACCTCTATAAAAGAAGTGTGTCTATAATCAAAGTAAGTTAAGTTTAGATCAGTAATTTAGAAAACTATTTAATCCAATGAATTTGCTTCTTTATTAATCTAAGATAGATAACTGATTAAATTAAATTAATTTAACTTAGCTGATCAAGTATCTAATATGGAATTTAGCAATCAGCAAATAGTCGAATCCGAATTACCGTCGGTACAAGACATTAAGTATAGATCAATAGAGAAAAAGCATCGTACAGTATCTATTATAGCGACAACTATTTTTGCTTTAGTCATTTTGGTTGTTCCACTCATCATTAATATACTTGGTGGTGAGACTTGGTTTTATGATTACATCATTTACATCTTGAGTTTTTGGATTTTGCTGTATTGCTTTCTGATTTTATTATCTTTTAAAGGTTTTGAGCATAAGGGTTATGCGATGAGAGAACACGATATCATTTTCAAAAAAGGTTGGATTTGGCGTAGCTCTACGATAGTGCCATTTAATAGGGTTCAGCATACAGAGATAGAGCAAGGACCAATAGAACGAATATTTAGATTATCAGTTCTTAAGATATTTACGGCAGGTGGTTCTTCTAGTGATCTTAGAATACCAGGTCTATTACCTGAAAACGCTAATCGACTTAAGGATTATATTCAAAATAAAGTTGAGAGAGATGAGGAAGAGTAATTTCAATTTCACGATTCCACAGCGCCAATCTTATGTGGCGATTTTGATGATTATCTGGAAGACTTACCGTGTATTAATCAGACAGGTATTTCCTTTTCTTGTGATTTTTTTTGTGGGAAAATCAACTAAAAATAATTTTGGAAATTACTTCCTATACTTTGTGATTGCAGTTGCATTGATAGGTATGTTATATTCTATTTTATCTTTCTTTAGATATTATTTTCATATCGTGGAAGATAAGCTTATTGTAGAGAAAGGTGTCTTTGGTAGATCGAAAACAATCATTCCTTTTGAAAGAATTCAGACTATTAATTTTGAACAGAATTTGGCACATCAAGTATTTTCAGTAATTCGACTTAAGGTAGATACTGCTGGATCCGCACAGAAAGAATTTGAATTTGATGCTATAGCAATAGATCAGGCGCAAGCATTGCGAAAAATAGTTCTAGAGAAAAAGTCTAAACTTGTATCAATTGTAAAGACAAGTGATAATAAAGAAGATTCAATAGATGAAAAGAAAGGGTATAAGAGTATACTTAAGCTCAGTATTATAGACTTGATAAAAGTTGGTATTACAGAGAATCATTTTAGGTCAGGCGCTTTGATACTTTTTGCTCTGTGGTGGATTTGGGATAATCTCCGTGAAGCGGGACTAGATCCGGAAAAATATACTGAAGATATAGACCCACTAGCAGGTGGAGTAATTATATTAATTGGTTTGGCGGTTATTTTTATAATTTTAGCATTTTTATTTTCTCTTATACGTACGGTACTTAAGTATTTTGGATTAGAATTTTGGAGATCTAACAATGGATTTAAAATTAGCTCTGGACTTTTTACAAAAAAGGATACATCTGCTCTAGATCACAAAATACAAATGATCAGTTGGTCGGATAATTTACTGAGAAAAATCGTTGGATATTATCAACTAAGTCTTAAGCAAGCTTCAAGTGTTGCTATAAATATCAAGACGTCTATCAATATTCCAGGGTGTCGCCAAGATCAGATTGATATGGTAACGCGCGCACTATACGGAGTCAATGCTTTTGATGGTATAGAGATGGAGTCAGTGAATAAAATATTTATGTACAGACGTATGTTTTTTCTATCACTTTTAGGAGCACCTTTTTTATTGCTCGGTTACTTTAATAACAACCCTTTTGTTATAATTAGCGGAGTGCTTCTTATCATTTATTTTTTGATTACATCCTACTTTCGGTATAAGAAGTGCAAATTTGGTCATAATGAAAAAATGATGATAATCAGAGGAGGGTTATTTGGCGATAAAGCTGAGACATTACCTATTATAAAGTTACAAAATGTTGAAATTAGCCAATCTCCATATCAACGTAGAAAAAAACTAGCCAACGTAAAAATACATACAGCTGCAGGCAATGTTACAATTCCATATGTTGACTATAACAGAGCTATACAGTTATCGGATTATATATTGTATAAAACAGAGAGTAGCAATAAGAGGTGGATGTAGGAAGACTGTTACATTATCAAACTCTCCACATCGAATTGCAAATATTTCGCTTCTTCTAAAAGACTAGGTATTGACTTGATGTGGTCTGCAAGTTCCATCATTTCATCGGCAAACTCCAAACGATAGTCTTCATGAAGTGCATTTACCAACTTCACTAATTTTACCGCTCTTTTTATAACATAGTCATTGAGTTTTTCGGCTAGATACTTAGATTCTGATTGGAGTCGACCTTTGTTTTTGTAGAGAAGTCCATTGACCATTACTAGATTAAATTCGATTTCGCCTAGTTTATCTTTTGTGATCGCGACATGATAGTTGATTTTACCACTGATATCTCTCATCTCTAGACGGAGATATATTGATGAATAATACTTGTTAGGGTATTGATTAACACGTGACTCTATATACTCTCGCATATCATCTCTACGGAACTCTAATGTGCCTTCTTCTTCTACCAATTTATACTCCAACTGATCTACTAGCTTACTGTCTTTGGGTATAAGACGCATCAGTAGCTTATCTTTTTCTTTAGAAGGTAATGCTTTGATTTCTTTCTTGAGTTCTTCGGAGAGTTTAGCTCTAGCCATTTGATTAGATGTTTAAAGGCACTAACATACAGAAATATTTAATTAAGATTTGGATGAATAGAGTTCTCATTGGTTATACTAGGATGTATAAGGAATATGCTATTATAAAATATACCTTGTGTTATCTTCGTTTGGAAATAACAAGAACGAAATCATGAGAATACAGGAGATATTATTTTTAGTGACATTATTTGCGGTGTCTTGCTCATCTGAGCGATTTGTAGAGGTAAAAGACGACAATGGTAATCTATTAGAGAAGTATCAAGTAGATAAGGAAGGCACTAAGAATGGCATCTACGAATCATATGATGGTGGAAAGTTGGTGTCAAAGGCTAACTATCAGGATGGAATCCAGTCTGGCAAGCGAGTGATATACTATGAAAACGGTAATCTGGAGATAGAGGAGAACTATGCTAAAGGGCAACTCGAAGGAGATTATAAGGTATATTACGAGTCTGGCGAACTCAAATTGGTAGTCGGATATAGCAATAACACTATCCAAGGGCAAGTAAAGAAATACTATATATCTGGTCAGCTTATGGAGGACGTAGCCTTTATTGATAATGAAGAGAATGGACCTTTTGTAGAATATTGGGAAAATGGCAATTTGAAATGGGAAGGCGCCTATAAGAACGGAGATAATGAATTTGGTGAACTGAAAAAATACAACGAAGAGGGTATATTGATCCGAAAACTGATGTGCGATAGTCTAGCTGTCTGTCGGACATTCTGGACATTAGAGGATGGGTCGAGTAATGAAGAGTAGCTTATATCGTTACTGATAGGGAAGAGTATTTATATTTGTAGAAGCACTGAAGGCTATGATTCGATATCGTGGGTAACTTCAGGACTGTTAAGATCAAACTAATAATGAAGAAGTATTTACAATATCTACTTATAGGCTTATCTGTTACTCTATGCGCACCTTATGTATATGGACAGTTGGGAGGCCAGCATATATATGAATTTCTTTCTTTACCATCATCAGGTAGAGTAACTGCACTTGGGGGAAGTGTGATTTCTATTATGGATGATGATATATCTTTAGCTTACCACAATCCGGCATCACTCAATTCAGAGATGCACAATAGACTTAGCTTTAATCATAATTTTCATTTAGCAGATATTAGTAATGGGTATTTCGCTTTCGGTAGGCACCTGCCGAAGTGGGGAATTACCACACACGCAGCAATTAATTATATTGACTATGGTGAATTTGTAGCAGCAGATGATAGAGATGTAGTAAGTGGTACATTCGATGCAGGAGAGACTGCGATAGTTGTAGGTGCTTCTAAGCGCATGAATGAGCGAATCGTCCTTGGGGCTAATTTCAAGACGGTCTTCTCAAGATTCGAAAATTATAATTCTACAGGATTGGTAGCTGATCTTGGTTTAAATTATGTCGGTGTCGATAGTTCGTTTGTATTCTCGATAGTAGTGAATAATATCGGCGGAGAAGTAAGCTCATACACTGAGAATTACAGAGGAAGCGCACCATTCAATTTGCAGATTGGATTCACGAAAAAGCTCACACATTTACCATTTAGAGTAGGAGTGATAGCAGATAATCTTCAAACTTGGGATATCAGATATAACGACCCTAATCGTGTAGTAGAAACTAATCTATTTGGCGAGACAGAAGAGCAGTCAGGATTGAGTAAGGGCTCAGACAATTTTTTCCGACACTTTGTATTCAGTGGAGAGTTTCTTTTAGGTAAGCGCGGGAATTTAAGACTGAGAATGGCATATAGACATTTGCGTAGACAGGAGTTAGCTGTAGAAGGCTTTAGATCATTGGCCGGTTTCAGTGGAGGTTTCGGAATAAAGGTCAGTAAATTTAGATTTGACTATGGCGTAGGGTATCATCACCTTGGGGGAGCGACTAATCATATCACTATCTCTACTGGGCTCATGGAGTTTACTAGTAAGTTGTAATTTTATCTAATTATAACACTTTGAAACTCCTCATCCTAGGACATACGATTCCAGAGCCAACTACTACCGCTGCAGGCAGTAGGATGTTACAGTTGATCGCATTGTTTCAAGAAGAAGGTTATACCATTCACTTCGCTACTTCAGCATTACAAAACCCAAGAAGTGTAGATCTAAATTCGATTGATGTCACTTTAGATATCATTCAACTTAACCACTCTTCATTTGATAGTTATATCACAGACCTTGGTCCTGATGTAGTTTTGTATGATCGATTTGTAATAGAGGAGCATTATGGATGGCGAGTCGCACAATGTTGTCCATCGGCATTAAGAATATTAGATACAGAAGATTTACACTTTCTTCGTAAAGCTAGGGAATTGTCAATAAAATCATCAGGCGATCTATCTTTAGTCGACCTTTACACGGATGCGTCAAAAAGAGAAATCGCTAGTATCATGAGATGTGATCTGTCGTTGATCATCTCCAGTTATGAGATGAATTTACTTACTGAGACATTCTGTATATCTAATTCTATTCTTCATTATTTACCATTTATGTTGGAGGAATCCCCAAAGTTTCCAGAGTTAAAATCTTTCGATGAGCGAGAAGGATTTATGACCATTGGCAATTTATTTCATGCACCAAATATAGATAGCGTATTGTATCTCAAAAAATATATTTGGCCTGAAATCAGAAAGCAATTACCAACTGTAAGATTATCCATTTATGGTAATTATGCTCCGCAGCAGATAAACGAACTGCATAATGAGAAAGAAGGTTTTTTGATTAAAGGATGGGCATCATCTGTGAAAGAAGTCATGAGTGCAGCCAAAGTTTGTTTAGCGCCATTAAGATTTGGTGCTGGACTCAAAGGAAAGTTGTTTGATGCTATGATATATGGTGTTCCTGTAGTCACTACAAGTATAGGAGGAGAAGGATTGTATGGAGATAAAAAATTGGAATTTTTGGCGAATACTACAGAAGAGTTTATACAATTATCGGTATCTCTTTATAACTCGGAATCGCTTTGGGAAAAAAATCAAGGAATCGGATTGCAAGTACTTAAGGATAACTACTTAAAAAGTTACCATGCGCCAAAATTTAAAAACTTAATATCCACATTGATGAATTCTATTGATGTCCACAGAACGCAAAATTTTATGGGCCAAGTACTACAACATCAAACGATGCAAGCCACTAGATATATGAGTAAGTGGATCGAAGAAAAGAACAAGTAATAATTAGCAAGATCTAGATCAAAACTAAGTAGATTAAACTTATTGTTGAACGTCCTAGTCGTTTAGTAGAAATTAATCTTTATTATAGAAGTCAATGCGTTTACCTTTCAATTCATCATTAATTGCCGAGTACAAATTTGAACTTGAACTTTTCAGCGTCACTCCACCAATAATTCCAAACTAGTTACTTGAGCCACATTAAATGCACCTAACACTATGCTGCCATCAGAGGCTGTAATATTACTTGGAGAATTGGCTAAAGGCTCTGCAAATATTCCATTTCTACCATTTAGTAATTGATCTCTTAATAACTCCATAAATGCAAAAGTAGAATTACTTAAAGAGTGAATCTCAACTCGACATATATCGCCTGTGGTCCAAGGTGATAAATCGTCCGCAACTTCAGTGGAGTCGCGAATAGGGTTGATTAACTCTCGAATAGGTGGAATAAAAATCAAGCCATCGGATTGTGCACCTTGGTCAAACCCCCCATCGAAGGCAAGGTTGATTTCTTCAGGTCTATTGAGGAAATTTCCATTTTTGAAAGTCTTGATCCAATACGTGTCTCCTTTCCCTTCATAGTCTCTAGCGATCACTTCACAGTAGGTACCGCCGTTTAATGCTCCTATTTCATTTTCTCTTGTCTCTTGTCTTATCTCTTCTATCTCGGGGCTGCGACCAAGTTCTGTGGTAGACGAATATGTAACATTGTTTATAGTAACGTATAATGTATAAGTGCTGCCAATATCTGAAATACTAGAGTTAATATCTGGTTGCCATATGTAGATACCATCTTTGTAGTCGAATGGTACTATTACGTCGTCTACACCTATAGCAACATTGGCGTCTTCTACAGGCATGGGAGCGCCATTATCAAAGTAGGATTGACTATTAGTGACAACGATCTTTTGTACTTCTCCAGGAGTATTTGTTAGGAATGCGTCTATCACGATGATAGCGTCAGCATCGTCTAATGTTACGTCTATCTTATCCTCACAGCTAGTAAGAAAAATGCTGATAGAAAAGAAGGTCAAGAGTAGTGAATATATATTTATTGATTTCATATTACATTATTATATAGCGTCTTTGATAAAAAACAAAACTGCCGCCATGGATTTGCTAATTATACAAGGCTGATCATGATCAATTATTTTGTTTTAATTTATTTGGGGGTTTTCAAATCTACTTGTCTCTAGTACAATCTTAATTGAACTTAAAATTATAAGAGACGGACGGTATAAAATTACCGATAACCGACAGTCTATAAGCGTCGGTATTTACTGAAGACCCTATTGGAATTCTTCCATCTTCCTGTGCAAAGAATATTGAAAATGCATTTTTGCGATTGTATACATTGTATACAGAGAACACCCAATCTCCTGTCCATCTTTTCCCTTCTTTTATTTTCCCTTTTCTTGTAATTGATAAATCTAATCTATGGTAGTTAGGAAGCCTTACGTTATTTCTCACTTCATTGGCATTATGTGGAACTACAAAACCTTGGATGGTATACCTTGTAGTTGGGAACGTAGTAGGTGATCCAGTATTAAATGCAAAGTTTGCACTGGTAGTCCATCTATCATTGATTTCATAAAATCCTGTCAAACTTAGATTGTGCAATTGATCAAATCTGGAGGCGTACCATTCTCCTCCATTGATTCCTGGTGTCTGTCTTTCAGTACGAGCTAATGTATAACTTAACCAACCATTAAATTTACCTTTTGTCTTCTTGGCCATAAGCTCTATTCCGTATGCTCTGCCTTCTCCTTCTATGAGATCCCCTTCAATAAATTGATTGAGTAGTAGATCAGCACCATCGATATAGTCTACAAGATTATTCATCGTTTTGTAGTATACCTCTGCGCTCAGTTCGTAAGTATTATCATTAAGGTTTTGGAAGTAACCAAATGCGACTTGATCAGCAGTAGATGGTCTAATGTTATTTGTGCTAGGCGTCCATACGTCTACAGGTGTAGCGGCAGTCGTATTAGATACTAAGTGTATATATTGAGTGGTACGATTGTAGCTTGCTTTTATTGAGTTGTTAGAACTCAATTGCATTTGTAATGAAAGTCTTGGTTCGAAGTTGTAGTAAGTCTTTATACTTTCCCAGTCATCATACTCGGTAGCAGATGTGGCATATCTACGTTCGCCAGGAATACCATCAGTATACTCATATGCTGTACCTTTACCCAGATAAGTAAATGATGATAGTCTTAGACCGTAATTAGCTTTGATCGTAGTTGTAATATCTATTTCGTTTTCTACATATACAGCATTTTCCATGGCATACTTCTGAGGTAAACTGAAGTCCCTTTCTTCACCTTCACTCACGCCCACAGCATTTCCTGGATCGAACGTATAGAGAATCGATTGTCCACCAAATTTTAATAGATTACCAGGTTTTAGAAAAAATGAAAATTCTGGTTTGACACCAATATTCTGAATACTCGCATTCCAGTCAAATTTGTTTTGCGAATCATTGCCAAATTTAATCTGATAATCGTAATCGCTAAAGTAAAAAGTAAGATTACTAAAGAGCCTTTCACTGAATAGATGATTCCATCTTATAGTACCCGTTTTGTTTCCCCAGTTAAATCCAGCTTGATCTCCAAAACCAAAATTGTCTCTACCAAAGTACCCAGATATGAAGAGCCTGTTTTTATCATTTATATCGTAATTCGTTTTGAGCGTAAGATCATAGAAATTGAGCTCGCTACCATTCAGACTTTCTGATAAGAATGGTTTGGCTAGAACATCTATGTACGATCTTCTTGCAGCTACGATAAGCGAAGATTTATCTTTAATTATGGGAGCTTCTACAGACAACCTACTGAAGATGAAACCCACCCCTCCATTGATATTTAGTTTTTTCTTATTTCCTTCTTTCATCCTCACATCCAAGATTGATGATAGTCGACCTCCATATCTAGATGGTATTCCACCTTTATAGAGTTTTACATCTTTTACTGCATCTGGATTAAAGACAGAGAAGAAACCGAATAAGTGAGAAGAATTGTAAACTGGTGCTTCGTCTAATAGGATTAGATTTTGATCTATAGATCCACCTCTGACATTAAATCCTGTAGCACCTTCACCTACAGAGTTGACTCCTGGAAGTAGTTGTAATGATCTTATAATCTCCACTTCACCGAGTAGGGTAGGCATACTTTTTATAGTAGTGATATCTAGCTTGTTGACACTCATGCTCACCTCTCTCACATTACTATCTTCTTCTTTCGCAGTAACGACCACTTCTGCGAGTTCGTTTTTCATTTCGCCTAGTTCAATATCTAGTTTATAGTTAGCAGAGAGTGAAACTGACTTGATGATATTGTCAAATCCGATATAGGAAAATTCAAGAGTGTATGAGCCCTCTGGTACAGATATCGAATAGAAACCATATTCATTGCTAACTGCTCCGTTTCCAAGCTCTTTGACTAATGCCGTAGCTCCAATCAGTGTTTCGCCACTCTCATAATCTGTTATATAACCACTAATGGTGAAGTTTTCTTGAGCTGACACTAGGCAAATGCTTACACAGAATGTGAGCATCGATAGTAGTTTTCGCATAGGTATTGGGTATATATTATTTAATAAATATTATTTGGTGTTTACTCTTGTACTTGGTGGCACAAGATAAAGGAGTGAAACGTACAATAACTAAGATTGTTACATGTATCGGATGAATGTTTGGTATTTATCGATAAATGGAAAGAATTCAAGATTATATGCAAGTATTTAAGCTATATCAAAAGAATAATACCTAAATATGAGGGTGAGTATATATTTAGGATTATTCATATTACTCATCGATTATGACCTAATTTCAGTTTTGGGTAGTAAGAAAGAATTATTAATAATTGGTGTCAGTTAGGACTACTTTAGTCTTTTGATCAATGACATCATAAACGACGAGTAAAGAAAGACTAAAGAAAAAGATAGGGCCTATTTTATCGGCTTCTAACATGTCGTTGATCAATAGGATTGAACAGCTTACTACTATACAAATAAGAGCCGCCATTACAATGATTTTAGACTTTTCATCTTTTATGCGATGATATAAGGCCTCACCACGGATTAGAGCGGCGATCAAGAGTGCCAAGAATATTAATAAACCAAAGATTCCCTGTTCTACAGCCATCATCAAGTAGTAATTGTGAATTCCTGATTTCTCTGGATTGTTACTCACATAGGTTTGGAATTCGTTGAGCGTATAGTCTTGATAGGTATTATAAAAATTAGCTGGTCCAAATCCAATCAAAGGTTTATCGGCAAGCATTCGCCCTCCTGCGACCCATCTATGTACTCGCTCCATAGTAGAAATGTCTTCAAGTTTATACGTCGCAGCTAGTAAGTTGTCATAGTTGAAATGCGACACAGTCGATTGATAGTTAGGTGCATAATCAAGATACTTTTTATTATTGACCAAGTATCCGACACCTAGGAATAACCCTATTACGCCAGCGAATACGGCAGGTTTGGTGAGTTTCCATTTAATCATCCAATAAGCTGCTATCGCTATTATAACGGAGGCTTGAGCTGCTCTGGTATATGAAAAATAGATACCTATAACAAGAATTAAAATGCATAGCGACAACAAAATTTTACGTGTTTTATTTTGGATATCTAATTGTCGTAAGGCATATACAAATGGCAAAAACATTACTAGGATGGCAGCATAACTAACGTGATTTCTAAATATCGGATACACAACCGTATTAGATGTGCGGAAGGAAAAATTGTATCCTGCATGTCTTATTAACACCCAAAGTACTGCAGCCATAAGTGGTATGAGCAAGAGGTATATGGCCTTCTTACTTTCTAGGTGAGATTGTATCAATTTGAATGGCATAAAGAAGAAGGGTACTACATACCAGATCTTAGCTAGTAGATACTTAAATGAAACTATAGGGTGTTGCGCTCCTATTGATGTAACTCCAATCCAACAGATATGAAGGATTAGTAATATGGTAATAGGGTTGTATAAGTAACTATAATCGACCTCTTTAATTTTAGTAATAAATAGTAATATACTGATGCCGGTTATGGCCAACATAATCGGCTCTGAAGGAAGATCCGTACCTAGTCCGTTAGGGAGATATATTTCTACTGAAAAGGGTATAGTAAGTAAGAATAAAATATACAGAATGCGATAATCCCAAATGATAAATCCTAGTCCGACACATAAAAATGGGATCAAGAAAAACAGCACTTGTTCAAAAAAAATGCCAGCACAAAAGAATATAGATGCAATACCTATGGCACAAGCAAATACCTGTTTGGCATTGAGGCTATATATGGACTGCAGTAGGTTATTCACTACTCCTTGATTTCTGACCAATTAATTTTTCCGTAGTTTTCTACTAAGAATGCAACAAGGATACTAAATAACAGTGCTACTAATCCTATCATCGCCAATAATATAGTACGCTTGGGTCTAGATTTATCTATAGGCGTTTCCGCAGCTTCTACTAATAACAAGGCACTGTACGGAGCGTTGTAACTAGCTTCTAATTGGCGTTTTCGTTCTTTATCTAGTGAAATTTGATCATTGAGCCTGGAGAGTTCTTGAGTTAGTTTTTCTACCACCGATACACCACTATTAAATAGTTTAGCTTTCTTTTCTAAGTGGCTTAGCCTTTTTTCGCTTCCGGTATATTTGATACGTTTTATTCTTACAGAATCCGCCGCACCGCGCACCCTACTATTTTTGTACATATCTATTTCACTTTTTAGTCCTTCCATGTTGGAGCTTGTAGTGGTGATTATTTCTGCATATATTTCCCCTTGAGATCTTGAATTATAGATTTTATATTTTTCTTTTACTTTTGATAAGCTATCGTTGAGCATTATACTTTTCGTTTGTTTTTCTAATAGATTTTCATCAAAACTTTTAATAGTTTGGAGTTGACTTGCCTTCACCATTCTTTGGCTGAGTTCATTAATTTTCTCTCTGGCATCATTCGCCATATCTCTAGCTAGGACTGGATCTTTATCTTCTACACTTAGATTGATAGCGCCATATTCCGTTTTCAGGGTTTGGTAGAGATCATTTAATTTTAATCTTATTTTGACTTGAGCTTTTTTGCTCTCTGGATCTATGTCATAGTGATTATACAGGTCATACTTATTGATTAGATAGTTGTAAAGTTCACTAGAAGTAGATAATGAAAATAATCTATCGAGATCGTTATCAGTACCATATATATAACTGGTAGAGTTTGACCCTATACCTACTGGCGCAGGTTGAGATAGGTCAGGGTGCCCTGCATAGAACTTTGTGCTTGCTTGGTAGTAGTTGGGTAATACCAACAATATGATAGCACTGAGTATAGTGATTCCTAAAGTAGCATAAGTGATGGGTTTAGTCCACTTATTCAGCGTTTTGAGTATACCTAAGAGACTGTAATCTTGATTCATGTAAGTAGTATAAAAGTTGTTTTCTAAAGTGAATCTAAGGATTGAGTACTCAGAGAATATTCAGACGTTTATGATTCAGCATTTTGTTTTTGTAGCGTAGAGAGCATATTCTTGTCTACTACACCTAATAATAACGATATACCTAAGCAAAATAATATACTTAGAGCCATACTTATAGTCCAATATAGACCACTATTGTGCCACAATATTGCACTAAGAGTACAAAGAAAGCCAAAAACTATAGATTTGGCTATGAGAGAGTAGTTGATTTGCAGCTTCATTTGCGAGTGGGCGAGACATATCTGACTTATTGTAACGAGAAGCTGAGTAGCTACGGTGGCTATTGCGGCCCCTTCAGCTCCCTTTAGTGGTATTAACCATAGATTGAGGCTAACATTTAGTATTGCACCAAGGATAAAGATAATGTTGAGCTCTTTCAAAGACCCCTTAGCCATGATCATGGCACCATAGATATGCGAAATAGCCACGGCAAAGAATGCTAGCATCATATAGATCAATATCTTTCCATAATAAGTAGTAGCATCATCGTATATAAAAGTCATGAGATCATGACGATAGACCACTAGTGTTACTAATATGGTCATACTTATCACTAATATCATTTTCAGCGAAGTGAGAGTTAATGATGCCACTGACTCCTTTTTACCCATCAGTGCGGAATACATTGGGAGTAATAGTGCTCCAAACAAATATGCCAACATACCTGCAGCTTCAAAAAATCGATATGCCGCTGCATAAATACCTGCCTGCAGACCATTATCGTCTAATAATCTCTCTAGCATAACACCGTCGATTCGTAGGTATATCGCTACTAGTAATATTACTAAAGCAAAAGGTGCACTTTTCTTCACAAGTTTTAGCATATACGACCATGAGAAAACAATCCAGCCCTCTTTGACCTTTGGAAGTACTATAGTGAATGCGACAATACACGCTATGGTGTAAGCGATCATCTGTCCATAAATGAACCAGTATATCGTGAATGATTCTAGGTCAGGATAGAACCAAGTCAAATAGCCCAAAATGATAATCATGATGAGTTTGTCAATTGCAGAGATATAACTGTCTTTGCGATACATGCCCAATGCAGATATATTGGTCCTTAGATAGATAAATAGGGTAGCCAAGAAGAAGTTAACGGCAATAAGAGCCAATATTTTCAATTCTGATAAATCGTAACCAATTAAAAATCCTGCTAGTGTTGTGATGATAATAAAGATTAAACCTAATAGTACTTTAGAACCTAATATCCGGGGAAAATGAAAGATGATTTTGTCTGGATCTTGCGCTATGAATCGACTGTTGAAGTTTTGGATGCCTGGATCATTGATTACTTGAAACAGGAATATGAAGTTGAATAAAGCGAAGTATAGACCGAAATTTTCGGTGCCCACTATATTTTGTACTCGTGCATCGATACCGAACAAATACAATGGTTTGATAAGTAGGTTGATGACTACTAATAGGATAATATTAACTAAAAATTCTCTATTTAAACCCATATATTACGTCGCTATACTAGTGCTTTTAATAGTCTGCTAGCATTGAAGCATCAAAGCTATCATATAATATTACTATTTTGAAATATGCTAAAAGATACTCTACTAACTCAATTACAAACGGTATCGGAGATTAATAGCTTGTCCAAGGTTGGGAGATTATTAAATAATCCTTTGAAGTACGCATATGCTATGTATTGTAGAATTTTTTATTATGCTTTGAGGAGGGAAGGAATACAAACACAAGCAACTACTTTCTTTGGAGACACTATGAATGTTTTACTTCCTGCTGGTACAGATATTTACTTGACTAGTGGTAAAGCTCATGATTCGGAGATTAGATTGTCGAGTTATATTATCAACATCCTCAAAGAGAATGACACATTCGTAGACGTAGGAGCACATTTTGGGTTTTTCTCTCTACTGGCAGGTATGATCGTAGGTTCTCAGGGTAAAGTGATAGCATTCGAAGGTGGAATAGACACCTATCAAGTGCTTCATAAAAACATTAATCTTAAAGCAAATATTCAAGCCAACAATAAAGTAGTATCTAATATTCAAGGAGAAGTACGCTTCTATCAATTTCCTACGGCGTATTCAGAATACAGTAGTCTGGATATTGAGCAATATAAAGATACTGATTGGATAAAAAATAATCCACCAAAAGCTACTATTATGGACTCTATTAGATTGTCTCAAGAGCTGAAAGGTCAAGATGTGGACATGATAAAGGTAGATGTTGAAGGAGGAGAATTAGAGGTCTTGTCGGGCTTATCAGAATACTTAATAAATTACAATCCAATTATTATTATCGAGTATCTGTCACCAGATCGTAACAATCAATCTCATGTGTTAGCTGCACAATATCTCGTAGATAGAGGCTACAAATCTCATGTCATAGATATAAAAGGAGAAGTAAAAAGGTGTGATAATTTAATGGAGTATATGAAGAGAGAAGAGATGGAATCCGATAATATTGTATTTCTAAGATAATTAGAACAGCATTAGAGTCAAAAAGAGCTTGTCCACAGAAGTGAATAGACTATTTATATCATCGAGAGATGTTATTAAATTGTTTCAAGTAACAATTTTAGAATCCGTAGTTAAGCCCTACTTGGTAGAACTTTTGTACTACACCTTCTTCAGTTATTCCTTCTCTGAAAGTTTCGAAGTCAGCTTGTCTGAGTCCGAAAATTATACCTAATCCAATGCCTCTCCACACTTCAAAGTTAAGAGCGCTTAACCATGTATACTCTTGAAGAGTAACAGACTCTTCGGGATTAGAGTATGGTTGGTAAGAAGTGAAAGTAGTACTCCACCCTACTTTTTTTCCCATCACCATAAAATTTCTACCACAATCAACTCTAATTTTAGCACCTAGTGCTCTATCAGATTGAAGGTCACCTAGATTGCTCCACGCCATGTGGTAGTTAAGTGGGTGTATCACTAATGCCATACCTTTGATAGGCAACCAAGTAGCGCCAATTCCAAAGTCCGCTGTACCTGGCTCTAAGAAGTTACCCAACGAAGTATTGAGCTCGCCTAATGCAGATAAAGCAAGTTTTGGACTTAGCTTAAAACCCGCTAAAGAAGATATGTTGATGATATCTACAGTACCTTGATCAAATAGATCATCATCTTCCTCCGTTGCTCCAGGAACTGTGATATCTACATCTTGCCATGCTTTTTGAAAGATACCTTTATTGTACCAAAAGTACTTCGCTTGGTCTTTGCTAGCAGTTGCCATGACGACTAATCCTAAGCTACTAGATGCAGCATTTGGATTTGGATTAGCTTGCCACATATTAGAGTTAGCGAAATCGAAATCTACTGTTCCATTAAGACTTATAGTCCATCCTATAAGTTCTGTAATTTGAGCATCAATACCTGCGATTTCTCCTTTTACTGCATCTGCTTTAGATTGAAAGTCTGCGGCTTCTGCAGCTTTAGTAGCTTTTATAGCTCTTAGTTCATTTATTGTCTGTGCAGAGATTATACTAGCTGTTAATACTAGTAGAAGGAATAGATAAATTTTTTTATTTTCATCTTTAATTTGGTCTAAAATAATTAAGCAAGATATCCGAAATGATGACATACAATTGGTTATTGGAAGCATACATATGTCTTATAGGTTCAAAAAGTAAGATTATTAATAAAATATGCTTTGGTTGTAAAAACTTGTAAAAATGTTACAAGTGTTGTGACGCAAAACTACTAGAAAGTTAATTTTTCATCATAAAAGCTAGTGAATTCTTATGTTTTCAAAAGTGAAATACTTTTGACCGCGTATATATTTAAGATTTAAACTGGCCAATGGAAGCATCAAAATTGGATCTCAACTATTGCTTTCTCAACTTTTCCACCTAATTGAGGTGATATTTTGGATAATTTGACTTTTCCACCTGCAGTATGGTTGAGGTCAGTCTCTATTCTATTTATGATATTGAGAACTACGGTCTCTAGTAGTTTCTGAGTTTCCCCCATTTCCCCTTTACAGATATTGTATAGCTGTTCATAGTTGACAGTATCATCTAAATTGTCATCCATATTATCAAACGACTTTACCTCAACCTCACAGTCGATAAGAAATGTATTCCCTGCGCTTCTTTCTTCTGCATAATAGCCATGATAAGCAAAGAATTCTGCATTCTTAATTGATACTGTCATTTTCATAAAGTTTGTATTTCTTTTGGATGTGGATCAAAAATACTGATTTGGTTTCAGCTTTCATTTAAACCCATCAAACACCATGATACTCTGTAGCGATCACTTGAGCATCGTAGCCTTGGTCAACGAGCCACTTTGCGTATTGTTCTGTATATCCATGAGTTACATAGATATTATCTGCACCTGTCTCTTTTACGGCTGTATTGAGTCCTTTCCAGTCTGCATGATCTGATAACACAAATCCTCTATCTGTGGTCATGCCCATATTTCTATTACCGATCCAACCACTAGCCATAGCTGAGGAGTAGTCCTTGAATTTACGTATCCAAGGTGATCTAAATGCCGAGGGTGGAGCTATGATTAAGCTTCCTTTAAATCTATTGTAGTGCATACTATTATCGACTTTGGTAGTCTTTTTGAGTTTTACACCTTGCTTTCGGAGCACTTTGTTAGTGTTTTCTACTGCACCATGAGTAAGAATCTCTCCTATACTGTGGTCCACAAGATTGATGATTCGCTGAGCCTTTCCTAATGCGTATGAGCCCATTATACTCACCTTTCCTTTCTCGGCATTTGCCCTCCACCATTCATTGATTTGTTCAAATATTTCTTCTTGAGGTACCCAATCAAATGCAGGTAGCCCAAAAGTAGATTCTGTAATGAAATGATCGCATTTTACAGACTCGAAAGGTTCACTGATTCCGTCGTTTGCTATTTTATAATCACCAGAAGCTACCCACACTTCTCCATTATACTCAGCTCTGATTTGGGCAGATCCGATGATATGTCCAGCTGGATGAAAACTAAATTTTACACCATTGATATTGATCTGCTTACCATAATCAATACTTTCTATCTTAGATTCATTACCTAATCGATATCTTATTACGGGTTCTGCGCTAGTGGTGCATAAGTAGTAATTGTTGCCCCATCGAGCATGATCAGAGTGACCGTGAGTGATTAGTGCCTTGTCTACAGGTTTCCAAGGATCTATATAAATACTAGCTTTCTCACAGTATATTCCATTTTCGTTGAACGTGATGAGTGCCATATTTAATAAATAGTTTTATCTAAAATTACGATCTACTCCATCTGCATAGATGTAATAAATGGACCTTGGACTGATGAGAACATTTTTTATACCATCTTTTGGCTCCAATGGAATAGTACTTTCCTCTAATAGTCTTGTAGTGTAGATTTTGATGCTATTGTTTTTAAAGATATAAATATTTTTACCATCCGTCTGGAAATTTTTAATGTCTTTGATTGGCAACAATTTAAGATATTGGCCTAGGTTATCAAAGATGATAATACCATATTGTTGGTCGTAGACGAAAACTTTATTATTCCTTTCAATAATTTTTGTGGGGTTGAGATCTTCGAGCCTGAAGTCGTTAAGATTATTGGTGCTTAATTTTATTTTGCCTGTATCGTTGATTTTAATTATCTGATTTTTAGCTGGATCATAAAGCCATATATTGCCATCGTTAGATGATGCTATAGTTGTTACATCATTGTACCCCCAGTCTTGAAGGTTGGCTTTACGTATCAGTGCTAAGGTATTATCTAGATAACTTATGATTCCGTAATCTCTGTGATAGACTAGTGTCTTTAATGGATTATTGACATCTATATGTTGTATTGATCCTAGTGTGTTATCAGAGTATTTGTAAAGTATTTTTAGATCTTGATTGTACCTAGTGAGTGTACCTTTGCGATCTACAATATGCAGCTGATCTAGATTATCAAGATATACATTGTCTATAGCTATGTTGATATCATGAGTATTAGATATACTGAGGGGAGTTGAAATTTCCTTGGCGACACCACAAGAAAAGAAACAGATGGCAATCAATAAAAGAATACTTCTACTTACCATATATTTTTTGATTATCGGTTTCAAAAAATTCAATACTGAGCTTACCATTTTCCATCTTTCCAAAGGAATAATGATGAAGCCAGTCTCCGATGTTAATGTATTCTCCTCCATTAGCTAATTGATATTGGATAGGAAGGTGTCTATGTCCCATGATGTAATAATCGATATTCTCGGTTGTTTTTACATGGTCCTGTGCATATTGGAGTGTCCACTCTTTTTCTACTTTGAAGTTCTTTTCTTCTTCGTTAGTCATTATTCTACTAGAGTGGCTAAATTGTTTCATAATCCATAGTCCAGTATTGGGGTGTATCCTGGCATATAACCATTTACAGAGTCCATTATTAAATACTTTTTTAATCACCTTATAACCATAGTCTCCAGGTCCTAGACCATCGCCATGTGCTAGGAATACTTTTTTACCCTGTATGTTACGAACTATAGGTTCTCTGTAGATTGGTATGCCGTACTCATCTTCCATATAGCGAAACATCCACATGTCATGATTGCCTGTGAAATAGTACATCGGTATGCCTGCATCTCTTAGCTCTCTTATCTTTCCAAATAGTCGAGAAAATCCCTTGGGAATTACACTATTATACTCAAACCAATAATCGAATACATCACCAAGCAGATAAATTGCTTCTGCTGAGTCTGCTATCTGATCCATCCATCTCACTATTTTTTGTTCTCTTGTGATGCTATCATCTGCAGCAGCTACACCTAAGTGAAAATCAGAAGCGAAGTACGTTTGTTTGGGCATATATCTAGTCTACAAATCTGCTATCTACTTCCATAACGCTATTACATTCAGCGCAAGTACGCTTTTCTTCCGAATTGTAATATTCTTTAAACCTTGGTTGGAAGTCTTTTTCGACATTTTTTAATTGAAAGTATGTGTCGTGGAGCTTGATATTACAGTTGTCACAAAACCACATTAATCCATCTTTCATATTGGTATCACGCTTGAGCTCTACTACTAGCCCAATAGATTTATCTGCTCTTATAGGTGAGTGTGGCACTTTGGCTGGAAGCAAAAACATTTCTCCTTCATTGATTGGTACATCTACTGGCTTACCATCTACTTGTATACGTACTATGATGTCACCTTCAATCTGATAGAATAACTCCTCAGTCTCATTATAATGATAATCTTTACGAGCGTTAGGACCAGCGACGATCATAACGATATAGTCTCCAGCATCTTTATATAGATTTCTATTCCCCACTGGTGGCTTGAGATCATCTCTGTTCTCATCGATCCATTTTTGAAGGTTGAAAGGCTTAGGTATTGTCATGATCTTTATTTATTAGTTTGAGTGATTGCTAAGGTAGTAATTATTAGAATAGATTGTATTGCAGTGTCGTCTTTGATCTATAGCTAAAATAAATTCTTAAATTGATTTCATCCTCTCACTAACATACTGATTAATCTGTTTTAGTATCGGCCCAAGCTTAACAGTTGTTGGATCATCAACAATTTTGGCGATATCGTATAAGATACTATTTTGTAATCTTCCTTGCTTCATAGCAATATGATATGGTACATCAGCCCTAAATGTCACCAGACTATATTTACTGTAATAATCATGCTCTGCTTCTAGTCTTAATTCTATTAGTCTCTTTACATTAAATACTGGATCCGCAGTTGCGTCTCTCATTTCATAGAAATTATCTTCCGCTAAATCTGCTATTGCGTCTGCGTCTATTTTTCGTTGCTTCTGATATGATGGAAGTATTTTGTCCCAATCATGATCATGATCTTTTATTAATTGATCGAGTACAACACAATCCTCTAGTGCGCAATTCATTCCTTGCCCATAGAATGGAACTATAGCATGAGCACTATCACCGAGTAGTACCGTACGATTATATACCCAAGGATAACATTTGATAGTACCTAGAGGGGAAGTAGGATTAGTGTGAAACTGTTCTAGCAAATCTGGAATAAGCACTGTTGCATCTGCAAAGTTTTCTTCCATAAACTCTGTAATGAGCTCATCTGTATCCAATCGATCCATTCCTACTGGTCCCTCGAAAGGAGTAAACATTGTAAGCGTAAAACTTCCATCAAGATTAGGAAGCGCAATCATCATATGTCCTTTGCGAGGCCAAATATGTAACGCATGTTTTTCTATTTTCCATCCACCTTTTGAGGTGGGTGGTATATGTAATTCCTTGTAGCCAGTACTCAGCCATTTTTGCTGAAAATCAAATCTCAGGCGGCTGCCACTCTTTTGGATTGTCCTCCTTATTGCTGATCCAGCACCGTCTGATCCAAATATGACATCATATGACTTTGTAGATTCTTGACCACTAATATTTAGGGTCAGTGTCGATGAGTTAATGTCTACAGATTTTACATCTGCTTCGAAAAACAAATTGATATTGTCACTTTTTTCAGCTTTGTCTAGTAAGGTCATGTTAAGTCCTCCACGAGATACACTATTAATATATTTTCCTTCTCTTCCGCTATATGAGTACATAGTGTTCTTTCCATCGGATGGATGTATCATACGTCCATGCATAGGTATGATCTCAGCAGATACTTTTTCTCTTAGACCTATCATTTCTAGAGCATTTAGTCCTCGATCTGATATTGCTAAATTGATCGACCTTCCTGCCGACATGTCGGTTTTTCTTAAGTCTGAGCGTCTTTCATAGAGATCAACTTGGTATCCATATTCAGCTAATTTGATCGCCATCATGGTACCACAAAGTCCTGCTCCAGCTATTGCTATTTTTCCTCTTTTCATATAGAAGTAATATGATTATAAAAATTGGGTTCTATGAACAGGACGAATTATCATATTCATTCACGATTAAGATTTTAAGTTTTATTTATTAAGCAACTAACAATATGTTGTTAATTCTCGTCAACTGTTAGTGTTGGATATAAATCACAAATTTTTCATCATAGTACTTCTCATCAAATATATCTTTAATAGGATACACTTCTGAGTAAACTTTGTTGTTTGTTTGCCCGATTTCTTCTACTACATTTCCTCCTTTAAGGGCTATAATTCCATTAGGAAATGAATTTTTATGATCATCATGGATCAGTTTATCCGTCCAGATGACTAGTTTTTCTACCAATGCTACGGCTCTTGTGATTACAAAGTCATATTTCTCCGTATACTCTTCCGCTCTTACGTGTACTCCTTTTGCATTGGTTAGGCCGATAGCTTCAGCGACTTCGTTCACCACTTTGATCTTTTTACGTGTGCCGTCTATTAAGGTAAACTGTACATCAGGAAACATGATCGCCAAAGGAATACCAGGAAAACCACCACCACATCCTAGATCAAGCACCTTGCTGCCTTTCTTAAACTGTATCACTTTGGCTATAGCCAAGGAATGTAGTACATGGTGTAGATATATATTGTCTATATCTTTACGTGAGATTACATTGATTTTATTATTCCACTCCTTGTATAGATTTTCAAGTTGAGCAAATTGTGATTTCTGACGTTCCGTCAGATCTGGAAAGTATTTCAGTATTAGTTCCAAGAATTCTGTTTTTTGATAGAGACAAAAGGAATCATTATAAAATAATATATCGCCATAGCTATGTCATACACTGGAAATAATAACCATAGATCCATGCTATGAAGTTTCTTACAAATAGGATATTGGATAATAAGCATCAATGCCCAATATGCAAGTAATGCCATCAACCAAAGATTGGATGGCAAAAATAACAGAAAGAAAGCTGACATATACAAGCCTATCTGAGTAATAGATGATACGCCTAGTAATACTTTATCCAACCATCTATATTTATGAGAGCTAGAGATATGACGAGTTTTTTGCCTTATGAATGAACTAAAAGTCTCTTTTCCAAGACTATAAACAAACGAATCCGGATCTATACAAATAGCAGTATTTTCACTATTTGCGGTGTAGTTGATTAATAAATCATCGTCTCCTGAGGCTATATCATTATGTGTTGAAAATCCATTGGCTACATCAAATATACTTCGATGATACATCAAATTACGGCCGACACCCATATACGGCCTACCAGCTAGAGCAAACGAAAGATACTGTAGGGCGGTATAGTAGGTCTCATATCTCGCAAACTTTCCTGCGAGAGTCTTGGATTTGTTTAATGGAGCGTATCCTAAAACTATTTTATGGTTTTCAGCGTAGCTCGCCATTGTTTTTGCCCAGTCTTTAGGTACGATACAGTCTGCATCTGTAAGTAGCAACCATTTTTGAGTAGCTGTGTTTATTCCTTTTGTAAGTGCCAGCTTCTTGCCAAGATTCGGGGTATGATTTTGTGCCACTATACTATTATGCCCGGAAAACTTAATTAGCTGATCATACGTATTGTCAGAAGACAAGTCATCTACCAAAACTATTTCTAGTTTATTATATGACTGATTGAAAAGTCCGTCTACTGATTGAGAGATATTTTCGCTCTCATTGTGATAACATATTATAGCACTAATGCTTATACTGTCTGCTTTATTTTGATTATCTCGGAGTGGCAGTCGATATATAGCTAATCTCAAATAGTAGTACAGCGCAAAACATAGCTTAATTGTTATAAAAAAAAGAAATATAAAATGCAATTGCGGCATATGACAATTTAGAAGTACTTATAAATAATATTAAAAAATTAGCTATTTATGGTTAAATAGGGATTAACAATAGTAGACTTGTAATTAAATGCCAAGATATACGTTAAAAAAATAAATAACGTCTTATTAAGTCATGTAAAATACATGTTTTATACAGTAGTATTTATTAATTTTACGTTGAGTCAACACGTTAAATAACAATAATTAATATATATTAATTTATTTAATATGGCTTTTGTAAGGACAATAGGTCATGCCATGAAAAAGTTAACAAGGATGCAATCCACAATATTTACATTTTTACTGTCAATTATAGGGGCAGTAACGAACTATGCGCAGATTGTAGTAGGCCAAGATACACTTGTCGGTAATGAATGGATAAATTACGACCACTCATACTATAAAATGATGCTTGCGGAGGATGGTCTGTATAGAGTAAGTTATGATGAGTTACAAGCAGCGGGAGTTCCTGTACAATTTCTCGTGGGAGCCGAGTTACAAGTATATTACTTTGGGCAGGAGCAGGCGATCAGTGTAAGTAATTCAGGATCTTTATCATCAGGTGGCTATATAGAATTTGTCGGTGTGAAGAATCGCGGAGAATTGGATAAACACCTGTACGTTGAGCAAGAAGATCCTCTCAATCCGATGTATAGTTTATTTAGCGATACTTCAGCATATTTTCTTACATGGGACCAAGGAGTACAAAACAAAAGATTTCAAGAAGTAACAGTAGATCTAAACAATAATACATTGGATGCAGAGCAGTTTTATATGCACGAGGATGTCGTAATTTTCAATAATAGGCTTAACAAACCATCCGAAACTCAAGATGTAAGATTTTCACAATTCTTGCCGGGAGAAGGATTTTGTGGTGATTTACAATCAATTAATTTATTTAATCATAAAGTAGATAACAAATATGAAAATGGGCCAGCACCAAGTCTCGATATACGTATCTCTGGTAACAATCTTCTTCACACTGTGGATGTCAGTGTCAATGACAATGTGAAACTAACTACCGATTTTGAACAAAAGCAAACCAAGCAATATAATATACCGCTTGAAGAGAATGATTTTGGAAATGGAGATGTAGCCATAAAAGTGAGAAGTTACCAGTCATTAGCGGATAAAAACACAGTAGCTAATAGTGTGTTGAGATATGCTAGAGAATTTGATTTTGAAAATAAAAATGAATCTCAAATTTCGTTGGAACCCTCTAATCAGACTAGATACTTTGAATTTAAAAATTTCGATACTAATGGGGAGATATCTGTCATTGATATTACCAATGGAATAAGGTATATTCCTGTAATAGAAGATGGCCTTATTAAATTATTGATCCCTGCATCAAGTGAATTAATAACACTCAAAATAATAAGTGATCTAGGAATAAAAAATTTAAGCCAAATAGAAATTGCTCCTATGGTAGATTACGCTCAAATGGGCGAAGTAGAGTTTGTAATGTACACCTCAAATCAATTTGATAAAATAAATAATGATGGAGTAAATTACTTGAGAGCATACGCAGATCATCGGGCTTCAGCAAATGGTGGCTCACTCACACCTGCAATAGTATTTGTGGAAGATCTATATAATCAATTTGGATACGGAGTACACAGACATCCACTATCAATAAAAAACCATGCACGATGGGTTGAAGATAATTGGAAAGAAGCGAAGTTTAATTTTGTGTTAGGTAAAGGCATAGAATATCCCTCGAGTAGAACTGAGGAACAATTGAATGATCCGGATCCACTCAAGTTAAGTTTTTTCGTTCCTACTTTTGGAGTGCCAGGATCTGACAATACTTTATTTGCAAAGAAAAATGAATCTCAGCCAAGAGTACCTACTGGAAGAATATCAATAACAAGTATTAATGATTTAAAGGGATACTACGAAAAGATTATTACAAGAGAGGACCCCACAACATACCCGAGTACTATAGGTGGGCGACTTTGGACTAAAAATATTATACATCTGGCAGGGGGAGATCCAGATATATTGGACCTAATAGAATCTAGTTTGGATAATATGGGCAATATATTAGTGCAAAGTAAATTTGGCGCGAATGTTACTACTTTTTCAAAGCAGAGTTCTTCTGATATAGGAACAGGTTTCGCAACTCAAGTATTAAATAAAGTAGATGAAGGTGCTTCGATAATGTCTTTCTTTGGTCATTCTGCACCTGGGACATTAGATTTTGCGTTGGAAAAAGCGGCACAATATAATAATGAAGGAAAACTTCCAATATTTCTATCTATGGGATGTTACTCTGGAAATATACATACTAATGCTAAAGCAATTAGTGAAGATTTTGTGTTAGAACCCAAAGTTGGAAGTATAGTATTTATGGCGTCATCTGGATCAGCTTATATATCTCCTCAAGGTGATCTAGGTGAAAAATTTTATCAGGCGGTAAGTAGTGATGAATTCTATGGAGGCACTGTAGGAGAAATTGTCAATCATTTACTTTCAGCTAACAATATAAGCTCAAATATTTCATTTCGTACATTAAACGAACAGTTTACGCTACACGGAGACCCCGCTGTTCGCATTACTACATTCGAGTCACCAGATTATACAATAGATTTTGGGTCTTTAACGACAACCCCATCAATCATTAGTCCAGAAAATAAAGAATTTGAATTGATTTATAAAGTCGTAAACCTCGGTGAAAGTATTAATGATTCATTAAATGTAAGAGCGATACTGTCGCTTCCTGACGGTACAGTATATGACACTTTGTATCGTAGAATAGCTGGACCAGCACATACATGTATAGATACATTTACGCTTACCAATCCAGGCTTAATCGGTATAGGAGCAAACTGCGTAAGTATAGAATTAAACTATGATCAAGAAGTATCCGAAAAGCCTCTGCCAGAAGCGACATCAAATAATGTACTAGGCTTTGCCGAAGGAGAAAGCAGTTACTGTTATTTCGCATTAGATAACTCTGCAAACCCAATCTATCCAGAAGAGTTTGCAATAGTTAATGGAGGTCAACTAAAACTAATAGCATCCACGAGCAATATACTTGCTGGAGATAAGACATACATCATTGAGATGGACACAACCTCAATGTTCAACTCTTCAATGAAAGAAACCACAGTTATAACAGATGGTGGGGGTTCATTGATATGGCAGCCAGAGACAGAATTTCAACCCGGGGAAGTATATTATTGGAGAGTAAGTGCAGATAGTACTGATGTTAATATAGGTTTTCAATGGAGAGAAAGTTCATTTATATATTTACCCAATAGTTCAGACGGCTGGAATCAAAGTCACTATTATCAATTTCTAAAAAACAATCTAACTGGCATTGATTACGAATACAGAAAATTAGATTTTATTAATCAAGGTATAAGTATTTTTACCAATTTGCATATACCTCAATTTGACGATATTGGTGGAGAAATACTTTGGCCAAGGATGTATGAAAACACATTTCCAGTTGGGCAAATGAGAACTTGGGACTATAAAAACCAAGGTGTACCAGATGGAATTGCAATCGCTTATCGTGATAATGGAATTAACGTATTTGTGAAAAACGAATCTACAGGTGGCGCTATGGGTCGATATGGAAGTGTTTTTAAAAATAGCACTAAAAGAATATATTTCTTTCCTACCGATTCACAGCAAAGCAGAATAGATGCAGTAAATATGCTTTCCGATTCAATTCCTGATGGGTATCATGTGTTTATTTATACCGTTACAAATTCAATCGAATCTGATTTGGAAGTAGAAAAGTGGGCACTTGATTCCTTAGTCAATAATGGCAAGAATTTATTTAATGTATTGGAAGCACAAGGAAGTACTTTAGCAAGAAAAATAGAAGACTTAGGAACCGTTCCTTTTGGAATGATCTACACTAAAAACGAATTGTTCAGGGATGAAAATATTGGGGAGGATAGATTTTCTATTGTAAATATAGCAAGCGATTTTGAACGTAACTATATAGAAGGGGATTTGAATACACCTAATATAGGCCCCGCATTATCTTGGGATAGAATGATATGGAGTGTCGAAGGTCAGTCTGCTAATGACACCTACATGCTCTACATAAAAGGTATAAAAGATAATGGTGAAACGGAAACACTCTTTACCATTGTCAATGAAATGGAAGTAGATCTATCTACTATAAATGCAACAGAGTATCCATACCTAAGATTAGATATGTATACTATGGATGATATAGATAGGACTCCTGTTAATTTAAAATTTTGGAGAGTGTTCTATGATGCTGCACCGGAAGCAATTCTTAATAAGGATGATACTTTTGTGTTTAACTCTGATACTTTACAACAAGGGCAAATTATGGAGTTTGCGATTAAGGCAGAAAATATTAGTAGTAATGATATGGATAGTTTGTTGGTAAAATATACAATTACAAATGAAAACAATGAAACAATTATAGTCTATGATAGACTAGAACCTCTTAAGTCCAATGAAACGCAATTGTTAGATTTCAATTACAATACAAAAGCACTACAGGGAGACCAACAATTTAATTTTGAAATTAATCCTGAAGGTGATCAACCGGAAAAATTTGTTTTCAATAATTTTGGAGTGACTGATTTTTATGTTCGGACAGATAGAAAAGAGCCCGTACTAGATGTAAGTTTTGATGGTATACACATTATCAATGGAGATATAGTTGCGGCCAATCCATTTATTTTAATCGATATTCGTGATGAAAATGAATTTTTACTATTAGACGATCCAGAAAAAATAATGATCTCATTGATAGATCCTAATGGAAATGAAGTTGAGTATAACATAGCTAGTCCAGAATTATCATTTGAAGCAGCAACAGACTTAAATAATAATCAAGCAAAAATATCTCTTGAACCATTACTTTCACAAGACGGTGATTATACGTTGGTAGTTCAGGCTGCAGATGCTTCTGGTAATATTAGTGGCGATAATGCCTACGAAGTTACATTCCGAGTAATACTACGAGAAAGTGTATCTAATGTGCTTAATTATCCTAATCCATTTTCTAGTCAGACGCAGTTTATATTTACGCTTACCGGTAGTGAAGTGCCTGACGATATTAGTATTTCGATACTTACAGTAAGTGGCAAAGTAGTTAAAGAGATATCTAGAGAAGAACTTGGTCCATTACGAATAGGATTGAACAGGACAGATTATAAGTGGAATGGTACTGATGACTTTGGTGAAAAATTAGCAAATGGTGTATATCTATATAAAGTCAATTTACCAGCAGATATGGAACGCTATGAAAATCAATATGCTGACAGGTTCTTTACCAAAGGATTTGGAAAACTAGTGATTATGAGATAATACTATATTCTGATAAAAATAATAGTGGCCATTGTCTTTAGGATAATGACCGCTTTATATGTTCTTCATTTATACCATGATATAAAATTAAGTATATCAAATATCTTACCTTAACCCTCCAACACAGTAATTTCAACCATGGCAGAAAAGAAGCTATTCCTACTCGATGGGCACGCATTAGTATATAGAGCGCATTTTGCATTTATCAATCGCCCTTTGATTAATTCCAAAGGTATTAACACATCTGCAATTACAGGCTTTGTAAGATCACTATGGGATATACTTGTCAATCAGAAACCCACTCATATTGCTGTTGCATTTGACCCTAGAGGTGGTACGTTCCGACATGAACAATATCCAGAGTACAAAGCCAATCGTGATGCTCAACCAGAGGATATATCTATTGCCATTCCTATTATTGAAGAGATACTTGAAGGATTTAAAATACCAGTAGTGATCATCCCCAACTATGAGGCAGATGATGTAATAGGTACGCTAAGTAAGCAAGCTGAGGCAGAAGGATTCGATGTATTCATGGTGACCCCTGATAAAGATTATGCTCAACTAGTTTCGGATAAGATATTTATGTATAAGCCATCGCGTATGGGTAATGGTATAGAGGTATTAGGTGAAAAAGAAGTACTAGCAAAGTGGGATATTCAGCGTGTAGATCAAGTAATAGACGTATTAGGTCTACAAGGAGATAGTGTTGATAATATCCCAGGAGTACCAGGAATAGGGCCAAAAACGGCTGTAAAACTGCTTAAGCTCTATAGTGATGTAGAAGGTATTTTAGCCAATACAGCTGATCTTAAAGGCAAGCAAAAAGAAAATCTCGAAAACTTCGCCGACCAGGCAAGGCTATCTAAAGATTTAGCGACAATTAAGCTAGATGTACCTATCCAATTCGATGCAGCAACATACATTTTAGAAGAATTTGATAAGCCAAAATTAGAGGTTTTATTTAAAGAGTTGGAATTCAGATCTTTAGCAATACAGATACTAGGACAGGCAAAGCAAGAAGCACAACCAGGGCAGCAACAAGATCTATTCTCAGGGTTTTCAGCGAACTCTTCTAAACAAAAAGAAAAGGCAACCAAGACATATGCCGTAGTAGAAAAAAATATAGAAAATACAGACCATAAATATATACTCGTAGATACTCCTGAGAAACGTTTAGAACTGATTAAGGACCTACTAAAGCAGAAGGTCATAGCGTACGATACAGAGACTACTGGGATCGATGCACATCAAGCAGAGTTAGTTGGTTTGTCTTTTTCATGGAAGCCGAGTGAAGCGTATTATGTACCTACACCAGTAGACCAAGACGAAGCTAAAGCCATAGTAGCAGAATTTGCAGAAGTTCTTGGAAGTCCTGACATAGAGAAGGTAGGGCAAAATATCAAATATGACAACACCATGCTCAAGTGGTATGGTGTGGAAGTAGCTGGTCCAATGTTTGACACAATGATCGCTCACTACTTATGTGAGCCAGATCTAAGACATAAGCTCGATTATCTGACGGAAGCTTATCTTGAGTATAAGATGGTACCCATAGAACAACTGATCGGTAAACGTGGTAAAAATCAACTTACTATGAGAGATGTACCAGTAGAAAAAGTCGTTGAGTATGCTGGTGAAGACGCAGATCTAACCTTACAACTAGTGCCTATTCTTACGGATTTGCTCAAGGAAAACGAAAGTGAAGAAGTATACCGTAAGATAGAAGAACCACTAATCAAAGTGCTTGGTGAGATAGAATATAATGGTGTCCGTATCAATTCGCAGTTCCTCAAAGACTATTCTGTAGATCTAGGTGAACGAATTCATGAAGTCAAGCTTGAGATTTATAAGCAGGCAGGTAGTGAATTCAACATCGCATCACCTCGTCAAGTAGGAGAGATACTATTCGATAGGTTAAAAGTACCATATAGGTGGCGTAAGACTAGCTCAGGACAATACTCCACAGATGTAGAGAAACTTAACGAACTGGCACCAAAATATGATATCATTCAGCATATACTGAAGTATAGAAAGCTAAGTAAACTCAAGTCAACTTACGTAGATGCTTTACCGGTATTAGTCAATTCTCGAACAGGAAGAATTCATAGTAACTTTAATCAAGCGAGAGCAGCCACTGGCCGACTCAGTTCGGATAATCCTAATTTGCAAAATATTCCAATACGAGATGAAGCTGGTAGAGAGATTCGAAAAGCATTCGAACCAAGAGATAAAGACCATATTTTACTGGCTGCCGATTATAGTCAGATAGAATTAAGATTAATTGCAGAAATTAGCCAAGATAAGGCTATGATGGAAGCGTTTGTTGTAGGCAATGATTTTCACAGAGCTACCGCTGCAAAAGTGTATGATGTTCCATACGATGATGTTACAGCAGATCAAAGAAGAAACGCAAAAACAGTCAATTTTTCCATTACATACGGAGCAGGATCTACAAATCTTTCTCGTCAATTGGATATCAGTAGAGGAGAAGCAAAAGATTTAATTGAAAATTATTTTGAGCAATTCAGTGGCTTGAAAAAATATATGGGCGATACCGTAGCATTCGCCCGAGAAAATGGATATGTTCAGACTTTACTTGGTCGAAGAAGATCACTAAGAGATATAGACTCTCGCAATGGAATGTTGAGGTCCAATGCTGAGCGTATGGCTATCAATACACCAATACAAGGAACAGCTGCGGATATGATCAAGATAGCTATGATCAACATTCATCAAGCACTAAAAGACGGAAAATATAAGACGAAGATGATAATGCAAGTACATGATGAACTTGTATTCGATGTGCATAGAACAGAGCTAGAAGAAGTCAAAACGCTAGTAGAAGATCTAATGAAAAACGCGCTTCCGGATTTAAAAGTGCCCATTCTAGTAAGTATGGATACTGGCGAAAATTGGCTAGAAGCACATTAATAACGTTTAATGAATTGTAACTGTACAATGATTGTCAGGTGAAATATAAATGCAATAATAGTAGATGTTAGATAGAGTAATAGGCAGGTTCCAAGGGGAAGAGGGGGGACCATTACTAGTTGTCTTTGGAGGAATACATGGCAATGAACCTGCAGGAGTAAGGGCATTAGATTTAATATTTAAGATGTTAGAGGTAGAACCTATTACTAATCCTGCTTTTGAATACAAGGGGACTTTACTAGGGATCATAGGCAATAGACAATCGTTTATCCTTCAACAAAGATTTATAACTAGAGATCTCAATAGAATATGGAAAGATGACAATGTAGAACGTATACTCAATACTGATAAAAGCATATTGCAGACAGAGGCATTAGAACTGAGAGAAATACTTGATCTAATACATGCTGAATTGGCCAGCCGTAAGTATAGTAAGTTAGTAGTGTTGGATATGCATACGACATCAAGTTATGGTGGAATATTTACTCTTCCTACCAATGATTCTGAGAGTTTACGTATCGCCTTAGAGTTGCATGCACCAGTGATTCGCGGAATGGTTGATGGCATCGAAGGTACTACTTTGCACTATTTTCGATCAGACAACTTCGATTTGCCAACAGTGGCAGTAGTCTTTGAGTCTGGTCAGCATAATGAGGACCTATCTGTCAACAGAGCCATCGCGGCCATTACTAATTGCATGAGTATAATAGATGCTGTCAAATCTGAAAACGTAGAGAATAGACATGATTCGCTACTTGTAGAATATAGTAAGAATTTGCCGATGCTATCACAGCTGCATAGCATTCATCCTATAGCCAAAGGCGATAAATTTCGTATGTTACCAAAATTTAAAAACTTTCAGAAGGTTAGCGCAGGTGAGGCTCTCGCAGAAGATCAAAACGGTATAATCAAATCACCTGTAGATGCTATGATAATCATGCCGCTATATCAAGAGAAAGGTGAAGATGGTTTTTTTCTTGTTCAAAAAATAGAAGGATATTAATATGGCTACACTAGTAAACGAAAAGACAATAGAGGGCATCATAGAATCTCTTGAAGAAAACAATAAACTTCTTGCATTAGAAAAGAGATGGGAAGAAAACTTTCCTGCTATTTCTGATTATCTTAATCAGGATAATTTTTCTCTTCTAATCGATGAGGAAAAGGCTTATGTCAGCTTCATCGTCGCTGTCATATTTTTATCATGGGAAGAGAAATTTGGTAAGTTCGATAAAGATCTAAAACCTAAAAAACTAGAAAAAATTGAAGAGGAAAATTGGGAAAAACTTAATAACGCGAAAGGAAAAACATTTAGAGAAAAGTTAGATGTTTTCTTCGATGGATATACTCAAGAAGACTTACTCGCATTTATAGAAGATAGCATCCAAGATGATGAAGAACAAATGGTAAGCGGTGCCGCTAGAGATATAGTATTCATTTGTGCTATTACAATATTAGACACAATTATAGATAGAGAAGAATCCAATCCTTTCAATAAAGCTTGGTAAAGCGTGGTTTTTATTAAAGAACAAGAACGCGTACTATGAAGTCAGAATGTGTTTTAAAGAAACACGCTGACTTCGCCACGAGAAAGCAAGAAATTCAAAGGTTTGTATTTTCTCTAGTATCTAGTAGTAATGACTAAATTATTAACGCTTAAGCTGCGTAAGTTAAATTACTCTTCAAAGTGCGTTTTCCAAAAAGTAACATTTGCCTTGTTATTTGCTTTGTAACTTCCTCTTCTTTTATTCAGACTTACGTTCTACCCACTTTTCTAGATTAGGACATGTATTATATCTGCTGTCTACACTGATATAAGTTGTCTTGAGCTTTTCAGTTACCCAGTTGTTGAAATACAGTGACTTCTTACTTTCTTTGGCAAACTTTGAGATCTTATCGTAATCTTCTTTGAGATTGGCTCTGTGAGGTTTTGTTAGAGACTTGAGTTGCACTATTTTATAAGAGTATTCACCTGTAGGGCTCAGTACTTCTATTACGTTAGATACATCATCTACACCTATATCTATAATCTCTAGATAGATATCTGCATCTAGTTGATCCGTCTCAAAGAAAGTATTTTGAGTAACTGGATTTTTCATTCTTCCACTATTACTAAAACTAGCTACATCTTTCTCTCCATATTTCTTTACTGCTCTTTCGAATGAAATAGAATCTATTTCAATCTCAGTTTTAATTTCTTCTAGTTTTGCTATGGCAAGATCGTTATCTGCAGATGTGATATTTGGCTTTATAAGTATGTGTCTAGTGTGTATAGTGTTACCTCTACGCTCTAGTAGTTGAATAATATGGAATCCATACTTCGTCTCTACTATATCTGTCATCATCCCTTCTTTGAGGTCATATGCAGCAGCTTCAAAAGCAGGTAGAAAAGTACCTCTCTTAGCGAAGCCTAAATCTCCTCCTTTCTTTCCAGATCCTGGATCTTGAGAGTGTTTTTTAGCTAATTCTGCAAAGTCAGCACTTTCACTGTTGAGCTCTTTTTGGATTTCCTTCATACGATCTAGCGCCTTTAGTCTTTCTACTTCATTCACTACTGGCTTGAGGACAAGCTCACTTACTTCTACTTCAGAGTTGAGATATGGAAGACTATCTGTTGGGAACTGATCAAAAAATTCTTTTACTTCATTAGGGGTTATGTTAACTTCAGAAATCAGTTTTTGCTGCATACGCTCAGAAAGGATTTGCTGTTTTTGTTCGTCCTTGTACCTTTCTTTCATTTCATTGACTGAAGCTCCGTAGTATTCTTGGAAAAACTCCTCATCTCCATTCATCTGACGAAGTATAGATTCGAATCTATATGTCAATTGTGCATCTAGTTCTTCATCGGTTATTTCGATACTATCAAGACGTGCTTGGTATACGATAATTTTTTGTGCGATTAGATTTTCTATCATTTCACATTTTGTATCTTCTGTTACACTAGGGTTTGACTCTTTTATGTAAGCATATTGGCCTTCGAGTTCCGATAGTAGTATATATTCACTACCAACCTTAGATATTACTTTGTCTAAAAGTACGGGCCCTTGAGCCATAGCTGCAGCAGATAAGCACGTTACTATTAGTATTTGGATATATTTGATCATATAGATTTCTATTCTTATTATTTACTGTAATCCGTTTATAGATTAATAGATTCTTACTTTGGTACTGTTGATTTCTCGCTGATAAAGGTCTTCTTTGAGTTTGACTATCAGTTTTGATTTTCTTTGGTGTAAAATTATCTTTTTTATGTTGCTAGTTACATAAGCTAACGGTGGAACTTCAGATTTGTCCAGATACTGGAGTATGTCAACAAAATATTCGTTTCCATCCTTCGCTTCTTGCAAAATTTTGCTCGATCTGAGGTTTTTTTCTTTTATTTTTTCTGGAAGAAAGCTCAGTATTTCATCTGTAGAGTACCATTTATACTCATCCATCATCGCCATCACAGGAGAATTGGCCGCAAGGTATATGTTTACAGATTTTATATTACTAGATTTCCAATTGGTATTAAATATATCCAGCTTAGGTGTCCGACCATTCAAAACCACTATTTTACATCTTATTAAGGATTCTGACAGTTTAAATGCATCACCGTTCTCTTTGTAGTATTGTTCGATCTGTTGTGTTGTGATCACAGTATCTAATCGATCTCTAACCATTGCATTTTCATAGTTATATAGTAACAACGACTCTCTATAGTCTTGAACTAACATGTCGATATCTATATCACCAGCTAACGTTTTATCAGCGTCTATAAGTATTAGTTGATCTCTAATCCACTTTTGCACGTAGACATTTTTAATATGAGTGCTATCGTAAGAGTTGGATGCATTGGTTAGTAAGCCACCATTCTCTAATTCGTCTAGATATAGAGTAGAATTTCCTACCTCAGCTAGTATTGGAGCATCAGACACACGTTGTAGCTTATTTGCTTGCTTGCAAGCACAGATCAACAGGGAAAAGATTAAGATATGGAAGATTTTACCTCTCAATTTTGATTCTTGTTAGTCATATGTACGACTATTTTTTAAGTTGATTTACTACATCCTTGTTGAGCTTTACGTCATACTTCGTATTTAGTCTTTTCACCCACTCTTTCTCTAGTTGATCTTGGTAGTCTGCGATTACAAAACCTCTAGATTCTTCTAAAGTCTTGATAGTTGGTTGATATATTTTAAGAATCTTTTTAAATGTAGCCAAACCGTTCTTTTCGTCGTAAGAAAACTCTGATCTAGCACCTTCTATCCATTCCATTCCAGATTGAGCTTTACTTGCTCTTTCAATTTTAACTATTTCAGAGGTTAGTATTGTATCTTTCTTGTTAAACTTATTGAGCAGTTTTTTATCATTTTTCTTCTTTGCACACTTATATACATCTTTAGCCTTCTTCGCACTTTCTGTTTCAACTGTATATTTCGCCACATCTGCCCTAGGCAACCACATGTAGTCAGTCTTATTTTCTTCGTAGTATAGATATAGTCCTAGCGTATCTTTTGATGCTTTGTCCCATACCTCTTGTTTAGACGCTTCGAATAGTAAGATACCCTCTTCATACTCTCTCATGAGTGATTTGTACTCTGGGTGTCTCTTTTCTAGATTAGATTGTTCGTACTTGAGCGTAGTCTCTTTCACATATTCATTAAGCATTTTTTCTACAGATTCGGCAATCGGATCTTTCTTGTCATATCTCAGTCTCATTCGTGTGTTGGATCTGAGGTATGTCGTAAAGTCGCTCAGCATGTATTCTTTTTTACCACCATAAGTGAATAATACATCATCCGTTATATTGGTAACTTTCCACTTATATGTATAGATTTCAGGAGTCTGTTTTTTTACGAAGTTGTCAAAAGTATTTTTGTTAAGCTTGTATCTTGCGTTTAATTTGATTTCTTCTACTACACGTTCTTTTTGAGTTTCATATCTACTGTCTTTTTTAAGGGAAGCTAAGGATTTGGCTTCAAACTGTGGATAATCTTCCAAACCTATTTTCTCTATCCTTTTGATGATATGATATCCAATCTTAGTTTTGATTGGACGGCTGTAATCACCATTTGTTGCCAATGCGAATGAGGCTTCTTCAAAAGATCCTTCGTATACTTTGATACCAAATGGAGCTAATTCTCCTCCTTTCTTCGCGGTTTTATCATCGTCAGAGTTCTTCGCTGCTAGATCTGCGAAATCCGCACCATTGGCCAATTCTGCATATATTCTATCGATCTCCTTTTTAGCTATAGTTGGATTAGCTTTATCTGTTCTTTTGAGGATATGAGCTACTTTTATCTTACCTCTTGCATGCCTCTTATCCATTACTTTTATAATGTGCCACCCAAGTGGAGTCCGCAGCAGTTCTGATACTTCACCTTTTTTGAGGGTATACATGGCATTTTCAAAAGCATAAAATCCAGATGGCAATTTAGCTGTCAACCAACCAAAATCTCCACCCATCTTAGCCGATGATTTATCATCAGAGTATTTTTTAGCCAGAGTAGCGAAATCTTCACCAAGTTTTATTCTATTGAATATATCTAAAGCGGCTTTACGCTTGCTTTCGATTTCACCAGCGTTAGCTCTTTTAGAGATTGATATAAGAATATGACTTAGTCTGATATCTTCTTTCTTTCGATCATATAGCTCTTTAGTTAGTGCTTTTATGACCTCTTTGTCCATGATATAGCTATCTGTAAGTTGCTTTCGATAACCATCTAATTCTTTATTTAGAACAGAAATTGTATCTAGGCCCATAGCCTTTGCTTCAGCTACCTTAAGTTTAAACTTGATATAGAGGTCGATGTACTCATTAAGACTTATAGAAGAATAGTTAGCCCCATCGCCATTATTCTTTTCATATATGTATCGGAATTCTCCTACTGTAACATCTTTGTCTGCAACCGTCATCAGTACAGTATCGTCTGTTTGTGCAGACATAGTAGTGGCGACCAATAGTATTGCTAGAGTCTTTATTTTTTTAATAAAATTCATGGGTTCAAATAGTTGTTTGAAATCAGTTTAAAATAAATGTAAAAATAGACAAATCGTTTATGATTGGGCATTAAGTGAATAGTTATAAAGAGCCTTGATCAAAAACTATCATGATAAATGCTAATGTGAAGCCATATTCAAATATCAGTTTTACTAACCTATTGCTCAGAACATGAATGTTAAGATTGATCTTGGCGGGTATAAATGCATGAAACTTGAGACATATTATTGAATTAGATAATATGTCTCAAGTCCTTGTTATCCTCGCTTAAAAGTTTTATATTTGCGTATAATTAAGGTATTAGTAAAAGAGGGAACGTTGAGTTCCCTCTTTTGATTTCAGTAAGTCTGGAGGAAATAATATGTTTATGATATTTTAAGATGTATATGGTTGAGATGAGAAACACTATCATAAATATCCGAAACAAAGCCTATATCTTGAAATTATAGATAAAACCTATGGAAGCTAAGCATATCAAAAAATTCGCAAGAAAAGGTATTGAAACTTTGGAATACGGTGATTGCTTTGTCACAGAGGTGCAAGTAAATGGGAATAAAGTAGAGATCTTCCTCGATAGTGATGAAGGGATTAGCTTTCTTAAATGTAGAAAAGTAAGTAGAGAAGTAGAGGCTGTCATAGATGAAAAAAAATGGTGGGAAGGCAAGTATACTTTAGAAGTGTCATCTGCAGGTATTGGTAGACCATTAGTAAACCAAAGGCAATATCCTAAAAATATAGGCAGACAGATGGTCGTTAAGACTAATGAAGGTGAGAAAGTAAAAGGAGAATTGAAAGAAGTAAGTGATGAAGGAATTGTGCTGACATATGAAGTTATAGAGCTCGTAGGACAGAATAAAAAAAAGAAAAAAAAAGTACAAAAAGACCACCCAATAATTTGGGTGGAGATAGAAGAAGCAAAGATAAAAGCAAGTTTTTAACTCGAATGTAATTGCATTTGGGATAATAAATAATAAATAATAAATGAATTTAGTAGACTCGTTTTCGGAATTTAAAGCTGGGAAAAACATCGACAGACCTACCATGGTCCGCGTATTGGAAGATGTATTTCGTACTTTGATTCGTAAAAAATATGGTTCTGATGAAAACTTTGATGTGATCGTCAATACACAGAATGGTGACCTCGAGATGTGGAGGGTGCGACTAATCGTGCCAGATGGAGAGGTAACTGAACAAGATAAGCAGATATCATTCTCTGAGGCGCAAGCTATCGATGATGATTATGAGATCGGTGAAGAGTGTTATGAGCAGTTAACTCTTATAGAGTTTGGTCGTAGAGCGATCATGGCAGCACGTCAAACCTTGATATCTCGTATTATGGATCTTGAGAAAGATGAGATCTATAAGAAATATATGGATCGTGTAGGTGAAATCGTACTAGGTGAAGTAAGTCAGATCATGAAGCGTGAGGTACTTATACTTGATGATGTAACAGGTAACGAACTAGTTATCCCTCGTAACGAGATGATCCGTGGCGACTATTTCCGAAAAGGAGATATGGTACGTGGTGTTATTCGCAGAGTTGAAATGAAGAACAATAATCCTGTTATCGTCGTATCGCGTACAGACAGTACTTTCTTAGAAAAGCTCTTAGAACAAGAAGTGCCAGAGATTGAAGATGGACTCATTACCGTAAAGAAAATAGTACGTATACCAGGTGAAAGGGCGAAAGTTGCTGTAGAGTCTTATGATGAGCGTGTTGATCCAGTAGGAGCATGTGTTGGTATGAAAGGATCAAGAATCCATGGTATCGTACGTGAGCTTAAAAATGAAAATATTGATATCGTAAATTATACGACTAATATTAATCTATACATACAGAGGTCTTTGACTCCTGCTAAAGTATCGAGCATATCACTGGATGACGAAAAAATGAGAGCATCGGTGTTTTTGCCAGCAGACCAAGTATCTCTAGCGATCGGTAAAGGAGGTAGTAATATTAAACTAGCCGGTAAGCTAACAGGATATGAAATCGATGTCTATAGAGAAGATGCAGAATTAGAAGTTGAGGATGTAGCTCTAACTGAGTTTAATGATGAGATTGAAGAGTGGGTAATAGATACACTTAAAGGAATCGGATGTGATACTGCGAGAAGTGTACTTAACCTAAGCAAAGATGAGTTAATCAGAAGAACGGACCTAGAGGATGAGACGGTAGAAGAAGTACTAAAGATATTAGCATCAGAATTTGACCAAGATTAAGAGTTATGAGTTCTTAGATCTTGAAAGGTCTCTCAATGCTGAGGGATATAATAAAACATTAAAAGAAACTAACAGCCCATATGGCAGTGAGATTAGTAAAAATTGCGAAGGAATTAAATGTTGGAACAGCTACCATCGTTGACTTTTTAGTAGAGAGCGGATTCGAGATAGAGAATAAGCCAACTTCTAAGATCTCTGATGGGATGCACGATGCACTCTTGAAGGAGTTTAGTAACTCTATGGCAGTAAAAGAGAAGGCAGATCAACTTGTAATTGGTAACCGAAAGGAAGAGCCGAAACAGGAATTAGTATCACCGCCACCACTAGAAATAATCAAGCCAGTCGAGGCACTAAAGCAGCCATTGGTAGAGAAGACTAAAGTGGAGGAAGTAACTTCTGATCCATCGGCTTCTTCACCCAAAGAAACAAAACCAAAAGGTAATGTATTAGAGGCTAGGGCAAGTGCACCTGGTATAAAAGTTATGGGTAAGGTAGACCTCACTCCTAAGAAAAAGAAGAAGGAAGAGCTAAAATCAGCGCGTGTAGCAAAAAAAGAAGAGTTAAAAGTGGAACCTAAGAAAGCAGAACTTGCCATTGGGCAAGTGACTGACAAGTCAAAGGAAACTTCTAATCCTGATGCTACTGAAAATCCTGAAGATAATATGGTGAGAGTTGCAACCCCTCAGTTGAAGGGTCTCAAAATCATGGGCAAGATCGATACTAAGAAGTTTGAAAACCCAAAGAAGGAAACTCCTGCTGAGAAAAAAGAGAAGAGGAAACGTACCCGTACTAAGGTAAGAGCTAGGAATGTACAAGGAGTTAATAGAGAAGGCCAAGAAAGAAATTCTGGTAGGAACACTGGTAAGAATACTGGCAAGAGTACTGGTAGAAGTAGGCGAGATGAAGTAAAAGAAGTGTCTAAAAAAGAAATTGACGATAAGATCAAAGCAACTTTGGCGCGTCTCTCTGGTGGAGGAAAAAAGAAGCGTCAGAAGATCAGAAGAGACAACAGAGAAGATAAGAGGGAGAAGCAAGAGCAAGAAGAATTAAGTAATGTAGAAACTACGCTGAAACTTACGGAGTTTATCTCTGTTTCTGAGCTGGCATCCATCATGGAAGTAGGTGTAGGCGATGTCATCACTACATGCATGAATCTTGGAGTGATCGTATCTATCAACCAAAGATTAGATGCTGAAATTATCGAATTGGTAGCTGAGGAGTTTGGTCATGAGGTAGAATTCATTAATGCAGATGATCAAGATGATCTCATTGAAGAGATCGTAGATGATCCAACTGATCTGCAAGATAGAGCACCTATCGTAACTGTAATGGGTCATGTAGATCACGGTAAGACGTCACTACTGGATTACATTCGTAGTGCAAGTGTAGCGGATGGCGAGGCAGGTGGTATCACTCAGCACATTGGTGCATATGAGGTAGCTATTGGACCAGAAAAAAAGAGAATTACATTTTTAGATACTCCTGGTCACGAAGCCTTTACGGCCATGAGAGCTAGAGGTGCTAAAGTGACAGATATTGCTATCATTATTATATCTGCTGATGATCGTATCATGCCTCAGACTAAAGAAGCTATCTCTCACGCACAAGCAGCTGGAGTACCTATGGTATTCGCGATTAATAAGATCGATAAAGATGGTGCAGATCCAGAGCGTATCAAGCAGGAGTTAGCATCTATGAATTTATTGGTAGAAGCTTGGGGCGGAGAATACCAATCTCAAGACATATCTGCCAAGAACGGTCTACATATTGATGATCTTTTAGAAAAGCTTCTTCTCCAAGCAGAGATGTTAGAGTTAAAAGCAAATCCAGATAGATTAGCAATAGGTACAGTAATAGAAGCATCTCTGGATAAGGGACGTGGATATGTAACTAAATTACTTGTGCAAACAGGGACGCTTAAAGTAGGTGATCCTTTAGTAGCTGGAGGCCATTCTGGTAAGGTGAAAGCCATGTTTAATGAGAAAGGGAAGCGTGTCAAATTAGCGGGTCCATCAACACCAGTACTTGTACTAGGTCTAAGTGGAGCACCTCAAGCAGGTGAGAAGTTTAAAGTAATGGAGACTGAGCAGGAAGCTAGACAGATAGCAACTAAGAGAGCTCAGATCGAAAGAGAACAATCAAACAGAGCAAGTAAACGTATCTCACTAGACGAAATTGGAAGACGTTTAGCTCTTGGTACGTTCAAAGAGCTAAATATCATCATCAAAGGTGATGTAGATGGATCTGTGGAAGCATTAGCAGATTCACTCATCAAGCAATCTCATGAGACTGTACAAGTAAATGTAATACACAAGGCTGTTGGCCAGATCGTAGAATCAGATATCTTATTGGCATCTGCATCAGATGCAATCGTGATTGGATTCCAAGTAAGACCCTCTTCAGGTGCGCGGACTCTAGCAGAAAGAGAAGGTATACAGATCAAAACATACTCTATCATATACGAAGCGATCGATGAGATCAAAGCGGCTATCGAAGGTATGCTTGAGCCTACTAAAGAAGAGCGTATGACTGCCATGGTAGAGGTGCGTGAGACATACAAAATCTCCAAGGTAGGTACTATCGCTGGGTGTTATGTTACTGAGGGTACTATCAACCGAAATTCACACATTCGAATTATTAGAGATGGAATCGTAGTATATCCATCTAAAGAAGGGATCGTAGGGGAGTTAGCTTCTCTAAAGAGATTCAAGGATGACATGAAAGAAGTGAAATTTGGATTCGAGTGTGGTCTTAATATCAAGAATTACAATGATATTAAGGTAGGTGATATGATCGAAGCATACGAAATCATAGAAATTAAGCAGACATTAGATTAATCTTATTAGAAAATAATAAGTCTTTTGACTAAAAAATATAAGAGCGATGACTGGTCAGTTGTCGCTCTTATGAATTGCAGTCTAATGTATGTCAATATAGGTATATACTGATTGCATCGAAGTAATTAAAATGTCTCTATCAAGAAGTGCTAAAAACACTGATAATTCACTGAATATTACTCCTCAGAGCGCCTTAGTTGATTGATTTATTATTTTTGGTGTTTAATGTATTTGCGAAATTGTTAAACAGAATTGGTTATTAATCGTTATATTGAATAAAATTGGTAGCAACAGCAATCTTAAATACATGATCGTATACTCAATCAAAGATCTAGAGAAACTTTCTGGCATAAAGGCTCACACTCTCAGAATATGGGAGAAGAGATATAGTGTAATAATGCCCAAACGCACTAATACTAATATTAGATATTACGAGGATAAAGATTTACAGAAGGTACTTAATATAGCCTTGCTTCGCAAGAAAGGTTATAAAATTTCGAAAATCGCGGAACTTAGTGATCCTGACATAGTAAGACTTACTGCAGAACTTTCAGAGGTAGATGTGGCATTTGAAGACCATATTGATGCTTTATCTATGGCCATGTTTGAGCTCAATGAATTCAAATTCAACAAGATTCTAGATCATTATATAGATCAGAATGGATTCACCCATACGATGGAGGAAGTCATATACCCTTTTTTAGAAAAATTGGGTATGATGTTGATGGTAGGTTCGATAAAATCAGCACATGAGAGTTTCGTTATATACTTCATACGTCGTAAGTGTATTGCTGCAATAGACAGTATCAAACATAGTCATTATGACAAAGGACCTAGCTTTGTATTATATCTTGCAGAAAAAGAAACGCATGAGTTAAGTCTACTCTACGTACATTATTTATTGAAGAAGCAAGGGGTGGAAGTGATTAATTTAGGTCTAAGTGTACCACTGATAGATGTTGTAGACTCCTGCAACATTAAGAAGCCTGACTATATATTTACGATGATCAATGATAGCCATGGTCATGGAACTTTGCAAGGTTATCTCGATGACCTACTTAAGTACTCTAACCAAAGCAAAATAGTTATATCAGGGTATCAGATTGTTGCAAATAAGGTAATATCGCATAAGAGACTTTTACAACTTAATAGTTTGGAGGAGATCAAGCAACTTATTGATAGAATCACTACCAAATTTAATAATTAGACTAAATTATTTTGTTTTTAAAAGGGTTGTGCATTAAACTTTATTGTAAGGATATTTAAGTGCCTATTTATAAATTTTATTATTTAATTTTTTACAAAAACAACTATGAATAAATTAATCAATACACTGATGATGTTTTCTATGATTTTATTGGTAGGATCTATTACATCTTGTAAAGATTCGGAAGGAGCAAAAGCAGAGATATCTAATAAAGGCGCAGTTGCAGAAGCTACTGGAGTAATTATGGGAGTAGACCTTGACAATAGCAAAGTAATGTGGGAAGGTACCAAGCCTACAGGATCGCATAATGGAACAGTAAACGTAGGCGGTGGATCTGTATCTGTAAAAGATGGAAAAGTAACTGGAGGTAATTTTACTTTAGATATGAATTCTATCACATGCCTAGATTTAGAAGGAGATAGTAAAGCTGGATTAGAAGGTCACCTTAAAGGGACGGCTGAGGCAGAAAAAGATGATCACTTCTTTAATGTGAAGAAGTATCCAACTGCCAAATTTGAGATTACTAAAGTAACTGATTTAGCGGGGAATCCCGATGCCAACTCTCTAGTCTATGGTAATCTTACTATGAAAGATCAAACAAAACAAGTAAGTTTTAAAGCTAACATTGCTACTGACGGTAAGATGGTAAAAGTGTCAGCTCCAAAGTTTACTATAGACAGAACACAATGGAAGGTTACATATGGGAGTAAGTCAATATTTGACAATTTAAAAGATAAGTTTATAAACGATGAAATAGGATTACAAATTGATTTAGCTGCTAAAGGCTAATTATAGGTAATACGAAAATAAGAGCTGACTCATTTGTATGGGTCGGCTCTTTTTGTTTTATTAAGTTTATTTTCGCGCTTTCAATATCAAATCTTAAAGTATGCAATATCTATTACTGGAAAATATCAATAAATCATTCGGTGAAAAGGTGCTATTTGATGATATTAATCTTTCTATAACCAAAGGAGATAAGATTGCACTGATAGCTAAGAATGGAAGTGGAAAGACCACTCTTTTAAAGGTTATTGCTGGAACAGAAGGCATAGAAGGAGAAAATGCTAAGATACAAACAGCCAAAGGTATCGAGATAGCATATTTAGAACAAGAACCTTACTTCCATTCTGATGCCAGTGTGTTAGATGCAGTACTCGAGTCAGATCACCCATCAATTCAAGCAATTCGTGTTTATGAGGAAGCGTTGCAGACAGGAGATAATGCTGCATTAGAGGAGGCAATAGTAAAGATTGAAGACCTTAAAGCATGGGATGTCGAGCATAGAATGAGAGAAATACTTTCAAAGCTAAATATCACTGATCTAAAACAGAAAGTAGGCCAGCTCTCTGGTGGTCAAAAGAAGCGTATCGCATTGGCGAAAATAATACTTAGAAACCCTGACTTCTTAATACTCGATGAGCCAACTAATCACTTGGATATAGATATGATAGAATGGCTTGAGAACTATCTAGAATCGAGTCAGCTTACAATTTTTATGGTGACTCACGATAGGTATTTTTTAGAGCGAGTATGTAACACGATCATAGAGCTTGATAGAGGTAATGTATATCCATACAAAGGAAATTACTCTAACTACCTGGAGAAAAAAGATGCCCGTATGGCTAATGAATCTGTGGTGTTGGACAAGACTCAGAAGCTATTTAAAAAGGAACTGCAATGGATACGTCGTCAGCCTAAAGCTAGAAGTACCAAGGCGAAATCCAGGGTGTATGATTTCCAAGACATTAAGCAAAGAGCGCATCAGAAATTGGATGATGATGAAATGACAATTCATATCAAATCAGCACGCATGGGTTCTAAGATTTTGGAAGCTCATGGAATTTCAAAATCTTTTGGAGATAATCATATCATAAAGTCGTTCAATTATAAATTTAAAAAAGGTGAGAGAGTTGGAATCGTTGGACCTAATGGCGCAGGTAAGTCCACTGTACTCAAACTACTTACAGGAGAACTGAAGCCAGATGGCGGTAAAGTTGTAGTAGGGGACACTATAGTATTTGGCTACTATACGCAATCAGGAATGAATTTGAAAGATGATAAACGTGTGATAGAAGTAGTTCGCGATATTGCCGAATATATACCTCTTGAAAAAGGACAGAAACTAACTGCAGAATCTTTATTGGAGAAATTTTTATTTCCAAGAGCACAACAAAGAGTATATGTTTCACAGCTAAGTGGTGGGGAGCGTAGAAGGTTGTATCTACTCACTATTTTGATGTCGAATCCTAACTTTCTAATACTCGATGAGCCGACCAATGATCTTGATGTTCTTACGTTAAATGTATTAGAGAATTTCTTGATGGATTTTCCTGGGTGTTTGATTATTGTATCACACGATAGATATTTTACTGATAAGTTGGTCCAGCATTTGTTTATTTTAGATGGTGAAGGAGGAGTAAAAGATTATAATGGCAATTACTCCAAGTATCGTGCTGACAGGCTAATAGAAATACGAGAGCAACAACGGGTAGATAGAGAAAAACGTAAAGTAGAAGAAGTTAAAGTGAATCAAGTGGAGCAGGCTGCTAAACAACTTAGTCACGAAGAGCGAAAAGCTATCAAGAGATTAGAAAAGGTAATCGAAAAGTTAGAAGAAAGAAAGAAAACGATAATACTCAAATTTACAGATGCCGAGATCACCCCAGATCAGATAGCAGAAATGTCTAAAGAAATAGCAGAAGTAAAATCACAAATAGTAGAAAAAGAAGAGGAGTGGTTTATGCTTTCGGAAGGGTAGTATAGCACACGATATAAATTGCAATATTAGTGCAATTATTATGTATTATTTTTCTAAGTATTGGGATATAAAAATAACGATGGATTTACACCCACCGCTATTTTTAACTAACCTATAAGGTCTATAAATCCAATTCTATAGTATCGCCTGTAGAAATTGTGTTATTATCCTTCTCTTCGTTTTTTGTAGAGACTTCCTCTTTGGCATTTACTTTTATGTCATCATGTAACTTTGTAACTTTGAGTACTTTATGATCAATTAGTCTATTGCCAAGTGCTTTCCAACCTTTGACATCAATAAATTCTACAAAGTCAAGAGTAGCTTCATGCTTTTCTCCTCCTGTCTTATAGCTGAATTTGATTTTAGGATTTGGATGAACACTAGCAAAGTATAATTTGGAGCCGTCTGCCTCCGATATAAATGGATACTTAGTATCTAATTTTGAAGTTTCGATGCTAAATCTTTTTACCATCGTACGACCTTTTTCAGCATCGAAATGAAGCGCAGATATAATATCTCCTTTTCGATATCTAAATACTTTCAACACACTATTGTGATCGTACTTTTTATCCACGAGTAGATCGGATAATTCATAACTTCCATCTTTGTGTATGGCTATAAGCTGATCGCCATCTTCAAAGGCACCTAAGTAACGTCCTCGCTCTTCAGTATTTACCCTTCCGCTTATATCGTCTACCCATACATCTACTGCAGCTAATGACGAGCTACCTACAGAAACTTGTGTAACTTTCTTCACTGGATACTTTGTGACTATATTTCCTCCAGAAGCACGGCCCTTGATTCCTATCTCACCAAGGTCAATATCGAAGTTTTTCTTCTTTGCTGTGGAGCTTTGCGAGAGTTGAACATTTACTATCTCGCCTTCACCATTTGGATTGACAGTAAAGTATAGCACTTTAGATCCTTTAGCACCCTTAGTGAGATTGTATTCTTTTTCTCGAGTGATAGATTTGACGTTAAATCTTTTTGCCATAGATCTACCAGTCTGTGCATCTACATATATAAGATTGTAAGTAGTCCGTTCATCACCTTTTTTCCATACTGCGGCATGAATTATATTTTTACCTACAAACACTTTATCAGAAATGCGAACCACTTTGAATGTACCATCTTTCATAAATGCGACCACATCATCTATGTCAGAGCACTCAGAGATGAATTCATTTTTCTTCATCCCAGTTCCTACGAACCCTTCTTTGTAATCAACATAGAGCTTAGCATTGTTCATAACTACTTTACGCATTTTGATCGTCTCGAAAGATGAGATGATAGTGCGACGCTCTTTCCCTTTGCCATACTTTTCTAATAATCTGTCGAAGTACGCTATTGTATATTCTGTAAGGTGTGCAATATGATGTTTTACTTCCTGAACGTCTTCTTCTATTTTTGAGATTAACTCATCTGCTTTTAAGGAGTTATACTTGGATATTCTCTTGATTTTGATCTCTGTCAACTTAACGATATCATCGGTTGTGATATCTCTAATCATAATTTTTCTCTTGTCTCCTTTCTTTAGTGGATCAGACGGAGTAGCCACATACTTTTTGAGACCAATATCTATTGCTTCTATTACATCATCCCAAGTTTCACACTCTTCTATATCTCGATAGATACGATTTTCTATAAATATCTTTTCGAGACTTGACATGTGCCATTTCTCTTCGAGTTCAGCAAGTTTTATTTTTAGTTCTAGACCAAGAAGTTGTTTGGTTTGTTCAGTAGATATTTTTAGTATATCATTTACTGTAAGAAACATCGGTTTATTGTCGACGATCACACAGGCATTGGGAGATATTGATACTTCACAACTAGTAGCGGCGTAGAGTGCATCTATAGTCATATCCGGTGATACGCCTGCCGCTAAATTAAGTTGGATCTCGACATTTTTAGCTGTGTTATCTATTACCTTTTTGATCTTAATCTGGCCTTTATCGTTTGCCTTAAGGATAGAATCTATAATAGTGTTAGTAGTAACTGCATAAGGCAACTCTACTATACGCAATGTATTTTTATCTACATGCTCGATCTTTGCTCTTACTTTAATCTTGCCTCCTCTCTTACCGCCATTGTAGTCTGCCACATCTACCATACCTCCTGTCTGAAAGTCAGGATAAATTTTTACAGGTTTGTCTTGTAGAATTTTTATAGAAGCTTTGATAATTTCAATAAAATTATGTGGCATTATCTTCGTTGAAAGACCAACCGCGATACCTTCTACACCTTGCGCAAGAACTAACGGAAATTTTGCAGGTAAGGTAATTGGTTCATTTTTACGACCATCGTAGGACATTTGCCAATCTGTGGTCTGAGGATTGAACAGTACGTCTAGAGCAAATTTTGTTAATCTAGCTTCTATATATCTGGCTGCTGCCGCACTATCTCCAGTACGAATATCACCCCAGTTTCCTTGGCAGTCTATCAGAAGATCTTTTTGACCTAAATTGACTAATGCCGCACCTATGGCCGAGTCACCATGTGGGTGATATTGCATTGTCTGACCTATGATATTCGCAACTTTATGGAATCTACCATCATCGATCTGCTTCATAGAGTGTAATATTCTACGTTGCACAGGCTTCAGTCCATCATCAATATCCGGTACTGCACGCTCTAGAATTACATAAGAGGCATAGTCCAAGAAATATTCCTTGTACATACCTTTGAGGGTGATCACTTTATCTTCTTCTTCTTTATTATTCTCAGCCATAGTATATTATTACAATTGACAAAGATATATTATTGAATTACCAATAGTGTATTAGTTTGGTGGTTAATTGGTTAAGAGCGGAGATTATTGAGTTTACATATACTGTCTACTGTTATGTATCCTTTGGAGGGATTATTGGGAGAAATACTTCTAACTCAGATATACGCTTTGAATCAATTGATTGAACTTGACACTGTAAAGAAGCCCATGTTTGCTTTCAAAGCCACATTATACTCATTTTACATGTTTGTATTAAGTGCTTATGATATTTATCGCGGCAAAGTCAACGTTTTTTTCTCTGAAAAAAGCCACGCTTGACTAGAACTGCTGCGCATGAACATAGCAATCCACACCACTACGCTTTAGTTCATTTGATATTTTAAGGGCGGCTTCATATGTTGAGTACCTTGAGGCCACAACTGAGTGATACTGCGAAAGATCAAATACTACTAATTCAGAATTTTCATATCCAAGTTTAGATAATCTATTTTTCATATCTAATGCGTTATCTTTTATCAAGAAACTACCGGCAATTACCATGTACTTTCCATTAGAGTTAACTTTAGAAATCCTGGTATTGTTACTTTTTGTTGGTTTAGTTTGGGTAGTTGTAGTGATTGGTTTAGCAGGTTTTGATTCCTGTTGGTTCAATTTTTCTTTTACTACTATATCTATTTCTGTGTATTCGATTTTATCCTCGGATTCAGTCGTAATCACTGATGGATCGTCAGTTACCTCATCTGCAGACTCATCTTCAAAGAAGTCGTCCTCATCGTATATTTCTTCCGTAGTATCATCTGTGTTAGAAGTAGTTGTGCTTGGAGCATTCGTTCCGTTATCTGATCCACAAGATTTCACTATGGTATTGATCCATAGGAATAAGAAAAAGAGCACAACGGCATATATTAGTATTTTGAGTAGTCTGCTCATCGATATTGGTAGTTTTCAGGTAATTGATGTTATCAACAGCTCATCGGGGTTAAATAGTTGTAATCTACAAAGATATAAATATAAATAATAGGCTATATGTTTTCTTAATAATATTCAATAATCATGAAATAGGCTATGTTTTAGTCAACTATAATTCAGTCCATTTATCAGTACTCTTACCGCTTTTAATCACCGCATAGACGAATTTCATGCCTCTCACACCGTCGTCTACATTAGGGTAGTCGATGTATTTATCATGTGGCATTTCGCCTAGCACTCTAGCTTTGATACACATAGCTACGTTGCGGTATATATTGGCAAAAGCCTCTAGGTACCCTTCTGGATGTCCGGCGGGTAGTCGAGTGTGATCATTGGTTCGGCTGTATAGGTTACCTACTCCAGTACGATAGATTTGAGTGGGTTGATCTAGCCATTTTACTGTTAAAGTATTTGGCTCCATCTGTTTCCATATGAGACAACCTTTTTCACCATAGACATTGATTTGAAGATTGTTTTCCTCCCCTGCGCTGATTTGACTGGCATATAATACACCTCGTGCTCCATTATTAAATCTCAATAGGACATTACCGTCGTCATCTAGTCTACGACCTTTAACTATTGTACTTATATCAGCACAGAGCTTAATGATCTGTAGTCCTGTTATGTATTCTGCTAGATTCTCTGCATGAGTACCTATGTCACCCATAGCTCCTGCGATTCCAGATTTGCTTGGGTCTGTACGCCAGCTAGCTTGCTTCTGATCAGAAGCTTCTAGTAGGGTAGAGAGCCAACCTTGCGGATATGCTACTACGACCTTACGTATCTTTCCGATCTCTTGATGGGCAATCATAGCACGTGCCTGCTTAACCATTGGATATCCAGTATAGTTATATGTAAGTGCGAAAATTAGTCCGGTTTTTTTTACCAGTTTTTGCAGTTCTTCCGCTTGTTCCATATCGAAGCTTAGTGGTTTATCACAAACGACATGAAAGCCATATTCTAATGCCATTTTAGCTGGTCCATAGTGCATATGATTAGGAGTGACGATCGCTACAAAATCCATACGCTTACCCTCTGGTAATTCTGCTTCTCTAGTGATCATTTCCAAGTAATCACCATATACTCTATCCGACGGTAGAAAAAAATCTTGACCTGATGCTTTGGATACTTCTGGTCTACTGCTGAATGCTCCACATACTAATTCTATCTGTCCATCTAATGCTGCCGCCATACGATGTACACCACCGATAAACGCCCCACGGCCTCCGCCTACCATTCCCATTCTTATTTTCCTCATGGTGCTTGAAAGTTAATTTGATGATGAAGATATTAATCTTTTATGAAAGAATTCAAAGAGGCTGCTTACGGATTCATATGACATCTATCTTGATAACATCATACTTGAATTAATTATCGATCAATTCACAATCAATAATCTTCTTAAAATTCTTTAATAAGTGCTTCCCAAACTTTTTTTAATTGATCGCCAGACTCATGAGCCACAGCTATTACTTCTTCTAAGGTAGTCTCTGTAATATGCTCTGGTGGATAACATACATTAGATACAATTGAACAAACCAACGTCTTGATCTCAGCATGTTTGGCTACAATGACTTCAGGAACAGTAGACATGCCAACTACATCTGCTCCCATGATATGAAGCATATTGTATTCCGAGGGTGTCTCTAGACTCGGTCCTTGTAGACTAGCATATACGCCCTCATGAAATGCTATGTTCACAGCTTTTGCGGCAACTTTGAATTTATCTCTCCATGACCGTGTATAAGCTTCTTTCATATCTGGAAATCTAATTCCCAGGCGATCATCATTGGGTCCTGTAAGGGGATGGTCTGGCATTAGATTAATGTGATCTTTAATTAGGATAAGTGTACCTGCAGAATACTCGGCTTTGAGCCCGCCGGCTACATTTGATATCCATAGATTATCGACACCTAACTCTTTTACTACTCTTACTGGAAATGTTACTTCTTTGGCAGTATATCCTTCATAGCAATGAAATCTTCCACTCATAACCATAACACTTACGCCATGCCAGTTACCTATCAAGAGATGACCTTCATGTCCTTCTACAGTACTCTGCGGAAAGTGCGGTATATCATTGTATGGAATAGTATGTAGGATATCTATGTCACCTTTGATGCCAGACAACCCAGTTCCTAGAGTCAAGGCAACATTAATTTTTCCATCATAAATATTTTTGATGAATGCCGTGGCTGTCTGTATTTTATTAAAGTATGTGGTTGTATCAATCATAGAGTAATATTGATTCTAATGGAATACGATTTTTGGATGATCAACACGGATAGAAAAGAATTTTGATTCGATTAATGTGTACAGACTTTTCTTTTGAATCGAGTAAAGTTATGTGAATCGGAGTCCACATGTGTTCTAAATCAGAGGAACTCATGTGTTTGCGAGAGCAATTCATATTACATTACTTCTGCTTACGTTTTCTGTGAAAGCCATCGCTTGTTTAATTCACAATCATCATTTCAGTATCTAATATCTGTTGTTTTACACTTTTAGGAAGATCGCGATAACCATATTGCTGGTTACGTAACTGCGGCCTGAATCCTGCATCTATGATTGCTTGCTGTATACCATCAGCTGTAAATCTAAAGGCTGCTCCAGCAGCAGATACTACATTTTCCTCGATCATAATAGACCCGAAGTCATTGGCGCCTGAATGAAGACAAACTTGTGCTACTTTCTTGCCCACAGTAAGCCACGAAGCTTGAATATTCACTACATTAGGAAGCATAATACGACTCATGGCTATCATACGTACATATTCATCTCCTGTACAATTGTTTCTGGCTCTTTTTATCTTCTTGAGTATGGTATCCTCATCCATAAATGGCCAAGGAATGAAAGCTAAAAATCCTTTAGCGTGATCTGGTTTCTCAGATTGTATCTGACGGATGGCAGCTAAGTGCTCCATACGTTCAAGATTAGTCTCAATGTGCCCAAACATCATAGTCGCAGATGTTGTAATATCCAACTGATGAGCAGCTCTCATTACGTCTAGCCATTCTTCTCCTCCACACTTACCTTTGGATATCAGCCTTCGTACTCTATCGTCTAGAATCTCTGCTCCTGCTCCAGGAAGAGAATCAAGCCCTGATTCTTTTAGTGCTTTGAGAACTTCGGTATGTGATAAGCCTTCGAGTTTAGCTACGTGAGCAATTTCTGGCGGTCCCAGAGCATGTAATTTAAGATTTGGATATAGGCTCTTGAGTTCACTGAATAGGCTACAGTAGTATTCAAGTCCTAAGTCTGGGTGGTGCCCACCCTGAAGGAGTAGTTGTTCTCCACCATATGCAAAGGTCTCTTCTATTTTTTGCTTGTATGACTCGATATCCGTTATGTAGCTTTCCTCATGCCCAGGGCGACGAAAGAAATTACAAAACTTACAATTGGCAATGCATACATTGGTCGTATTGCTATTACGGTCGATGATCCAGGTGACTGTTTTTTCAGGTACCTTTTGGAACCTTAGCGTATCAGCGATTTGCATGAGTTCTGCTGTACTGGCATTTTCAAATAAGAAAACGCCTTCTTCAGCAGTAAGCCATTCTAATGCTAATGCTTTGTCTAATAATGAGTCTATTTGCTTTTGCATATATTGGTACTTATAAGTGTAAAAATAACAAGATAATAGGGTGAGAGTTCTTAATTATGGTACTAATCATCATGAAATCCTTATGCTGAAGCTAAAATAGGATCCGATTTATAACTAAATAGCTTTGAGGTGAAGATTAGGTCTCTGAACCGTAGGCTCATTATATGAATGCCATAATTTGCCTTCTGTCCGCGCGCGAATACCTTTACAATAGCCACATTATTTCTATCTTGTCATTTAATAATAATTTAACCCAATGAATAAGAACTCCTTAATTAGAAAAATCTCTTTTGGTGCGGCTACAGGTATAGGATTTGTGCTGATCGTTGGTCTGATGATAGGCTGCAAAAGCGATGGTGTTAATACGAATACTACTATTTCTACTGGTCCAATATTCTCACAAGTAAGTGCGGCATCATCAGGTATAGATTTTGTGAATGAGATAATAGAGTCACCAGAGCGAAGTATGGGAAACTATGAAAATTTCTTTAGTGGTGCAGGAGTAGCAGTAGGAGACATTAATAATGATGGATTATCCGATATTTTCTTCACCTCTAATGATGCGAGTAATAGACTTTATCTTAATAAAGGAGGAATGCAGTTTGAAGACATTACTGCAGCGGCAGGACTCTCATCAAATAAATGGTCTGGTGGATGCTCTATGGTAGATGTCAATAATGATGGTTATCTGGATATCTATGTCAACAATGATGGCCCTACTAATGATGACGAGCTATTATCTAATGATCTTTTTATGAACAATGGCAACTTATCGTTCAGCAATAAAGCTAGAGAATTAGGTGTGGCTGATAGTGGTAGATCTGTACAGAGTGTATTTTTTGATGCGGATAACGACGGTGACTTAGATCTATTTGTTAATAATTATGCATTCATCAATGATGGCGAAGCTCTTTCGGATTGGTATGACCGTATAGAGACTATGGATCCTGTAAAGTCCAGAAAGATGCATCTAAGATTTTATAAGAATAATGGAGGAAAGTTTGTCGATCAAAGTAAAGAGGTAGGAGTGGATAGAGTGGCATTTGGACTAGGTCTCGCCGCAAGAGATTTTAATGATGATGGCTTCTTAGATGTTTATGTGGCAAACGATTTCTTTCTGCCAGATTACTTTTTTATTAATGATGGAAAAGGAAAATTCACTGAGAAATCTAAAGCGTTGCTAGGTCACACTGCATATTTTGCTATGGGTATGGACGCGGCAGATGTCAATAATGACTTGCTACTTGATATGGCAGTAGTTGACATGAGCCCATCCGATCACTTTCGTAATAAGTTGCTTATGGCCTCTATGGATGTTAAGAAGTTTCAATTCCTAAAAGAGACTATGGATTTTCAAGATCAATATATGGTCAATGCTTTTCAGATGGGAGTTGGATACGGTGGTTACAGCGAAGTAGGAAATCTGATGGGTGTAAGCCAGACGGAGTGGAGTTGGGCTGTACTATTAGCAGACTTTGATAATGATGGTTATAAAGATTATTATGTGACTAACGGTATGTATCGTGATACTAAGAATAACGATTGGAGAATGGAAGTTATGGATATACGAGATAGCTTGGGTGCTGCTTATGGCTCAGAAGATTATTTTAAAAAATTAATTGAATTGAAGCCTGATCCTGTGCTGAATTATATTTTCAAAAATGATAAGGGTGAAGGTTTTAAATCAGCGAATGAAGAGTGGGGTATCAATACGAAAAATTTTTCGCATGGTGCAGCATATGCTGATTTTGATAATGACGGAGATCTCGATATCATAGTGAATTTACTGATGGATAAAGCAGAGTTGTGGGAAAATAAATCAACACAACAAGGGAAGAATTTTATAAGATTCGATCTAAGAGATAAAGGTAATACTGCTACAGTACTTAATAGCAAAATTAGTATTTACTATGGTGATCAAAGGCAACGTGTAGATCAATATACTCTTAGAGGATATAAATCTTCTGTGGAACCTATCTCTCATTTTGGTATAGGGAATACAACTAAGATAGATAGTGTAGTGATCAACTGGATAGGCGGCGGAACAAGTAAAATAAATAATCCAAAAATCAATACGTTACATACGATAGATAAGTCCAAATCAAAATCACTAAACCGAAAATCTATTCAAGTGACAGATATTTATTTTGCAGACGTGACTAACAAAATCCCTTCATTTAGTTTTACTCACGAAGAGAATAGTTTTGATGATTTAAAAAAAGAAATATTACTTCCTCATAAGTACTCTACATTAGGCCCTTGTATTGCTATCGGTGATGCCAACGGTGATGGCGTAGACGACTTTTATTTAGGTGGCGCCAAAGGCCAAGCAGGAAAATTAGTATTTCAACAAGCTGCAGGATTTGTAGATAGCGAACAAAAAGTAATAGAAGGGGACAAAGGAATGGAAGATTTAGGTGCGAAATTTTTTGATGCTGATAGTGACGGAGATTTGGATTTATATGTCGCTTCGGGTGGTGGTGGAGATGTTGCTTCTGCAATACTACTTCAAGATAGATTATACATTAATGATGGTGCTGGGCAGTTTGTAAAATCAGAGAATTTACCAACTATGCCGTCTAGTACCAAAGAAATATTACCGATAGATATGGATAACGATGGAGACTATGATCTCTTAGTCGGTGGCAGAAATAATCCTGGAGCATATCCAAGTAAAATGCAGTCTTATCTATTGAGAAATGATAATGGAAAATTTACTGATGTAATGACTGATGAGATGCAAGCTGCACTGCCAGGGATGATCACTGGAATATCTATTGCGGATGTAAACGGCGATAACAAAATAGATTTAATGGTAGTAGGAGAGTGGTCTGCGCCAAAGTTGTTTACTGGATCAGGGTCTAACTTTAAACCGGTAGATATAAAATCATTTGCTAATCTTTCTGGATGGTGGCAGAGTGTTGTAACAATTGATTTAGATCGTGATGGAGACCTGGATTTCATATTGGGTAACATCAGTGAGAATAATAAATTTCATCCTTCAGAATCTAAGCCACTAATAGTATACGCTAATGATTTTGATGAAAGTGGCACATTAGATATTGTGCTAACCAAGAAGTATAAAGGCATGACTGTACCAGTGCGAGGAAAAGAATGTTCATCAGAGCAGATGCCTTTTATAGACGATAAATTTCCTAAGTATGCTGACTTCGCTATTTCTTCAATCGAAGAGATTTTAGGTCAAGAAAATCTAGATAATGCTATTCAACTCATGGTTAATAATTTCTCTCATGTAGCATTGATCAATAATGGAAATATGTCATTTACACAAATGAAATTACCGTTCGAATCACAATGGGCACCTATTATGGATATGGTAGTCGATGACTTTACAGGTGATAAGATTCCTGATGTATTAGTAGCGGGCAACCTTTGGGATACGGAGCCAGAGACGCCTGCTTACGATGCTGGTAAGGGGCTGTTGCTCAGGGGTAATGGTGATGGAACATTCACAACTAGTGCGCGCATTGATCAGTCTGGGTTATTGCTCAATAAAAATGTAAAAGCAATAGAACAAATCAATTTGATTGGAGGAGGAAAAGGAGTGTTAGTGGCCAATAATAATGATAGGTTACAACTTATTTTACAGATAGAACAATAAATTTATTTCGTGTTAATTTATTTTGTAACCGTTAAGCGGCAACTGTCATAATATATGTTTGCTGATCGATTTAAGTCTTTGCTATATTCTTGTCATATTCCGTAATAAAGTCACACTTTGTTATATTGAATGCATTACATTTACATTTAGAAATTTTTTTTATAGTACTCACTTGCTATATAAGTTTTACTTAATCAATATAACGATCAATAAAAACAAAGAATATGGAGGGCATAGTAAGGTCAACAAAGACAGATCTATACACTGGACATGATTATTATGGAGTAGATGATCTACTTTCTGAAGATCACAGACTTGCAAGAGATGCTGTGAGAGATTGGGTAAAGAAATCGGTAAGCCCTATCATCGAGGATTGTTACGAAAAAGCAGTTTGTCCAACACACTTATTTAAAGAATTAGCCGATATAGGTGCATTTGGTCCTAGTTTACCTGAAAAATATGGTGGAGGAGGAATGGATGAAATCGCATATGGTATTATTATGCAAGAGCTAGAAAGGTGTGATTCAGGTCTTAGATCTATGGCATCGGTACAAGGTTCTTTAGTTATGTATCCCATATATAAGTATGCTACCGAGGAGCAGAAGGTGAAATACTTGCCTAAGTTAGGTAGTGGTGAATTTATCGGTTGTTTTGGTTTGACTGAGCCTGATCATGGCTCTAATCCAGGAGGTATGACGACTAATATCGTTGACGATGGAGATGCATATATTCTTAATGGAGCTAAAATGTGGATTACTAACTCTCCTATAGCCGATTTAGCTGTAGTTTGGGCTAAAGACGAACAAGGAAAGATTAGAGGTATGGTCGTAGAGACTGGTACGCCAGGATTTACGACTCCAGAGATACATGGTAAATTATCACTCAGAGCAAGTATTACAGGTGAGCTTGTATTTGAAGATGTAAGAGTACCAAAAGAGCAAATATTTCCAGATGTTAAAGGACTCAAAGGACCTCTATCTTGTCTATCCAAAGCGAGATACGGTATCGCATGGGGAGCAATAGGAGCGGCATTAGACTGTTATGATTCTTCATTGAGATATACTATGCAGAGAGAGCAATTCGGTAAGCCTCTTGCTGGGTTCCAGCTTACTCAAAAGAAACTTGCAGAGATGATCACTGAGATCACTAAAGCCCAACTTATGGTATGGAGGTTAGGTACATTAGCTAACGAAGGTAAAGCTACTCCTGCACAGATATCAATGGCAAAGCGAAGCAGCTGCGAGATAGCATTAAAGATAGCCAGAGAGGCTAGACAAATGCATGGAGGAATGGGTATTACTAATGAGTATTCGATTATGCGACATATGGCTAATTTGGAGACTGTTCTTACGTATGAAGGTACACATGATATTCACTTATTGATTACTGGTATGGATATTACAGGACTTAATGCATTTAAGTAGTGGAATAATACAACATGATATAGTAAAGGCCACTCGATAATTTTGAGTGGCTTTTTTGTAATAGGAATTATCTATCTTCATATAAAATTAGATATTATTTAAATGGGATTTTTAGGAAAAAGTCGGAAGCCAAAACCTTTTGGATTTATACCAAGGTTTTATGATGAGCAAAAGGAAGAAAGAAACAAACGTCTCAACATGTTAAATAATCCTGATGATATTGATATGGCAAAAGATAGAATTAAATCTGGTTTGCGAGCTACTTATCGCGGTGATGCAGCCTATAAAAAACAACAAACTAAAAGGGCTAATTGGAGATTGTTTTATATCATTGTTATTTTAATATTTGTCAGTTACTTGATATTGAAATCTACGGTTATTACTAATTTTATGGAGAAGATTGGAGGGTAAAGTTTAGGGTTACTTTGTAATAATTTATTCGTTTGTTCCTGAAGTAACAGGTGTTTTCACTTTGTTCCTGCGTTAAAATATTTTACTAGACTAATCTTCAGCCGAGTTATGAGAAAACATTCAAAGAATGAGAGATTCTATATCCTAAAACGATCCGTCAGATTCCTTATAAATTACCGCCGTTACTACCTGACCAACTACTTTTAACGTACGCTTAGATACGATATCAATATTGTCTTTGTGTGTATGGTGATAGTGACCGAAAGATGTCTCTCCTGTTGTAGGATCTTTAGGCATATTTATTATATCCACCATAGGAAATTGGCGATGTGTCATCACGTAATAATGGTCATCAGTAATCTGTCCAGCTTTAAAATTTTGAAAATAATCTGAGTATCCCATACCTCTGGCAAGACCCCAAATTTTCTTTTGAATTTCTCCTGCATTAGCGAAAGAGAAACCCTCAAGACCAAACTGTGCATCTTTGGCTCCAACCATATCTAGTAAAATTCCAAATGTAGCTTTATAGTTAGGCACATGAGGATTCTTTCCCCAGTACTGAGAACCTAGACACCAAGTTGTTTGAGCACCATTCGAATCGCCCTGATCTTCTGCATCGAAGAGTACAATATCAATTCCTAGATCAATAGGATTTTCTTTGACCATATTAGCGATCTCCAGTAGTATAGCCGTTCCTGTAGCACCATCATCAGCACCCATGATAGGTTTTTCTTGCATCGATTTATCTTCATCTTTCTCAGCGATTAATCTACTATCCCAGTGAGCAGCGAGCATAATACGGTGAGTGTTTTTTGGATTAAACGAAGCGATAATATTATAAGATTCTTTATCTTCCAAGCCCAAAAAAGATGCTTTGAATTCTTGCACTTGTACATCTGCACCAACAGCTTTTAGTTGTTCTACGTACCAATTTTTAGTTGCTTTATGTTCTGGAGTACCTGGAATACGATGACCAAATGACAACTGTTTCTCTACTAGAGCATATGCTTTGTCTCCATCAAACTTGGGCACCTTTACTCTCGGCTTTTGCGCTGTTGGCTTAGGGGTTGATTCAGTAGGATTATCATTTTTGCATGATGAAACCCCTAATAGTAGGCTAAGCGAAAGAATAAGTATAGATAGATGCTTCATTTATTATTAATGTTGAAATGTCAAGACAAGATTCAACAAGCTAGTTTTTTCTTGCCTGCGATTGTTTATATATTAGTTAACGATCTAGAGACATTTAAATTGACCATGTCGTTCCATCTTTTCCATCTTTGATCTGTATCTCTAGTTCTTTAAGACTATCACGAATCTTATCTGATATACCCCAGTTTTTGCTTTCTCTTGCTTCTTGTCTGAGTTCTATGACTAATTGCATAAGACCATCTAATACTTCTCCACCTGCACCTCCAGCAGTATCATCCATAAGGCCAAATACATCGAAGATAATTCCTTTAAGTTTACTCTGTACAGTATTTAATGTCTCTTGAGAAATTTCGGCTAATGACACCTTACCAGACTTTAGACTATTAATCTTCGTAACGATTTCAAATATGCTTGCTATGGCTCTAGGAGTATTAAAATCGTCATCCATATGCTTATATACATCTTCGACGAGATCAAGTATCTCTTTGTTAATTGCACTATCATTATTTTTGGCTGTGCCCTGAATATTGCTGAGAGTCTTGAGGCCTTCCATAAATCGCTTATACCCTTTCTCTGCTGCTTGTAGTACACTATCTGACAAATCTGAAGTAGATCTGTAATGTGACTGTAGGAAGAAGAATCGAACTACCATTGGACTATATCCCTTGCTGATGTGCTCACTCTCTCCACTGAATAGTTTCGGTGGCATGATACTATTACCGTCACTCTTAGACATTTTCTTGCCATTCATGAGTAGCATATTGGTGTGTAGCCAATAGTTGACTGGTGAACATCCACATGATCCCATGTTTTGAGCAATCTCGTTTTCATGGTGAGGAAACTTAAGGTCGTTACCTCCACCGTGTATATCAAATCTCTCACCGAGGTACTTTGTACTCATTGCAGAACACTCAAGGTGCCATCCAGGAAATCCTTCAGACCACGGAGAATTCCATTTCATAATATGCTCTGGTGCCGCCTTCATCCATATCGCAAAATCTGATGGGTGGCGTTTATCTTCTTGATTTTTAAGGTTATCTCTAGACTCTGCTTTTAGGTCTTCGATCTTACGGCCAGATAGCTTACCATATTCACCAGTATCTTCTGCTAGCTTGAGAGTATCAAAGTAAACTGATCCGTTCGCTTCGTATGCATAGCCATTATTAATAATCTGCTCTACCATCTCTATCTGTTCTATGATATGGGCAGTAGCGCGAGGCTCAATACTCGGTTTTTTAGTGTTGAATACTTCCATCATATGATGAAAGCCATTAGAGTACTTCTGTACCACTTCCATTGGCTCAAGCTTCTCAGCTTTGGCACCTTTGAGGATACGATCTTCACCATCGTCAAGCAAGTGCCCTACATCAGTGATATTACGTACATATCTTACCTTGTATCCGAGGTATACTAGATATCTATAAATCATATCAAATCGTACAAAAGTCATACAATTACCCATATGTACATCATTATAGACAGTAGGTCCACACACGTACATTCCTACATATCCTTCAGTAATCGGTTTGAATACTTCTTTCTCGCCACTTAGGCTATTGTATATCTTAAGCTCTCTATTCATAACTACAAAAATACGATGATAATATATATATCATATAGTGGAATGCGTTAATGTGTATTCTAATTGATTCGGATGTTTCTTTGGATACTATATAGGCGAATAAAAAAATGACTTGCAAACTAAATTTGCAAGTCATTTTTCAAATTTTCTTGATTTTACCTTTTATCTTAGTAGTGTCACATCTCCCTTGAATACACGGATATTTCGTCGATCTGGATCATTAGGAATATCACCAACTAATCTAACTATTATATAATATCCGTAAACTTCGGGCGGAACTTGTTCACCATCTCGAGTTCCATCCCATCCGGTTAGTCCATTAGTATTATCGTAGACAGTTTCTCCCCATCTATTGTACACTCTGAATTCTTCATATTCAAGAATTCCCTGACCTTTGATAGTGTCAATCTTTTCAGCTACTCTAAAAAATTCATTCTGGCCATCACCATTAGGTGTAAATAAACTTGGAACAGCAATAACAGTTGGTACTGGTAAAACTGTTATTTCATATCTTATTGAATTACAGTTTTCAGCATCGATATATTGTAGTATATAGGTATAACAACTGTCAGTATTCGAATCAGCGATTGGAGGAGAACAATCTTCACATACCAAAGCTAATGGAGCTTCTATTACTGTTAAGAGATCGGTATTAATAGTATCTGATATCACGTCAAATAGAGCATCTTGACCCTTTTCGACAGTAATAGTATCAATAATAAGTTGTTCAAGATTATTATTAAAAAAGATATCTTGTGTAACTACTGCTTCGCAAGCAATCCCTTCCGATAGTAGCGATAATGTTGCAATTGTTGAATTGCCAATAACATCTTCACCTATTGTCTGTGATATAGGATCAACGTTGTCAAAGACCTCTCCAAATCCAAAATCCCAAGACCAACTAGCTACTCCCATAGTATCTATTAAATTAAAGGTGATGCTTTCACCTTTGCATATTTCATTAGTACTCATTTCAAAATTTCCTTGAGCACCTACTACTGTATAGTTGGAAAAGATTGTGTCTGCACAGCCGTAATCTGAAGCTACAATCATCGCCACATCATGAGTACCTATTGGGAAAGTAAGAGTAGGATTTTGATTCAATGAATTACCTCCTGCACCCGCACCCCATAGATAACTTACTGGATTACCGTTTAATGTAGAATTGTCTTCAAAATTAATTGTACCTGGATCACATATCGCATCTCCTTGCACTAATAATATACCATCATTAAATGCGCTAAATGCTGCCTCTGGAGGATCTGTTACAAGTATCTGGATAGATTGCTCATTTTGGCAACCTGTAGACTCTTCCGTAAGGTTAAGTGTTATGATATAAATACCTGATGTGATGTACTGTATTGTATCCGTAGAATCACTACTAGATTGTCCATTTCCAAAATTCCATATATACTCCAATGTCGATCCTTGATCAGTAATATCAGTAGCCACAAACTCTACCTCTCCTCCAATACATATTGGCGCAGGATCTGCTGTGATTTCAGTTAGTGGGCGATATACTTCTATATTCCTTTGTATAGTATCTCTACAGCCTAGAGCGTCTTCAACGGCTAAGAATATTGGTAGTTCTTCTAGATTGAGACTGAAAAAATTAAAAGTTTGGGATGGATTAGGGTTTTGAGAAAATTCATTGATGTTTCCAAGCCCGTTTGCTCCTTCCAAATAACTCCAAGCGACTATCGTGGTATCACTAGTAGTCATATCCGTAAATGTGACTTCATTGGGAAAACAGATTGGTTCTTTATCAAATTCGAAAATTGGCTGTATGGTAAATACATTTACGGTATCAGTAACGGCTTGTGTACACCCATTGATATCTTCTACAGTAAGCGTAACTACATCTATACCAGTGTTTGGAAATATATGTTGGATTACAGCTTCTCCTACTTGACGAGGTCTACCATTTTGTTGGAATGACCAAGTATATCCTTTACTACAATCATCATCTACATCGATAGACAGCGATGCATCTAGATCGTAAAGTACATTGTCACAAAGATTTTCTGGAAGATCAAACATTGGAACTAGATCTCTTGCATGGATTACTACCGAGTCGATATGACTTGGACATCCAGTAGTTTCATTGAAAGCTTCTAAGTACACTGTATAATCTCCAGACTCTGGAAAAGTATGTGTGAAGAAGGAGTCTGTATATGTTACATCTACTCCTGTGGTATCCTCTATAGACCATAATATACTCGTTGCCATCTGACTGCTATCAGAGAACATTACAACAAGGGGATCATCACAATTGACCATATACCATAAATCAGCTCTTGGTCCATTGACGGTTATAGCGTCTTCATCAGTGATAATAGTTCGACACCCATTATAATCGACGGTGTATTCTATATCAAAAACTCCAGTATTACTTATGAAGGCATGCTCCAAGACGCTTTCCCCTTCACAATGGTGTGATCTGCCATCATCTGTACTTAGATTAAATGCATCTATTCTAGGATCTATATTAATCGCGTTGAGTGTTACAGTATCTCCAAAGCAAATTTGCGATATGTCTAGTTCGTATTCAATATTGATTGGCTCACCTACTTCTATCAATACAGCCCAAGACGTATCGATACACCCAGCTTCATTTTCTACAACTAATGTAACCAAGTACTCTCCTGGATCATTGAATATATAAGTGTGGTCGTCATTATTCGTAAATGTCTGAGTATCACCATTACCATAGTCATAAGAATAGGTAAGAATGGGTTCAAATGATGTACTAGTATCTTGGAATGTGACTCCGAGCGGTGCACACCCATGGTGTACAGTTGGTATGAAATGCGCCTCTGGTAGTTGTTGTGAATAGTAATCATCTAATGTGGCTACACAGCCTTGAAAGGTAGTAACGACTAATTCTATTAATACAGAATCTTCAACATTGACATAGAACGAATCTCTTGGAGGAGTTTCATATGTAGCGGTATATGTCATTCCACCTGGCACATCAAACCAAATATAACTCGCGAATGGTTCTGTCGTTGTGATATTTACTATTGTAGGGTTGATACAGGTATTTACTGGATCAATGATCACTGCTACTTCAGGATCTTGGATGAACACTTGGAATGTCGTATCAACAATACAATCGGCATCACCACCTAGTTGTCCTACCATATTGATAGTCACAAGTCCAGCTTCATCAAATATTACAACTGGTTCTTTAACATCATCTTCTGTTTGTAGTGTAACAGACTCAGGAAATGTCCATTGGAAACTATTAGCAGCAGTGTTATTAGTCAAAATAGTAGAAACGCCAATACACAATGTATCATTGAATCCAAAGTCTGCGAGAGGCGCTCCGATGCTAATAGTCCTTGTGAATGTCGATACACAATCTCCTTTAGTAAGTGTAAGTTCTGCTTCGTAGACTCCTTTTTCTGTATACTGATGTATAGTATTGGTCGGATCGGTAGATGATTCGCTATCTCCAAAGTCCCAATTATACTCAACTTCAGCTAATGTTTGGCCGCTGGCAAAAAATATTGTTGCTGGTACATCACAAGTAGCACTAGGATTGGCAGTGAAAAATGCATTTAATACAGGTTCAACAGAAACATCAATAAAATTTTCGAATAATTCTGAATTGTTACATCCTGCAATATCTGTAAGTATTTCCAAACTTACGGACTTCAAACCTGGCTGAGCGTAGAAGTGTATAGGATTTTGCTGGCTAGACGTGGATCCATCTCCAAACGTCCATAAATATCCAGTCACAGTAATACCCGTAGGCACTTCACTATTATTTGTAAATTGAAATCTACGCGGATTACATGGATCGATTAGAGTGGCATCTATTTGTACATCGATATCTGGAAGTACAGTGATAGTAACTGTACCTACCTCACTACCACCAGTACCCTCATTGAGTGATACTACATAGACTCCTGGAGTAGAGAAAATATGTGAAGGCGCAGCCTCAACAGATCCAGCGGTTCCGTCTTTAAAATCCCAAAAGAATGCAGCCTGTCCTGCTGGAGGAGAAAAGTTTACTTCTAAGGGTACACACCCTTCTATGACATTGGCAGTCTGAGCGCTAGCAAAATGTGTTGCTAATGTCAGTATGCTGATGGAGAAAAGTAATTTATATATCGTATTCATATTGTTTGTCTTTATTCAATAGTTAGGGTTTTAATTATGGTTTTTGTCTACCACATTTTACGATCGCTGTTTAGCCATGTATTGGCCATCTTTATATATTGACCTCTTGTAAACCCACAATCACAACCATAATAAGACATAATATTACCCACATCAGGTTGATAAAATTCTCCATTGATATCTGTACCAGTAAATATAAATTCGCAATTATCTCCGAGCCATTGTATCTGAGAATCTTCTATATATGGATCTGCTGGCGTATCGCATATAAGGTCTCCTACTAGATCACAATTGGAACCATCTACATTTTCCACGCCACTTCCTTCGAATGTATGTAGTAACCCAAATAAGTGCCCCATCTCGTGAGGAAGACATCCTCCTTTTATGTAGATCTTAGCATTGTTTTCATTGGCTATTTGACCGAGATTAGCAAATCCACATAAGTTAGGATCATCAAATCGATCTACCAGATAGATATTGATTCTATTCTCTTGGTAAAAGAGTCTGTTGATTTCATCAACTCTATAATCTCTACTGAGCGAATCCCAAGACCAATTCTCGAGAGTATCAATTTTGCAGATTTCAAATTGAGCACATATAGGAGCAAAATATTGATTAGTTGCAGCTATCTCTGCTTCCATAGCCTCTGTATCCCAACTAGTGGTACGAAGACTATCTAGTGTTACATGGAAATAGACTGAGAAGGTTTTGTTAATACAAGGCAACTCCTTATCGAGAGTGTGTAGATCTTGAGCACTTATACTCAGACTGCACATGACTGCTGCTATTAGTGAAAGGATATATTTTTTCATGTTTATATTATTTTTTTGGCGTAAAAATATGGTTGGGTATTATAACTTAGGGCAAAGAAGGATAGGATCTATTTGGGGCTTCTTATTTCTAAAAATGATTCTACTTATACCCAATTCGTATCCACCCACACTGCTATTGGCATCTGCAGCACTTGATACAGTCATATCATAGCCTATACCGACTTTCCATAGACCATAATTCATACCTACTAATATCTGTGCGGCATCTCCAAGCCGATATCCTAATCCGGCAGTAAAAGCGCTGTTTTCATTAAGTCTAAATGCACTATTGAATTGTATTTGCAGGTTAGACGCACCTCCTGCTGTGGAGTAGTAGATGACCGGTTCTAAAGCAATGCCATCGGTTGCCAAAAACCTTAATCTAGCATTCACATTGATTCGAGGATCTATATTATTTTCAATGTTGGCTATACTATCATTCTGTATTTCGAAAGAAGAAGGTAAGAGATGACCAACGGCAGCACCAAGCTCTAGTTTAGATGTTTTGCCAATTTTACTTACTAAAGTGACTCCTACATTTACATCACTATAAGAAGTATTAAATTCAGATTTTCCATCTACTCCTAACTGAAGTGGGTCCAAAACTTGATTTAAGAATTCCGTTTCTGTATTGAGGTTATTACCATCAACAGCAATTGAATTTCTTCCATACTGAGCACCTATTGTTAATACGTTTCCCCCTTTTTTGTTTAACGACCAATGATATGCCGCATTCAACATATATGAAGAGTTGCTTAATGCCCCATCTCCAGATTTGTCACTTAGCATTGTGAGGCCAAATGAAGACCAATCACCTGCTGAAAAACCTAAGCCAAAATTGGCATCTATAAATAAAGTAGGAGTTGTATATGTACTACTAACTGGTTTGAAGAAAGGCTGATTAGTATCTGGGTTTATTGACCCTTGATCTTCAGCTTTGAACCAAGTACGAGCCTGTTCTCTATATAATACTCCTATACGATATGAACCGTAAAAGTTTCCAGTATTGGCTGGATTAAAGAAGGTAGGAGTAAAATCATAGCGCGTAAAGTGCTCGTCTTGACTTAATATGTTGGTAATGCTCAATAGGCAAATGCAACATAGAAATAATATTTTTCTCATGGGATAGAGCTTTTATTTATAATTAACCACTAGCATCATATTAAACGCACATTCAAACTTTTCAATTAAAGTAATCTTCTGTTGTTCGTTAAAATGGCAATCGCGACTATCTTGGGTGATTTATTAACTTCGATCTTCTAATTAAATGCTTACATCTTAATAAATACGATATACATAAACAATATAGGGTTTATGTATATAATTGACTGTACTATCTGTGTAATATACTAGGTTATTGTTTTTGTTGACAATTTGTAGTGAGTACTATTAATTAATAGGTTACGACTAATATGCATTTATCATTACTTTTGTCACAGATGGCAAACCAAGAATCATTATCCTCGATTGTGTGGCAAAAACTCCGAAAAAGAGGTTCTGCTATGCTTGGACTTGGGCTTATTGTAGTTTCTATATTCTTAGCCATCTTTGCTTACCTTATTATTCCAGAGAATACGCCTAATGCTAACAGGCAGCTACCCGAGATAGCTCTACAACCACCTCTCTTTAATACAGACTGCATAAAGTACCAAAACGCTGCAACAGGCTCAGACAAATCATGGCTTGCTAGTGTATTTACAGGCTTTGAATCCGAAGATGAGCATATACCTTATCAAAGCCTAGAATTAATAGAGGATGAATTGCAGGTGACCAACCACTATGGACAGATCAGAATACTGTCATTCGCAGATTTGGGTCTACAGAAAATGTCATTAACAGAGCTGAAGACTAATCATGTTATCAATAGAAGGTATTGGCTCGGTACAGATAGATATGGTAGAGATATCCTAAGTAGGCTCATATTAGGAATAAGAGTGTCACTTACAGTAGGTTTACTTGCTGTAACGATATCGGTCATCATAGGTATATTCCTTGGGAGTGTGAGTGGATACTTCGGAGGATGGTTAGATCAAGTAATCTCGTTTTTGATCAATGTATCATGGTCCATTCCTACACTATTACTAGTATTTGCAATTGTATTGGCATTGGGTAGAGGTGTAGGGATTATTTTTTTGGCCGTGGGTCTGACCATGTGGGTTGATGTAGCTAGGATAGTAAGAGGACAAGTTCTACAGCAAAAAAACATGCAATATGTAGAAGCTGCCAAAAGTATTGGACTCAGAGAAATTCCAGTATTAGCCAGACATATTTTACCAAATATCGTAGGTCCCATACTCGTCATAGCGGCAGCAAATTTTGCGACTGCAATATTGATAGAAGCAGGACTAAGCTACTTAGGTTTTGGCATTAGACCACCGTCGCCATCTATAGGTAATATGCTCAATGAACAATACGGATTTGCGCTGAGTGGTAAACCTTTTTTAGCTCTTGTTCCAGCAATTACGATTATGCTTTTGGTCCTTGCTTTTAATTTGATAGGGACAGGGCTGAGAGATGCTTTTGATGTTAGAGATTAGACAGACAAGTTGAAGCTAAGTCAAAAAACAATTCTCAAAGATACCTATACATAGTGGTTCGCACTTTTTTTCTATTCAGAAAAAGCCACGCTCTACATATTTCTACGATATTGTCCGCCTACTTCATAAAGCGCTTGCGTGATTTGTCCTAGGGAACAAATTTTTACTGCCGCCATTAATTCATCAAAGACATTTTCATTTTTTATAGCTTTTGCTTGCAATGCTTTTAGCTGTGTAGGTATCTCTTTTTCTCCTGCATTATGTAACGCTTCTAGTGTGTCTATTTGCTCTTGCTTCTCTTTTTCAGTAGCTCGTATAACTTCCTCAGGTATAACAGTTGGTGATCCATCTTTAGACAAAAATGTATTCACTCCTATGATTGGAAATTCTCCAGTGTGTTTTAGTGTTTCGTAGTAAAGCGATTCCTCTTGAATCTTGCTACGTTGATACATTGTTTCCATTGCTCCTAGTACACCACCTCGCTCTGTGATACTGTCAAACTCTGAAAGTACTGCTGCTTCTACTAGATCTGTAAGCTCTTCGATGATGAATGATCCTTGTAGGGGATTTTCATTTTTAGATAATCCCAACTCGTGATTGATGATCATTTGAATTGCCATGGCTCGTCTAACACTATCTTCTGTGGGCGTAGTTATGGCTTCATCGTAGGCATTGGTGTGTAACGAATTACAGTTGTCGTAGATCGCATATAGTGCTTGTAAAGTAGTACGGATATCGTTAAATGAAATCTCTTGAGCGTGTAATGATCTTCCAGAAGTCTGGATATGGTATTTTAATTTTTGTGATCTAGAATTTGCACCGTATTTTTCTCTCATTGCTTTCGCCCAAATTTTTCGAGCGACACGTCCGATCACTGCATATTCTGGATCGATTCCGTTAGAGAAGAAGAATGATAAATTAGGTGCAAAATGATTGATATCCATTCCTCTAGAGAGGTAGTATTCTACGAATGTAAATCCGTTCGCTAAAGTAAATGCTAATTGTGTAATCGGATTGGCTCCAGCCTCTGCTATGTGATAACCAGAGATAGATACTGAGTAAAAATTACGTACTTCGTGATCGATAAAATATTGCTGTACATCTCCCATCAACTTGAGAGAAAACTCTGTAGAAAAAATACAGGTATTTTGTGCTTGATCTTCTTTTAGAATATCTGCTTGTACCGTGCCACGCACTGATTTCAGCGCTCGAGCTTTTAGTACTTCATAAATATCTGAATCTAATACTTCATCTCCTGTGAGTCCGAGTAACATTAGTCCTAGTCCGTCGTTTCCTTTCGGAAGATTTCCTCTATATTTTGGTCTAGTTAGACCTTTATCTTCATATTTAGCTTTGAAGGCTGCTTCTACTTTCGCTGCTAATCTATGCTTTGTGATATATTTTTCACATTGCTGATCGATAGCGGCATTCATAAAGAAAGCACAGATTGTAGCGGCAGGGCCATTGATTGTCATCGATACAGAAGTCATAGGATTACAAAGGTCAAATCCTGAGTATAATTTCTTAGCATCATTAAGGCAACAAATACTTACTCCAGAGTTACCGATCTTACCATAAATATCTGGACGGTGATCTGGATCTTCTCCATATAGTGTTACTGAGTCAAATGCCGTAGATAACCTCTTGGCAGGGAGTCCTTCGGATACATAATGAAAACGTTTATTAGTACGCTCTGGTCCACCTTCTCCGGCAAACATTCTTGTCGGATCTTCACCTTTACGCTTGAATGGGAATACACCAGCCGCATATGGAAATGCTCCTGGCACACCTTCTTGCAGATTCCATTGGAGGATATCACCCCAGTCTCTATATTTTGGTAATACAACTCTTGGAATCTGTGTATGTGATAGCGATTCTGTATGGGTTGGTACCCGAATCTCTTTGTCTCTTACTTTGTATACATATTCGTCAGCTTTGTATCTAGCTACTGTTTCATCCCAGTTTTCAAGCATTCGTTTACAGCTTCCGTCCATGTCTTCCATGATGTGATCGTACTTCTCTTGGATCGCTTTACTAAGATCACTGTCTGCCTCAAATTGTGCTAGACTTATTTTAAGTGCATACGCTTGAGAGGCATATTCTGATTGCTTAAGTACCCAAGTATCATAGTTGCGATTGTTCTCTGAGATTTCGGACAGGTATCTTACTCTGGATGGTGGAATGATATAAATTTTTTCGCTATCACCAGTATCAAAATCCATCTCACCTTTGAAGTCAACTTCTGTACGCTCGTTGATAATAGTTATGATATTGTTGTATAATGTGTTAGTCCCAGGATCGTTGAACTGGCTAGCGATCGTACCATATACTGGCATCGCCGCTGGATCTTCATGCCATAGATCGTTGTTGCGTTGGTATTGCTTCTTTACATCACGTAATGCATCGAGTGCACCGCGTTTGTCAAATTTGTTTATTGCTATGAGATCAGCAAAATCCAACATATCGATCTTCTCGAGCTGTGTTGCTGCTCCAAACTCAGGAGTCATTACATAAAGACTCAGATCTGAGTGATCAACGATTTCAGTATCAGACTGACCGATTCCACTTGTCTCTAGTATGATCAAATCATAGTTAGCAGCCTTAAGGATGTCTACTGTCCCTTGGACATGCTTAGAGAGTGCAAGGTTAGACCTGCGAGTAGCGAGTGATCTCATATATACTCTACCATTATTGATGGCATTCATACGAATACGGTCACCTAGAAGTGCTCCACCAGTTTTACGCTTCGATGGATCTACTGATACAATCGCAAGATGCTTATTTGGAAAGTCCAGTAAAAATCTTCTTACCAATTCATCCACTAGACTTGATTTACCAGCTCCACCAGTACCTGTGATACCTAATACAGGGGTTTTCTTAGTCGCTACTGCTTTTTGAATGTCTGCTAATACAGTCGAATGTTCTTCACCATAGTTTTCTATGGCTGTTATTATTCGTGCTATATTTTGAATATTGCTTTTATCTAGTCCTTTTTCCTCGCTATTCAGCGTTTGTCCGATTGGGAAGTCACATTTTTCCATTAGATCGTTGATCATCCCTTGGAGACCCATATGTCGGCCATCATCTGGAGCGTATAACCTTGTAATACCGTAATCGTGTAGCTCACCGATCTCAGAGGGAAGGATAGTCCCTCCACCACCACCAAAAATCTTGATATGGCTGCACCCACGCTCTTTGAGCAGATCGTACATATAACGGAAATACTCATTGTGCCCACCTTGGTATGATGTAATGGCTATTCCCTGTACATCCTCTTGGATAGCAGTATTGACGATCTCATCTACTGATCTATTGTGACCTAAGTGGATGATCTCGGCTCCTGATCTTTGCATAATCCTACGCATGATATTAATCGCAGCATCGTGCCCATCAAATAAAGAGGCAGCAGTTACGATTCTGATCTTATTTTTAGGTTGGTACGGCTTAGCAGGTATCATATTAACTTCTATTTTCTTTTTATGCTCACAGACGTTGTAACCGAACGATCGTTCGGTTCACCAAAGATAAGTTAATTATAGGAAGTCTGTAATCGAAACCAGAAGAGATATATTAATAGAGTGAAGAAGATAATTTCTATCAATCTGTTGATTTTTTTAATTTAGTCAGCGTGATGAAACTTTCTGCAATCTTCTATTTAGGAGAAACACTATATTGCTACTCTCCATTTGTAATAATACTCTAATATTCTGTAATTATTCTTTATGCAATGTATTAGATATGCATTACCAAAATCATCATCATGCAAATCAAAAATACTTTTTTGCTATTACTAGTGTTATCTATCTCTCAAATGAGTTTCTATTTTATCTTGGAGAACCTGTGGATATAGATAATGTAGAATTAGTAGGGTCAGATTGGAATATTTCTCCTAATCCAGCAATAGAAGATATCACCATAATATTACTACGAGGTATAGACATAGTAAGTCTCAGTTTATTCAATTCGGTAGGGTCTAAAATATCAGACTTGCCATTGCCTGTTTGAGATCAGATAACTGTTCCTTTGGTAATCTACAAAATGGATTATATAATATTAATTATTAGTCCAAAAAAGAAACAAAAAGTAAGAGTTTTGTTCTTCATTGACGATCTGTATGTTTCCTATGCCAGTTCTAGTTCCTTCATAGGAGTACGATTTTCTGTTGGCTACTTTTACTTCTGTATTAGTATCCATTATAAGTCATGGAGATCATATTTGCCATTGGCCCAAATCAGAAATAATTCCGTGTACTTTATCTATAGAAGTATTTATGTGTTTCGACTTTATGGTTTTTAGTAGTGGCATACGGATCGTGATTTTGGTTTGTAGGATCAAGATAGCGAATAGAAATAGAAAAATTATAAGTTAATTCCTGTAGGTTCGATGTCTATTTAGCATCGTAATTAATTGCAAGGATTAGTATCCAAATAGTATTGAAGTCTTGTATGGGCGACACAAATTAATATAACTCTAGAAAATAGTAATTTTGCCTTACTTAAGATATTACCTCTGAGTTTTAGCAACCATTACTAAAGCGATAACAGCAAATACCATGTTAGGCAACCAAACTCCGATGGCTGGAGACAATGATAAGTTACTGCTAAATGTGGTGGAGAACTTCGAAATAATAACAAATGCAGCACCTAATACTACACCTGAGGCTAAGTGAAAACCCATTCCTCCTCGAACCTTACGAGAAGCTACAGCAACGCCTAAAAGAGTCAATATTAATATGGTAAAGGGATCAGCGTTACGTCTATGATATTCTACTAAAAATTTTTTAGCGGTATCCATTCCTTTGGACTTTTCGTTGGCGATATATTCTTTGAGATCGGGAGTTGTCATCATCTCCATCTGTTTGGAATATCTTATAAAGTCCTCAGGTGCAAAATTAAGAATGGTGTCCATTTTCTCACCTTTGCCAATGATGAGGTTCTCTTTCATGCCATCGAAAGTATGTATCTCATAATTGTTGAGTGTCCAGAGATTTCCTTTTTGTCCAGCCGGATTCATTTCCTTGAGTTTGAGACTTCTTGCTTTGAGAACATATCTGAGTTGATGATCTGCAAATTTTTCTAATCTAAAATTTTGTGGCGTACTATCTCTTAATCTGAAGTATCGTATATATACTTTTTCGTCTGGTTGAGTGAAGAAGTGAATATCATTAGAAAGAGTTTTCTTTCCAGATTTTTTGATATGATTACTTTCAAATTCATTTTTGATCTTGGTACTATTTGGGATCACATAATTATTTCCAATCCACAGCAGGCTTGCGATAATAGACGCTGCTACCATAAATGGCGTTAGCAACCGATAATAACTTACTCCAGAACTAAGTATCGCGACAATCTCTGAATCCTTGGCCATACGGGAGGTGAAAAATATAACAGCCAGCAAAGCAAATAGTGGCCATAATAATCCATTGATCCAAGGAATAAAGTTGAGATAGTAATCAAAAAATATCTCTTTGGTCGTCACGGAATCACGCATGAACTTATCGACCTTTTCAAAAAAATCGATAGTGATCGCAATCATAGTGATTAGAACTATAGTAAAGAAGAATGTACTTAGGTACTTCTTGATAATGTATATGTCTATCTTCTTTAACAAGTATTTGGATGATTTAATTAGAGGCGTTGGGTGATTACAGGGAGTATAACGTTTTTCCATTGGGTAAACGTCCCCTCTTGGATTTTTTCTCTGGCAGTACGCACCAACCACATGTAGAAACTTAGATTATTTATCGTAGCGATTTGCATAGCAAGATACTCTTTCACTTTGAATAGGTGACGGAGATATGCCTTATTATGTTCACGACTAGTGGCGGCTTCGCTATCTGGATCGATTGGACTGAAATCTTCTTTCCATTTAGCATTTTTCATATTGATCACACCATTTTTAGTATATAACATTCCATGTCTCGCATTACGTGTAGGGAGCACACAATCAAACATGTCGATACCCAATGCTATGCATTCCAATATATTTTCTGGTAGACCTACTCCCATTAGGTACCGTGGCTTATCTTTTGGCAGTATGTTAGTGACTACTTCCGTCATGGCATATAGTTCTTCGGCAGGTTCTCCTACAGATAATCCACCGATAGCATTGATAGGCATATTAGTACCTGCGATATATTCGGCTGACATCTCTCTGAGATCTGTATATGTGCTGCCCTGTACAATCGGAGCAAGCGTTTGCTCATAGTCATAGATAGAATCTGTCTCATTGAATCTAGTGATACATCTCTCTAACCATCTGTGTGTCATATGCATAGACCTACGAGCATACTTATAGTCACATGGATATGGAGTACATTCATCAAATGCCATGATGATATCAGCACCTATTTCTCTCTGTATGTCCATTACAGACTCTGGAGAAAAGAAGTGCATGGACCCATCGATATGTGATCTAAACTTCACCCCTTTTTCGGTGATCTTACGCATTCCTTTGAGACTATATACCTGATATCCACCACTATCGGTAAGTATCGGTCTTTCCCAATTGATAAACTTATGCAGGCCACCAGCTTTTTGTAAGATATCAGTATGCGGACGTAAGTATAAATGATATGTATTGCCAAGGATTATATCCGCATTGATAGTGGTCTTTAGTTCTTCTTGATGTACACTTTTGACCGTGCCTTGAGTACCCACGGGCATAAATATTGGTGTTTGTATCTCACCATGTCCAGTCTGCAAAATACCCGCTCTCGCAGAGCTCTCGTGATCTTTATGTGTTATATTAAATTTCATTTTGTCATTTTTGCTGTGCTCTAAAGACTCGCTAATGTTTGAGAAAAACGCTCCTTGGCTAGCGCCATGGCACACTCTCACTTACCTCCTCAACCTCGCCTGATCCATTTTAAGCAATACACCTATCATGATACTAAATCCAAGCAGTGAAGATCCACCTTTACTCAAGAATGGCAAAGGTATACCTATCACAGGCATTAGACCCATTGCCATACCTATATTTATAAAGAAGTGTACAAATATTATAGAGGCTACACTGTAAGCGTAGTATTGAATAAACTTATTTTTACCTCTTTCGGCTATCATAGTAATCCTTATTAGCAAAACCGTAAATAAGAATATTACCATGAAACTGCCTAAGAAACCTTGCTCTTCTCCAACAGTACTGAATATGAAATCTGTCGATTGCTCAGGCACATAGTTAAGTTTGGTCATTTCACCTTTGAGAAATCCTTTTCCTTGTATACCACCGGAGCCAATAGCTACTTTACTTTGTATAATGTTATATAATGATCCATATGGGTCACACTTTGTAGGTCTCAGCCATACATTGATCCTATCCTGTTGATGTGGCTGCAGTATATTATTGAAGGTATAGCTACTAGCAAATGATAAAATGATAGCTAGGACCACCGGAGTTGTGACCACGGCTAAGAAGCTAGATTTACGATCGATTAGATACCATATTGAAAAGCCAATCAAAACGACCGCAGCTATTAGCAAACCGTAGTTATGAAATCCATTGAGATATACCGTGATCGACACAGATGCCACTACTAATAAGAGCAACCCAGCTCGGAAAGGCTTATATTTATTAAACATGAGCACTGCTGACCCAGCTAGCAAAGAAAGTAATGTAATAGTTTCAAAACTATAGATTAAGGATCCTATAAATATGAAAAACAGAAAGCCTGCTATAACGTAATAGACAGAAGATATACCAGATCGATAGAGCACTATAAACAGTGAAGCAAACACTATAGCTGATCCGGCATCGGGTTGTAGCAGTATAAGTATTGCAGGCCCCAGGATTATTCCTACTGCGCCCATCATATACTTCATTGATTTTACATTGATCTTATAGAAACTTAGATAAGATGCTAAGGCTAAACTAGTACCAAACTTTGCGATCTCTGATGGCTGAAATGAGAACCCACTAAAGACAAACCAAGACCGTGCACCTTTGATTTCGGTTCCTAAAACTAGGACCAATAGTAGTAATATTATCGAGCCAGCATAGATTATATAAGCTAGACTATTCCATGTTTTTTCATCTAGAAGTTGTACGATTAGAAATGCTAATACAGATATAAATATCCATATCGTTTGCTTTCCTATAGGACTGCTAAACTCTATAAATGACTCAGACCCTTCTACATATGTAGCAGCATATAGCACGAGCCAACCTACTATAAGTAGAGAAAAGAACACAATCAAGGTGATCCAGTCAATTCCAGCCTTACGCTGTTTGAGTTCCATTGTTTTTTGTATCGGATTAGTGTGCTATGAGCCCATTCTTCTCGATGTCGCTCACCACAGGTATAGCGTTACTGAAGTCTTTCTTTATATCTATCATGAAGTCCATGAGATCCAACTTAGTCTCATAAGCTCCTACACTTACTTGATAGTATGGACTTACATGGTTCCACTCCATATATACATTAGGATGCATATTTTTAAATTTAGCTTTTGCGCTTTCCATTTTACGACGATCTGGCGTAGTGATGATCTGAATACGATAACCTTTTATTGTAGATTCAGTTCTCTCATTGGACTGATAGTTACGTAGCATCTGCGAAACTTGATAATCTTCTAATATAGTTACCTGTGCATCCATGCTGTATGCGACTACAATTAAGAATAAGGCCAATATATATCTAAGTAGCTTCATGTATATGTTTATTTTTAGAGGGCCATAGAGATAACGGATACTCTCTCCCTGAGATTGCAAAGATAAAGAAGTTGTGGTAATTGAGTAGAAGTAATTATTAAAGTGATTAAATCAGTATTTCAACGTCAAATTATTGACTCTTTAACTAGGATTCCGCAAATAGCTTAACAAGTCCTCGAAAGACTGTCATATAAGTGATAGTCCTTTTTTATTTAATTTATAGATATTTCGATAGAAAATAGAAATAGCGTAACGCGTTTTTCAGAATCAATATACTGTGCCCACACAAAGGGACTTTTGACGTTTTAACTGTAGTTGATATCTCATTGATGACATTAAGGATTTTAAATAGTATTATATTTAGACCCATGAGGACGTTTGTAGTCATATATCTATTTTTTATTGGCATGTGTGGTAGTATTGCACAAAGTGTGACGGTATCCAAGAAGATGCCACTAAAGTCTGATTTGGCTTATGACTTGCTAGGTCAGATTGGAGACCACATTCTGCTTTATAGAGACCGTGGTAATCATAAGTACAACGTTGAAGTATTTGATAAAGAGATGGCTTTTGTGAAAGATAGATATATAAAGTTTGAAAAGAAAAAAGTAGATGTATATGGTATCGTTGCTAGAGATAGCAGTTTTAACATGATGTACAGCTATAAGGAAGATGGGGAGATTATATATATGATCCGAAAATATACTGGTGATATGATTTTACAGGATAGTACTGAACTTTTCCGTCTATCTAAGTCATTCAAGAAGAAGAGATACTTACTTGAGACTTCTGAGAATAAGAAATTTTCTATCCTATTTCATTTTGAGGATGATATGACAATGGAATTTTATCTTATCCGGCATGACAGTCTTGATATACTCCACAAAAAAGTATTAGAAGTCAAAGATCTCAATCTTAGAGAGAGATTTAAGAAAGTGGTATTGACGGATAGATCAGAGATACTTATTTTATTAGAGAAAAAAAACAGTCGATATAGTAAAAGTGAAAACCACCTAGGGTTATTTATCCTTGATAGAGGAGCAGGCTATAGGTATACTCGGATTAATAATTATGAAAGAGTGGTAAGCGATTTAGATATGGCTTTTGATAACGCCAATAGACGAGTATGTGTATTGGGACTTTGGCACGACAAACATAAGGACTCTGCCAAAGGATATTTTTATCTTAATAAGCCATTTATAACTTTAGAGGAAGAGGAGGAAATGATGTTCCAAAACTTTGTTCCTGATTTTTTAGCAGAAGCGAATAATAATGAGTTAGGAAAGTCCCAAGAGCTTAAGGATTTTGTTCTTAAGCAAGTTACACTCAGACAAGATGGAGGTTTTATCTTTTTTGCAGAGTCACAAAGAGAATACACTAGACGCACTAGTTACCAGTCTACTTATGGAAGAGGTGAAGGATTGTTAGGATGGATGGATTATTTTTTTGAAGATGTGGTGGCCATATCAGTCCATCCTGACGGCCAAGAGCACTGGAGAAGGGTATTGTTTAAGAAACAATTTTCGCAGGATGATGCGGCTATATTTTCATCTTACTTTCTTATGAAGACTCCTTCTAGACTAAAGCTAGTATTCAATGATGAAATAAAGAACAATAATACAGTAAGTGAATATATATTGGATCCCTTAGGTAGATTTAATAGGAACAGTTTACTGTCTACGGACTATCAAAATCTGAAGATAAGATTTGCAGATGCGATACAGATTTCTTCTAATGAATTTTTAGCCCCGAGTGAAAAAAATAGAAAATTATCATTAGTGAAGATTACCTATTAAGTATATTTATCTGTTAATAGATAAATTATACTGTCGTTTTTCAATTCCAAAGGAATGATATTTGCCTTTTAGATAAAAGAGAGAAGGAGTATGTATGACATTATTCTAGCAATGATTACCTCATTTGCACTAACTTTTGTGGCTATACCTTCGATCATATCGGTGGCACGAAAGAAAAAATTGTTTGATGAGCCAGATCACAGGAAATCCCATAATGTGAGTACACCATCTTTGGGAGGGATTGGTATATTCGCTGGTTCACTCTTCTCTATTATCATGTGGACACCTTTCAAGTATTTTGGAGATCTTCAATATATACTTTGCTCATTTATTATAGTATTTCTAATCGGAGCTAAAGATGACATTGATCCTATTTCACCTTCCAAGAAGCTATTGGGTCAGCTATTTGCAGCGGCAATTCTTGTTTTTAAGGCCAATATCAGACTGACCAGCCTTTATGGAATATTCGGCATAGGTACATTACCTGAGTATGCCAGTATAGCACTTTCGATATTTACCATAATAGTCATCATTAATGCATTTAATCTAATAGATGGAATTAACGGACTCTCAGGAGGTATAGGTTTATTGATATCTCTTACTATGGGTACTTGGTTTTTCCTAATAGATAGATTGGATATCGCCATTGTAGCCTTTTCATTAGCAGGTTCGCTTATTGCCTTTCTTAAATATAACGTCACTCCAGCGCAAATATTTATGGGAGATACAGGCTCACTTTTATTGGGATTAGTCTGTTCTATATTAGCAATTCTGTTTATAGATATACATAAAGATTTAGGAGATCATCAATATGCCTTCAAGTCTGCACCGACGTTGGCAATAGCAGTTATGATTTTACCACTTTTTGATACTTTGAGAGTATTTATTATCAGGATATTGAACGGTAAATCTCCTTTTTATCCTGATAGAACACACATTCACCATCTTATGATAGACTGTGGCTTATCACATATGAATGCCACGTATATTCTTTTAGTTGTTAATACTATATTTATCGTCATAGCGTTAGGCCTTCAAAATGTTGGTAATTTATATTTATTAATAATATTGATTATTATTGCCATTCTTCTAACAACTATATTGAAGAATATAGCGGGTAGTAAAAAAGCATCTTCGACCTAGTTTATTAAATTTTTAATTATGCCAGCATGGATATTCGTGTTTTTCGGAGGAGGGCTTGGCTCAGTAGCAAGATGGTTCATTGCTAGATGCCTCACTTCTCAAGAAGGATCATTTCCAATTGGCACTTTTGTAGCGAATATTCTGGCATGTCTGATTTTGGGATTACTGATGGGATATCAGATCAAGCACCCTATGGCTCAACAATACAGACTACTACTTATGATGGGTTTTTGCGGTGGATTCAGTACATTTTCTACTTTTAGTGCAGAAATTATGACACTACTCAAAAGTGGAAATCATTTACTATCGCTTGTATACATAGGTGCTAGTTTAGTCGCTGGACTAATTGCCATTTACTTTGGAATCAAGTTACTTAGCGGATTTGAGTAATTATCTCATCCGTCTTTGAATTATCTCACCATAAGTTTCATATTCTAGTTCCTTTGCAGAGCTAATTACAAATAGTTCTCCTTGTCCATTCAATTTGGCAGATTCATCTTCGATTATGACAAAGTCGTCAGTACTTGCGTTTTGTCCATTTATAGTGATATTTCCAGTTAGCATATATATGCTATGAATGGCAGATTGATCTTCTATCAGATGCGTTCCATTGAGGATCCATTTTTGTATGCTGATCTGAGTGCTGTCTAAATGCATAATACCTTTGTCACCAGCATAATGAAATATCTCGACATCACCTTGTGCAGAAGTAGGTACTGCTTTTGCCTTGTAATCATCATAGCTCGCCGGCTGCTGTATAGTTTTATTGATATTTGGATCTAACCATATTTGGAACATGCGTGCGTTTTGAGTCATGTGCTCTGCATGACTAATTCCATTTCCCGCTCTTATTATTTGAGCGTCACCTTCATTGAGTTCTCTCCAGTCTTTAAGCTGTGTATCATAATGGCGGATAGTCCCTTTGAGCACAAATGACATGATTTCAAAACCTTCATGAGGATGAAGTCCAATGGTACTATCTACCTTGGCGATAGCATTGGCCCAGTAAAATAGTGACGAATAAGGCTTAGTAGGTCCTCCCTCTCTTGGAAACCCAATCGGCTTATTCTCTACGATCTCACCACCGTTAAAAGCACCGTATGCCTGACTTTCTTTATTAATGATTTGTATACTCATAATGTCCTATTTAAATTCTAAAAAACATTGAATGAAAGAAAATGTTTGTAATAACAAATGATTTTGGAAATAGAGGAGAATACTAGTTTTCCATTACGCCTATTCCAAAAAGTGCGAAGTCATACTTTACAGGATCTTGTGAATCAAATTTTTTCAAAGCATTTGTGAGCTCTAATACAGTACGAAAATCTCGTTGCTTACGTTTTATCAACATTAGTTTGCGCCCAACTCGATCTACATGAACATCCAACGGCATAAGCAACTGTGAGGGTTGCAGCGTGTTCCATATACCAAAGTCGACTCCAGTATCACTATCCCTTACCATCCATCTCAAAAACATATTGATGCGCTTGCAAGTCGAACCTCTAGCAGGAGTAGCCACATGCTTGCGTGTACGATGGGGTGCATAATCTATATCAAAGAATTCATCGTGGAAGCCCCTAATTGCATCACCCACATGAATACTCTCAGAGGTTAGATGACGTGCAAATGCATTTTCCATGCTATCGTTTTCTCGGTAGTATCTCTGTAGATAATCTAGAAAATATAAGGTATCAGTATACTGAAATGTACGATGCTTAAAGTATTCAAACCGACTTCTATCCTTTTCACTATGGTTAACGATAAACTCGTAAGGAGAATCTCCCATTAGGCCAAATAGCTCCTTCGATTTGTTTATAATGGTCTTTCGCAAGCCCCAAGAAAGCATGGATACCCAAAACGCAGTGATTTCGATATCCTGTTTCCTGTGATAGCTATGCGGTATACTGATTGGATCTTTTGATACGAAATTAGAGTTATTATACTCCAGTACTTTGGCATCCAGATAGGCTTTGATTTCTGCTTTCTTCATATCTTATGCTACTTGTCGTTAATGACGTGCATTCATCTTTTCGTTTAGCTGATTTCCAATGATGTAAAAAGAAATTAATACAAAGAAAATCGCCAGCCCAGGAAATAACGCTAACCACCATGATGAAAAATTTACTCTAGCATCAGCTAGCATGCTCCCCCAACTTACATGATCTAGAGGAATTCCCAGACCTAAAAAGGATAGTGTCGACTCTAAGAGTATAGCACCACTTATGGCGAATGCAGTGATAGAAATGACACTAGTAATTGCATTAGGTAAAGCGTGTTTAAGGATGATTTGAAAGTCTGAGAGGCCAATAGATTTGGCAGACTCTATATATTCTAGATTTTTGATCTGTAGTATTTCAGCTCTTGCGAGTCTAGCAAACTTGGGCCACCCAATTATGGATATGATAATAATCACATTCCAAATTGATGGTTTTGTGAAAATTGCCAGAAACGCCAAGATTATAAATAGGGTAGGAATACTATTCAATACCTCAATAATTTTGGTCGTAATCAGGTCTATGGGTAAGCTGATACTAGGCTTTGTACTTCCAGGAATAAATTTATAAAGTGCTAATTGCAAAATAGTCACAATAAAAGTCAAATTTAGGTAGTAAAAGAGACCCGGATTGACGATTATTGGGTATAAAATATAGTAAAGTCCTAAGGCCTTAATCAAGGTACCTATGAGTAGTGCAAAAATGTTAATTTTCCAACTGTTATCACCAAAATACCCGCTTAGAAGTCCTAGGTATAGTCCTAACAAAAGTGAGAAAAATACCGATAAAAGTCCCACTTTTACTGCTATGTTAGTACCATGTACTAGTCCAGCTAATACATCTCTACCCAGTTGATCTGTACCAAGCCAATGTCTATATCTGAGGGATGAAACCTCTTGATTATCTAGTGGACCAACACTTACATTAAACCTACTATTGAGTTGATCACTGGAATAAGGGATTGGAGGCATTATTTTCCATTTGAACTTAGTTTCGTCATATATTCTACTATCCACTATGCCTATGTCTGATAGAAATTCTACTGTTGCTGGAGAACTGACGGATCCTTCATATTTAGCCAGCAGTGGCATATCGTTCGCTATGAAATGACTACACAGACCTATCACCAGGAATATACCTATTATCCACTTGGCTATTTTCAAAACCATGGGTGACTGCACTTGACGGTATAGTAAATTATTATTACTCATCGTTACTGTAGCTTACTTTAGGGTTAAGAAATGTATATAGTACATCGCCTATAAGGTAGAAAACGACAGTCACCAAGCTAATAAGCATCAATATGGCATAGACCACATTCCAATCTGATTGTATGATACTACTGTACATTAATCGACCCATCCCAGGAATGTTGAAAATGACCTCTATGATTAGACCTCCAGCTAAAGCTAGTGGAATATTACTGATAATTATTGTTACAGTTGATATCATTGAGTTAGGTAGTATATGTTTCCACATAGCATTCCACTTGCTTACACCTTTAGCCTTTAGCGTGGTAGCATAATCTTTAGTAGATTCTTTTATGAGATCCGCTCTAATTACTCTTGTGAGATAGGCTATGTCCTTGAGTGAAATACAGATTACAGGAAGTATCAATCTTCCAAAATATTTGCTAAGAAGGCCGAATAGTCCAGTTTCTGACTCAGAATAGAATGATGCAGGAGAGGGGAATACGTCTAACCATTTACTATAAGTATCAGTAGTGAAATAGACAATAAGTAATGTCGCCATCCAGAACACTGGTACAGAATATACCGCTAAGCTAAGGCCACTTATCAATCTGTCTAAGCGACTATTTGCATAGTAAGCTGAGAGAATGGAAAGAGGTATGGAAATGAGCAATGATAAGACTAGATTCATTAGTATGAGTAGAACTGTCCACTTCATTGCAGAGCGTATCTTGGTGAATACTGGCTGAGCATCAAGTATGGACATGCGAAAGTCGCCAGTGATGAAAGATGAGATCCAAGAGTGATATTGATTGTTAATTCCATGCCAACGCAGCGATGGTACATGCCAAGTACTATTCTTTCCATCTAGCGGAATCAGAGTAAGTATTTCAGTGATGTCTTCTATATGTGGAGTATCTTGATATTCGTTAGCCAAGTAGATAAGTTCTTTACGAATAGAGGTCAATTGCTTTGGCTTTCTGAGTAGCGCAATGCTCTGTTTCCAGTCTGTTTTGAGATCAGCTGATAGTGTGTCTTTAGCGTCGTAATATTTATTTTCAAAATCACCAATTGCTTGGATATAGCTTATAGCAGATTCTAGTGGAATATTGGATTTGATCAAACGCTTAATGTCTTTTCGATCATATACATTTATATCACTCCATTCTTTATATGATGGATAGTTACTTGGTTGTATTGTAAAATAAAAAGGTGGTTTGTCTTTACCAAGTTGCTTGGCTTTCTTCTTATACTGACTATTGTAATTAGTTACAGATATGCGATCATCATCTAAGGTAACACCTTCTAAAGCCAAAGCTTGATCGATTTCATCCCCTGGTGTAGACATACTGAGTATGAATGCAACTATACTTACAATCAGTAGTGTAGGTATGATCATGAGTGACCGTATGACGATGTGTTGAAGCATGCATTTATTCTATTGTCTGACTATTTGAGTGTAAATGTATTAGCCATATATCCTGGTCTACGTACAGTTGATGTCATGTTCCATTTGTCGCTTCCCACCATTCGCTCAGATGGCGCATATAAAAAGATTACAGGTTGCTCTTCATATAAAATCTCCTGAACTCTTGTATACAATTTGTTGCGAGTAACAGGATCTTCAGATATTTGTATTTCTTTGGTGATTTTATCTATCTCGTCATTTTCAAATCCATAGATATTTCTACCACCAAGTTTAGTATGGTCACTATGCCATCTAGTATAAGGGTCATCTAGTACGAGATCTTGTCTTATCATCATAGGAGCCATATCGAAGTCTTTCTTTTTGAGATGTTCGCTTTCTATCTGCTTAAATGGCTTTTGAATGATGTTCATTTTGATGCCAGCACTAGCGGTTGCTTCTTTCATAAGTAACGCTATTTGTTGCCCTAGTTTACCTTCAGATACATACATATCTAATTCAAGTTCGGTTTGATTTCCACCTATCATTTTGTCAATGGTTCCATCGCTGTTACTATCTTTCCAGCCTGCCTCATTTAACATTGATTTGGCTTTATTCACGTCGTAAGTTATTGGGCTGAGTTTACTGTTGTAATAGTTTTTTCCTGGATGAATTGGCCCAATAGTTCGTGTTCCATTTCCGAAATCAATTGACTTCATTACATTATCTACATCTAAGAGATGTCCGAGTGCCTTTCTTACAGTTTTATCACTTAGCTCAGGGCTATCATTGTTCATTGCAATCAAATAGTATTTGGTGAGTTGAGGTTTAAGGAATTGATAGCTGTTTTCTTCTTTTTGTAAATTTGAAAAAACAGCTCCACTCACCTCTGGCACAAGGTCTATATTCCCTTCGCTTAGTTGAGTTATAGCTGTAGTCTCATCAGGGAGAATATCAAATATGATTCGCTTCGGACCAGCTATAAGGAATGGATTTTTAGATCCTTTAGCCCAATAGTTTTCTTTACGGTCTAGTATAATATATTCATCAGTAACCCACTCACTAAGTTGGTATGGTCCGCAACTGTTTACCACTTCTCTACCATATTTGATGCCATTCATATCATCAGCCCATTGCATCAGCGTAGAGTCTTTCGCTATGATTTTATTGAGTTTATTTTCATCCCCAGCATCAGACAATGACAGACTCGTAGTCAAACCCTTAGGGTCATAGATGTGGGCTGGATAGGTTTCTATTGTCAAAGCAGTTTCCTTGGCTAGTAAATAATCTTTTGAGAATATTACATCAAATTTCTTTGGGTTATTTGGATCAATTACAATATCAGAAATAAATTGTAGATGAGAGCGATATCCCCCGGCTTTTACTTTTAAATTCTTAACAGTTTTTACAGAAAAAATATAGTCTTGAGCAGTTACATCTTTGTCATCATCCCACTTGGCTTCTGGTAGATATTCTATTGTGAATTTTATGCTTCCCGAGTTTGGCCCCTCAGTGATTTTTATTTCTTCCGGTATCGCTTTGATTAATACAGGAATCAATTTTAAAGTCACAGGGTCAAAATCAGCTAATTGAGGAAATATGTATTGGTAAATATCTCTAGCTTTAGGGCTGGGATATACAAAAGGATGCAGTTTTTGAGCATCCGTTTTTTTTCGAATATGTAGCGTTCCATCTTGTACTTTGTTGTCAGGTGGGTAGCTATCTGATTTACAAGATATTATAAAACTACTTGTGCAAACAAATATGAAGAGATAGAGGGAAAACCTTCTCATTGAATTGAAAATTTAGTTCATGGTTGGATTAATTGTCTACAAGATACTTGATTTTTTTACATTCAATAGAGGCAGTATTATAACTTGTCTCCTAGCATAGAACTATCAACGGTATATTCCGTTACACTTGTAACTAACTAAGTTATACTTTGAAAACTATTCTAATTGCAGGAGGTTCAGGTCTTGTTGGAACTCGTATCACCGAGTTACTAGATTCTGATGAATACCGTATCATTATTCTTACGAGATTCCCAAAACCTCCAAAAGGTAATATTACGTATCTCTATTGGGATATAGATAAAGGAGTCATTGATGATCGTGCTCTTTATGCTGATTACTTAATCAATCTAACTGGAGATGGTATAGCGGATTCAAGATGGACTACCAAGCGCAAAAAAATTCTCATAGATAGTAGAGTAAATGGTACATTACTCATCCAATCGGCGATGAAAAAGGCTAATCGCAAATTCAAAGCAGCAGTATCTGCCTCGGCCATTGGTTACTATGGTGACCAAGGAGATGCGATCTTGGATGAGAGGAATAATCCAGGAGATGAATTTTTGTCTACGTGTTGTCTGTTATGGGAAAACGCTTCTGAGCAATTGCAAGAAGTTGCAGATTATAATAGAATCGTTAGAGTAGGTTTAGTGCTTTCCACAAGAGGGGGAGCATTACCAAAGATACTTATGACTAAGACGGTACGCTTGTTCAATTATTTTGGTAATGGAAAGCAATACTACAGCTGGATTCATATTGATGATATTAGTAGAATGTTTATTCATCTCCTAACAGAACCAAGCGATCATTTTATTTATAACGGAGTAGCGCCAAGGCCATTAACCAATAAAAAATTTACAGAAGAGGTAAGGGATGCTATTGGATCTGGAATAGTATTACCTACTCCTGCACTTGGCCTTAAGATCGCTCTAGGTGAAATGTCTAATGTGGTGCTCAATTCTAATAGAGTATTACCTAAGAATTTTGCCGAAGTTGGCTTTAGATTTGAGTATCCTGACCTTACCAATGCAATAAAAGATCTATTAGATAGGGAGGTTTAAAAGTGTAATTAAGACAAGAAAAATCTGGAAAAAAAACGAGATTACAAAGAAGAATTGGTTGGCCTTCAATCAATTTAGAGGCACAAAAAACAGCTTACACAAAAGTGAAAGCTGTTCATTGTATTTTCAGAATATATAGGATATCATCCTACCTACTTAAAAACATATTTCTTTGACTCTCCAACTCTCTAAAATATGGATCTTTTAAGTCTTTTATAAACCTAATCGCTTCTCCAGTAGACTTCATTTCTGGTCCCAAATTTTTATCTACGTTAGGGAATTTATCAAATGAGAATACAGGTACTTTGATAGCATAGCCCTCAAGCTTTCTATCAATGGTAAAGTCCTTGAGCTTATTAGCACCGATCATTACTTTGGTAGCGATATTGAGGAATGGTACCTGTTCTGCTTTAGCGATAAACGGAGTAGTACGTGATGCTCTTGGATTAGCTTCGATAACATATACTTGATCTACACCATCTTCGTCTGTCTTTATTGCAAATTGAATATTAATCAATCCTTTAATTTTCAGTGCATGAGCGAGTTTGACGGTATATTCTTTCATTTTATCTATGACGTCATCATTAAGACTGTATGTCGGTAGCATCGCTGAGCTATCTCCTGAGTGTATGCCTGCAGGTTCTATATGCTCCATGATCCCCATGATCATGACATCATCACCATCGCAGATTGCATCCACTTCAGCCTCTTTAGCTCTTTCGAGAAATTGATCAACTAATACTTGATTTTCAGGCATATGTTTAAATATGCTGAGCACATGTCTTTCTAATTCTTGATCATTGAGCACAATACGCATACGTTGTCCACCAAGTACATATGATGGTCTCACGAGTACAGGATAAGTCACTTCGTTTGCTACTCTGATTGCCTCTTCAACATCAGTCGCTACGCCAAATCTAGGATAAGGTATTTCTAGTTTTTTGAGCATATTAGAAAATCTTCCTCTATCCTCTGCAAGATCTAATGCATCAAAGCTTGACCCTAATATTTTGATGCCATGATCTTTTAGTTTTTCGGCTAACTTAAGTGCAGTTTGTCCACCTAGTTGTACGATTACACCTTCTGGCTTTTCTAGTTCAATGATTTCAAGTAAGTGTTCCCAAAATACTGGTTCGAAATATAGTTTATCGGCCACATCGAAATCTGTAGATACAGTCTCAGGATTACAGTTGACCATGATCGCTTCGTATCCTGATTCTTTGATCGCCATTATACCATGCACACAACAGTAATCAAACTCTATACCTTGGCCAATACGGTTAGGTCCAGATCCTAGTACTATTATTTTCTTTTTATCTGATGAGATACTTTCGTTCTCGTTCTCGAATGTAGAATAGAAATATGGTGTCTGTGCTTCAAATTCTGCGGCACATGTATCAACCATTTTATAGGTACGAATTATGCCCAGTTTTTTACGTTGCTTAGTTACCTCTTCTTCGTTTATTCTCATCAGCCAAGCGATCTGAACATCTGAGTACCCTACTGATTTGAGTTCTCTGAAGAAGTCAGTCGGAATATCCTCAGCTACATTGTATCTCATAAGCTGATCTTCGTACTTCACTAGACGCTTGATCTGCTCTAAGTACCATCTGTCAATCTTAGTCAGTTTGAATATCGTATTGATAGGAACACCTAGTCTAAGTGCATCTTTTACACGATATATTCTATCATCACTTGGTGTTTCAAGTCTCTTAAGAATATCTTCAGTACGTATCCATTCTTTTTTATCAGCTCCTAGTCCGCTTCTGCCGTTTTCTTGGGATTGACATGCTTTTTGTAAGGCTTCTAGGAATGTACGACCAATAGCCATGACCTCCCCTACAGACTTCATCTGTAAGCCTAGCGTATGCTCTGATCCATAAAATTTATCGAAATTCCATCGCGGCATTTTTACAATTACATAATCTAATGTAGGCTCGAAGTATGCTGACGTTGTCTTGGTAATTTGATTTTTGAGTTCATCCAAATTATAACCTATAGCAAGTTTAGCTGCAATCTTAGCAATAGGATACCCAGTCGCTTTACTTGCTAATGCTGATGATCTCGATACTCGTGGGTTGATCTCGATAATCATTAGTTGTTCAGTCTCTGGATCTTGGGCAAATTGTACATTACATCCGCCGGCGAAGTTTCCCATTGATTTCATGAGCTGAATAGAATCATTACGCATAAGTTGGTAGCAACTGTCTGACATGGTCATTGCAGGCGCTACTGTAATACTATCTCCAGTGTGGATTCCCATAGGGTCTAGATTCTCAACAGTACAAATGATCACCACATTATCATTAGAATCTCTAAGTAGTTCTAATTCATATTCTTTCCATCCCAACACTGCCTGCTCCACTAGTACTTCGTGTGTTGGAGAGGCATTAAGTCCGCGTCTAAGTGCTTCGTCAAAATCATCTTCCTTGTGGCATATTCCACCTCCAGTACCGCCAAGAGTATAAGATGGCCTTATAACTAATGGAAATCCAATTTTCTGAGCAGCATTTTTCCCTTCTAGAAAACTGTTGGCTATAAATGACGGAGCTACATATTGTCCAAGACTAACTACGTGTGCTTTGAATTTTTCGCGGTTCTCAGCTAATTCGATTGCATCGATATCTACACCGATCATCTTTACACCAAATTCTTCCCAGAGTCCTTGCTCTTGGGCTTCGATAGCTAGATTGAGAGCCGTCTGTCCGCCCATGGTAGGTAATACAGCGTCTATTTTTCTTTTGGTGAGTATCTCACGTAAGCTTTCAACAGTTAGAGGCAACAGATAAATATGATCCGCCATTACCGGGTCGGTCATAATTGTTGCAGGATTACTGTTGATAAGGCTTACTTCGATTCCCTCCTCCATCATAGAGCGAGAGGCTTGAGATCCAGAATAGTCAAATTCACAGGCTTGGCCTATGACGATAGGTCCGCTACCTATTATGAGCACGGATTTGATAGAATTATCTCTTGGCATAGTGGATAAGGTTGATGGTAGTCCAAAACGCTCGCAAATATAATCTCCAAACCGTTATAAATAGAACAATTATCAGCTTTCTTCAAAATCTATCGCGATAGGCATAAGTCGCTATTAAATTTGTAATGTATTTTTTTCTTTTAGGATTTCCGTTCAATTATTTGTCGTATCCGATTACATTTCGAACCGCCATCACAATCATTTTTGTAATCTTAATTTTCTGCATATCTTTTTAAGAAAATAGGCAGAATCTCTAGGGTATTACTCTAAATAGTAGTTATTCTTCGGTATCAGAATATTGCATAGCAGTATATTAGCAGATAATATAAAAAGGAGACATTGAAAAAAGCATTAATTACTGATCGAGTACACCAACATCTTATAGCAGGATTAGAAGAAATAGGATACGATGTAGAGTACGAGCCAACTATTACTCTAGATCAAGTAAAAGAGATTATTTCTTTATACGAAGGAATTGTTATCAATAGCAAAGTAAAAATGTACAAAGAGTTAATCGATAGGTCAGATAGTTTGAAGTGGATTGCAAGATTAGGTTCTGGTCTAGAGATCATAGATATTCCTTACGCGAAGAGCAAGGGTATTGCAGTGGTAAACTCTCCAGAAGGCAATCGCAATGCTTTAGCAGAGCATTGCCTAGGCATGTTACTCGCCTTATGTAATAATATGTTGAGTGCCGATAGAGAAGTGAGAGAGTTTAGGTGGAATAGAGAGGCGAATAGAGGAATCGAAATAGCAGGGAAGACAATAGGTATAATTGGATACGGTCAAATGGGAAGTGCTTTCGTTTCCAAAGTATCTTCTTGGCCACTAGATATAGTGGTTTATGATAAGTTTAAGAAGCTATCCTTTGATGAGCAGCCTAATATTAAGATAGTATGTGAGAGTGAAGTTTGGTCTAAGGCTGATATAATAAGCATTCACTTACCGTATAATGATGATACACATCACCTGATCAACAAAGCGAATATAGATCGATGCAAAGATGGAGTCATTATAATCAATAGCTCTCGAGGGGCTATAGTACATACGGAAGATCTAGTAAAAGCACTAGAGTCTGGGAAAGTAAGCGGTGCATGTTTAGATGTTTACGAAAATGAAAAACCCAATACTTACACAGAACATGAGAGACAATTGTACTCTAGATTATTTGTTATGGATCATGTAATATTGAGTCCGCATATAGCTGGATGGACTAATGAGGCCCTGTACAAGATCGCGGATACTATAATTTCTAAAGTTAGATGTCTTAATTTGGACTAGAGGAGCACATTAATTTTGGTAAACCATTAGTATTTTATTAACATTGTGCAGTAGTCTGACCACATATGAGACTATGGTATTTAAGCATACCTAATAATTCTATGTAGTTAACTGATTTACAGCACTTTGAATAACTATTTATATAACATATTTATAACTGACGAGTTATCAACCTTTGAGTAATCCGCAGTCAATTATTTTTACTTCTTATTTTAAATAAAGTAAAGCATGAAAAAAATCTTACTCCTTATGGGTATCGTTGCTATGTTTACTAGCTTTTCGATCGCCCAGACCTCATTACAAGGAAAAGTTACTGACGCTACATCTAATGAGCCGATACTCTTTGGTACGGTAGCACTTATGAAAGATGGAAATATCGTTAAAGGTGTTGAGACAGATCTAGACGGTAATTATTACTTCTCAGATATCAATCCTGGAATTTATGATGTCGAAGCGAGTTATGTTGGATATACTCCAGCAAGACAGACGGGCGTAGTTGTAAAAGCAGACAAATCCAACAAGCTTGATCTCCAAATTGCGGAAGGAGTATTGGCCGATGAAATAGTAATAACTGAATACAAGGTTCCTCTTATCGAATTTGATAATACGACTTCTGGGGGTACAGTTACTTCTGAGGATATCAAATCTCTACCTACCAAGAGTGTAAATGCCATCGCAGCCACTACAGCTGGTATCGCATCACAAGACGGTGGAGATATATCTATTAGAGGAGCAAGACAAAGTGGTACTGTATATTATATAGATGGTGTTAGGGTTACTAATGCAGCACTTATACCTCAGTCTGAGATATCGCAATTGCAAGTAATTACTGGTGGTATAGAGGCTAAGTATGGTGATGTAACTGGTGGATTGATCTCACTAACAACTAAAGGGCCGTCACAGAATTATTCTGCTGGTTTTGAAGTGGAAACATCAGAACTTACTGATGCATATGGATATAACCTACTCAGTGCTAACTTATCTGGCCCTCTCTTGAAAAGAGAGGATGGTAGATCCATCATAGGATTTAGATTTTCTGGACAATTTCTGCAAATAGCTGATAATTCCCCTTCTGCAGTGGGCGTATACAGAGCATCTGAAGAAGACATAGCAGCATTAGAGGCCGATCCTTTATATTTTATTGGTACGACTCAGAGACCAAGTGTCGAAGAGTTTAAGAATGGACAATTGCTCGATGCTAGACCTAATACACAGAATACAAACATAGATTTAACGGGTAAAATAGATGCATTGATTACAGATAATATTGATGTGACTTTTTCTGGATCATTCTACGACAGAAGTGATTTTTTCTCTCCAGATGCTGAATGGTCGATGTTCAATTGGCAAAATAACCCTGAATTCAAGAGAAATGGATATAGAGGTAGTTTCAGAATCCGTCATAAAATCGGACAGCAGGCTAACGACCCTTCACTTACTGAAGAGGAAAAGGCAGAATTAGGTAAGTCTACATTCAGAAATCTATCGTACGCAATCCAAGTGGGTATTGAGAATGATAAGACTGGTAGAGAGGATATAAGATTTGAAGATAGATTTTTCGAATATGGCTACTATGGTAATCAAGTTCGAAGTTGGCAAGCAGTAGAAAGTGCTATTTCTGATACTGCTGCATGGGACGGAGAACAAATTCAAGTATTTAATCAATTCTTCGCTCACCAAGGTTCAAGGGAATTAGTTGAAGAATTTATACCTGGAACAATTAATCCAGTTTTATCCTCATTCAACACAATCAATGGACTACCTGAAACGGAATTTAGATCTTCGTTCAGTAACCTATATAGTAATGTAGGAAGAGAATATAATAGTTTTCGTATATCAGAACAGGATGTGTATAATGGAAATGTAACTGTTTCGTTTGACCTTACTCCTGGTGGATCTGAAAAAGGAAGACACAATATCCAACTTGGATTAGCGGTAGAACAAAGAGTTAATAGAGCATACAGCATTGCACCAGTTGGATTATGGACAGCGGCACGAATTAATGCTAATAATCATATTTCTGGTGTTAATACAGATATAGTTATAGGTTCATTTGAGTCTAGTGAGATTCCTGGGGGTCTAGATACTACATTCCTTCAATATCAAAATGGTATAGAAGTAAATGATGATTCTAAATTTTTCCAATCAGTACGAACTCTTCTGAACAACACAGCGCTTGAAGAATACGTGAATGTTGATGGGATCGATCCTTCATTACTATCATTAGGTATGTTCTCTGCTAGAGAGTTAAACGATGAAAGAATTGTAGGTTATTACGGATATGATTATACGGGTGAAAAACTTACTGGAGATATAACATTTGAAGATTTTTTCACAAGTAGAGGAGCAGACGGGCGTAGAGATTTTAAAATTGGAGCAAATAAACCTATTTATGGTTCGGCTTATATCCAAGATAAATTTGCATATAAAGACATCATCTTCAAGATAGGTCTGCGTATGGATTACTTCGATGCAAATACTAAAGTACTTAGGGATAACTATTCTTTATATGATATTAAGACTAAAGATGACTTTTTCCCTAATGGAGGAGGTCCTTCGTCAGTACCTGGAGATGCTAAAGTATATGTGGCTGGTGAAGGTTCAGATGACGTAATAGCATACAGAGATGGAGACACTTGGTTGCAGCCTAACGGTACGGCCACTAGTCCAGCACTATTATTTGAAAGTGCAGTGACACCGGCCTATGTAGCTGGAGAAAACTTAGTAGAGATTAGAGAAGATGGATTTGACGTTGATGGTTCTTTTGAAGATTATTCCCCTCAGATTAACTGGATGCCAAGATTGGCTTTCTCTTTTCCTATATCAGATGAAGCAGGATTCTTTGCACACTACGATGTACTATACCAAAGACCGACATCTAATAACATTCAGACGGCACTTAACTACTTCAATCTAGGTGCGGGTGACCTTATAAATAATCCTAATTTGAAGCCTGTACGTACTGTAGATTATGAGGTTGGGTATAAACAGAAATTGACTAACTCTTCTGCGATGACATTGTCTGCATACTACAGAGAGCAAAGAGATATGATTCAGAGAAGAGTATTTAGTAATATTCCTTCTCCTATCTTCCAATACGAAACTTATGACAATTTAGATTTTGGGACAGTAAAAGGATTCTCATTTACTTATGATAGAAGAAGAGTAGGGAATATTAAACTTACTGCAACATATACACTACAGTTTGCTGATGGTTCAGGATCAGATGCTAACTCATCAGGAGGTCTTAATACACGTGGACCAATTAGAAACTTAATACCACTTTCTTATGATGAGAGACATAGAATTACATCTACTATAGATTATAGATACGGATCAGGTAAGAAATACGATGGACCAAGAATTGGTGGAGTAGATATATTTGCTAATACAGGACTTAACTTTATTGTAAATGCTGTTTCTGGAAGACCTTATACTAAAAGACGAACTGTACAACAGTTTGGTGGTGTGGGATTTGAAGGAGCGATAAATGGTGCAAGATTGCCATGGAACGCAACTATAGACGCAAGATTAGATAAGTCATTTAATCTTAATACTGGTGGTGAAGGAGGAAGGCCTTTGTACTTTAATGTGTACTTACGGGTACAAAATTTACTTGACACCAAGAATGTTTACGGTGTATACTCGGCAACAGGATCAGAAGAAGATGATGGGTACTTAATTTCTTCATTTGGACAAGATAGATTATCGCAAGTATCTGCCAATGGTCAATCGGAAGAAGTGTTCTTAGCTCAATACAATTATAGATTATTGCAGCCAGGATTCTATTCATTAGCAAGAAGAATATATTTAGGAGCAACTGTTAATTTCTAATAGTCATAGATCAATTACGACTACTATATTAGATCATAATAAACATCAAAAGATGAATTCAATAAAAAGTATAATTAGTATATGTGTCATGGTGGCGATTGCCCAATTGGGATTGGCACACATTAACCCTAATCTAGCTCCTAAAAGTAATAGTGGCAATGATAACTCGGATTTTAATACTAGTCTTAGAGAAGATTGTCTCGAAGCGATCAATACGACTAATCTTAATATAAATAATGTGAGAGCATTACTTCAGGTAGGTGGTGATGTATGGTGGGATCTTGATAATGGTTCCTATGTAGTACCAAAGCAAGCGAGTAGAGAAGATGAGGTATCTGCTATTTTTTCTGGATCGGTATGGGTAGGTGGATTGACACCAAGTGGAAGTATTAAACTTGCTGCAGGACCAAATGGAGCTTATTATGGTAGACAAGGAGCAGTAGATTGGTATTCTGGACCATTAGATGTTGAAGGAATCACCGATAAGCCAATCTGTGATGATTGGAATACATTCTTCAAAGTTGATGGTGAAAGTGTTAGAAATGCGGTTAGGCTTTTTGATAAGGATCCTTTAGCATTTGCATGTGATTCAATACAAAATGATGTGAAATATTGGCCAGGAAAGAATAATCCTTTTTGGGGAGAAGAATATGATTTCGAATTACCTGTGGATCAATCATTAGGTGCATTCTGGGATGAACCAGGAGTAGACGGTAATGGTGATGGTGTTTATAATCCATGTGATGGTGACTTTCCAATCATTAATATTAGAAACTGCGAACCATTTGATAGAAAAGCGGCATTTGAATTGATTCCGGATGAGATGACTTTCTGGATTTATAATGATAACGGTGGTGCTCACCGTATTTCTTTTGCGACACCAATTCAGATGGAGGTGCAAGTTCAAGCATTTGCATACGCTACCAATGATGCTATCAATGATATGACTTTCAATAGATATAAATTGATCAATAAAGCATCAGAGGATATTAGAGAAACCTATTTTGCTTTGTGGGTAGATCCTGATTTAGGTTGTTACCAAGATGATTATATTGGTTGTGATGTAGATAGAAGTTTAGCATACGTATATAACGAAGATGCTGTTGATGGTATCGAAGGCGGAGAAACTTGTGGTGGTGTAAATACTTATGGAACTAATGTTCCAATTTTGGGTATCGATTATTTTAGAGGTCCTAGAGGTCCAAAGATATTTTGTAGAGATATGGACGGCAATATCTTAACTCAGATAGACGAAGAAACGGGTGATACAGTTAATTTGTTTTGCGATCCTCCTATCGGTTCTGGTGATTTTGATACTCTATTAGAGATAGGTATGTCGGCTTTTATGTATATGAATAACTGTGGGGTAGGTAATCCTCCGGTGGCAACTTGTGACGCAGGCCAGTCTACGGAATTTTACAATATAATGAAAGGTATCTGGTTAGATGGAACTCCGGTAACTGTCGGTGGAGACGGATATAATCCAGGTAGTACAGATAGTACTAGTTATGTATTTCCTGATGAACCAAATGATGAGAGTACAGACGCATGGTCGATGTGTACAGCTGATCTTCCGTTTGGAGATAGGCGTGTTCTACAAGTTACTGGACCATTGTTACTTCAACCACAAGCTACTAACGAACTTATTGTAGGTGTTGTATTTGTTCCAGACGAAGAGTCATACCCATGTCCTGATTTATCTAGACTACTTTCAGCAGATGATTTAGCACAATCTCTATTTGACAATTGTTTCAATATTACAGACGGACCGGATGCTCCGGATGTATGTGGCATTGAGTTGGATCAAGAGATTATTATGACTTTATTCAATCAAGAAGGATCTAATAATTTCAAAGAATTATACGAAGAAAAGGATCTCTTGATCTCTGATGAGAGTGTCATGGGAGATGATGAATTGTATAAGTTCGAGGGATATAAGATATATCAACTTGTGAATGGAGGAATATCTCCATCAGAGTTAGATAATATTGATAAAGCTAGATTAGTATTCCAAACTGATTTAAAAAATGAAGTTTCGGAATTATGGAATTGGACTTCACAAATAAGTCCAATAAGTAGTGCAATAATCTATTCTCCAACTAGAAAAGTAGTAGGAGCTAATATAGGTATGAAAAATACTCTGAGTATAACTGAAGATCAGTTTGCAACAGGAGCTGACCCTAGGTTGGTCAACCATAAGACATACTATTATATGTCTTTAGCGTATGGATTTAATGAATATGCCAAGTTTGAGGAAGATACTGGGACTGGTCAACCGAGACCATATATTGAAGGTAGAGGTAATATCAAGACTTACGCTTATACGCCTAGACCAATAGTTTATCAAGAATTATTATCTAATTATGGTGATGTACCATCTCTTACTAGATTAGATGGCGTGGGTTCTGGACTGACTTTCATAGATATGGAAGATGATATGTATGATAAAATATTGGAAGCCAGTGTCAATGGCAATGCAGCTGATGGCGTAACATATAAAAAGAACGCTGGACCGGTTAATGTTAAAATTTACAACCCTCTTGATGTTAAAGAAGGGACATTTAGACTTGAGTTGTTTGGTACTGAATTAGATGAAAACAACTCTACTAATTTCTTGGGTGGAGATGCTAGATGGAGATTGACAAATATTGATGATGGTGATGTAATTGAATCTGATACTACGATAGATGTATCTGCTGAGCAGATAGTTGAGAAATATGGATTCTCTATCGAGTTAAATCAGATAGCTGAACCAGGAGAATTGAGAGAAGTAAATAATGGAGCTGTAGGTAGTACATTAGAATATGATGACGTAAACGGATCTATTTGGATGACTGCTATACCTGATGGTGGATTGGGTAATGGAGATAGACTTTTTGATTGGGTAGCTAACACAGTTGCTCAAGATCCAGAGAATGACCTTAAAGAATTAAGTGATGTATTCTATCCTTTCTCTATGGCAAGATATGCACCTCCATCAGAATTGGAACCATCATTCTATGTAACACCAGCTTGGAAACAAGGACAAGGATTCTTATTAGATCCAGTAATACAGTTTGGAGATTTATTATTAAATCAAGATTTAAATAATGTTGATATTATAATGACTTCTGATAAAGAGAAGTGGAGTAGATGTATCGTTGTAGAGACGGCTTCTCCTGACTATTACAATACTGCAGGTCTTCAGACTCAAGGTAATAGAAATCAATTTGATATCAGAGCAGGAGCTTCCGTGGGCAAAGATGGTGAACCAGATGGTTCAGGAGAAGGTATGGGATGGTTCCCAGGATATGCGGTTGATGTTGAAACTGGAGAGAGACTAAATATCTTTTTTGGAGAAAATTCAGTATATGATGAGGATGTGTCAGAATACTTAACAGGGGGAGCGACAGGTGGAGATATGATATTCAATCCTACTAGTCAGACAATATCTCCTGATGCTCCACCAGATCAGCCACAGTTTGGTATTTTTAATCTTGTAGGAGGTGGACAACACTTTATATATGTAACTCGCCAGAGATATGATGAGTGTGCATTACTAGCAAATGACTTGCAGCCAAGTAATAACCCAACCACTAAATTCAATCCGTTATCTCTTGTGACATGGGCGGCATTTCCTACCAACGCGGTAGGTGATGGTAATAACTTGTTATCTGTAGCGGATGGAATTATACCTAATGAACTTAAGTTTAAATTAAGGGTGACAAATCCATTTGGTTTTGCTACCGAAATAGATGAGGAGGGAACTAGCAGTAACAATAAGTATGATGGTGCCAAAATTGGCGGTTACCCAGCATTCGAATTTAAAATTGAAGGGGCGGCCTCAAGAGCATTGGCGGCTAATGAATATGAAGGAGCATTAGAAAATGTCAATGTAGTTCCTAATCCATATTATGCTTACTCAGCGTATGAAAGATCAGAGTTTGATAACACTATTAAAATTACTAACCTACCCCCAAGAGCTGATATAACTATCTATTCGCTAGATGGTAAGTTTATTAGAACGTTCTTGAGAGACGAGCAAGATATGATTAAATCTTCTGGCTTTCCAGTGCAGACTCAGCAGGGATTTCCTGATGTATCTTGGGATCTTAAGAATGATAAAGGAGTACCAGTAGCAAGTGGTGTTTATCTAATTCACGTGAGAGCAGAATTTGATGATGGATCGATGGAGGAAAGAGTAATCAAGTGGTTTGGAGTTGGACGTAAATTTGATCCATCCAATTTATAAGATAATGATAAGAAGGAAGCATTACTTTTGGGTGCTTCCCTTTAAACAATAAAAGAAAAGAAATGAAAAATTTAATACAATCATTACTACTTATATTAGTCTTTATGGTCAGTGCTTTTGCAGTGACAGCAGGTAATCCGGATAGACAAGGTGAAGCAGGTGCGTCAGAGTTACTTCTTAATCCATGGGCACGTAGTGCTGGTATTCATTCTATGAGTACTGCTAGTGTATCTGGGGTAGAAGCTATGCGAATCAATGTAGCTGGTCTAGGAAGGATAAATAGCGGTGAATTTATGTTAGCTAACACAAGACTATACGAAGGGTCTACATTAGGAATGAATACGCTTGGTTTTGCTACCAAGGTAGGAGAAAGTAGTGCATTCGGTGTGACACTTACTGCTATGGACTTTGGTGATATTCAAATCACTACTGAAGAGCAGCCAGAGGGAACAGGTGGAACTTACTCACCAAGTTTTTTCCAGATTGGCTTAGGGTATGCATATACATATGAGAATAAAATTTCTGTGGGAATGCTCGTAAGAGGTATAACCGAGTCGTTACCTTCATCATCTGCTTTTGGTATCGCAATAGACGCAGGAGTTCAATATGTATCAGGGGCCAAAGATAACTTCAAGTTAGGTATTTCTCTTAGAAATACTGGATCATCTATGGAATTTGGAGGAGAAGGGCTTTCTTTCCAGACTACTGCTCCTGATGATAATGGTAATCCTTATACACTTACTGTTGAAAGTAGATCAGAAGATTTTGAATTACCTTCTATGCTTAATATAGGATTATCATATGATTTCTATATCGGTGAAGAAAATTTCGTTAGAGCGATAGGTAATTTTACGTCTAATGCATTCTCTACTGATCAAATGGGTGTAGGTGCTGAGTTTTATTTCAAAGATCTCGTAATCCTTAGAGGTGGATACAAATATGATTTAGATGTTGCAGAGGGCCAGAAAAACCTGTATTCTGGAGTTGCAGCAGGAGTATCACTTATGATACCTACAAAAAAAGATAGTGACCGTAAGTTCGTTATTGATTATGCATATAGAACTACTAATCCTTTTGATGGTACACATAATCTAACACTAGGATTAGCTTTCTAACAGCTTTATACCAGAACTTTTTAATGCCTTTATACAGCATAGTTCATATAATTTTTTTGAACTTTTTAGATTGAAATTGGCTTAATAATAGTTAACTAGGATATTTGATAGGCGCTTCTCGTTAGAGGGGCGTCTATCTTGTTTTATTCCATATCTTTGTCGATAATATTGTATCAATAAGAAAAAGTAAGATTATGTCAGGTATATCGTATATGACTCAAGGTGGCTATGACAAAGCTAATGGTGAGTTAGAGCATATGAAAACGATCGGGAGAGCAGAAGCATCTAAGGATATAGCAGAAGCTAGAGAAAAGGGTGATCTATCAGAAAATGCTGAATATCATGCTGCTAAGGACGCTCAAGGGCTATTAGAAGCTAAGATCAATGAACTCGAGAAAGCATTAGCTAATGTGAGAATCATCGATGCAAGTCAATTGGACAATTCTACAGTAACCATATTATCTAATGTGAGAATGCTTAATCTCAAAGTAAAAAAGGAAATCACTTATCAGATTGTTTCAGAAACTGAGGCAGATCTAAAAAACAAAAAAATATCTGTAAATTCTCCAATAGCAAAAGCATTATTGGCAAAAGCAGTTGGCGATGTGGTAGATGTAATGACTCCAGCAGGAGCAATGCAATTTAAGATATTAGAGATTACACTTTAGCATGGCTAGTACTTTCACTAAAATAATAAATGGTGATATTCCATGTCATAAGATTGCGGAGGACGACAGGTACTTTGCATTTTTAGATATCAATCCGGTTAAAGAAGGCCATACATTGGTAATACCAAAACAAGAAGTAGATTATATCTACGATCTGGATGATGAGACTTTAGCTGGATTAAATGTATTTGCTAAAAAAGTGGCTGAAGCCGTAAAAAGTGCTTGTCCATGCAATAGAATAGGTGTCACAGTAATCGGCCTAGAAGTACCTCACGCACATATACATTTGATTCCAATAGAAAAGCTCAATGATATGAGTTTTGAAAAACCAAAAATGAATCCAACCCAGGTGGAGTTAACCAAAGTAGCGAGTAGAATTAGGTCTTTTTTGTAATTGTATAATCTTTTTTAAAACAACAATCATGTTTCCAGATTATGATGTTATAGTAGTAGGAGCTGGCCACGCAGGATGCGAGGCTGCCGTAGCTGTAGCCAATATGGGTGGCAAAGTATTACTTGTCACTATGAACATGAACACTATTGCACAAATGTCATGTAATCCTGCAATGGGTGGAGTGGCTAAAGGGCAAATCGTTAGAGAGATAGATGCACTTGGAGGATACTCAGGAATCGTTACAGATCATACGCTCATACAGTTTCGAATGCTCAATAAGTCTAAAGGACCTGCTATGTGGAGTCCGAGGGCACAGAGTGATCGTATGGAGTTCGCTAGTAAGTGGAGACAGATGCTCGAGGCTAACGATAATATTGATTTTTGGCAAGAGATGGTAACTGGACTTGTAGTGAAGAATGGTATAGTCAAAGGTGTTAAAACTGGAATTGGTTTAGAGATACTTTCTAAGTCTGTATTACTTACTAATGGTACATTCCTAAATGGATTGATCCATATCGGTGAGAAACAATTTGGTGGTGGAAGAGCAGGAGAAAGAAACAGTACAGGTATTACAGAGCAGTTAGTTGGTTTAGGATTCGAAGCAGGCAGAATGAAAACCGGTACACCACCGAGAGTGGATGGTCGAACGTTGCATTGGGATCGTATGGAACTTCAGCCTGGAGATGAAAATCCTTCTAAGTTCTCTTATACAGATACTCCTCTGGTACAGAATCAGGTGCCATGTCATATTACTTATACAAGTCTATTAGTACATGAAACACTAAAGGAAGGATTTGAGAAATCACCAATGTTTAATGGTCGTATCAAAGGTCTAGGTCCGAGGTACTGTCCTTCTATAGAGGATAAGATCAATAGATTTGCTGATAGAGAAAGACATCAATTGTTTGTGGAGCCAGAAGGTCGATACACCAATGAGATTTATGTTAATGGATTTTCATCTTCATTGCCAGAGGATGTACAATATAAGGCATTGCGCAAGGTGGTTGGTTTTGAAGACATGAAGATGTTCCGTCCAGGATATGCTATAGAGTATGATTTCTTTCCACCTACACAGTTAGATATATCGCTTGAAACTAAGCTGGTCAAAGGTCTATTTTTCGCAGGTCAGATCAATGGCACCACAGGATATGAAGAAGCAGGATGTCAAGGTTTGATGGCTGGTATTAATGCTTATAAATTTACTAGAAATGAAGAGCCTTTAGTGATCAAAAGATCAGAAGGTTATATAGGAGTACTCATAGACGATTTAGTGAATAAAGGGACCAATGAGCCTTATCGTATGTTTACTTCTAGAGCTGAGTATCGTATACTCTTGCGTCAAGATAATGCAGATCTAAGACTTACACCAATAGCTAAGTCCATTGGCATGAAACATATGGATGACAGAATGGAGAGGGTAAAGCAAAAGCTAGATAATAAAAAGGCGATCGAGAAGTACTTTGAAAAATATAGTATTGATCCAGATGTGATCAATTCAAGATTATCAGAACTCGGATCATCACCTATCAAGCAAAAAGTAAGACTGAAAAGTGTACTTTCGAGACCTAATATTAGTGTGCCTACATTACTCGAAGTACTTCCAGAGGTAAAAGCACATCTAGCTCAATATGACGAAGAAACTATTAATCTAGCTGAAGTATCCCTCAAGTATGAAGGCTATATTAAGAGAGAGCAAGAAATGGTGGACAAAATGAATCGATTAGAGCAAGTAAAGCTGACGGATACAGTTAACTATCACGATTTAGTTTCTCTATCCTTGGAAGCGAGAGAAAAACTTACTGAAATCAAACCAAAAACCATAGGCCAAGCTAGTAGAATATCAGGTGTGTCACCTAGTGATGTCTCTGTACTCTTAGTTCACATGGGTAGATAGCAAGCGTAATCTAGATTAAGTTTTTTTTGGATTATGATCTCAAGGATATCAGACATTATATTAGTAATAAATATTTTAAACTTCAGAGGCGGAAGTGACATTCAATCAAAAAGGCGAATAGCCCTTAATATAACACACGTAGATGATGCAAAAAATTGAACATATTGGCATAGCTGTTAGGGACATAGATGTTGCAGATAAATTATATACTTCACTATTAGGATCATCGCCATACAAGCGTGAGGTGGTAGAATCGGAGCAAGTTGTTACTTCGTTTTTCAGGGTAGGAGCGAGTAAGATCGAGTTAGTTTGTTCACTTGATCCGCAAGGCGTTATCGCTAAGTTTGTAGAGAAAAAAGGAGAAGGGATTCATCACATAGCATACGCCGTAGTAGATATCGAAACTGAAATGAAGCGGATGGAATCTGAAGGTTTTAAATTACTCAATGAGAAGCCTAAACATGGAGCAGATAATAAGTTAGTCTGCTTTATACACCCAAAGACTGCAGGAGGCGTGCTAGTCGAGCTGTGTCAAGAACGAACATGAGATAATCTATCTCAACTATAATCAACTATGGATATTACACTCTTTCAGTTTGGCCTTATTATCGTTGGAGGATTCCTTGCCGGAGTGATGAATACGCTTGCTGGATATGGTTCTATGATATCTCTATCTCTGCTGATGGATGTTATAGGATTGCCGCCTAACGTAGCCAATGGTACCAATAGAGTCAATGTCTTAGCACAATGTTCGGCTAGTTCTTACAGTTATCATAAAAATGGAAAATTAGATCTCAAATCAAGTAAATGGATCATCATATCGATGGTTCTCGGTGCGATACTTGGAGTTGTAACTGTCCTGCACGTCAGCAATGAGCAGTTCAAAGAAATATTCAAATATCTTATTATTATTATGTTTTTCATGATAATACTTAAGCCGAAGCGTTGGATGAGAGAGGTCAGTGAAGAGAGTGAATTTCCATTTTCCGTACGAGTATTAGCCTTCTTTGCTCTAGGCTTTTATGGTGGATTTATCCAGATGGGAATGGGTGTTTTTTTCTTAGTCTGCATGGTATTCTTAGAACGCAATACACTCATCCGAGCCAATGGTATCAAAGTGACTATAGTAGCTATTTATACAGTAGTAGTTCTTGCTATTTTCCAGTATCAGGGATTGGTCAATTGGAAAGCAGGATTACTCATTGCGATAGGCCAAAGCCTTGGTGGTTACCTCACGGCAAAATATGCGTCTCAATCTCCTAATGCTAATAAGTGGGCGTATTACGTTCTTTTGGTTATTGTCATCGCAGTGATCACTTATAAGATTGGGATAGAAGCAGGACTTACAGCCGCATCTATTGCTTCAGCGGCATACTATGCATCTCTCAAGGAAGATTAGTAAGTGATATAGGTAAAAAAGATGCTACAGCAGAGCAAACATTGATCATCAATCATCCAGATGTGAGGCGAATGTTACTTTTACAAAAAGCAATTACGGAAGGATCAATAAGCCTATTATTGGAATGCAGTAAGTGTGCAGATATTGCCACTCAAGTAAATAGGAGTATTTTTTTCAAACAATAGATATATAAAAATGAGTTCAGAAATATTCGAATCAATAAAAAAACAAGCGGCTAATGTTAGTCCTTTTAATGCAAAGTTGAAATTTATATTAGATGACGAGATTATACTAATAGATGGTAATGATGGGTCATCCAATATCGTTACTACTGATGATGTAGATGCTGATACAGTTATCATATGTGAAAAAGAAACATTCCTAAAACTCAAGAGCGGAGACCTCAATCCGATGATGGCGGTCATGACAGGGAAAGTGAAAATCAAAGGAGATATGGGACTAGCGATGAAGTTACAGTCTCTCATTTAAGAAATATGAATGTAATCTTTTAATCGAATTCTTTTTATTCAGATTATAACTGTATATCGTGATTAGTATTATCGTGAAGGTTCGGGATTAGTGACTTCATTTCTTTACGTGATGGGTGTAACAGATCAATAAATTATAATTTAATATATTTAATTGCTCAGTTATATTTTCTAGCTGAGCAATTTTTGTTGTGCATCTAAAGGGTCCAATTTGCACTTTTAAGTGCAAGCTACGAATGATTCAACTTCCAGTTTTCATTTTTTTCCTATCTTTCATATTGTAAATAACTATAGAGATAATGGAGATTAAGAGGTTATTCGATTACTTATATCATCAGCAATCTAACCACCAGCTAGAGCGTAGTTTTGGTAGAAGACATGGTGAAGCATGGAAGTTTTTTAGTACTGCTGAAATCATAGAACATTCTCGACGGTTGGGTTCAGGTTTGATTAGCATGGGTATATTACCTGGAGACAAGGTTTCTATAGTAGCCTACAGCAATAGGCCAGAATGGGTGATTGCTGATATGGCCATACAACAAATAGGAGCAGTATCAGTACCATTATATCCTACGATCAGTTCTAAAGAATATAAATATATACTCAATGAGTCAGATGTAAAACTTGCAATAGCAGGATCAGGAGACCTCTATGAAAAGCTAGAACTTGCTGATATAGATTCTTTGGAATATATAATCATGATGGATAAGACTCCTGACAGGTATTTTTGGTTGGATGTAGAAAACGATGATAATATAGATCAATTGGAAAAAATTAGTGTTGGCGTAAAGGGTGACGATTTAGCTACTATTATATACACTTCAGGTACCACAGGCAATCCTAAAGGTGTGATGCTCACACACAAAAACATTATATCAGCTGTAGATAATACGATGGTCGCAATGCCATTGTCGCATGAGTCTGTAGTCGTAAGTTTCTTGCCATTCTGTCACATATTTGAGAGAGCAGTGATATACGCATATCTATACCATTCCGCAATTGTATACTGTACAGGCACAGATAATTTGGGTGGTCCAACCGGTGATCTTGCTACTATTAAGCCTCACATGTTTACTACTGTACCTAGGCTGCTAGAGAAAGTATACGAAAAGATATATAATAAAGGATTAGATCTTACTGGACTAAAGAAAAAACTCTTTTTCTGGGCGTTAGATCTTACAGACCACTTTGAGATGGATACAAAGCAAGGCCTATTTTATAGAATGAAGATGAGCATTGCTAATAAACTTATTTTTTCTAAATGGAGAGAGGCTCTTGGAGGTAATCTAAGAGCAATAGTAACAGGTGCTGCACCTTGTCCAGAAAAGATCGCAAGGGTATTCTCAGCGGCACAGATTCCTATCATCGAAGGGTATGGCCTTACTGAGACTTCACCAACATTAAGTATCAATAGATATGGCGGTAAAGGTGCCAAGTTAGGTACTGTTGGTCCTATAATAGACTGTGTAGATATCATGATCGACCCTAGTGATGGTGACTATAGAGATGGCGAAGGGGAGATATTGGCTGATGGCCCTAATGTAATGATAGGTTATTATAAAAAGCCGGAGAAAACTGATGAAGTGTTTGTCGAAAAGGAAGGTCGCAAGTGGTTTCGTACTGGCGACATAGGTAAGTTAGTAGATGGTCCACATGGGTATAAATACCTCAAAATCACAGATCGAAAAAAAGAGCTTCTCAAAACCTCTGGTGGAAAATATGTAGCTCCAGCTCCTATAGAAAATAGATTTAAAGAAGACTTTCTTATTGAGCAAATAATGGTAGTCGGAGATAAACAGAAATTTGTGTCTGCTCTGATAGTACCTGCAGAAGAGCCGCTAAAAGAATGGTGTGAAGAGAATGATGTGAAATACATGAGCTTAAGCGAAGTGATCAGAGACTCTAAGGTAATCGCTAGATATCAAGCTTGTTGTGATAGGTTTAATCCAGACTTTAGTCATATAGAGCAAATCAAGAAAGTTAAGCTAATAGACAAAACTTGGGAAGCGACTCGGATAGATGGAACTGATGCAGAGTTGACGCCTACTATGAAGCTCAAAAGACGTGTAATTAGGCAGAAATATGCCAAGGAAATAGATGAAATGTATGGCTAAAATAGTTCAAACGAACTTTAGTTTTCTCATGACCAATAATCTGCCTTTTCATTACTATCTTTGAATTTTCTATAAGATGTATGTCTTATCAAGGCTAGCTCTCACATAACTCATAATATGAAGAAGTTTATCTATACTATTATTGCTCTGTCATTTGTACTTACAGTATCTGCACAGCAGTCTTTTCACCGACTATATGATGTATTTCAAGATTCTACGCATCGTCTTACTGATGGAATAGTCACAAATGGTGGAGGTTATGCGACCATAGGTCAAAGTATATTTGTGGATATGGACAATAACTTGCAGAATAGCTACCGTGCAATATTTACAACATATGATGGTAAGGGAGATCTCGACATAAAAAACGACATTTATTTAGCAGATAGTACAACGTTAAGAAGTACTTCTGATCTGGTTCAGTTGTCTACTGGTAATTTTGTAATTACAGCAAGTTTGTTTTTGGACGATCAATCTGCTGCTATAGTTGGAATGGATGGTACGACAGGTATACCTACTTGGTCAAAAACAATGGCCAATGAGTATCAATCAAAAGTAAGTTTATCAACTTTTCTTAATGATGAGATATTAGTAGGATCAATAACTACGGATTCTAGTATTTGGCTTGCTAAAATGAACGGCATAGACGGTACAGATACTTGGTCAAAAATATATACTGCGGCAGTTGAAAGTAATGATGAGGTATCGGCATTAATTTATGATATTCATACTTCAGTGCTTGATAGTAATGTTTTTATTACTGGAAAGTCGGAAATTGAAGATGTAGAAGGTTATCACTTAACCAAATTAGATACATCAGGTGCTGTATTATGGTCGACACATACTGATTCAATTGGTTTTAGATTTACACCTTATGGCTTGACTGAAACATTAGATAGTTCAATTTATATAGTTGGTGAAGTTGAGAATGCTTCTGGACTACAAAGGAGTTTTACGTCTAAGTATGATAAAGATGGACAAATGATTTGGTGCAAAACATTGACTGGCACTAGTAATATGGCAATTGATATTGTTCCTTTCGGAAGTAATCTAGTTTTTAGTAATATTAAAACTGAGGATGCGGCTCAAGGGCCGACTATATCAAGTCTTTATGAAATAGACTCTTCAGGGATGGTTTTAAATTCTCAAATCTATGGAGATAGTACATCGTTATATATTCCTTCAGGTAGTTTACACAATACAGAAGATGGAGGATTAGCTATGTTTGGGACCCACTTCAAAGCTTTTGAAACTCAAACTTCAGATATCGTTAAGACAGATTCAAACTTACAAACTCCATGTAGCAATTCAGGATCAGGATCTTTAATTGATTTTCCTACCTTATCACAGTCTCTAATATGGACATCTATTGACTTTAATGACTCAGATACTTTAGAGACAGATGCCAATGTGGTTAACTATTATGATGTACCAACGATATCACCGAGCTCAAATCAATGGTGCCCTAATGAGCCGATAATAGATACACTCGATGCTACTCCTTCACCACTTCCTGATGGCGTGATTACTTATGCTTGGATGGGACCTGGAGTAGATGGTAATACAAATCCGTTCGTAGTGGGTATGGAGGAAGGAGAATATATGGTGACTGTTACGATTAATGATAGACATTGTTATACACTATGCGATACGATTAATATTTCTAGATTGGCTGAGCCGACTGTTGGTATTACGGTTGACTTTTCTCCATTTTGTTCTGACGGTACGGTTAATTTATTAGGCTCTCCTACTGGAGTAGAACCTTTTGAATCTGTCGAATGGAGTGTCGGAGGATCTGATCAAGTAATTAACGTTGATACTGAAGGAACATATTCATTGACTATAGTCGATGCGTGTATGGAAACTGCAACCGGTTCTATTGATGTGACTTTCCCAGAGCAATTAGAAAATTTAGCAATAGATGTAACACTTGGTGAGGATTGTGAGCGAATCTTGACTGCTGTAACTAATGTTGATGGTCAAGTTGGAGTCACATATGAGTGGACTGACTCGATAGATGTGTTTATTGATGATAATAGATCTATAGAAGTAACAGAATCAGGTGTTTATTTTGTGACTGTAGACTACTGTGGTCGAAGTTTTACCGAGGAAGAAGATTTGAAGTTGGATAATAATCTACTATGGCCAAAAGTATTTTTCCCAAGAGGGGAAGATGAAAATAAAACTTTTGGGCCCGTAAATCCATGTGGAGCTCTTGTAACAAATTATAGTTTGAAAATTTACAATAGATGGGGTAACGAGGTATTTACTTCTGATAATATTGATGCTGAATGGAACGGTCAACATGGTGGATCAGATAGTGCAACTGCTGTGTATGTTTGGTTAGCAGATTATGCAATTGATGGAGTTCAGATAACAGAACCACAGAAAGGAGATGTAACTTTACTCAGATAATAAATAAAATATTACCCACTAGAATAGATAGACAACTATGAAGATACATCCTTTTCAAGCTATCTATCCCAATTTGACTTTGGTCACTTCACCAGATTCTTTTTTTGGTAGTATGAAACATAACTATCCAGATTTTGTCAAATCTGGATTTTTCCAAAAGTCAGCACAAGATGCAATTTACATCTATCAGATAGAGTCGGAAGGTCATAGCTATCGAGCAGTCATAGCTGCTAATGACATACAAGATGTCGAGGACCGAAAAATACTCAAGCATGAAGAGACACTTTCTACCAAAGAACAAAGTATGATGCAGTTAATCCTGCAGCGTAATGCTATAATCAAACCGGTGCTTCTTGCTTATGAAGGTAATAATGATATTAATCTTTTCATTACAGAAGAGATGGATAGCTTAAGAGCATTATTTAAATTGGACTTCGAAGAGACCCAAGAATCTCATACTTTATATGCGATTACTGATCGCAAGAAGATAGCTAAACTACAAATACTATTTAAGGAAAAAGTAAAGAAGTGTTTTATCGCGGATGGTCACCATAGGGTATCTACAGCATCGATACTGCATAAAGGCAATCACTTACGTAAGGATCAATTGAATAGGTTACTTTCCGTCTACTTTCCATTCGACGAGTTGGATATATACGATTACAATAGATCTATAAAGTTGCAAGAAGATTTGACGGAAGCGCAGATAGTAGCTAGGTTATCTAAGGTGTTTAAAATATCAGAACTCGATACAGCCGCTAAGCCTAAGAAGAAGCATCACATCACTATGCATCTGGGTAAAATATGGTATCTATTAAAGTGGAAAAATAAAATAATAGAAAAATATAATTCAGATGGTTTAGTCTTGGACTCCGACCTGCTTAACAGATATGTGCTCGATGATATTTTAGATGTTGATGATATTGGGACTGACCTTAGAGTAAAATATATTGCAGGAACTTTGGGTACAGATGGGGTAGAAAAATTAGCGTTGAAGGATCGTGGAAGAATTGGATTTTGTCTCTACGCTGTAACAAAGCAAGAGCTTAAATATATAGCAGAAAATGGATTGCATCTTCCACCTAAGAGTACATGGTTTGAGCCTAGGATTAAAAATGGAGTCATCGTCCAAGAGCTGTAAATATACCATAGTCTTTGTATCATAGCCTTCAGTCTGTGAAAATGTATATTCAAATAATTCATAAGGATAGATTAAGCAAAATAACCTAAGTGATATTTTATGGTTATTAAATGAAATCAAAATAAAACGATGAGAAAAATATCCGCAGATTATATTTACGCCATGGATCGATCTCCGATTAAAGATGGTGTTGTGATCGTAGGCGATGATGGGAAAATTGTAGATGTAACGGAGAAATATGATCATGATCCTGCAGAACTTGAGATATACCGAGGAGTGATTATTCCAGGCATGATCAATACGCACTGTCATATGGAATTGTCGCATATGATAGGTAAGATTCCTACTGGTATAGGGTTGATTCCATTCATCGGTCAGGTAGTGAGATTTCGTGATTTTCCACAGGCAGAAATTGATGATGCTATAGTTGATGCGGATAAATATATGCATGCTCAAGGGATAGTGGCTGTAGGTGATATTAGTAATAAAGCTGACACCGCAAAGGTCAAGTCGAAGAGTGCTATTAGATATTATACTTTTGTAGAAATGTTTGACTTCATGCAGGATAGTATGACGGAGCCTATGATCAAACAATATAGTGAAGTGTACGCTCGGCATAGTGGCAAAAATGGAAATAGAAAATCATATGTACCGCACGCTCCATATACAGTTAGCGACGGACTATATAAATTTATCAAGGAAAACAATAAACTAAATAGTACAGTCTCTATCCACAACCAAGAGACAAAGCACGAGGATGATTTGTTTAACACAAAGTCAGGTGATTTTTTAGAATTTTATGAAGGTTTTGGATTTTCACTTAGTGATTTCAATTTGACTGGTAAGAATTCTATTTATCATGCAATGTCACAAATGGATCCAAACCAGCGTACATTATTCGTGCATAATACAAGAACTACAGCAGACGATGTAGTAGCAGCGCAAAAGTGGAGTGAAAAAGTATATTGGGCAACCTGTGCTAATGCTAATTTATATATAGAAAACGCTTTGCCTAACTACCAAGTCTTCATGAATACTGAAGCGAATATGACAATTGGTACAGACAGTCTTAGTTCTAATTGGCAACTTTCAGTCTTCGAGGAAATGAAGACAATCAAAAAATTCAATAGCTATATACCTACCTCGACTTTACTCGAGTGGGCGACATATAATGGAGCCAAGGCATTAGGATTTGATGATACACTTGGTAGTTTTACTCCAGGGAAGACTCCAGGCGTTGTTTTAATAGATTGTGAGTTAGATGCTAACGAAGAGGCTATTTTGACTAACGCAGAACTAAAGAGGTTGGTGTAGACTTTCTGTCTTTGTTCAGGAAAGCACAATTTTTTTTAGGCTTGAGCTTTGAAGTGTTACTATACTTTTTAAGGGGTTATAGCATTATGACCAATTAGTATTATCAATTTCAATGCTGTCTCTTCCCAAATAAAATTTGATTGTAATAAAACTTTTAATCCATGTAGCCCTTTCAAAGGAACAAACTAGATGCGTAGCAAGAGTTATCTTATTATCTTCTCTACAGAATTAATAACTACAATCCAATTTATTTAAACAATCTTTATATTGTTCATAATATTTTGGATGAAATCTGGAGAAACATCTGGTCTAGTGACGTTGTTCTTGATGAACTCACGAATATTTTTTTCTTGATTGAAGATCTTGTGGCAAGTAGAATCGGAGTCTACTTTATTGAGAAGGTTTTGTTGAGCGTCTGTAGTAAGTGCGTTGTCAAAATAGAGATTGATGCTTGCTCTTATCTCATTCATGTTTTCAGAATTTGGCATGGCTTCGTTTGATTTATCAAAAATTAATTAAAATTAAATAATCAAAACAGAATCTATCAATCCGAAGATATCTGCATGAAAGAAGCGATAAAGCGCTCCCCAAAAGAAACAAAAATAAATATCAATTTTTTGAGGTTATCATTATCTAAGATTTGACAACTCATAGCTTATTATTACTCTTCTTCACTTTTACCTTTTATAGCTTTATGAATTCCTCGTTTATCCTCATACCCAATTTTTTGGGCATATTTTAATAGTTTTTCTTTGAGCATATTTCTTGCCCTGAATAATCTAGATCTAACAGTTCCAATAGGTACATCTATGATTTTAGATATTTCCTCATATGTAAACCCTTCGATATCACATAACAAAACTACTGTTCTAAAGTCGATAGGAAGTGAGTTGATAGCAATCGTTACCTCATCTCCCATCATATTTTCAAAAATTTCAGCTCTTAGGTCGTGATAACCAGTACCTGAATTATCATCACTATTATGATAACTTACTATTTCTTCAAAATCAACCTGTTGAGGACGCTTACTTTTTTTCCTATATTGGTTGATATAAGCGTTCTTCAAAATTTTAAACAACCATGCTTTTGCATTAGTTCCCGAGATATATTTATCTATAAACCTGTGAGCTTTCATATAGGTTTCTTGCACGAGATCATTGGCATCTTCTTCGTTGTACGAAAGGTGATACGCAAAGGTTTTTAATGCATTGATATGAGGAAGGAGTTCCTCTTCAAATACTATTTCATGTGCTGTCCTTTTCTTATTTCTCAAACTATAATCAATTTTTAGCAACTTTAATATATCAAAGTCTACCTGTTGCTGCCAGTTGACGTTGTGTAATCTTAAGAACTTATTTGTGTGTATTTCTCGATAGCCTCGTATAACTTTAGCACAGAGCTTGGCAGATATAATAGAACCTTCGACAATAAGGACTGTCTATTAATTATTAATGTTATACACGGCTCGAGATAAATCTCTATTTTAAAACGTTAGATAATCAGTATTCAGCTATATGATACCTATGTCCTAAAGTAAAACTGCCAACGGACTATATGTCAATATTAGCATAAGTAGCGTTTTCTTCGATAAATTTACGGCGTGGTGGTACTTCGTCGCCCATGAGCATAGAGAATACTCTATCTGCTTCCATGTCGTCTTCGATAATTATTTGTTTTAGAGTTCGTTCTTCTGGATCCATCGTAGTCTCCCATAGTTGAGAAGCGTTCATCTCACCTAGACCCTTATATCTTTGTATCTTTACTGAGGTATCATTTTCTCCTTTAGAGTAGGTTTTGATAGCCTCTATACGCTCTTCTTCATTCCAGCAGTACACAGAACTCTTACCTTTTCGTATTTGATAAAGTGGTGGCGCAGCGATATATATATATCCTTGTTCTACTAGAGGAGTCATATATCTATAGAAAAATGTAAGTATCAATGTAGCAATGTGGCTACCATCGACATCGGCATCACACATTATAACTATCTTATGGTATCTTAGTTTTTCTATATTAAGTATTCGATCACCATCTTTCTCCTCAATACTTACCCCTAAAGCGGTAAACATGTTTTTGATCTCTTCGTTCTCGTAGATTTTATGCTCCATAGCTTTTTCTACGTTAAGAATTTTACCTCTAAGTGGCAGAATCGCTTGGAATTTACGATCTCTACCTTGCTTAGCAGTACCACCGGCAGAATCCCCTTCGACAAGGAATATCTCAGACTCAGCAGGATCTTTACTACTACAATCAGATAATTTTCCTGGAAGTCCACCACCAGTCAGTACGTTTTTACGTTGTACCATTTCTCTAGCCTTACGAGCAGCATGTCTTGCTGTTGCAGCGAGGATTACTTTATCTACGATTCGTTTAGCCTGCTTAGGGTTTTCCTCAAGGTAATGCTTCAGTATATCTCCTACCGCTCTAGATACTATTCCTGTTACTTCAGAGTTTCCTAGTTCACCCTTAGTTTGTCCTTTGAACTGAGGTTCAGGTACTTTTACAGATACAATGGCAGTAAGTCCTTCGCGGAAATCTTCTCCAGAAATACTGAATTTGAGTTTAGAGAACATATTGTTATCATCTCCGTATTGCTTAAATAGCCTATTAACAGCCCTACGGAATCCTGCGACGTGTGTTCCTCCCTCACGAGTAGATATATTATTTACGAATGAGAATATATTCTCTTGATAACCAGTATTGTACTGCATCGCGACTTCTACTTCTACATTTTCTTCTTTGCCGATCACGTGGATTGGCTCAGAGATTATAGGTGTACGAGATTGATCAAGATATTTGACAAACTCTTTAAGTCCTCCTTCAGAATAAAAATCTTCAGATTTAAACTCCCCGTCAATTTTTTCGCGTTCATCTGTAAGTTTGAGCTTTAAGCCGCTATTGAGATAACTCATCTCTTTTAATCGATTAGCAAGAGTAACGTAATTGTACACCAACGTCTCAAAAATCGAAGGATCTGGATGGAAAGTAATTATAGTGCCAGTAATATCAGTTTCTCCGATCTGAGTTACTTCAGTTTGAGGGATTCCTTCACTATACTCTTGCTGCCAAATTTTACCATCTCTATGGACAGTCGCTACAAGTTTGGTCGAAAGGGCGTTTACACAACTGACACCTACACCGTGAAGTCCACCAGATACTTTATAAGTATCCTTATCAAACTTTCCACCTGCGTGCAGAACAGTCATTACTACCTCTAAAGCAGACTTTTGCAATTTCTCATGCATACCAGTAGGGATACCTCTTCCATCATCTGTGACAGAGATACTATTGTCCTCGTGGATAGTCATTTCTACACCAGTACAGTGACCAGCCAAGTGCTCATCTATAGAGTTATCTATTACCTCCCAAACTAGGTGGTGAAGTCCTTTGGAATCCGTACTACCTATATACATTCCAGGTCTCATCCTTACGGCTTCTAGTCCTTCTAATGCTTGGATATTACTAGCATTATAATTGCTTTTATTTTCGCTCATTTTCTACTTTTCAAAATTCAAACAAAAGTAAGCTTTTTAAGGTGTAAATAGTAGTTAAATGGCATCAAAAAACTCAGAGAATTTCGTATCTAACCCTCTGATAATGAATGTTTTTCATAATGGACAAAATTGTAAACAAAAATGAATGATTCTAGACTACATTTATTGCTTAATTTCTGCCGAGTATAAAGTCTTTAGATGCTTTCGAGTTTCGCGATATCTTAAACTCCACAAGTAGTAAATCAATTAGTACAATTCTCTTTAAATGACTTCTCTTTTCTCTCATATACCCATACCTTTGTTCGTGTATGAATAATTCTAAGTCACATACGATCTATATCTCTAAATTGGAGGATATTACTTCAGCTGCAAAGCAGCTTTTAGGCATCATTGGTAGTTGTCGTATAGTTTTGCTAAAAGGTAATCTCGGATCAGGTAAGACTACTCTAACACAACAAATTGTGACTATTCTTGGTCACAAAGGTTCCACTAGTAGTCCTACATACTCCCTAGTCAATGAATATGAAGGCAAAAATGGTTCTATTTACCATATGGATCTGTATAGACTCAATGATCTAAATGAAGCATATGAGATCGGAATCGAAGACTATCTGTACTCAGGTAATTACTGCTTCATCGAATGGCCTGAGCTTATTATGGATTTGATCAAAGGAGAGACATTTGTTCAGATGAATATTGAGCAAATGGATGATGGAGTGCGTAAAGTGGAAATTCAAATTTTTTAAATTTACTTAAGTTTCAGCTTTGACTTAGGAGAACAGTTTTTATTTAATTCTTAATTTAGGAACGCCTTGTAGGATATATTTGATGTATTGATTAATAAAATATTTAGACCAATGAAATTCCCTTTTTTATTCTTCTCTTAATAATTACAATACACCCATTGTTTTCTCAAATTAATTTAATAAAGAAAGATGATGTTCAACTCGATTATTATTCAAACGTTAGAAGTGATAATGATTTTGAACATAAGGACAATAAATTTAGTTGGACCAAAGCCACGGGTTACACAAGTTTGGCTCTAATAACGATTTCAGCATTTTCATTTTCTGAGGTATTCTCTAATTCTGGGTCTGACCCAGACCCATTATATTTAGGGACTGCATTGATAAGTGGAATGGCTGCATGCATTGTTGGTACAATAGGAATAGTCTTGAATAAAATGGATATGGCTTTAATAAAAAAGATGGAGTTAGAAAACTATAATTGGGCAATTACCTCAACATATAATGGAGTGGGAATCGTCTATAATTTCTAACCTATTACAACTTTAAAGTCGTAATCTTTTCTCACAGATAATTTGACATAGAAGAGCGTTTAATTTAAAGTACCTCTTCTCCCATTCGATCCAATATAGCTTTCACTTCTCTCAGGTTTTTACATCTTTCTTTGATGACAATTAAGAAATTTTTAGATTGCTTGAGCGTCAGTCCCATTTTCTGACCATCGGTAGAAACAAATTTCAGTAATTTTTGAAATAGCTCAGATTCAAAGTAACTCGATTGAGCATTGGCAATAAAAAAACATCTCAGTTTATTGTTTTTATAAGACAATCTTTCAAAGCCTAATTCCTTACATATCCATCTCAGACGGAGGGCATCTACTAGCTCATCGACTTGCTTTGGTATAGTTCCAAATCTATCTTTAAGCTTTATTTTGAATGATGATAAACCTGCTTCATCAGAGATAGTATCTAACTCAGTATAGAGCAATAATCTTTCTTGGATAACTGGAATATAAGCATCAGGAATGAGCATTTCGATATCAGTATCGATCTCTACATCTCGTACATATTCGCGCTTCTTATCGAGGTCTTCTTTGAATAAATCTTTAAATTCTGTTTCCTTGAGTTCGTGTACTGCTTCCTCTAGTATCTTCTGATAAGTTTCAAATCCTATGTCGGAGATAAATCCACTTTGTTCGCCACCCAATAGATTTCCAGCGCCTCTGATATCGAGATCTTTCATTGCAATTTGAAACCCACTTCCTAGTTCAGAATTTTCCTCTAATGTTCGGATACGCTTTCGTGCTTCAGAGGTTAATACAGATATAGGCGGTGTGAAAAGATAACAGAAAGCTTTACGATTAGATCGACCTACACGCCCACGCAGTTGGTGAAGATCACTCATGCCAAAGTTCTGTGCATTATTGATAATGATTGTATTGGCATTGGCAATATCTAGACCTGTTTCTATGATATTAGTGCAAACCAATACATCGTATTTGTAATCTATAAAATCTATTAATTTTTTTTCGAGTTGTTTAGCTTCTAACTGACCATGAGCCATTCCTACCTTTATATCTGGGCATAATTTCTGGATCATTCCAGCGATTTCTGGGAGGGACTTCACACGATTATGTACAAAGAAAACTTGACCACCTCTATTCACTTCGTAGTAGATGGAATCTTTGATCAGTTCGTCATTAAATATTCGTCGTTCTGTATGTATTGACTGACGATTAGGAGGAGGAGTTCTTATGATAGACAGGTCTCTAGCCGCCATCAAAGAAAACTGTAATGTTCTGGGTATTGGAGTGGCAGTGAGTGTTAATGTGTCTACGTTCACTTTCATGCCACGTAGTTTTTCTTTCGCAGCTACTCCAAATTTTTGCTCCTCATCGATAACTAAAAGACCTAAATCTTTAAATTTTATTTTCTTATTGAGTATGGCATGTGTACCTATCAGAATTTCTACTCTTCCTGATTCTACATCTTTATATATCTGTGTTTTTTCTTTGGCAGTTCGGAATCTGTTGACATAGTCTATTGTGACACCAAACTCTTTAAGTCGCTCTGAAAAAGTTTTATAATGTTGTAGCGCAAGTATTGTTGTAGGTACTAATATTGCCACTTGTTTACCATCGCTTACACACTTAAATGCTGCACGTATAGCTATCTCTGTTTTGCCAAAACCTACATCACCACAAATCAATCGATCCATAGGATGTTCCTGCATCATATCCTGTTTAGTCTCTATGGTTGCTTTCTCTTGGTCCGGAGTATCTTGGTAGATAAATGAAGCTTCGAGTTCGTTTTGTAGATATCCATCTGGGGGGAATGCATGACCTTTCGATGCTTTACGTTTCGCATAGAGTTTGATCAGCTCTTTCGCCATATCTTTGACCTTTCTCTTGGTCGTAGATTTTAGTTTTTTCCATGCGTCTCCACCAATCTTACTTAGCTTTGGAGGTGTACCATCCTTTCCTTTAAATTTTGATATCTTATGTAGACTATTGATACTTACATATAGTACATCATTGTTTTGATAGAAAAGTCTAAGAGACTCTTGCTTATGGCCATTGATTTCTATTTTTTCTAATCCCGAATAACGACCTACACCATGATCGATATGTGTAACGAAATCCCCAGGTTGGAGCTCACGTAACATTTTGAGACTCATCGCCTGCTCCTTGGTAAAGCCTTTTTTGAGTTTATACTTATGGAATCTTTCGAAAATTTGGTGATCTGTATAACAAGCTATATTAAGTTGCCTATCAACAAACCCTGCATGTATCGCTTTATTGACTGGGTGAAAATCTAACTGTGCATCTAGATCTTCAAATATTTTGTAAAATCGTTCTATTTGTCGACCACTATCTGTGAATAAATAATTGGTGAATCCCTGCTTCTCCTTGTGCTTCATATCTTCTATGAGTAACGAGAAATTTTTATTGAAACTGGATTGATTACTAGTCTCATAGTTCATCACTAAATCTGGATCTATGGAAATTGTTCCACGTCGTTCTAGTATCATATGGTGATCGCTGATTGCAGCCATCGTTTCATTTGGATATATAAATGCTCTTTCTTCAAACGCTTGCTTGAGTTCGCTATCTTCTCTAGTCTTGAGCACTTTGGCAAACTCTTCACATTTATCAAAACAGATTTGTAACTTATCAAGCAACACATCAAAATCTTTGACCCACACCACCGAATTAGCGTCGAGTACATCGAATAACGGTACCTTTTGATTTTGCTTAAATTTGACATTGATATTAGGTATGATACTTACAGTAGCTATATTTTGTACGGAGAGTTGATTGATCGGATTGAATGTTCGAATACTTTCTACTTCATCATCAAATAGCTCTATGCGATAGGGCCATTCATTTCCATAGGAAAAGATATCTATGATACCACCTCTGATCGAAAATTGCCCAGGTTCATATACGAAGTCTGTCCGAATAAATCCATAGTCTACTAAGATTTCAATCATAGTATCGACATCCAGCTTTTCGTCCTTAGTGATGACGATTTTATTGGCTTCGAGGATGGCGGGATTTACAACTTTTTCGAATAGTGCTTCCGGGTAACTCACTACGATGCGAGGTTTACTGCTTTTTATTCGCAGTTTGTTGACCACTTCTGTACGTTGCAGTATATTACTATTATTCATCTCCTCAAACTGCATCGGTCGCTTAAACGAATCAGGAAAGAACATTACATCTGAAGCATCATGTATAGCTTCTAGTGTATTCTGTAAATAAGCAGCCTCTTCCTTATCGATAGCAATATAGATATATACTCTGGGAGACAGCAGATATGTTGCGGATAGGACAAAGGACTCCTGAGCTCCTACTAATCCTTCTAATCTGATTCTGCTAGGAGTGTCCTTCTGGAGGAATTCGTTGATCTTCTTCGTCCTTGTATCTTCTTTGTATCTAGATACTAGCGCTTCTAAGTTTCCGCTCACATTGCGAATATAGCAAGATCAATTTAAGTGTCAAGGATCAAGTGGGAAAATAGGAAGAAGTTAATATGCTGTCTAAAGTCTGTAGTCTAGGAGACTAAATCAATTTTTGTTGGACAAGACCTAAATGAGACAAAGAAATCACTCCATATTAAAGCAAAATTCGACATATAAGTACTAGAGCGATTTGAAGTGCTTTTGGCAACAAGGTTGTAAAATTGATAAGAATTAATTTTTAAAAGCTTTTATTTCTTCTGAAAAATCTAGCTTAGGATAAGCTACCAAAATCTTTTTTATTGCTGTGTTTTGAGAGGTTGTAAATTTAGCATGTTGCACTGAATCTACGTTAAATGGACGATGAGATGCAGCTCTAACTATTTTGATGATATCTTCTCTAAGTCTTTTTTCGGCTGGATCTAGTATTTGGCAACTTATTTTGTTCCATATATAATCTATTGCCTTAGTTGAAGGATGTATCATGTCATCTGCATAGAATCTATAATCACGTAAATCATCAAGTAGTAATTCGTATGATGGTAAGTAGTGACAGTCATTATGTTGATCGCATATCTTATGTACAGCAGTGAGTAAGTGAGCTTTACTTCTATTATTTTCGACTAAACCGTCTTTGATATGGCGCACTGGACTTACAGTAAGTACTAGTTTTATATTTGCATTTACTTCCTTTACTTTAGTATACATTTCGTTGAAGCTACTGTTGAGTTCCGCTGGATTCGAAAGTTTCTTTTTAAAATCAGTAGATGGAAACTTATGACAATTAGCTACAGGTCCATATAGCTTATGATCATAGTAATAAGCGGTTCCATATGTCAAGATTAAGTAGTTCGCTTTTTTGATAGATTTACATAGTTGACGGATGCCATTATTCATATGAGAGATTGTCTCTTCTGCATCTAGACTACTAAGTCGGCTATGTATATTCCATGCGGTATATTGACTATCTATGTTTTCATTAAGATCGCTTTTATCTATTTTTTTGCCTTGTATTGCTTCTAAAATAGAATTATGTAGAGGTAATGGATGATATACTATTCCAAGCGGATTAACAGTAGTTGGGTACTTGATCTGATTTAGCTTATTACCTATGTTTTCAGAAAAACAAGAACCTAGTAAAATTAGGCTGTCGCTGTAACTGATATTGATGTCTGATTTTTGAATTTGTAGCTCAGTTCTAAATTTCATCTCATGTTATTAATCATAAAGATAAAGTTAAGAAGTGATTTAATAATTAGTAAATTAATTCTCATATACTTAACAGTCATTCTCACAAGTTATTGAAGGCTAATTTTGAGTTGGATGGGCTATGTTTTTCTGTTAGAGAAAATTTAATTATCATTATTAATATTTGATTAAATTCTCAAGGCGTTTACGGCATTAAGATTATTTGAATATTTATTTAAAGTGGCTGATCACTATGATGACAATTTGATAGATAACTTTAATGCTAAATGGCTGAGAATATAGGACTTATATGGCATGGTTTTCGTACATATGTTAAACGTTGAAAATAAAATCGAATTATAATATGGGTGGAAATCCAAATAGTTGCTTTATTGATGCAGCATCATGCTAACTAATCGTGTCTACTAAGTGTAATAATAAAAAAGCATGATTTTGTTTGACAATAGATGAATATTACTAATTTTACTTTCTTTCGTCGAATAATAATACAGCTATTACTCTATTTGACTAAACCTTTTAAAGCGTTTTAAATGAAGACTTTATCGAGATTATTGGTGTGTACGTTTATTGTTTTAGCTGGATTTACTTCAGTTAAGGCGCAAGACATACACTTCTCCCAGTTTTATATGTCCCCACTAAATCTCAATCCTGCGATGACTGGTGTTATGAACTGCAAAACCAGATTTGTAGCAAACTACAGGAATCAATGGGCATCGGTGCTTAAGGCAAATGCTTACAATACATATTCGGCTTCTTATGATCAGAAAGTACCAGTAGGTAGAGAAGATTACTTTGGTATAGGTGGGTCACTTTGGGGTGATGTAGCTGGTGAATCAAGATTTGGAACTACTCAAGGTAGATTATCTTTGTCCTACAGTAAGAAAATGGCAGGTTATCGAAAAAAAGCATCCTATTTGGTAATTGGAGTAGATGGAGGTATGACTCAACGTCGTATAAGCGATAAGGACCTTAGATGGCCATCGCAAATTACTACTAATGGATTTGATCCTCAACTTTTACCAAATGAAGCAGGATTTACAGATTTTGATTTTCTATTTGCAGATTTAGGAGCTGGACTACTTTGGTTTAGCGTTATAGATAAGAATACTAATTATTATCTTGGTGCTGCACTTCACCATCTTAATCAACCGGACGTATCATTCTTAGGGTCAGTTGAGTCTTTATACACAAAAGTGACTCTCCACGGTGGAGCTCAGTTTGAGATTCAACCTAAAATTAGCTTATTGCCTTACATAGTATATATGGCACAAGGTCAACATAGAGAACTTAATGGTGGAGCGAGTGTAAGATTTGCTCTAGGACCGAGCAGACTTTCTAACCAAAGCTGGCAATTGGGTGCATGGTATAGATTAGGTAGTAAAGATGAAGGAGGAATTCATTCTGATGCTGTTATCTTATCTTCAAGATTTGATTATGAGAACTTTGGCATTGGATTCTCTTATGACGTTAACATTTCAAAGCTAAGTTCTGCAGGATCTGCTAACGGAGCATTTGAGTTTTCGCTGCAGTATTTAATCTGTGGACCTGAGAATAGAGGTGTTTACTGTCCGAGATTCTAGTAAGAGCCATAGTCTTCAAGCTGTGGAATAAATATATAAATATAAAGGCCTTCGAGTAATCGAAGGCCTTTATATTTATAGAATGTTAGAAGTATTATTTGACTTACAGAATGTATTGTGAAAAGTAAAATAACTATAGTCCGTATTGGAATGAAATCATTGAAGAAAGTAGAATTTAGCAGTAACATTTGAAGCAGAATAATATTTTAAATACTCTTGACTATCTAGATTTAGTCTAAATAAACTCCATTGTCGTTCACTTTGTACCCTTTGCTGTTGATATCGATAAGCTTTTTTATCTTTGCACAAATTTTATATAGCTAACTAAATCAGACCAAATTGAAGCCAATACACAGCAGCTTTAAAATCACTGTAGCTCTTCTTTTTTCTACCCAATTATCTTTCGCAGCAGCGGGCTCTAGTCCTAATTATTTGCTCTATTCTTTGTTTGGAGTAGGTATAATTGCATTAATTTATGCTGTTTTATCTCTAGCAGATAATATGATGCAGATAGAAGCTAAGAATCTAGGAGTAGATACTTCGGAGAATGACTACAGTTTGTTTCCATCATTTTCATCGCTATTTAGGCCATCAGCAGGAGACCATGTAGATTATAAGAGATTTGTTTCTCTTAATCAAGGTCATGACATAAAGCTAGTAGGTGGAGCAGATACAGAAAACACCATTGTCAACACAGCCAAGCATTACGCGATTAAGCCTATTAATTTTAGAGGTATGGCTCCGATTCCAAAGATATCATCAGTAGTTGGTGATCACGTTAAAGCTGGGGATGCACTCATGTTTGATAAAAGTAATCCTGAGGTAATTTATGCTGCACCTGTAAGTGGTGAAGTTATAGAAATCAAAAGGGGAGCGAAGAGAGCTATCACTGAAGTGATTATCAAAGCGGATAGCGAGGTGACATTCAAAGAAAACTCAGTACCTAATCTAGAAAATGCTTCTAGAGAAGATATAGTAAAATTCATGCTAGAGACTGGAGGATGGGCACACCTTAACCAGAGACCATTCGATGTGGTCCCTAGTCATGAGATAGTACCTAAGAATATATTCGTTTCTACTTTTGCAACTGCGCCTAATGCACCAGACCTCAATGCAGTAGTCGAAGGTAACGATGGAGCATTCCAAAAAGGACTAGATGCATTAGCCAAGTTGACTGATGGCCAAGTATTTATAGGTCTCGACGGTAGAAGAGAGCATTCGTCTCACGTAGCATTTTCAGGAGCGACGGGAGTGGTCTCTAACTATTTCGCAGGAAAGCATCCATCAGGAAATGTAGGTATACAGATCCATCATACAGCACCTATCAACACTGGTGATGTAGTTTGGACATTGAAAGTACAAGATGTAATCATACTAGGAAGACTCTTCATGACTGGTGCCTATGATACTAGAACTAGGATAGCGCTTACTGGTGCTGAAGTGAATAATGGATATGTTGAGACGTATTTAGGAGCTAGCGTACAAGAACTGATTGGAGCTAATCTAAAAAGCGATCATGTTAGGATCATAAGCGGTGACGTACTTACAGGAGATATAATAGCAGTGGATGGTTACTTAGATCAGAAGACTAGTCAGGTAACTGTATTAGAAGAAGGAGATAAGCATGAGTTATTCGGGTGGTTACTTCCACTGAAGCCAAGACCAAGTGTTTCACCTACTTTTCCTACTTACATCATGTCTAATCATAAATTTGATGTAGATACTAATACGCACGGTGAGAAAAGAGCGTTTGTACAGACTGGAGCATACGAGAAAATGTTGCCGATGGATATTTTCCCACAGCATCTTATGAAAGCCATTTTGGCAAACGATTTTGAAAATATGGAAGGATTGGGCATACTAGAACTATCAGAAGAAGATCTAGCGCTTTGCGAATTTATATGTCCTTCTAAATCGCCTCTGCAGAGTATACTTAGAGATGGACTGGATACAATGAGAGATCAGATGTAATCATGCAAGTCGAGAACGAATAGAAAAAACTAAATTTAAATAACAGCAATATATCTATCCAAATGGGATTAGTTGATTTTTTCAAAAAAATAGAACCGGACAAGAAAAAGAGTCCAGTACTGCATACATTTTACGATGCAGTATACACTTTCGCTCTAGCGCCGGATAGTATTACAGGACCTAAAGGGACTCAGATCAAAGATGGGATGGATCTCAAGAGATTGATGGTACATGTAGTGATTGCAATGCAGTTATGCTACCTATTTGGTACATACAACATAGGGCATCAGCATTTTACTGCAGCAGGTCAATACCTGGGTTTTATCGAAGGTTTTCACCTGAAGTTGGCTCATGGTCTTATCCTTATGCTACCTATTTTCATAGTGACTCACGTAGTCGGACTAGGAATAGAAATTATATTTGCAGCTAAGAAAGGGCATGCCGTAGAAGAAGGATTCCTTGTATCTGGAGCTTTGATTCCATTGATCATGCCACCTGATATTCCATTATGGATATTAGCTGTAGCAGTAGCATTTGCGGTAATCTTAGGTAAAGAGGCATTCGGTGGTACAGGTATGAACATCTGGAACATAGCCTTACTTGCAAGGGTATTTGTCTTTTTCGCTTATCCTACTACTATCGCAGGAGATGAAGTATGGGTATCTGGATTTGACGGATTAGCAGAAGGAACAGCGGCAACTTATGGCTGGGCTCACAATTTATTTAATACTCTGTTTGGTTGGCTGGGCCTCGATGGGTATAATGCTGCCAGCACTGCCGTCGTTGACGGTTATACAGGAGCGACTCCTTTAGCATTAGCTTATCAAGGTGGATGGGAAGGTGCGACCGCAGTATATACACCATCTCAAATGTGGTGGGGCACGATTCCTGGGTCTATTGGAGAATCATCTAAGCCATTGATTTTAATCGGAGCATTATTTCTTTTAGTCACTAAGATTGCCAGTTGGCGTATTATGCTATCTATGTTGATTGGTGGTATAGTGGGAGCGCTCACACTTAATGCCTGGGGAGCCACACCATTTATGGAAGTGCCTTGGTACTACCAATTCTTTATGGGTAGTTTCTTCTTCGCGATGGCATTTATGGCTACTGATCCAGTTACCGCCGCATCAACTAACACTGGTAAGTGGTGGTACGGATTCTTAATCGGATTCATAGGTATGATTATCAGAGTATTGAATCCAGCATATCCTGAGGGATGGATGTTAGCGATACTTTTTATGAATACATTCGCTCCATTAATTGACCATTACGTATTACAATCTAACATATCAAAAAGACTGAAACGTGCATAATACTAATCAAGTAATCAAGTTTGTGCTTATAATGACTACGTTGGTAGCATTAACGCTCGCAGGACTTTTCACTTTTCTGAAACCAGTTCACGAAGCTAATGAAGCACTTTATAATAAAAAGGCCATTTTGTATGCCGTAGCAAGTAAACTGGATACTCCTATTAGTAAAATGTCTCCAGAAAAAATAGACGATATTTTCACAAACTCTATAGATCAAAAAGTGGTCAATCAGAGGGGTGAAGAGATATCTAAAGAAGATGTAATAGCTGCAGGATACAAAGGTGGTAGAGCGGAGGATGTGAACATTCGAAAAGAGAAGAGAAAATCAGACGCTGACAGATTATTACCATTCTATACCTATACTGATAGTAAAGGAGATAAATCGTATATAGTATCTATAGTAGGTAATGGACTATGGGATGAAATTTGGGGTAATGTAGCATTAGAATCTAATGTAAACACTATTGCAGGTGTGGCATTTGATCATCAGGCAGAGACTCCAGGACTTGGTGCAGAGATCAAAGATAATACATCTTGGAAAAATCAATTCACTGGAAAGAATCTATATGCTAGTAATGGAGATTTTAAATCTATAGACGTAGTCAAGGGAGGATCTAAAGGTGGACCCCATGAAGTTGACGGTATCTCTGGAGCTACAATAACAGCTGACGGTGTCGCTGAGATGTTAGATAGGGGTATAGTGTATTATCAACCATATTTCGAAAAAATCAAAAAGTAAGATAACCCAAAAGCTAAAATCTTGAAGGTTCAAGGGTATAGCTGAACAGTTAATAAATAAAAAAATAAATTATGGCAGAAGCAGCTGTAGCAAAAAACCAAGGAATGACATTCGGTAAGAATGAAAGGAAACTCCTTGTAGACCCATTAAGTACTAATAACCCTATTACTGTACAAGTATTAGGTATCTGTAGTGCCTTGGCGGTAACTACTGGTATGAAGAACTCACTTGTAATGGCTATTGCGGTCGTATTTGTAACTATGTTTAGTAGTTTGATTACATCAGCATTACGTAATTCGATACCTAAGCAGGTGCGTATGATCGTACAGCTTGTAATTATAGCGACTCTTGTTACTATCGTAGAGCTTACACTTAAAGCTGTGAGTTATGATAGTTATAAACAACTTTCAGTATTCATCGGTCTGATCATTACCAATTGTATCGTAATGGGACGCCTTGAGGCTTTCGCCATGGGAAATGATCCATATAGATCAACACTTGATGGTATCGGTAACGGTATTGGTTACGGTATTATATTGATGGCTGTAGCATTCGTAAGAGAGCTCTTCGGTAAAGGTGAATTATTCGGATACAAGATAATTGGTAGTAGTTCAGAGTATGCCGTTAATACAGCTGCTGATGGATCTTGGATGGGTTGGTACCAACCTAATAACTTGATGATATTATTCCCTGCGGCCATGTTTGTTATAGCAGTGATGATATGGATACACAGGGCATGGAAACCACAATTGGTTGACGTATCCTAACAGGGTTTGAGTAATTTTTTTAAAAGAGTCTTTACAGATTCTGAATTAATAAATAAAGATTAGTCGATAGAGTGAATTTTTAAACTTCAACTGACTTAAAAGACTTCAACTTAACTATCATGGGCGAATTAATAAACATATTCATCAAGTCAGCATTCATTGAGAATCTGGCGCTTTCATACTTCTTAGGTATGTGTTCATACTTGGCGGTATCTAAGACTGTGAAAACTGCATTTGGACTAGGGTTAGCGGTAATATTTGTCCTGGCTATCACTATGCCAATAAACTGGGCGATAAACACTTACCTGCTTGGTGAAGGAGGATTGTTTGGTACTGATTTAACTTTCCTTAGACTAATACTGTTTATAGCAGTAATAGCATCGATGGTTCAGTTAGTAGAGATGGTAGTGGAGAAGTACAGTCCATCATTGTATAACTCTCTAGGTATATTTTTACCACTGATTACGGTGAATTGTGCGATTCTTGGTGGATCTCTTTTCATGGTATCTAAAGAATATGGATTTGCAGAATCTGTATCATTTGGGTTAGGTGGTGGATTTGGTTGGTTTTTGGCGATTATCGCTATTGCGGCTATAAGAGAGAAAATTAGATACTCGGATGTACCTGCTCCATTAAGAGGACTAGGTATGGCATTTTTACTTACAGGTCTTATGGGACTTGCATTTATGAGTCTGATGGGTATCGACTTAGCTGCGTTTAATTAAGAGACAATTATTAAGAAATAACATAAAGAAGATACAGAATGATATTACTTTCATTTGTGCCGATAATTTGGGCATTAGTAGTATTCACAGGAGTAATCATGTTACTCTCTATGATGCTGATATATGCTCGTAAGCAATTAGTACCTCAGGGTGACGTTAAGTTGATACTCAATGGTGACGAGTCTAATCCAATAGCAGTTGCTCCAGGAACTAACTTATTGACTGCATTGTCAGAGCAAAACATATTTCTTCCATCTGCATGCGGTGGTGGTGGTACTTGCGCGATGTGTGAGTGTCACATACACGAAGGAGGAGGAGATCCACTAGCAACGGAGATGAATCACTTAACTCGTAAAGAAGCGGCAGAGGGTAAACGTCTAGCTTGCCAAGTTAAGGTTCGTAATGATATGCAAGTTGAAATTCCTGCGGAGATTTTCGGTATCAAGAAGTGGGAATGCGAGGTAATTTCAAACTATAACGTAGCGACATTCATTAAGGAATTTATCGTAAAGCTTCCACCAGGTGAAAACTTAGATTTCGAAGCGGGTGGATATATCCAAGTTGATGTACCAGAGACAGCAGTAGACTATAAGGACATGGATATCACGGCCCATCCTAAATATCACGATACACCGGACAAATTCCAGAAAGATTGGGATAAGTTTGGTCTTTGGGATCTGAAGATGAAAAATGAAGAAGAGATCTTCCGTGCATACTCTATGAGTAATCATCCAGCAGAAGGTGACATTGTATCTTTAACGATACGTATTGCTACTCCCCCATGGGATAGAGCAAAAAACGATTGGATGGATGTTAATCCTGGAATTTGTTCTTCTTATGTATTTGGATGTAAGCCAGGAGATAAAGTAACTATCTCAGGACCATATGGAGAATTTTTCATCAAAGAGACAGAATCCGAGATGCTTTATGTAGGTGGTGGAGCGGGTATGGCACCGATGAGATCACATTTATATCATCTCTTTCAGACATTGAAGACTGGACGTAAGGTTACCTTTTTCTATGGAGGACGTACTAAGCAAGAATTGTTCTACGTAGAAGAGTTTAGAGAAATCGAGAAGCAATTCCCTAACTTTAGATTTGCAGTAGCATTGGATAATCCATTACCAGAAGATAACTGGGTACTCAAAGAAGACCTTGATGATCCTAAGGGTGATGGATTCAAGGGATTCGTACACAATGTAGTAATCGATGAATTCCTAAGTAAGCATGAAGCTCCAGAGGAACTAGAATTATACTTTTGTGGACCACCGATGATGAATCAATCAGTAATCAAGATGGCGGACGACTGGGGTATACCTGAGGAGAACGTAGCATTTGATGACTTCGGAGGCTAGCGTGTTCAATAAATAATACATGAACTCCGATCAGCGAAATTCATGTTTGTAATTAACTACGAACGATAACAGATAATAATAAAAAGCACTTCAGAAATGAAGTGCTTTTTATTATTATACAGGTTCAAAATTTATCGGCGTAGCGTAACTATTGTTGTAGTATTGAAGATGGACTATTTAAAGTTTGCAATAATTAAAAGGAATTAATGTGTACAAGAGTTATTTTACTAGTGAGTGTTTTATTCTTAAGCTACAATACTATATCACAAAGTGCTGAAAACAGTTTTGCATTATTACTGGGATAAGGTATTTACTTTTTTTCAAAGTGATTTCATTAGTATTGCAAGATCAAATGATATAGCAGTTAATAATAGGATCAGACATATAACGGTAATTCCTGAAGTGAAACAAAAAGGTTTGCTTAAAGTAATCTAAAAATAAACTATGGGGTATATAACATCAGATAACCTTAATCTCCATAAAAACGAATGGCTAGTTATAAATCCAAAGGCAATCATATTGCTCCTACATGGACTGGGAGAGTATAGTGGAAGATATGAGTATAACCAACTAGCGAAATCTTTCAATAGAGCTGGAATTAGTGTTACTTCTTTTGATTTTAGGGGTGGGGGTAAATCTGATGGATTAGTAGGTCATATAGATCGATTTATACAATTGACTGAGGATCTTGCAATGATCGCTGAAGCCGAAAAACCCAAGGACATTCCATTTATTTTACTAAGCCATAGTCTTGGTGGATTGATAGCTACTAGATATTTAATTGATCATAAGGACCATCCATTTGATATGGCAATATTCTCTGCTCCTGCTGTAAAGTCTGACGACAGTATGGCTCCAATATTCAGAAAGATAGCTCCTATTATATCAAAGCTTTTTCCAAAATTGCCAGCCGCTAAGTTGGCTCAGGACATGATTTCCAAGGACCCGGAAGTAAGATCGAGATACCAATCGGACCCACTTATCTACAAAGGTAAAATCAGAGCTCGTAAAGGATATGAAGTGATAATGAGTATGGAGTATGTTATGGAAAGATTTACTGCGATTGACCTACCTATACTAGTAATGCATGGAGTAGATGATAAAATTACAGATCCTTTAGGTAGTCAAATGCTTTTCGATGGTGTTTCATCCAATGATAAATCTTTGAAATATTTTGATGGTTTGTACCATGAAATATTTAATGAACCAGAGAGAGTTGAAGTTATTGATTATACTATTGATTGGATAGGGGAGCGTTTGTAGGTTTCAAAAAATGCTAGATAAAACGGTATTGTAGAAAAATAAATTATTCTTTTTAACTTTTTGATTTGTTCTTACTTATAAAAGACACTTTAAAATTTAGGATATTATTAATTTTGGGAGGGTATATTGCTTTACGTTTTATAAGAAAATTTTTAAATGGGTATTTGGCATAAATATAGTTGTATATACTGTTATACCTTATTAAGAATAGTTGGCGATTTCAAATTGGTTTCAAATAATCCTTTTTGACGTATGCTTTAATATTTGTAAACTGTAAGAATGAAGTTATCGAAGATTTGGCTTTCGGCGATTGCTGCAAGTATAATAGTATGTGGATGTTTTGAAAAGAATGTCATTTCTGAAGAAGAATCTTCTGTAGAAGATTTCTCAACTTTGAATAAGAAGCAATTTCCTTACGAGCAACAATTTATCCATAAGAACTTTCCATATAAGACTCCTGATTATAGAGCTTATAAGTTGGCAAAAGAGGACGTATCCAATCGTACCAATGCTGGTGCTAGGTCTGATGGAAAATGGAAAGTAGAAGGGCCAGGTAACATCGGAGCTAGAGTAAATACAATCGCTGTCAATCCAAATAATAGCGATGAAATTATAGCAGGATTCGCCTCTGGTGGTGTATTTCGTACAGTAGACAATGGAACAACTTGGCAGCCTGTTTTCGATGATCAGGCGGACCTTAATATTGGTGAAATTACTTATGATCCCAATAATCCATCTATTATATATGTCGGTACCGGTGATCCTAATATCTCAGGTTACCCTAAGATTGGGTCTGGAATATTTAAAAGTACAGATGGTGGAGGTTCATGGAATTATAAAGGGTTAGAAGAAGCAAGTATCATCTCACGAATACATGTAGCACCTTCTAATTCAGATATCATATACGTCTCTACTATGGGACTTCCATTTATCAAGACTACAGCAAGAGGCGTATATAAAAGTACAGATGGCGGAGATTCTTGGCAGCATAAATTGATGATCAATGATTCTACAGGTGTAATCGACATGGTCGTTCATCCTGAAGATAACAATATACTCTATGCCGCTGGATGGAATAGAAATAGAAGCGACAGTCTATCACGGATCGTTGGGCCTGATGCTCGTATACATAAATCAATAGATGGCGGGGATACTTGGACAATGCTCGAAGGAGGACTTCCTATTGCTGATCAAATGGGTCGTATTGGACTTACTATATCAGGTCAAGACTATGACAATATATATGCTTCTTATGTTAATACTGGAGGTAGTGATAGCTGTTCCAATGGTGGCTCACAGTTACTAGGGATTTGGAAAACAAATGATGCAGGAGACAATTGGACAGAGATAAATACTTTGCCCGATACAGGCTTTCCTTGCAATGCCCTAGGTGGTTTCGCTTGGTATTTTGGTCAAGTGAGAGTTAATCCTAATGATGACAATGATATATTCGTTCTTGGTGTAGATATGTGGAGAACCAAAGATGGAGGATCTAATTGGGAAAGGGCAGTACCTTCCTGGTCGACATATGCTGTTCACGCGGATAAGCACGATCTTATTTTTGACGGAATCCGAATGATACTAGCTACTGATGGTGGTATATATGAATCAACCAATGATGCTGAAAACTGGGTAGATATTGAGAACATTGTTGCTACACAATTTTATAGAATAGGATATAATCCACATAGACCAGATTGGTATTATGGAGGTGCTCAGGATAATGGTACATCGGGAGGCAATGCTGAAATAATCAATGAATGGCCCAGACTTTCCGGGGGTGACGGATTTACTATAGATTTTGACCCATCAGATTCGATGATTTATTATGTTTTATCCCAAAATGGTAACCTCCGAGTTACATTTGATGGTGGAGATAGCTTCGATAGCGCCAGATCAGGATTTGATAATAGTGAGGGGACTAACTGGGATACACCTTATTTTGTAAGCAAGCATGATCCTAAAGTACTCTATGCGGGAAGACAAAGTGTATATAAGGGTTTCAATGATGGCGAGGAAGTGAAGTGGTCTAAGATAAGTGATATACTAACAGATACTACAGGAAACGAATCGTTCTTCGCTCATACAATAAGTACAGTGCATCAATCACCGCTGATAGAGGAATACCTCTATGCAGGTACGACAGATGGTCTAGTATGGTCATCGATAGATGCTGGGCAGACATGGGACAATGTATCGGAGGGAATACCATATAGATATGTATCTGATATAGTTGCCTCTCCTAGCAAGCCGAATTCTGCTTATGTAAGTGTAACTGGATATAAGTCTAATGATTTCGTAGCGCATATACATCGTACAGATGATAATGGACAAACATGGATACCTATCAGTGGAGACCTACCTCAAATAGCTATCAATGATATTTTACTTCATCCAGAGTATGATGATAATGTGATCTTCGTAGCTACGGATGGCGGTATATACTTTACCGTAGATGCGGGAGAGTCTTGGGATAGATTAGGTGATAATATGCCTATCATTGAAGTATACGACATGGTATATAATCCAGTCAATAATGAGCTTGTAGCTGGTACATTCGCAAGAGGGATACAGACATTTGATCTTGAACAAGTTAATTTAGATAATAATCCCTCTACTTTGGATTACATACCAGAGTTTGCTATATCATTATACCCAACTGTCACAACTAATCAGATAACAGCGAAATGGTCGGATTGTGGCTTTGAGAAATACTTTATATCTTCCACAAATGGCAGACTAATAGAAAAAGGTCAAGTTGTCGGTGATATGTTAACTTTAGATGTAAGTTATTTATCACCAGGTTCTTACGTTTTGACTTTGGAAAGTAACGATGGTGCTGTTTCTAAGCAGTTTGTCAAGATGTAAGTAAGCTGAGTAAGGGGTTTAATTAATAAAAAGGTCAGCTCTCTGCTCTTTAGAGCCATATAGAGATCTGACATTAAGTGAGAATCAAAGATATAGTATAACGCTTTTACTGAAAAGGTAAGACATTACCAATTAAGCGCGTATTGAATAATTGAATTTCAAGAAATTACATATATAGATTTAATTTAATGTTTATTGATAATTCCTCTATCTTTGTGGTATGGATTGGAATAGTCTCATTCGCGGTTTTGAAGATTACCTTATGTTGGAACGATCACTTTCGCCTCATAGCATAGATGCTTACGTTCGAGATATCAAGAAGGTACAAGACTTTATTGGACTCAAAAAATTAGAACTCTCTCCTATTCAGATTCAATATCAAAATCTCGAAGATTTTGTGGTTTATCTTTACGAATTGGGTGTCCAAGCTAAGTCGCAAGCAAGAATTATATCTGGAGTGAGAGCATTCTATAAGTTTCTATTGATAGAAGATCTAATACAACATGATCCATCTGAATTACTCGAGGGGCCTAGACTGGGAAAATACTTGCCAGATACACTAAGTTACGAAGAGATAGATCTCATTATACAGAGTATCGATCACAGTACAGACCATGGTCAACGCAATAGAGCTATACTAGAGACATTGTATTCATGTGGGTTGCGAGTAAGTGAGTTGACCGGACTCAGGTTATCATATTATTTTCCAGAGGAAGGGTTTGTAAGAGTGATAGGTAAGAATAATAAGGAACGTATCATTCCTATTGGGAAATCAGCAATAAAGTATATTAGCTACTACCTACCAATTCGGAATAAGGTTATACCTAAGTCAGGCGAAGAAGATTATATGTTTCTCAATAGGAGAGGATCACATCTATCAAGGGTAATGATATTTAACATTGTGAAAGATGCTGTCAAAGCAGCTGCTATTGAAAAGATAGTGAGTCCTCACACATTCCGTCATTCTTTTGCTAGTCATATGGTAGATGCTGGAGCTGATTTGAGAAGTATTCAAGATATGTTAGGGCACGAGTCTATTACGACTACAGAAATCTATACACACGTAAATACTCAGTATCTAAGAGATGCTATATTGACTTATCATCCTAGTAATAGAAAGTAATTACGGAAAGATGGATGATTCATTGGGCATTTAAATAATACTAATCGACTTTTAATTTAACACTTTCAAATAAAAAGACGTTCGATTACACGAAGGACTGATATTAATTCTTGATGACAACGGAACAAGTAATACTTGTATTTACAATTACACTTAGAGATTCATTATTATTTAGAGGTGACTTTTTTTTTCCCTCTTGCAGTAAGTGCACCTTTGGCGATTTTATCGCCAAGGTCTGAAGCGTCTTTGAGATCTTTGATGAATCCATTTTTGCCCATTTTTTGCTTAGCAAGACCACGAGTCCTTAAGATTTCTGCAATACTTACTGAAGGGTGTTCTGGAAGTTCAAGTGCAGCATCTAAGCTTTTGAGTATATCGTCAGTTTCGTCCATTTCTTGTAGTACTACTGCATAATTAAAAAAGGCTTGCTTTTTCCATTCCTTATTAGGATTGTCATCAGTAAAAGTTCTCTTGGTAAAAAGCTTAAGATCAAAAGCTGCTTTGTCCCATTGCTTTAACTTAATATGGCAAATTGACTTTTGTCTCCGTGCTTTCCAGTAGATAGGTTGCAGTGCTACTGTATGCTTTAGAGTGATATCATAGTTCTCGATCGCTTCTTCCCATTCCTCTTTTATGACGTGAATCTTAGCTTTACCATAATATGCAGTAGGTATAGTAGAGTCAATATCGATACATTTATTGTAATCTCTTAGTGCGTTGTGATAGTCTTTGAGATAGAAATTGACCTTTGCTCTACGCTCATATGCCATGGCATGACGATCATATTTTTCTATGGCTTCGTCGAGAGCTTCTATAGCTTCTTTTTCTTTTCCGACTTGTTTAACTAAATCTCTTCCCTTGAGAAAAGATTGTACCGCAGCTTTATCCGAAGTTGGTTCCATCATCTCATAGTAGAGAATTTTTCCTTCATCTAAAAACCACGCTCGAACTGATCCAGATATAGCAAACTGGGAACAATATGCAATTAAACTTGTTGTATTTCTAAAGTGCTTGTCAGAACTTGTTCCTACAAATCTTGGAATATCTAATAGAAGTTTTTCTTTGTTGAATATTTCCTCTGAAGCAAATATCATTTCATTTCGATGGTAATTTTCAGCACGATATATAAACATCTTCAGCACCTTGTCAAAACTCTTCTGAGTCGCAAATTCTAACCTTCCTTGTATTATCGTTTTAAAAAACATCTTCAACTTAGCTTAGGGTTGTTGCATAATGTGTATACAGAAATAACCACTCCAAATTTATTAGTCATTAGACAACTAACTCTTGCACTAAGAGCAAATCTTAGGACGAGTTTTAGGGAAAAGACTTAATATAATGAAACAGGCTTATCTGTTGCGAAAGGTAAAGATCGTTAAAAAAGATTTAACATCAAAGAGATAGGTCACTGTACGTATGTTATAGTGACAGCAAATTGTTGATATTCATTCATTATTTATCTAGAATGAGAGTTACTTTAGCAAATATGATTTTCGTATTAGATTATTCTATATTTTTATCTAATTGAAATCTAGGTTATAACGAATATTGTTAAATGATATGTTTTGCTTTTTCAATATTTTTAAACTAAAAGATATTGTTTAAAATAAAGTGAAAATAAATCAAATTTATATTGGCGATGAAATGTTGTAGTTAAGGTTTTCAAAATGTGGAACAGATGTGGTATTAAAGTTTGTTTATAAAATAGCGATCGTATATCCCACAAATGAGTATCTATTCAATTTGAGAATAATGAAGTTGATGAATACTAGAAAATATTACAATGATTAGATTAATATTAAGTACAATCTTACTTTCTTGTCTTGCTATGATGGCATTTGCTCAGGACTACACTGAGCGCAAAGATATTACCAAGAAAGAAGTAAAGAAACTAAGAGAAGCTATAAACTCAGGTAGATCTAATGGTACAGATAAGGCAATCAATGTATTTGATAAGTTATTAAAAAAATATCCAGATTTCGTGGAGATTTATCTTCGAAAAGGTTCTATCCACTATCAAAAAAAGGAATATTTAAAGGCTAAAGAGAGCTTTTTGGCCGCAATTGCAAAGGCGCCTGAATTCGATCCAGAAATGTATTTCAGTACTGCACTCACGCTACACGCCCTAGAAGAGTATGGTGCAGCGGGATTTCACTTTGAAGGATATCTTGAAAGAGGTGCGACTAATAAAAGAAAGGAAGCTAAGGCCAGGCGAATGATGCAAAACAGCAATTTTGCACATGAAGCATTGCAAAATCCTGTAACTACTCAGTTTGATAAATTGCCAGCAAGTATCAATACCTCAGCAAGAGAATATGGCGCTACCGAGTCTATAGATGGAGAATCTATATTATTCGTAAGAAGAGATAGTCGTTCAGATGAGCTTATGGTAGCTACCAAAGACGGTGATGACTATTTGGTGGCCCCAGCCTTTGCTGAATTTGATGAGTTTGCCGAGATAGGCACCTTTAGCTTTTCGGCTAATGGGAAGTTTGTAGTCTTTACTAGCTGTAACAATCGGAATGGATTTGGAGGATGCGATCTATATTACTCTCGCATTAAAAATGGGCAATGGATCGCTCCACGAAATATGGGACTTGTAATTAATACTCCAGCGTGGGAATCTCAGCCGAGTCTTTCAGCAGATGGCAGCGCATTATATTTTTCAAGTAATCGTAAGCATGGATTAGGAGGAAAAGATATTTGGGTAAGTTTAAGAGGTGGAGATCGCAATGGATGGACAATGCCTATTAATCTAGGTGCTAATATCAATACTAAAGAAAACGAAGAGTCGCCGTTTATTCATGCGGATGGATATACGCTCTATTTTAGATCTAATGGTCTTCCTGGAATGGGTGATTTTGACAATTATTTCTCGGCTAGAAAAGGAGATCATTTGTCTTGGTCCAAGGCAGTTAATATGGGTTACCCTATCAATACCTTAGGGCACGATGGAGGACTGACTGTATCTTTAGATGGTGAGAGAGGTTATACTTCTACGGATAGAGAATTTCTTGAAAATAGAAGTACGAATACCAATCTAGAAGTATTCACATTCCCAATACCAGAGTTTGCTAAACCTATTCTAACTACATACTTAAAAGTAAATGTAGTGGACGCACTTACCAAGAAGCCTATCTCAGCCAACAAGATTGATTTAGCCGATGGTGAGAGTGGAGCAATATTATCTAGAAATGAAGCAGAAGATGGAGTCTTTATTACTAGTTTACCTACAGGTAGATCTTATGGACTAAGTGTGGAGATGGAAGACTATATATTCCAGTCGAGATATTTTGACCTAGCAGGCATTAATAATGCCCTTGACCCATATGTAATCACAGTAGAGATGGTACCTGTACCTAAGGCTGAGTCTCCAGATATAGTGTATGATACACCTATCGTTCTTAATAATATTTTCTTCGAAATAGGATCCTCAAAACTTAAAGATGTATCTATGGTAGAGATCAATCGATTAAGTGAAACACTCAAATCACAACCGACACTCAAGATCCTTATAAAAGGCCATACTGATAAAGTAGGTGGTAGTTCGGCCAACAAGAAACTTTCAGAGGATAGGGCTAAAGCGGTATTCAATGCTCTTGCTACCAATGGAATAGAATTGTCAAGACTTAGCTACATCGGAGTAGGAGAGGCAAATCCTATCGATACCAATGATACAGATGCTGGTAGGAAAAGCAATCGTCGGACAGAGTTTATTTTGATTAGGTAACTAAGAGAATATTATAGTCTGATTTCATCTTTTTATTACTTAAAGAAATATACGTGAAGTCCTGTGCTGATTCACTCAATCCGTATGAATATTTAGAAATAATTCACCTAAATATTATACCCAACGATTAATTCTACTATACTTACTTTTGCACTTTTAATAATAATACGATGGGTAGAAGACATAAACGTAAAAAAGTAGTAGAAGATGTAGTGATGACAGGATTAGCTGATAAAGGCAAAGCTGTCGGTAGGGCACCATCAGGCGAAGTACTATTCGTAGATGGAGCAGTACCGGGTGATGTCGTAGATGTTCTTGTGCTTCGTAAGAAAAAATCTTTTGGGCAAGGAATAGTAAAAGAATTTAAATCCTACTCTGATGATAGAGTAGAACCTTTTTGCCAACACTTCGATGATTGTGGTGGATGCAAGTGGCAGCACCTCAGCTATGATGCTCAGACCAAGCATAAGCATACGATGGTAGTAGATGCCATGCGTAAGATAGCTAAGATTTCTACGGAAAATATCTCACCTATCAAAGGCTGTGAAGAAACTAGATACTACCGAAATAAGGTTGAGTACAGTTTTTCTAATAAAAGATGGATCACTGAAGCAGAAGCTGCTTCAGCAGAAGAGATTATGCAACATCCTGCGTTTGGATTTCACAGAGCTGGCGCTTGGGATAAGATTATAGATATACATACTTGTCACTTACAGGATACCTTATCAGATAAAATACGTAATGCGATTCGTGACTATACAATGGAAAATAAGATCACATACTATGATCCGCGATCACATAAAGGTATGATGCGTAACATGATCGTAAGGAATACTACATTAGGTCATTGGATGGTGATAGTAAGTTTTGGTGAGCCAGAGATGGAAATCGCTGAAGGTGTGATGGCGTTCCTCAAAGAATCATTTTCTCAGATTACATCGCTTCATTATGTGATTAATCAAAAGCTGAATGATACTATCTTGGATCAAGATATTATCCTCTACAAAGGAGATCCGTTTATTATCGAACAGTTAGGTGATTGCAAGTATAATATTGGTCCTAAGTCTTTCTTTCAGACCAATAGCAAACAAGCTAAAGTGCTTTATGATGTAGTGAAAGATTATGCGCAACTGGAGTCTGAAATGAATGTATATGATCTTTATACTGGACTGGGGAGTATCGCTCTTTATCTTGCTAAAGACTGTAAGCAAATTGTAGGTATCGAAGAGGTGGAACCCGCAATTGTAGATGCCAGAATTAATGCTGCACTTAACGAAACAGAAAATTCTATTTTTTATGCAGGTGATGTGAAAGATATACTGACAGAGGCCTTTAGGGATACTCATGGCAGCCCAGATGTAGTCATCACGGATCCTCCGAGAGCAGGTATGCATGGTGATGTGATCAATACATTGCTCACACTTGCTGCACCTCGGATCGTATATGTAAGTTGTAATCCTGGAACTCAAGCAAGAGACATAGCTCTATTATCAGAGAAATATGATATGGTCAAAATGCAACCAGTAGATATGTTTCCACATACGCATCATATAGAAAATGTGGCTTTATTAGAACTAAAGAAGACGTAAGAACACTAAATAAGTGAAAGAAAAGCCAAGCTTTAAAATATAATTAATAAATAGATTCATTTTATAGTAACCCATGTCAGAATTAGAAAAATTCCTTCGATTAGAAGAACAGCTCAAGCCTTATATCAAGATGATGTCTCAGGCTGCCGATACAATCATTGTGCAGGAGGTATCTAAGTATCCTATATTCGTTGTACATCAGCAAGAGGTAAATATTGGAATACCTCTACTCGATAAAGAAACTAATAAAGCACAGTGGTCTATCAATGCTTCTACGCTAGAAGAATTTGTCTCTAAGCAGATCGTATTCCAAGAGAAGGTGGATGAATTTCGTCAAAACTATAAGAGCCAAGAACAGTATTTATGCGTATTTGCATTGAGTGAATTAGGTGCGCAATTTATATATATTCCTAGGGATTAGTCTTATAAATAGGATCATCCCAGTTCAAATATCGTAATTTCTAGACGTATATTAAATCTAACTTACCTTAGATGGCCAAGTGCATGATTGATATACATCTGTCTCCAAGATCGTATACTATGATAGAATATTTTTATTTTTTTTAGGAAGTACGGGAGGAGTAAGAAAAGGTAGCTTGCATTGCACTTCATGTGTTTGATCAAAAAGTATAAACTTTGATATCTTTGCTTTGTGTCGTTTATCATATCAAGATATGATACCATCTAGTTACTTTATTAGTGATTTCTATCTTTGCGTAAGATTTTAGTATGAAATTTGTTATAAACACGATAATAAATAACTCAATATGAAAGGAATCATACTCGCTGGAGGACTCGGCACTAGATTATATCCACTCACGCTTGCATGCAGTAAGCAGATGATGCCTGTCTATGACAAGCCAATGATCTACTATCCACTCAGTACGTTAATGGGTGCTGGAATAAATGAGATAGCAATAATTTCCACTCCTGAAGATCTTCCAAATTTTCAGAAGCTACTTGGTGATGGAAAAGACATCGGATGTACGTTTACTTATATACCCCAGTACGAACCTAATGGACTGGCGCAAGCATTTGTACTTGGAGAAGATTTCATTGATGGAGATGATGTGGCGTTGGTGTTAGGAGATAATATCTTTCATGGTAGTGGTATGATGGACCTTATGCAGTCCTTCAACAAACCTCAAGGTGGAGTAGTATTCGCTTATCAGGTTTCTGATCCTGAACGGTACGGAGTTGTAGAGTTTGATGATAATAATAATGCTTTATTTATTGAAGAAAAGCCAGAAAATCCAAAATCTAATTTTGCTGTACCTGGCCTCTATTTCTACGACAATAGTGTAGTAGCAGTGGCTAAAAACCTAAAGCCTAGCCCTAGAGGAGAATACGAAATTACAGATGTCAATAAGTACTATCTCGAAGCTGGAAAACTTAAAGTTGCTGTATTAAGTAGAGGTGTAGCTTGGTTAGATACAGGTACTCATGACTCTTTAATTCAAGCAGGACAATATATCCAAGTAATAGAGCAGCGTCAAGGACTAAAGGTTGGATGTATAGAAGAGGTAGCTTATAGAATGGGGTATATAGATGAAAAGCAACTTAAGGTATTAGGCCATAAATATATCAAGAGCGGATATGGATCATATCTCTTGGCCTTGTTAGATTAAATATCTCTTATAATTCGATGCAATAAACAGCATTGATATCATAACAAATATAGTACTTTCGCGGTTTCTCAAGTATAACAATAGATACCAAGTACTTTAGTGAGTAATCCAGATAAAAATTTTAACATAGAAGAAGGGAATTCAGTAATGGATTCTATTAGACTGAGCAGAATATTAATACCAGCCATCATAGGTATTGGTATCGTTACATATATGATGTATAACCAGTTGGATATGGAAGAATTTGCAAGGATCAATTGGAATGGACATCTGTTGTTTTGGTTATTTATGGCAGTGATGATGTACGTGCTTCGTCACTTATTCTATGCGGCTAGACTTAGACTGATGTCTGACGAAGTCTTTGGTTGGAAAAAGTCGATACAGTTGATATTTATCTGGGAATTTGCCTCAGCAGTATCACCTACAAGTGTAGGTGGCTCTGGAGTAGCTTTATTCTTGCTCGCTCAAGAGAAATTGTCGGCAGGTAAAACGGTGTCTGTAGTTCTATATTCTATGGTATTGGATACCGTGTTCTTTATTATTGGACTACCTCTACTTTACTTAGCATTAGGTGCGACTATTATACGTCCAGGGATGACTTCTATTACAGACCTTGATGGCTTCGGTTATACATTTATGACGGTATTGGTTATTATGACCTTATATGGTTTGGTGTTTTTCTATGGATTATTTATGAATCCAAGGAGTATTTATAGGATTCTATTATTTTTCTCAAGGAGGAAAATGCTAAGTAGGTTCAAAAATAGTCTCATGAAAACTGCAGAAGATGTTATTGTAACATCAAAACAGTTAGTGCAAAAGCCAATGTCTTATCACATTAAAGCTATGATTCATACGACAGGAGCATGGGTAACTAGATTTGTAGCGATTAGTTTTATTATAGTAGCCTTGGTTCCGGATACAGGATTAGATATTTTTAATCAACTTACATTATTGGGGAGAGGAGCATCTATGCATGTGGTGACAGCTTTTACACCGACGCCTGGAGGATCAGGAGTAGCAGAATATTTATTTGGAGGATTTTATTCAGATTATATATCCGAAGGGATATCATCATTAGCGGCATTGATTTGGAGATTAATTACATACTATCCATATCTCATTGTAGGAGTGATCATTGTGCCTATATGGTTTAGTGATATAGTAAAAAGAAAACGAACTGGAGAATTATAACATTTATTCATATAGGCTATTGATAATCTCAAAAAAGTTTATTTTCGCACTGAAATCAAAGTACAGCTACAACTTTATTATTATGTCATCTACTACTAAATCAACAGTGAAATACTGGTTATATTTCGCAGTATCTCTTCTACTTACTATTGGATTTTTAATCATCCTTCCTGAGTGGTTCTGGGTTATGCTTCCGTTTTTATTGACATACTTCGTCCAAGCAATGGATTGGATGTAGTGGATTTTTGAATATTTTTTATAAATCCCTCATTTTACTATTGAAGCCCATTCGGTATTCAAAAATTCTTCTAATACTCAAGTTTTCTTTCATTGTATCAGACAATGGATTTCTTTGTATATAGATTAAAAATCAATTTTACAAAACGTAAAAAGTATGTGCAATCCATTTAGGGTTGTGGTACTAAATATTTATGGACTCTGCTTTTTTAAGAGCCGACTATTTATATTGGATAGCAATTCAGTATAATTTTTTGCAGGAAAGTTTAAATTATTTTGTCTAGAATTTCATTTTTGTTTTTGTCATAAACTTGTTATATCCCACAAGGATTATACAAGCTAATAATGCCTATAATCTGTCTTAAGAATCTAATTTCTGTGTAAAAATACTCATCGCGACTACGGGCAGATTTATAATCGTTTTTGGGTTTTGTTAGTAAGCTAATGAAACCATTCGATTTAACCGTGTTTTGCGCCTTGAACAAAAGCGCAGTCAAAAGACTGAACTTTTTCAATATTCTTATCTACTAAATCGATACTATACTCTCTCATCTGGACTCGGCACCTCGTCGATGGAAGGATTTTCTGGTACTTTAGGTTGATTTGGAACTATAGGCTTGTTTTTATCCTCAAATGGTGAATCTCCGATCAATCTAGCTACATCAGATTTCGTCAATACTTCTTTGTCCAATAGTGCCGCAGCTAACAAGTGCAGTTCTTTATTTTTTTCCTCGAGTAACGATTGCGCTCTATCGTATTGCTGATCTATCATTTTACGACATTCCTGATCAATCAATCTGGCTGTGTCATCAGAATAGGGCTTACTATATTGGTCCTGTTGCATACCATAGAATGATACGTTACCTACCTTTTCATTCATACCATATATGGCTACCATGGAGTAGGCCATCTTAGTTACTTGATCGAGATCAGATTGAGCTCCAGTCGATATCTTATTGAAGATATTCTTCTCTGCGGCTCTACCACCCATTGTCATGCACATCCGATCTAGCAATGCTTCTGTACGAGTAATGTACTCTTCCTTAGGAAGATATTGAGCATAACCGAGTGTACCCATTCCTCTAGGGACGATTGTCACTTTTACCAAAGGACTAGCATGTTCTAGGTACCACCCACATATAGCATGTCCTGCCTCATGGTAGGCTATGATTTCTTTCTCATGCGGTGCTATAAGTTTGTTTTTCTTTTCTAATCCACCTATTACCCTATCTAAAGCGTAGTTGAAATCATTCATATCTACTTCTGCCTTTCCACGACGTGCGGCGATCAGTGCAGCCTCGTTACATACGTTTGCGATTTCGGCTCCTGCAAATCCAGGTGTCATCTCTGCTAATTCATATGGCGACATTGTTTCACTTCTCTTAATATTTTTTAGGTGAACCTTGAATATTGCCTCCCTTCCTTTTAAATCTGGTCTATCGATACCGATCTGTCTGTCAAACCTACCTGGACGCATCAAAGCAGAATCAAGGATGTCAGGACGGTTAGTTGCAGCCATAAGAATTACACCTTTATCAGTGCTAAATCCATCCATCTCAACTAGTAATTGATTTAGAGTGTTTTCACGCTCATCGTTACCACCCTGCACTGCTCCTTTACCTCTAGCTCTACCAATTGCATCGATCTCATCTATGAAGATGATACATGGTGCTTTTTCTCTTGCTTGCTTGAATAGATCTCTTACTCGAGACGCTCCTACTCCGACAAACATTTCTACGAAGTCAGATCCAGAGATAGAAAAGAAAGGTACTTCTGCTTCTCCAGCAACAGCTTTGGCTAATAAAGTTTTTCCGGTACCGGGAGGCCCCACAAGGAGTACTCCTTTTGGTATCTTACCACCTAGGGCAGTATATTTTTTCGGATTCTTTAGGAAGTCCACTACCTCCATTACTTCTTCCTTAGCTTCATTAAGGCCTGCTACATCAGCAAATGTGACGTTAACCTTAGAATCTTTATTGTCAAATAGAGTAGCCTTTGACTTTCCAATATTGAATATTTGTCCGCCTCCTGGGCCTCCGCCCCCACTAACTTTTTTCATGATGAATAACCAAATAGCCACCAAGATGAATAATGGAAGTAACCAACTCATTATCGGTGCCAACCAATTGGTCTTAGTTTCCATTTTATACGGAACTGCATATCCTGATTCCTTAAGATTTTGCATTTTCTCAAGGAAAAAAGCCATATCCCCAATCTCAAATTGATATTGTGGTTGATTGACAGCATAACTGCTTTCTTGGTAGTCAGGCATATCAGTCTTTAAAGCATCTGGAGTAAGATATACATGAGCTATCTGCTTATTGATGACATCCACCCTCTCTACCTTGTTACCAGCAACTTTTTCTTCGAACTCAGTATATGAGATGTTCTTAGTGCTGTTGTTCATCATTACAGACATATTGATACCCAATATGACAAGTATAATGATACCATAAATCCAATACGAGTTGAAGTTTACCTTGTTAGGGGTCTTTTGTGGATCTTTATTTTCGTTATCACTCATTTTTTCTTTTATTTTCAGACTTAAGCCAATATAAACTTGACGTAAACCTTATATCAATCGCTAATAGCAATGGCATTTCCAAAGCCTTAACACTTTTAACGGTCGAATCGTTTAGCCTGCTAATTATTATAAGTTAGTATATTCAATAATTTCTGCATCATTCCACAGATCTTCCAAATCATAAAACTGACGAGTCTCTGGGTAAAATATATGTACAACTGTATTAAAATAATCCACTAATACCCATTTGGCATTGATCATACCTTCTCTATTATCAGGGATAACGCCTAGTTCATCTTTTACTCGCTTGATGACATTTCCGGCTAAGGCACTTACTTGCGTAGTAGAGTCACCTTCGCAAATAATAAAAAAGTCAGCCGGAGCTTCAGCGAGATTACGTAAATCTAGAGACACTATATTTTTACCCTTAATATCCTGTATTGCATCTATGATTAGAGGATTGAGCTCTTCTATATCTTGCTGAATTTTATCAGCGATTTCGGATCGTTTCAAATATCTTATTTTTGTTGACCAAAGTAACGTCTATTTAAAGTATCAAAGTTAAACAATTGTTTCGATGCAACGCTCCATTATTATAGGTCGCCCCACCATTACCTTCGATACTATCGATTCGACTAATGATTACGCTATTTCATTAGTATCAAATAGCAATCCAAACGAGGGAACTGTCATATGGGCGCAATATCAGAGTAAGGGTCGCGGACAGATTGGCAGTAATTGGAGTGCGGATCCAGGAGTGAGTCTACTAATGTCAGTCATATTGAAACCTAGATTCTTGATGGCCTATCAGCAGTTTACACTCAATATATTGGCTTCATTAGCCGTAAGATCTGCCTTGGCAAGCTATGATATAGATACACATATCAAGTGGCCCAACGATATATACATAGATCGCAAAAAGATTTGTGGTATACTCATCCAGAATGTGTTACAAGGGAAGGGTATTAAAAATGCTATCTTGGGCATAGGTCTCAATGTCAATCAAGATCATTTTGACCTACCATTGCCCAATCCAACATCTATGAGAATGGTGTCTGGTACCGTGTTTGATATTGCAGACGTAAAATCTACGGTTTGTATACATTTACAAGAGTATTACCACCGATTGATGGAAGATGGTTTTGAGTTGCTGAAGGAAGAATATGTGGAATTACTATATCTCAAGGATGAGGTTAGTGAATATGAAATCGACGAGGAAGTGGTAAAAGGTAAAATACTTGGAATAACAGATATTGGAAAATTGCAATTGGAGATGGATGGAGGACTAAGGAAATTTAATTTTAGGGAGTTAAAGTATTTGCATAAATAGATGAATTATATTCATACAAAGGGCTTTATTCTATTTATTAATAAAATTATATTTTCATAGATATAAAGTACAATTAGAAGAAAAATATGCTGGACGTAGCTTTTACTAAACGTATAAACAATCAATAAATTTCTTTGTTTCTAATAGTAGAAAACACTCAACATGAAAGCGACTATACTCACTATAGGTGACGAATTACTAATAGGACAAATCATCGATACTAATGCGGCTTGGATGTCACAAAAATTGACCGCTCTAGGTATCTCAGTGTTAGAGAGAATTACTGTACCTGATGAGCATGGTCCGATAGTAGAAGGAATAAGATATTGCCTCAGAAAGTCGGATATAGTACTAATAACTGGTGGACTTGGTCCTACCAAAGATGATATCACTAAATTGTCTATAGCTGACTATCTAGGTGTAGGTATGGAGTTTCATAAAGAAGTGTTCGATAGAATTAAAGCCATATTTGCTCCTAGAGATATACCGTTGACTGACGCTCATAAAGATCAATGTTATCTTCCTGAAAATGTAGAGATATTGACTAATACTATGGGTACTGCTCCTGGAATGCTTTGGCAGCATGAAGGAAAGCAAATCGTTTCGATGCCAGGCGTTCCGTATGAGATGAAGGCTATTATGACAGAGCATCTTCTGCCGCGATTAGCACAAAATCCAGATCGGAAAGTGATACTTCACAAGACGATAATGACAGCTGGTATGGGCGAATCTAGTATCGCAGATAAGATTGAAGATATAGTTGATGGATTTGATGAGGACGTAAGTATAGCCTACTTACCTGGATTAGCGCAAGTAAGGTTGCGTATTACTGCCAAAGGCGATAATGAATCAGTATTGCAATCCAAATTGGATAAAGCTGTAGAATTAGTACGCGATAGAGTAAGTGATTTAGTATTTGGGTATGATGAGATCACATTGCAAGAAGCCTTACAACAGATGTGTATTGATCGTGGACTGACTGTAGGTACAGCGGAGAGTTGTACAGGTGGCCATGTATCTCATTTGATTACGTCCATCTCTGGATCATCTGCTTATTATAAAGGGTCGGCGATTACCTATTGCAATGCACTCAAGCAGAAGATGCTCGGTGTAAAAGCTGAGACGCTCGAAGCATATGGAGCAGTCAGTGAACAAGTGGTAGAAGAGATGGTAAAAGGCGCATTAGATCTTTTAGATGTAGATATCGCTGTGGCACTTTCTGGTGTAGCTGGACCCAAGGGTGGCTCTACAGAAAAACCTGTGGGTACTGTATGTATCGCAGTTGGTACACATGGTATATTAGAGACACGAACTATATTGTCTTCTAAGGATCGCAGTAAAAACATTGCTTATGCTAGTAACCAGGCATTGAATATGCTAAGAAAATACGTTTTGCAGGCTAAATAAGTTAACTTTGTTATCGATTTTGGAGATGATACGAAGTTGACCAATTTTGAAATAAACATAAACTGAATATATGGCTAAAGTAGAGTTAATCATGCCAAAAATGGGCGAAAGTATCATGGAAGCGACTATCCTCAATTGGACTAAAAGTGTAGGTGATACGATTGATTTAGATGAGACTGTACTCGAGATAGCTACGGACAAAGTAGACTCCGAAATACCATCACCTGTAGTAGGAGTACTATCTGAAATATTGTTTGAAGTAGATGCCGTAGTGCCAATTGGTACTGTGATCGCTATAATAGCTACAGAAGGAGAAAGTGCATCTCCATCCGCTAGCGTTTCAGTGACAGCGTCACCAGCAGCAGCGCAAGCAGCAGCTGTAAAAGCAGCAGTAGTACCAGCGGCTTCGGCTAATGTAGCATCCTCAAGCAATGGAGTAGGCGATAGTAAGAGATTCTACTCTCCCTTAGTGAAAAATATTGCGGCATCAGAAGGAATAGCATTATCTGAACTAGAATCTGTACCCGGTTCAGGGGCTAAAGGCAGAGTAACTAAAAAAGATTTGCTAGCATATGTAGTAAATAGATCTGGAGCACCAACGACCTCGGTAGCTGGACCAGCGGTAGTAAAGACTGTGTCAGCTCCAAAAGCATCAACAAATGTATCAACTGCATCAAGTAATGTTAGTGCGACAGGCAATGTTGAGATCATTGAGATGGATCGTATGCGTAAGTTGATAGCTGACCATATGGTAATGAGTAAACATACGTCTCCTCACGTAACATCATTCGTAGAGGCTGATGTAACTAACTTAGTGAATTGGAGAAACTCTGTAAAAGGAGAATTTATAAAGAATCATGGAGAGAAAATTACGTTTACTCCTATATTCATAGAAGCAGTAGTGAAAGCGATAAAGGACTTTCCAGGTGTAAATGCATCAGTAGATGGTACAAGCATCATTATGAAAAAGGATATCAATATAGGAATGGCAGCGGCTCTACCTAGTGGTAATTTAATAGTACCAGTAATTAAAAATGCAGATACTCTCAATATGGTAGGTCTTACTAAGAAAGTAAATGACTTAGCCGGTAGAGCGAGAACAAATAATTTGTCTCCAAATGAAATACAAGGGGGAACATTTACAATGACGAACGTAGGTACATTTGGAAATGTGATGGGTACACCTATCATCAATCAACCTCAAGTAGCTATATTAGCAGTAGGAGCCATCCGCAAAAAACCAGCAGTAGTAGAAACAGAATATGGAGACGTCATAGCTATCAGGCAGATGATGTTTTTATCACTATCGTACGACCATAGAGTTGTAGATGGCATGCTTGGAGGATCCTTCCTCAAGAGGATAGCTGACTACCTTGAACAGTTCGATGTAGATCAGAAAATATAATGAAACATATATTTCTTTGTATTACCGGAGCTTTAAGTATTATTTTATTGACAATAATCTTTTCTTCTTGTGGATCAAGTAATTTGCTTGTAGAAGATACTGTTTTAGTCAATGTTCAGTCCTATGTTAGAGGCTTAGACGGACAGGCAGAGAAGTACTTCAAAGCAGAAAAATACAGAGAGGCCCTTGAGCTTTATAAAGGACTCAAAAGCACAAAAGAAAATTTGCTTTATAAAGGTATTGCCGCGTATCATGTTGGAGAAATAGATCTTTCACTCAGGTCCCTTATCGATTCCTATAGCAATGGAAATCGTGACAAGAGATTATATGTTTATATGGCCGATAATTACTTGACTCAAGGCAAGTATGAACAGGCTACTAGTTTTTATAAAAATTATTTGCGATTTATAGATAAAGATTCTCCAGAGAGAAATGAGACAATCCATAAGATCAAAAGATGTGGATTTGCCAAAGACTACAAATATGTAGATCAAAGAGCATTTGTAGAGAATCTAGGGGAATCAGTGAATACTATATATGATGAATTATCAGCATTGCAGAGCCCTGGTAACCCCAATAAATATTACTTTTCATCTAATAGAAATGGTAGTACAGGAGGACTAAGATCTGAGGATGGTACTAAGGATAATATCTATGGCTCATATTCATCTGATATGTATGCAATAGAAACTACAGGAGGTAATTGGAATTTTGTTTCAAGTATCGATCCTGTTCTCAATACACCAAGACATGATATTATTCAAGATTTTAGTAGGGGTGGAGAAATTCTCTATTATCTTAAAACTAATGATTTTAAAGAAGGATCTTTTCTGACAGATACTTTTAGAATAGACAGAGAACTAGTAAAATTTCCTAGAGTAATGCAATGTCCTATAGTAGGAGATTTGGGCGATAGAGATATTCGGGTCTTTGACGATAATACATACCTATTCTCAAGTATTAGAAAAGGAGGTTATGGTGGATATGATCTCTATTTTCTTACTAAAGAAGACGGAGTTTGGTCTGATCCGATTAATTTGGGTCCTGAGATTAATAGCTCTTTTGACGAAATCACACCATACTTAACTAGTAATGGTAGTAAGCTATATTTTAGTTCTAATAGAATTAATAGTATGGGTGGATATGATGTCTACGAATCAGACTTTGGATTAGAGACAAGCAAATGGTCAAAACCAGCTAATCTCGGATTGCCGATCAATTCTTCTAGAGATGATATATACTTTAGATTAGCCGCAGATGGTTTATCTGGAATGATGTCATCTAACAGAGTAGAGTCTATGGGTGGGCATGATTTATTTATGGTATATTTTAAAAATCAGATTCAAGATCAAATGAATCTGATTTATACTGTACCTTTTCTCAAAGTAAGAGAAAGTAAACTTTTGGAAGAAGTCTCGAAAGCTGAAGAAATAGCGATTGCAAAAGAGGATAAAAAGGATTCAATAGGTGTAATTATAGAATCAGAAGAAGAAGTCGTAGTAGAAGCAGAGGAGAAGAAAGATTATTCAGGAATGAAAAAAAGGGAGGTGGTAATTGCTTCATTATTATACGGTGCATCTGAGAATATTATAAATCCTCAGAATCTGACCCAACTTAATAGAGTAATAGAAACACTTAAAATTTTTCCTGAAGCGAGTGTAGAAATAACAGGCCATGCAGTGAAAGAAGGTCTACCAGAATTTGATCTTTATTTTTCAATTAAAAGAGCTGAAAAGGCAGCCGATTACCTCAAACAGAACGGAATTTCTTCAAATAGAATTTTTCTGAGAGGTGTAGGTACACAATACAGCATTGTATCCTCAAGTAACGTAATACTATCCAACAAGTATAACAGAAGATTGGAGCTGAGAATAGTAGCGCCATCTGAAGTCCCTCTTAGGGTTATTTATAATAATCCATCTATCCCAGATCAATCTAAAGACAAAAAAGCCAAAAAATTTACTGCTTTTCAATCAGGATTAAAGTATAAGATCTCGCTAATTGCAACTAAGCAAATGTATAAAGATCCTATTATCAGAATTGAATCTGATGTTATGATAGATAAAGAAATAGGTACTGAAAATTACCAATATACCGTGGGGATATTCGAGACATATTCCCATGCGAGATCTGCTAAATCAAGACTGACAAGTACTAATCAGTATAATAGTATTTCTATAGAAACATATATAGATGGTAGAATAGTAGATAGAAATAATATTTCTAGTCTTCAGTCGAAATATCCTGACCTGATAAATTTTATTAACTATGAAATGTCTAATTAGGTTTAGGACTGTAAATTAAATAGATTTTAAATAACTATTGAAAGTTCTAATACCTTTTATCTTTAGATGGGAATTTCAGATATAATTGTAATTTTTTCAATTAGCAAAAAGAAACTTATGAAGTTATTCTTAATCACAATAGGGCTATTTGCTAGTGTATCAATATTTGCACAAGAAGTTGATAGTATAAGATTTATTCTAGCAGACTTGACTAAGGCACAAGTGCAAGCAACTAATGCTGATAAAATAATTTTCGTTGATGCCTATACCACTTGGTGTGGGCCCTGTAAAATGATGGATCGTACTACATTCAAAGATGAGGAAGTTGCCAAATTCTACAATGATAATTTTGTAAACCTTAAGATGGACATGGAAAAAGGCAAAGGGCCAACTTTTGCGCAAAAGCATTCTGTGCGAGGATATCCATCTCTTTTGTTTTTGAATGCTAGGGGAGATCTTGTACACCGTTCTTTGGGTTTTCAAGATGAAAAAAGATTCTTAAAATTAGGTCAGTCTGCTTCTGATCCAAGCCAACAAGTAATCACATTGCAAAATCGATTCGAATCAGGTGAGAAAGATCAAAAATTCTTACTTAATTATGCCGATGCACTAACTATGGCTGGTATGAGTGGGTATGATGAAGTGACACAGGCTTATATTGAACAAGAGAAAAATTGGAACACTTCAAAGAATATAAAAGTGTTATTTGATTACTCAAAGGCATCGCTCGATTCTAAACTTTTTCAATATATGATTGCTAATAAAGATCTGTTTGAAGCCGAAATAGGTATGCAGAAAGTAGAGGATAAAATCTCTTTTGCTGCTAGTTCGGATGTAAGGTCAAAGCAAGTAGATACTACAGATAAAGAGGCACTGACAACTCACTTTGCTAAGTACTTTGGTGTAGATCATGCAGATGAAAGAGCTATCGGATACTATCTCAATAATCTTATGTATTCGCCAGGAGAAATCAACGAACAGAAGTACTTGGCTGATGTTCAATTATTTATGGCTAGTAATCCCGCTCTTAGTTTTAAGAGCCTCAATGCACACGCTTGGAGAATTTATGAATTGAGTGATGATAGGTTATTGTTGGCTCAAGCAGAATCATGGATCAATAAGTCTATTGAACAAGAAAAAAATTCTTTTAATCTTGATACTAAGGCATCTATACTGTACAAGTTAGGGAAGAAAAATGAAGCTTTGAAGGCCGCGGAAGAATCTGTTAAATTGGCAGGAGAAGAGGGTAGTGACCCTAGTGCGACGGAAGAGCTGATATCGAAAATCAAGGCGATGTAGGTATGATAAATGCAAAAAATATATAGAAAGGCCATTGAAGTTAATTCAATGACCTTTTTTCTCTTCTAAGGCTACAATACTTTATTGCATCATATATCTCTTTCCTGGCAAAGGCCTCACTATCCCTTTAAATTCTAATTGGATCAATATCGAGGATAGCTCTGACGCAGGGATCTGCATCAGATGCTGTAGCGTATCTATAGGAAGTTCTTTATGCGATCTGATATAATCTACTATTGATTGTTCTCTATCCGATAATTCTACAAATAGTTGCGCTTGTATAGGTTGATTATTAATCTCATCCCATCGCATGATATAGGCAATGTCTTTCGCTGATTCTATCATGTGAGCTTTGTGTGATTTGATTAGTTTGTTAGGTCCTGTTGACATTTCATCATTGACTCTACCTGGTACGGCAAACACATCTTTGTTATAGGAATCTGCAAATGTAGCGGTAATAATAGATCCTCCTCTTAATGCGGATTCTACGATAATAACAGCGTCACTCAGAGCGGCGATGATACGATTACGTAGAGGAAAATTTTCTCGATCTGGCTTACTGTCATGGCCAAACTCTGTAAGAAGGCCACCGTGATTTACCATTTTTTGAGTTAGTTTTCTGTTGGTAGCTGGGTAAACCATATCTAGTCCGTGTCCAAGTACACCAATAGTTTCTTGGCCGGTCTCTACAGACTTACGATGCGAGGTAGTGTCTATTCCATATGCCAATCCACTGATAATGCTCACTCCATATGTTTTGAGCCCTTCGACTATTTTCTCACATTGTATGACTCCGTATTCGCTTGGCTTACGTGTGCCCACGATACCAATAGTTCGCTGTGGATTAAGGTTGGCTGAGCCTTGATAGTATAGCATAACAGGACTCTGATCAAAATACTTGAGTCGGCGAGGGTAATCATCATTGAGGTAGTACAATGTAGAGACCTTGTTTTTCTCAATGAATTTTAGTTCTATTTCTGCTCTAGACAATGCATCATCTCTATCGCTCAATATTTGTTGTGCGGTGATCTGAGCAATTTGAGGTATAGCGACAAGATCTGCTGCGCTGGCTGACCAAAGTGCTTCAGGTGATCCGAGGTGTGCAATTATTGACTTGGCAGATACTGGACCTACATTGTTGATCTTAGTGATCGCAATTTGATGAAGTAATGACATTCTAATTTGTTTTTACTTTCGTTATTAAATATGAATTGATTACTATTTTTTATCGGCGGTTTGAGCTTTTAGAAAAAATAAATAAAAATAGATTTGTAATTCTAGTTGATGAAAATTTTAATTTTAAGTTAGATTTAGAATATTTAATTAATGTTATTGGTCTATTTTTTATTTGTATGCTGAACAAATATCCTCTATCACTAACGTTTTTATTCCACTCGGGCAGATTGATAAAATTTATTGGCATTTGCATTGTCTCCTATCATCTTGTATGTATCACCAATTGCCTTATTCACAATAGTATTGGTTTTTGTGATTTCATATGCTTTACCAAGGTAATGCATTGCCCATTTACTATTATTTTTTTTGAGAAGGAGTTCGTTGTAGCCTAGATCATAGTAGAAATTAATAATTGCATCGTCTGACATACGGTTCCCTCTTAAGTATTCAATATATTCTACGATGAATGGAATATCTGGTCTGTTAGATCCTGCATCTTTTAATGTTGCCAATAGCTTTGGTAGATTCTGATCTAATTTATATAATTCACTTGCCATACCTGCACGCATAAGTTGTGCATTTTTATAATTAGGTATGAGAGCTGCAGCTTTATTAGAATATTGCATCCCTTTTATGAGCATTACCTTTTTCTTTTCTCGATCGCTTTCTGCTCTTGCATTATTATAAAGGGCAGTAGACATAAACGAATTTGCTCTAGCGCTATTAGTCGATACTTTTACAGCGGATTGATTGAGCGTCAGCGCAGATTCCCAAGCGGGTATGCGTGTGAACGTTTTGTATGCGTATCCAATTATCATCACTCCCAGAATTCCATAAGCGATATACTTACCGATTGGTGATTTCCAATTACATAATTTTTCTCTAAGTAGATATACGATCAGCAGACAAGAACCTACAGTCGATATAAATATGAATCTCTCATTCATAAATGTACCTACATTGACAACCACATTAGACACAATACTCAGTGCTGCTAGATAGAAAATTATTGCGAAGCTTGTAATTGATTTACTTTTCCATTTCCAAAATACAACAGCTGCTAATCCAAGATGTGTTAAGAGTCCTAAAATCGCTTTATAGTCTTCCCAATTTAATATCGGAATAGCATATGGATAGTAATCATGTGATAAATGGATTGGGGCTACACTCAGACCAATATATTTGAGTAGCGTATAAGATATTGTAGCTAACTTCTGCCCACCAGTCATTCCGTAGAATGGATTATTCATTACATCTGTGATTTCCATACTAAAGTCCGGTACTCCTGCCACATTGAACCTCAATATGAGATAAGCTATAGTAGTTGTTAATAATAAGCCCATTACTTTAAAGTAGTCTTTAATCTTCGAAGATGTGAAAAAATACATTACTGCAGGGATGATTGCTAAGAATGTAATTGTGTTTTCTTTAGATAAAAGGCCCAAGAAAAACATGAATACTGCAATTATCAATTGCCATAATTTCTTGCTATTAACATAATGCATTACTGAGATTACGGTCAATCCAGAGAATAGCATCGCCATTATTTCGTCTCGTCCTTTTATATTCGCTACAGCCTCTGTATGCACTGGATGAAGTGTATATATTAGAGCAGTGATGAAGGCCAAGCCAATAAAGGTATCTCTATTTTTATCTCTATTTAGCAATAGTAAGTATAGCATCCAAAATATAATCATACAAGTAAGGCCATAGAATACGATATTATTGATATGACCTACTCTTGGTGACATACCAAATGCTTCTACCTCTAATGCGAAGGTTACTAATGATAATGGGCGATATCTACTTCCTTGGACTAGATTTTTCTGTTCGCCAAAATATCCAGTCATACTTTCGTTGGTAAGTATATCCCAGACGCCAGCTACACCTTTGGATGTAAACTGATTATCTTTGATCACGATAACATCATCTAATACGTATCCATAATCTATACCTTGGAAATATAGTAATCCACAAAGTATAAATAGAATACTTGCTTTCAACCAGTTATCTTTCCAGAAAGAGTAATCTTGTGGCATATGCGGTACTATTGGCTGGATGACAGTTTTTGACTTTGGTGTCTTTGTTACCGCTGCTTTCTTTTTATTCTTTTTAGCCACTAATTTATTTATGCTTGAAATCTAAAGTTAGCAAATAGAAAGAAAAAATATCAAATAATCCAATTCAGGTACTACGACCGAATTAGTAATAGAATATTTTATCTTCACAATCTTATCAAAAGGAAAAATTGAAAATGAAGACAATAAAAGGCCCTGCAATTTTTTTAGCACAGTTTATGGGTGATCAAGCACCACACAATTCACTCGAAAGTATCTGTCAATGGGTATCAGACCTTGGCTACAGAGGTATACAGATACCTACATGGGAGCCAAGGATAATCGACTTGGAGAAAGCAGCAGAAAGTAAGACGTATTGCGATGAGCTTAAGGGCAAAGTTGCGAGTTATGGACTAGAGATTACAGAGTTATCAACTCACCTTCAAGGCCAGCTTATTGCAGTCAATCCTACCTATAATAGTATGTTTGACGCGTTTGCTCCGGATGAAGTGAAAGGCAATCCTAAAGTAAGGCAAATTTGGGCCGTTAATCAACTCATGATGGCAGGTAAAGCTAGTGAACATCTTGGATTAAAGGCGCATGCTACATTTTCAGGGGCTCTGATATGGCAAACAGTATATCCTTGGCCGCAACGTCCAGAAGGATTAGTTGATATGGCTTTCACAGAACTGGGTAAGAGATGGACGCCGATATTGGATTATTTTGATAGTTGTGGTGTAGATATATGTTATGAATTACACCCTGGAGAAGACTTACATGATGGAGTGACTTATGAGCTGTTTTTAGAAAAGGTAAATGACCATAAAAGAGCATGTCTCTTATATGATCCGAGTCATTTTTTGCTTCAGCAATTGAATTATTTGCAGTTTATTGATTTTTATCATTCGCGTATCAAAGCTTTCCATGTCAAGGATGCAGAATTTAATCCTACTGGAAAATCTGGTGTATACGGAGGATATCAAGGTTGGAATAATAGAGTAGGTAGATTCCGCTCACTAGGAGATGGACAAGTGGATTTTGCCGGCATTTTTACCAAATTGTCAGAATATGGATTTGGTGGTTGGGCTGTAATGGAATGGGAATGTTGTGTTAAGTCTTCAGAACAAGGCGCCAGAGAAGGAGCATCATTTATCAAAGACCACATTATAGAAGTTACCCAAAAAGCATTCGATGATTTTGCAGGGGGTGATGTGAATGAAGCGTATCTTAAAGGACTTCTAGGTATATAGTAATTAGATAGTCAATCATGATATTTATGAAAAGAAGTAATCTATTACTAGTATTTGTCTTAATTATTCAGTCGATTACATTGCTTGCTCAAGATACGACGTGTGTTGACTTACTCCCAGTAGAGATCAGAGCAGAAAGGTCATTTACTCCATCGAAGGTATCATTAAGTAGATCTCATTTTTTGAGTTCACCGGCGTCGTTTGATGATCCGAGTAGGTTGCTGATGAAGTATCCAGGATTCTCTGTGTCTAATGATCAGAATAACGCCATTATTTATGATGGCTTACCAAGCCACTATAGTACATGGAGTCTATATGGAGCGCAGATTGCCAACCCCAATCACTTGAGTAATGCGGGTACAGTTAATGATAAAATAAGCAGATCAGCTGGCGGAGTCAATATATTTAGCGGTCAAGTAATTGGTGGATTAGACTATCACACAGGAATAGATGGTCCAGCCCATGGTATTGGCGGAGTAGCGGATATGTCTTTAAGATCTCCTTATCAAAATAGTATTACTGCTAATCTTAGTTTGATCGGATTAGAAGCAGGAATTGATAGGGTTTTTGATGAAGGAAATTCTTCTTTATTGGCTAACTATAGATATTCTACAGTAGGATTATTGGGTCAAATGGGGGTTGACTTTGGAGGAGATAAGATTACTTATCAAGACGTATTGGCTGAGTATAAAACTAAATGGAGAGATCAAGAGATAATTGTCACATGTGCTTATGGTAAATCGAGTAATAATTTTGAAAGACAGTTACTTCAAAGTGATTCGTCTGCGACATTCAAAGAGATACAAGACATAGAGTTGTATGCACAAAATATTGCCACTGCATTATCTATTAGTGGATTTAACCATAGATTAACTTTAGCTTATAGTTCTAGAGATGAAAATAGAGAGAGTAGATACATGTGGGATGATGAAAGCGAATTTACATCAAGTCAACTCACCGAAAATATTTTGTCACTTTATGGATATAAGACTTGGGAGACAGATAAGATAGATTATAAAATTAGCCTTAATGCGAATCAATACAGCTATGATATTTTTGATGTGAATTCGAGATATTTTGATTCGATATTAAATGATTTTTCTAAGTTTATATTTTTTGATAATGCTTTTTTGGAACTTCGTCCACGTGTCACTTTAGGATGGAATATTAATGAGAATCAAATTTTATCTATCGGATCTTCTGCCTTTATTCAATCGTATAATAACAATGCATACTTACTTCCGTTTATTTCATATACGGGTAAGATTAATTCTTATAATACTTCACTTATCATACAAAATGATAGACAATCAGTATCTCCTGAATTACTAGGTATGAGCGGATTTGATGGGGTAACTTCATTTGGTAATTCATCTATGAATAGCATTAATTCATGGGCATTTAAGCTAGATGTAAATAAATCGAAATACGGATTTATGCTTTTTTGTAATCTGCTTTTTGATACGCCCTTTAGTCCTACCTCTGGTATTTCTGGTCTTAGTGAACTGGGACAACTGCCTATACAGCCACTAGGAAGTATAGAAGATGCAATTACTTTTGGTTCTAAAGTCTATGCAGGATTTGATATTAATAGTTACAAAATATATGTCAATTATACATTTATGGAAAACCTATTGGATTATGATTTTAATCATTCTATCCCTTTAGATTTTACAACAATGTTTAATTTTAAACTGGACAAATCGATGACTCTATCAGACGAAAAATCTCTTAGAGTAACAACATCTTTCCATTTTAGAAACGGTTATCAAAGAATGTTAATTAATGAAGATGAATCACGTCTAATACATCAGACGATTTATGGTCAATATGACTTTAGTAGGTTGAATAATTACCATCGTATTGATCTAAGAATTAGCTACATCAAAAAAGGGAAATGGAAGAATGTTTTCTCTCTAGATATCCAAAATGTAATGAATCGACAGAACGATGCCTATTATTATTTTGATCCTTTGAAAGATGAAATAGTATTGCAAAAACAATTAGGATTAATACCAATCTTAAGTTGGCGAGTAATCATTTGAAACTCTTCAAATGATTACAATTATAATCTTGGATAACATTTAGGAGTGCAGGTAACAAAGCATGCTTAGAGGTTTGGTTTGTCTAACATTTTTCTTTCTTAGCAATGCAAGAATAAACCGCAAGTAGACCAAGAAACGATTGTCAGTATCGTATTATAACTTAAGTATTCTAGTACTCCAATAGATCACCAATTGCCTTACTGACTTTATCAGTAGAAGGAACCATAGTTTTTTCCAATACTTCATTTAGTGGAATTGCTGGCATATTAGCTGAGCCTATTACTCTTACCGGAGCGTCTAACGATTCAAAACATTCTGACTGTACTCTAGCGGCTATACTCTGACCAAAGCCATTTTCCGACGGCTCTTCTGTTACCACCAATATTCTATGATATTCTTTAGCTTGCTCGTATATGAGTTCTGTGTCTAGTGGATATAGCGTACGTAAATCTAAAATTCCTACTTGTCCATCGTAATTCTTAGAGGCATTGAGTGCCCAATGAACTCCCATTCCATAAGCGATAACAAGTATCGATTCACCATTTTCTTTTTTGTCTTCGTCGGCTTGTTGCACCAAATTACCTATACCGAATGGGAGGATATAGTCTTTCGCAGGCTCTATCGATCTTGCAGCATCAGTACCTTTTACTTTTGACCAATACAAGCCTTTGTGCTCTAGCATTATTACTGGATTAGGATCGTGGTATGCGGCTTTCATAAGACCCTTCATATCAGCTCCATTACTAGGGTAGGCGATCTTGATGCCTCTAATATTAGTCAAGATAGATTCTATACTACTGCTATGGTACGGTCCTCCACTACCATATGCACCAATAGGTACTCTTAGTATCATAGATACAGGCCACTTACCATTAGATAGATAGCATGATCTACTCACTTCAGTAAATAGCTGATTTAGTCCGGGCCAGATATAATCCGCAAACTGTACTTCTACGATTGGCTTGAGGCCTACGGCGGACATACCAACAGTACTACCTACTATAAAAGCTTCTTGGATAGGTGTGTTGAAAACTCTATTATCACCAAATTTCTGTGCTAAAGTAGCCGCTTCACGGAATACTCCACCTAGTCTAGCGCCAACATCTTGACCATATAGTAGACATTCTTTGTGGTCTTCCATTAATTCTTGCACGGCTAATAGTGCACAGTCTACCATTACTTTTTCTTCTCCATTGGCGGGTGATCTATCTCCCGTTTCTATGGTGATAGGCGTCGGAGCAAAGTCATTAGTATATAGATCTTCTGGACGAGGGTCTTCAGCTTGATTCGCTTTTTCGTATTCAGCTTGAACTTGCTCATTTATAGATGCTTCTATTTCTTCTATTTTTTTCTCAGTCAGCCCTGATTTAACCAGTTGTTTTCGGAGTACAGGATATGGATCTCTAGTGGCATGCTCTTCAAGATCATCTCGATACCATTCCATACGTACACCAGACGTGTGGTGATTGAGCAAAGGTACCGTTGCATGTATGAGGAATGGTCTTCTTTCTTTGCGGACAAGATCAATCACTTCATTTAATGTGTTATAACATTTAGAAAAGTCGCTACCATTGATAGATCTTACTTCGATACCTGGAAAACCTTTGGCATATTCTGCCGCATTCATTGCTCTAGTTTCTTCTGCATTCGCCGAGATATCCCAGCCATTATCCTGTACTAGATATATGATTGGTAGTTGCTTGAGTGCTGCCATCTGCATCGCTTCGGAGATTTCTCCCTCTGTCATCGACGCATCACCTATTGAGCATACTGATATGCCTTTCTTTGCTTTGTCTTTGTTGATTTTAGTAAGTTCCTTGTATTGTAAGCCCATTGCCACTCCTGTAGCTGGGATCGTCTGCATACCTGTTGCAGAGGACTGATGAGGGATTTTTGGCTTATCATCATCTCTAAGACTTGGATGGGAGTAATATGATCTACCGCCACTAAAAGGGTCTTCGCGCTTAGCGAGAAGCTGTAGCATAAGATCATAAGGCGTCATACCTATAGAGAGTAGCATTGCGTCATCTCTATAGTAAGGAGCTACAAAGTCTTGAGGTAGTAATTGCATACCTGCGGCAATCTGTATCGCTTCATGTCCTCTAGACGTAGCGTGGACGTATTTACTTACATGCTTGAAGTTCTTTTCATAGATTTCGGCCATCGTTTTGGCAGTACACATAAGTTCAAATGCACTTTTCAGGATTTTCTTATCTACGGCGGTTTTCTTCTTTTCCATGTATCTAGTTGAGACAAGTGATCAATTGGTGTTGCAAGTTAATTAAATACAGATACTGTTCCAAGGTGAAATAGTGAATGATAAAATAACATCGCTCTTCTTACAAATGATGATTTATTTGAATCGTATAATCTAACTTTGGACGAGCTTTTAATGTTTATTTCTCTACTATTTTTTCATATCCTTTGACTATTTACTGCTTATATATTTCTATCATAGCGCATATTTCTTATTTTACGATTACTTAAATAATTCAATACAAATCTATCGCAATGAAAATAGTAAGGACTATCAAAGTGGCATTTCTTGTTGCCTTTGTCAATGTAGGCTTATTTGCTGGAGGGGGCATGTGGTTACCTCAACTCATCAAATCACTCAACGAGGGTGAAATGCAAAGTATGGGTATGAAGCTTTCGGCTGAAGACATCTACAGTGTAAACCAAGGATCATTGAAAGATGCCGTCGTGCACTTTGGAGGATTCTGTACAGGAGAATTGATCTCCGGCTCAGGACTGATACTAACTAATCATCATTGTGGTTACAGTAATATACAATCGCATTCTACATTATCAGACAACTACCTCAGAGATGGTTTTTGGGCGAAATCACATACTGAAGAGAAAGCTAATCCAGGTCTATTTGTAAGATTTATAGATAGAATAGATGATGTGACAGAGACTGCAATGATAGGCGTAACTGATGATATGAATGCTAAGACTCGCCAATCGACTATAGATATTAATTTAGAACTGATCAAGGCTAATTATGAAATGGGAGAGTTCCAAGAGTTATTACTAAGACCTTTTTATAATGGCAATCAATACTTCGCATTCGTAACTACGGTATACAATGATGTGAGACTTGTAGGTGCGCCACCTGAGTCTATTGGTAAGTTTGGTGCAGATACGGATAACTGGGTATGGCCTCGTCATACTGGAGATTTTTCTTTATTCAGAGTATATGCGAGCTCTGATAATAAACCAGCTAATTACTCAGAAGATAATATACCATATACACCTAAGCACTTTCTTCCTATATCATTAGACGGAGTAGAAGAAGGTGATTTTACTATGGTATTTGGATTTCCAGGGCGCACAAATCAGTATCTACCATCGCCAGCAGTGGAAGAGATCGTAGAAAAGCTTAATCCTGCAAAAATCAGCATTAGAGAAAATGCATTAGCGATTATAGATAAGTACATGAGAGCAGATGAAGAAATTAGATTAAAATACTCATCAAAATTTGCGAGAACAGCGAACTACTGGAAAAAGTGGATTGGTGAAAGCCAAGGGTTGGAAAAATCTGGAGCAATAGCAAAAAAGAAAAAACTAGAAGCTGACTTCCAGAGTAGAACAGCAGATAAATACAAAAACATACTTCCAGAGTTTGAAAAAATGTATGTCGCTAATGTGGATCTTGCATATACTAGAGATTACTATAGTGAAGTGATGAGTCGTAACATTGAGCTTCTTCGTACAGTAGGAGTAACGGATAGATTAGTAAAAGCTTTTGAGTCTGGAGGCGAAGAAGGATATAACGGATTCAAAACAAGATTGATGCCCTTTCTAGATGAATTTTACAAGGATTATATCTCTGAAATAGATCATGATGTATTCGCTGAGTTAGTAACTATGTACGCCGATAATGTAGACGAAAAATATCAACCAATGACGGTTAAAAATGCTAAAGCAACTAATACCATTAGAGAACTTACTGACAATATTTTTAGCAATTCTGTATTTGTTAATAAGGATAAAATAATGGCGATCCTAAGTATGCCAGCAGCAAGAGCAGTAGAGGGAATTAAGAATGATCTTGCATACAAATTGTACAAAGAATGGTCAACCCTATATAATGAAAGAGTATCGGCTCCTTACAATGCAAACAAAACGAAAATCGATTCGTTACAGCGTATATATATGAAAGCGCAGATGGAGACATTTACGAGTAAGAGATTCTTTCCTGATGCTAATAGTACGATGCGTGTCGCTTATGGTAATGTAGAAGGATATGAGCCAAGAGATGCTTTGGTGTATAAACCAATTACATATCTAGATGGTATAGTAGAAAAGTATGTGCCTGGTGATTACGAATTTGATGTAAATCAGAAATTACTCGATCTGCACGAGACCAAAGATTACGGACAGTATACTGATAAGACAGGCAAAGTTCCTGTGTGTTTCTTAGGATCTAATCATACGACTGGAGGCAATTCTGGTAGTCCCGCTATAGATGCATATGGAAATCTAATTGGACTCAACTTTGATAGGGTATGGGAAGGTACTATGAGTGATATAAATTACGACGTAAGTATTTGCCGTAATATTATGGTAGATGCAAGATATATTCTATTTATAGTAGATAAGTGTGCTGGAGCAACCAGACTCATCGATGAGATGAAATTAGTAAGACCAAAAGGATAAAATATACTTAGTAGTCGAATATAGATGGTTGAGAAATGGCTTCGAAATTCATTGTTAGTATTCATGACCATCATGGTTGTGAATACTTGTGTATTTACCCAATGTAATACAAGTTATAATCAATCGCAATCTCTAAAGATTGCTAACTATGATATAGAAGTTCATCTTGACCATAAGGGTAAAAGTGCTTCATGTATTCAGAAATTGAATTGGAAAAATACTTCTCCAGATACGTTAAGGGAATTGAGGTTTTATATGTATATGAATGCATTCAAAGATCTTAAGTCAACCTATCTCAAGAATACTAGAAAAATGTTTGGCCAAGATCTCAAAAATCGTACTAAGAAAGAGTGGGGGCACATAGAAGTAACTCAAGCTGTTGATAGAAATGGAAATGATCTTGTTCAAAATCAAGAATATATTCAGCCTAATGATGGAAATGCATTAGATGAAACTGTGCTATCTATACCTTTAGAAATGCCATTGCTGCCTGGTGAAGTAATCGAGTTAGATATGAATTTTGATGTAAAGCTTCCTCGGACGATAGTAAGGTCAGGTTATGGACCTAGAGATTTTTTCTTATTCGTACATTGGTTTCCTCAGGTATGTGTCTATGAACTAAAAGTAGATGGTAACTGGGGATGGAATAGTCATCAATTTATGCCAGGCACAGAATTTTTTTCGGACTTTGGCGATTATAATGTAGAGATATATGCCTCTGACCATTTGGTGATCGGAGGTTCAGGTTGCAAGACTTTTAGTGGTAAAGTTCTAGGTACAATAGGTGAACAATTAGTAAGATTTCAAGCCCATGATCTGATTGATTTTGGCTGGGTAGCCTATCCAGAGTATGAGACATACACTTCTACCTATGGAGATACTGACATAGAAATATTAATGGTGCCAGAACATTATGCATTTGCAGATAGATATCTCAAAGCGATAGAGCAAAGTCTAGAATATTTAGAGAAGCATGTAGGCAAATATCCATACCCAAAAATTACAGTAGTTGATCCACCGACGCATACACTTAATAGTGGATTTATGGAGTATCCAATGATGATTACTGGAGCTACGGCTTATGGTATTCCCAGGAGTGTACGTAGTGTTGAATCATTGGTGATACACGAATTTACACATATGTACTTCATGGCTTCGCTAGCGTCCAACGAGAAAGAAGAGGCATGGCTAGACGAAGGATTTGTTACATACTTTGAAGATCGTATACTGGATCACTACTACGGAAATCAGAGTTCATTATTTGATGTTTTAGGCGCAAGATCTGGTAATGCACAACAATCTCGTAATGAGTACGTAAGTATGGAAAATCCAAACTTAGGAAAGATAGCGAGACCAGGTTGGGAATTTGATGGAGGATTTAAATCTTTGATATATGCAAAAACGGCTACGGCATTCAAGACGATGGAGAGAATTATTGGTAGTGACATCATGGATGAAATTATAAAAACTTATTTCGAAAGATATAAATTTACACATCCCAAAGAGGCTGATCTTCGAAAAATAATCAAAGAAGTACTGGAGAAAAATACTAGCAATTTTGACTCAGATAAGTATCTCAATCAAGTATTGCATGCTACAAGTTCTATCAATTTTAAAATGGTAGATATTAATAATTCTACAAAGACAATTGAAGCGATTAGGGAAGGAAATTTTGAAATAGGTACAGAGGTACTTATAATGTTCAAAGACGGTAGTAGTAAGACTGTAAATTGGGAAGGAAGTGAAAAACATTTTAAACATACTTTTAGCTCATCAAAAGAAGTAATATCTGCACATATAGATCCTGAGCAAAAAATATATTTAGATCTTAATCTAAATAATAATAGTATTACGCTCGACCCAAATAAAAAGCCACTGTATAAGTATGCTGCCAAACTGGGCCATTGGTTACAGGCTGTTAGTCAGTGGACAAGTTTTATGATGTAATATGTGGAATAAAATAATAGACATATCATCAAAAGCTACGAAGCAATGGAAATCTATATTGCTTATATACGGTGTACAATTAGTGCTAGGAAGCATAGTAGCTGTTATAGCGTACAGACAATTTAATGGAGCGATAGGTAGTTCTCTAGAACTAGATCGTTTAGCCAATGGATTTGATAGATCTATTTTCTCAGATATGATCAATAAATTTCCGGTGATCATCGAGCATATTCAAAGTCGATTCGCATTAATGGTTGTATTGTTTTTAATGTTAAGTATTTTTCTACATGCTGGTCTATTAAGTAATATCAGGTACGGTTATTATTCTATTTTTAAATACTTCCAGAATGCTAATATATATTTCTTTAAATTCCTGAAAGTCGTTCTCATTTCATTGATTTTAAAGATAGTTGTACTTGCTATTATTTGGGTTCCTTTCTTTATGTTAATTGGTGATCCGTTAGAAACTTTTCATTCTGAGAAGACATTGATATTCACTGTTATAGGTTTAGTAATATTGAGTGCTTTATGTCTAATTGTAATATGGCTATGGAGTGTACTGAGTCGATATCATATAGTAGATGAAAATCGGTTGCTCGTGTCTATGAAGTCAGGATGGAGGCTTTTGATATCTAATTTCGCACGATACTATATAGTAGGGTGTGGATTGATACTGTTACATGTCATTATTACTTGGTTATACACTTTAGTGGTTGATGATTGGGGGGCTGAGACGTGGTTTACTGTATTGGCCTTAGTCATTATGCAACAGTTATTTTCTTTAATTCGTATATGGATTAGAGTATTTGGATACTCTGCAGTAAATGATTAGCCAACAATTGGTTACTTTAGATTATTCAAATTCAATGTCATTATTAATTCAAAGCATTTTTCGATGAAAATCAGAATTCTACTTTTACTCTTAATAGGTTTCGTTGCGCAATTATCTCAGGCTCAAGTTTCATTTACTAATAGAAATGATCGACTTACAGAATCTGACTTTCATAGTGGTGTGGCAATTGGTATCGCTGATATGAATGGTGATAACAAGGATGACATTATTCGTATGAATCAAGGTTATGAACTACATATCGAATATCAAAATGGACCGAATGAAATGTTTACAACTAAGAGTTTTGGTAATATGGGTGGAAATAGTAGATGGAGCATGTGTATCGCAGATATAGATAATAATGGTTTTAATGAGTTTCTTGTGTCAGGATCTTATGATGACATTAGACTTTCTACAGCTAATGATAGTGGTACAGATTTCTCATTATCTATGTTACCTAATGGATCATCTATTTTTGTACAAGGGTCAAATTTTGTTGATATTGATAACGATGGTTTTGTTGATATATTCGCTTGTCATGATGACGGAGAGAGTAAGGTGTGGGGCAACGATGGTACAGGTAATTTTGTAGAAAGAGACATATGGATTGATATGTCAGTCGATGGCAGTTCTGGTGAAGTTGCATCAGGTAACTATGGCAGTATATGGGCAGATATAGATTCGGATGGAGACGTGGATCTGTATATCGCTAAATGCAGATTAGGTACTACAGACTTGACAGATACTCGTAGGTTGAATACTCTTTGGATCAATGATGGCAATGGAAATTTTGCTGAAGAAGGTGAAGCACGTGGACTCAGAGTCGGATATCAGTCATGGACTTCAGATTTCCAAGATGTGAACAATGATGGTCATTTAGATTGCTTTTTGACCAATCATGATTATGATAGTCAACTTTTTATCAATGATGGTAATGGATATTTCAACGAAGTAGAAAATACTGGACTAGTTAACATTTCATTTCCTATACAAGGAGTGATGAGAGATTTTGATAACGATGGGTGGGTAGATATATTGACATCCGGTAATAAAGGACAAGTTTTTATCAACAATGGGGATTTGACCTTTACGGAATTAACCGATATTTTTAATGGTCAAAAGATGGAGTCATACGCATTAGGTGATCTTAATGACGATGGATTTGTCGATATTTACGGAGGATATGCTAATATCTATACTAACCCCAGTACAATCGATGATATCGTTTGGATCAATGAAGGAAATAATAATAATCACCTTTCAGTGTCGCTTGTAGGTATAGAAAGTAATAGAAACGCGATTGGAGCACGCATTTCGATATATGGTGCATGGGGTATACAGATCCGCGAAGTAAGATCTGGCGAAAGTTATGGGATCTCTAATGCACTTAAACAATACTTCGGTATAGGATCAGCTACAGAAATAGACTCTATGGTGATATCATGGCCATCTGGTCAGATGCAAACGGAGTACGATATTCCTATCAATGCATCACTTATCATAGAAGAAGGGGCATGTATAGCTGCTTCACCTATACTAAGTGAATCAGGAACTATAACGGTTTGCGATGGAGAGTCACTTTTAATCTCTGCTCCAGATGGTTACCAAAATTATGAATGGTCCAATGGATCTACTGGACAGTCTATATTGGTAACAGAAGCTGGGGTATATAGCCTTAAGATAATAGATGACAATGGATGCCTTGGTTTTTCTCAAGGAGTAAATGTCCTTGTAAATCCTCAACTTACACCTACGATAAGTGCTGAAGAAACTAATATATGCAATGGAGAGACGGTCACATTGACAACGTCTGAAGAGGTGGGTGCTATAGGTTACACATGGTCAAATGGGGACACAGGGTTATCAACCACAGTGTCAGCTGCAGGGATTTATACCGTAGTCGTAGAAGGTACTTGCGATAACTATATATCCAATGAAATAGAAGTAATCGTGTCCGTAACTCCAGGTATACCCATGGCTGAGGCTATTCAAGAATTATTTATGGGAAATTCAGGTGTTTTGGAAGCGGAAGGAGATAATCTCGCATGGTACGATGAGGAACTATCTTCAAGCCCAGTAGGATTTGGTAACATGTTTACTACGCCCGTACTTGATGTAGATACTTATTTCTACGTTGAAGATCGTGCAGGTGTTTTTGGGCTTAAAGAGTCAGTAGGGATGATAGAGCATAGTGGTACGTCTTATTCTTCGGTGCCAGGTATTAGCCGCTCGATTACATTTGATGCGTTGGAAGATTTTACATTAGATTCGGTAACTGTCTATACAGATGTAGCTGCAGAAAGAAGAATAACAATACTTGATCAAGGGGATAATGTTTTGGTTTCTAAATTAGTGGAAATACAAGAGGGTAAGAGTCAAGTATTCGTGGGTATCAAAATACCATCTGGTAATAATCTTCGTATTAGCACTGATGATGCAGTCAATATAGAGAACATTGGGGCTGGCGATCCAAGACTTCAAAGGAGTAGTGAAGATGTGAATTACCCATATATGATTGATGATGTAGTGTCTCTCAAAGATTCTCCATTTGGGGGTGAATACTATTATTATTTCTATGATTGGAAGATCACAACAGCAGACGACCTATGTGCTAGTGAACGTAAAGAAATATTGGCTAAAGTAGTGGTGGTGTCAAATAAAAATATTGAAGACTCAAATGCCATACAGCTATACCCTAACCCTTCAGCAGGAGAGATATATTTAGATTTGCAACTACATTATAATGAGGAGACTGCAGTGATAGTTACCGATATGACTGGCAGAAGAGTATATGATAAAAAGCCTCTACAAGCTTCTAATAAAATAGACCTTTCTAAACTCTCTAAAGGGTTATATATTATACAACTCACTCATGATAATGATACATATATTGGTAAGGTGATCCTTAACTAATGCAGTTTATCCCACATGATTTCGTTTCTGATATGACATAACATAAATTGAATACTACGATAGGGATAGTAATTGCCTCTAAGTTTTAGAGTGTATCAGATCTAAATGTTCTAATTTGGCAGATCATTTACTGATTCAGCTAATTTAATAGTATTGAGCATGGAGGAAAGGCTTACACCACTAACAGTGGTAGGTATGATGTCAGGCAGTTCATTGGACGGCATGGATATCTGTATCTGTAAGTTTACCCCATTGGTAGATGGTACTATTACACATGAAATTATTGTAGCCGATACTATCGAATATGAACCAGAGTGGATTGACCATCTCAGTAATGCTCTAAATTTTAGTATGTCTGATTATTTTTCTTTTGAAGCGGATTACTCATATTGTATTTCTATGATGGTCAAAGATTTTATACAAATATTCGGTGTAGATGTTGACCTTATAGCGTCTCATGGACATACTTTGGATCATCGCCCAGATGAAGGTATCAGTGTCCAGATAGGTGATCCTGGAGTGATTGCTGCACTTACAGGCGTTGATACAGTGGCGGATTTCAGGATTCAAGATATTACCCTAGGAGGTCAAGGCGCACCTATTATACCTATAGCTGAAAAATTACTTTACCCAGAGTTCAAGTCATTTATCAATCTAGGAGGTATAGCCAATATTAGTATTCATACTGAGGATACGATTATTGCTTGGGATACTATTCCATGCAATCAAGTGCTCAATGATCAAGCAATGATTTTGGGAGCTGAGTATGATGAAAATGGAGAGTGGGCAAAGAAAGGTCAGTATAATGAAGGCTTGGCTGAGTCATGGGATGCTTTGGAGTATTTAGCCCATGATATTCCGAAGTCACTTGACAACAATTGGATTAGAGAAGAATACTTACCTATTATTTCAAATCTCAAAGTAGACCCTAAAGATGCACTGAACACTGCATGCAATCACATTGCGACTCAGATCAAAAAAGATATCCAAAAATTCTCTATCGTTTTGCCAGAAAAAATAATGATTACCGGTGGAGGAACGCATAATACCTATTTAATATCTTGTATAGAAAAACAGCTATCTACAATAGGTATCCAAATCTTTATTCCAGAAAAAACTGTTATTGATTATAAAGAGGCGACTATGACAGCTTTAATGGGATACTTATTTGCTATGGATATACCTAGTACTATACCAAGTGTAACTGGAGCCAATCGATCCACGATAGCTGGCAAATATTGTAAAGGATGATCAACAAGAAATCAAAAATACTCATTACGGGGGCTACGGGATTAATCGGCTCGCACATAGCACGGCGTCTATGGAAAGAGGGATATCATAACATATGCGCTACGAAGAGACCATCCTCTAAGATGGATCTATTGCCAGGTATAGCCGATAAACTCCATTGGCTAGAAGCGGATGTAACTGATATAGTATCTCTACAGAACTGTTTTGAAGGTATAGAAGTCGTTATACACGCGGCAGCCGTTGTGAGTTATGATCCCAAAAAAAATGATCTGATGAATGATGTCAATGTGGGCGGCACAGCAAATATGGTCAACGTTGCCTTAGATTATGGTGTTAGGAGATTTGTATATATCAGCTCGGTCGCCGCATTAGGCAAGACCGAGAAGTCAACTGTGAGGAGTGAAAATACTGAATGGGATCATAGTGTGCAGACTACAGATTATGCCATCAGTAAGTATAAGTCAGAGAAAGAAGCTTGGCGTGGATACGCAGAAGGCCTCAGTCTGGTCATACTCAATCCATCCTTCGTCATAGGAGCTTCTAACTGGACAGAATCATCCTCACGTATATGGAGCCAAATGGCCAAAGGCATACCTTATTATCCAATGGGAACCAATGGTTATGTTGATGTCAGAGATGTATCAGCTGCGGCTCTTATGGCGATGAATTCAGACTTTAATGGTGAGCGATTTGTTTTATCTGCAGAGACCATATCATATAAAACTGCATTCCAATGGATCGCCGAAGCCATTGGAGTTAAAGTTCCTTCCAGAGCGCTCACGCCACTCTTAAGAAATATAGCCTGGAGGCTAGAATGGCTAAGATCTATGCTTACAGGAACATCACTTCTACTCACTGCCGCATCAGCTAAAAGTACCGCAGAAGAGACCCACTATGATAATGTTAAGTCTAGGAAGATCTTAGGGATGACCTATAGACCACTAAAGCAATCAATACAAGTCGTAGGCAATATTTTTGTGAATTCTCAAAAAGAAGGAAAAGACTACGGAGTAATGGAAGTAGATTAAAGTCAATTATTACCGTAAATGACACAAGGCATAGCTTTCGTAGAAAAAAGTAAAACTTCGATAAATCGATCTCTCATATTTTTATTTTCAGTAAATGATACTCATCAATTCAGAGCGAAAGTCATAGAGTATAGTCTTTCGCGAAAATAAGGATGACGTCTAGAAAGATTTTTAATCCAAAATATAAACACATGAGTGTGATATTAAAAATATTAGGAAAGTAGTCTTATGAACATATATTTAATTTATTAAACATTCAATTTTACTACCAAATATTAAGAATAGCTATCTTATAACATCAACTACAACCTTATTAATTTATATTTATTATACTCCATTATGGTCTTATCTACATCTTCCGCATACCCCAATAAAAAACCTCCTCCGCCAGCACCACAAAGTTTTATAGAAAGGTTATCTCTATCCAAAGAATCTTTCCATAAATCACGATAGTCATCCAGTATAGCAAAATCAAGGTATTCATATTGCCAATGGCTAATATCTGATATTGCAGCACAAAGTGATGCTTGATTATCATTCATTTGAGCTGCAATAGCAGCAGAACACATTTTCTTGTAACGAACTATAGACGATAAATATGATTCATCCTGAGCCCTATCGATATATTGTTTTACAAAAGGCGATGTCTTTCTAGAAATACCAGTGTCGATCAAGAAATAATGGCTAAGATCAATATTGTCTTCTAAAATATGTATTACACCTTCATCAATATGTATAGATTGATTGAGATATATTACTAACGGATCTATACCTGAGCTCACCCCATGAAAATAAGATTCTATGTCTAATAGATCTTCTTTGAGAAGGGAAGTGTCAGAAGCCTTCTTTTCATCTAGAACGAATAAATCGTATATCGCAGCTGTAATCGCTCCACTACTACCTAGTCCATATCCTAAAGGAATGTTACTATGCAAGTACATACCATTGCTGATGGCTTGGGCAAAAGCTTTGAGATCTACTTTAGTATTATTAGTATACTTGAGGTATTCCAAAATGGGCTGTAAGCCTTTAGTTAGATTTGAGGTAGGTTTATTTTTTTTCCATCTAGCTGAGTATTGGTTTATTGGTGTAGCTAATATCTCTCCACCTTGTATTACAGAGTACTCACCGAATAATATGATTTTCGACGAGTATGATTTATCTGATATGTTATATAGTGACTTCATTTGAGTAAAGACGAATACGCCTTTTTTATCTTTTCAAGATTCACACTTAAATGATAAATACTGAATGCGATTAGATTGCTAAAATTAACCTTTAGATAAGAGTTTTTCTATTATTTTTTCAGCTATAAAATCTTCCTTACGTAGTTTTGTAACGATGATGGATAACTTAGAGCGGTAGCTATTTTTTATTCAAAGTAATTAGTGGCATTTAAAGTAGTCGAAAGGCTCTTTGCAATCCAAGCACTTGTAAAATGCTTTACAAGCGGTCGAGCCAAACAGACTAATCAACTCAGTATTAATAGATTCACATTGTGGGCAGGGTACTATTTTCTTTTCTCCTTTGATAAATGATTTATCAGTAGTTTGTTCTATCGGAGGTGCAATACCATATTCCTTTAGTTTTCGTTTACCATCTTCCGAAATCCAGTCTGTAGTCCATATGGGATTGAGAGATTGTATTACTTCTACATTAGATATACCATGCTCTTGAAGTGCCGCAAGGATGTTGACGCGTATCATATCCATAGCAGGACAGCCAGTATATGTTGGAGTGATATGAACAGTTACGTTGCCATTGTCATCGACTATAGCATTTCTAAGTATGCCGAGATCTTCTATCGTAAGCACCGGTATTTCTGGATCACTTACCTCTTTGAGTATTTCTAGAATATGATTTCGATCTATTACCATGTTAAATTAGGATAAGATTTTTGCATATATTGTAACTCAGCTAAGATAAAACCTAAGTACTCAGTGTGATTTCCCTTACGTCCTCCTTGCTGAGGAAATATATCTTCTGGAAGAGATAAAGTAGATTCTTGTAATACTGCATTGAGCTTAGCATATGCTTTTTCTCTGATCAAAGACAAGTCTGGCGCTATGCCTGTTTTCAACAGCTTACTTTCGGATTTCGTAGGTATAAATAACTCTTCAAAATAGTGGATTTTATCTCCTAGAGCCTGTTGCATTCGGCTATGACTTTCTTCTGTACCATCACCCAATCTTACCATCCACTCAGCACTATATTGTAAGTGATATTTTGCCTCTTTCACTGACTTAGCTCCAATATATGCCATCTGTTCATCTGTAGATTTGCTTAACGCTTTTAAATGATAGAAATGATAACAATCAAACAAAAATTGACGAACTATCGTCTGAGCAAAGTCTCCATTTTTTTGCTCCACTAGAAGGGCATTAGTCCATTCGCGCGCATCTCTTTTAAAAGGATAATCATCCTCGGTCTTACCATTACCTTCTTGCTTAGCGGCATATTGATATAGATTTCGAGCTTTTCCTATTAAGTCTAGAGAGATATTAGTTAGCGCTATATCTTGTTCTAATACAGGTCCATGTCCTGTCCATTCAGACACTCGATGTCCAAGGATCATCACATCATCTGCTAGCTGTATAGTATAGTTGAGTAGATCTTTGTTTACCATGGCATTACATATATTTTACTTCATCTGGAAGTTTGTAGAAAGTAGGGTGGCGGTATACCTTATCTTCAGCAGGTGCATAGAATGCATCGCTATCCGTAGGATTACTTGCTGTGATATCCTTAGACTCGATTACCCAAATACTTATTCCTTCTTGTCTGCGTGTATATACATCTCGGGCATTCATAATAGCCATCTGCGGGTCTGATGCATGTAGGCTGCCTACATGCTTGTGATGCAGCCCGTTCTTTGATCTGATAAAGATCTCATATAGAGGGAGGTACTTTTTCATGGTTACGCAGTTTTTACTTCTATCGGATTCAGTTTTCTTTGCTCTTGCTTCTCAGCATATGCCATGGAAGCTTCTCTTACCCATGCACCGTCTTCGTGTGCTTTGACTCTAGCTGCAATTCTATCTTTATTACATGGGCCATGTCCTTTTACCACTTGCCAAAATTCATCCCAGTCGATTTCTCCGAAGTCATAATTACTAGTGGCTTCATTGAACTTGAGCTCTGGATCAGGAACAGTAATACCGAGAAGTTCTGCTTGGGGTACAGTCATATCAACAAATCGCTGGCGCAGCTCATCATTCGAAAATCTCTTGATATTCCAAGCCATAGATTGCTGCGTATGCGGCGAATCTACATCGCTTGGTCCAAACATCATTAGCGATGGCCACCACCATCTATTAAGTGCATCTTGTGCCATTGCTTTTTGCTCAGGGCTACCCTGGCATAGTGAAAGTAAGATTTCGAATCCCTGTCTCTGGTGAAACGATTCTTCTTTACATACTCTTACCATAGCTCTTGCATAAGGACCGTATGAGCATCTGCATAACGGTACTTGATTCATGATCGCAGCACCATCTACTAGCCATCCAATAGTTCCAATATCTGCCCATGTCAGAGTAGGGTAGTTAAATATACTTGAGTACTTAGCCTTTCCTGTGTGCAACTGATCAATCAATGTATCTCTCTCTATACCCAAGGTTTCTGCTGCAGAATATAGATACAAACCATGTCCAGCTTCATCTTGTACTTTGGCCATGAGACCTAGTTTTCTTTTGAGACTAGGAGCTCTAGAGATCCAGTTTCCTTCTGGTAACATTCCTACTATTTCTGAGTGTGCATGTTGAGATATCTGGCGGACAAGTGTCTTACGATAGCTATCGGGCATCCAATCTCTTGGCTCGATGCGTTCATCCCTATCTATTTTTTCTTGAAATTTTTGCTCTAATGAAAGCTCCATATTTAATTGTTCAGCATTGAATGGCATTATAGCCGAAATTATTACAAAACTAAACTAATCAAGGCCACTAATCAAGTAAAAAGCGAACAAATGTTCGTAAAAGTGAATTAGTGTTAATTTCTGGACTTTTTTTGTGTCTAAAACTTTAATTTCTTTTGAGAGGAATACTAATATTTTATACCACTCATCACAATATTCTTAACTGTACTCTGCACGGTAGATCGCTCAACTTTACCATACTCACTATTGCTATAATGAATCCACCTCATAGCACTAAGTACAGTATTCATTAAAATGTCTAGTGGATACTCTTTGAATACTTTTTCATCTATACCGTTTTGCAGCACTGACTTCACAACTTTTTCATAATTCTTTCTGACCTTAAGAAATTCAGTTAAATCTGCGACGCCAAGATGTTTCCATTCATCATTAAAAACAGTAATCGAACTAGGATGATCAATTGCAATATTGATATGAAGGTCCATAATGGCATCAAATTTTTGCATCGCACTGGTGTCCATGTCCATTATTTGATTCAGCCCTTGTGAGTATAGATTAGCACAATTAAAACAAAGTGTAATAAGGATTTCTTCTTTGGATTTGATGTGACTATATAAACTTGATACTTCTAAACCTACTTTTTCTGCTAGGTCTCGCATAGAAGTCGCTGAATATCCTTTGTATCTGAATAATATAGCCGCAGCATTGAGGATCTCTTGTTTACGTTTACTTATTTTTATCGTTCTAGACATCGAAGTCAATTTCTATAGTTTCTGTTCTCGGATGCGACTGACAAGTAAGAATATATCCAGCTTCTATTTCATCAGGTTCTAGCGTATAGTTGACATCCATTACTACTTCTCCTTTTACGAGCTTAGCTTTACATGTACAACATACTCCACCCTTACATGCAAATGGTAAATCTGCTCCATAACCTAATGATGCGTCTAGCACATTTTCACCATCATAAGCAAGATCAAAGTCAAAAGAGACACCATCTACGGTTACTTTTACTGAACTCATTTTCCCTCTATCCAATTCAGCTATTTCAGCGATATGTTTTTGGCTAGTGGGCATATCGTCTGTGGTAAACAATTCAAATTTTATACTGCTCTCACTTACTTCAAGATCTTTTAATGTATCTCTAACTGCAAATATCATTTGCGACGGTCCACATAGGTAGTAAGAATGAATTTCAGCAGGATTGAAGAACGATTTGGAATACATTCTGCATTTCTCCTCATCGATACGACCATTGAATATCTCACTCATCAGCTTTTCTCTACTCAGTACGTAGTGTACAGAAAGCCTATCTAGATAATTATTTTTGATGCCTTCTATTTCTTCACGAAATATAATGGACTCTGTATTTTTATTTCCATAAAACAAAGTGAATTGACTCATAGGCTCAGTCTCCATGACTTCTTTGATCATAGAAAGCATAGGAGTGATACCACTTCCTGCAGCAAAGGATACATAATGATTATCATTTTCCGCATTACACTGCAGTTTGAAATTACCCTTAGGGCTCATCACATTAATTTCATCACCTGCCTTGAGTACATCATTAGCGTAAGTTGAGAATTTTCCTTGTGGTACTTTCTTCACTGCTACTTTCCATTTATTCTCATGTGGAGCACTGCAGAGTGAGTAAGATCGCCTCACTTTCTCACCATCTATATGAGCCTCTAAGGTGAGATACTGGCCAGGTATATAGCTGAATAATTTGTGTAAATCGCTCGGTATATCAAAGCTCACCGACACACAGTCTTCTGTTTCTTTGATTATCTTACTAACCTTTAATTTGTGTATTGTACTCATACTATCTTATTGTTCCGTTTGACAAAAATACGAATGATTGTTCGTATTTGTGAATTGGATTTCAAATGCTTTTGAAGTCATCTAGTATTATACAATTCAAACTCTTATTTGTCGTCTTGATTAACAGCTATGATTTTTTTAATCGATTACAGAGTTCTAAACATGTAATTACTGAGATGCTCTCATTTTAGATTAATTACCCATTACCACTGAAAAAGTTAATGATTGTATTCGATTTTTTCAATATGTATTGGAATTTGGCTAAAATAATTATTGCAATACTGTAGCTAAGTTGGTAGAACAAGTATTCTTAATTGAAGATAAAAAAACCTTTTAGCATATTACTCTTATGGATGAGAGTTACCTGTCAGGATTTATTTTTTTTCTCATTGATTTCTCAGTTTTAGATATAATTTAATAATAAGTAATTATCAATCTCTGTCCTAAATAGTGTATTGAATTTCGAGAATAAAACTTCTTTGAAAAGCATCTTTTTTTCGACGATAAAAAAATTAAAGCCTAACTGGTGAAGCTATCTAATATGAGCCATATTAATGATTGACTGAAAATTTGAAGCGATAGAATTAAGTTATTTATAAAGTTCTAATAAATAGCGAAAAAGTGATGCAATTATCTACTGTTTAATAGGCACCAGTTTAAATTCCTCAGGAATTTCTTTTATGCTTGGGCTATTAGGTTTTATAGGTTTATTGGGAAAGTCCATAGTATCAAGGTTCAGTTGCTGAGAGATGATGGAGTCTACCAGTATTTCTGCATCTGTATATGTGTTTTCATAGCACTCTGCACGCTTATTTTCTTTGAATTTTTCTATCTTTTGATTCAGTGCCTTTTTAATTAGGACAGTCGCTTTTTTAGGTTTCTCCTTTTGACAAGACTGTATCCCTAATATGGATAATATACCTACAATTATTATGTTACTTCTCATTTCCTTTTACTTTAGTGATGAGCAGTATTTCTTTTAACCTAGTATTCTTAAGTGAGTCAACTATAGAGTTGAAATTTTTCTTTCTATTTTCTTTACATTCATCGATGAGAGATTTGTTGAGTGAGTCTAGTATTGCTTTATATTTTTCATTGACTTCTTTACGTTCAACTACATTGAGACTTGTACGCTCTTCTTCACTACAACTCAATATTGTGAATGCCATTATAACGATTATACAAGATGCAACTGTTCTATCCATTATTGACCTTCTTTCTGAGCTCAAAATTTTTACCTAAATACACTTTACGAACCATTTCGTCTGCAGCGAGTTCTTCTGCTGTCCCAGCCTTAAGTATATTTCCTTCAAACATTAGATAGGCTCGTTCTGTAATCGAAAGCGTTTCTTGTACGTTGTGATCTGTAATGAGGATACCAATATTCTTATCCTTTAGTTTCTCTACAATACCTTGTATATCTTCTACAGCGATAGGATCGATTCCTGCAAATGGCTCATCCAATAAAATAAATTTAGGATTAGAAGCTAACGCTCTTGCAATCTCAGTACGTCTACGTTCTCCACCCGAAAGAGAATCGCCTATATTATTTCTTACTTTATGTAATCTAAACTCGTCAATAAGGCTCTCCAATTTATCACTTTGTTCTGCCTGGGTAAGATCAGTCATCTCTAGTATCGCTTTGATATTATCTTCCACGGATAATTTTCTAAATACCGATGGTTCCTGCGGCAAGTAACCGACTCCCTTTTGGGCACGCTTGTACATGGGTAAGTTAGTGATCTCTTCACCATCTAAGAATACATGACCTTGATTGGGCTGAATAAATCCTACAACCATATAAAAAGTAGTCGTTTTACCTGCACCATTTGGACCTAATAGCCCTACAATCTCTCCTTGATTAACATTGATAGATACTGACTTTACCACTTCACGGTTGCCATATATTTTGACTAATTTTTCTGCTCTTAGTTGCATCGTTATTTGTTTTTATTTTTGGACTTTTCTTCAAGTACTTGACTCCAATTTACTATAACTTCTATTTCCCAGTTTTCTCTAAGTTCTTCTATGTCTAAAGTTCGAATGACTTCGGATTGTCTATGCTCGAGATAATTTCCAGCGTCCCATCTACGATTTTTATTTATATCTTCTATGATAATTGCTTTGTATTTTCCGGCTTTGAGGCCAGGTAATATTACTGTATTATTTTCTGAATTCATTATTAACTTCTTGACTAACTTGTTGCTTTTTTGGAACTCCACTACATAGTCGATATTATCCTTTATTTCGGTCAGCTCAAACTGAATGGTTCCACGTGTTTCTGTTTGTTCTATTTTGAATTTTAGGCCAAAGCTATCTATTGTATTTTTGTATATGTCTAGCAATGCCAAAGAGTCTATACTAACGGAAATAGTATCTTTTTCTTTCCAACTGTAAGTGATATAAAGGCCAAATGGATCATTACTTAATATGCCAGTTTTCCAACCAGCTAAAGCTTGCTCCAAGGTATCATTAGTGTAATAGAGTTTTATTAAATTTGTATCAATGGAGGACAGTGGATGGTTGAATGTAAATTTTAAACTATCACTTTTCATGATTCCAGAAGATAGTTTCGCATTGACATCTATATTGGTCAATGGCCCACTTTTACTTTTTTTCAGAGTGTTGATATTGATGTTAATAGTATCCTCTTGAATGAAAAATGTCAACAAAGTATCACTTGGCATATCATACCATAAAAGCAGACTATCGTTTTTTACCTGTGGATATACACTCATAATCGTATCCGAGGCCCTATTGCTTACATCCACTGGAGATTGGTCAAATTCTAGCCGAACTACTCCAAACTCATCTTTATTGACATCAAATATAGAAGGCTCAGTTTGTCCAGTAAATATTTCTATTTTTATAGAGCTACGCATACTGTCACTAATTATGTATAGACTATCTGAAAAACCTATCAACTCCGTGTTTTGATCGTATATATAATTGAGATTAGCATCACCTAGAGCGAATATTCTGAAAGTATCACTCTTCATATTCTCAATTCTAAACTTGCCATTCTCATCTGTTTTGGCAAAGTAATAGGGCCTATCTTGATAAGGTATACTATCTCGGTATAATGTGTCATAAAGCATCACCAATATATCTTTAGCTGGCTCACGCGTGTATGAATCCAGTACACTCCCTGTGAAGCTTAGTGAGTCTAAAATGTCGCCTGTTCCAAACACGAATTTTAAATTTTTAAGTTTATTGCTTTCTCTATAATCTTCTATTGCGTCTCCAAAGCTTATACTATAAGTTACATCGTCTTTAAGGATTTCATCTTCATGAAAATTGATGCGTACTCTCTTGCCTCTATGATCAAACTGTAATGGATAGATCAATGGCGGCGATACTACTACTTGCTGCTGAGGGTTCTTGAGATTGATAAATTCATCAAAGTTGAGCTCTATCTGTTGTTTGGTGAAATTTATTTGGAAGTTGGTCGTAGACTTTTCATCAAGAATCTTGGGTGGAATCTTGTCTCTAGATCCTCCACTAGGATTACCTGTACTTGCGCAGCTGTAAAGCAAAAGCGTGATAGCTAAGGCTATGATATGGTATATACTTTTGTATGATATAGATATATTCACTTATTCTGTAACGATATGCTCCTGGGCTTGTCTATAGGTAAAAGCCTAAAGATAAGTTAAGTGCGCTAATAGAAGGTAATATCAAGATATTATACAAATTGCTTATTTTGTATAATTAGATTCTGGATCATATTGCACTACCGCATGTATCCATATCGATCTAGAGACTCTAAGTATCTTGAAATACATCATTACCGCAAGGAATAGGACAAATGCCATTGCTTGATTAGCTGACCAGTCAAAATAGAATACCAATAGTAATGCACTACCAAGCAATAAAAATCCAGACATGATATAAGAAAGGAACATTGATCCGTAGTAAAACCCAGGCTCTGGATTTGTCTTTTGCCCGCATACTGAGCATTCTTCTGGCATATTAAGAGGATCAGAGATGACTAACGGTTCGGTAAATATTTTACCCTTTCGACATCTAGGACAATAGTAATTCCAGGCACTTTTGATTATATTCATTTAAAAGATTTCTGTGTCCGTAAATGTAATTCATTTGGACATACTAATAGTGAAGCAACATCAATAAGGATGAACACTTTTCTTTGTCTCTGCGAACTGAAGACTGAGAATTACATAAATCCCTTATATTCACATCCACAACTAATCATAGCCATTACTATGGGAAATATAAGCCCTACTACTATAATATCAATTATTGTACTGTATTTCTCACTATTGATGGTAGTATCTTGGTTTACATCTCGTGAGGCTGATACTGAGACCTTCTTTACGGCAAAACGTAGCTCACCATGGTTGTTAGTTGCTATTGGGATGATAGGAGCTAGTTTGTCAGGAGTAACATTTATATCTCTTCCTGGCGCGGTGGGAGCTCCACATACTTATCTCAGCGATTCAGGCGACCTACTTTACAACAAGAATGTAGGATTCAGTTGGATGCAGATGGTGATAGGATTTCTAATAGGTTATTTTGTAATTGCTACTGTACTCTTGCCCATATACTATAAGTTGGGCGTGTCTACGATTTATAGTTACTTAGGTGATCGATTCGGCCCTCAATCCCATAAGACAGGATCAGCATTTTTCATATTGTCGAGAGTCGTAGGAGCTGCCTTCAGATTGTTTTTGGTGGCTATAGTACTACAGGAGTTTCTTATGGATCCATTAGGCGTTGCATTTTTTTGGACTGTACTAATTACAATTGTACTCATCTGGGTGTATACATTTAGCGGAGGTATCAAGACTATCGTAGTGACGGATACACTGCAGACGGTATGTATGTTAGGAGCTGTGATTATGACTATCTATTATATTATGCAGGGTCTCAATACAGATTTCTCTGGTATGGTTGATATGATTCAAGAGAGTCAATATTCCAAGATGTTTTACTTTGATACTGGATGGGTAGACCCTAATAATTTCTATAAGCAGATTATATCTGGAGCGCTTATGGCCATAGTAATGACAGGCTTGGATCAAGATATGATGCAAAAAAACCTTACTTGCAAAACTTTAGGTGAGTCACAGAAAAATATTTTTACTTTTAGTTTCATTCTCATCTTCGCCAATATTCTGTTTCTTTCTCTTGGAGCCTTGCTGTATATATATGCCTCAAAAGAAGGAATAGAATTTACAGAAGTCAGAGATCAAATATATCCAACTATAGCTCTTAATCATTTGCCATCTATAATTGGTATTGTATTTATACTTGGATTGATAGCGGCGGCTTATTCATCAGCAGATTCTGCATTGACGGCATTGACGACTACTTTCTGTTTAGACTTTTTGGATTTTGGTAAAAAAGAAAGATCTGAATCCTTAAAGAGGAAAACAAGATTGATAGTGCATGTAGGATTTTCTCTGGTATTATTAGTAACTATATTATTAGCCAAACAGCTAGAAGAGACTTCGATTATCAATCAACTATTTACATTTGCTGGATATACTTATGGACCGATATTAGGCTTGTTTACTTTTGGTATATTGACTAAGAGATTGATCAAAGACAATTTGGTTATTCCTATTTGTATCACTGCACCGATCATCTCGTATTTTATTAATACTAATTCAGTTGCTTGGTTAGGAGGATTTACATTTGGGCATACCATCATAGCACTCAATGGATTTATTACACTCATTGGCCTTTGGTTTATTTCTTCTTCGCGTGAACCAAAGAATGATTAATTAGGCAGCGTCAGTAAATATAAGTTAATAAGACAGTGAGTTCGAAGTTGGTTTAAACAAGACACTAGGTTGGCATTAGAGAGTGAAGAGCGTTGCGGGAGCGGCGAAATTGAATAAGGAATTATTTAGTGCATTAAACACACCAAGAGTTTTGATTTCGTTTTGGGTAATGCAAAAGTAGAAATGTCGGTAGACAAAGATATATACGTAAAAAAGACAATTAAAATCAAAATGAACCGCATAACAGAATCAGAATCTCTTTACAATGATTTGGACAGGATGACCACATCAGAACTTCTTCTATCAATCAATCAAGAAGATCAAAAAGTACCACTTTTAGTACAATCCAAATTACCACAAATCGAAAAACTAGTAGACGCAGTATACCAACAGATGAAAGATGGCGGAAGGTTATTTTATATCGGAGCAGGTACAAGTGGTAGATTAGGAATTGTAGATGCATCAGAATGTCCACCTACATTTGGAGTGCCACATGATTGGGTAGTAGGTATCATCTCTGGAGGTGACAGAGCCATCCGTAAAGCAGTAGAATTTGCTGAAGACGATTCGATGCAAGCATGGAATGATTTAGCTGAATATGGACTAAATACACAAGACATAGTAGTAGGAATAGCAGCATCAGGCACCACACCGTATGTATTGGGTGGATTGCAAAAATGTAATGAAGAAGGTATTCCAACTGGGTGTATTGTGTGTAATGAAGAGAGCCCAATAGAATTGCAATCTAAATTTCCTGTTGCTGTGCCAGTAGGTCCAGAGTTTGTCACAGGTAGTACACGCATGAAATCTGGTACAGCACAAAAGTTAGTACTCAATATGCTCACCACCGCAGTAATGGTCAAATTGGGTAGGGTTGTAGGTAATCGTATGGTAGACATGCAACTCAGCAATAACAAACTTGTAGATAGAGGTACCAATCTAGTAGTAGAGCGTACAGGACTGGCTTATGAGAAAGCTAAAAAATTGTTATTGGATAAAGGTTCTATTCGCGCAGCTTTGGAAGCGCTTAAGTAATGTATTCTAAGTCGTTGTCTTTTCTCCTATTTAAACTTGCATTAGTATCCTTGAAATTAACAAACAAAAGAAAGTCACCTCATAACAAGTAAAAAATCTAACCAATCTTTATTTCATCAGTTTGGAAGCCTCTTTGAGACCACACTCTAGATATTCAGTGTAAGTTTCTGCACCATTTCGACTATTGAAGTAGTCAAATCCCTGTGGTTGGGTGATTACCTGCTCTTCAGTAGTTATTAAAGTATACCAAGGTTGTGAGTTTCTTTCAAAATTCACCACTTGGAAATCTGCCCATTGGTTACCTACATTACGTTTCTTTTTATCGTCATATGCAGAGATAAAAGGCTTCTCTAGTGCTTCTCTATCATCTACATAAAGCGATACTAGTACTACTTCATCATTGAGTATACGACGGACATTATCATTTACCCAATATTGATCTTCTACACGTCTGCAGTTTTGGCATCCGTGGCCTGTGAAATCTACAAATACAGGCTTATTCACTTCTTTAGCATATTCAAGTCCTTCGAAGTAATTTTTGAAGCAATCGATATTGTTAGCACATTTGGTGAATGATGGGTATTTAGCTTTTATTGTTTCATCAGCTTTCCCTTTCTCTAAGAGCAAATTATAATTTACTGGTGGCGAAAATCCACTAGTCAGCCAAAGGGAATTATAAATCCCAGTGTCTTTGTTTACTGTAAATCCAGTACAGAGATATATGGCCAGAACCGCAAAAGTGGCACCTAATATCTTACGTGTATTGCTAAGCTTCTTAATTTTACTATCATGTGGAAATTTAATAAATCCGAATAGGTATAATGCAATGGCTACAGCTACTGCGATCAGGATACCCATGAAAACTTCGTATGGAAGTATACCCCAGTGTTGAGTGAGATCGGCAGTAGAGAGGAATTTGAAAGCAAATCCTACTTCTAAAAAGCCTAGTACTACTTTTACACTATTCATCCAGCCACCTGATCTTGGTAAAGAATTAAGCCATGATGGGAATGCTGCAAACAATCCAAAAGGAAGGGCTAGAGCTAATGAAAATCCTAACATTACAACTAATGGTCCTACGTATCCACCATTAGCAGCTGCCACTAGTGCGGATCCTACTATGGGTCCTGTGCAAGAGAATGAAACTAATGAAAGTGTTGCAGCCATAAAGAAAATCCCTAAAAGACCACCTTTATCTGCCATACTATCCGTCTTTGTAGTCCAAGAGCTAGGTAAAGTCAGTTCGTAGTATCCAAAGAATGAGAATGCAAAAACTATGAATATTACGAAGAAAGCTATATTGGCGATCCAATTTGTAGACAAGGCATTGAGCGCTTCAGGTCCTGCGAATATGGTGATTAACAATCCTAGAGCTACGTATATTACTATAATGGACAATCCATAGATCAATCCGTTCATTAATCCACTACGCTTGGTATCCTTAGTAAAGAAACTAACGGTAATAGGGATCATAGGAAATACACATGGAGTCATCAATGCAGCAAAGCCACCTAGCATACCTGCGAAGAATAGCCATATGAAACTCTTAGAATCACTATCGCTACTTCCTCCAGCTCCACAGTCACTTACAGGAGCATTGTAAGTAGCTCTTAATTGAGGTCTACTTTGATCTACTTTGTCTTCAGATGATAATGCTATTTCAGTATTATTTATTCTAGTAGAATTGCCATCCATTAAAAAACTAAACTCTACATCTGTTGGTGGCAGACACTTCGTAGCATCACAAGCCATATACGTTAGGTATCCACTTACGGGCTTAGTCTTATCAGTTAGCGTAATATTTTGAGTAATTGTTAATGGTTGATCGGCTAGATACTTTACTACATTGACATTGTCAAATAATGGATCTGGACCTTCCTTTTTATGACCTGATTCTATACTTTTACCATCAAGAGTAATACCTTCAGCATTTTCATAGTAGACCTCTGTAGGTACAGGTCCATCATCACTAGTAAATTGTGAGTAGACAGTCCATCCTTCTTGTATAGCTGCAGTATATACCAACTTATATTGCGTCTCAGATTTTTTTTCTTTTGTCCATTTCCAAGTAACTGGATTTAAAATTCCGCTTGATTGGTCAGTATCACCAACATAGTCACCTCCCATAGTTATAGACATTGGTTTCGAGTCTGCTTCATTATCAGAATTGACAGCGGGTAATTCTAGATTAAAATCTACATCAGTAGGCGGTAGACATTGCTTATTGTCGCAAGTCATATAGGTCAGATATCCTATTACAGGTATAGATGCATCTTTAACAGATATCTTTTGTTTGATGACAAATGCCTGATCGGAGAGATACTTGACTACATTGACATTTTCAAATAGTGGATCTGGGCCTTCTTTCTTGTGACCGCTTTCTATATTATCTCCTTCTAAGCGGATACCAGCAAAATCTTCGTATACGATCTCAGTAGGTACTGGACCATCATCACTTGTATGCTGAGAGTATATTGTCCATCCATATTCAGCAGTGGCCTTATATACGATATTGTACATGCCGTCTTCAGCAGATTCTATTCCTATCTTCCACTTTACCGGATTTTTGAGTTGACTGTAAGAAGTGTTAGCTATTGTAATGATAGCTAGGAGACTGAATAATATCTTATTCATCATGATAGATGGGGTTTACTATCGTCGAAGATATTAGAACTATTAAAAGATCAGAATAACTTCAATTGGTTAATTAAGTAGTGATTTCGTTAATTGCCAAAATGAATAAATCAAAACGACAAGCACGAAAATATATAATAATACCGTATTAAAGGCTCACATTGAATTCTAGATCTTTAGGAGGTAGGCATCTTAATTCGTTGCAAGCCATGTAGGTGACGTATCCTGTGATGTTTGCAGTATTATTTGTAGACTTATATTTCTGTCGGAATACCACTTTTGACTTGTATTTGGATATTACCATTTCAAACAGTTTGTCGTGTTTTTCGATAACCTTTCCTTCTTCTTTTACATTTTGTAACATCAAGATTGTAGGTGATTTTGAGAAAGTAAAGCTTGTAGGTACTGGTCCTTCATTTGTATTGTATTGAGAATATAAGTACCAGTCTTTCTTGATGTCGGCAGTTGCCACTAGAACGTATTCTAGATCACTTACTTTTTCTACAGTAAAAGACCATTTGATAGGGTCAGGAATAGTATCAGTAGTAGATAAATTAATCCCTGTAAGTACTAAGAGTACGGTGTATATTGATTGTATTATCATAACTTGATTAGTTATTAAGTTTAAAATGCCTAATTTTCAAATGTATACTAATACTAGGCAGACTTCAATCATCATTGTACGATTAATAAAACATTAACTAATCAATCGTGGCCCAAATTTTTATGATGGTCATTGATACTTGTTAAATAAGAAATTAGTTCTGTATCACAAACGTGAATGATAATGCTGATTTATACCCAAAACACAAATTTTATTCTTCAAAAGGTATTAATATTTTGGAAATATTATTGAAGAGTAGGTCTATAAGATTAGTATTTCAAAATGTAATACGAAAATGAGGATGATAATTCCTAAGTGTATCAATTCTGAGAAGATTGCACTTTTAATTTTTAATAGATTCATACTTAGCAATATACCTAGAGGTGCGGACAACATTAGTAGATGATCTATACTAAGACTATCACTGATAAATAATGCGATCAGGGCACTTAAAATCATCCAAAAGAGGATATTTATTTTTTTTTGCACTTGTATCCTTTTCTTCATACTATAGGAATTATAAGAGAATATGGCAATAATGATAAAAAGAAAAATGAGCCCTATAAATATATATCCGTTTGTATCTATTGGCATGATATCCGAAGAAAATCCAAATTTAACTTTCACGAGCCCAACCATCTTTTCTTGAAATGTACCACAATAAAAAGTCCAACTTCCAAATAACATAAACGGTACTAATATGCCTGAGAGGTACTGAAGCATCTCTTTAGTTTTAAATGATCGGATAATTGACAATCCTATAAAACCAGTTAACAAATATGCGATATATGGTGGGTATATCATGGCAGAAATACTTATGAAGATACCACTGTTGAAAATAAATTTTATTGCAAATGGGCGTTTATATATCTTGAATATATCAGAGAATGCTACTAATATAAATAAATTGGCAATCAATACTGCGGAAAGATAAGTGCATTGAGGAACGATACTACATAGGAGGATATACACTAGTCCAGGCCATAAGGTAATCTGGACATTTATACGGTGTTTTATAACTATTTTATTTATATAGACAGCCTGAAGAAAGACAAGTATACAGGCCAATAAATTTTGTACTAATAAAGAAGGTATGATTTCATTTGTCCAAGCTATAAAAGGAGATATGTCGCTAGCGTAAGTAGGTTGATCAGCATGCAATAGACTCTCAATCCTAACCATTAAGGTATAGGGTAACAGCATGAGGCTATTCAAAAAGAGATTACGTCTAAAAAATTCTAACACGGATAGTTACCAATTATATTGATTTACAAAGTTAAAGTTTTTCAAAGATATCGATATGTTACGATATATCATATTTGAGTTGCCTTTGTAGCAAATTCAAATTAAATGGTAGAATTGTAGATAGCTAGCTATTTGCTAAACAAAATAGGCAGTTTTGATGATAGTTAGATGTATCTTTCACACTCTTAACTGACACAATCGCCTGTAGCTGGCATTCTATGAAAACCTCTCTCAAACAGATTCAATCACCAATACAAACTGATCTTAAAGAATTTGAGTCTCACTTTCGCGACTCAATGAAGTCTAATGTGGCGCTGTTAGATAAAATCATGTACTACATCGTACAGCGTAAGGGGAAGCAAATGAGGCCAATGTTAGTATTTTTAGCAGCTCAACTTCATGGTGAAATCAATAAGAATACTCATCTCGCAGCAAGTATGATTGAGTTGCTTCATACTGCCACATTGGTACATGACGATATCGTAGATGATGCAGATAAGCGAAGAGGCTTTTTCTCTGTTAGTGCACTTTGGAAAAATAAGATAGCAGTTCTAGTAGGTGATTATCTATTATCAAAAGGCCTTCTTTTGGCGTTGGAGAATAATCAGTTTTATCAACTCAAGCTATTATCTAGGTCTGTAAAGATGGTTATCGAAGGTGAGCTCCTTCAGCAAGAGAAAGCTCGTAGATTAGATATAAAAGAGGAAGTATACTATGACATCATTAATCGCAAAACTGCTAGTTTACTAGCTGCATCATGTGCAGTAGGAGCATCTACGACAACAGAAGACTCTAAGTTGATAGAACGAATGGAACTTTTCGGTGAGAAAATAGGTATGGCTTTCCAAATTAAAGATGATTTATTTGACTTCGGAGATAAGGATATCGGTAAACCCGTAGGTATTGACATAAAAGAGAAGAAGATGACACTTCCACTCATCTATGCCTTACAGAATGCTAATATCTCAGATCGAAAAAAGTATATCCGATACGTTAGTAAGTCAGAGAAGAACAAAAAGTACGTTACAGAAGTAGTAGCTTTCGTAAAAGCTAGTGGAGGTTTGGAGTACGCAAATCAGAAGATGCTCGAGTTTCAACAAGAAGCATTTGACATATTAGATGAGTTTCCGGATAGCGAAACTAAGGCATCACTCAAGATGTTGATAGAGTATGTAACCATGAGGAGCAAGTAAGTGTTTCTTTTTTTCACACCAAACGTTTTATTGTCGTCGATACTGCTGGCTAAATTAACTGAAGCTAGTTTATTTTGAACATTAACTATGCTGTTTTTTCAAAAGTGAAAACAAATAGTTGTATTGGGGATTTGAATTATTTGAAGAAATAAGAAATTTAATCTGACATAAATGGACTCCTAAAAACGATGAGGACTTGTATTAGATTGTATTATTCAATGCAGGGGAAATAATTTAGTTTAAATAGCATTAGTTCAAGACGAAAAACGTAGGAAAATTCTATGGCTTCATTCGCTTACTAATACAATCCAATAACGATTACAAATTTGACCGTAGATACGATGATTAGTTTTGACGCAGAAATTAGATTATTGAGATAGATTACATGCGACATAAAGTTGTAAAATCTGTTTACAGTTTTTATCTCTATCTTTTATTGTGAAATGACTCTTATTTACACAAATGATTAGATTTTCAAGGAGTTGCACATTTGTTAATTTTAAAATTTTTGTCATCGATCGCACTCTATACAGTTATTCTCTCTATCTGAGCACCTATTGTATTGAGTCTTGTATCGATATTTTGGTATCCACGATCGATCTGAGATACGTTATGGATTATACTCTCACTATTAGCAGACAATGCGGCTATTAGTAGAGAAACACCGGCTCTGATATCTGGAGAACTCATCTCTATACCACGCAGTTGATTTTGTCTGGCCATACCGATTACAGTGGCTCTATGCGGATCACATAATATAATTTTAGCACCCATATCTATTAACTTATCTACAAAGAATAGCCTACTCTCAAACATCTTTTGATGGATAAGAACTGATCCCTTGGCTTGAGTAGCTACCACCAGGAGTATACTCATAAGATCTGGAGTAAATCCAGGCCATGGAGAATCGTATACTGTTAAGATAGATCCATCTATGAAATTTTGTATTTCATATACATCTTGGGCAGGGATATGTATATTATCTCCTTGGATATCTAATTGGATACCCATCTTACGGAATATCGCAGGGATTACACCGAGATCTGGTATCGATACATTATTTATCGTAATAGATGACTGCGTCATAGCTGCCAAACCGATAAAACTACCGATCTCTATCATATCTGGTAGTATTCTATGTTCGGTACCACCTAGTTTTTCTACACCTTCTATAGTTAGTAGGTTAGACCCTACACCTTGTATCTTGGCGCCCATTCGGTTGAGCATTTTACAAAGTTGTTGTAAGTATGGCTCGCACGCAGCGTTATAGATTTGAGTTTTACCTTCAGCGAGTACAGCCGCCATCACTATGTTGGCTGTTCCAGTTACTGATATTTCATCCATGAGTATGTAAGCTCCTTTCAGTTTTTCTGCTTCTAGGAAAAATTGTTCTCCTGACTCATCAAACTTAAAATTTGCACCCAATTTTTTGAATCCTCCAAAGTGTGTATCTAATCTACGTCTACCTATTTTATCACCACCTGGCTTAGGTAGGTATGCTCGTCCAAATCTTGCAAGAAGTGGTCCCATCAACATCACTGATCCTCGGATACGCCTGGCGTTGTCTAAGTAAGTCTGTGAAGCAAAGTAGTCTAAATCTATATTGTCTGCTTGGAAAGTAAACTCCTCGTCAGCATGTCTCTCTACTTTTACACCCAAACCTATGAGTAGCTCTATTAGCTTACGTACATCTAGGATGTCTGGTACATTGTTGATACGTATTTTATCTTCTGAAAGCAATACTGCACTAAGTATCTGTAATGCTTCATTTTTTGCTCCCTGCGGTGTGATATTTCCACTTAGATTTGCGTTTCCTTGTACTCTGAATGATTCACTGTTCATACTATATCTTCTGTTGAATGGTATATGTTTAAGGCTTAATCTTTAGCGAACATATTGACTCAATTATACTATTTAGTTTATATCCTGTTCGCTTAAATTAAAAAAGCCAATACTCCTTATGGAATATTGGCTCTAATGTATTAAATATTTTTATAATATATAGCGATCAGACAGTAAACGATGTATATCAACTATTATTCATTTATGGCATTTTAATTGCTTACTGGTGTCTATTTACGATTTCTATTACGATTGTTGTTTCTATTGTTAGAGTTTCTGCTATTAGAATTACGGTTGTTTCTATTTTTGTTCCCTTGGTTTCTACCTCGATTGTGAGGCTTAGGTGGAGTATATTTCAGATTATTGAAAGTAATATCATCACTCATGACTAATTCTCCTTTTGATAAGGCTCTCAGGTCAGCCATAATGATCTCATCATTAACGTAATGCTCTCTATTCCAAGTACGGTACGCGAGTTTCATGTAGGATCCGATAATTTCTACAAAGGCATCTCTCTTTTCGCCTATTTCCATCGTTAGTGCCTTACGTACAAGTTCTTGTACATTACGACCATAATGACGAAATCTCTTTTCCATTTTAGGGTATCCAAGATTTGCTACTCTTTTGTCTTCACTAGGTTTTGTGATAAGCACGCCCTCGGGGGCATCTACATCTAATTTGTAGTCAGAGATGCGAAATACATGTTTCCAGAGTCTTTCTTTGTATTCAGCGACATTCTTAGTCTGCGGGTTCATTTGATGCATGAGGTTGACTACAGACTCTACGAAGCGTTGTCTCTTACTTCGATCCTCTATTGTTATCGCATGATTGATGAGCTTCTGTACATGTCTTCCATGCTCTGAGATAATAAGGTTTTCTCTTTCTGAATTGTATTCTAGTGCGTATAGTTGCATTATTTATATTTTTATTATGATCTTGAGTCTATTACTCTACAGTCACGGATTTAGCAAGATTACGTGGCTGATCGACATCGCACTCTCTCATAACTGCAATATGGTATGAGAGTAGTTGTAGAGGGATTACTGATAGTAATGGAGTAAGTGACTCCATTGTACCTGGAATTTCCATAGTGTAATCTGCCATTTCTTTGATTATTTCATCTCCTTCTTTTACGATGGCTATGACAATTCCTTTTCTTGCTTTGACTTCTTGTATATTTGAAATGATTTTTTCCCTAGCACTTAGATTGGTAGCTAAAACTATTACAGGCATATTTTCATCTATCAAGGCAATAGGACCGTGTTTCATCTCTGCTGCAGGGTAACCTTCGGCATGTACGTATGAAATTTCTTTGAGTTTGAGTGCTCCCTCGAGTGCTATCGGGAAGTTAAGGCCTCTACCTAAATAGAGTGCATGATTGCTTCCTTGGATTTCACCTGCTATGAATTTAATTTTATCATTTAGGGTAAGTATTTTTTCTACTCTGCGCGGAAGATCTTCCATAGCTTGTAGAAGCGCTCTGAAATCCTCTTCCGATATATTTGCTTTTTCTTGACCTAATCTAATTGCCATGAGAGTCAATACGACTAGCTGACTTGTAAATGCCTTAGTACTAGCCACTCCGATTTCTGGTCCTGCGTGTATATAAGATCCAGAATCTGTAATACGAGCAATAGAAGACCCTACTACATTTACGATACCATATGTAATTGCTCCTTTATCTTTAGCTAATTTAAGAGCGGCTAAGGTATCTGCCGTTTCTCCACTTTGAGAGAGAGCTATGACTACATCATCAGAATAGACTATAGGATTTCTATAACGAAATTCTGAAGCGTATTCTACATCAGTAGGAATACGAGCCAACTCTTCAAATAAATACTTGGCTATCAGTGCTGAGTGCCATGAGGGACCGCATGCCACTAAAGTAATACGTTTGGCATTCATGAATCGTTTCATATACTTCTCTAGTCC
>DDCY01000015.1:0-13520 GCA_002335865.1 Saprospiraceae bacterium UBA1994
ATATCTTGATTAAATGGGGTCTCTACAAACATACTCTTCATAGTAGTCACGTTCGACACATCCCAATCACCAATATCCTGATTGAATGTCTCTGCACGAGAAAACATCCCAAACATATTAGAAACACTAGACACATCCCAATTTCCTATATCTTGGTTAAAAGAAGATGCAGCAGAAAACATTAGTCTCATAGTCGTGACATTACTCACATCCCATTGACTTATATCATCGTTAAACGTGGTGTAATCTTTAAATAGCTGTGACATATTGGTTACACAGGAAGTATTCCAGTCCGATATATTGCCGTAGATAGCTTCCGCGGCATTCGGATCTGAAATCCATAGGTCCACAGCAACTTGGATATTACTATCATTGATAGCACAAATAAGACACTCATCAGTACAACTCAAACCACCGTCTTCTATAGTCCAACCGAAATTATCTATGATGCTTTGCCTTTCAGATTCACTATCACAGTAGTTTATGCCACTGGCACCTAATTCTACATTTGGCGTAAGGTCTAGCGTAGACCATCCTATTAGTGTATTATCATAGTTACAGGTATTAAGACCTGAAGCATCAAACATTTCTTGCATGTTAGTAACATTACTCACATCCCAACTACTGATATCTTGATTAAAATCATTGGCACCAGAAAAAATTCGAGCCATATTAGATACATTGGATACATCCCAAGTTCCAATATCCTGGTTGAATGAAAATGCCTCTTGAAACATTTGATCCATGTCGGTCACATTAGAAACAGTCCAATCTCCAATATCTTGGTCGAAAGAAGGTGCACTAACAAACATACGAGCCATATTAGTTACATTACTCACATCCCAATCACCAATATCTTGATTGAAAGAGGATGCAGCTAAAAACATTCGCTCCATAGAAGTCACATTGGATACATCCCAATCACCAATATCTTGGTTGAATGAAGGTGCATCTTGAAACATTTGATTCATGTCGTTCACATTAGAAACAGTCCAATCTCCAATATCTTGGTTGAATGAAAGTGAATTAGCAAACATAAGAGCCATATTAGTTACATTACTCACGTTCCAAGCTCCAATATCTTGATTAAAATCATTGGCCTGTCGAAACATCTCATTCATAGTCGTGACATTACTCACATCCCAATCTCCAATATCTTGGTTGAAAGAAGTAGCACCTCGAAACATACCATACATATTAGTCACGCTTGATACATTCCAATTTCCGATATCTTGATTGAAAGGAGTACCAAGAAACATCCACCACATAGTAATCACATTGGATACATCCCAATTACCAAGGTCTTGGTTAAAAGAAGTTGCATAAGCAAACAGATCCCGCATATCAGTCACGCTACTCACATCCCAATCACCTATATCTTGGTTGAAAGAAGTTGCACTACGAAACATAGCATACATAGCAGTAACATTAGATACATCCCAATCACCAATATCTTGGTTAAAAGATGTTGCACTACGAAATACTCTTCGCATATCAACTACGTTAGATACATCCCAATCTCCAATTTCTTGATTGAATGCATATGCATCACGAAACATGGCATATAATGATTGTGCATTGCTTACATCCCAGTCTCCAATATCCATGTTAAAAGATATTGCAGATCGAAACATCTGACCAAATGACGTTACATTGGATACGTCCCAGTCTCCGATATCTTGATTAAAAGAAGTTGCACCTAGAAACATATTTTCCATGATAGTCACATTAGACACATCCCATTGACTTATATCATCGTTAAACGTGGTGTAATCTTTAAATAGCTGTGACATGTTGGTTACACAGGAAGTATTCCAGTCCGATATATTGCCGTAGATAGCTTCCGCCGCAGTCGGATCTGAAATCCATAGGTCCACAGCAGCTTGGATATTACTATCATTGATATCACAGATACACGAATCAGTACAATCCAAACCTGCATCAATTATAGTCCACCCGAAATTATCAATGATACTTTGCCTTTCAGTTTCACTGTCACAGTAGTTGATAGCGTTAGTACCTAATATTACATTTGGTGTAAGATCAAGCGCAGACCATCCTATTAGGGTATTATCATAGTTACAAGTATTAAGATTTGAAAAATTAAACATGCCCGACATATCAGTCACATTGCATACATCCCAATCTCCTATATCTTGATTGAAAGACTGTGCATCAAAAAACATACCACTCATATTGGTGACATTAGATACATCCCAATTACCAATATCTTGATTGAAAGATGATGCATAAGAAAACATCCCAAACTCCATGGAGTCAAATATTAGACACATATTGGTGACATTGGATACATCCCAATCTCCAATAGGTTGNNCCAATAGGTTGATTGAAAGATTCTGCTTCATAGAACATAACTAACATATTAGTGACATTGCTAACATCCCAATCACCTATATCTTGATTGAATGCTGGTGCTTCATAAAACATACCTCCCATATCAGTCACATTCGACACATCCCAATCCCCAATAGGTTGGTTGAAAGAAGTAGCGCCATTAAACATACCTCCCATATTAGTCACACTAGACACATCCCAATCTCCGATAGGTTGGTTGAAAGAAGTCGCACCAGCAAACATAGCAACCATAGTGGTGAAATTGCTCACATTCCAGCTACTAAGGTCTTGGTTGAAATCGCTTGCTCCATAAAATGGATAGAGCATATCTGTCACGCTAGTCACATCCCAATCTCCAATAGGTTGATTAAAGTCGATTGCAAAAGCAAACATATAACCCATATTAGTCACACTACTCACAACCCAGTCTCCTATAGGTTGATTAAAAGATCTTGCTTCATAAAACATTGAATCCATATGCGCCACACTAGATACATCCCAATCTCCAATATCTTGGTTGAAAGATGATGCATAAGAAAACATACTATTCATATCAGTCACACTAGATACATCCCAATTACCGATATCTTGATTGAAAAGAATATCCGTCCCTAGAAGGGTCGATTGAAACATCTCAGACATATTAGTCACACTGCTCACATCCCATTGACTTATATCATCGTTAAACGTGGTGTAATCTTTAAATAGCTGTGACATATTGGTTACACAGGAAGTATTCCAGTCCGATATATTGCCGTAGATAGCTTCCGCCGCAGTCGGATCTGAAATCCATAGGTCCACAGCAGCTTGGATATTACTATTATTGATAGCACAAACAAGACACTCATCAGTACAATCTAAACCACCGTCATCTATAGTCCAACCAAAATTATCTATAATGCTTTGTCTTTCAGTTTCACTGCTACAGTAGTTTATATCGCTGGCACCTAATTGTACATTTGGTATAAGGTCTAGCGTAGACCATCCTTGTAGTGCATTATCATAGTTACATGTATTAAGATCCGCAGAATTAAACATAAAGTCCATACCAGTCACATTAGAAACATCCCAACTTCCAATAGGTTGATTGAAAGAACCTGCGCCCGAAAACATAAAGTGCATATCAGTCACATTAGAAACATCCCAATCACCAATAGGTTGGTTGAAAGAATCCGCGCCAATAAACATATTCTTCATAGTAGTCACATTAGAAACATCNNTAGGTTGGTTGAAAAATTCTGTACCACCAAACATACTTTGCATATCAGCCACATTAGACACATCCCAATCCCCAATAGGTTGATTGAAAGAAAATGCACTAACAAACATTCGATTCATACTAGCCACATTAGAAACATCCCAATCCCCAATAGGTTGATTGAAAGAAAATGCACTTTCAAACATAGACTGCATGGTCGTGACATTAGATACATTCCATCCACCAATATCTTGATCAAAGCTTGTTACCGAAAACATATACTCCATGGTCGTGACATTAGATACATCCCATCCACTAATATCTTGATCAAAGTTTGATTCCGAAAACATATACTCCATGGTCGTGACGCTAGAAACATCCCAACTTCCAATAGGTTGATTGAAAAAAGAACCATCAAACATATATGACATATTAGTTACACTAGAAACATCCCAACTTCCAATATCATGATTGAAATATTCTACATGTTCAAACATTCTAGACATATCAGTCACGCTAGATACATCCCAGTTTTCAATATCTGCATTAAAAATAGATCTATATTGAAATGCCGAATCCATATCAGTCACATTAGATACATCCCAATCAGGCATAGGACCATATTCGCTCTCTACACAAAGACCAGACTCTGGGTGAGTAGAAAGACAGTCAGCTATAGCAGCATTAAAATTAGCATCTGTAATTGGTGTTTGACTGTATCCAATAGAAGATATCAGTAATAATAAAGAAGTAATGAATTTCATAATTATAATTTGTTTTACATCCTAAAAGACAATGGGCTTTTGTAATATGTCTTGCAATCAATAGCATGTCCAATGGTAATGATTGCCAGGTTATCAAAATTAGGAGAATCGAGACTTAAAATAATTTTTGAAATAGGTATTTAATGCATTAAAAACCAATAATATGTTTACCCTATTGAACTCTTGAGAAATACATATTTATTTAAACCTATTTGATGCTATTTAGTACTCTAAGGGATTATGAGTTTATAATTCGTTTACCCAAAGATTGACAATACGGCTATCTGAACATTTAATACACCACTAACGAAGACGTATTACTTTTAAAATAATGTACATCATCAAGAACTACTTGTATATAAAGCGAGATACGATCTATAGATTTAGATTTTGAAGTTTAGTATTCATTATGAAAAACATAGATATAAACGGTAAGAAAAGGTCTAAAGAAAGGTACCGTAACATTACTAACCTTTGTTGATCGAGCGAATAGTTCAACAGACAAATAGGAAATATTGCAGAAAACGAGAAGCGCTTAGAAGTAATTCGATTAATCTAGTTTATTGCCCAAGATTACTAGCAAGAAGAACAGGATAATATTACTATAATAGGATATACAGAATATGTCTTTCGACACTACTATGTATATCATCACCTATTCGATACAATATGATTAATAAATAGATTAAACTAAAAACAATTTTGTAATCTAATCATTAAACAACTAGTATATTTACCGCCTTATTTCCCTTTAAAGATTATTATGAATAGATCAGATGTTGGAATTTGCGATATGGCTTTTTACGTTCCAAAACTTTATTTGAATATTGAGAACCTAGCAGTTGAAAGAAATTTAGAATATGACAAACTAAATAAAGGTTTGGGGTTAGAATCAATGCGAATTCCAGACAAGCATGAAGATGCGGCAACAATGGCAGCAAACGCAGTTGACGAATTAATGGAGAAAAATCAATTAAAACCTCAAGAAATTGGTCGCATTTATCTTGGTACTGAATCTGCATTAGATGGTGCAAAACCAACTGCCACGTATGTTTTGGAAATGTTGAGAAGGAAATATAAATCCAAATACGGTCCAAATTGTTTCAATAACTGTGATGTAGTTGATTTGACTTTTGCTTGTATAGGAGCAATTGATGCCTTGCAAAATACTCTCGATTGGGTACGTGGAAATAAAAACAGAAAAGGAATAGTCGTTGCTTCAGATTTTGCTAAATACGAATTGAATTCTGGAGGTGAATACACTCAGGGAGCTGGTGCAATTGCAATGCTAATTCAACACAATCCGAAACTAATAGTTATTGATGATATAATAGGCGTAGCGACACAGGGCGTACACGATTTTTTCAAACCAAGGAGAACTCACAGCAAAAAAGAACTTCTAAATGAGATGTTTGATTTAGCTAAAATCAACAATAAATCTGTAGATGATGTACTAAAAAATCTTCCTGACTCTTTGGAGGTGAACGGAATTTTGGACTCAAATGAGGAAACGATTCAAATTTATAAAGAGACTCCTATTTTTGATGGACAATACTCAAATTGGACATATCAAAATAGAATCAAAGAGGCTTACCTTAATTATTATGACAAAAGACAAGAACAAACTGACCATTCAGTAGAAATGGATTACTTTGATAGTTGGGACAGATTGATATTTCATCTACCCTATGCATTTCACGGCAAGCGAATAGCGTCAGAGCTTTTCATGATTTCGATGAAAAAAAGAGGACTATGGACAAATTTTTCTTCTAAGGTAATGGAAGAACCAATCAGAGAAAATTTCGAAGATGATACTTTGTATGAAAGTACCAGAGTGAAGTTTCTAAGATCAATTACGAAAACTGAAGAATATACAACCTTTGTTAATGAGAAATTAGAGAAAGCCCAAAGAGCCTCAACACTGACGGGAAATATGTATGCCTGCTCAATATTCTTGGCTTTGATGAGCACTCTGGAATCAGACCTAAATGAGGGAGATGACTTAACTAATGCTAAGTTTGGTTTCTTCGGATATGGCAGTGGATCCAAGTCGAAAGTGTTTGAAGGACGATTGCAAGACACTTGGAAAAATGTAGTATCAAACTTTAATGTATTTCAAAAATTAAAAGAAGGACTTGAAATAGATTATAATCAGTATGAAAGAATACATCGAAAACAAATTACTGAAAGTATTCAAAAACCGAGTGAAGAATTTATTATTGAAAAGATCGGTACTGAGGGTGTGCGATTGGGCGCAAGGTATTACAAATGGCAATCATAAATTGCAAAATTTGATTAAGTAACTCAGTAAGATTTACTTCCGTGACAGATTAAAAAATTTGAACATTTACGGCTTCAGGCCAGTAGTCTAGGTAATCTAAACACTAAGATAAATTACTCTTTTTCAACTCAAATAAAGTAATCTGTTTAGTTACAATATTCCTTTATTGAATCGAACGCTTTTCCTAGCCCTAATTCTCCTGCTTTTGATAAGTCTAAGCATCCTCTATCTTTTTCTTCCAAAATTATATTTGATAAACCCCTATTAAAATAGGCCTTTGCATAATTAGGATTAATCTTAATTGATTTGTTATAATCAACTATCGCTTCTCTATAATTTTTGAGATAATAATTTGCATTTGCTCTACTATAAAAAACTCTCGCATAATTAGAATCAATTTCTATAGATTTAGTATAATCTGAAATTGCACCTCTATAATCTTCAAGATCTGACTTTGCTATACCTCTAAAAAAGTAAACCCTTGCATAATTAGAGTCAATTGCAATCGATTTGGTATAGTCAGCTATTGCGTCTTTATTGTTTTTTAGATAATTATTTGAAACACCCTTATTAAAGTATTCCACCGCCGACTGGCAGTTTGCCGATGTCAAAGAAACATAAGCTACGAAAAACATAATTATTATTTTCATATATTTTTATCTTGTAAGTGTAACATTTAAAGAAGTACTGTAAAATTGTTTTATGAAAATTATGCTCAGCCTTAAGTCTGAGCATAATCAACTCTAAAAGCGTACTCAAGAAAGTAAATATAAGAATATTTGTGTGTATACTTATCGAGTTTAGCCCCAGCACAACAAATTAATTTTTTAAAATATGTTGTGAAACATCAAAAATAGAGTGAAGCAACCATTATAAACTACAGAATAAGTGATTGACATTCAAGTTTAGGCGGGAAGGCTTTATTATTTAGAAATTTGTTTCTTTATGTCATTATAGAGCCGTTTTTAAAAGAGAAATTAAATGAAATCAAACAAAAATGATTGTTTCATACAATCATTAAACCGTATAAACACAAATAATCTTCCATTCATAGTTTTGCTGGTATTGATTTTTTCAAGTATTACTTTGAAAACCTATGCTCAAATTAATAATGCCGATAGAAGCGGATTTACTTGGATAGCTACTGAAAATATTTCTGACAAATCATTTGGAGCAGGATATACCTTATACAGTGCGGCATGGCCGACTTTTGATAAATATCCTGGCACTCCGGGTTTTCAAATGGGACTTGCTGGATGCTGGCTTACGACACAAAGAACAGGTAATGAACCAGATCAATTTTACACTACCATAGAAGGTGGTTTAGGATGGTGGGGCGATACACGATTTGGTAAAAAAACTCCAAAATTTATTATGGGAGGTGTTTCACATAATTTCTTTGCGTGGGCTAATGGTCCTGGTGCTGGTAGAAGTAATAATTTGCCAACAGGCCAAAGAGATTGGAGTACTCCAGGAGGTAAGTATGGAGTTGCCCAATTATCAAATGCCTTACTTTGGGCTCCTGATGGCTTAAATATGGCTCAAGGTCTGAATGGAGAGTTGTTTGGCTATGGCTATAATCCATTGCCATTAACTGATCCTATGACTCAAACAGCTGGGATGGATATTTCAACTGGAAATCAATGTTGGACGTTATTTCTTAATTCAACTAATTTTAAAGGTCCAGCAACATTCTTTTTGCCAACATTCTGGACAAAACCTGTTTTAGCAGATCCATCTTTAGAAGGATTATTCCTAGATAGCAGACCTTCAGAACCTAATGTAGGATTTGGACTCGAACATGCAGTTTCTCCTGCAATTACTTCTGAAGATAGTGATGGTACATTGTATGCGAAAACTACAGTTATGCAACTTCCGGCATGTGGTGATGATAATTCTGTCTTAATGAACGGTGTCGCGGTGTATTCTTCAAATAATCTCTGGAATGCGATGGAGTCGTGGTTCGATGGAGGAGCCGTTGCTAACACAGAATTTTCTGACCTTGGTTCTAAAGGAGTATCCTTTGTAAATAATGGAGGGGGTATGATTGGAGAGATTACACCAAATGGACATTCAGGTGAAGATTTACAAATAGACTTGACATTCATGGATCCAGTTCAACAATCCTCTAATACAATGGGATATGAATATGACCTTAATACAGTCCAAAAGTCTGAAGATAATTTTCTCTTACCAGAATACTACAGACTTGATGAAGATAATAAATGGAGAGCTTTAGAAGAATCTGAGGTACCAGCTTCGACTGACTTGATCAATACTCCAGTTCCGATTAAACCACGTTCAGAAATCACTTATTTGACACCAATTGAACCAGATTGTGCTTGGCAGGATCCAAATGGTCCGTGGAATAGCCCTGGACCTTCTGCCGGACCGTTCACTGCAGATCTTGGTGATGGCAGTACAGTAACGTACTACTGGTATAGATTTGTTGATCAACCATCAATTGTTCATGCTAACCTTCCTGAAAGCATGCGTGAAAAGATGCAAGAAAGAGCTGAGCTAATCCATGCCAATTGGAGCCATAAGGATGAATATATGGCACCTCCATCTGTAGGCAAGTTAGCCACTATAGATCCTAAAGCAATTGTTCAACCACCAGTAGGAATGGAAGTTGGCTTTGTTCCTATTGTTACAAGACAAGAGAAAACTAAAAGTAAACTCAAAGTTTTTGTGTTAGCCGGTCAATCAAACATGCAAGGATTTGGTACAATCGATGATCCTGAAAACGATCCAGGAAGTTTAAATGATATAGTTCTTAATGATACTAACGGAGATTGGTCAGAAATAGGAAATATTGACAATTGGAACTCTTTGGAGGATGCCTATCTCTATTATGAAGGAGATCAAAATACTATTCAGACTAATGTCTCAGTTGGTCAAGGAGCAAACTCCAATCTGATCGGACCAGAATTAATGTTTGCATACGAATTAGATGAATTCTATGATGACCCAATCTTAATTATTAAAACTGCCTGGGGCGGGAAATCACTTGCTGAAGATTTTCGTCCGCCGTCGGCTAGTGGAGCAACAGGAAATTACTACAGTTCCATGATAAGTATAGTTAATGAAGTTACCGAAAATCTCGAGGACAAGTTCCCTAATATTGGAGAAAACGAATTTGAAATTAGCGGATTTGCTTGGTTTCAAGGTTGGAATGATGGAGCATCTGAAGAATTCTTGAATGAATACGAAAGTAATCTTAATCATCTTATTAATGATGTAAGATCTGATTTAGACATTCCGGACCTTCCATTTGTAATAGCCAATTCTGGACATGGTGGTTTTACTCAATCCAATGATGGATGGGTAAGAAGTATGCAAGAAGTTGTTTCTGTAGCGCAAGAGAATGTAGGTTGTAATGATTCAATTTATGGAGGTAAAGTCGGTTTTGTGAATACTAAACTATTTTATAAAGAGGAAGAAGAATCGCCACAGAATGCAATTCACCACTTTCATAATAATGCAGAAACCTTTTTGAATATTGGAAAGGCGATTGGAAAAGAAATGATTAAGACAGTTCATGCCTCGGCGTTTTGTGGGTTAGGGTGCGATGCAGAACAATTAGAACCTGATTTGACTTCAATAGGTAATAGGGTTTGGAATGACTACGACAGAGATGGAATTAACGATCCAAATGAACCAGGTATAGCTGGTGTTTCTGTTGCACTTTGGAGTGATAGTGATGGAGATAGTATACCTGATTGGCAAGGGTTTGGTGGCATTCAAATCACTGATGAAAATGGATATTATCGCTTTAGTGGGCTGCTTCCTGGAAATTATGTCACTTTCGTTTGGCAAGTAAATAATTGGGGACCTGGTGAACCCTTAGAAGAGTTTGTATCAACGAACGGCTATGTTGAAGATGCCAATAATGATATTGATTTTGATAATAACGGATTCGGTAATGCTTTCTCAGATATTTTTTCTGGCATTGTCACTTTAACTATTGATGGTGAACCACTCAATGATGGAGACCCTGACGGTGGTTTGTTTGATCTAGATCCAGCTGGAAATAATACTGTTGATTTTGGGTTTTACAATCCAAATACGGATGATGTAGATGGAGACGGATTCTTGTCTTCAGAAGATTGCGATGATTTCAATCCCAATATCAATCCTGATCAAATAGAAGAACCTTATAATGGATTGGATGATGATTGTAATTCCACAACGCTTGATGACGACTTAGACCAAGATGGATTCCTATTGGCAGATGATTGTGACGATAACAATTCAAATATCAATCCTAACCAAAGCGAAGAACCTTACAATGGAATTGATGAAGATTGTAACCCCGAAACACTTGACGACGACATAGACCAAGATGGATTTTTACTTGCTAATGATTGTGATGACAACAATCCAAATATTAATCCTGATGCAGAAGAAATTCCTAATAACGGAATTGATGAAGATTGTGACGATTTGGATACTGTTACATCTACTCATGAAATTTTAAAATCAACGATTAATATTTATCCAAATCCAACGATTGACAGAATCAACATAGAAATAAAAGGTCCATTAAATTTTCAAGCAAACCTATACAATCTAGAAGGAAAGTTGATTTTTACCAAATCAAATTTAAATCAAATAAACGTAGAAAACATTTCGATAGGAACTTACTTTCTTGAAATTAAAGACATAAAATCAGGTCAAAAAATAGTTGAGAAAATCATAATTGGAAAATAAAATCATCGACTAAAAAAAGTAAATAAATATAGAGGACAATAAAGATATACCTCATTTCAAAGTAAATAATTTGGACCTGAAAAATTAGAGTTCATCTGGTTCAATGGTAATATATCTGTGGAACTAGTATCTCCAATAAAGGCTATGTTTTAGCAATATGACTAGCACCTTATCTGGTAAAAAAAAATTTAGATAAATTTTAAGCAAATCTAATATTTGGTGGATCAAATTGTTACTTAATACTTATTATAGCACTTTCCCTGGATTCAATATTCCTCTAGGATCGTAGCATTTTTTAAGTCTACGCATAAGATCTATCTCTGCCTCAGTGCGACAAAGAGATAAGTACTTTTTCTTATGCAACCCTATTCCATGCTCTGCTGATACAGATCCACCAATAGCTTGTAACGGAAGATATATCACATCATTGATAGCTTCTCTTAAAGAATCAGACGTATCTTCCTTCCCTATTATAAAGTGTACATTCCCATCGGCTACATGACCAAAAGGGAATACCTTCTCTACCCCTTTTATCAACAATAATCTTGTTTTCATTTGCTCTATCAAATCTCCAATAAGTGGAATAGGCAGACTGATATCAAAGTGTTGATCATTATTACATTGAGATTTGATGACATGGACATCTTCTCTGATATTCCAAAACCACTCAAGGTCAGATTCTGTGTGCGCCATTGCAGCATCCAATATCATTTCATTTTCAAATGCATACTCCAATAGAGATTCCAATCTTTTTTGATCTCCCTCTTGATTATTTCCTAGGCCTTCGACTAAGACGTAATACTTATATTTCTGTGCTAATGGTGGTTTTGCTATTGCCGGAGGACTTGTCATACATGTATAAGTTTCTCCCCAGATGAGTTCGTATCCACTTAGAGTACCAGCCATTCCTTTATCCATATATTTCAAAAAATCAACAACTCCTTGATATTCATCGAAAGCTACAAAAGCGGTCACTCTGCTACTCGGACTTTCTACAAGTTTGAGTACCGCCTTAGTAACTACACCCAATGTCCCTTCCGATCCTATAAACATTTGCTTAAGGTCATATCCAGAATTATCTTTAATAATCTTTTTCATCGACGAAATAATAGTGCCATCAGCAAGTACCGCCTCCAATCCAAGCACAAGTGCCCTAGTCATACCATAACGAAACACTCTCAATCCACCAGCATTCGTCGATATCACTCCACCAATCTGAGCTGACCCTTTTGCTCCAAAATTTAGAGGAAATAAAAGATCTGCATTTTTTGCAGCAATTTGCAAATCTTCAAGTATCACACCTGACTCAGCAGTGATAGTTCTGCTACTCTGATCTACTTCTATGATCTCATTTAATTTTTCTAGCGTAATCACCACTTCATTTCCTACCGTTTCTGTGGATCCAACAAGATTAGTTAGACCTCCATGCACTACCACCGAAGTCTTAGTTTCATTACATATTCTAAGAACAAAGGATACATCTTCTACATTTTTAACGACCACTACAGCCAACGCTTGAAGTGGTTCATCCATTTTCCAAATATGATGGTATCTCTCCTTCACAGATTCACCGAAAAATACCTTGTCTTCGCCTAGGGTATCTAATAACAATTTTATTACTTCTTGAGTCATTCCAACGTATTATACCAATTTTGCTGCATAAATGCATTTATTGTTCTGGTCAATAGTTTATACTAATAATAAAAATTCGAACAGCCATTACATATTGAAAAGAGCTAATATTAAAGCTCGAATATATTTTACCATTTGGCCATATCTTGATTAAATAAGTTTTAATTAGTAAAAAGTATTAAATAGCCAAAGCTATTAATTGAAATCAATATTTAAAAGTAACTTATTTAAAAATATATAATATGTATTTTTACAAAATGGAAGCGAATGAAGTTTGTATCGAAACAAAACCAAAAAAATCTAAGAAAATCTCTAAAGATGTTCTCAATATTATTCGTACAACAATGCGTAATAATATAGAGTTGACACATATAGCAGATAACAAGGCAAACGTACTTCTTAGTCTAAACGCACTGATGATAACATTCTTAGTTCCTTTTGTCGTCCCAAACTTTGAATCAATTAAGGAATTTAATTTAGTATTCCCTCTAGGACTTATAGTCATTACAGCATTCGTTACTATTTATATTTCTACGTTAGTGCTTAAACCCTCTAAGTTCAATGAAAATAAAAAACT
>DDCY01000015.1:13554-109218 GCA_002335865.1 Saprospiraceae bacterium UBA1994
ATTAAGGGAGCATTATCCGACAATGATTTAATAAAAGAACATCTTACCGAAGACTTACATTATATTGGAAGTCGACTAGGACGGAAGATGACATTAGTGAGGCTTGCTTTTAATGTATTCATTATAGGCTTCTTTTCGTCTATTTCATTAGCTATTTTCATGATCTTTACATTGAATTAAGCGAAAGAAACATCTAAAAAAAATTATTCTATTTACCCTTGAAATATTAAATATGAAATGTACATTTGCATCGCTTTATAAAATAACACTTTATGTCATATTCTAAATCATAGAATATCTTTTATAAAACAAAACGGAGGAGTGGCAGAGCGGTTGAATGCACTAGTCTTGAAAACTAGCATACTTTACGGTATCGGGGGTTCGAATCCCTCCTCCTCCGCGTAGAATCTTTATGATTCCAACTTAAATTAGGGGCTAATACTTTGAGCGAACTCAAAAGTATTGGTCCTTTTTCATTTTTGAGCGATTGCGAATGGAGGAAAATGATTTTTAACTTCGTTCAAATATAATTCCGACCTCAGAATGACCGTACGAAAATATAGAATTCATCATTACTGCTCTACTGCATAAATCTACACGGCTTAATCAATTTCATTTCACTACAATCTTCCTTCATCACGAAACAATAATGCCGTTTTTTCATTTCTTATATGTTACTTACAATCACAAGTAGCAAAACTATGATCGGATTTAGATTTACTAATTATATTCCAGACGACATTGAAAAAGAACCTTTTGAGAAGCTACTCAAGATCTTCAAAGAGTTACTCTTACATACTTCAGGTAATGTGTCCGAAGCCTTGTCTTGGCTAACTGAGCTAGATAAAGAATATAAGTTGACGAATACTGCCTATGGCATTGCCGATTTTATTGAAGACCTCAAAACAAAAGGATATATAGAAGATCCTGAACGCAAGGGTAATCCAACAGATATGAATCCAACATCTAAGATGGAAATAGAGCTGAGAAAGAAAGCTTTGGACGATATCTTTGATCAACTCAAGAAATCGAAATCTGGAAAGCATAGTACAAGAAGCGCAGGCCAAGGCGATGAATTAACTTCTGAAATCAGACCATATGAGTTTGGTGATAAACTAGAAAAGCTAGATATATCTGAAAGTATAAAAAATGCGCAAATAAATCATGGAATAGACTTATTTAGACTCGAAGAAAGTGACCTTCAAGTGCATGAGACATTTTACCAAAGTCGGACTAGTACTGTACTGATGATAGATATATCTCACTCGATGATACTCTATGGAGAAGATCGTATCACGCCAGCTAAGCGTGTAGCGATGGCGTTATCTGAACTAATTACTACTAGATATCAAAATGATACACTCGATATAATAGTTTTCGGAAATGATGCTTGGCAAATTCAAATTAAAGATCTACCGTATCTAAAGGTAGGCCCATACCATACTAACACTGTTGCTGGTCTAGAACTTGCTATGGATATACTGCGTAAACGTAAAAATCCTAATAAACAGATCATGATGATCACAGATGGTAAGCCTACTTGTATCAAGAAAGGCAAAAGATATATTAAGAATAGCCACGGACTAGATAAGAACATACTGAACCGTACATTGGCCCTAGCTGTTAAGTGTAGGAAGCTTCAAATACCTATTACCACATTCATGATAGCTAGAGATCCTTATTTAGTGCAATTTGTAGATCAATTTACTAAGACAAATAATGGAAAAGCATTTTATAGTTCTTTACAAGGTTTAGGTGAGTTCATCTTTATGGATTATAAGAATAACAAGAAAAAGAAAAGATAGAAAACGATATGGATATTAAGAAGATAAAGACTTTAGGTGCGCTTAAAAAATCTGGTTACATAAGTAGAAGCATTAAAGAAGAACTTAGAGAAAATCTGATTAGTAAATTAGAGCGTAGAGAGAAAGTATTCGAAGGAATATATGGTTTTGATGAAACTGTTTTGCCAGATATAGAACGAGCAATACTATCAAGACACAACATACTATTACTCGGGCTCAGAGGTCAAGCCAAGACTCGAATTGCAAGGTTGCTTACTACCCTTCTAGATGAGTATATGCCTATCGTTGCCGGAAGTGAGATTAATGACGATCCATTGCAGCCATTATCTAATTTTGCAGTTACTACTATATCTGATTTAGGGGATAAAACACCTATCGATTGGGTGCATAGAGATACACGATATGTAGAGAAATTGGCTACTCCAGATGTCAGCATAGCGGATCTTATCGGCGATATAGACCCTATCAAAGCAGCCACGCTTAAGCTTGCTTACTCCGATGAGAGAGTTTTACACTTTGGTCTGATACCGCGAGCACATAGATCGATTTTCGTTATTAACGAACTTCCTGATCTTCAGGCTCGTATCCAAGTATCACTTTTTAATATCTTACAAGAAGGAGATCTTCAAATAAGAGGGTTTAAATTAAGATTACCTTTGGATATTCAGTTCATGTTTACTGCCAATCCTGAAGATTATACCAATCGTGGTAGTATTATCACACCATTGAAAGACAGAATAGAAAGTCAAATACTTACTCACTATCCCACTGAAATAGAAATAGCTACAGCTATTACAAAGCAAGAAGCTAACATTCATCAAGAGCAGAAAGGTCGAGTGACTGTTCCTGAAGTACTTCATGAACTTTTAGAGAGTGTTTCTTTCCAAGCGAGAGAAAGTGAATTTGTAGATGAAAAAAGCGGTGTATCTGCTAGACTAAGCATCTCTGGTCTAGAAAACCTCGTCAGTAATGCCGAACGTAGAGCGATCAAGAATAAAGAAAAGAAAACAACTGTCCGTATCACCGACTTTTGGGGGGTGGTACCGGCTATCACTGGCAAACTTGAGTTGGTCTACGAAGGAGAACAAGTTGGACCATATCAAGTGGCCATGAATATCATCGGAGCAGCTATCAAAGAGATGTTTTTGGATACATTTCCTCATCCAGATGATCATACACGTAAGCAAGAGAAAGATCCATATGGTACAATCAAAGCATGGTTTCAAGCAGGAAATAAAGTAGATCTTTTAAATGATGATACTGATAAGAATTACAAAAAGAAACTAGATGCTATATCTGGTCTAAAAATTATTGTTTCAAACGCAGGAATCCCTGACAGTCAAATATATACGTTCATGGAGTTAATGCTTCACGGACTATCAGAATTAGAAGTAATCACCAAGTTATATCTTGAGAATACTAGCTCATTCAGTGACCCTTTCGCAGGTATGTTTGACAATTTGAACTAAAATATAGTTTTGTGTCTTGAAATAAATAATAATTTATATCTAATATATGAACAGTCTGGTCTTATTTATTCCACCTCTGGTCAGTGAATTGTTATATTTGTCTATTAATTAAACAACCATCATTCACGTGTTCATAATCGTTTATTTACTTGTTTCATACTTGCTTCTTAGCATCAGTCTATATTTACTATTTCCGAAGGCAGGAGTAGACGCCGTCAAAGGCTTAATCCCAGGTGTCAATTTTGTAGAATGGTGTAAATTGATTGGTCGTAAGCCCACGTATGCTTTGTTGCTTTTGATACCATTGGTCAACATATTCATATTTTGTGGAATGGCTGTCGATCTTGTAAGATCATTTAAGCTATATGACTATAAAGATACTGTTGGTGCTGTACTTTACGCTCCAGCTAAAATCTACTTTATGTCTAAAAACGATGTTATACAGTATGATGGTCCTACAATACCTAAGGAAAAAGCGTATTCGGAAGCTATTGCTTCTGCTATGAAGTCTGACAATACGTACGAACTCAAGAAATTACATGAGAATAATCCATATAAGAAGACTACGGCGCGAGAATGGGCTGAGTCATTATTTTTTGCTGTGTTTGCAGCCGCATTCATTCGTATGTTTTTGATAGAAGCTTATGTGATTCCTACTCCTTCTATGGAAGGATCACTAAATGTAGGTGATTACCTATTCGTATCTAAGGCGCATTACGGCATCCGTATGCCTCAGACCGTAGCTATGATTCCATTACTACACAACAGGATTCCGATGCTTAATACTGAATCTTACCTCAAAAGTCCTAGCTTAAAATATACAAGATTGCCAGCAATCACAAATGTAAAACGTAATGATCCATTTGTGTTCAACTGGCCAGCTGGAGATAGTGTATACATTACTCCATCGAGATCATATTCTGTTGATCAGGTGAGACGAAACCCAGGAATCCAAGATCCCGGATTAGCAAAATTAGTCCGTAAGAAAGACTTTATAGTAAGACCAATGGATAAGACCGACTTCTATATCAAAAGAGCTGTCGGTCTACCTGGAGATAAACTAGAAATCAAGAATAGACAGCTATTTATTAATGATGATGAGGCCAAGAATCCTGAGCATTTACAGTTTCACTACGATGTGACTGTACCGTCTGGAGTAAATCTTAAAAAATTAGATGATTGGGGAATAGATGAAGGAGATTGGTATTTTCCCCATGGATTAACAAAACCTAACCATGTCTATCTAGATAAGGAACAGGTAAAAAAATTAAAATCTTTAGACTCTGAGGTTTCGGTTGTAGTACGAGGTCATAGAACAGGGGGTTTGTTCCCTAATACTTCGGCCAGTAAGAAGTGGAGCGTAGATAACTATGGTCCGATTACTATCCCTGCAGCAGGACAGACGGTTAATTTAACAGTCGACAACTTACCAATGTACCGTCGTGTCATCGGAGTGTATGAGCATCATGATCTAGCGATTGCTAATGGTCAAATTATGATAGATGGCAAAGCTGCCACTTCATATACATTTGAGCAAGACTACTATTGGGCGATGGGTGATAATAGGCATGCATCTGAAGATAGCAGAGCATGGGGATTTGTACCTGCCGACCATATCGTTGGTAAACCATTGTTCATTTGGTTCTCTACAAAGGAGGGTAGCATTTTTAAAGGGATCAATTGGAATAGAATATTTAGATCGGCCAACACAGATTAAGCTATTTCATCGCATTCCTAGTTAAGACGAATAAGAATTAATTTACGTTAGTTATATTGCAGGTATATCTATGATATTATGACCTTTACCCGTTTTTTTAGTCTTCTTTTCCTAGCCGCATTGTTAGTTCAATCTGCTTTTGCACAATTGCCAGCAACAGAATTATTTATGATACATTTTTCTAATGTAGGCACACAGTTTAGCCTCAAGAAGGTTTCTTATCTTTCTGCATTCAATCCTTTGGGTTACAATAATCAGCCTAAATTTATAGGTTTGAATGAATTGTACTTGAGTTCTGATACATACTCACTGGGTAAGTCAGAGGTGATTAAGCTAGATTTATTTAGTAAAACATTGGAGCGTATGACAATGTCGAAAGAAAGCGACTTTAGCCCTTCACCGCTTCCCAATGGGGATGGACTATCAACTGTACGAATTGAGCAAGATGGCGTAACACAAACCCTTTGGGCGTACAATGACCAAAGTTTTTCCACAGGTGTGCGATTATTTGAGGATATTTCCACTATAGGCTATTACAATTGGTTAAGTGAAGTGGATATAGCAATGTTTTTGCTTCCAGATCCTTTTACACTCTGTATAGGAAATATCAATACAGGAATATCTAAACCTATCACCGAAAATATCGGACGTTGTTTGAAACAAGATGATGATGGAAAACTACTCTTTACTCACGTAATCAATGAAGAACTGAGGTATATCAAAAGTTATGACTTAGAATCAGATAAGACGGAAGTAATCTGCCAAGCTTTAGTAGGCTCTGAAGATTTTGAAATAATTAGTAACGGAGCCTTAATAATGGCCAATAATAGTAAACTATATTACTTTGATCCTGCAGTCTCTTCATCGTGGACAGAAGTTTTGGACTTAAGCGAATTTGGAATCAGTGACATATCACGCCTTGCATATAGACGCGGGCGTCTCGTATTGGTAAGCAATAAACAATAGCAACTATGAAGCATATACTTTTAGGAGCTTTCTCGCTCATGATCATTCTAACTGCTTGTAATAATAAAACAAAAGAAAGTTCCACTTCTAAAGATTATGAAGATGCTATAAAAACTCATCGAAATCACTACTTACAAGATTTTATCCAAGACGAGAGAGCACCACTTGATAGTACTGATTTACCAGACGTACACTTCTTTGATGCAGATGAGACATATGTTGTAGAATGCATATTTACTGAAGCATCAGACAAAAAACCATTCGCAATGGCCACATATAGTGGTATCACAAAACCTTACCAAGTATATGGTTACCTAGTCTGCCCAATCAAAGGTCAAGAGATCAAACTAGAACTATATCAAAATCAACTAATGGCCTCTGTTCCTGCTTATGCGGATCATCTCTTCTTACCATTCAAAGATCTCACTAATGGTGAAGAAAGTTATGGTGGTGGAAGATATATTGACGTTAAAGCATCCTCTTTGAAGTACGGTAAAATGAAAATAGATTTCAACAAAGCCTACAATCCTTGGTGCGCATATTCTGATGGTTACAACTGCCCTATTCCTCCGATTGCCAACCACCTTGACATCATAATCACCTCTGGAGAATCAAAGTATACAGGCTCTAAGAAAAATAGACCTCAGTGATCGTAGAAGATGCCTTAGGAAACCAATTTGATTCTGATTCGAGATATAGACGTATCGTATCACTAGTCCCCTCACAGACAGAATATATAATTAATCTGATAGGAGATAGTACAACCTATAAAGTATTAGGTCGCACCAAATTTTGCATCCACCCATCTTACAAAGTATCAGATATAACCATAGTAGGTGGTACTAAGCAAATACACATCAATAAAATAAAAGCGCTCAATCCAGACATTGTAATTTGTAATAAAGAGGAGAACACACAAGAAATAGTCAAAGAAATAGAACCGCATTTTCAAGTATTCACCACTGAAATCATCTCCATTGATTCAGCATTAGATTATATGATGCGCATCGCAAAGCTTTTGGATTTGGCTGACAATGGCAATAAAATCAACACTCAAATAAAACAAGCAATAATTGGCTACCAGCCGATTGAACAAAAGAAAGCCATATACCTCATATGGAAAAACCCATACATGGCTGCTGGAGGAGATACATTTATAGACAAGATGATGTACGCCGCTGGATTTAATAATGTATTACATGACCAAATGAGATATCCTTCTGTAACCATCGACGAGATCAAATCGCTCCGTCCTAATGTTATATTTCTCTCTTCAGAACCTTATCCATTTGAAGATAAACACTTATCAGAGTTTGATAAACTAGATATTACCACTTGTGTTGTGGATGGAGAAATGTTTTCTTGGTACGGCACTCGGATGCTTAAGTCATGGAAGTATTTTAAGAAATTGAGTGAAAAATTGAAATAAAGCCATCATTTCTGTACGACATCAATTGCGTTTAGAGTTTAATATATTTGTAGCAATTAACATATGCCTTATGAATCGTTTTTCCATACTTATTATTTGTTTGTTAGTATCCTTTAGCGCATTCGCTCAGAAGGTTGCCAATGAAATCATCTTGAGAACATCTTCTAATACATCAACTAAAACGGAGATGCTTAGATCAATCAAGTCTATGGATAGAGATATCAATTACGTGGAATTAAAGCCACTATGCAAAAGCTTAGATATATACCTTCTGATTATTGAAACGACCAGCGGCAGTGATTTTAGTAAAAAAGCAATCAACATACTACAATTTAATAAGGATGTTGATTACGCCTATGCTAATAGTATGACTCACCGCCGTGCCACACCTAACGATCCTAGGGTTCCTAATCAATGGAATCTTGGTCTAGTCAGAGCTATAGAGGCATGGGACGTAACTACAGGAGGTGAAGATTTCAATGGAAATGAAATAGTTATTGCAGTTATGGATGATGGATTTGATATCGATCATGAGGACATACAGTCAAACCTTTGGATGAATAATAATGAGATAATCGGTGACGGTATCGATAATGACTTCAATGGATATATAGATGATAAGCATGGTATAGATCTAGATAGCGAAGACGGTAATATTGATTTAGAATCTCATGGCACTTCTGTAATGGGAATTATCGGTGCTGACTCTAATAATGAAATAGGCATATCAGGAATCAACTGGAATTCAAAAGTGATGGTATTAAGCTCTGTGACTAACGAAGCCAAAGTAATAGCAGGATACGACTACATCTACCAAATGCGTAAAATGTACAATCTATCTAACGGTATCACAGGCGCTTATGTGGTAGCGACTAACTATTCTTTAGGAATAGACGATGAATTTGGCGATGATCATCCAGCTTGGTGTAACTTGTATGACCTCCTCGGTGATGTGGGTATAGTAAGCGTAGGTGCAACTACTAATAGTAATAGTAATGTAGATGAACAAGGTGATCTGCCGACTACCTGCAGTAGTCCATACTTTATTGGAGTGACTAATACAGACAAAGACGATCTAAAGGTCACCAATGCAGGTTTCGGACAAGAACATATAGATTTATCTGCACCAGGAAGAAATACCGAAACGTTTAAACCTGATAGTCAGTATGGTACTTTCGGAGGTACCTCAGCCAGTGCACCGCATGTTACAGGAGCATTAGGTCTACTCTATTCAATTAAATGTGAAAACCTTGCTGAATTTATCAAAGAACGTCCAGGAGAGGCAGCACTGAGAATTAGACAGTCAATACTTAAAGGTACAGACGCTCTTCCTTCTTTAAATGGCGTCACAGCCTCTGGAGGAAGGTTGAACATATTGAAATCCATGTCTGACTTATCAGAATATTGTTCTAATGATCCTACTATACCTATATCTGGAGATTTGCAAGTGGACTTTGTACGTGAAGATAAGAATGGAGCATACACCATATTTTATAAGTCGCCTGACACCAGAGAAGTTACTTTGACTATCTATGATATGATTGGTCGAAAGCTTTATACCACTCAAAGTATACCTAGCGTATTTTCTAGGAGTAATGAAAGAATAAATCTAGATAGGTATCAAGCTGGCGTCTACATTGCTACCCTTTCCTTAGAAGATGAAGTAGTGAGTTATAAGTTTAGACATATTTCACAGTAAGCAATTATAATTTTACTACAATATGAGTAACCAATATTCTAACAAATCATCCCAGAATTCCTACAATTTTCTATCAATAAATATAATTAGCATTTTTTAGTTGAGTGTATTATAATTCAAAATAAAAATATATCTTTGCATCCTGTTTGCAGAAAGCTGTTACTTATAACGATTTTACAAATGTATTATCAACACATAGATAGATGTTTAATATAACCGTAAAACACTTGAACTTAAAGACTCAAATGGCTTCGTAGCTCAACTGGATAGAGTACTTGACTACGAATCAAGCGGTTGAAGGTTCGAATCCTTCCGAGGTCACTATTTTATTTGTTCAAAATAGTCTTTAGATTGAATAAAAAGTAACTGATTAAGCAACTGAAACAGATATATTTTTAATAATTACAAAATAAACTTAGCGATGTCTAGAGTTTGTCAACTTACAGGGAAAAGACCAATAGCAGGAAATAATGTGTCTCACTCTAACAGAAGGACTAAAAGAAGATTTCTTCCGAATTTACACAAGAAGAAAATTTACATTCCTGAAGTAGATAGATGGGTAAACCTTAAAATATCCTCTACTGCACTGCGTACTATCAATAAACTTGGGGTCTATGCTTATTTAAAAAAGCTAGAGGCTAAAGGAATAGATACTGGAGTAAAGCTCTAAGAACAAACATAATTTGTAAACACACTATAACCATTATAGATCATGGCAAAGAAGTCAAAAGGTAATAGAAATCAGATCATTCTTGAGTGTACAGAACATAAAGCTTCTGGTATGTCAGGTACATCTAGATATGTTACAGAAAAAAACAGAAAGAATACTCCTGATAGACTTGAACTCAAAAAGTACAATCCTATTATGAAGAAATATACTATTCATAAAGAAATCAAATAATCATGGCTAAAGTATCCAAGAACTCGAGAACAGGTAAAAGAGCTGCGGCTGGATCTGGTAGAGACCACATAAAAGTGATTAAATCTATAAAAGATCCTATAACCGGTAAGTATTCTTACAAGGAGCAAATTATTCATAAAGATAAGGTGAAAGCATTTTTCGCCGAGAATAAATAGGTTCTATAAGTGTAGAGTATTGGCCAACAATACATATACTTATTCAAAAGTATGACAAAAGGCTTTTCTGTACTCCAGAAAGGCCTTTTGTTGTTACAATTTACCTGCTTAGTTATATTATAAAGCTAGCTTTAAGGAGTTTTTTATTAAAAATCATAAAATGATATTCAATGAGTTTTTTTAAGAAGTTTTTTACTAAAAAAAAGGAAGAGGAATTAGATAAAGGATTAGAAAGGACGAAAGACAGCTTTTTAGGTAAACTAGGAAAAGCAGTAGCTGGTAAAGCCACCATTGATGAGGAGTTTCTAGATAATCTCGAACAAATACTCATAGAATCTGATGTAGGCTTAGAAACGACAGTTAAGATTATAGATAGACTAGAAGCACGCGTGGCTAAGGACAAATATTTAAATACCTCAGAACTTAACAGTATTCTCAAGGAAGAAATAATCAGTCTACTTACAAATAATAACACAGAAGATATAGAAGACTTCACTTTTCCTGAGAACAGCAAACCATATGTGATAATGGTAGTAGGTGTTAATGGTGTAGGAAAAACGACAACAATAGGAAAACTAGCTTACCAGTACAAAAACCGTGGAAAAGGAGTAGTGCTTGGTGCCGGAGATACTTTCCGCGCTGCCGCAGTTGATCAACTTAAAATTTGGGCTGATCGAGCAAAAACGCTCTTCTTCAGTAAAGGTATGTATACAGATCCCGCTGCTGTAGGATACGAAGCTGTCCAATTTGCCGAAAACATGTCATTGGATGTATGTATCATAGATACTGCCGGTAGGCTACATACTAAGAAGCATTTAATGGAAGAACTTTCAAAAATAAAAAGATCAATAGATAAAAAGATGCCTGGTGCGCCTCACGAAGTACTCCTAGTACTAGATGGAACTACAGGACAAAACGCTATTGAACAAGCTCGACGATTTACTGAAGTGACTAATGTTACTGCGCTGGCTATCACAAAGTTAGATGGTACTGCTAAGGGTGGAGTTGTATTAGGCATCTCTGATCAGTTCCATATCCCTATCAAGTATATTGGTATGGGAGAAGGTATAGATCAACTACAAGTTTTCAACAAACGAGCTTACGTCGAAAGTTTATTCAAATAACATGGATTAAACATACCAGATGGAACATACTATTGAAGATACTAAGAAAGTAGAAATTCTTAAAAACAAGCTTCTAATTAAAGTAGAGCAACTTTTAAAAGAGGAAGATGAATTCCTGCCGTTTGGGCTAATTCAAGATGAAGATGGCAAATTTAGGTTGCTGAGTATTTCTAATGATGATGATGAATATACCACAAACAAAGCTGTAAACTCTATCAAAGCACATATTGATTCACAAGTAAGTAATGTAGACGAGAATCATTCCGGTGGTTTTTGCCAAGATTTCCTTATTAATGATAGTGATGCCATCCAACTCAATCTCATTAGCAAATTTTCTGAAGGTTGGATCTCGATCTATCTACCCTACTTTATCCAAGAAAATAGAAAAATAACATACGGCTCTATAATTCTAGGTGAACCTATGGAATAAGATTATTAATCTTGCGAAAACTATATTACTCTCTTAATCACCCTCAATATATGCGAATACTTCTTAGCCTCTAAGTTATATATACCATAGTGGTCAAGATGATCTATTCGTACTCGACCACTCGCGTGGATAATCTTATTATCAGATATTACAATACCGACATGTATGACCTTGCCATCCTTGTTGACAAAATAAGCAAGATCCCCAATAGACGCCGCTTCAACAAAATCTATCGTTTCGCCATATTCAGCTTGCTGATATGCATCGCGTGGAAGATAAATACCTAACATCTTGAATACTATCTGGGTAAAGCCACTACAATCAATACCAAATGGGGAGCGACCACCCCAGAGGTAAGGAGCATTGAGATATTTGCAAGAAATCTTAGTAATAATCTCTGGTGTTAATAATAAATCTGCGCTGTCCAGTACTTGACCACTAAATATATACTTTCCAGAAGGTAACTTATAGTTCATACCATCAAAATGAGGTAATGATGATCCCATTAATATAGGCTGCGAGACATCATCAGATATAATCGCCTGCGAATACTCAAGACAGTGAGCTGTGGTATTAGAATACTTCTCATGCTCTTCTGCAGTAATGAAGTACAATTGCTTGGGATCTACCCAACCTTCATAACTATCATAATCCAATTGTATTTTGACCCAACTGTTATTCTTTCGTTTGATGATCTGGCAAGTCTCTCCGTAGAGTAGTTGAGTCACTACCTCAGACTGATCCTCTGGTTGACGCCTAACAGGTATCACACTAAGATGGCAGATCGAATGATCTAACTGTATCTTTACTTTTCTCTTCTTTACCTTTTTAATACGCATTATCTGTATGTAGCACCGATAATTATGCCAAACTCTGCCATTCTAAATATTATTTTTGATGTATAGCTATTATTCAATTAAAGCACCATTCAATTTTAACGCGTATTTTAGGGATATAACTCAATAAATGTGTTAGAAATACTTTTTAAAATTCAGCAAAACAACAAAAGGCTAACTCAAACGGTATAAGCGAATATCCATATAATTTCCTAGTAGTTTATAATATATGTTTAGTTTTGTAATATGATTCGAAATGCCATTTCACGTATTTTCACTATCCTTTATTTCACAGGTATTCTATTATTGTCATTACTGACAGATACTAAAGCTCAGGATGCTCATTTTTCTCAATTTTATAGTGCTCCACTTCTTCTCAATCCTGCGTTGGCAGGAACTATAGATGGTACTTTTAGAATATCTACCGTGTATCGTGATCAATGGAGATCAGCATTAGAACAGCCACTCAAGACCTATACATTTAGTGGAGATACTAAGTTTGAAATAGGGCAAACTTCAAAACAATCAGACTTAGTCGGTATAGGTATGACAATATATGCAGATCGAGCTGGCCTCTTTAATCTTAACACAACTACAGTAACACTTACTGGCGCATATCACAAAGGTATTTCCGCAAAAAATAATAGTTATCTGAGTCTTGGTTTTCAAACAGGGATTTCTCAAAGAAGTATCGGATATGAAGAACTTTCATTCGGAGATCAATTCAACGCCATTGATGGATATACCTTAAACACGCTAGAAGAATTACCACCCAACAACTATGGTATCGCCGACTTTTCTATTGGATTATTATATACTACGACACCTTCTAAAGACATGAGTTTTAATATCGGTGGTGGCTATTTTCATTTCAACCAGCCTAATATATCGTTCTACAGTAAAGATGATAATGTAAACCCTGCTCTTATCAAAGAAAATACATTAAAAGCTAAACTGAGTCTTCACACAAGCATGAGTTATAGTACATCAGAAGGTATAAGATGGAACCCAAGAATAATGTACCTGCAGCAAGGGCAGCATAATGAGGTCAATACGGGTCTTGGTATTAGATTACAGCCTAATCCAGGCAAGGCACAGGCAATTCATTTTGGTCCTTGGCTAAGAGGTACAAATAACGTAAACGGCTTTGGAGTAGAGTCAGTAATCCTAATGGCAGGATTTGAAGTGAATAACTGGATATTTGGTATATCCTACGATCAAAACCTAGGAGACTTATCAGGAACTAGACACGGCCTTAACACCTTCGAAGTGTCCATTACCTATATTGGTGAACATGATAATAGTATTGGATGGTGTCCTGAGTTTTAGTTTTACTAAAAAATGATATCAAAGCCGCTAAATAGACAAAACAAATGAGATAAAGGTCTGCTTATTGATACAATAAATTTCCCGAAGATCTCCAAGTATAATTAGACTTCATTACTTCACTCCTAGAAATGAAGTACGGACTTTTACTAGTACATGTGATGAAAAATTCAAAAAAAGATGGATATCTAAAATTGAAGTACTCTTTAATAAAACGTTTTATTTTCTTCAATCTCAATTCATTGAAGGTATTTAAATTAATAACAATGTTCAAAATTCAAAATGTAGCAATCGTTTCTTTAATTTTATGTAGCTTACTGATAGCTTTTTCAGGTTCTCATCCTACATCTTCCTCTGGCGGATATACATCGGCACCGGGAGATGGAGTCTGCTCTCAATGCCATACTGACAATAACACTTCGCTTGATGGAGACTTTACTGTAACTGGTATTCCCGTAGATATTGAGGCCAATACAACGTATACAGTCGATATACAATTAACTAATCCAAGTGGAAATGCCTCGCGTGGCGGATTCCAAATATTAGCCTTGGATGCAGATAATACTCAAGGCGGTACATGGAGTAATGTTGGTACAGGATCAGTTTTAAAAACCGTTATTGGAAAAACATATTTAGGTCATCAAGGGTCACAATCTTTTCCTGCTAGTAATGAGCTTAACTGGACCGCGGATTGGACCGCGCCGGATGAAGAAGACGCTACTTTCAACTTTTACGCCGTAAGTATTTTGGCTAACGGTGGCAATGGAAATCAAAATGATAGATTTTTACAACAACAATTTGATGCTACCATACCAGACGTAGCAATACCATTGACACTATCTATCGATCTAGTAGCTAATGCCACATGTGCCAACTCTAGTGATGGTAGTGCTACAGTGATTATTAGTGGAGGTGAGGCGCCTTACGATATAATATGGGAAAATGGAGAAACGACCGAAACTGCAACCATGCTACCTGTTGGAAATACATTTGCAGTTGTCACTGATGCTGCAGGATTTTCTGCAGAGGCAGAAATCATAATAAATTATATTTTAGAACTTGAAATTGACATTGTTGATCTTAATAATGCTAGTTGTTTTGGAACACCGGATGGAAGTATTAGTCTATCAGTCCCCAATGGAACAGAGCCAATAAATTATGAATGGTCTAACGGTGAAACAGGAAACACTATTACTAATATTTTTAGCGGAACCTATACAGTAATAGCAACCGATGCTAATGGATGTGACGCTACGCTCGATATTCTTATTACCGAGCCGGACGAACTAGAGGTCAATCAAACAATGGATATGCCATCATGTAATGGTGATGAAGATGGGTTTATAATACTTTCTGTTACTGGAGGTATATCTCCCTTTTCATTTTCTTGGGAAGACGGTTCACAAAACGAAAGCAACTTCAACCTTACAGCAGGAACATACTTAACTACAATTACTGATTTCAATGAATGCATTACAGTAATTTCTACAGAATTAACGGAACCATTGGCACTTAATCTTGACAGTACTATTATTGAACATCCTGTTTGCAATGGAGACACCAATGGAACTATTACCGTGACACCTATGGGAGGAATATCGGGATACGATTACTCTTGGAGCAATGGTTCTACGACACAAACTATATCTGGATTGTCTGAAGGAGAATATATGCTAACTGTTACAGATTCTGAAAATTGTTCTCAAAGCGAGACATATACATTGTTAAATCAAATAGAACTAATAATATCTACATCTAGTACCGCTGAAAGTAGTCCTGGTGCTAGTGATGGTGCGGCTACTGTTGAAATAATATCTGGTGGAATCACACCATATGAATACGAGTGGTCTACAGGTGATACTACAGCAACTGCCAATAACTTAATCTCCGGAGCATATAATGTAACTGTAACGGATGCCAATGGATGTAGTGTGGACGGTATGGCCATAGTATCTTCAGGTGATTGTTCACTTTCCACAGTAGTGGATATATTACCCGTAACATGTAATGGTGATAACAATGGATCTGTATTGGTAACAGTAGAGAATGCAATAGCGCCCGTTTCTTTTCTCTGGTCGGACGGATCGATTATCGGTAATAGATCTAATCTCGCAGCAGATACGTACAGTTTGATCGTATTTGATAATGCAGGATGTAGCGATACAGTGATGAATATTATTATATCAGAGCCGCTTGAATTAAACGCTCAAATAAGTACAACTCCAACCACTACAAATATCACTTCTGATGGTGAAATCGTAATCACTGCAGGAGGAGGTACTGGTCCTTACAATATTAAACTACTCGATGCTAACGGTGAAGAAGTTGCTGTAAATGAAACTGGTATATTTAGTAATATACCCTCTGGTATTTACGGTGCGTTAGTGATCGATGACAATGGGTGCGATTTGACTATAGATTTTATTGAAGTTACATTCGTGACAAGTACATCGGACTTATTTGAAACTTACGGCATATTGACATACCCTAATCCTGTGACTCATCAGTTGACTGTTTCTGTAAAGGAATTTGCGTCGAATCTAGATATATCCCTTAGGACAATAAAAGGAAAGCTAATATGGTCAGATAAGGGAAAATCTAGAGTCATATCAATTGATCTCTCAGATCACACACCGGGACTGTATCTGCTATCAGTAGCAGACCAAAAACATACGACAACACGTAAAATCAGTATTCTGCATTAAGATATTAGTACAAAAATTAATAAAAAAGGGTTTAACAGTCTCTTAAGTAAATATGCCTAGGAGACTGTTTAATTTTGTGGAAGTTCACAATTACATACATGAAATTCATAAGCACAATTTTAACTCTTTGGATATTTTTGCAAATGTCTAACGCACAGACAGGCTTGGATATAATGAAATTTGAATACGAAACCTACAATCTAGGGCCTATCAACAAAGGTGAAAAACGAGAATTCTCTTATACATTTACTAATGTAGGCAAAGAAGATATACAAATAGACTTAGTATCTGGATGTGATTGTACAACTCTTGATTGGACCAGACTACCAATCAAACCGTCTGGTACTGGCACTATTGAAGTTATCTTTGATAGTACGGAGAAAGAAGACTCCGAATCTGTTGATATCGACATCTATCTTAAAAACATTAATCCGAAAACTGGGCATCCAATACTTAAGATAATAGATTATTCATTTCAATTAGTCAAAGAATAATCACTTTTACAAAAATATAGGACATCAATTTTTGCAGAATAATATTAGTTATTGCTATATTTGTTTCAACATATTTTGTAACAACATATAAACAATTATTAAAATGAAATTCAAAAATTTAATTCTACCGGTCCTAATGCTTCTTACATTCTCAATATTTGGAAATGTAGACCCTATCAAGATCAATACTGAAAAAAGTACTATCTCTTGGGTAGGTAAGAAAATTACCGGTCAACACAGTGGCACAATTAGTATCAAATCGGGTGAACTGCTAATGGACGATGACAAACTAACAGGCGGATCATTTGTTATAGATATGTCTTCTTTATCAGTAGAGGACTTAAAAGCTGGTCAAGGAAAGGAAAAACTAGAAGGACATCTTAATTCAGATGACTTTTTTGGTATCAATAAATATCCAGAAGCTACATTAAGTATTATTAATGTAATAGGTATTGGCAAAGGGCAATACAAAGTGCAAGCAAATATCACTATCAAAGATAAACTACAGGAAATATCATTCGATGCAAATATTGGAAAAGGCATGGCAACTGCAGAAATCACAATCGACAGAACTAAGCATGATATTAGGTATGGGTCAGGAAGTTTCTTTGATAACCTAGGAGATAATATGATAAATGATGATTTTGTTTTGACGGTAAATCTTGTTTTCTAGTTTAATTGAATTTTTATATTTTACTTATGATTAACAACTGTCACTTATTCTCACTGCATTATAAATGATTTATTAGATCAAACGACGCTATTAATCTTAAATACAAAAGGCCTTCTTCAAGTCAATTGAAGAAGGCCTTTTGTATTTAAACGAGATAAGAATTCACAGCACAAAAAAGGGAGACCAAAATGATCTCCCTACTAAAAATATATTTCTTTTTCAGATTCTATCTAGGGACAAGATTAAACTCTACCCTCCTGTTAAGTGATCTACCCTTGAGTAAAGTATTATCAGCAATTGGCCTAGACTCACCGAACCCTTGCGAGCTTAATCTGTTTGACTTAATTCCATTTTTAACCAAAAAATTATAACATGCTTTTGCTCTTTGCTCAGATAGTTTCTGATTAGTTGATTCTTTACCAATGTTATCAGTGTGTCCGCTGATAGATAAGTTGTAATCAGGATATCTATTCATGATATCAGCGATCTGAATCATAACAGAATATGATGAACCCTTAATCGTAGCTCTACCAGTATCAAACTCTAAAGCTCTCATTGCTATATTGAGTGTCTCTTTATCTTTTACAGTAATCTCAGGGCACCCATTAGTCGATACAGAACCCGCAGACCTAGGACATTTATCTATACTATCGTCTAAACCATCTCCATCTGTATCTGGGCATCCATTATATACTTTTGGACCTGGATCATTAGGACATTTATCATCTAAATTAGCTATACCGTCTCCATCATTATCAGGACATCCACCTAATGCTATTAAACCGGCTTGATTAGGACATCTATCTACATTATCTGGTACGCCATCACTATCTCTATCCCCACCTGGACAACCTTTATTATTTATCGGTCCATATATATTAGGGCATTCATCTTTGTTGTCAGATAGTCCGTCACCATCTGTGTCTGGACATCCATTAAATAACAATAACCCAAATTCTGTTGGGCAATCATCCAAATAATCTGCAATACCATCGCCATCTGCATCTGGACATCCATTAAGTTCCTTAGTACCAAACTCATTCGGACAAAGATCTACATAATCTGCTATACCATCAAAATCACTATCCATAACTAAGTCCTCTCCTTCTATCTCTAACATCTCTTCCTTCTTAGGTGCCTGTGGGCCAAACCAATATACAAAACCTATCGCATGCTGAATATTATTACGATCATCCGTAAAAGATACTCGATATTCTGACTGTACATTAATAAAAGCCCTTTCAGATGCTTTGAATTGAAATCCTAATCCTAGTGGAGCTTGCATATTAAACTCTCCTACATCCTCTAGGACACCTCCAAGTCCAGCAACTATGTAAGGAGTAACTATCGAGCTATCTTTGAGAAATTGATATTGGATCTGCGCATCGAGTCCAAATACCTTCTTATAAAATGGGCTACCATCTACTTCACTATTGGTATGGCTTGTTACCGAGCCTACCTTGAATGGAACTACCAATTTAAGATTATCTTGAAGCTGACGGTAGTAACCTATTTCGTATCCAAAGTCATAATCTTTAATGGCGCCTATAGAACCTCCATTTTGAGATTGATAATCCATAAATAGGGCTTTGAAAGATATTCCTTGCTTAGCACTAACTTGCTGACCATACGATGCAATTGAAATCATGCATCCCAGAATCGATAGTAATAAAAACTTTCTCATTTGATCTTCTTTATTATTGTTTAGCGATTAGCACAAATGCATCTCTTGATTTGTTGTTGCTACTCGTTACTTTGTTAATTATTGCTGCTTATCCTCAAAATTAATACAATATGGCGATTTATTACATTATATTAGAATTTATTATAATACGTTGATAATTGATTGATAGTTTCAAAAGACAGATGGTGTCGAATTTCCGATATCATATTAGTCAATTAGGATATTGCCAATTAAAACAATTTAAAGCAGTCGCAATAAAGTTGAAGAAGGTGGTAAGACTATCGATTACACCTTAGTACCCTTTTTCTGTTGCGAAGCAAAAAATTAGGCTCAATTCTCGAAAACAATACCAAAAGAGGCCACCCAATTAGGACAGCCTCTGTATTTTCATTTTGAATCGTGTGATTCTCCTATTATACCGATCTGTCGATACAATTCAAGTCTTCAAATGCCTGCTCCAATCTATTTTTGAATGATACCTCTGCAGCCCTTAACCACACTCTAGGATCGTAATTCTTCTTGTTAGGTTTATCAGCACCATCTGGATTCCCAATCTGATCTTGTAAGTACGCTTTGTTAGTCTCTTCGTAAGCACGTATACCGTCCCAAAATGCCCATTGAGTATCAGTGTCAATATTCATCTTTACAGCACCGTAATCTATTGCTTCTCTAATCTCTTCTCTCGAGCTGCCAGATCCGCCATGGAATACAAAGTTGATAGGATTAGCGCTATCTAGACCAAACTTCTCTTTCACGTACTCCTGTGAATTCTTGAGTATCTTGGGTGTAAGTTCAACGTTTCCTGGCTTATATACACCATGTACATTTCCAAATGCCGCTGCAATTGTAAATTTATCACTTACCTTTTTTAGCTCTTCATACGCATAAGCAACTTCTTCTGGTTGTGTGTATAACTTGCTACTATCGATTCCTGTATTATCTACACCATCTTCTTCCCCACCTGTAACACCTAATTCTATCTCTAGAGTCATTCCCATCTTTGCCATACGTTTAAGGTACTTAGCTGAGATTTCGATATTCTCTTCGATTGGCTCTTCTGATAAATCGATCATGTGAGAGCTATATAATGGTTGTCCAGTGGCCTCGAATTTTCTTTCACTAGCCTCTAAAAGACCATCAATCCAAGGTAATAGCTTTTTAGCACAATGATCTGTATGTAAGATCACAGGTACACCATATAGTTCAGCCATTTGCTGAACGTGCAATGCTCCAGCAACTCCTCCTGCTATTGCTGCTTTTTGATCTTCATTACTTAATCCCTTCCCAGCGTTAAAATATGCTCCTCCATTACTAAACTGAATAATGATCGGAGAATTTACATCTCTGGCACACTCTAATGCTGCGTTGATTGTGTTAGTACCTATTACATTGACTGCTGGCATTGCAAAGTTGTGTTTGTTAGCGTAGTCCAGCAACTCAGTTACTTCATCACCATATAATACTCCTGCTCTGAATTTCTTGTTTGACATAAATATTTATTTTCGGTACATAATTATTCTAATTCAATGTTAGCTCTCCAAAGAGCTTTTCAGATTGTACGTTTTATTATTTCTTCTAATATTAGATTGAAAATGTGAATATACTTCTTATTGTATATTGTACACTATGTCAAGGCGTTAAAGTGAATTTGTTTTCGATATGCAAATGATTATTTCAATAAAACACAAATCATACTCCAACTACGAATAATTTTCTTTGAAAAGCGATTACTTAAATTCATGACTTCGCTACCATCTCGTTATTACATCTCTTAAAAAAAAAGAGCTTTAAATTATTCCTTTTTCAGTAAGATATCTCTCTGCGTCTAATGCTGCCATACAACCGGTTCCTGCTGCTGTAACCGCTTGACGGTACTTGCTATCTTGAGCATCTCCACAGACATATACACCATTCACATCTGTATGAGTACTATCAGGGTGAGTTATTAAGTATCCATGATCATCCATTTTAAGATACTCTTTAAACATTCCCGTATTTGGTTTGTGGCCTATGGCTACGAAAAATGCACTTGATTTTATTGTAGATTCTTCGCCAGTTACACTATTTCTTATTCTTGCACCTTCCACTTCTGTTTCTCCTAAAACTTCTAATGTAGACGAATTCCAATGCACCGTTAGCTTGTCATTGTTAAGTACTCTTTCTTGCATGATCTTACTAGCTCTCATCTCATCTCGACGTACTAGCAAGTGCACATGACTACACATCTTGGTAAGGAAAGTTGCTTCTTCAGCAGCAGTATCTCCACCACCTACAACGATTACATCCTTTCCTCTAAAGAAAAATCCATCACATACAGCACAGGCAGATACTCCTTGATTCATTAGTCTAGTCTCTGACTCAAGACCTAGCCACTTTGCACTTGCTCCGGTACTGATGATTACAGAATGTGCTTTATATTCGTTGCCAGTTTCTGAAACTACTGTATGTACTGAACCATCAAATGACACACTGTCGATCATTTCCATCTTGACATCAGTACCAAAACGCTCCGCTTGCTTTCGAAAGTCAGCCATCATTTCAGGCCCCATGATACCATCTGGATATCCTGGATAGTTCTCTACATCGTTAGTAATCATTAGCTGACCTCCTGGCTCCTTACCAGTGAACAGCATTGGTTTTAAACTTGCTCTTGCGGCATATATTGCAGCTGTATATCCTGCTGGTCCAGAACCTATAATTATACAATTATGTATTTCTTGTTTCATTATGTATTTCTTTAATATTTAAGTTGTAAAATTAAAAATTCTAAGTAGCTATCAAAGCTATAAAGCTTAATCTGACGAATAAATGAGACAGATTGATCTAATTATAGTGTCGTTATCCATAATATAAATCAGTTTGTCTAAAGTTTGGCTAACTCTGTATTTAATGATCGCACATTGTAATATGTTCATGACTTAAACCAGAAGTATAATATCTTAACATACTATGACTATCATATATCTCATTATATTCATACTCATTGCCTTATAAAACCTTCTGCAAGAAATAAAATGTATTAGTAATCTTCTCGGATTGTGGATAACTACAATAATGATTGTATTCTTAATCCAAGTCTACTCGAAAACCTCTAGCATGAGAGAAAAGCTAGGGTTGATGGCTGTAAGTATGTTACTATTAGGTTGCTTTTCTAACTTATTCTCAATGATCAAAATTCCTGTTATGTGATTAGCTCTTTTCAGTGCTGAAATTGTACTTAGTAATAAGGCGACCAATCAGAAATTACTCAATTAAAAAAAGTTTAACACACATCTAGAGCTATCATTTACCTCAGATCTAATATTAATTACCAAACTTGATAATTATCATATGGAATACTATCTATAGATTTACACTGATCAAAAATGACATGACTCCTTACATGCTGGTAATTTATGACGATCGATCTTTGTGAAATTAGCAATGGAATCTAGATGTTATGAAGTATGATTAGATGCTAGCCTAATTAGTTAAGTTGTTTAACTATAACTATTAATAGCTCAATTGTTTATTTCTTAAAAGCTTTTCATTGCTCTTCCCTAACTGCTGAGGAACTATTTTACCCTTTTAGCTATTTTATCGGCAATCTTTTCCAAGTTTCCTTTATTCCAAACCTTAATACCAGCTTGTTTATATATTGGGTTTCGAGAACTAATCATTTTGGATAGTTCAAACTTAGTAATTTTCGAGGCTAATGGCCTTCTATCATCACTTTTGAGTCTACTGTTAATCGTATCCTTAGATACTTTGAGCCAGACTACTATTCCAGTGCCTAGCATCCTATCTATTCCTTTGTGATATATAGGAGCTCCTCCGCCTGTTGATATTACCACATTAGATTGATAAGATAATTTCCTGAGTATTGTACTTTCCAACTTTCTAAAATACTCTTCTCCATAAACAGTGAATATTTCAATTATTGACTTTCCTGTATTTTTCTCTATTTCGGCGTCCATATCTATAAAAGTATAGTCTAATTTCTTAGCCAAAACTTCACCAATGACGGACTTTCCAGAAGCCATCATTCCGATAAGATATATTCTATTTGCTTTAGAGTTCAACATCTAGTCTGCAAGTTATATATTTGAGCACTAATTAACAGAAATAACAAAATTCAATTATGCTACTTACACCTATACTTCAAGCAAGCCCAAATTTCTTAGCGCAATGGGTACCTCTAATCTTCATTATGGCTGTAGTGTACTTCCTTATGATAAGACCACAACAGAAGAAAGCTAAAGAACAAAAATCTTTTATGGACGACTTAGCAAAAGGAGATTTTGTAGCTACTGGTAGTGGAATCGTTGGTAAGATTACCAAAATTGATGGTAAGACCATCCAAATCGAAACAGCTGGAAAAACTCACATCGATGTGATCTCAAGTACGGTAAATAAAGAAATGACTGATTTTTTGAATGCAGGAGAGAAGGGATAATAAATATAGATCAAAATATTACTTCCTTCATTAATCAGTTTTATCTACATAAGTAAGGTTCTAAATTCTACTTCTACTTAGTTAATCCAAATAGTAAGTATACAATTAATTTTTTCAAACGTAATTCTGTTAGAGATAGAATTTTATATGTATTCACAATATTGTATGACCCCTATTAAAAGCTTGATAAATTGAATCTCTCCCCAAAAGCAAATTTTTAATACGTAAATAAAAATACACTTAAAAACCTATTTGATGAATATATTAGCAACTAATACATCAGATATTTATAATTCCAACTCTACCCTCAAAATCTAATTGAAATTCTACATAATCTTGGGAAGTACTAACAAGCTCAAACTAGAATTCAATAATGGATAACAAATACTTATTTTTTACAATCCCAAGTACATAGAAATAAAAAACAGGTACTGCCAAACACAGTACCTGTTTCTTAAAATCAGTTCTAAAGCATAAAATTTATTCTTACTAAAACATCTTTTATCTTTTCACACGCATAATTCAAAAGTGTTTATCTGAGTATCGACACATTCCCTTTACTAGTATATTCAACAGCATTTATACATACTACATCCAGAAAATAGGCGTACGCATCAGGTGTCAGTATCTCTCCCCCAAATGTACCATCCCATCCGATTGACTGGTCAGTAGTGCGGAATACTTCTTGGTGCCATCTGTTGTAAATAATCAACTCCATGCTTTCAATAAAATTAGATCTTACATAAAGTATATCATTTACTCCATCCCCATTAGGAGAGAATGCATTAGGAAGATATACATCAGTCTCATCACATTTTGGCTTCCTTACATTTATTGTAATCTCAGCAGTATCTGTACATCCATTTTCGTCTGTAACTGTAACCGTATATATAGTTGTATCTGTCGGCATCACGGTCTGCGCTTCTTCCATGTTTCCATTACTCCATTCAAAAGAATCTCCTTCTTCACTTCCTAATACATATATATCTACATCTTCACCTTCATTGATCGTCGTGTCTGGCGATGCGTCGACATCTATGTCAAATTCTGTAACTGGGATATCGTATAAAAAATCCATCGTACATCCTGTCTCATTGTTAGTTGCGGTAACAGTAAATTGCTTATTATCTCCAGAAGCAGTCAATACAGGATTAGCTGTATCTCCACCTGAAATAACGCAGTCAGCAGGACCCCAAACATAACTTAGGTCGCCATCGCTATTGTTAGTTACTGTCACAGGTACTTCTGCTCCTCCACAGAACACTTCTGGGAATGAAACATCAAGATCGAAATCAAATACATTAACATTTATAGTTTGCATATCATTACAATCATTTACATCAGATACTTTGAGTGTTACATCAATATCTTCAGTAGGTACAAATACATATTCTCCACCAACAAAAAGTGTATCACCGGCAGCATTGCACCAGATTGCGGCGTAGGCTTCTAGATCTAAATTAGTATCTGCAGTCAGCGTTACTTCGTTACCGTCACATACTGTGAAATCGGGCAATTCATTGATTACAATCTGAGGATTTATTATTACTTCCATAGTTACTGGCTCTGCTTGACATATTCCTGAGACATTACTAAGCGTTACTGTATACGTTCCAAAGTCAGGATAAGTATAACAAGGTGCTATATCCAATGAGGTATCATCTGTGGTTGTTAGATCACCAAAATCCCAAAGTGAAAATCCAAAGAAATCAACAGGTATATCGAAACATACCTCTAACTCCCCACATTCGGTCAATGTACTATTAAATGTCAGTACTGGCGTTTCTGCGATCACAACATCTAATGTGTCCATAAGTATACATCCTAGTTGATTGGTCACCACAAATGGTAATTCAAACGGATCCGTTTCTCCTTCTCCTACTACTATCGTAGGCATATCTGTAGACTCGCCAGCAGTGATGTGGATATTATCTTCCCATTCAAACATGAGAGTCTGATTTGGATCATTATTCAATACCACAAACTGGATAGAGTCTCCTGAGCAAACTTGAAATGGCTCTATCAATTCTATATCGATTACTAATAGGCTAACTGTAATTGATTCAGCAATTGATGGACATCCGTCGTCTGAAATAAAATTCACTACATAAGTCTCAGAATTCGAATCAAAAGTTGTTATTAAGTTTTCACCAGTAAAAACAACTGTATTTAGATCACTTGCTAAAGTCCATTCGTATTCACCACCACCAATTCCACCTGAAGCAATTAGATTTACTTCACCAACACAAGAAAATTCTTCTCCCTCAATAGTAAGTTCTAAGCTTTCTTCGACATCAACATCTATAGATCCTTCAACAGTGCATAAACCGTCTGTAACTGTGACATTGTATGTCGCATCTTCCATACCTATAAAAATAGGATTATGATTTCCATTATTAAAATCAAGTCCTATCTCAGGATCAAAAGTATAAGAAAAATCAGGATTTGAATTAATCAAGATTGCAACTTCTTCTCCTCCACATACAAATACCGGATCACCGTTGAAATTAAGCACTGCAAATGGACCGGGTATAATTTGCTCAGTGAGTGTATCAATACATCCATTACTAAATAATACTACTTGTGTTAAATAGATTAAAGAATCCTTAGGCACATTGAGTGCAATTGATGATCCCATAAAACTTTGAATATTTGAAATTGGACCAACCAACCAATCAATGCTTACAGGTGATACACCGTCAGCATTAGTAGATGTATCCTCAATCACAACATCGACAGTACCATCGTCAGGACATGACTCTGGAGTGAGCACATAATTAGCAATTGGCAATAGGTCTGCTAAGTCTAAATCTTTAGATATGTTCGCTACACAACCATTTTCAAAATTCACTACTAGACTTACGTCAATCACTTGATTAGGATCGATTTCCAACTCTACTACCTGCAGGTCAGAATTAATAGTACTACCATCAGCAGATATAATTGTCCAATCCCAATCAGTCGGATTTGATGAATTGCTCGGTATTGTGTTAGATATATCAGATAGAGTAAATGATGCTAGTCCATTTTCCAAACATCCAATCAATTCTACTTCAAAATCTGACTCAGGCAAGCTATCTTCTAAGTTAATTTCTTTGGTAATGGTCGCAGTACAATTATTGTCGAATACAACTTCGAGCGTCACTGAAATTACTTGAAATGGATCTAGAGTATTTGTCACTGTAGGTCCCGTAAACGTATTTGTTCCTTCACTCGAAACTATAGTCCAGTCCGATGATAATTGAGTATAATCTGGATTGAGTTCAGTAGATAAATCGGTAAGAGTAAACTGCAAGGTTTCAGGAGTAGGACATCCGTTAGCAGTAAAGTCAAAATCAACAACAGCCACTAAATTATCTAATTCTATAGTCTGAGAAGTTGCAGCCGTACACCCACTACTAGAGGTAACTAATAGATTGATCACAACATCTCCTCCAGCTAAGTTAACATCAACAACAGAGTTGAGACCAGTTGCAGTCAAGATATTACCACCTTGATCAATCGTCCATTCTGCTTCTTCGATATCATAATCTACAGAATTATCTATACTAAGATCACTTAGTGAAAGTGTGACATTGTCATCATTCAAACACTCACCTATCGATACTTGAAAATCAGCATCTATATCTGCTGTAGTTACAGTAATATCTTGAAAGAATTCGTCACTACATTCATCTGTTCCTCTGAATGCTTGTAATTGAACCGTATAAGTTCCTTCTTCTGGGAAAGTGAATGTTGGATTCTCTTCATTAGTTAGAAACGCAGGATCATTACTGGGATAATTAAAATTCCATTGGTATAGAAGTACTGCACTAGATTCATTAATAAAATCAACTACTAAATTGCCATCACATTGAGCTATTGGTGCATCAAAAGATGCCAATGGAAAAGATACACAGGTACGAACATTATATTCAAAATCTCTTCTTACTTCACCAATTTTTACACCATCTCTCCATTCCTCCACACATACTCCGATAAGGTATTGACCATTTTGATTAGGTATTGCAGTTAATTCTCCTGTCATTTGATCTATAACTAAAGGGACACCACCCATCATATTACTAATGCTGTAGCCATTGGCGTTGTCATAAACAACTGAAGCGGGAGGAAAGCCCTCTTCAATAGGATCTAGAGGTAGAGGATTTATTATAGACGCACCATCACTCGGCATGCACAATTTGTAGCGCAACTCATCTCCATCCGGATCTGTCGCTCCATGATCAAATACCAACTGTTCATTTTCGCATACATATAGATCCGGCCATGAGTTAAACCTAGGCGAGCTATTACCTTCTGTAAAGGCGAGGAACGGTATTTCTATATATTTAGTAGTACCTGTTTCGAGAGGTTCTAAAATATTGTTAAGCGATGAATTTCTACAACATCTTTCATAAGCCAATATAAAACCATGTCCAAAATTTGCTGGCAAAGAAATAGTATCGATATAGTTAGCCTCACGAACACATACTTGAGCACCTTCAAATCCACAATCACTAATGATTACTTCCTCAATAGTATCAGAACCCATAAACGGAATATCTATTCGACCATTCGTCCAATTGTCAAATGTATAATCCAACGGTGTCCCATCTTCATGATAGAGGTAAACATTCGCAAGAGTATCAAAATTTTCTTCCCCATTAAGACAATCACGACGTACAGTAAGCTTGATTTCAAACGTACCGTCATCCAATCTTGTATAAGTAAAGTCTCCACCAACAATGTGAGTAGCTGACATATCGTTACTGAGGAATAAAAACATTGTTCCCATTATCAACCATCGCAATACACTTCTCTGTATATTTCTATGATTTATTTTATTCATTATTATTGAATTTATCTTGTTCATAGCTCCTATTAGTTTTTAATCGCTGAGATTATTTCTACCCTACGCTCCTCACTTGCTTCAATACTATAAATTGATAACTTTTCGTTCCTTAAATCATCATTGATATTTTTTGAAGCTAAGTCTTCACCAAATGTAACATCTATTACTTTTATTTGTCCATTAGCAAGAAAAGGTCTTAGTGCGCCACCAGAGTAGTTAAGCATTTCATTTTTGACACTCGCCACCCTTCTTTGACCCAGACGAAGGTTATATTCCGGTTCGAACCTCGGCGATGCATATCCTCTGATAGATATTTCTACTTCTTGGCCTAACTGCAATTCTTTGACCAATACATCAAGCATAATCTTCAGCTTAATATAACCAGAATCTACCCTACTATTGAAGAACGAATCCATTGCATTCTCCTGAGTTGATGTATCTCCTTCAGAATCAACATTTGTGTATTTAGCTTTAAATACAGATTTACGCTTCATATAATCTCTGTGAAGATTAGAATACAATTTATTTGTTGAACTTGATCTACTATTCTTATTAGGGGAATCATTATCAAAATATAGCGCAAGAGGTAGATATGAATCCAACTCAGGTCTCAAGAGATAAACATCTTTTCTGATTATACGCTTATTATTAAGCCCAGGGATTGTATTTATCAATAAAGTCTTTGCTCTGTAATCTGGTTTCGTAACTACAACCCTATAATTCTTATCAGGAACTAATAAAAGATTAAACTCGTTTGTCAGAGTCCCTTTTTGTACTACATTTGGATTACTTGGATTAGTAATATCTATTAGAGATAAACTCGCACCTTTAAGTTCATCTTTTGTTTTTATATCATAAGTATAAACATCCAGCGCATAATAATCAGAATCTAAATATAATTTTCTGATTATCGTATCAGATACTATAATTCCTTTAGTACTTAGCTGTATTGTATCCGGATAGTATTTGTCCTTATTTACTATTACTCTATAATCCCTATTTTTTCTTAGTGGTATTATATGTTCGTTGCCATCGTAATTAGTTATCTCTCCTATTTCCTTGCCATTGTTAACGTCTATGACAGTTACGTTTGTTCCTACTAGTTCTCTAGTTGTGAGTTTATCAAAAGTCAATCCATTAAGTGCTAGAATTAATTCATCAATATCAGCTCTGTATATATCAAAACAACAAGCCTCTTTCTGAGTATCTATATACTGTGAACCTAATCTGTTAGATGAAAAGTATGCTTCATTTTCAACATCATTGAGTGTAAAGTATACATCATCATAACTGCTGTTGGCTGGCATACCAAAATTCTCAGCAGTTGCAAATCCGATAGGAGTCATCTGCGCGCTAAATATATCGTAACCTCCTAGCGTCATATAGCCCGTAGAAGAGAAATATAAAATATCAGAACTATTATGATAGAATGGTGTAATATCGTTTTGAGCAGTGTTAATACTTCCAGCATTAGATGGTTTACCTACTGTACCGTCACTATTTATCTTAGCATACCAGATATCTAAGTTTCCTTTTCCTCCTTTTCTATCTGATGAAAAGTATAAAGTCTCTTCCCCAGTTAAAAGATCAGTTGCAACATTAGGCTGTGTGGATGTATGTAATGAATCGTTGACCTCTGGACCTAGCATTATTGCATCACTCATTGTGCTGTCTGGATTCATCTCTCTAAAATATATATCACATCTTAGCGCAGCATCTGTTTGGTACTCACACAATGTATAGTACATTCTTGTTCTATCAAAATTAAATGCCGTATGCGCCACTGGCTCCAAATCCATATTGATATTATAATTTATCAACTCACCACTACCACCATCATCAGATTTTAGGATTTTAGATATTAGTTTTGACGGCTTCTCTTCTGGGTCCGTCTCTTCGTATCTTAGTGAGGAGTAATACAAGTCTTCATCAACTTTTATCGCTCCAAAATCAGAGTATGGACTATTTATATTACTTGCAAGTATCTCGATTTTGATTCCATCATCTGCATTTTCTTCTTGACTAACAGCCCACTCTAAAGCTTTCAATTCCATAATAGCTATTGCTGTCAATTTTTCATCATCATCTTTATTTTCAGACAAGTACAACTCATAGTCCATTTTAGCTTCTCCATACTTTCCAAGCTTTTGTCTTACTTGTGCTAAATAGAATCTGGCATCTGAGTATATCTGAGAATTTAAAGTATCTATTAATTTCGAATACTTTTGATCCGCAATTGTTAATGCTCCAAATTCTCTAGCTGCATTAGCAGATTTGTATAGCACCTCTTCGTCTTTGTCGTCATACTCGAGAGCTTCATCATAGTATGATAGTGCGGCGAAGTAATTATCACTTAGCTGGGCATTGGTCGCTGCCTTTAAAAAAGCCTTCTTAGACTGTCCTAAAGCGGTCAAGCTAATACTAAGGAATAATAATATATATATCTTTCTCATGTCTTTATCTGTTCTAGTAGATTAGTAAATTGGACAAACTTTAAATTTCTTCATCTGCTTCACATGTTTGATAATATATCTCACGTGAAACTCAGGCCCCCCTTTACTATTATCTGCAATATCATTAAAATTGCTTATGTCTACATCGTAACTAAATGATGCATAGATCCCTCTAAAGTCTACTGCAAATGTTGGGATAAGACTACCAGCTGTCCTGTAGCCTAATCCTAAGTGTATTTGCGTTTCTTTTCCTCTTTTTTGATTGAGATAGAATTTACCAATAGCGCCTATTACAAATTGATCGTATTGCTCTTGCCTTTGGTACAGACCATGCATTTGTAGGTCAATATCATCGAGTAATTGTATATTCCCTACCCCCATCACATTATATCGTCTAGGCAACTTCTCTGTATCGCCGTCATAAAATGAAACTGAAGGCTCTAGTAAGTGAAAAACTCCTAGACCTACATCCAACTTAGTCCTATTAGTCTTTTGCCATCTATAGTTAACACCAATTGATGACTCTAAGAAACTCAAGGTCGTAGCATCAAAATCTTCTCCATTACTTGTACTTGGATCGAACGTATTTCCGTCCCACTGTTTATCCCAGGTTAAGTCCGACTGTGAAAATCCTCTATTCGAATATCCTAAAAGCAATCCACCTGTAAGTAAGTTGCTTTTATTGAGTATTCTAGTATAACTACCAGACACATTAAGAGTCGCTAATTGTATACGACTATCACCTTGGCTGTCATAATTGAAATTAGCACCTGCGCTCCAAAAGCTATTTTCAGTGACTCCTATATGAAGCTTTTGGTCATAGGCACCACTAAAAGTAAACCATGGCACTCCTACATGCCTCCATTGATCGCGAAGACTACCTGTAAATCTATGATCTCCATTAAACATCCCAGTCAACGCTGGATTGATATTCAACGGTGAATTGTAGAATTGGGAATAGTGTAAATCTTGAGCTTTCGAAGAAGTATTAATTCCAAAAAAAATCCCAATACACAACAGACTGTAGAGTATATATTTTCTCAAAACAGATTGATTTTAATGTATTAAATAAATTAATAATACGTATAAATTTAATTTTCTCAAATTTATGAACTATTACCGCAAAATAATGATTATCACTATCATTTGTGCAAAAACTGTACTAATATTTCTAATGCTAACCATCTCAAGCTAAAACTACGGTCACTTAATGGTAAACGCTATTTGCGAAACACTTTTTACAGCATCACCCGCTATCACATCATCCAAAATCATATTTTTAGCAAGACGATTTTTAAATACGCTGTCCAACGAGAGCACACGACAAAATGGGATATTTTGGGCAGCTAACAGGATATCTGTCTCTTCAAAGGTTCTTTGCCCAAATTCATGTTGCAAAAAACCATTCATCTCTAATCGATTAGCTAGACGATTACTATTACTAACGAAAGTAGATGATAAAAGATGATCACTACTAAGGGCTTTACCTAGTTTATGAAATTGACTATCACTTCCTACTGCTAGTAGAAACGTTATGTTATCCTTAGTTGTGTATGAATCGCCATAAGGAGCGATATTAGGATGGAGACTACCTAACTTCTTAGGGATATGGTCTGCCATCAGATAATTCCCGGCTTGATTTGCTAATGACGCTATAGCCGATTGATATAAAGATACCTCAACGAGTGATCCTGCTGCCTCTCTCTCTCTTTTAATAAGTGCTATGAGTAATGCTTCTTTAAGTTGATGAGCTGCCATAATATCTATAATAGCTACTGGCATCTTTGCAGTAGCACCATCCGGATGACCGTTCATAGACATAAATCCAGTCTCGGCTTGCATTACAAGATCATATCCAGGGCGAGTATCGTCTGCATCATAAGCATATAGTTGGGCATATATGATATTGGGATTAATAGCCTTAAGTGATGCATAATCTACTTTTAGTTTGTTAGCGACAATCAATTGATAATTGGATAATAAAATATCAGCCTCCTTCGCTAAAGACAACAATATCATATAATCATCGACATCTTGTAGATCTAGAAAAATCGACTCTTTCTGGTAATTAGCAGAGGCATAGTAACTACTTATGGTATTACGTCCTTTTTCTACTTCCAATTTCCATTGTCTCGTAGGATCTCCATTAGATCTTTTGTTCTCTACCTTAATAACCTTTGACCCTAACTCTGAAAAAAAAGATCCCACTTGAGGCCCAGCCAAAACAGTAGATAAATCAAGAATCTTCAATTTCGAAAAGTATTCTGGTATATAATTGGGGTTGGTCATCTAAAAATATTGGCCTTTTTAAAAATAGATAATTAAATATATATATAAGAAGGATAACATCACTCATTCATAGAAATTTCAGTTTAATAGTGAAAATAAAAGAATATTGCTGAATTGATAGTCCATAATACCTAGAAGACAACATAATAAATCCTTAACAAGAAATACGAGTAACCATCCGCTATCAAGTAGCAACTATTGCATATCTTATCATTCTTTTGAATTAGAAGATCGTCTTGAAAAAGAATCCAAAAATTAAATTTTAGATTTTTGAAAATGGTTTTGAGTTTATTGATAAAAAAACAAAACGAAGTAACGGATTTTATTATTACCCTGAATTGCACTCTATCGAATCAAATTCACAAATTGCAGCCCACATCGTAAGACTTCCACCAAAAGAGAACACTTTTATGAAAGCGCCTTCTTCTGATCTGCGATACCACCATCAACGATATATTCATCGAAGCTTTTCAGACTATCTATAAATCCTTTTGGAGTCAACTCCACTATCCTATTGGCTACAGTCTCAGTAAAAGTATGATCACGAGAAGTAAACATCAATGTACCAGTGAAGGTCTTCATAGAATTATTCAAGGCTTCGATAGTCTCTAGATCGAGATGATTGGTTGGCTCATCTAACATGAGTACATTAGCTGATGCCATCATCATACGAGAGAGCATACATCTGACTTTTTCACCTCCAGAAAGTACATCAGATTTCTTTAATACTTCTTCACCAGAGAATAACATCTTACCTAAAAATCCACGGATAAACATCTCATCCTTATTTTCAGAATACTGACGCAACCAATCCATAAGTGATTCGGTACCATCAAAAAATTCTTCATTATCATTAGGTAGGTATGCAGTTGTAATTGTCTGTCCAAATTCAAAATCTCCAGTAGTAGCATCTAGCTCACCATTAAGTATTTGATGGAATGCTGTAGTCGCCAAACTGTTATCTCCTATTACAGCGACCTTATCCCCTTTCTCTACATTAAAGCTTACACCTTTGAATAGGGTTTCACCTTCTTTATTGACATAAGAAAGATTGTTTACTGATAGAATCTGCTTTCCTGCTTCTCTACCTTGTGTAAAGATAATCCCTGGATACTTACGACTAGAAGGTTTGATATCTTCTACATTGATTTTCTCTAGCATCTTCTTACGTGCCGTCGCTTGCTTAGACTTACTTGCATTGGCTGAGAATCTATCGATGAAGGCCTGTAGTTCTGATTTCTTGTCTTCAGCCTTCTTGTTGGCCGTTAGCTTTTGCTTAAGTGCTAACTGAGATGATTCATACCAGAATGTATAGTTACCTGTATACATATTGATCTTACTGAAATCGATATCTACCGTATGCGTACATACAGTATCGAGGAAGTGTCTATCGTGAGATACTACGATCACCGTATTCTTAAAGTCCAAAAGAAAATCCTCTAACCAAGTGATCGTCTTAAGGTCTAGATCATTGGTAGGCTCATCGAGTATCAATATATCTGGTTCTCCAAATAGTGCTTGAGCTAATAACACTCTCACCTTCTGGTTACCATCAAGATCTTTCACTAACTTAAAATGCTGATCTTCTGCGATACCAATACCACTCAATAATGATGCTGCATTAGATTCTGCAGACCATCCATCCATCTCAGCAAACTCTTCTTCTAACTGACCTGCTTTCACACCATCTGCATCAGAGAAATCTTCTTTCATATAGATCGCATCTTTCTCCTTCATGAGACTATATAATATCTCATGACCCATCATCACTGTATTGAGTACTGTTTCTTCGTCATATCTAAAGTGATCTTGCTTTAGTACAGCCATACGTTTACCTTTCTCTAGGGTTACGTGACCGATATTAGGCTCTATATCTCCTGATAGTATCTTGAGGAAAGTAGACTTACCTGCACCATTGGCTCCGATGACACCGAAGCAGTTATTACCTGAAAACGAGATATTTACTTCATCAAAAAGGACTCTTTTTCCGTACTGTAGAGATACGTTATTTGCACTGATCATAGTATGATGTAATTTAAGGGCGCAAAAGTAAGAAAGTTTGGGGACTGTAGGTAGTGGGTTGGGTAGAACTAGATTTCAAAATGAGCCAAGCTCGAACCATATCCCAAATGTATCCCTTTGAAAGGATAATAGGGATGATGATGTATACCACTATTCGAAGAATTGATAACTATTATTGAGTCTATTTTTCTTTTAATTGTGAAACCTTTGATCTCTAATTATTCCATCATCCCCGATGTCTCTTCAAAGAGACACAAACTAATATGTGGCTGGCGCGCTAGCCAGAATAAACTTGATCATCCCTGACCAAGTATCTTAGCCTTCACTATCTTGATATCTTCATAGATCACATCCAGCTTTTGCTTTGTGGATTGGATCGCTAGTTCTTTGGTGAGTTTACTATGAAACTCCCATATTTCTTTGACTTCTTCGTATGCGAGTAGTTCAGTGCCGTACTCTTCATTGAGAGAGATGAGCGTGAGAGACCTCATATGTTGCTCATTACGTACTTGCTTGATACGGATACCTTCATTATCTACCACTACGTATATCTTATTGTCTTTGATTTGATTGAGATCTTCTACTGCTTTGGTGATAATCCATTCGCTAGGCAGTATCGTGGGCACCATACTATAGCCTTCTACTTGGAAGCAACGAAAAGTAGCATTGCGATACTCTGGAATCGGAAACGAAAACGAAGGCAACCGTTCAAAAAAATCATTGTTATCGAGATTGCCTGTGTAGCCTGCTGCTGCTTTTTCATTGACCATAAGGATATTATCAAAGCCGTCACTATCTACAGTCACTACACTTGGGCTTACTTCCTTGGATCTAGGATCAAGATACTTCTGCTCGCTCTCACCATATAGCCATAATGGATTGATATTATAGTCGCTCAGTAGTCGTAGTACTAGCTTTCCTGTGAGCTTAGTTCTGCCTCGCTCATACTCAGTGGTTGTACTGCCCACACCTAGCTGCTCTGCAAAAGAAGATTGCGTCTGATTGAGCTCTTCTCTGATCTGTCTTAGTCTTTTACACTGTATAGATAGTTCCATATTGATAGTAAAAGTAGTTTAAATAAGTAATTTTCACAAATATTCGTAAAAATTACCATCGTTAGTAAAAATTACATTTCTTTGTACTTGTTACTAATGTAGTAATAGAAGAATCAGATAGTACCACAAAAACAGTAAGAATACCAAATGAGATCAATACTACATCTTGACTTAGATACCTTCTTCGTATCCGTAGAGCGACTGATAGACAGTCGCCTCAATGGACTACCAATACTCGTAGGAGGTACCGGAGATAGAGGTGTAGTATCAGCAGCTAGCTACGAATCCAGAGCTTTTGGAGCACACTCAGGCATGCCTATGAAAATGGCCAGACAATTGTGCCCTGAAGCAATCGTTATCAAAGGTAATGCGAGCACTTATACAAAACATTCCAAAGCAGTAACAGACATTCTTAAAGAAGAAGTGCCATTACTGGAAAAAGCGAGCATTGACGAATTTTATGCAGACCTGACAGGTATGGATAAGTATGTGGGCTGCTATAAGTTTGCCTCCGAGATGCGTACTAAGATCATTAAAGAAACTGGCTTACCGATCTCATTTGGACTATCTGCTAACAAGACAGTATCTAAGGTAGCCACTGGCGAGGCCAAACCCAACAATCAGATCAAAATCGATCTAGGATATGAAAAACCATTCCTCGCTCCACTATCGATCAAGAAAATACCTTCTGTAGGTGCTAAGACATTCCAGACGCTATGTCATCTCGGCATCAAAAAAGTATCAACAGTACAGCAGATGCCTATAGAGATGATGGAGTCAGTATTTGGTAAACATGGCAAAAGCATCTGGCTCAAATCCAACGGCATAGACAATAGGGAACTCGTAGAATATCACGAACGTAAATCTATATCTAGCGAACGGACTTTTGGAAAAGATACCACCGACGTACATAAACTTAAGACAATCATCAGAGCCATGGCTGAGAATCTAGCATTCCAGCTGCGTAATGGACAAAAACTCACTTCTTGTATCAGTGTCAAAATTAGATACTCAGACTTCAATACACACTCTAAGCAATGCAAGATTGGCTATACTTCTGCAGATCATAATCTGATCGATAAAGTACTAGAGCTATTTGACAAGTTGTACAGTAAGCGATTATTGATTAGATTAGTAGGTGTACGATTTAGTGGATTAGTATCAGGCAATTATCAGATGAGTTTGTTTGAGAGTACGCAGCGTACTGCAGATCTCTACCAAGCAATGGATCTGATTAGAAATAAATATGGTAGTCGTAGCGTGTTCAGAGCTTCTACATTTGGAGCTAGGAAAATAGGAGGAGTTGGCAATCCATTTAATGGAGAGCCACCAATTGTATTAGCACATAGGACGACCTAAAAAAGAATTGATAATTGATAATTGATAATTGATAATACCTATACCTATGTGTGGAAGATACGCTGTAGTCAGCAGACTTAAAATAATAGAAAAAGAATTCAATGCGAGTATATCGGAGATACTAGATCGTTTTGAATTTAATCCTAATGTAAGTCCTAGTGACGAAGCGTTGGTCATCACTAATGATGCTCCGGATACGGTACAGCTATTTCGATTTGGATTTACTCCGCATTGGGCTAAGAATAAAACTTATATGATCAATGCTCGAAGCGAAGGTGATCACAATAAAGAAAATGCGCCTAACTATACCGGCGCCAAAGGGATAATCAATAAACCTATGTTTCGTAAAGCGATACGATCTCAACGATGCCTAGTGATCGCAGATGCATTTGTGGAAGGGACTACAGAAAAAAAAATGAGTGATCCATATCTCGTGTATCGCGGCGGTCAAAAACGTCCATTCGCAATGGCAGGAATATGGGATGAATGGATAGACAATAAGACTGGAGAAACCACTAAAAGTTTCGCCATAATAACGACGGCACCCACACCACTAATGCAAGTAATACCACATCATCGCAGCCCACTAGTACTTACCCAAGAAGATGAAAAAAAATGGATCAGTAATGATCTTACACTCAATGAAGTTACGGAGATGTTATACCCATTTGACGATACAGGATTCAATGCCTATCCGATCTCTACAGATATTAAATCTGCTCGCAACAAATACGCAGATCTACTCAAGCCTACTGGAGAGCGACTGCGAAAAGAATACGACTATGTATTCTACCAAGATCTCAAGCTACAAGGCATGGGAGAAACCACCGCAAGAAAACGGTCACAAAAAGAAAATCAAAATAATCAATTAGATTTATTTGATAACGAAGTGATTTAACAACTAGTGTTAAAATTAGTTGTGAGTGCTTGATTTACAAGATGAAGCACTTTTTTTTGAAATTCATAGCCTTAGCTATGAGTTAATAAAATGCTGAAACATTGTGTATCAATGACTTGCAAACAAAACTTTTATTTTAAAAGTCGCAATGAATATAGTTATTACTTCAATTACAATTAACAATACGTTTTTAAATCACTTCTACTAATGTATATCAACTGCCATACATACTACAGTCTACGGTATGGTACAATTTCAGACAAAGAATTAATCGAAATTGCAATTTCAGATCAAGCCACCACTGTGTGCCTTACAGACATCAATAACACTTCTGCATGTCTCAATTTTGTACGATTAGCTCAGGCCGCTGGCATCAAACCAATCATCGGAATAGACTTCAGAGATGGAGCAAAACAACTGTACGTGGGTATCGCTAAAAACAATAATGGCTTTCATCAACTCAATAATTATTTATCTTATTACAAACACAGAAAATTATCTTTTCCAGAAATCGCAGTGGAGCTAGAGGATGTGATATTCATCTATCCATTTGAGCAAGTGATGCTACTCAATAGGCGTACCTTTAGCGACAACGAATACATCGGTATACCGAGGTACCAACTCAACAAACTAATCTTTACCGATTACTCTCAATATGCGGACAAGTTGGTAGCATTAAATACTTATACATTTAGAAATAAAAAAGAATTCAATACTCACAGACTACTGCGTGCGATAGACAATAATGTACTACTAAGTAAACTCGATCTAGAGATGCAAGCCCATGAAAGAGATATATATTTATCTCAGCAAGAGCTTGCCAAACACTACGAATATTTCCCTCAGATACTAGCTAATACTAAACAACTACTAGAGACCTGTAGCATATATTTTGACTTCTCTAAAAATAGACCACACCAAAATAAAATCACCTACACTGGCAGTAGAGACAAAGACGAATTACTCCTCTCTACCCTATGCGATAAAGGATTACAAACTAGATACCCTACAGTCACCAAAGAGATCACAATAAGAATCAAAAAGGAACTAAACATGATCAAGAAGATGGACTTCATTCCGTTCTTTCTGGTCAACTGGGATATCATAGATTACGCAATGAAGAAAGGTTACTACCATGTAGGTAGAGGAAGTGGAGCCAATAGTATCGTCGCATATCTACTCGGAATTACCGATGTAGATCCTATAGAACTAGATTTATATTTTGAGCGATTTATGAATCTCTATCGAACGAGCCCACCTGACTTCGATATAGATTTTTCTTGGAGAGATAGAGAAGATGTAACGCGTTATATTTTTGAACGATTTGGTAGCGAAGGACAGGTAGCACTATTAGCAACTTACAATACATTCAAACATCGTGGAGCAGTAAGAGAACTCGGAAAAGTATTTGGTCTACCCAAGCATGAAATAGACAAACTGAGCAAAGGGAAATTTAATTACACCCAACTCGATAAGCTCTCGCAACTTGTCGTCGTATACGCACAGCAGCTAGATGGAAAACCTAATTATCTTAGCATACACTCCGCAGGCATTATCATATGTGAACGACCGATACATTATTATACTGCTACAGACTTACCACCTAAGGGATTTGCGACTACACAGTTTGATATGATAGTAGCAGAAGACGTAGGTATATATAAGTACGATATACTCGGACAGCGTGGACTCGGCAAGATCAAAGATGCGATACAACTCGTAAAAATCAATCAACCAGATGTAGAGTTGCCTGACATTCATGACGTGAAGCCTTTTTTCAAAGATTCTAAAATAAATAAACTTGTAAGCACCGCAAGATGTATCGGTTGCTTCTATGTAGAATCTCCAGCGATGCGCATATTATTACGTAAGCTGGAAGTCAATACCTACCAAGGTCTCGTAGCGGCCAGTTCTATCATAAGACCAGGTGTCGCTAAGAGTGGTATGATGAGAGAATATATACTCAGACACAAAGATCCAGAGCGGAGAAAACTAGCTCACCCTATACTCTATAAGATCATGCCTGATACCTATGGCATCATGGTATATCAAGAAGACGTCATCAAAGTAGCACACCACTTTGCAGGATTAGATCTAGGTGAGTCTGATGTACTCCGTAGAGGCATGAGTGGCAAGTATCGATCTAGAGCAGAATTCGAAAAAATAAGAAATAAATTTATACACAACTGTATAGACAAAGGATACAAAAAGGAAGTCGTTATGGAAATCTGGTATCAAGTAGAAAGCTTTGCTGGATACGCATTCGCCAAAGGGCACAGTGCATCTTATGCGGTAGAGAGTTATCAGAGCCTCTATCTCAAAACCTATTTTCCATTAGAATATATGGTAGCCGTACTCAATAACGGTGGCGGATTTTACAGCCCAGAACTGTATGTCCATGAGGCTCGCATACTAGGGGGTAATATACAAGCACCTTGCGTCAATAAGAGTCACTACCCTACGTGGATTTATGACAAAGAAATCTACCTAGGCTTCCATATGCTACAAGGTCTAGAGGTCCATACTGCACAGCGTATCATCAAAGAACGAAAAGAAAATGGTGCCTTCCAATCATTAGATGACTTTCTACATCGGATGGCAATATCTATTGAACAATTGGATTTACTGATCAGAATAAATGCATTTCGATTTACTAATATAGATAAGCGAAACTTACTTTGGAAAGCACACTTTGTACTCAAAGCAACACCTGCCAAACAAGAGCATCAGCAAGTATTATTTGATCATAAACCTACGACGACTTATAACTTGCCAGTATTCAATATCAAAGATTTAGAAAATGCTTTCGATGAAATAGAGCTATTAGGATTTCCATTGTGTCATCCTTTCTTATTACTAAAGGATTCTTTACCAGAGCAAAAGTTTCTAGCGAAACACTTCTCCAAATATAAAAATAAAATCATCGCGATCTACGGCTATCTTATATCTATCAAAAACACATCTACGACTAATCAAAAACGAATGCAATTTGGTAGTTTCCTAGACTACGAAGGCGAATGGATAGACACGGTACACTTTCCACCAGTAGTCGATAAGAATCCATTTAGAGGCAAGGGCATATACTTACTCACGGGTAAAGTGGTAGAAGAGTTTGGATTTTATACTATAGAAATGATCAAGATGGAACGATTAGCTTACATAGAAGACAGTAGATTTTCGATGCAACAGGAAGAAAAAAAATAATTATTTGTTGTTGATCAAAAGATTATTATTAGTTGAAAAATATTATTCCTTGATTAAAAAAAAGCCCCTAACCAAAAGGATAGAGGCTATATAACTTTCTAACTTTAAAATATTATTTCATCACACTTACTCTATGATACATACTACCCTTTTCTGTTTCTACATAAAGAACATACAAGCCATCCGCAAGGCGACTTACATCTACAGTTTGCAGATTACTGATCGTGAATTGTGTAAGATCAAGTACAATCTTCCCGTCTATACCTATTAGAGATATTTGCTTCACCCTATTAGTCAAATCTAATAGTTCTACCTGCAGAATTTCTGATACAGGATTAGGATATACTTTGATCTCACTACCCACTAGTACATCATATATATCTGTAAACATAATCAAGAAACTTTCTACACATCCAGAAGCATCCATAACGGTAACCGTATAGTCACCATCTGGCACATCGGTAAAGAATCCATCCATATTAAATCCTTCTCCATTGATAGAATAACTGTAACCACTTTCAGCACCACCTATACCAATGACATATAATGTATCTGAACTTGCATAGTAATCCAATCCTATCTCTGGATTCTCATTTATAGTTACACCCACCTCGGTATATTCTGATCCATTAGCATCTCTTACCGTAATATCGTAAGAGCCACTTGAAAGATCACCGAACACCGCTTCATCTTGGAAAGGCCCATCATTAATTGAGTATTGGTATGGTCCTAATCCACCAGTAATTCCATTGACAATAATACTTCCGTTAGTTTCGGAAAAACATACATCAAGTGTAGTCACTGAGATCGCTGTCACAAATGAAATCGAAAGATCGAATGTGTATATACATCCAACAGCATCTGATATCGTGAGCGTATAATCTTGAGTAAGATCTATATCTAACAAATTCTCTGATTGGAAATCGATACCATTAGTAGAATACATATATGGCTCAGTGCCACCCATAGCATCTATTACTAAATCTCCCATATCTGTAGTATAACTAAAACTAATTGGCAAAGCTGATAACAGCATAACATTATCATAAACCACTACTTTCCCTCCTGCATCTTTTACTGATATAGAATATGTACCTGCGGATAGATCCGTAAATATATTGTCTGCAACGAATACACTTTCATTTAGACTATATTCATATGGCTCTATTCCACCGGCAAGAACAACTATAATCGATCCATCTTCCACATTAGCACAAACTAGATCAACAATAGATATTTGCGCACTGAGTGTATCTATATTGACAACAAACATACCGCTAGCTGTACAGTCATTAGCATCTCTTACTATTACATCATAATCACCATTGTCTAAATCTGAAAATACACCCGCAGCATTAAAATTAATGCCATCAATACTATATTCAAATCCACCAACACCACCTTCTGCACTTGCGTTGATAGCGTAACCCACTAACGATATAGTAAGGATGATTTCATCCGGTTGTGTTAAGGTAATAGAATTTGATACGCTCTCGACATCATCTGCATCTTTTACATATACGATATAGTCTCCAGCAGATAATCCATCAAAAGTAGGATCATTTTGAAAATTTACGTTATCGATACTAAACTGGTAAGGCCCCTGCCCTTCTACTGCTGTAGCAAATATAGTCCCATCAGAACCTCCAAAACATGATACCTGATTCGTTACGGTAGCTACTACTTGGAAAGTATTATCCAGTATATTTATATTAATGTATTCGTTTCTCAACCAAGCGCCTGTGCTAGGCACCTGAACATCAACCTTAAATCCATCTACAATAGCCTCATTTCCTGAGTGCACATATGTCACTGTCCCATTGGCCAATTCTTCTTCCGTCACAGAAGACCCTTCTACTATCTCATCCATGCCTCTCATCAGCGTACCTTCGTTAGGTAGCTTGGTGATGTATATGGTTACAGAGTCATCACTTTCTACCGTCAGGACAGTATTGTCGAATGGGGCACTTCCTCCATTAATTACTATTATATTTTTAGTACCTCCAGTTATCACATCTGGAAATACTACATCGGTACAGACCTCTATGGACCAAGAATTAACAAATCCGCCATCTTGTGGAAAATCATCAGCCACAGTAAGTGTCCATGTTCCCATCGAAGGCGTAGAAGTAAAAGGATCCATAGCTTGAAACTCACCGGAGATAGCGGGTTCTGAATCACAAGTACCCTCAAATTCAATGGCGGTAAACACTGCATCATTACTGAATGTTGCCATTATATCATCTCTTGGACATCCAAAATCACTAGCAGGTACACCTGGTCTATCAAATAGATCGAAACTTACATTAGTAGGTGATGCTATTTCTGCCCTTAGATCGCCAGTAAATGTATGTGATATATCTACTGTTATTTTCGCTTGGCTAAAATCTATATCCATTGGGACTTCCAATATACTCTCAACTTCTCCAACGTCATCAGCTTCTATCTCTACTGGCGTATCATTGACATACTGCACACACCCATCACTAGCTGTCCTAAAGGCCTTCGTCTCACTATATTTACCCGTAGAACAAATAGATCGAGCTCTTACTCTCCAATAATATATTGTCCCTTCTTCAAAATCAGTCCTTGTCACAGTTGAAGATGTTGGCGTCGCTGACGTCACTGGCGCTGATAAAAAATCTGGAGCAGTGCTTAATTGAAATTGATATAAACTAACACCCTCTTGTGCATCCCATGAAAAATCAACAGATACTGGATCTACATCAGTTGATTCATCAGCTGGAATGGTAGTATTTGTGATTTGTAAATCATCATTCTGGATATTGATAGCAAATATTTCATTGATCGTAGTATTCTCTGCCATAGCGGTAAAAGTAGATAAATACGATCCAGCCTCTGCATTCAATAAACCCGTTATAGTAACATCCACTGACGCGGGAGTAGTTATCGTATTTTCTGAAAGTGTAGCTATTGCGCCATCCGGGAGATTACTCACTGAGAGACTCACCATATCATCAAATGCATCTGCAGACATTAAATTAGCTATATAGACCAATTCATCTTGCCCACATGCCACTTGGCTAAATGGTGTGATATCTACACTAAACTCTGCCGTGATGCTAAAGTTATCGTCTGACATATCATAAAACACATTATCATTGCCTACTATCACTACTTTTGCCATATCTGTAGGTATATCTGGTACTACTACCTCGTGAGATCCATCATTAAATGCATCTTCCGCCAATACGATATCAAATGTCTCCCCTCCATCTATTGATAGAAAGATATCTACCAATGTACTATTGATAGGTGCTGAATCGGTGCCACTTACATCCCAAGTTACTTCTTTGATATCTGAAGCAGGCCATACCACATTTGTATTGGGTGCCGTTACTCTAAATGGACTTCCAGTATCGAAAACATTAACCTTTACATTTACTTCTCCTGTACATCCTACTGAACTATTGTTATCTCTTACCGTACACATGAAATTCATCTCTCTAGTAACTGTCGGCAACACCTCCCATGTAGATTCTCCTATTCTACTAGGAAAAAATCTTCGTGAATCTGTATTGGGTGAGTTAGATCTATACATAGGTCCACCAGTATTACTACCTTGCGGAGGCATATTTGCTATTTCAATGTCCATCTGCTCCCAACAATAGGTCATCATATCTCCATCTGTATCTGTGGCATCAGCGTTCAGAAAAAAAGTTGTCCTTGCAGGTATAGTGACTACTGCATTGGCCACTGTAACTTCCGGAGCATTATTCGTTGTAGGTATTATCTCTGCACAAGAGTTACCATTACCGGTAACAAAATTCGCTATCTCAATAAGATTTACACCGTGAAAGTGATCATCACTATTACTTTGCACATTAGGCGAACAGATACCCGCATACGCCATTATTGTTGATCCACTTCCTGGCTCTACTGCAGTACTGTTATTTCTATTTCCTCCACAGCTATTGTTATATGAGTGATTACCACCAAACTGGTGTCCCATCTCATGTGCGACATAATCTATATAGAATGGATCATTGATTGGACTACCAAGCCCTGTTACTCCTCTAGCCTTACTATTGTTATTACATGGGCTCCGTAAGTTCGCAACACCTCCGCCACCAGTACTGAATACGTGACCAATATCATAATAGGCTGAGCCAATAATATCATCGCATGTATTTTGATTTTCAGCAAGCATCGCTCCTCCACTATTGTTTGTATATGGATCTGTCGAACCATCTAGAAATATAACCTCATCAGTATTAGCAATTAACTCCATAGTGATTCCTGCATCTCGTTCATAAAGTCCATTAACTCTTGCCATGGCTACATTATATTCTACTAACACAGATTCTACAGTACCTCCGTGAAATGATGCATACTCACCCGTACATGCAAGGGCCAATCGATATTTACGTAATTCGCAGTCTCCATGTCTTGTAGTCGCAATTTCAACGTCTTCTATATCTCTAGAATCTTCATTCACTAGACATTCAAATTGGTGTCGGGCCCTTAAACCATAATCATTTCTAAAGTATACAGCGTACTTCTGTTCACTTCCTTTGATATGATCAATGTAAGTAGTTTGAGCACCTTCTCTGAGTATCATTGCATGCAATCTACTAGCACCATACCCCATACGTATGTATGAACCAGGCACATCTAAGCTATATCCTTTGTATGCCTTTATTCCTGGATACTTAGCGGCTAAGTCAGGATGAAATACATCCGCCGCTTCTATCATAAACATCTCCATTCCTCCATCAGGAGTAGGTAGTTCTATTCTTGATTCAGAAGTCTTTACCTTTTCTAATTCCGTCATAAGAGAAGGAAATTCGAGCTGATAACCTTTGTATTTCTCTGGCAAATACTCATTATCGATACTTGACCTTTGCGAGAGATCAGACTTAGTCCATTGCTGAGCATTTAGGTTGACACCAATAGATACAACAAGTAATAGTATTAGTAACTTTTGTAATTCCATGTGTTAGATAGGTTAATTGGAAAATCTGGTTGTCCAAGATATAAATTTACGAACCCTAATTGATAATAGTATACTTTCTTGTTACAGTTGTCGTAATTGAGTAAAACATTTAATAGCATGTCATAGAAAGTAAATCTTGCACAAGCCAATATTATATTACATGTTGCGCAGATTCCCAAAAGGCTAACCATTATAGAGCACCAACTACGTTTTTACAAAAAAGCCCTTAGATGAACATCTAAAGGCTTTACTATTTTCAATTTATTCTTCAATGGCTAATCCGTTATAAACGGATAATCTTCTTGAACATAATTGTTATCATACAGCTCAGATGCTAAAGGTAGATCAGATTCGTCGGCAAATTTGACTGCTGCTGCTATCTCATCAATAATAGTATTCTCTATCTTTTCAATTTCTTCAATAGTCGCTATTTTGCCTTTGATCATTTTGTCTTTTATGATTTCAATTGGATCGAGTGCCTTGTATTTATTCAGCTCATCTTTGGTACGATACTTGGCTGGATCAGAAACTGAATGCCCTCTATATCTATATGTCTTTATCTCTAAGAAATATGGTCCTTTACCAGATCTAATATGCTTTGCTGCCTTCTCTACTGCTATATGCACTGCCTCAGGATCCATACCATCAACAGCTTCACTGGGCATATCGAATGCAGATCCAATCTTAAATAAATCAGTAACATTACTAGTACGCTCTACTGAAGTACCCATAGCGTACTGGTTGTTCTCTACTATATATAGTACTGGTATTTTCCATGTCATAGCCATATTGAACGACTCGTATAATGCTCCTTGTCTTGCAGCACCATCACCAAATATAGTTACACAAAGATTACTTGTACCTCTGTAAGATTCAGCCATAGCTATACCCGTACCAATAGGAATCTGAGCCCCTACTATTCCATTGCCACCAAAGTAATTGTGCTCCTTAGAGAAAAAATGCATACTGCCACCTTTACCACCAACACAGCCAGTTCCTTTGCCGAATAGCTCAGCCATACAAGAATTAGAGTCCATACCTCTACCTAGTGCTATACCATGCTGTCTGTAGGCAGTTACTATTTTATCACCATCTTGCAGTGCGCTCTCCATACCTGCAGAGATAGCTTCTTGACCTATATATACATGACAAAAACCTCTAATCTTCTGCAATGAATATGCCTTTAGAGTAGCTTCTTCAAACTTTCTAATTCTGTACATATTCTCATACCATCCAAGGTATGTCGCTTTGCTAAACTTTGACTTTATTGCATTTTTTGTAGCTACTGCCATCTATCGTTAATTTTTATAATTGTCATTATCATTAATCTATTCCTATATCTCCTAATAGAATTCGATATATCCCTACACACCGCAATTATTAGGCCGTGAAAATACAACATTGATCAATTATATTGTTGATACAATTAGGAAAATATGTATTAGAGTTACATGTACTTCTTACTATTCATAATATATACTGACTCTTATATCGTGATTAGACGCTAGCTTAGTATCTTTAGATTTTAAAAATATATCTTATCGTGCACATATCCAGCCTCTCTCTCACTAATTACAAGAACTATACTTCGCAGGTATATGATCTGCACAATAAACTCAATCTTGTAGTTGGTCTCAATGGTGCAGGCAAAACCAACTTATTGGATGCAGTATACTATACATGTATAGGTAAAAGCTACCTATCTACCACGGACCGTTACAATATTCGCAAAGGTGAGAACTTCCTTCGTCTCGAAGGGATATTCTACAATAATGATCAAGAGAAAAACAATATCGCTATAACAGTAGAGAAGGATAAAAAAAAGACCATCAAGTCTGATGGCAAAAATTACAAACGAATATCTGAGCATGTAGGCAACTATCCTTGCGTAATGATTTCACCCACAGATGTCCATGGTCTGCTCGATGCCAGTGAAGAACGACGAAAATTTATCGATCAGTCCATAACTCAATATGACAAAGACTATCTCCGTCAGTTGCTTGAATATAACAAACTTCTTAAACAGCGTAACGCATTACTTAAACTATTTGCCGAACAAAAATCATATAACAAACTGCTAATCAATACGATATCTGAAAAAATGGAACGCCCAGCCCAAAAGATACATGAGGCGCGGAAAACTTTTGTGGATCGTATATCTAGTCAATTTAGCGCTACCTATAAGCATATATCTGAGGATAAGGAACAGGCTAGAATAGAATACAAAAGCAGTCTACATGATACACCTTTCTTACAATCGTTATCTGAGAGCAATAATCGAGATCGTATTTTGCAACGTACTACCAAGGGGATACATAAAGATGATCTCAAGTTTATCATGAATGATGATCAACTCAAAGTCTACGCGTCTCAAGGACAATTAAAGTCATTTATCATGGCATTAAAACTGAGTCAATACAAGATAATTCAAAGCGTCCATAAAAACACTCCAATTCTACTCTTAGACGATATATTCGACAAACTTGATCAAGAAAGGGTTAAATTTATCATAGACATTCTACTAAAAGAAGACTACGGTCAAATATTCATTTCAGACACTAATCTCTATCGTGTAGAAAATATATTACAGATCCTTGAAACTAATTATCATAAATTTGTGATTGAAAGTACAGAATCTATCTCCTTAGAAAAACATTAGATGTTCCATAAAAAATACAACGATCGTAAAATATCTGAAGTACTTGATGAGTTTATTCAGAAAAACAAAAGGATACAGATTCATCATGAGCTCAAACTCATTCAAGATGCTTGGAAATCAGAAATGGGAGATATGATAAATGGATATACCAGCAAGTTTTTTATCAAGCATGGCAAATTAGAAATCACCCTTACTTCCGCACCTCTGAGAGCAGAACTAAGTATGTCAAAACCAAAGGTCATCAAACTACTAAATGAAAAAATAGGCTATCAAATTATCAAAGAAATCGTTTTTAGGTAAAGTTAGAATATTCAAAAAGAGAATGATTCTATATTAAACGTTCTAGATATCTATAAGGCCTTCGGCTATTTCCAGCTGAACAATCATTTGATCTGGATCGATACCCACTATTAAGGATTTGTGAAGCGGAATCAAAATTTCATTACCATCTGAGAGTGCTACACTGGCAAGTTCCTGCTGAGGCATTGATACCACATCAATGACCTTACCAATGAGTTGATCGTCTTGGTCATGCATTGAAAACCCTTTGAGAACTGAAAAGTACAGTCCCGGTTTTTCTTTGATTTCCGGCAAATCTTTGATAGGAAGGTACAATGTGTTACCACTACATGACTTAGCATCTTGAGGATTATCGAAGCCTTCAATTTTAATAAGAGTATCGTGAGTTTCTTCTATATATTGTACAAAGTATGGAATATAATGAGCTCCTCTTTTGAGAAAAAATACCTTATTTTTTTTGAGTACCTGAAGGATCTCATCTTCACAACTGAACTTAAGCTTACCGCTAATTCCAAAAGGTTTACCAAGCTTCCCTATCTCCACAAAGTCCTTAAGCATAATTCATATGTTGTTTAATAATATTCTACTAATGACTGCGAAAGTACAAAGCCTTCTTCTGCTCTATCCAATATCTCAATACTAGTATCACCATTTTGAGTACACAAGACAACCATTTCTTTACTGATAAGACCTACACCTTTCGAATATATTTCTTTCACATATCTCTTCTCAATAGAGTTTTCGCTATCAGCCAAAATAATTTCAGTGCAATTCTCATATTGTACACCATATATGTTTACAATACTCTCAATAGCTATTACCTCAGAATCCCAATTTTTATAGACTTCTATCGATTCACCTCCAACATTAACAATTATTGATTCGTCAAAAAACTGATTTCCATCCCACTTTTGACCCAAAGAAGTTGGAATCAGCAATTTAACAAAACGCAAATTCTCCTCAGTCCTTGTCGCTTTATTATCAATGAAACTTGCAGAATATATATCTGTTACACTCCATTGATCAGCTGGAGTTCTTTTAAATGATCTCTCGATAATGTATAAATCAATATCTCCTGTCGTTACAAATTTATCTGTGATTGTCTCTTTCACAAAACCTTTCAAAGTATCTACTGTACTTAATTGCTTGTTGAACACTACACTATCAGTCAGATAAACCCAAGTTCGATCAACCTCTAAAGGGTAAAAATCCTTTTCTAATTCTAAATTTATTGGTGCTATTGACTTCTCTTTACAAGATGAAAAAAACACAAGAAATACACTAAATAATATTAAGAAATATTGTTTCATTTTGACTGCACTTTAAATTGAAAATGGCATCAGCAACACATAATGGAACGTATCACAACATTGATTATTACAAACTTCTATTGATTATTCCTCCTCCCACTACATCGTCACCTTCATAAAAGACAGCCGATTGTCCAGGAGCGATTCCTTTTACATTTGAGAAGAACTCAACTTCCATCTGATCGCCTTGTTGTACAATCTTACTCAACGTGCCCGAACTATTATACCTTACTTGTGTAATAAACTCTGAATAATCTTTGATTTCCGCGTACTTCTGCATATTGAGTTGACCAACATACATTCCGTTTCGCATTAAATCTTCTACATCTCCAAGTACCACAGTATTAGTTTCTGGTCTAATCTCTGTAACATATACGGGCTTACCAAAACCTTTACCCAGTCCCTTTCTCTGTCCGATTGTAAAAAATGGATACCCTTCGTGTTCTCCTATTACTTCGCCTGTCGTATTGACAAATAATCCACCAGCTACTCTCTCCTCCAGTCCATCTACCCTACGCTTTAGAAAACCTCGATAATCATTATCCGGCACAAAGCATATTTCATAACTCTCTGCTTTCTTTGACAATGCCTCATGCCCCCAATCTTTTGCCATCTGCCGGATCTCTGTCTTAGTGTATCCACCCAAAGGAAAATTTGATCTAGATAGGCATTCTTGGTCTAATCCCCAGAGCACGTATGACTGATCCTTACGATCATCTTTACCTTTAGTAATGAATAACCTACTGTTTTTCTCTTTAATATCAGCATAGTGCCCAGTTGCAATAAATTCGCAATCCATTGCATCTGCCCTTTTAATCAATGCATTCCATTTTATATGCGTATTGCAAAGCACACAAGGATTTGGTGTCCGACCAGCTATGTACTCTTCCACAAAATTATCTATCACATAATCACCAAATTCCTCACGAATATCTACAATAAAGTGATGGAAGCCCATTTTCACCGCTACCTCTCTAGCATCATTGATAGAATCTAAACTACAGCATCCTGTTTCTTTCTTTGAAGATCCACTAGATGCATAATCCCATGTTTTCATGGTGATACCTACTACCTCATATCCTTCTTCATGAAGCATCATAGCTGCTACAGTGCTATCAATACCCCCACTCATCGCTACTAGGACTCTTCCTTTTTTACTCATTATGCTACTAATATGTTATTATAAAAATTATGCAAAGATAAGGCAAATAGCTCTGAAATGTTCACTGAGAGTACGCTAGTTGTTGGGTAAATCTAACTTCTCCAGATAATAGGAAAGAGCAGAAGCATCAACCCGCAAATCATAAGGTCTATTGCAGCTAATATTAAGATATCTCCGCCAACTAATGTATCTACCATAAGCGCCATAGATACTGCTGTAATCTTGATCAGTAATAGGATCACTGGCAACACTAAAGGCAATGCCATAACACTCATGATAGTAGTACCTCCTCTATCTATACCTGACAGTGCCGCTATAAATGTAAATATACATGACAAACCTAAAGCACCTAATAAAGCACCTTGAGTGAATAGACTCCAATTCACTATAGGGTTCAAAGTGAATATGGTGAGTAAGAGGATTACCAATGCTATGATTACTACTATAAATATGAAGTTATAAATCAACTTAGCAAGAATCAACTCTAAGGGATCGAATAGCGTATAATAATGCAAATAAGTCTCTTTATTTTCTTGAACGAAACTTTTAGCTACTGCATTGATTCCGGAAAAAATCACAATTATCCAGAGCAAGACATTCCATTGAAATGCACCTAAAGTATTGAAAGACTTGAAGATAATAAACACCGTACAGGCAGCAAATAACAATACACCAAAAAGTGCATATGATTGCCTGAATTCTAAATCAAATTCCTTTTTAATCAAAGTGTAGAGATGTGATAGATTCATATTAGATGTAAATATAGCACAATACAAATAATACTTATTTAAAATATAAGAAGTGAAATGTGCATCAAACAAAACACATTATTTTACCATAACATAATAATTTTAAATTACTTATACATTACATTTAATTGTAATATTTAGTATTTTTGTCATGTAGTACTATTCTCACGGCTACAACAAAAAATAAAACCAGAAATGCTCAAATCGATTTTAACATTAGGAATGATCTGTATTCAAATCACTTTGATGACCGCAGCAGGTAAAAATTTCCATACAGTAAAAGCAATGTCGGGAGACGGCGTGTATTCACTATTGCGTAGATATCATTTGAGTAGCTATTCTTGCAACATTGATAGATTCTATGAGATCAACAAACTTGACAAGAAAGCATCTTTGCTGACTGGCAAGAAATATAAGTTACCTGTTGAGATCTATAGTTATAATGGCACGAGCATTAGATCTACAATCAATTTAGACGATTGGGAAACAGCAGTACAAATTCAACAATATAATGAGGCTATCTTTAAACTAGGGGTAAGAAAGACGCATTATAGAGAAAGCAGAATCTTATGGGTACCTTATCACTTGTTAGAGTGTAAAGCATCGAAAGCCAAAATACCAGAAAATAATAAGAAAATTGGAGGGAAAGAAAAAGCTAAGTATTTTAAAAAGAAAGGAACAATAACAGAAAAGTTATTTGGTAATGAATATAAAAATGTAAAAATACTAGATAATCAACTTAAAAATGAAGTATACTATGTGGTAAGCGGGCACGGAGGTCCTGACCCGGGAGCTTGTTGTACTAGTACTGAATCTATGATGTGCGAAGATGAATATGCGTATGATGTAGCATTAAGACTCACTCGTAATCTTATGCAACATGGAGCTACAGTGCATATGATCATTCAAGATAATGATGGTATTCGTGACGAAGAACTTTTAGATTGCGATAAAGATGAGAAATGCATGGGCACGGCCCAAATTCCACTCAATCAAAAAAAGAGACTTCACCAAAGAGCGGCAGCTATCAATAAGCTCCATAAAAAATATAAGAAGAAAGGATATAAAACTCAGAAAGCAATCATGATTCACATAGATTCTCGAAGTGAATCCAAAAGTCAAGATGTCTTCTTCTATCACTGGGGCAAAAGCAAGACTAGCAAAAAACTTGCTTATGACTTACAATCTACTTTTAAAGCAAAATATAAAAAATTTCAGAAAAATAGAGGATATCATGGCTACGTAGCAGAAAGAGGACTATACATGTTACGTAATACTGCTCCATCAGCTGTATTTGTAGAGTTAGCCAACATACGAAACAAAAATGATCATAAAAGATTAATGTATAAGACTAACAGACAAGCATTGGCCAATTGGTTATTTGAAGGAATGACTGGCGTCAAATCATAAAACAGAATATAAATTTGTACCTTATCCAAGGCTCTTGACACAATCAAGGGCCTTTTTTTTGTTCTAGAGTCCCATAGAAATGCGCTATTTACATATTAGAACATCTTTTAGTAAATCATAACTAGAAAAATATAACAAATCGTATTAAACTCATTTAAATATTACAAGTTCAATACTTCGTAAATGGCAAACCAAAAAGATGTTAAAATTTTTTACGATTTTTAGAAAAGAATTCTTGTCCTAGTTTAGTGTAACAGGTTTCTATCAAATTTAATAGCATGATGAAATGGCTAAAGAATTGTGAATTAAAGTTTATCTAGAAAAAAATCTATCACAACATTAGACACCTCTGAGGTCGATTGATATATTTGCTAAAGTGAAAAATATCATCTTCATAACTCTAGCAAACATCTGTATTTTATTCATTGGATGTAAATCGGAATCCGATCCATCTCAGCTCCGTATTGCTTACAATGTACTAGTCGATCCTAATTCGGATGACTACGACATATTCCTCATGGATCTGGACGGTAAAAATTCAACAAACATATCCAACAACGAATGTATCGATTGGGTGTATAGCGCATATAATGATAAGCTCTATATAATATCTGACAGAGACACTTGCACTCGATGTTATTTCTTGTACGAAACCGATACTAAGGGTACTTACTGGAATAAGATAAGTAAGACATTAATCCAAGACAGTTGGGTATCCGTAAGAGCTGAAGGTACAGAGCTTATCATCAAGCCAGCAGGAACTGCATACGAGATTTTTCAGATTATAGATTTACAGGGAAATATACTTTCTACGGTAGATCCAAAAATGGATTACTTTAACGACCCCTGCTTTTCACCAGATGGAAGCAGTATCATTTTTAGAGGATACAATGGAGACATAAGTAGATCTAATGAAGCAGAACTCTATAGCTTTAACCTAACATCACAAGAGAAGAAAAAAATAACAAATTATCCACCCAATACTTCTACATTTGGCAATTTCCAATACTATGCTGGTCCCCCGAGATGGAGTCCGAAATATGGTAAGATAACATACTCATCTAGTAGTAATAATCATTCTAGAATAAAAGCCATTGACACAATAAAAATAAAACCTAAAAGCCTCACTGGACATAATATAAAATCAATTTGGCATGACATATCTCCTGATGGCAGATATCTCACATTTGACGGCCAGCTTGACTTCAAAGCAGACAGTGCTTCATCTGACATTTTCATCATTGACTTCGATCTTCGCAGTGCAACAAAGCTGACTATCGGAAACGGATACAAGCAAGGGCCAGTATTTGTACATGAAAAATAGTGCGTATTACGCCCAAAGATCTATTGGATAAATACCTTCTTCTATCAGTTTATTGAGTTTATCAATAACTATAGGTCTGTCTTCTTGGTAGGTTACTCCAAACCATTTACTGGTAGTATCTAATATATTGACATTCAATAACTTATTTTGTATTAGCTCATCAATCAAAGCAGGAATATAAAATTCTGACTTTTCTTCTTCACCTCTTGCTTTAATAAACTTGTACAATGCATCTTCGCAATATTCAAAGTAGCTCGGATAGAATGCCCACATATTCATACTTACTAGCGTATCTTCGGCTAACTTGTAACTATGATCATCGTGTGGAAATATGATTACACCTTCTGTATCTCTTTGTATCTTCTCACGTTCCACCACCTTGTCGAGGTTTCCATTTCCATCAGAATAGCATATTCCACGATTGACCGTACCGTGTTCTGACAAAGTATTACTGAGATAATAAGCCACAACAGCGTAATCAGTATTATCACTTCCCTCATTGGCCTCAAAAAAGTCTATCAAGACCTTATATGCATTCTGCCCATAATAATCATCAGCATTGATCACAGCAAATGGTCCATCGATATGGTCTTTTGCAACATATACCGCATGACCCGTTCCCCAAGGTTTTTGTCTATCCATTGGACAACTTATACCTGCAGGAAGTCTATCTAATTCTTGACAAACAAATGCTACTTCTATCTTATCTCTAAACTTAGTTGTGAACGCCTCTTTAAAAGCCTCTTTGAAAGACTCTCTTATGACAAAAACTACTTTAGTAAATCCTGCATTAATAGCATCATAAATAGAATAATCAATAATCGTCTCACCACTAGGTCCAAATGCGTCCATTTGCTTAAGTCCACCATACCTCGATCCCATTCCCGCTGCCAAAACTAATAATGTTGCTTTCATGTTATATTTATATTTATTGTAAATGTATTTTTTATTGAATTAGTATGTCAAAAATATTGAATAGTCACATACCGAAAGTTTCTTATTAACTATGTTTGCAAAAATATAAGATATGATTAATAATCATTTATGATCATTCATATATTTAGAATAAATTATTAACAATTCATTATCTACACAACACTACTGATAATGAATTATAAACATATTTAAATTATTTACAATATGTTATTTTCATTGTTTATATTTGAAGCCTATGTTTTGAGTATCAAGATGTAAAAATTATGAAAATCGGTTTTGTTGCAACATCAATCTTAGGTCTTATAGTCGTGCTAAATGCATGTACTAAAGATCGTATGCCTACCCTTGTAGAACTCGATAATCAACTAGAGAACAGCATTCAGGGAAAGTCTCCTAATGGTACACTAGACTTTTATGTGTTACCAAATGAAAATGATCTTCATTTGATTCCGCAGGATCCCAAAAACCCTCTCACACCTCAGAAAGTTGAGCTAGGAAAACTGATGTATTATGACACTGGTCTAGGACAAGATCCGATGAAAGAGGCTGGAAGAGGAACATATTCTTGTGCTAGTTGCCATGTTTCAGAAGCTGGGTTTAGACCAGGAAATTTCCAAGGTATAGCAGATGGAGGTGTTAACTTTGGTATAGGTGGAGAAGATAGAGTGAAGAATACATTATACTCTGATGATGAGTTAGATGTGCAAAGTGCACGCCCTTTATCAATGGTAAATGTGGCTTATGTGAGTAATACTTTTTGGAATGGACAATTTGGTGGCGGCAATGTAAATGAAGGCACTGAAGATGTTTGGGATTTAAGAGATGATACCGAACTTAATCATCTAGGTTTTGAAGGGATAGAAACTCAGAATATGGATGGGTTAATAGCACATAGAATCACAATCAATAAAGAACTATTAGATGAGTACGGTTATACATTCCTTTTTGACCAAGTATTTGCAGACGTTCCTGTAGAAGAGAGATACACCATTGCAACGGCCTCATTAGCATTTTCCGCCTATATACGTACTATATTAGCCAATAGAGCACCATTCCAAGATTGGCTTAAAGGAGATAGAGAAGCCTTGGGATATGAAGAGAAAAAAGGTGCGATCTTATTCTTTGAGAAAGCACAGTGTATTCAATGTCACTATAACCAAAATCTTGGTTCATCTGAATTTCATGCTCTCGGTGTAACTGATATGGATCAGATACCATCTTATAATACTTCACCAGACGATAGACGGAACCTAGGACGTGGTGGATTTACGCTACAGCCGGAAGACAATTACAGATTTAGAGTGCCTGGCATTTATAATCTTCAAGGAGCTAACTTTTACTTTCATGGTGCAAGTAAGACAAGTATAAGAGATCTTGTAGAGTATAAAAATGCTGCACAGTCGGAAAATTCTAGAGTCCCTCAAGACTTAATTTCTTCTAAGTTTAAACCTATTGGTCTTACTGAAGAAGAGAAATATCATCTTATAGCATTCCTTGAAAATGGATTGCAAGACCCTGATCTTAAACGGTATGTGCCCACTAGTGTGTTATCGGGAAATTGCTTTCCAAATGCAGACGAAGCAAGTCAACTTGACCTTGGGTGCAACTAGATCTTCTATTTAGTATAAGACCTTTCCCAATGAAGAAACATTAATTTGTTCAATTACTGCAATTGCTTTCTTAGAATATCCAGTGTAATTGAAGCACAACCCCAAGTCGCACTCCAACTTTAATAGTTATTCAAGCGACATTGAACTACACCTTTACGCCATCTTTACTAAGATTAAAACCATCAAAAGTCCCTGAGGTCATCATAAGTAGATTCGTATTTTTATAGTTGACTCCACTCAAGTACTTGACCAATTCATCTTTCTCCGTGAAGATTTTGAGTTTTGGATGAGCAATCTGCTGCGCTAGCCATTCGTAAGAGATGTCTGGCATATTCTTCATCTTCAAAGTTTGAGGACTATAGTATAATACAGCAACATCTGCAGGATCAAAAGCATGTCTATAATGTGGTATAAACTCTTTATTGAGACTACTAAACGTATGCAACTCTAATACGGCAATAAGTGTTCGCTTAGTCCAATGCATCTTCACCGCTTTTACGGTTGCTTCTACCTTAGATGGAGCATGTGCATAATCTATGAGTACCGCTCTATCCTTCTTATTCTTAATGAATTCTAAACGCTTGTCCGCACCTATGAATGAACTCATAGCTCTGAAAAATTGCTTGCCACTCATTCCAAGGTCGTTACATATACGCTGTGCAGCTTTCATATTCTGATAGTTATGAGAACCAATAAGCTGCATATTATAGTTCGCAGTACCGAGCGATATACTTCTGTCTTCGCCTAATTCTACTTCATTATATGGAATACACCGTGATTTTGTATTCTTTTCATTGATCAGCTTTTTAAGGCCAGAATCTTGACCATAGTAGAACACTTTACCTTCTGCAGACATCTCTTTAAGGAATTGCCTAAACTGATCTACGTATCCTTCGTAAGTCGGAAATACGTTGATATGATCCCATGCTATGCCTGTAATAACGGCAGTTGTAGCTTTATATAATAGCATCTTTGGTCTACGGTCTATAGCGCTACTTAGGTATTCATCACCTTCAATAATTATAATAGGAGCATCCGTTAACTTCACCATTCTATCAAAACCAGGTAATTGAGCACCCACCACATAATCAAAATCCTTATCACAAGATTCTAAAGCATGCGCAATCATAGCAGAAGTGGTAGTTTTACCATGACTTCCAGCAATTACAATTCGCTGTTTATCTTTAGATTGCTCATATACAAACTCCGGAAAAGACATAATTCTAAGACTCAATTCTTGCGCTCTGAGTAGTTCTGGATTATCTGCTTTGGCATGCATTCCTAGTATTACGTAATCGAGATCCTCTGTAATATTATCTGTATACCACCCCATATTAGCCGGCAATATCCCCGCAGCATCTAATCTTGAAAGTGATGGTTCATAGATTTCATCGTCAGAACCAGTGACTTTATGCCATTTATCACTCATAGCTAACGCTAGGTTATGCATTACTTTACCTCCGATAGCTATAAAGTGTAACTTTAATGATGTCTTTTTTATTTCTGCCATTATGCTGATCATATCTTCATTTCATGATTTTGACGTAAAACATGAAAATTGTTAGTCAATTGTTAATTTTGTCACTTGAACTAAGGTAAATGCAATTAATCATACTAAATGCTAATAACGGTCGTTTAGTTTTCTGTACTTTAGCACGATATCATATATGCCTAGTTAGAACAAAAGTCGATATATTTTCTTTAGTATATATTAAGATTTTATATAATTTATAATAGTAACAGAATAAATATAGAAATATGCAATCCAAATCAATGAAAAACATACTTAGTGTAGGAGTACTATTCTTAGTAGTTGCCTTCCTTAGCTCATGTAGCAGAGGTGGTGTAGGATGTCCTTATGAACTAAGTGCAGCTGCAGATGTGATTTTTCATGTCATGAACTAAAAGATACTTTTAAGAAGCTTTTATTGCCAATTTAAAAGAATTCCACCCATTTTATTTTTGACAGCCTTTTACGTAGGGTCAGCCAGAATTTTTTCAGCTTTAGATTTTCATACGGCGATGAGTAATTCAAATCGTTCATTATCGTTTACTTTTCATAGGTCTTTTCTAGAATTCTTTTCTAGACCAACCATATTAAATTTATAAACCATTTGTGATTTATTATTAGATGAATTGGAATAACATTCAAACGCAGAAGCAAATCGAAGATGCCGTAAATGCGTCTTACCAGAAGTATCAAATTATATTTAAACATAGTACTACATGTCCTGTCTCTAGCATGGCTAAGATGAGACTAGAAAGTAAATGGGATTTAAATCATGTAGATGCTCACTTTCTTGACTTGTTGAGCTACCGATCTATATCTAATTATATAGCTGAATCACTGGAAGTGCATCATGAGTCACCACAATTGCTCCTTCTCAAAAATGGTGATGTGATATATGACTCATCACATCTAGACATATCTGTCGACGAAATTAAAGAATCTATAAATTATAGTGAGCAAGCATAATCAACTGATCACATCAGACGACGGCTCTCATACGCTAATATCAAATCAATTTGGTGTAAGCTACCATTCTTTACATGGAGCAATCCAGGAGAGCAGAACAGTTTTCCTTGCCGCAGGACTTCATTTCGCTAGGCATAATTTATTGACTGAAATAAAGATATTAGAGATGGGATTTGGGACTGGTCTCAATGCCTTATTGACTCTAATAGAGGCCGAAAAATACCACTTTCCCATTCAGTTTAATACTTTAGAGGCTTACCCTATAAGTACTCAGCAAGCAGATACTCTGAATTATATAGATATTCTAGATTGTTCAAAGTATTCAGATGCATTTCGTTTGATGCACAATACCCTATCAGGTCAAACTCTACAGCTTAGTAAGTATTACTCATTTACTAAGCATATCACCAAGATTGAAGACTTTATACCTATTGACAAATATAATTTAGTGTTCTACGATGCATTTGCTCCTACCACACAGCCGGAGCTTTGGGATGAATTGATGATGAAACGGATATACGACTTATTAGATAATCAAGCTGTATTAGTAAGTTACTGTGCCAAAGGGTCTTTCAAACGAGCACTCAAGGCAGCAGGATTCATTCTTGAGCCGCTACCGGGGCCTAAGGGTAAACGAGAGATGACAAGAGCGCTGAAAGGTTAATACAATCTAAGCTAATAATTAAATAATTGCTATGCTCTTATAGCATCCACTGGATTCATTTTACTTGCTTGAAAAGCAGGTATAATACCGGCAATTATACCTACTGCAATAGATATCCCAACACCGGATGCTGTATTAAATACAGACAATTGCATATCGAAAGGTGTAACCGAACTAAGCAACAATAATGTCAAGTAAACTGTGATAAGACCGATTATACCACCTATTATACAAAGTATAACTGACTCTACTAAGAATTCAAGCAAGATTACACTCCCCTTTGCACCCAATGCTTTTTTGATGCCGATTATATTTGTTCTTTCTTTAACTGAAACAAACATAATGTTAGCAACACTAAACATACCTACCAGCAAAGCAAAGAAACCAATCCAAAAACCTGCTATATTCAAAACTCTAAATACGCTATCAAGCATATCTGTTATCATAGACAACTGATTGATAGAGAAATTATTATCTTCAAATGGTTTAAGCTTTCGTTTAGACCTTATTACTCCTGTTAATTCATCTTTGAGATCTGGTAGTTTAACACCTTTTTTAGCCTTTACACTGAGACTTCTACCGACATATCGATTATTATCTTTAACATTTACAAACTTCTTTAAGCTATTATACCCTATCCAGCAGACCTCATCAAAGTTCATAATATTGACTAAACTCTCTCCTTCTTTCTTGAGGACACCTATTACCTGAAATTTCTGTCCAAACAACTTAATTGATTTACCAATAGGCTCTACAGCACCAAAGAGCTCATTAGCCATGACATGACCTAATACGATTTTATTGGCCCCATTATGATATTCTGTTGGTGTGAAGTACCTACCCTTTTCTATATCTACGTTTTGTATTTTGTTTGATTCAAATGTAGATCCCATTACAAAGGTATTCGTAACACTATTGGATTTGAATTTAGCAGTCTTCCCTCCAGTAAAAATAGAGAATGACACCTCATCTGCCAAAATTGACCTTTTCTTGATTCTTTCGTAATCCGAAAAACTTGGATTGGGTCTTCTAGCATATTTCCACCAATTTTGTCCAGGATCTTCGTTCCAAGGTTGCTTCTCTATGTATAATACATCAGATCCTAATTCATTGAAACTAGATACAATATTATCTTGTAGTGAATCTACTGCTGATTTCACCGCTATTATACAAAATATACCAATGACAATACCAAGTAGAGATAAGAAGGTCCGCATCTTATTCCCCCTAAGTGACTGCAATGCCTGAACACTGCTCTCGTATATTATCCTAAATGTGGTAATCATATAAGTTAGTCGAATTAAACTGATAAATATAAGTCGATCCGCAAGAAAGTAAGTAACCAATAGATAAAAAGCACAATATGGTCGTCTAAATGATCAAATAATGGTGGCAAGAATTGATAAGATGAACTAGTAATAAAAAATAGTGGTTAGTTTATAGGTATCATATGAAGAAGAGCTGTATTTCTGCATCTAAAAATGAGCATCCGATTCATACCGAAATACTAATAAAATAGCCTACTTTTGCATGCTTGTAAAAACACTATAATACATACTTATGAGGACTAAGCTTTCGCAATTTAAATTTGAACTCCCTGAAGAATTAATCGCGCAATACCCTGCAGATGTAAGAGATGAGTCTCGTCTAATGGTAGTGCATAGAGATACGGGTAAGATCGAGCATAAACTGTTTAAAGATATAATAGATTATTTTGAAGAGGATGATGCATTAATATTTAACAATACTAAAGTGTTTCCTGCCCGTATGTACGGAATGAAGGAAAAAACTGGCGCAAAGATCGAAGTGTTTTTGTTGAGAGAACTCAACAAAGAAGCAATGTTATGGGATGTACTCGTAGATCCTGCAAGAAAAATCAGAGTTGGTAACAAGCTATACTTCAATGATGATGAAGGAAATAACATACTTGTAGCTGAAGTTGTTGATAATACAACATCTAGAGGAAGAACAATAAGATTCTTTTTCGATGGCACTGATGAAGAGTTTAGGGCTACATTGAGAAAACTTGGAAGTACTCCACTACCAAAGTATATAGATAGAGAAGTAGAGGCTATCGATGATGAGAGATACCAGACTGTGTACGCTAAGGAAGTAGGAGCCGTAGCTGCCCCTACCGCTGGATTGCACTTCAGTAAAGAGCTAATGAAAAAACTTGAGATAAAAGGGGTTGAATTTGCTGAAGTTACACTTCATGTAGGATTAGGTACATTTAGAAGTATAGATGTAGAAGATTTAAGTAAACACAAGATGGATGCTGAATACTACAAAATCAATCAAAAAGCGGCTGATATTGTAAACAAAGCAAAAGATAGCAGAAAAAAGGTTTGTGCTGTAGGTACTACCTCTATGCGTACTATAGAATCTTCTGTTGGAGCGACTAGGCACCTAAAAGCATCTGAAGGCTGGACTAACAAGTTTATTTTTCCACCATACGAATTCGATATTCCCAACTGCATGATCACTAACTTTCACTTGCCTAAGACAAGTCTGGTTATAATGATTTCAGCATTTGCTGGACACGACCTTGCTATGGAAGCATACGCCGAAGCAATCAAAGAAAAATACAGATTCTTCAGTTATGGAGACGCAATGCTGATTCTATAATAAGCTGGAAACAGAGAAATTCAAAGCCTACTGGAATTATTCAGTAGGCTTTTTTTTCGTGTAGTGATGAGTGATGAGCTGATTTTAAACCTTTTACATTAATTTTATTTTGCGTAGTAATAGTCCGACATCACTTCCAACATTCGAGCTCGAGTTATTAATCTTACATCAATTCAATTGCAAAAAAGCACTAATTATTATGAAATTATACCTTAACATATTGAAAGGAGCCAGAATTGCCAGTGACATTTTCAATAGTAAATGACGTTAAATAAATGAACTTTCAATAATCAAAAAGATTATCATCTTTCACCATATACGCCTTATATAATTGATTAATAACAAGTTACACCACTCTACAAAAATCATCAAATCATATTTATTTATTTATTGAAAATTTAATAGCAATAATAGGAACAAAATCATCGCTTAAGACGTAATTGTAATTGAATAGCCTAGAAAAAATAATAAATAATTCAACTCTTAGTCCGCTCAAATAGCAATTTTCAAAAGCAGATTTGGGGGAAACATATTTTTTGATATTTTTGTAGGCTATTTGAGGGCATAAAATTTTATATGTACACAAGTTTTTAAACAATCAAATTCAATTATAACGTATGTATTGGACTTTAGAATTAGCGCATAAATTAGAAGATGCGCCTTGGCCGGCAACCAGAGATGAGCTTATCGATTACGCAGTAAGATCTGGTACACCATTAGAGGTTATGGAAAACCTTCAGGCCCTAGAGGATGAAGGTGAGATATACGAAACCATGGAAGACATTTGGCCAGACTACCCACGAAAAGATGATTTTCTCTTTAATGAAGATGAATATTAAAAATCGGTGACCAATAATTACTAAGAGCTCTATTCAAAATGTGAATAGAGCTCTTTTTATGTATGAAGGATTATGATATTTGCCTTTGAGCCTCTCAGACAACACCCATTGTCGATGGGCTTCACCCATCGCTAAAGAGTGTACTCTCCTTATGACCTTCCAGATATGGATAGGGTTTTTTAGTTTTGGAATCTGATCGATCTTTCAGATATTTTGTAGATATTTATCTCAACAAACAAGCCGAATCAAATTAATGATTAAAATAGTAGATAGTGTAGTTGCAATAGATGGATTTTCGTCTTGTGGGAAGTCTACATTAGCTAAGGAACTAGCAAAAGAGCTTGGATATAGGTTTATTGATTCTGGTGCTATGTATAGAGCTTGTACCTTATATTTTCTAGACAACGGTGTAGATATAAATGATATTGATGCTGTAACTGCAGCACTCAACTTTATCCACATTGAATTTCAAAATATACATGGTTATAATGCCACTATACTTAATGGAAAAAATATTACGTCGGAAATAAAATCACTTAGAGTAGCAAATCAGGTTAGCGAGGTAGCAACTATCAAGGTCGTACGTGAGCAAATGGTAAAGTTACAACAAGATATGGGCAAGCAAAAACGAATAGTCATGGATGGACGCGACATAGGATCTGTGGTATTTCCAAAAGCGCAACATAAGTTCTTCATCATAGCAGATGTGGATATAAGAGTTCAGCGAAGACATAATGAACTCACTACTAAAGGGAAAACGGTATCTGTACAGGATGTCAAGAAAAATCTTGAGCATCGCGACCACATAGACTCCACTCGCAAAGAAAGTCCCTTGACTCGGACACCGAGTCATATACTCATAGATAATTCATATCTCACTAGAGGAGAGCAACTTATGGTAGCTCTTAAGCATATAAAAGCAAAAGACAGAACTCTAGTTGCATAATTATATCAATAATTGACACATCTATTAACCCCACCTTCTATCTGTAACTACAGCCTTAGGATAATCCTTTCCCAAAATTATATTATACTCTTTCAAGTCTGCCATGGACATTATTGGTAAATCGTGGACTTTGCTGCCAGAGATCACATCTAACTCTGGCAACCAATGATGCGCATGCTCTCCTTTACTATCATATCGTTTTCCTTGGTGTACTACATTAAACCATCTACCTGGACGAGGATCTACACCTACACCAGCTATATAGTTCCAATTACCATAATTACTACATGGATCATAATCTATGAGCATGGACTCAAAATATTCTGCACCAAGCAACCAATGTACTTTCATATCATTCACTAGAAAACTTGCAACATTCTGCCTACCTCGATTAGACATAAATCCTGTAGTATTGAGTTCACGCATATTGGCGTCTATCATAGGTACACCAGTTCTAGCTTGTGCCCATATATTGAATAAGGCACGATCTGTTGACCATTCACGGGCCTCCTCTTCGCTGATACCATTTGAGACAAAAATCTTGTCTCCGTACTTCTTAGCTATGAGCCTAAAATAGTCTCTCCACAGCAATTCGAAGATGAGCCAATAAGTGCTATCGTTTTTGGTTCGTTGGGATTCGTACTTTTTAATTTCATCATAGATAGTTTTTGGTGATATACATCCTTGAGCGAGATATGGAGAAAGCTTAGAGCTATAGTCCCAACCTAGCATTTTATTTCTAGTCTTTTTGTATCTGGCTACATTATCACTCTTCCAAAGATAGTATTCGAGCTGAGCTAAAGCAGCTGATTCCCCACCACGAAACCTAGGAGTAGCAGTAATTTCTTCAAATCCAAAATCCAAAAGCGAAGGAATATCACCAGTCTCTATAGACTTATCAATCGTTGCAAGACTTATAGGTGAAGGCAATGGCACTCTTACAGGCACATATTTTTCTACCTCTTTTCTAAACGAAGTGAAAGTATCGGGCGTATGAGTGATTGGAAAAGGTAAATCAGAAGTATAATAAAGCATCTTTCCTCGACTATACCTCATTTCCATACCTTGGGTCCATAGTTTTTGTTCCAACGCATCTTGCACTGCCACTTCTTCACTGGTACGTTCTCTATTGCAAAACACCCAAGACGCCTTGAGTTGTGTCGATATATCAAATATTATATCCTCTGTTATACCAGTACGCACTATCAAGTCACTGCCAAGATTTTCGATAGATTTACGCAAATCGGTTACACATTCTATTATAAATTGAGTTCTTTTTACTCCAGTCTTATCAAACCCAAAAGGAGTTTTGGGGCCAAATACTCGCTCGTCAAATACGAATACAGGAATAACTTCATCAGCCATTCTGAGAGCTTCAGAGAGGGCCTCATTGTCATGGACTCTTAGATCATTGCGGAACCAAACTATTGCTTTATTTATCATGGATTTGTAACATCATTCAATATTGAAACAAATATCATCATAATAGGTTGTAGATATGTGACTTCGACTAACTTTGTATTTACAAATATCACTTTATATTATGAAATTCACTATATCTACATTTATTGCCTTAATGCTATTGCTCACTAACTGTAACAATTCACAAAAGGTACAAAAAACTGAATTTGATATTCTATTTGCTGAAGTCATGAAAATCCATGATGACGTAATGCCTGAAACCAACAATCTCTACAAGCTCAAAAAAATCGCTCAAGAAAACATAGCTGTTTTACCTGACACGAGTTCAATGATTAAAGAATTAATGGATATCCAACTGCTTTCAGATAAAGCAGATGATGCAATGATGGATTGGATGGCAAATTTTAAAATTCCAGAAAGCGATCACAAATCTAAGATCACTTATCTGCAAAATGAAAAGATAGCTATTACAGATGTCAGAGGACTAATGCTTAATACGATTTACAAAGGAAAATCATTGATTCGAAAATCAGATAAATACATAAAGAAAAATAAACTTCGAGATGAACGTAAAACCAATCTTGTTCCTGCTTTTTAGCATAATTGCGTTACTGTCTTCATGCAAGCCAACTATTCAACATCTTCCGTATCTGGGAAGCAACAAAATAGTTAATGGTGAAGAAGTAAGACATCAAATAAGGTCCTTCAACTATATAGATCAAGACAGTTTGGCATTCAATGCTGACGTCCTCAATGGTAACATATATTTAGCAGACTTTTTCTTTACTTCTTGCCCAAGTATCTGTCCTAGGGTAATGAGAAATATGCTACGTGTACAAAAAAAGTATAAAGACATACCGAACTTTAAGTTAGTCTCTTTTAGCTTAGACCCTAAAAGGGATACTCCTGCACGAATGAAAAAATATGCTGAAAATATTGGAGCTGATTTATCAATGTGGCATTTTGTCCATGGACCAAAAGACTCCATAATGGCTATAGCAAACGAAGACTACTACGTTCCAGCATTTGAAGACCCTGATGCTCCAGGAGGTTTTGATCATAGTGGTAAATTATTACTAATAGATGGTAATGGACACCTTCGAGGATTTGCTGAAGGGACGGAAGATGAAGACGTTACTGAGTTTTTTAATACTATCGATGCACTACTTGCAGAGAGTAAATGATAAAATTTATCAATATAACGATAGTTTTGGCTAGCATAAGCCTTCTTACTCAGTGTGACCATACTGAGTATCCATCTGGAAAAAGATACTACAATGCATATTGTGGAAATTGTCATATGGAAGATGGTAAAGGCTTAAGTAAACTAATTCCTTCACTAGAAAAATCTCAATATTTAATAAATCAACAAGATAAACTTCCATGCATAATAAGAAATGGAATCAAAAGCATGGTCGCAGACTCGAGCTCTGAATTGCAATTATCTATGCCTGCTAATGTCAAGTTGAGCGAAATAGAGATTTTAAATATTTGTAATTACATAAACAATTCTTGGAGTAATCAGCAAGCACAGATGAGCTTGCAGGAAATCAAAGTTAAATTGAATTTTTGTGATTAAACTTCTTGTAATATTAGGAATCATCATAATAGTTTGCGAAAGTCACAACTGATTGACAAGTAAATTACATTTTAAATTCGAACGTCATTTAAAAATCAAATTTGACCCTTAGATTAATTCTTCTTGAACTCAAATAATTAGGAATGGCGAACTGCTGATTAGTAATCGTTTTGACCCATGTATTAGAGGCTTGATTTAGTACATCCATCAGATTAAAAACTTCTAAACTTAACCAAGCCTTCTCCGTAAATCTCATTGGGTGACGTGGTTTTTTATTCTTCCATGTATTATCCCAGAGCTGATACGCAAAACCAAGGTCTACCCTATGATACGCTTTGAAACGATATGTATTTCGATATACCTCATTATTATCTTTTAGCCCAAATGGCAAGCCAGTTCCAACAGAGAAATTTACGTGCATTTTGAAATTTTTATTAGAAGGCAAGTAATCTTGAAAGAACATACTCAAGTTCATCAAGCGATCAGTTGGTCTTGGCACTTTATCTGCTTCTTCTGACTCCATTGCTCCGATTTCCCTTCTAAGATGTTTAACATCATTGAGGCTTTCGCGTACACTCAGTAGAGATAGATTCACCCAAGATTCTGCGCCAGGCACAAATTCTCCATTGATACGTATATCCAAACCCATTGCGGTTCCAGTTGCATCATTCTCACCACTATATCGGATTCTAACATTATCAACTTCGTATGATACAAGATTCTCCAATTTCTTAAAGTAAATTTCTGTAATCAATTTGAAAGGTTTCTTGCTGATCGTCTCCCAATAAAAATCATACGACAAGCCACCTACTATATGGATAGACTTCTGAGATTTTAGATCAGTATTTACCGTACCATCCAATCTTCTCATCTCTCTATAAAACGGTGGCTGATAATACAAACCTCCACCTAATTTAAATGCTATTTCTCTCTTTTGTCCCAATGGCTTGAATAGTATTTCGGCCCTTGGACTTACCAAAAACTCTTTACTCAGTCCTCTATAGGATCCTCGTATACCTCCTGTTACGCGCAGCTCCATTGACTCCGGTTTAGTATAAGTGTAACTATCTTGAGCGTATACTTCGAGCTTGTTATTCTCTATTAAATTAGTTGACTTAAGTACACTATTGAGTATTAATTGATTGGGATCATATGGTAGCGAATAGCCTGCAGAATCTATACGTTCCCATTCGTTGAGCTCATCATCTATAGTTTCATTCTGATACTTCACTCCCCATTGTACAAAGTGATTATTATCATTATCATCATTTTGGAATTCTATTCCACTTTTGAGATGCACATTGCTAATCGTATTAAACAAGTAGTTACGAGCAAAATTGTGCTGTGTACCTACACCCAACACTGCCACTTCTTCTCCAACATTATCACTGCCAAAATCTGTATTAACTTGTGCTAATCTATAGAAGCCCAAAATGTCAAATTTCTCAATCTCATTACTGCTGTATCTCGAAGCGAGTAATTTCCAATAGACAGGATTTTTATCTTTTTCAGGAACATATGTAAGTGATAATCCACCCATCCCATTGACAAATTGATCTTGTTCTTGTCCCTCATAGACAGTTGTCAATCTCAATGCAAAATCAATAAGCCCTAAAGCCGTAGATCTAGATACTGGTCGAAAATCATACTGGCTATAATTATAGTTACCTATAAGTCCTATCTGAAGATCCTTGGTAATATCATATGTTACGTAGGCCTGTATATCTGTAAAATTGGGTGTATACTCCCCTTCTGTATCTAAGGTACCTAAGAGATACCTATTTGTCTTATATCTAGCACCTACTAAATATCGAAGTTTGTTAAACGCATTGGCTCCGATTCGTTTACTTCCTTCTAAGTGAGCAGAGCCACCTAAGAAACTGAGTCCAACGCTTGATTTAGTTTCTTCTGGTCGTTTATATCTGATATCAAGCACAGAAGACATCTTATCTCCATACTTTGCTTCAAATCCTCCCGAAGAGAAGCTCAAATCTCTGATCAAATCTATATTAGGAAAGGTCAATCCCTCTTGCTGCCCACTTCTGATGAGTTGAGGACGAAATATTTCAAAATCATTAACATACACAAGGTTCTCATCATAATTACCTCCACGTACATTGTATTGAGAACTCAACTCTCCACCTTGACCAGAGCTAGCTCCTAGTGCGATATGCGGCAATACACTTTCAAAATTTCCTGTAGTAGTAGGTAGCTGCTTGAGTTCAACTACTTCTTCACGAACCATTCCTACATCTTCTATTTTACTTTCAGTTATAACGATCTCTAAATTATTAGTCGTAGATACCATCTTAAAATTAATATTCCTCTTGACACCAGATGGCATAGGTTGGATCTTTAAAGTGGCATCTTGATACCCTACTCTTGATATACTGATAATTACCTCTTCTTCTGATGGCACTTCTATACGATATAATCCTTTGAGATCAGACTCAGTTACATTACTATTACTGGTAAATATGGTAGCCAACTCTATAGATTCACGAGTATCATAGTCAGTCACCGTACCAAATATGGTAGCTTTCTGAGCAATGGAAACTGTAGATATCAGAAAAAAACTGAGACAGAGGTAAATTCTTGACATGCTGTGAAATTAGTAAAGTGATGTAAAAACATATTGTTAATTAATTTGCAAGTCATTGATATTATTTTACTTCATCAATTTAAAGCGAAATATGAACTTCAAAAACTGCTTCGTAAAACAAAAAATATACTTACAACTTATTCCAACACTAGCTTTTATATCACTTCAATACAAAAAACTATAACGCTAGTTTTTTACTAAAAATTATCAGACCCTATAGCTTTAAGACGCTTAACTGTCGCTATGGGGTCTTCCGACTTAAATACACTACTACCCGCAACAAGGACATTCGCACCAGCTTTCAAGATGACTTCAGCATTTTGTAAACCTACGCCACCATCTATTTCTATATCGACATTGAGATTGCGCTCATCGATCATAGTTCTTAGTTTCCGTATTTTATTCATTGTACAATAAATGAATTTCTGGCCTCCAAATCCTGGATTAACAGACATCAAACAGACCATATTTATATCTTCAAGCACATCTTCTAATAACTCTACATTAGTATGAGGATTGAGTGCAACTCCAGCTTTAGCTCCAGTTGCTTTAATTTGCTGTAGGTTACGATGTAAGTGTGGACATGCTTCGTAATGTACGGTGATTATCTCAGCTCCTGCATCTCTAAATTGCTCTACATAACGTTCAGGCTGCATTATCATTAGATGAACGTCTAATGGCTTTTCGCATAATTCACCTATCCGTTTAGTGATAGCTTGGCCATAAGAAATATTAGGAACAAATATCCCATCCATAATATCTATGTGTAACCAATCAGATTCACTTTGATTAATCATTGAAATATCTCGTTCTAGATTACCAAAATCTGCAGCTAAAATTGAGGGTGCTATTTTATGTGTAGGCATTAGTTTATCATGTTATTTGTATACTCAACAAATGTAATAATATGTATCGGTATACCTACAAGTATATGAGCTAACTGTTAACCAAAAAGTCTAATTTTTAGATTCCACCACAAACTCATTTCAAATCCTTACTTTAGCCAGAATTATTGCTTGTGTGAAGGACTCTCATTAAGAATCATAATCTTCATAAGAGTAATGAGTGTCTAAATTAAAGCATTAAGGTAGTTTTCAATCAAATAATAAAACGAAATGGGCAAATTAGCACTGCATTGGCAGATAATTACAGGAATGGTTTTAGGTGGAATTTTTGGTTACATCATGACTCATGTAGGTGGAGAGCAGTTCACTGCCGATTGGGTCAAACCTATAGGTAAGATATTTATCAATCTTCTCAAGCTAATAGCTATTCCACTGATTATTGCTTCACTGATCAAAGGAATATCAGACTTAAAGGATATTTCTAAATTCAAAACAATTGGATTGCGAACTATTCTACTTTATATCATGTCAACTGTAATTGCAATTACTATAGGTCTAATAGTAGTAAATACTATTAATCCAGGTAGTAGTATTTCTCCAGAGCTAATGGCAGAGATATCGGGTACTTATGAAGAAAAAGCGAGTGCAAAGATCAGCTCTGCTGGAGCGGCAGGTGACAGAGGGCCGTTACAATTTTTAGTAGATATGGTACCTGACAATTTCTTCAAAGCCGCTTCTAACAATGGAAGTATGTTACAAATAATTTTCTTCGTCATCTTTTTTGGTATTAGTCTATTACTCATCAAGCCAGAGGAATCTAAACCTGTCAAAGCATTCTTTGATGGACTCAATGAAGTAGTTCTCAAGATGGTAGATCTAATCATGTTGATAGCACCAATTGCCGTATTTGGATTGATTGCTTCTTTAATTACCGAGATATCAAACCCAGAAATATTTATTGCATTAGCCAAATATGCCATGACTGTTGTCCTTGGGCTAGCAATCATGGTAGTATTTTATCTCATCCTCATCAAGACGAAAATTGGATACAGTCCTGGATTCTTCCTAAAGAACTTTAGCCCTGCTCAATTACTCGCCTTCTCAACAAGTAGCAGTGCAGCTACCCTTCCTGTCACTATGGAACGAGTAGAAGAACATCTAGGTGTAGACCAAGAAGTAAGTAGTTTTGTATTACCCGTAGGTGCTACAGTCAATATGGATGGCACAAGTTTATATCAGGCAGTTGCAGCAGTTTTCATATGCCAAGTAACTGGTTTTGAATTGGGTCTTGGAGATCAATTGACTATCATACTCACAGCTACCCTAGCTTCTATAGGATCAGCTGCTGTACCAGGCGCAGGTATGATCATGTTGGTAATAGTTCTTGAAACACTTGGTCTTCCGGCCGAGTCACTCGCTATAGGAATAGCACTGATCTTCGCTGTAGATAGACCACTAGACATGTGTCGTACAATGATTAATGTAACAGGAGATGCTACAGTAAGTATGCTAGTAGCCAAGTCTATAGACAAAATAAATATACCAGAACCTAAGAACTGGGATGACAACTATGGTAAGTAGCTTATACAGTTTATTGTAAAATTGCATTAAATATGTCATTTAGACTTACATGGCAAAAACTGAAATTTGTTATAATTGTAATATAGATATAACTTAAAAAGATTATGAAAAAATACGGACTCCTTTTATTATTACCATTACTCGCAATTAGCTACTACTTGCTCAACGAAAAACATGATAAGACCAAAGAGATACCCGCACCTACGGAAGGAACTATCGTAAAGATGGATATGGAAGAAGGTGATAATAAGACTAAGAGAGAAGCTTGGTTTGAACTGATGCATAAAACTGAAGAAGGTGTAGAATGGAAAATGGTAGAGCATGACAATATGATGTCATCCTATCAAGACAAACTAAGAAGAAAGCAAGATGTATCTACGAGAGGTGATATCGAACCTGTAGCCGATGGAATACTAGAAGGTGCATGGTCAGAAAGAGGTGCTTCTGAGATAGCTGGAAACGTTCGTATAACAACTTATGATAGTACCACAGATATACTTTATGCTATATCAGATGGTGGTACTTTATGGCAAGGCGACTTGAGTGGCTTCTTTTGGGAAGTGCTCAATCAAGAAATACAGTTTTCTACAGGCTTGCTAGAGGTAGCTCATCTTCAAGATGGAACATTCAGAATCATAGCAAGCATCAATAATAGACCATTTTACTCTGATGATATTGGGGTAACATGGAATCCAGCCTCCAATTGGAATACTCAAGGTGGTAGTAAATTGTTCGATTCGCATGTTATACAAAATGAAAATACTGGTATAAATGAAATATTCTTCCTCAGTAGAGAGACCTGGAATCAAGCCATCAGCGTGCAGAAATCTAATGTAGAAGACATGGACTTTAAGCAAGAAAGATCCTTTACAACTTCTGATCACAGAAACCTATCAATGGCAAGAGTAGGAAATGGTAATGATGTATTTATACTTGAGCAACTTTCTGCCGGAACAAGTAAAATATTCCAATGGGACGCCGAAGCAGACAACTTTGTAAATATCAACAACAATACTCAGATAGGATCTGGAGAGATTGGTCGTATCAATTTAGATGTTGTGATGATAGAAGATACGCTTCGGATGTACTCATATAATGACGCACAAGAATTCTATAAATCAAGCGATCTTGGACAGACCTGGGAACTTCAATCTATTTTACCGATAGATCCATGGGAAGTAGGTGTCTATATAATACCATCAGATCCAAAAAACCTCATCTTAGGCGGAGTCAATGCTTACAGATCTAACAATGGAGGACAAAATTGGCAAATAGTCAATGAATGGTGGGAATACTATCAGAATACAACAACTAAACTGCATGCTGATATTATGTCATTTGAAGAATATACCGATAGTGCTGGAGAGCCCTTTTTGTTGATCAATAACCATGGAGGTATTAGTATGTCGCGTAACTACGGTAAGGAGAATGTCAATATTGGTCTATATGGGCTCAATACTGCCCAATACTATGATGTGAGAACATTGCCATCTAGTCCTGAATGGGTGTTTGCAGGTGCACAAGATCAAGGTTTCCAAAAAGGAATACTTCAAGACGATCAACAAGTAGGAGGATTTGAACAAATTATATCAGGTGACTATGGTCATATTGAATTTACAAACAATGGCACAAATCTATGGACCGTATATCCTGGAGGATCTGCTAGTTTCTATGATGAACCTAAAGTGCAAGGGCCAACAGCCGGTTGGACAATAGGGTCTAGTAACGAAACTGTATGGATACCACCAATGATGGCTGATCCAGATCCAACCGTAGATATAATGTATATCGCAGGCGGAAGTGTAGATGGAGGAAGTGGATCTTATATGATCAAGATGACCTTTGAATCGGACACAATCCGAGCTGAAAACATGCCATACAATTTTATTAGTGATGGGACTATATCTGCTATGATGACATCCCCTCTTAATGCAGACCTATGGTATGTAGCAACCACAACTGGCAAATTTTTCACTTCAACTGACAGAGGGCTAAGTTTTGAGAAAGGAAATATATTTGGTCCTGGATCACAATATCTATATGGATCTGGTATACTTCCATCAGCTGAAGACGAAAACGTAGTCTATTTCTGTGGAAGTGGATATAACGGCCCGGCAGCATACAAATCAGAAGACAAAGGAGCGACTTGGACAGAAATGGGTGAAGGATTACCGCCTACTCTTATGTTCAATATGGTCGCTAATGAAGACGAAACCCTATTATATGGTGCTACAGAAGCTGGACCATATGTATATATAGTAGCTGAAGAGCAATGGTTTGATTTATCAGGGGCGAGTACTCCTACTCAGAGATACTGGAGTGTAGAATACCTAGAGGACATCCATACTGCAAGATTTGGTACGTATGGTAGAGGAATTTGGGATTTCAAATTGGATGAGCAATTTGTAAATACTAAAGATATTACAGTAAACACTTCAGATCTTACGATATTCCCTAATCCCGCGAGTGATATAGTTACTCTAAAAATAGATGAGATAGCGAATGAATCATTTACCGCTAGGATAATTGATATCAATGGAAAAATTGTGTCTCAGAAAAAGATTGATATATCCTCTGACTCTGCAACATTAGATGTAAGTGATCTAAACACTGGAAACTATGTGATTCAATTGATCAATAGCAAAAAGCAATACGCTCAGAAAATTATTAAGATATAAAACGTCATATAATTGACTGAAATATTAGGCATCGGCTCGAGAGTAAAGCATCCAGCATATAAAGAGGGGGCCATTATTAAAGCTGGTGTCGCGGCGTAGAAAGCTTGTTTCATGCAAAATGGTGTCAAGCATATATAAATTATAACCAATGGAAAATCATAGAACAGCTAGAAGCTACTGAGGAAATAATATTGGCGGGCGCTGAAGACGCTTTGACCAAAATCATGAAACTCTGGTTAAGCAGTACTGAAACTGTAGACTTGGTAGACAAATATGACGACGGTAAACTTATACTCTAGCCAGGTGATGATAGTCTTAAAAGTAAAGAGATGTCCATCGATGGTTTTTTCCATAAAATCGTGATGGTACGAGATCGTCTCAAGATAATTGAGAAACTAATCAATTCATCTAAGATTACTAATGAAAAGAAAGTAAACCTCCAACAATATATCACAAGAATATATGGTAGCTTGATCTTGCTTAATGTATTATTCAAATACAAGGATGATCATTTCAAAGGAAGTATTAGCTAGCAAAGCATGTTAAAAGAGTCAATACTAACCAAGAAAAAAATAAAGTAATTAGGTACTTGTTCTCTGATTGAACAAGTACCTTTTTATATTGCTTTATATTCGGTAAAGGGATATTAAACAATAATCCTTCAATAACATATAAATCAAATACATCATGCGAATACACCACCTGTCAATACCACTAATACTTACTATATCCTTTTTTTCGTGCATCGAGACTAACCAAAGTTTTACCAAATTACCACCAGGGCTTTGGAGAGGTGTACTTAAGTTAGAAGCAGGCACTAATGTGGTAGCCGTAGAGGAGGAAATAGGAACAGCTGTACAAAACGAGAACGACTTACCATTCCAATTTAATGTAATATATGATGATCCCACTACTTTTTATATCGAAATCATGAACGGAAAAGAGCGAATCGCTGTCAGCGATATCATATATGGATTGGATCGTAAGACCGCTAAGGATACTTTGATCATCAACTTTCCAGTCTTTGATACGTACATCAAAGCACTATACGAAGAAAGTATAATAGAGGGTGATTGGTTCGTAAATTATAAGCCCGGCTACAGTATACCTTTCAAGGCATACCACGCTAGAGGTAATAGATTCAAAGATTTGCAAAAAGTACCTACTGCAGACCTAACAGGCAAATGGGAAACTACATTCGAACCAAACAAAGAGGATGAATATCCCGCTATTGGATTATTTGAGCAAGAAGGGAATAAGATCACTGGAACATTCGAAACTGAAACAGGAGATTATAGATACTTAGAAGGAACAGTGCAGGGGAATAAACTCTATATGTCAACTTTTGATGGAGCACATGCTTTCTTATTTACTGGTAAGATAATGGAAAATGGAAGCCTCGTAGGAGAGTTTCGATCTGGCAATCATTATAAATCTTCATGGATAGCTAAACGTAATGCAGACTTTGAATTGAAAGACCCATTTGAAATGACCTCTGATCTAACAGGCGAACCTATGAACTTCACTTTCCCTAGTACAGATGGTAGTATGGTAAGTCTCACTGATGATGCTTTCAAGGGTAAAATAAAACTAGTAAAGATCATGGGTACTTGGTGTCCCAATTGTAAAGATGAGACTGAATTTTTATTAGATTATCTAAAGAATAATAGCCCGAAAGATATAGAAGTAATTGCCATTGGATTTGAAAGATATAAAGACGAGGCAAAAAGTATGGCTGCTCTAAAAAGATATAAAGAAAAATGGGAAGTACCTTATCAAGTTTTACTTGGAGGAACATCTGCTAGTAAAAGTAAGGCAAGCGAAAAGATTCCTCAGCTTAGTGGCATACTCTCCTATCCTACTTTGATATTTGTAGATAAGAGCAATAAAATAAGAAAAATATATACTGGGTTTTCAGGACCAGCAACTGACCAATATCAAGATTTTTTAAATGATTTTGATAGAATCATTGAAGAATTGAGAAAAGAAAAAATATAAAATAAAGCAAAAAATGAAAGTACCATACTCTAAAATAGTATTGATTACTGGAGCAACCAGTGGTATAGGTAAAGCGACCTCTGCAAGATTTGCTGAGCAAGGCTACAACTTGATACTTACTGGACGTAGACTCTCTATCTTAGAAGAACTCAAAAATAAATACACGCGTAAGTTTAAGATCAAGGTGAAGATCTTAAGTTTTGATGTTAGAGATGCTGCAATGACCAAAAAAGTGATCAACTCATTGGATTCTAATTGGAGAAAAATAGATATCTTACTTAACAATGCAGGCCTTGCTAAAGGTTTCGATCCGATCCATAAAGGAAAACTAACGGATTGGGAAACCATGATAGATACTAATGTAAAAGGTCTACTATATATGACTCGCCTTATCTCTCCGGGTATGGTAAAACGTAGGTCTGGACACATCATAAATATTTGTAGTACAGCTGGACATGAAGTGTATCCTAATGGTAATGTCTATTGTGCTACCAAGTATGCCGTAGCTGCACTTACCAAAGGCATGAGATTAGACCTAACTCAGTATGGAATTAAAGTAAGTCAAATCTCTCCTGGTGCTGTAGAAGAAACAGAGTTTGCACTGAACAGATTTGATGGTGATGTTGAAAAAGCAAAAATCTATGAAGATTATAATCCGCTGACAAGTAGTGATGTAGCTCGCACAATATACTTCGTAGCCACTCAACCTAAACATGTCAATATTCAAGATGTACTAATGATGGGGTCACAGCAAGCGAGTAGCACTCAGATAGATCGAAGCGGAAGAAAATAGTATAATTATTTAAAAGGATTCCTAGCCTTCCACTCTTTTTTTGGAGTGAGAAAATCTAATAATTTGGGAGTATACCTATCTATTGCTTTACTAGACAGTTTGATGTACAAATTAAGATTTGTTTGAGTTGCCCCTACGGATGATTTAATCTCTAATGCAGTCCTTGACATATCTACATGAGAAACGCTTTGCTTAATACCTTCTTCTACGAGATCGTAAAGCATATTGAGATACAGCTGATGTGATCCATTATAATTATGATCATAACCGAGAAAGTGGGCATCTAAAGCATCTTGCGACAATATAGAAGTATAAAACCCAACCATTTTATCTTCGAGAAAGTATCCGGTCATACTTAATTTATCACCTAATTGATCTTTGAGATGATAGAAGTAATTATACTTGAGAATAAATAGATTGAATCCTGCTTGATCAGATACGTATCTATATAATCTAAAGATTTCGTTCTTATAAGAGTCTATTTCACTTACAGACAAAACTCTCTTTTGGATGTCTATAGCTTTTTTTCTTGCTCTTCGCATACGCACACGGTATTTACTCTTCAGCGCAGATACATAGTCCTCAATCGTCTTCCACTCCGATCTGATATCTACCTTCATAGTTGGCTGCACTGAAAACTTAGTATAGCCAGATTCTTCAGACATTAAGTGATTATCTAAAAAGTCTTTGTACATAACTCCTCTTACCTTGATACCTTCTTTTCTGAGTTGAGGCTTGAGTATTTCAAGAGATTGTTCTACAAGTGAAAACTTTTTTTTCACTGTGATATAATCTCTAAAAAACATGCCATAATTACCCGTAAGAGTAAGATTACCTACCACTAGAGTATGTGCTCTGAATCTTGATGCGACAGACTTCTTAACTCGAGCTAACATTCTACTCGCTTTTGAACCACTTATATCCTTATCAAATCTGATACTCTCATCTAGTCTGATCGTTTTTATTTGATAATATCCTATCCCAATATCACCCTGTTCCTCAGTGGAGAATAGAGCATATCTATATTGAGCATCACTTGGTGGCGCGAGCTCTAGAGCTTTCAAAAACGCTCTTCCGAAAAAAGTATTATTCTTTGGTACCACAGTTTGCCACCTATCTACAATCACATCGATTGATTTATAAAACTGTACAGATACAGAATCATCTATTGGAAAGAGAAAACTTTGATCTTGTGAAACTGCGACCGAGCTGATGTCAGTCGATATAGATAATACATCAAAAATAGAAGATCCAAATGAAATAGAGGACATAAATAATTTTATATGATAGTAATTCAATAAGAAGACCTAATAATGTCAAATCTAAAGAGAAAGTTGTGCTTTGAAGAAACAATTACGTTTAAATGCCTTTTATTTGAAATCAAAAGAGTAATTGTAGAGATTAGTAGTTCATAGTTTTCTTCACTTTAGTCTTTAGTTTATGAGTGGCTCTGATCTTCCTTAACGCATATTTCTCATCCTCCCATGAGAGAAGCTTCACTTTAGCGAATCCTTTGTAGTTAGTAAAATATTTTTCTATTATCCACTTGATAGATGCATGTTCTACCGCAAAATCTGAAAACTCACTGGCTTTAAACGTTTGTCTTTTTTCTGAACTTGGTATTGCTATAAAGAAATCTTTCTTTATACCATCATCCGTTAGGCGCATCGCTCCAATGGGAATTACATTAAGGTCTTGCCCTTTATAAATTCTATCCGACAGAATGATGAAATCCAATGAGGGATTATCTTCATGTACCATAATGGCTACATTAAATGGCAACGGAAGATATGGCTTCACAACATTGTCAACATCATAGCTATCTCCTGCTCCATATATAACCTCTACCGATACACCATCAGCAGATATATCAATTACAGACTGCTCTTTTTGCTCTTTACAAGAAACTAAAAAAATGAAGAATGAAATGTTAAAAATTATAAACCGCATAGACAAGATTAATATGATAATTAATGTAATAAAAATTGATAAGTAATGATGTAATGAAATTACATATGTATGTCAATCAAATTGTCTTGGACATGGCAGACACCACTTCTTTTTAGTATTTAACCATACAAGAGCTATAACTCAAAACAATCTATATTACGGCATCTAACAAATCTTTAGTGTATTGCTGTTGTGGATTATTGAGAATGGATTCAGCATCATTCATTTCTACGATCTTACCCGATTGCATTACCATGATACGGTCACTGATAAATTTAACTACCGATAAATCATGAGAAATAAATATATAACTGAGATCAAGTTCATCTTTGAGATCTTTGAGCAAATTGAGAATCTGTGCCTGTACACTAACATCCAATGCGGATACTGATTCGTCGCAAATAATAAACTTAGGATTCATACTTAGGGTACGTGCTATACATATACGCTGACGTTGACCGCCAGAGAACTGATGTGGATATCTATCGTAGAAACCTGGCTCTAACCCTACTTTTTCAAGTAAGTCGATAACCTTTTCCTTTCTCATTTTATCATTATCATGAAGACCATGAACCTTCATAGGCTCCTGTATAGCAGCGCCTATACGCATTCTGGGATTGAGAGATGAAAACGGATCTTGAAAAATAATCTGATAATCACGACGAAGTTTTCTCATCGATTCTTTATCTAAGCCAAATACATCTTGTTCTTCAAAAAACACCTTGCCAGCAGTTGGTGGTATCAACCTTAATAAGGTTTTACCCAAAGTTGACTTTCCACTACCAGACTCTCCCACTAGTCCTAAAGTCTCTCCTTTCTTCATGGTAAAACTAATATCATCAACAGCTTTAGTATATGCTGTCGGTCGACCAAAGAAATTAGTCTTTGCCGTGTAGTAAGTACTTAAATTCTCAACTCTTAGTATATCCGGTTCATTTTGTAATCCTATGATTCTCGACTTATAATTTGCAGTAGGTTCTATTAGGGGAGTAACAATGTCATACTGGGACTTCTCATCATCTACACGATCCATGAAATCTGAAACCGTAGGCAATCGATGCATACGTTTATCCATCGGAGGACGACAGGCGATTAGGCCTTTGGTATAGTTATGTTTTGGGGATTGGAAGAGATCATGAGCTGATCCTTGCTCTACTATTTTTCCTTTATACATAACGATTACATAATCTGCTATCTCCTTGATCAATCCTAGATCGTGACTGATAAAAATCGTCGAAGTGTTATACTCAGTTTTTATTTCACCTAAAAGTTTAATGATCTCCTTCTGCACTGTCACATCTAATGCTGTTGTAGGCTCATCTGCGATCAATACTTCCGGATGATTGGATACAGCCATAGCAATCATGACACGTTGTATCTGTCCACCTGACATCTCATGAGGATATGATCTGTATATACGTTCTGGATCTGGCAATAGTACCTTTTCAAATAATGCGATGACTTGAGCCCTAGCCTCTGCCTTAGACACTTTATTGTGTATAAGTATAGCCTCGGCCACCTGCCTGCCACATCTCTGCGTAGGATTAAGAGAACTCATAGGCTCTTGAAATATCATGGATATCACATTTCCTCGCAGATTACACATCTCTGACTCGGATATAGATAATATATCTCTGGATTCACCGCTCTTGTTCAAATAGTCAACACATCCATTTTTGATAAATCCAGGAGGCGATGGTATCAATCTCATAATCGAAAGTGAAGTCACTGACTTGCCACTTCCAGACTCACCAACTATACCAATTGTACTCCCTTTAGGAATATCAAAAGATACCTTCTTAACCGCTTCAAACTCTTTTCCATCATTGATGAATACGGTCTGTAGTTCCATAATGCTTAGAACATTGTTGTTATTAGAGTCTGGCAAGATTAAAGATTTGATATTAGTGTATTGTAAATATGTAAAAAAATATGTAAGCCGTAAAGAGGAATTAGAAATTGCTAAATCAAAAAAGAAGAAAATTATTTCACAAAGAGTTCAAGATAGCCAAACTAGGTATGTTCTAGAATATAAGGCATCCATTAGTTTTGACTATATTCTCACTTCCCTGCAATAGCCTTTAGGGCGTTTACACTGCAACTTGCGGCATCGCTCCTAAACGGAAATAAATATACTATGTATTCTGCTAGCTAACCGCAATTCTAAAACGCATTCATTAAATAAATTTTAAATCGGATCTTTATGTTTGTACATCGTCAAGTAAAAACATTGTAAAAGTGAGTAATTAGGTATAGTTGTTCGAATAAAGTAGATAATCAAAACTCACAATAAGTATTAATTAACAGTCTTTGGTGAATTAAGAAGAACAAATGTGAAAATAGCAAAGAGCTTAACATGGATCATACTAATACTTCTTATTGGGCTAGTTATAGCAGCCTTGGTCGTGCCCACAGTATTTAAAGATGAAGTATTTAAAATCACTCTAAATGATTATAAACTGTATAAGATCCAATAAAAACTATTATCGAAACAACCAAAGTACAATTTATAAAAATTGTGGCGAAAGAAGTCGTGGACAATGTTAAGACTGTTGTCAATATAAAAGCAAAAGAGGTCAAAGACAGCGTAAAAACTGTTTTAAACAATCAACTTCAGAACTTAGAGAAACAAGTAGATCTTAACTCTCTGAAAGACAGTATCAAGGATATATTGGACACTAAAACAGATAAAGACGTCGAAGAAATTAAAGAAAAATTAATGGGTTAGAATCCGTTTGGAAAGAAAAATAAGAACTGAAAAAAAACAGTGAACTCTTTGTTAAAATAGATTCAATTTTTATCAAGATATAAAAATACTCTGGCTTCTTTTAATTATATTTATTAACCAAATCAACAATACTTATTTAGATCATGTTAATCACTCGTGGCGACTTCATCGATGTATGGTCTAAACTCAAACAAAGAGGTAAAGGATTCCTGATATCTAAGCTCAATCCCTCTAAGATAAATCGTACAAAGAGTGCTTTCAATGAAAGCGCTGTATCCTCTGCCAATTGGTGGATCATACCGGCTGTGCAAAAGAGGTGGAATAAAATGATCACCGGAGTAGATAAGATGGATTACGAAGATTATCTTATGGATAAATTTTTTGCTAGTACCAGTGCGCTTCGGTTACTGTCTATAGGCTCTGGAGTAAGTAGTCATGAGATCAAACTTGCAAAACACAATCAACTTAACAAAGTAGTGTGTACTGATCTTGTACAATCGTTACTAGAAAAGGCAGCAATTAATGCCAAGGCTCAGGGATTGAGTAATATGCATTTTGTATGCGGAGATATCAATAATACGATACCCTCAGATGAAAAATTTGATATAATATTTTTTCATGCATCACTACATCATTTTTACGATATCGATACTTTCATAAAAGAGACTGTAATACCTAGACTCAAACCAAATGGCCATATAGTAATCAATGAATATGTTGGTGTAAATAGATTGCAATTTCCTAAGCACCAAATTAAAGCAGTCAATCAATCTTTAACTCTCATTCCTCATGCACTGAAAAAAAGATATAAATCGAATGCATTAAAGAAAAAATTCTACGGAAGTGGACTAATTCGAATGATTCTAGCAGACCCTAGTGAATGTGTAGATGCTGATCAAATTCTTCCTACGCTGCACAAATACTGCACAGTAATAGAGGAGAAAGCCTATGGAGGAAATATACTAATGAATGCTCTAAAAGATATAGCTCACAACTTTGTACATGAAAGTTTTGAAGTAAATCAAACACTACAAATGTTATTTGACTTTGAAGATGAATACTTAAAGAAGAATCAGAGTGATTTTTTGTTTGGTGTATATCAGCTTAAAAACAGTTGCGATTCAAAACCAAATAAAAATTAGCCAAAAGGGAAATCATTGGTCAGTTTACTTATGAAGTCAATAAAAATAGTTGGTCTATAAATAATCGTTATTACGACACCTGCTACAGCTCCCCAAAAGTGCGCATCATGTCCTATATTATCTCTAGAGTTTTTAGCGGACCAAGACTCATACCATAAATATAAAACTCCGAATACGATAGCTGGTATAGGTACCACAAAAAATAATCCGAGCATAGACCATGGCATAAAGAGTATAAAGGCAAACAATATTCCCGATACTCCTCCAGAAGCTCCAATAGCGGAATAATTGGGGTTGTCTTGATGTTTGAAATATGTAGGTGTATCGGCTAAAATAATAGTCAACAAGTACATCACTAGAAAAAGTATCGCCCCCATAGTGGGACCAAACATTCCTTTGTACCAATATTCTACATGTCTACCAAATTCATGAAATACATACATATTGATACCTAAGTGTACCCAACTACCGTGCAAGAAGCCTGAGGTTACCCATCGATAATATTGCTTTTTTCTTTTCTCAGTATAAGGATGATGTTTAAACTGATCAAATAACTGTCTATTAGTAAATGCAGGGATCGAAACCATACAGGTAATAATTACAATAATAAGAGTAACGGATAATGTCATGTCTAGCTGTTGTGATATTTTTCGTTACGCAATATAGTATATGCACGATAGAGTTGCTCAGTAAAGAATAACCTAATCATCTGATGTGAGAATGTCATTTGAGACAATGATAGTTTCTGGTCTGCTCTTTTAATAAGGGTCTCATGTGCACCATATGCTCCTGCAACCACAAACACTACCCTTTTGATAGATCTAAGCTGCATATGTCCAAGAGCTGCAGCAAAGTCCTCAGAGGAGTATTCTTTGCCTTTCTCATCTAACAGCATCAGGTAATCTGTGGGTAATAGATATTTCATGACTTGCTCAGCCTCTAATTGTTTCAGTGCCTCATTGCTTTTCTGAGGCTTCACATCCTTGATGACCTCTAGTTTAAACTTACAATAATGAGATAATCTCTTGGTATATATATCTATACCTTGCTGCAGATACTTCTCACTTGTCTTCCCAATGCACCAAAGCTGTATTTGCATGTATATTTTTTGTTTAAACTCAATAGATCAAAGGTAAGAAAGATATGTAAGAGGTTAGTTGAAAGTAAAAGTCAGTTGTCGGCCAAACTAGGATAAAGTCACATCACTGATATGTGATAAGCTTGATCTACTCTTTAAGCCATTCAATGACAAGAAATACTTGTTGATGATTTGACGAAATTTAAGAACCAATTTTATCTAAATATCATTTGCCTAATGGATGCGAAGCATAACAAAATTGAAAACAACATACTCCATATCATCATAAGGTTTTAACTAAGAAGAAATAGCCCCTCTCCTAGATTTAGTTCTAAATCTTCAGACTCAATCGATAATTCATGGAAAGGGATGTATTATACATACCAAAATGGCAGTAGTGAAGTACTAAGTGAGTTGTCCTGAAAAAATAAAAGACTCCGTATCGCAAATAAAAGACAAGTCTTAAAGAGCCTAATCATGCACTCTTACCTATTACCTTTACTTTATGATCTATGGTGTAATACCGCATATAATACTTAATGCCAAATAAACTATTACTCAAAGATTGGTGTGATTTGATAGCCTTTATCAGTCAATAGATGGAGCATACCATTTTTGCCCGCAAGATGCGCTGCACCCACAGCAGCAAATAGAGACATATCCGCACTCAGTTCTACAAAGCGATTGACCATGTTTTTATTTCTTCTATATAGCATTAATAATCTAAGAGATCCTAGAGATTTCTTACTCTTGCGATATAACTTATGAAATCGTCCCTCAGCATACAGATTACCTAGAATCGTTATTGATTTACCATATTTATTTACGTTTCTGAGAACTTGTTTGAGGCTAGTGACCTGATATTTCATAGGTATAGATGCCAATATCTCTATCTGATCTTGCACTGATTCTAATCCATAAAGCTCTTTATCTAACTTCAAGGCATAATTCCATAAATGGTGATCTAACGCTAGTTCATTTTCAACATCGACAAAGGACTCCGCTATTATATTAGAAATTGCCATTGGTTTCAGATTTTCTACTTGGGTGAGTTTAGTACCTGTGACTTTATAGAAAATAGACGACATTCTTTTGTATTGCCGTTTAGTATAAAAGTCTGATAGAGATTGATCAGGTAGAAGCTGGAAGTGTTGATGTAAATCTGCCTGTTCTGCAGCATCTAGATTCATTTCACCTGCGTAACTATCCGTGAGAGGTACGTATTTTTCAGCTAATAAAGCATAAGAATAAGCTTTTGAGCTTTTGAGATGCATAGTACCCATAAGGTAACTAGTGCGATCCTTCTCAGGATCATAAACAGCCCACAATACAGATTCTCTTTTACTTACTGCCATGTACAACTTCTATATCCAAACTATATAGACCTCTAAGACATAACATCTGCCATCCTTTTTGACTTTTTTCATATTACTCCAATCAGAATTAGATTCTTACTGGAGAAGAATAGTCGAAAGGAAGCGTGTTAGACATTTTCACATCGGACAGCGTCATTAATGTCTTTAGTCTTTCTATTTCTTCAATTTGACTTAATGTCTTGAATAAAAGTTGCTCGTAATCTTGCAGATCTTTACAAACAATCTTTAGTAGAAAATCAGCATCACCTGTAATGATATAGCACTCAACGATTTCTGTCACTTCTTTAATCTTCTTAATGAAGCTCTCCAAAGCATTTTCTTTCTGCCACGCTAATGATACAAGTACAAACGTACGAACGTTAAGTCCTAGCTTTGAAGCATCTACTTTAGCATGATAGCTTTTAATTATTTCAGTTTGCTCTAACTTTTTTACTCTTTCTAAAGTTGGTGCTGGAGATAGACCAATCTTTTTAGATAAATCTAGATTAGTAATTTTACTATTCTCTTGTAATATTTTAAGAATCTTAAGATCAATTTTATCAAATTTGGTACCTGCCATATATCAATTTATTTATAACTAATTAGTAATAGTTTTTAACTTACTCGAAGCAAAAGATATGGTTTGAGATGCTCATTTCAAGCTACAAGTCTAATCTTCGACAATAAATTAAAATGAAACGCAAAGAAAATATAATATTTATTGATTTCACACTATAGCATATAAAAAATTATATATTTATCAAAATAGGATATTTTCCAAATAATTATATGATTGTTGCAACATTTATTGATCTCGTAAAAATACCACTATTCTTTAATTTATCGATTTTTCATCAAAATGCCAAAGTTGATTGTGACAATCTTTCCTGACCACAATTAGGTATATTAATTGGTAGCAAGTGACTCATCAGGCTTTGTATGCTTCCATCTTCGATGAGTCCATAGCCAATCAGTCTTGTTATTTCTAATATGCTCCTCTAATTCTATGCAATACGTATCGAGTATAGAGCCATAAGATGCTTCTACTGGATTTAGTTCTAGAGCTGTATTGTATACTTCATAATATCCACGTTTAGCTCTTCTTATCCTAAAATGAAAAACAGGCATATCGTACTCTTTTGCAAATTTCTCAGCGCCATACTGCACTGCCGTATATCTACCAAAAAACTTTGTCCAATAAGCGCTTTTAGCTCGATGTGGAGATTGATCCGATGCGAAAAAATATACTGTGGGTTCAGTAGTTTCAGATATTACTTTTTTCACTTCTGCTTTTGGAATTGCTCGACAACCGAATTTAGTTCGAGAGTCTACTACTTTTTTGTGAAGAAACTTATTACTCAAGGGTGTCATTATGCCTAATGATTGATGACTTAGCACTTTATCACTTATAACCATCCATTCCCAATTACTTACATGACTTATAAGTCCTACAATACTCCTCCCTTGGTCAAAATATGGCTTTAGATTATCTACATCGTGCACTACCATACGCTTACTCAACTCTTTCTCACTGATGCTAAACAACTTCAAGGATTCTATGATCACATCACAAAAGTTTTTGTAAAACCCTCTAGCCAGCTGCTTTCGTTCAACCTCTGACATTTCTGGAAATGCTATAAAAAGATTCTCTTTTACTACCTCCTTACGATATCCGATAACATAGTATGTTAGAACAAACAAGACATCTGCGAGTCGATATAGTATCCACATAGGCAATAATGACAGCGGCTTTACTATAAAGTAGTATAGGATTTGGACCATAGTAATGGTATTCTATTCTTCGATTATCTCTTTTTCTGCGTCCTCTAGACGAATAATTTCATCTATCACTTGGCTTAACTTATCAGCAGGAATATCTTTTATTATGATCTCCTTATTTTTATCGAGTACAATGATCTTAGGTGTTTTTGTTACAAACATTTTTCTCTGAAATCTGATAAACTCATCTCCAGTATTGTGCAATCTCAGCATATCCTTATCCTCCAGTGAATCCCAGCAACCTTTGAATTTCTCTCCACCTTTTGTGCATATACTAACAGTCTTTACCCCTTTAGCAAGATATTCATCATTGAACTTTACTACATGAGGCATAGCTTTCTTACAGTGACCACAATTTGGAGCCCAAAATACTAGTACCGTATAATCAGCTTCAATATCTCTGATTTTTATTGCCGTACCATCCTTCTCATATGTAGTTACATCTGGAATCGTATTCCCTATCAATAATGGCTTAAGCTTATTAGCATTGTCTACTATTTTAGCCAATGTTTCTGCTTTTACCCAAGGTGCCTTACCATTAGCGTAGTACTTATCGACTATATGCACGTATATCGCATCTTGTCCAACCATTTTCATTTGGGCATATTGATTAAGAAAATATGATGTATAAAACTTAAGAGCCTCTTCATTATCAGTAAACTTGGATAGTATGTAATCTATGGCTATGATTGTACTGTCTGGCAATGGTGCGTTGAGCTTCTGCATATAATACTCTATCCTATCGTGCAGGAATGGTGTTCTGATAATCGCAGGGAAATTAAAATTCACATTGTCGAAATAATGCTCTCTGTAGTATCTAAATCGTTTCGCCTGTATTTCTGCTGGAGTACCCTCAGTTATTTTAGGTATATCCACCTGAAAATTAGCGGCTATAAGTGCTGCCGTAATCGTAGTAGGTTGATCAGTTACTAATTTTTCCTGGTATTCTAATATTTCGAGATCCAATACATCAATCTGCTCATTGATCTTTGCCACATCTATTCCTAGCGAATCAGCATCTATTAGTTCTTTCTGCAGCCTTATATTTTCCGGTCTACGTTTGTTAAGGTAACGTAGATAGTCATAGAATAACTTATTCTCATCTGACCCGCTGCTCTTTAGCTCAGAAAGATTTGTGTAGTCCATCTTTATCTCAAATTCTTGATCATCTTCAGGTATAATAAACTGAGAAAACTGATGATCGGGGATAGTAATCGCAATATAAACTCCTGACTCAAACAATGAATCTGCTTCTAATCGAAAACTCTTTTCATTGGATTTACGGATGAGCGTATCCTTTACCAGCTGCCTGTCAGCATAATAGTTACCAACTATAAGTGTATCATTCATATAGTTGTCTATATTGATTTCGATATCTACTTTCTGGGCAGTCACTGACGTAAAAGCAAAAAATGTAAGTAGCAAAAGTGTATAAAATCTATTCACGTATTTCTGATTGTCTATTTATTAAAAGATGAAATGTTACTAAATATTACTTTGTAAGTCATATGCATTCAGATCGTTAATAAAACATATAACGCTATATACATTTTTAAATGAGATGGTTATTTAAATATTATTTAACGATTAACTGCTAGCCTCTTACACCCGCTAATAAGTATAAAACAGCCATTCTTACTGCTACACCATTTTCTACTTGTTGCAATATGAGAGAATGATCAGAATCAGCTACATCACTAGTAATCTCGACACCTCTGTTGATCGGTCCAGGATGCATTACCGTTATCTCTTTGTCTAATCTATTAAGCCTATCCTTATTCACACCGTAGTAGAGTGAATATTCCCTCAATGATGGAATGTATTTGATATCTTGCCTCTCCAGTTGAATACGAAGGATATTTGCAATGTCACACCATGCCAAGGCTTTATCTATATCGTACTCCACTAACACACCCAAGGAGACTATATGCTTAGGAATCAGTGTTGGCGGTCCACATACCATTACTTTTGCACCCAATTTCTGCAGACAATATATATTGGATAAGGCAACTCTACTGTGCATCACATCACCAATAATCACTACCTTTTTACCTTTGAGATTACCTACTTTCTCCGTCATGGAGAATGCGTCTAATAATGCTTGTGTTGGATGCTCATGAGTACCATCTCCAGCATTGACAATATTAGCATCTATATGTTGTGCTAGAAAATGATGTGCTCCAGGTGCTGGATGTCTCATAACTACCATATCCACCTTCATCGAGAGGATATTATTTACGGTGTCCAGTAAGGTCTCTCCTTTCTTCACTGAGCTACTTGCTGCAGAAAAGTTAACTGTATCCGCAGATAGCCTCTTCTCGGCCAACTCAAACGATATCCGAGTACGAGTACTATTTTCAAAAAATAAATTTGCTATGGTAACGTCCCTTAGAGAGGGTACCTTCTTAATAGGTCTATTAATTACCTCTTTGAAATTTTGAGCGGTTTTAAAAATAAGATTGATATCATCAGTATTGATATACTTAATGCCTAATAGGTGCTTCGTACTCAGTTGAGACTGACTCATTTGCTACTAACCGTTTTTAGTTTTTTAGTTTTTCGATTATCATTTCGCCGTTTTGGCAGAAAACAACAATATCTTATCTTCCTCTTCTACGTGATTATATTCTACTTTGACATATGCTTCATCATATGCGTCTACTACTATACCCGTGTAGTTGGGTTGTATAGGTAAGTGTCTGTTAAACCTTCTGTCTACCATCACAAGTAATTCAATTTTTGATGGACGTCCAAAATCCTGTAAGGCCGCCATAGCCGCATGTATAGTACGGCCTGAAAACAGAACATCGTCAACAAGTATTACATCTTTACCATCTATGTCAAACTCAATATCCGTCTCACTGGCCTTAATTGGTTCAGTACGTATCCGGTAATCATCTCTGTAGAATGTTATATCGAGCTTTCCAACGTTCATCTTACTTCCACGTTCAAGCATAGTTAGTCTCTCAGCAATACGCTCGGCAAGAAATATACCTCTCTCCTGTATACCAATAATACACTTCTCATTGACTGCTGGATAATTTTCGATGATCTCATAGCATAGCCTATCCAGAGTAAGTCTGAATTGATCATTTTTTAATAATGTCTTTGCTCTTGCCATACAACAACAAAGATAAGAAGTTAAACCCAAATCACGCATTAGAGAATCTATAAGTCTTCAACTTAAATATTGCAAGGAGGTTAGTTAACTATACTCTTCTCAAACACATAAAATTTTGATTGCAAATCTGATATCAGGTCCTTGTGTTTTAGATCCATATATATAAGGAGTCCATATATATAAGGAGTCCATATATTTTCTTATTTTCAAAAAATTAGTGTGATCGTTGAAATTCATTATAAAATAGCCTTGTACCTATTGATGAGTTTTGAAGACTATTTTGAAAGTTTGGTCAGCGTATGCCACAATTCCACTCCGACGATGCGTTTACTAATTAAAATGCTTAATCATTCAAAAAAACTAAAAATGCAACCTCCATACTTCCGGACATCAACAAATCTTTTGTGTTCTTCGAAAGAATTTTGCTGATCATGCTCTATAACTAATATTCCATCAGTCGCTAGCAAGCCATTATCCAAGATTAGATCAGGTAATTGGTTCAGCGTCTTTAGATGATATGGTGGATCAGCGAATATGAAATCATATTGCTCATCAGCGGATTTAATGAATCGAAATACATCAGATTTCAAAACAGTTAAATTATTTTCTACATCCAATTCTTTAGCAGTCTTTCTGACAAAAGCTATACACTTCCCAAAACTATCTACATAAGTAACATCCGTACTTCCTCGAGAAACAAACTCATAACAGTGATTACCAGTACCACCAAATAGATCTAGCATCTTGGTTTCTTCAAAGTCAATCCTATTTTGCAGAATGTTATATAGTGCTTCTTTTGCGTAATCAGTAGTCGGCCTAGTTGGCCAGTTGTTAGCAGGTGGATTAAATCTCCTCCTACCAAATTTTCCTCCTATGATACGCATAGAGCACTGGCATATAATGCAAAATAATAATGTTTCAGATGATTCTCATCAGAAGATAGAATAGTCATTTCAGGAAGCGAAACCCATTTTAAATGGCGATAATAGGGTGCTACAAACTTATAGATATCAGAGTTCACTCCTAACCATCCAGCCATTTCTAATACATCTATTTCCCTATCCATACTTGTAAATTCAGTAGCTAACTGTAAGTAATACAGAAAATCTTCTTTCGTTCGATAAGTATAAGCATTGTACATAATAAGGTCTCCTTTATTATAGGACATGTAGTGTATTCTACCCATTCCTACTAAAACCACATTTTTCTTGGCTTGAGAAGGATAAATATATTGTCTCATGGCCGTAGAGATATGTATCTCTAAAGTAGGATTTATTAAAGCATTGAGATTTGATCTAAGGTTACTATTAACAGGAAATACTGCGTAGATTCCACTATCTGTAAACCTATTGCTAAGAATTTCATCTCCAATAGATATATTGTTGAAGTATGCGTCAAAATCTCCTCCACCAAAGTCTAACTCACTCAGGTGCACAAAATCAGCTGTTGAGTATGTTACTGAGGTTTTGTTATAATTTAGATTGATATTACCATCTTCTATAAGTGCAGAAAATGGATCTTTGCTATATATGTCTATTGCATGATTACCCGATGCAACAAGATTGTTCTGTTTATCGAATACACCATAGACAAGACTGTCCATCTCAATAAGGACAGACAGAGTGTGATCTTTAGGATCTATATCTTTAGTTGTGAAGGTTAGATTTATCTGTCCCAACTTCCTGATATATTTGGCTTATTTAAATCACCAAACTTAATTCGCTTAGCTGGCTCATAAGATTGATCGTACTTTGCATATTTTGGATCAGCATACTTACCCATAAAATCTTTCCAGTAGGTACCTACTTCTACTACATTTACTAATGTAGACTGATACGTAAGTGTATCCGCAGCAATATCAAATGTCTTACCACCTGAGAATGGCACATACCTTAGTGAATCAAGATTAATACCCAAAGACATGATACTGTCGACTGCTGATGCGTAAGTGGTGTCAGTTAAGAACTTTTCTGAATCTCCCGGAAATTCTGGATCTTCGGAAAGTACTATGAAAGGAATTTGACCATTTCTAAGTGTAGTGGATAGAGTATCGAAATCTCCAGCAAATTCGCCAGTAATAGATCGATAAATTTCTTGAGCAGTTCTAATATCTTCTAACTGCTTTACCACAACAGCTTTTCTTGCTTGCTTAGCAGCTTGGAACTTGATAGGCTCTTTGATAGAAGAATAGAGTATATATGCAAGTAGTACAGCAAGAAGGTATATGAGTATTTTAAAAACGTTTTTCATTGAATAAAGCTTAATTTTGCGTTTGATACTAGTTAGAATTTAATCCCACGTAAATCTACTACAATGTAGATATTATGTCACAATAATAGGTACCTCTTATGAATTTAGATGCATTTAATGACTATTCTGACGTAGTACAATAGTACAAAGATTAATTTATTTAAAGCAAGGTAAATATCCATTTTTAGAGTATGAATGTTAAGAAAGGCGCAAAGGTGATCATATTAGCAATAGAATCTTCGTGTGATGACACGTCTGCAGCTATAATTATTGATGGAGAGATAAAGAGCAATCGTATAGCTAATCAAAGTGTACATGAACAGTATGGAGGCGTAGTACCAGAACTCGCATCAAGAGCACATATGGCCAACATAGTACCTGTTGTCAAATCAGCCTTGGAAGATGCTAGTGTACATCAAAAAGATTTGACGGCCATTGGATTCACAAGAGGTCCTGGACTGCTAGGCAGCTTAATTGTAGGCGTTTCATTCGCCAAATCTCTAGCCCTCGGCTTAGGCATTCCGCTAATAGAGGTACATCATATGAATGCACACATACTAGCACACTTCGCTGAAGATCCGAAGCCTCAGTTTCCATTTCTGTGCTTAACCGTATCTGGTGGTCACACTCAGATTGTACAAGTAGATGATTTTTTGGATATGGCGATTCTTGGACAAACAATCGATGATGCCGCTGGAGAAGCATTTGACAAAACCGGTAAAATGCTTGGACTAAATTACCCTGCGGGACCGATTATCGATAAATACGCTCAGGATGGTGACGCGATTTATACATTTACCGAACCTAAAGTAGATG
>DDCY01000026.1:0-14221 GCA_002335865.1 Saprospiraceae bacterium UBA1994
AATGAAAGCTAAAATAATCTTATATACTTTAATCATATTAGTCTTCTCTGCTTGCAAAACAGACAAACCTGTTGAAGCATTTACTGGTCAACTATTCTCGGAGATCAGCCCTCTTGAGTCTGGTGTATTCTTTGTCAATGGCATCAATGAGTCATGGCAGCGTAATACGATGACCTATGACTACTTTTATAATGGTGCTGGAGTTGCATTAGGAGATATCAATAATGATGGATTGACAGATATTTTTTTTACGGGTAATGATGTGACCAATAAGCTATACCTCAATAAGGGCAACATGCAATTTGAAGATATATCTCAAAATGCTTTGCAATCATCTGTCAAATGGGCAACTGGAGCCACTATGATAGATATCAATAATGATGGATTTCTGGATATATATGTATGTAATGGGGGACCAAATGCGGAATCCGGATTGAGAACTAATGATTTATATATCAATAATGGTGATATGACTTTCACCAACAAGGCAGAACAGATGGGTGTCAACGATGCTGGAAGATCTGTCCAATCATCCTTCTTTGACTACGACCAAGATGGAGATTTGGATCTTTGGGTCAATAATCATAGTCAATACGATGGAAATCTCAATCCATGGTTATCATTACAAAATAGTAAAGAAGGACTTGCAGATCCTACAGGCAAACCAAGACTATATAGAAATGATGGTCAAAAATTTACTGATGTAAGCAAAGAAGCAGGAATATTTAGAGAAGCATTCGGTCTTGGCTTAGCTACTTCAGATTTTGATGATGATGGAGACATCGATGTATATGTGGCAAATGATTATTTTTTACCAGACTACTACTACATCAATAACGGCGACGGTACATTTACCGATAAATCTAAATTACTACTGGCGCATACTTCATTTTACTCAATGGGTTGCGATGCCGCCGATATCAACAATGATGGTGTCTTAGATTTGGCTGTAGTAGATATGACTCCTGAAGATCATTATCGAAATAAAGTACTTATGGAATCTATGGATACGGAGCGTTTTCGCTATCTACATGATAGACTGAAATTTACTAGACAATATATGTACAATTCTCTGCAAGTTGGAGGAGGTTTTGGTAGCTTCCAAGAAGTAGGTAAGGCCTATGGTGTATCTCAATCAGAATGGAGTTGGGCGGCTTTACTCGCAGATTTTGACAATGATGGCTATAAAGATTATTACGTTACTAACGGTTTTTATAGAGATACTAAAGACAATGACTTTAAGAAGATACAAAATGAATTTGAAGAAACTCCAGGCGCTCAGTATAACGAAAATGTATTTAATGAATTTCTAAAAATATTAAAAAGTACACCTACTCAAAATCAGTTTTATAAAAACGAAAACGGAGAGAAATTTAGCAACCAAAGTACAAACTGGACCAATATGGGACCAAGCTTTTCGAATGGAGCTGCGTATGGAGATTTGGATAACGATGGCGATCTTGATTTGGTGCTAAATAACCTACAGGATACTGCTAGCATTCTAGAGAATAAACTCACAGAATCAAACTATCTACAAGTACACTTGACCAATCCTAATCGTACCGCTGCTAGCGATCATGCTGTCATCAAACTATACCAAGGAGATAAGATTCAAAGAGCAGATTACAATTTTACTAGAGGATATCAATCTAGTGTCCAACATCGAGTACATTTTGGATTAGGTACTGAAGTAATAGATAGTATCAATGTGCATTGGACTGATGGAACTCAATACACAGCAAAAGATGTAAAACCAAATGAATTGATCACAATCAACAAGAGAAGTGGCACTCAATTTTTCACCGATACTAAAGCGAAGCCAACTAGATTTATGGATATCACAAAATCTGCTGGCATCGATATCTTTTCAGATGAAAAAGACTTTGACGATTTTGCTTCAGAGATATTACTTCCACATAAATATTCTACAATGGGTCCAGCATTAGCAGTTGGAGATGTCGATGGCGATGGACTTGATGATTTCTATATAGGAGGATCACAAGGTAAATCCGGTACTATATATACCGCTTCAGGTAGTTCTTTTTCTCCCATAGATAATAGGACATTTATGCTAGATAGTAAACACGAAGATTTAGGTGCTACTTTTTTAGATGTAGATAATGACGGTGATCTTGATCTTTACGTAGCGAGTGGAGGAGGAGGAGAAGTAGCAGTAAGTCCTATCCTATCAGATGACAGATTATATATCAATAGTGGCAATGGCTTTTTCATTAATAGTCAAATAAGCTTACCTAATATTGAGTCCAGTACAAAGAGTATTACAAAATTAGATTACAATGGTGATGGCAAAATAGACCTGTTCATAGGCGGACGTAATACGCCTGGAAAATATCCACTGGCTGCAGAATCCTACTTACTAATCAATACTGGAGGTAAGTTCAGAATAGAAGACATCTCATCTCTGCAAGAGAATATGTGTGGAATGATAACCGGCGCTACAGTTGCTGATCTTGACGGAAATGGCAAAGACGAGTTAATAGTTGTTGGGGAATGGTGTGTTCCACAGATTTACAGTCAAACAGAGACTGGATTTACGTTGTTAGATAATACAACTCTTAATGGTCTCACAGGATGGTGGCAATCCATACAAACGGCAGATATTGACAAAGATGGAGACCAAGATATTATTTTGGGTAATATGGGAGAAAATAACAAATTCAACCCAAGTACTGAAAAACCATTAGGAATACTTGCATCGGATTTTGATGATAGTGGATCTATAGATATAGTATTGACCAAAGAATATAAAGGAAAGACTGTTCCAGTAAGAGGTAAAGAATGTTCTACTGAGCAAATGCCATTTCTTAAAGAAAAATTTCCAACATATGATGGCTTTGCATCATCTGGTATAGAGGACATTCTCGGTGCTGATAAAATAAGTACTGCTAATCAAAAGGCAGTGACCACATTTAGCAGTATAGTACTCATAAATAAAGGAAACATGAACTTCGAAGTCCAACGTCTCCCTACTCCTGCACAATGGTCTCCTATTATGGATATGATTATTGACGACTTTGACAAAGACGGTAATATCGATATCGTAGTAGCAGGTAACATGTACGATACCGAACCCGAAACACCAGCCTATGATGCTGGAAGAGGACTACTACTTAATGGTAATGGTGACGGCACATTTTCCACAAGTAATCTGATACAATACTCAGGACTCAATATCAGCAGAAACGTAAGAGCTATTGAACCAATCAAACTAGGAAAAACTCAAAAGGGAATACTTGTAGCTAATCACAATGATAAAATGCAATTATTTTTAGCGAGAGAAGATTTCTAATGCGTAACCTAGAAATTAATTATGGCAAAATACAAACCACTCAATATAGAAGAACTCCAATCTTTGGAAAAGGAATTTGTTGAGTTTCTTGTGATCAATGGTATGATGCAAGATGACTGGATAAAGATGAAAGATGAAGATCCTATCGGTGCTCAAAAGATGACTGAATTATTTTCTGATGTAGTATGGGAAAGTATCTTACGAAATACTAAGTACATAGATTTCAGGTCTGCTCATAGTATCAAATGCTTCCAATGTCTTGATGATAAAATTATTCTTGTTGGATTGGATAGCTCAGAAACTGATATGTCTACCTCAGTATTTGCAGCACTTCAGACTCAAGACTTTCCTGACGATGTAGTTGCTTTTACTACTGAGAAGAAATACAATAAGGTAAGAGAATTAGAAATATTCGAAATGCTAGATTGGGGTTGTGAAATCTCTGAAGGTCAACTTTTCAGAGAACTATGCTTAGCACTTTAACTTTATATTATTGCTTGCGCTTGACCACATACATCAGCGTCCAATCTTCTCTCTTTCGAAATGTATCTACTACCTCATAAGGTATTGGAATCTCCGTTCGACTAGTATCTACAATGAGATAAATATCATCTTCATCTGGCGCTAGATTACGATAGTTAATTACTCCTCTCTCCCTAGCTATATAGAACGAACTAGTATGGTCTAACTTGGCATTTTTGTAAAGTTCAAGTTTGACATTTTTGTACTTCTTTCCTATTACTGCTGCTTGGTTTTTAGCTATAGTCCCGTAATCCTTCTCTTGTCGAATCGGCATCATAAACCAGTTAAATCCAATACGAAGCAAAAGCACTAGCATGACTAAAAAAAATAGTCTGTACCCCTGATCCTTGAAGTAGATAACCGCCAAGCCTACTAATGCTAAGAATAACACTCCGATCTTCCATTGATAGCCATCAATCTGTTTCACTTCATCTATTCCGATTAATCCTGCAACGACAAATGGTACAGCTACAATTATCACTTGATACAATCTTCTCAAGAGGAGTAATCTCCATCCCTCTTCTTCTATGGAGTATAGATATACCAATACCGTAAATATCAAGGGTATAAGCATCAATATATATCGAGGGTATGTTCCTGGAGAAATCCAATAGACAAAAATATTCGCTAAGAAACAAATTGAAACATAATGAATGTATCGATTCCTCTTAATGATATTCCAGATGTCTCTTCGTAAGAACATCACTCCTAACACAGACCAAGGTAAAAAGTGAAAAATATTATCAAATGGATAAATGAATATATGTTTGATAGTACTCCAAATGCCATGTCTCAATGGTGTACGCTGTGTACTCTGATCCAACAAGCCTGGTACTACCGAAGTACTTTCATTATAGACCCCGTACATCATATAATAACCTCCCAGAATAGCTACCATACAGAGTCCTCCTGCGATGTGAGGAATGCTGATTATCTTCTTGAGACTTTTATCCATGTAGTGAAAGGCCATCATCGTACATCCTACGAATACGAAAGCTGGCAATCCCTTTAGCAAATATGCAATCGAAGCGAGCACATATGAGATAATATACATATGCCAGTACTTTTTACGAGTACCATAGTGATATACTGCTATAAACATCAAGAACACTACCCAAGAAAATCCAATATCTATCAAACCTCGAAAGGAATCCCAGAATATTATTCGTCCACAAGTAAGGAAGAACAATGAAATCAAAATCGGATACTTGATATCTTTGAAGTATGGTCGATTAACCTTGTATATGGTGTAGCAAAATAATGCTAAACAAACTACTGTCGGCACTCTAGTCGCTAACTCATCAAATCTTCCAAATAGCATGAAACTAATGTAGATTATCCAGTTGTACATTGGAGGCTTACTATAGTAGTAAGATCCATTGACTGTTGGTACTATAAAATTATCAGAGAATCCCATTTCCAAAGCTACCAATGCTCTTATAGATTCATCATTGATAAACGTCTGCAACCCAAGATTGATCAGAAGTGCAGGTATCGCCAATGCTATAATGACACTTAGATAGATATATAACCGCTTATCGTCAGTCTTATACATTATTTGGGTAAGTATATGATTTCATTACATTGCTCTTGAGATAGTATCTCGTTAGCTACACGCTTAATGTCTTCAGCAGTAACGTTTTGATATTTCTGGGATTGAATATTGATCATTTCAGCATCGCCCAATATCTCATAATACGCTAAATTCATTGCCTTATGCAAAATACTTACTTCAGAATATACGAGACTACTTTCTGTTTTATTACGTATTTTTTCTAGCTCTTCTGACTGTACCCCTTTGGCTTTTATTTCATTAAGCTCATTCCAGATTACCTCTCTTGTTTGATCAATACTTACTCCTGGCATCGGTCTAGCTTCAACTATAAATAGCCCTGGATCAAATGTCCCTGAAATAAATGCATCTATAGTACTGCAGATTGATTTCTTATATATGTTGACAAAAAATCTACTAGACCTTCCATTAGCTAAAATATCAGATAAAAGATCAACAGCGTAGTAATCATCATTGAGTCTATTGCACATGCCGAAAGCCATAATTATAGACGGTAGGGGTACCGCTGCTTCGATAATCTTAGATCTAAATTGTGACTGTTTAGTCTCTACAGGCAATAATCTTTTGAGTTCTATTCCTGCTGGTATATCACTAAAATATTTATTGATCTGAGATTTGACATCGCTAATCTGAATATTTCCTACTACAACAAGTACCGCATTATTAGGGCGATAATATCTGTAGAAAAAAGCTTCTACATCTCCTAACTTAGCATCTTGGATGTGCTCAGGCACTAGTCCAATAGTCGGCCATCTATAACTATGCTCCTTGTACGCCATATCGCTGAGATGGTGCCACATGTCACCATATGGTTGATTGAGACAGGTCTCTTTAAATTCTTCTATGACGACTTTTTGCTGTGTAGCAAGAGACTTAGAACTAAAATCCAACTTCATCATTCGATCGGACTCCAACCATAGTGCGGTCTCTATGTTCTCAGCCGGTAAAATGTTATAGAAATTAGTCATATCACAATTAGTGAATGCATTATTCTCCCCACCTGCCATCTGTATAGGCGTATCAAAATCAGGAATGTTAGCAGACCCTCCAAACATCAAATGCTCGAAAAGATGAGCAAATCCAGTCTTCTCGACTTCTTCATCTCTTGATCCTACATCATACGCTACATTGACTACTGCCATAGGGCTAGATGCATCTTGGTGCAATATGACACGGAGTCCATTATCTAAGACATACTTTTCGAATGCTATCATCTAATACTTTTACGCTATATTTTTACAAATCGCTGCGTAAAGGTACTACTCTCAGTGATTACTGTTAGGTGATATACACCTGATGTAAATCTATTTATTTCTTCAATGTAAAAATCAGTCCGCCCTTTAATATTCTCAGTGTGCAGCTGTTGGCCCATCTCGTTGGTAATCAATATAGATCCATTAGATAAGCGATTATCAAGTTCTATATATAACCCAGCACTAACCGGATTTGGAAAAATAGTCATCACTTCATCAGCCGTCACATCGTCAGTAGAAACGATGATTCCTGTGGTAAAATCATACCTATATACACTACCAAAGTCAGCAGGAAGCGTAGTCCATCCGGCTCCATCTGCTCTCACTGCTATATATCCATCTCCATCATTATTAGCCCACCAAGATAGTCCATCACCGCCAGTGTCATTGATCACAAGTTGATAACAGCCATTGAGGTTCCGAAGGGTATCTGTATAAACAGTATTCCCAGCTACATTAGATGATAGCTTTTGCAGAACCACAGTACCATTTTGGTCATACACGGTATATGATGTTTCACTAGAAACGAAATTGGTCTTAAATTGGATGATCACATCATTATCATAATGATCTACTGCACGTATATCAGACACTAAAGTATTATTATCAGTATCCTCATCATCACCATTAAATTTCACTCTGAATTTAGCTCCTTCTGGAAGTGTCAAACCAGGAAAAAATGGTAACTCAATCTCTTCTTCCTCTAAAAATCCTAGATTACCGTTCCACAGATAAGTCTGGCCATCCGTTAGCAATACTTCTCCATCAATATCAAATCCATAATTTATTTCTAACTGAGTAAGAGGTTGAGTGCCATTATTACGAATCTTTATAACTGGTGCTTGGCAAGCTGGATTATATCGCTCATGTATGATTTCTGAAGATGGATTTCTTATTTCCAATAGTTCTACATCATTACTATAATTAGGATCTCCATATTCCACTAATTGCATATTGACTATATATCTGCTATCCCCTGCAGCAGTATTAATAGAGTAATCTACGGTATTGGATCCCATACTAGAGATAAAGTCGGTTACATCAAATCGCTGCACATCAGATGGCGCTCCAGGGCACCAGCCAGCTCTATCATATACCCAAGTTCCTCCTTGAGGATACACTGGATTATCAGAGCATTCAGTCCAAACCTGATAAGAGAGAGGCACTCCATTCATACTCATAGTATGAGTCCTTGGAATAAATTCTCCTTCTTGACCATGTCCAGTTATTACTCCTTTCATTTCTGTTGACTTGGTGTCATTGTTTATATTTACCTCTCTTGGTTCAAATCTGTTATTATTCAATATATCTTGATAACCAGAAGAAGTCACTGGCCATAATTGAGTGATATTAACTACATCACGAACGGGTGTCCCTTCAACAAATTCAAATCGAATATCCATGTCTTCTTGCCATTGACCTCCCCTATTCATAAAGATTCTTTTATTTCCTTTAAGTATAGGACCAAACTCTGTTACATCAAAAGACCATGTCTTACCTTCAATTCCCAAATCTAAATTAATACCATATGGTGTAACGAATGACATCAACTCGTATACCAACGGACTCTTAGAGAAGTAATTCATATCTTGAATAAAGATGAAATCTTCACCTGCAATTACTTCTGTTCCTATTTGATTATAATCTTCATCAAAGATGGGTTGCTCTCCTGCAGTATAGTAATAGAAAGTTTCATCTAGCACTCTATCCGTTCCTTCCAATACGTATCTATCTACTCGTGATGGAAGATTTTCAATCAAATTGTCCACTTGGGTTTCTACTACATCGTATTGATAATTTCCTTTCAGTAAGAAGAAATTAGGCATCTTATTTCCGATACTTATATTTTTCACCAACTGATGCGACCTCCAATCTCTTTGAATCAGCTGGCCATTAGCAGTCATATTATTATTATATGATGACTTATCTACTAATCCATTACTAACATCGCCATCGAAATCAAAATACATCATCAGATTAGAATAGTCTGGATGGCTGGCATCTACTCTACTTCTCATCCTTGATTTGATTTCTTCTTGCGAAAACTCTTTATTCCATACTTGGAAATCATCTAATGATCCCTGCCAATAAGTAGGACTTGAGCCAGATGAAGATCCTAATGAAAATCTTTTAATATCGATAGGATTAGATTTTTCACTTCCTGTTACTAATAATTCACCATTCAAATAAATATTCATGATTCCTGTTGAGACATTTTTTGTAAATGCCCAATGCGTCCATTTATTTTTAAAATCATCTGGGTTGACTACCATGTTTATCCTATCATAATTGCCACCATTACCACCACAGTCCCAATATACTTGTCCATTACTCCAAGGTAGATGCACGTTTGCTTGGCGTCTATTGGCATCATCTACTCCTTCAAAAATCGTAGTATTTACTGGAAGTTTATGATCACCAAAAGACCAAAATGACACCGTTATTTCATCTGAAACATCAGGAATTCCTTCTTCACTAATAAAATTTCCACTTGGCCCACAGGTTACATATTTATCATTGCTACCATTTACTGTAAGTACCTCTTTATCAGAATCTAGATCTCCATAAAATCTGACAGGACTATCGCTCGAACTTTCATAATTCATCTGAATTAAAATATTTGACGAACCATCCCAAATAAAATTTTGATAAAAATTGAGGAAAACTCCCCCTTTTATCTCAATGTTGTTTTGATAGACTTCTGTCCAATCGCCGGAGAAAAGTTCTGTAGCAGAAACTGCATCTGCCGAAGTGCTACGCATACTTATTCTTAGATTATCAAACTGTGAAGAATTACCAAATACATCCCAACGCATACGACCTATCTCACCAGCAGTGACACCTTGCGATTGGATATCTGCACCATTAACCAAAAAGAGATGAGTCTTCACATCGCCATCTAGGCCAATATCATAAAGATCACCTTGAGTACCCTCTCCAACATCAATTATAGATATTAGGTTACTTGTATTATACTCTACGTCTCTGATCGTTTGCCTCACAGTAGTATATATAGGTTGTGTCGTGAACTCATATAGGGTCCCTTCAAATCCTGATATTACATGATCAGGACCTACCCTCTTGAGCGAATCTACTTGAGTAGAATCGACAATATTAGTATTGCAGCTATAATCCCATTCACCACATCCTATATTAGTCTGTCCAGCAATCCCTGGCGATACTAATCCATCCTTACATCTCATGCTATAATGCATGATTATCTTTTTATATTGATTATGATCGCCAATAGGAAATTCTATTAGCGTATCTCTAGTTGTAGAATTATAATTTAAAGCATTGACCGTAGTAGACTGTCCAAATATGACAGATGTAATACTACAGAATAAGACAAAAAAAAGTGATTTCATGATTTAATTCTTATGAGGGTCAGATTGAATAATAATATATCTCAAAATACTATTTTTATTGATAAGTTTAAATCAACAAAAAGCATTATACAACTCAAGCATCAATAAAGCAAGAAGAGATTATGCAATTAGAACGTAAGAGATTCCATCACATTACTCCGCATGAAGGCCATAAAGTCGCTCCGATCCATGAAGTCAAAACCTAAAGACTCTAGATGATCGTTATGTATCTGACCATCTACTAGCTGCAATCCTTGCTTATCTAGATGTTGACATAATGAGATAAAGCCAAACTTAGATGCATTACTAGCCTTAGAAAACATAGACTCACCTATGAAACACTTTCCAATAGTTACACCATATAAGCCACCAACCAACTTATCTTCTTGATTCCACACTTCAACTGAATGCGCATAGCCTAACTCATGCAATGATAGGTAAGCGTCGATCATATCTTCTGACAACCATCCTCTATCTTCTGGTTGTCCCTGGCGCTTGACATAGGAGCAGGCCTTGATTACATCTACAAATGCGGTATCAAAAGTATATCTGTAAATACCTCTATTAATTATATTGCGCATAGACTTGCTGACTTTAACCTCTGATGGGGGTAGTACATAACGTTCTCTAGGACTCCACCACATAATAGGATCTCCCTCAGCAAACCAGGGAAAGATGCCATAATGATATGCTAACAACAGACGTTCAATAGAAAGATCACCGCCTACAGCCAATACATCATGGTCGTGATTAGACTCCGGATGAGGAAATACTATGCTACTATTTAACAATATCATTATGCGAAAATAAAAAAAGAGAAGGGAACAGTATTACTGCCCAAGTCTAATCATCCAATAATTGGATATCGAACAATCACATCCTACAACTTGATACAAAAACAAGAGGCAAGCCTTTTTTAAAAAGATAGACTTGCAGCTAAAGTCAAATCAAATTGATTCAATACTATTATTGCAATCATATTAATCTTTTACTAATGTCTCTATAACAGCACTGATACCTCTTTCTGTAAGAGCATCTTTCATTGGCTTTAATGCATCAAATCCATCCGTCATTACACAAGCTTTACCTTTAAAGTGCACTATAAGTGATAGTTGCTCTGATTGCTCATAAGTATGGCTACATACTTCCATAAGGGACTGAATCACCCAATCAAATGTATTGAAATCATCATTCAATACAATCAATTGAGAATAAATAGTTGGTGCCTCTTTTTCCGCTACAAGAGTCTCCAATAGTTCGTCTACTGAAAATTTTATCATGTTTTATAATATTACTATCTTACAAAGGGTTCCTATTTATGATATTTTAGCCTTCGGCTAGCACATCTTTCACTGCTTCAAAGTTAGGAATATCAGCAGCATTTTCCAAAACCTCAACATATTTGATTGTCCCTTCCTTATCAACTACGAAAGCTGACCTTTTAGAAACTCCTTTCATATCTAACACAAAATCTTCGTAAAGAGATCCATAAGCTCTAGACACCTCCTTATTGAAATCTGATAATAATGGAAAATTGTACCCTTGTTCCTCTTTGAATTTCGCCAATGTAAATGGACTATCAACTGAAATGGCCATTACCTCTGCATTCATATTATTATATTCAGCTATACTATCTCTAATCTCACACAGCTCAGTCGTACACACTCCTGTAAATGCTAATGGGAAAAATAAGACTACTAAATTTTTCTCTTTATAATCAGATAGACTTACTTCTTCTGTTGCACTATTCCTTAGTGTGAATAATGGTGCTTTCTCTCCTACTTTTATTGGCATTTTATGTTATCTTTTATGATTAGATTTTTGTTAAATCAAATATCGCAAAAAACATAATGAATAAGGTTCAAATTTGACTTAACATATTCTAAAATATCTAATTATCTATCTTTCAGAGTAATCCCAAATAATAATCAATCATAAGATTTTGATTATACAATTAATTACATTTTTGTACAATTCAATAATTGACATAATTTTTTGTGGCCTTGCGATATAATTTCTTTGAACAAATCGATTAAAAAATTATTCGAAAAGAAATAATACCGGACAGAAAGATAATTAGTGTTGGATAAGGAAAAATCGGTTAAGCTACTAGTCTGATATTATCTGAATCTAAAGAAATGGGCTATACTTTCAATATTGGAATTACAAACTCAGGCTTTGATATTTCTTGTACCTTTTAAATGCCTTCATTAGCGTTTGTGCTCGCCTTCCTAGCATTGAATGCAATACCGACTGAAAAGATGTGTGATACCAATATATCAGTTCTATCACCAAGATTAGTTAATGCATAATCTACAGTAAGCCTACCTAGTTTTAGACCTAGGCCTACATTGGGCTGTATTTCTATAGTACTTTCATCGAAATTTTCGATATTGACTCTACGTTGTATATTACCCATACCGAAACGCAAGAAAGCTTTGTTCATATAACCAATCTCTATACCTAAAGTAGGATCTATTTCTAATCTATTTTTCGATACTAGTGCAGCCTCTCTTCCGTAAGTCGAAAATGTTAAATCTGTCTCCGCTAACAAAGAAAAATTGGCTCCAATATTGGTTTGATAAGCAATACCAAGGACTAACCTTGGCAAAGTTACTTCGTTACTACTTACAGGTATCTCATTGCCTGTATCATTGAATGTGGATTTTTCATCTTCAGACAAATTAAATGACCAAGCGTTGAATGTTGTAGTAATATCTTTGGCGGTTAGACCTAATGTAATATTTTTTAACACTTTATACTTAGCTCCTATATCGGCTCCAAATCCCCATGCAGAACCAAAACTACCTATAGACCGATGTATTACTTTGAGATTTCCACCAAGAGATAATTTTCCTTCTTCATCCATCGCTTTAGCATAAGAAATCATAAATGCATAATCTGCTGTAGAAAATGTCTCTATACGATTATAATCTACGTTACCATCTGGCCCAATCAAATTGAGTGTATTAGGAATATTATCAATTCCCATTCTTATTAACGTTACTGCTGCAGCCGCATTTTTTTCTTTAAACTTCTTTCCTATAGAGATATAATCATAGCCCGCAATTCCACCAAACCAGTTGGCATGCATTGCATTAATCTCTAGAGAATTTTCTAAACCAATAAGTCCCGCTGGATTCCAATACGCCGAAGTAAGGTCTTCTCCATTAGCCACTACGCTTCCAAACATTCCGTGAGCACGTGCTCCTACTCCTATATTGAGAAATTCGTTAACAAACTTCTGTGCCGAAGCCAATGTAGTTATGCACATAACTAGTGCTAATACTGTATATTTCATTTGAGTTGCCATAATAGTCGCTTGCATACTGTGTTCTTAGTTCTTGCAATACTTGTTCGTATAATAATAAATTAAACGAACTTTGCTCTAGTGTATTATCAAAGATAAGGCATAATTATCTATCTGTTCGCCATTATGGTTGTAATACCTCCTTTAGACAATATTCGTCTCCTACAAATCACATTTAAATCTGAATAATATCTCTAAATTGGAAAATTAAAACACTTTTATGAAAAATTATCAGACGCTTTTATTAGCCATTTTAGGCATAAGTATCGAATTTACATCTTGTAAACATCCATCTATCCACCAATATACTTTTACCAAGACAGTGATAGAGGATAGCGTTATGGTAGTTACTGCCCATCCTTTAGCGACAAAGATAGGCATAGAAGTACTGCGAGATGGAGGCAATGCCATCGATGCTACGATAGCTGTACAGTTTGCATTGGCTGCTTGCTATCCAGTAGCTGGAAATATTGGTGGTGGTGGATTTATGGTCTATCGTAATGCGAGTGGAAAGTCTACCACACTAGACTTCAGAGAGAAGGCGCCTTCAGCAGCATATCCAAATATGTATCTCGATGAAAACGATAATGCAATATCAGAACTATCTCAATATGGAGAATTAGCAGTTGGAGTACCAGGAAGCGTGGATGGTATGATACAAGCATATGCAAAGTATAGTAAACTAAAAGATTGGAAACGGCTTGTACAACCAGCGGTTGAAATAGCTAGAAAAGGATTCCATCTTACTGGGCAGCAAGCGGGCATGTTAAATTGGAAAAAGGCTGACTTTGATAAGTACAACAGAGCTAAAACCCCATTTAACAATAAAGAGAAATATACCAAAGGAGATCTATTGATTCAATCAGAACTTGCTTTGACTTTGGA
>DDCY01000026.1:14276-22244 GCA_002335865.1 Saprospiraceae bacterium UBA1994
CGTGGAAATGGCGTGATCAGTAAACAAGATCTCATTGACTATAGAGCCGTTTGGAGAGAACCACTCAAAACTAGATATAGAGGGCATGAGATTATTTCTATGCCTCCTCCTAGTAGTGGCGGAGTTGCCTTAACTCAGCTCTTAGAAATGATAGAACCATATGACATAAAAAAATTAGGTCACCATAGTGCCTCTAGTATTCATTTGATGGCAGAAGCAGAGCGTAGAGTTTATGCTGATCGAGCAACTCACTTAGGTGATAGTGACTATTATGATGTACCGCTGGAAATGCTGATGGACAATGAATATATCAAAGAAAGAATGATAGATTTTGAACCTACACAAGCTAGTGTTAGTGATAGCATAAAATCAGGACAAGCTAAAGAAAGTATGGAGACAACACATTTTTCCATAGTAGATGCAGAAGGTAATACAGTATCTCTTACTACAACAATAAATGGAGCCTACGGTGCCAAGACAGTTGTCCAAGGTGCTGGCTTTCTTCTCAATAATGAAATGGATGACTTTTCTGCAAAACCAGGAGTGCCAAATATGTTTGGTCTGATAGGTGCAGAGGCAAATAAAGTAGAACCAGGTAAACGTATGTTGTCTTCTATGACACCTACGATAGTGTTAAAAGATGGAAAGACTTTACTTACCGTGGGATCTCCTGGAGGGTCGAAGATCATTACCTCAGTATTCCAAGTAATCGTAAATGTAATAGATTATGGTATGAGTGCTACAGAAGCTGTTTCTGCTCCAAGATTTCATCACCAATGGAAACCAGATGAAATAGAATTTGAAGAAATAGGGTTTGATCAGAAAGTCATTGATTCTCTAAAAGTAATGGGGCATACCGTTGAGCAAAAGGGAAAAATAGGCAAAATCAAATGTATCTATTACAACTCAGAAGGTATGATAGAAGGTGCAGCTGATTATAGAGGGGATGATACTGTATTAGGTTATTGACACTATTTCAATATTACAACTTGAGTATTTACAGTTTTACCGTTGTTCTTAGTTATTAAAAGAATATACATCCCTAATTCAACTTTGACTTACATATAAATTTGGTTTTAATCTATATCCAGTTCGAGTATATATATCCAGAAATATCTAACAGTTTGACATCTGCAATATCAATGATCACACTTTTGTCTAATATCCATTGAGTATTGCTACTTGGAATAAGAAATACTTTGATGGTTACTGGTAATATATCTTCAACATCAATATCAAACGACCTTTCTACATTCAACTTAGTAATAAATACTTTACTATTCACAAAAGACGTATTTGAAATACCAGCCAACAACATTCTCCCTCTTTCATCCAATACTGGAATTACTTCAAATCCAAGAGTATCATATTTATATAAAATGGAAATACCCTTACCCACAAAATCAATGTCAAGATTCTGAAATTGGCAATGAAAACATGCAATGAAAAAATGGTAATGTAACTCATTACACTTACGAGATTAGTTACCCTACGAATTTATTCTTTTTCGTCTATCCTTTCCAAGGCAGATTTTGCCTTTTGATGAAGTCCATTTTTATATTCATCAGGAGACATTTTAAGACATTTTTTGAGGTACTCCTTAGCTTTTCTGTAATCACTTTGCGATTCATAAATCAATCCGATTTGTAATGCGGAATTACATGCATAATAACTCTTATATTTATTGCCAATATTGATTACATATCCGTATTTCTGTATCGCATCTCGAGGGTTATTTAGTGCTTGTGAGATCCTCCCCATTCTATAATTATATTCAATATTTTCGATACTGCCTTTCTGAAACAAATAAGCCTTGGTAATCAACAGTCTATATGCTCTTTGGTAATATCCGCCATCGTATAACAACCTTGCCTTCAGTAAATCTGGGTGTGGTACGTGTTTACTCTTAGCCTCTCTCTTGGCCTGTTTATCCTCATCTACTAAATCGCTGCCACTATCCATACAATATTCGATATACTTCTTGTACGCTACGAAATTATTATTCATCACTAACTCGTACCAAGCTAACTTCTGATATGCTTCTTTAATAAAGTGTTCTCCTCTAAAATTATCTATAAATACTTTAATGTGTTCATCGGCTCCTTTCTCTAATCGATACAGTTTTGATTTCCCAAGTAAAAAATCCAAATAATAAAATTTCTCATAATTGTCTCCATTCGGTCTATTAGAAAGTATATCTATTGCTTTGTCGTTGAGTCCATTTTTTTGAGCAATATTAGCTAAAACAAAACATGCTAATGGATTATTCTCAATATTCATATTCCTGTCTTTGATAAATGTCCAAGCGTTGTGCTTATCATTATTCTGGAAAGATAAGATATAAGCATAAATCGTAGATATTTCATCATAGAAAACCGATGCCACATCACGATCTAATTTCGTTAGCAAAACTATCTCTTCTGTTCCTCGCTGTATAGATCCATCTACTCCAAACACTTTTCTAACAATTCCAGGAAGTGATTCTGCCAATGCATAAAGGATTGAAAGGCTTTTTTTATTTAATAGAAATTCCGGATATATCGCTACATTTTTCTCTAGTAAGTTATATGCGGAATATATCTCTTGTGCAGCCGTAAATCTTTGATTAAACTTCATTCTTGCCAAGGCCCATTGCAATATTATCTCTGCTTTTACAAATCGACTGTAGGGAGATTTTACTTTAGCATTTTCTATTTGCTGGAGTCTCTGCTTTTTATTTCGCTCCAATTCATCAAATTGACTTTCATCTTCATTGATAAATATCTCGAAAAAATCAAGATAATTCTCTACGAGAAGAACCATAAGATTATTAGGGTCAGCAGTTTTGATGTATTGTAACTTTTTCTTTGCCTCTGTCTTACGTAAGCTCATCGCATAGTCATATGCCTCTTCAATATCGGGCGTAATCTCAAATCTGTACTGAGCTGATATTAGCAAGCTACAGAGGAGTAGCAATGAGGTCATAATCAACTTATTTAGAGATATTTTCATTGCTTGCAAACATACATAGAAATCATCGTTTTGAATTGTTGGTTTTAGCTTTCTGTATAATTTAGACAACTTGGTATTTGAAGTGATGAGGCATTGAGACTTGCGCCACATAGTCTACCAGATATTAAAACTATATGACCAGGGTCTCTAGATTGTATGTAGTAACCAGAAAATATTCACAAAAAAAACCATGTAGAAGTGAATCTACATGGCTCAAAATTAAATTTTTCAGAAAACTATTTCTTCTTCTTTGTTTCTATAAGGCTAGGATCTACTAGTACTCTACCACAATATTCGCATGCTATGATATTCTTCATGGAACCTATCTCTATTATAGTTTGAGGTGGTATACGGTTAAAACAACCTCCACAAGAAGCTCTATTTACTGGAGCTACTGCTACACCGTTTCTATATGACGTTCTGATCTTATCGTATGATTGGAGAAGTCTATCTTCTATAGTCTTTCTTACTTTAGTAGATGCCTTCTCGAGCTTCGTTTCGTCCTTTTCAGTCTTAGCGATAATCTTATCAAGTTCTACTTTCTTAGTTTCTAGATCTCCTTTTCTCTTCTCTAGCTTTTCTACTGCAGTGGTAAGGCTTGTTTCCTTTACTTCTTTAGCTGCATTAGCTTCTCTAATTTTCTTTTCAGATAGTTGAATCTCTAACTTTTGGAGTTCAAGTTCCTTATTAAGGGCATCGTACTCTCTGTTATTCTTCACATTATCAAGTTGTGAGTTGTATCTTTCTATGAGCGCCTCAGCTTCTTTGATGTTGGCAGTGTGTTTATTGATTTCCACACTTACTTCTTCAATAGAAGTTTCAACCTTGTTCACTCTAGTCTCTAGACCGATGATCTCATCTTCAAGATCGCTTACTTCCATCGGAAGTTCACCTTTGAGTATCTTGATTTCGTCCTTCTTAGAATCGATAGTTTGTAGCTCCACTAATTGTTTTAGCTTGTCTGCTACTGTTAGTTCCTTTGTTGCCATATTATCTTATGATCTTAGTAGTAATTTACCGGATTAGTACTCTGTAGAGTATAATGGGCTGCAAAAGTAATAAATTTCTCTTTTACAAGCTTATAAAGTAGATCAATAGTGTACTGTTCGCTCTCATAATGTCCAATATCCACTATAATAATGTCTCCATCGGAATCAAAGAACTCATGATATTTGTAATCACTAGTCACAAACACCTGTGCACCAGCAGCTTTAGCGTGTTCTAGCAAGAATCCACCTGACCCACCGCAAATGGCAATCTTTTGTATATTTTCAAAGCAAATATCAGTGTGTTTGATCACAGAAAGCTGCATTTGCTTCTTTAAAAAGTCGAAAAACTCTTCTGTATCCATTTTTTCTGCTAATCCTCCTACTACTCCAGCACCCGCTACTTCATCTGTAATATCCTGATCTTTGGGCGCTAGTATACTAATATTAGTCATTTTTAGTTTGCTTGCTATCATCTCATTGACCCCATTAGTCAATACATTATCCAAGTTAGTATGAATAGCGATGATCGCGATATCATTCTTGATTGCTTTTATGATAGTCCTCTGAATATAATTTTCACCTATTAATTGCTTGAGTCCACTAAAGATTATCGGATGATGAGCAATGACTAAATTACATCCCTTTTGGATGGCTTCATCTATAATTGCCTCCGTACTATCTAAGCAAATGAGCACACCTGTCACGACAGCCTCAACATCTCCAACTAATAATCCTGCGTTGTCATAAGACTCCTGCAGTTCAAATGGTGCTATATTATCCAGATATTCATATACCTCTAAAACTGTATTAGTCATGTTTTCTTGATCTTATTTTCTAATGCTGTAGTAGAGTACCCTTCTACAAACTGTAAACTGAGTACCGATCCTCCATTATTTGTGACATAATCGCTTCCCACTATTTGATCAGGGTTCCAGTCTCCTCCTTTAACTAGTATGTCTGGTGTAATCATTTCTATAAGTTCTAATGGTGTTTCTTCATGGAATATGACTACTAGATCCACAAACGAGAATGCTGACATGATCAAAGAGCGATTATCTTCATCTTTAATCGGTCGATGCTTTCCTTTGAGCTTACTTACACTCTTGTCCGCATTAATAGCAACTATGAGTTTGTCTCCTTGCCGAGACGCTTCTTCCAAATATAGTATATGTCCCTTATGCAGTAAATCGAAACATCCATTAGTAAATACTACATCCATACCTTGCTGCTGCCAAGCATGAACTTGAATAGAAGCAGATTCATAATTGGATGCTATTTTATGTGATATATTCATCTAAGACCTTTATAGTATCGCATATGAATTCTATTTCTTAGGCTTCTTGTCGAGGTTAGCAACAAGCAACCACATTGTACTGATCAATGTAAGTACAGACCCAACACGTACATATTGACCGCCATCTCTAGCATTGATCAATAGTATGGCTCCCCATACCAATGTTCCTACTGACATGAGTAGCAATATCACCAATAGAGTGCTGAAAATATACTTCTTATTTATCGCCATATAGATTTATAGTATCTGATGATTGACTCAATCTACTTTACTCTTAGACTCAAACGCTCTAACCGTTTATACAAAACTTATGATCCTTTAATAGCTTCCAAATATCTGTTGAGTTGCTCTTTCACCACAGGGAATAAGAAGAATAATCCTATCATGTTGGGGAATACCATAGCAAATATCATTGCATCTGAAAATGCCCAAATAGAACTCATATTTGCAGCTGCACCGATTATTATAAATAAACAGAACAAAAGCTTATAAGTGATATCTGCTAATTTTCCTCTACCGAATAAGAACTTCCAAGATTGTAATCCATAGTAAGACCAAGATAGCATTGTTGATACTGCAAATAGTACTACAGCAATCGTTAAGAAGACACTACTATATGGAATGTACTCAGCAAATGCAAGTGATGTTATTCCTGCTCCTTCATATCCAACTCCTTCGATGAATACTTCTCCACCTTCACCACCATATTCGAATGCTCCTCCTGAGTTGAATATGATAATAACCAATGCTGTCATTGTACATATTACTACTGTGTCAATGAATGGCTCTAATAATGCAACCAATCCTTCTGATGCAGAATACTTAGTTCTTACAGCAGAGTGAGCAATAGATGCTGATCCTGCTCCAGCTTCGTTAGAGAACGCTGCTCTTTTGAATCCTATAAGCAATACACCGATCAATCCACCTATCCCTGCCTGTGGTGTAAATGCTTGAGTGAATATCTGTTGAAATGCTGAAGGAACCTCTGTAAAATTGACCAATAAGATATATATACAAGCCAATAGATACATAACTGCCATGAACGGTACTACTTTCTCTGTTACTGACGCTATTCTCTTAATACCTCCAATAATAATAATACCAACGATGATAGCTAATATTAAACCTATAATTGCGCCTGCACTAGAACTCTGTAGTGAAAGTAAATCCTTCAATACAATTGTTGCTTGATTCGATTGGGCAGCATTTCCACCTCCGAATGATCCACCTATACAGAATATCGCGAAGAAGATAGCGGAAATTTTACCTAACGTGGCAAATCCTCTTTCTTTCAAGCCTTTACTAATATAATACATAGGTCCTCCATATACTGTGCCGTCAGGTCCTACATCTCTATATTGGACACCTAGCGTACATTCAACGAACTTAGTTGACATTCCTAAGAATCCACATATAATCATCCAAAATGTAGCTCCTGGCCCACCAAGAGCTATTGCTAAGGCTACACCTGCTATGTTACCATTACCTACTGTACCGGATACAGCGGTGGCCAATGCCTGAAAATGAGATACTTCTCCTTCATGGCTTTCATCTCTTATCGTATTTCTTATATCTCCATCTCCATCTATATCAGCTCCTGCATCACCAACTTCTTGTCCTCCTTCAATTTCGTCATATTTACCTCTTACCACGTTGATGGCAGTTTTAAAATATCTGATATTTGGAAAGCCAAAATAGATTGTAAAAAATAATGCCATCAATACCAACAATACTATAACTAGTGGTGTGTCAGGTAATATTTCAAAAAAGATAACATTAGAAAAAAAGTCTGAAACTGGCTTAAATGCTTGATCTATTTTCTCATCAAGCCCCACTTCTCCATCTTGAGCAAATGCCAACATCGGTAGCACCATTAGAGCAAAGAGGATTGTTGATCTATTTTTCAAATTCTGCATAGTAGCGTTTTACTTTAGTATACTTTGGTTTATGGGTAGTATTGCAATTAATATCATGAAAAGTTATTCCAAGAAATAAAACTAAACCGTTAAGGTATCGATATTTTCATTTTATACAAAGAAATTGAAAGTTTTCGAGGCTTTCGTCGCATTCAACGCCTACAATCACGCACTGATGTTCTTTCAATCTCATTATCTTATTATGCAGTTTAGTATACTTCCGTTGCAGAGAGCGGAGTGGTACCCGTAAAGACTATGACATCTTTACGGTATGCCATAAAGAATAGCAATACCAGTATTATGAAAAGTAATTTTTTTGTTCTATTCAAATTTCTATTAACTCGACCACCTTTATCATATTGTGGACAGTGTAATTATATTTATATTATGTCTAAATTAATAGTTTGCTGACCTAAAGTGAACCGATAACATTCATATTTCGATTCATTTATATAAATTAGTAAAGAGAATAACTCGTTCAAGAGTTAGCAACTTAATTAAATCAAATTCTAAGCAACAAGGATAATCACAATTTTACAAGAATTACAAAAGGAAAAAATGGAAAAGACAAAAGTAAACGTAAAAATCAATAAAGGAGGACCATTATTGGTACTTAACACAGTAAACATAATGCATGCAGATGGTTCAGAAGAGGTAAGAGAAAATAGAGTATCATTTTGCAGATGCGGCTTGTCAGCCAATATGCCATTTTGCGACGGAGCGCATAAAGCTTCAGATTTTGAGAAAGGATAAAATAGATTATACGATATTGAGAGAA
>DDCY01000030.1 GCA_002335865.1 Saprospiraceae bacterium UBA1994
TGTTTGATTACTATTTCATTTGGTTCTGCTGATAAAAATGAAGCTCCTACAGTCTCAGAGGCTGAAGAAGTGTCCACTCATCTGCCTCAGCAAGTACATTCGATTGATATCAATAAAACTTATGATCTAGCAGGGGAAGTAGTACCCATGAATATGGATACACGTGAGCGTCTAGATAGAGAATTATCAGTTAATGCATATTGGCATAGTAGCACATTACTCAATATCAAGATGGCAGCGAAGTATTTTCCTACTATTGAACGTGTATTGGCAGAAGAAGGTGTTCCTGATGATTTTAAATATCTAGCTGTAGCCGAGAGCAACCTAAGAAATGTACGCTCTGGTGCAGAAGCAAAGGGATTTTGGCAATTCAGAAAACTAACTGGTAAAGAATGGAAGCTAGAGATCAATAATGAGATCGATGAAAGATATCATATAGAGAAGTCTACACGAGCAGCTTGTAAATATCTCAAGCATATGAAAAAGAAATTTGGAACCTGGAGCAATGCAGCGGCAGCATACAATGTAGGACCTACAAGTTTTAATAAACAACGTGAAGCACAAGGAGAAGAAAGCTTTTATAATATGAATATCAATGCCGAAACTAGTAGATATTTGTTTAGAATTATAGCTATAAAAGAAATCATGACTAATCCGCAGGTATATGGATTCTATCTTGATTCTACGGACAAGTATGCTTTACAAGATCAAGTTGAATACATCACTGTAAGAAGTTCTATCCCAAACCTTAGTAAATGGGCTCATGATAAAGGTATAAGCTATCGAACGCTTAAGTATTTTAATCCTTGGCTTATAGCCGGTGAACTTACCGTTAAGAGGAATACATATAAGATTGCTATTCCGCATAATAAGACTTTTTATTAATACTATAAGATAGTCGATATTGAGTAGAGTTTTCTTCTTTACCTGTACATTTATTTTTAAGAAATATTTTTCAAATGCAACATTGTTGCAAAATAGTATATACATTTGTGCAAACAAAAAAATATATTTGTTATGAAGATTAATTATTTTTTATTTTTGGCCTTGCCACTATTATTGACGTCTTGTGATAAAGACGATCCTGTTATTCCCAATGAGGAGGAATTAATAACAACTGTCAATTATACTCTCACTTCTTCTGATGGGCAGGACGTTGTATTATTGAGCTTTGTAGACCTTGACGGTGATGGTGAAAATCAACCCACAATAATGGGTGGTACTTTATCGGCTAATACGGTTTATACTGGTAGTATAGAATTACTGAATGAGGCAGAATCTCCGGCTGAGGATATTACTGAAGAGGTACAAGAGGAAGACGATGAACATCAGTTCTTTTTTCAAAGTACTATATCTGAACTCGTTGTATCCTATACAGATCAAGATGGAGATGGGAATCCCGTTGGTCTGAATACAAGCATTACTACAGGAGCACCAGATTCAGGTAATTTGACTGTAACACTTAGGCACGAACCTGTGAAAGATGCAGCTGGAGTTTCTGCTGGAGATATAACTAATGCTCAGGGTGAAACAGATATAGAAGTTACATTTCCAATAGATGTTCAATAATATACTAAAGTATATAATTATAATATTTTTTTTTCTTTGTAATACTATATTACTAGCACAAGATTGTAGTATATCTATTCAAGGAAGAGTTGTGGATGAAGTCTCTCAATTGCCTTTGTCCTATGTAAATGTGTATTTACAAGAAACATCGCAAGGAGCGGCCACTGATAACGATGGCCGCTTTTTTTTTAAAAATGTATGTGTTGGTCATTATCACATTATTTTTTCCCATATCGGCTGTGAAGATTCTAAGCTACATATAGATCTAGAGCGAGATACTGTGATAAATGTTGATCTGGATCATTCTGACCATTCATTGGGTACAGTAGTGATACAAGGCCCAAAAGATAACGTAAGTATACAGCCTAATCTTTCTGTCAACCGTAAAAAGATAGAAGATAGTAGTAACCAAAATCTTGCTGGATTAATTGAAAATGAAGCAGGCGTCCATCTTATTAAAAATGGAAGTGGTATTTCCAAACCTGTAGTGCAAGGTCTCTTTGGAAATAGACTTACCATACTCAATAATGGTATAGCCCAAAGCGGACAGCAATGGGGAAATGATCATAGCCCTGAGATTGATCCTTTCGCTGCAGATAATATCACCATACTCAAAGGTGCAAGTGCATTAGAATATAACGGAGGTAATTTGGGCAGTGTTATACTAGTGGAACCGAAGCGAATCACAAGGGAACCCCATTTACATGGTCAAGTAAATTATTCATACGAATCGAATGGAAGAGGTAATAATGCCAATTTTAGACTAGAAAAATATTCACGAAAAATTGCTTGGAGAATTAATGGGACTCTTAGGAAGTATGGTGATAGAAAAACAACTAATTATTATCTTAATAATACGGGATTACAAGAGGCTAATTTTTCTATTCAATTAGAAAAGGAATGGAATGAAAAGATTTTTGTTGATCTCTACGCCAGCTCATTCAACAGTAGATTAGGTGTACTTCGGGGTTCACATATTGCTCTTCCTGAAGAAATAGAACAAGCATTTACATTGTTAGAACCGTTTTATACTGAACCCAATTTTAGTTATGGAGTAGATGCTCCTAAACAACATGTATCTCATCAGCTTATTAAGCTCAAAGCAAAATATTATCAGAACGAAACATCGGTATTAGAATTTATAATTGCTGGGCAACTAAATGATAGAAAAGAGTTTGATATCCGCAGAAGTGGGAGATCAGATATTCCAGCTCTCAGTCTTAAACAATATACCGTAAATGTAGATCTTACTTATGCTAAAATACTAGGCGATAATTGGAATTTTAAAATTGGAAATCAATGTATAGTCACGGACAACACCAATAATCCAACAGGTATATTGCCTTTGATTCCAGATTATTTATCATGGGAAAATGGAATTTTCGCTACTATATCTAAGAAGATCAATGTAGTGCAATTTAAGTCAGGAATTAGATATGATTTTGAAAGACAAGAGGCACTTACGATAACAAATACTTTACCTAAAGAAATACTTAGGTATAAGAATAATTTTCAGAATATTAGTGGTTTACTAGCTTGGGAAGTGGATATCTTGGATCACCAGTCTATTAGTATATATTCAGGACTATCAATGCGAAATCCTGAAGTCAATGAACTTTACAGTAATGGGGTACATCAAGGTGTAAGCGGAATAGAGGAAGGTGATGTCAATCTAGAATCAGAGATAGCCCTCAAAAATATATTAGAATACAAATGGTTGCCTAGTCCATCTTTTTCCTTGAGTACTTTAGCATACCACCAAAGATTCAAGGACTATATATTCCTCAATCCTCAGGATGAAATTAGACCAACAATCAGAGGCTCTTTTCCAGTGTTTAAATATGAACAAACAGATGCTTCGATTTATGGGGTTGATTTTTCTAGTCAATTTACGATAAGTAATTTAATCATTGGTCAAGTAAAATATAGTTATTTGAGAGGTGACGATACAAAAAATGATGTTCCACTAATTTATATGCCTCCTAGTAGTGTTTTTGGTAGCCTTACATATAGAACACTGAATCCCATTAACTTATCTTCTAAGATTACTTTGGACGAATTCGAAATTGAGCTGAACAATAGAATGGTATTTGAACAAATTCATATTTTAGCCGAGCAGGATTTTATAGCTCCGCCAGCTGGATATAATCTTGTAGGACTTAAAGTTTCGACAAATATGTTGACACCAAGTTACAAGGTTAGATTATTTGTCAAAGCTGACAATTTACTCAATGCGCAATATCGAGACTATCTTAATAGGCAAAGATATTTTGCTGACGATGTGGGGATTAGTATTACTATGGGTATCAACTTTAAATTTTAGATACTTTATTTGGCTTATTATATTAGGGAATTAATTTGGAAGACTTGTTTTCAAATTGGCAACTCTTCTGTGAATGGTATAAAGAAACATAATAAACAAACTCTCAATAACATTTATTGGATAATTTCACTTATCTATTAAAGGGAATTTATTTAATCACTTCTTTGAGTCATTTTTTCAAAGATAACAACTATGAAAATGTATTATTTTTATTTTCATGACTTTTTCATTGGTATCATGTTATACCACTACTAGCTTTGCTTCTAAATTGCTAAAATAATTTAATTGTAAATATTACTTTTTTTGAAGTAAGTAATATCAGTAAAAATCTGTTCTAATCCGCTCAATCCGTATTCCCACTAAAATCAAGCTTAGAGAATTTGCAATTCGTAATTAGTTATAAACCTTTTTGTATTTCTTTTTAGCATAGTCCATGAAGTATTTTATATTGAGTGGTTCGCCAGTGATCATTTCGCATAGCTCTTCTGCTTCATATCTACGACCATGTCGGTGTACTTTCTCTCTTAACCAATCTAATAGTACCATAGAATTTCCAGCGGCGATTTGCTTTTCTAGTTTTGGTATTTCTTTTTCAGCTTGAGCATATATTTGCGCGGCATAGAAGCTGCCAAGTGAGTAAGTTGGGAAATATCCAAAGCTACCGTGAGACCAATGTATATCTTGTAGAACTCCATTGACATCATCAGTAACGTCGATATTGAGGTACTCTTTATACTTTGCATTCCATACATCTCGAAGGTTTGCTACTTCTATGGATCCTTCTATTAGTGCTTTTTCTATCTCATACCTGATAAGTACATGATAGTGATAATGCAGTTCGTCTGCCTCGGTTCTGATTAGATTGGGTTCGATTACATTGATGGCTTTGTAGAACGAGTCGACAGTTTGGTTCTTGAGTTGTTTAGGAAACATTTTTTTTGCCGTCCTGAAATGTTTATTCCAAAATGCTTTTCCTCGTGCTACATTATTTTCCCAAAGTCTTGATTGAGATTCATGAATGCTTAGACTGATTGCACTACCTGTTGGTAGACCGTAGTTTTTAATTGGCAGTCCCTGTTCATACAATGCATGGCCACCCTCATGAATACATGACCATAACATATTGGATAGATCTTTCTCATCGATACGTGTGGTTAATCTCACGTCATTAGCAGAAAAGCTTGTCGTAAAAGGATGCGTAGATATATCCTGGCGACCACGATCAAAGTCATAGCCAATTTCATTTAGAATATATATTCCTAGATTCCATTGTATATCTTTATCATACTTTTTGTAGAGGAAGTTTTTCTTAGGTGCTTTTTTCTTGTTGATATCACTAATTAGTTTTTTCAAAGGTTTTTTCAATCCATTGAATATTTTGTCAGACTTTGCAACTGTGAGTCCTGGCTCATATTGGTCTAGTAAATTGTCATACAAATGTTCCGCATTACTATTTAGTTTCTTGGCTTCAATTCTTTTAATCTTTACTAATACCTCTAAAGCTTCCTGATATAATACAAAGTTATTAGCTTCTCTTGCTTTTAACCATGCTTGGAAGCACTTTGATACGGCCATTGACTTTTGCATCACAAATCTCTTTGTAAATTTTGTAGCCTTATAATAATCCTTCAGCGTTACTGTTACGTTTTTCTTCTTGTCATCATCTATATTCTTTTGATTATTGAGTCTCTCAAGTAAATTGCCAAATCCAGGATTTGTAAATTCTTCATGCACTATTCCGGATAAAGTAGCAATCTGTTGAGATCTCATAGCAGCACTCTTCTTAGGTAGATATGTTTCTTTATCCCAATTGAGTACGGCAATCGAGTGACTAATGTCTGCGATTTTTCTCATTTGCTCTACATACTTGTCGTAGTTGGTAGCCATATTAGTTTTTATTTTTTTCTAAAGCTCAAGGAGTAAAAGTTAATCCGAAATATTTTGTGATGCGTATGCAGATATCATTATGGACAACCATCCAAATATAAAACAAACTCCACCTATCGGAGTTAAAGGGCCTAGCCATTTGTAATTAGTTAGATCAATTAGTTCCCTGATACTTAGTAGGTAGAGTGACCCACTAAACATAACTATACCGACCAGAAAAGACCAAAATCCAATTCGGACCCAATTATTGTTAGAGTATAAATATAATAAGTATGAAAAACTCATTGCAAGTAGGTGGTAGAAGTGATAATTCACTCCAGTATTGAAGGTGTTAAGCTGAGTGGCTGTAAGTTTAGGCTTGAGTCCATGAGCACCAAATGCTCCGATAGATATGGCTAACATACCTGTTATTGCTAGGGTAGTGAGCATCCTTCTCTTGTTTCTCATAATCGGATTTCCTTTTTTCCAAATATACTATTTAAGAAATCAAAACTTGAGTGTCTAGGTATCAGTAAAGTCTTCCAATTGAGGTTGATTAATAAGTTGGTCTTACTATGTGTAATTGATAGAGTGAAAAATTAATTTCTTTAATGATTGCCTTAATGAAGAAACCTCTATGGATCTATTTTTAGAGTATTGTGATGTTACACTCAAATTCATTCATTACATTTTTTTTTAAAGAATATAATTTATATCATTTTATACAATTCGCACTATCAATATGTTAAGTCAATATATTCACATAACATTAGCAATCAATAGGTTACGTATGCTACAAAATAAAAATATATGTAGGTTTTATACCTTGTTATACAACCATATATAGTATTTTTGAAACAGTCTTACTCTACCCCAAATAGGGTGTGACACCGAAACCGATTTATGTAGAGCGACCTAAAATGCTCTATCAACTCAAACTGGTCCAAAAATGGAATTGAATAAGACCATTACTTTGCGTGGGACGTTAAAGTCCAATTATTATGAGCATATTTTGCTAATAGTTGTAGCTAGCATAGGTTTAGCTGGATCTCTATTTGTGTTTAGTGAATGTCCTGATGCCAAAGTATCTTCGGTGCACACAGGCTCTATCAATCAATCAGCAGTTCTGACAACCAACAATTCTCTCAAGTCAATTGAGCAATGGGTAAACATTAGCGGAGAGGCTAAGGCACAACAAAAATTAAACTTTGATTGGACGGCTCGTAATTCTAATTCTCGGTATGTGCTAGATATGGGCAATGGAGAGCGTGTTATGCTTAGAGGCGGCTCTTTTGAATATTCATACACCGAAGGAGGAAACTATACCTTAGAGTTAAAAGAAATTACCAACGATCTCATTTCTACAATAGGAACATACGATCTTGTTATCGAAAGCGATAATACTTTGGCCACTTCAAAGTAATATAATAACAAGGTATACTTCAATTTAGGTACGTATATTTATAAAATGACAATTTTGTCTATCAATATCCGAAAGACTATCTATGTCTGTCTGTTCACTTCGATCCAAGGCTTGAAAGATTTTGTAAGAATCATATTGAAATTTAAACTGTCTTTTAGTCTGTATCTACTCATACTTTTGCGATATGATCATCCATTATACCAAGGATATTAATCTAAACCATAATACAATTACCCTGACAGGTGACGAAGCACAACATTGTGCCAAGGTTTTACGTAAGCGTATGGGCGAAGACATCTATGTGACTGATGGCGAAGGAGCTTTACATTCATGCAAGATAATTGAGATTAGTAAAACTGAATGTAAAGCTGAGATTTTTAACACATTGCAGCAATCCAAACGACTATATGACCTCACCATATCTATCTGTCCTACCAAGAAGCAAAGTCGAATAGAATGGTTCCTAGAAAAGGCAGTAGAGATAGGTGTCAGTAGAATTATACTTACTCAAACACAGCGTACAGAAAAGTCACGCCTCAAAGAAGTTAGATTACATAAGATTGTTGTAGCAGCAATGAAGCAGTCCAAAAATCTGTATCTTCCACAGGTCATCACAAATCAAAACTGGAACGATCTAATTCAATGTAATGACTACGGAGACAAATACATTGCACATTGCGAAGATCCAAAGACTCATCTTGCTAAGATCTGTGGTCCAGCGCAAGACTGTATAGTGGCGATTGGCCCCGAAGGTGACTTTACTACTCAAGAAATTAAGTTAGCTCTTGAATTAGGCTGGAAAGAGATCAACTTGGGTAGCTCGAGATTGCGTACAGAGACTGCAGGAGTAGTGGTGGCAAGTGTGTTGGCTCAAATAAATATGTAGAGTTGCTTTTGGCTTCAAGAAGCAGGGAATAAATAAAATTTAGCTTTCCTAATTAAAAATCATTTTATTTTCCAGTTATACCAAGTAATATTTGTCCAAGTAGCGCATGTTATCAGCTATGCAAAGTTTGTATCTAAATCATGAGTTTCCTACTATGCATTAGTTGAATCTCATACGCACATAAACGTATTATTTCTGGCTTCCATTCTCGCTTAAATCACGTACATTCGCCAATTATTGAAAATTATATCTAATCGCTTAGCTATACTAATAACGTTAGGCATAGGATAGAAATTAGGCTATACCGAAATAGCCGTATTTAATAGACTAGTAACGATTACTGTTGAAATAGGAGTATTTCTACTCGTTAGTTTCAATATGTATCGGCATTATACCAGAATAATTAGTGCAATTTTGCAGCAGAATTGGTATAATAGACAATAAATTATATGGGCGTTCTTAGTATTGTTTTACAGCTGATTTTAAGCTTATCTATATTAGTTGTGCTACATGAGTGTGGACATTTTTTTCCAGCAAAATGGTTTAAGACGAGAGTAGAGAAATTCTATTTATTCTTTAATCCTTATTTCTCACTGTTCAAAATACAGAAGGGTGAGACCGAGTACGGTATTGGATGGGTGCCATTTGGCGGATATGTAAAGATTTCCGGTATGATCGATGAGAGCATGGATACTGAGCAAATGGCGGGAGAACCTCAACCATGGGAGTTTAGATCTAAGCCAGCATGGCAGAGACTAATCATTATGGTCGGTGGAGTATTGGTCAATTTTGTATTGGGTTTTCTCATATTCGCGGGTATGTTATGGCATTGGGGGGAGTCATATATACCATCGATCAATGTAACAGATGGTATATTTATTACCGATTCATTGGGTTACGAGATAGGATTGCAGAATGGAGATAAGATTATTCAAGTAGGAGATGTACCTTTTGAGAAATTTAATCCTGGTGCGTTCAATATGGGGATCATTATCAATGATGCTAGGTCATATGTGGTAGAGCGTAATGGTGAGCAAGTAATACTGCCGATAGGGGAGCAATACACTAAAATTCTCACTAAGAAATATAAGAAAAAGACTTTGTTTACAGCAAGATTTCCTCAAAAGGTATATCAAGTTAATGATGAGAGTCCTGCCTTTACAGCCGGATTGCAAGTTGACGATGCAGTTGTACAAGTGAATAGTATTGCTACACCTTCGTTTAAAGAGTTTGCGACAGAAATTAAAAAGTATAAAAGTGAAACAGTATCGATTCTAGTAAAGAGAGATGATCAATTAGTAACTATGAATATCACACCTGATGCACAGGGTATTATAGGTATGCAGAGTGCTCCAATGGCAGATTTCTATGATATTACTAATGTTAAGTATGGCTTCTTAGAGTCATTTCCTGCGGGAGTCAATAAAGGTGTTGGATTTCTAAAGGATCAGCTAAAAGCATTTGGTCAGATTGCTGACGATAGGATAGACGCTACAGATTCTTTAGGATCAATCGTGTCTATAGCACGTATGTTTGATAGTGGTTGGGATTGGCATCGATTTTGGCAGATCACAGCCATGCTGTCTATTTTACTAGGATTCTTCAATATACTACCTATACCAGCATTAGATGGTGGATATGTAATGTTTTTACTTTATGAGATTATCTCTGGTCGCAAGCCTTCAGATAAGTTTATGGAGTATGCTACCTTGTTTGGATTTATATTGATGATCTGTCTGATGATATTTGCATTAGGTTTGGATGTAACTAATATATTTAATGGAAATTAATGTGAAAAATTATTTTTTATTTTATGAAATGGAAGAGAAATTTTTCATTGATCTAGGCGAACTCAAACGTAAATACTTTAGTAAAAGTAGAGAGTTACATCCTGATTTTTATACTCAAGATGCAGAAGCAAAGCAAGAGGAAATATTAGCGTTAGCTGCTTTTAATAATGATGCTTATGAAACACTGAGGCACGATAATGAAAGAATGGAGTATATCCTCAAACAGCATGATGTTATTGGTGAAGAAGGAAAGAATAAGTTAGATCAGATGTTCCTCATGGAGATGATGGATATCAATGAAGCACTAATGGAATTACAAATGGACTTTGATCAGTCCGCTTTTGAAAAAGTGATATCTGAGATAAAGGCGATAGAATCAGAGTTATACGGCGAGGTAGAAGTAACTATGAGAGGGTACGATCAAGATAAAGGCGTAGGGAGCTTGGAAATCATAGCAAAGTATTATTTAAAGAAGAAATACTTGTTGCGCATCAAAGATAATTTGGATAAATTTGTTGATGTTTAGGAGAAGCGAAGATTATGATAATTCACTTCAAATGCCAATGTGGTGGAATTGGTAGACACGACGGACTCAAAATCCGTTGCTAGCAATAGTGTGAGGGTTCGAGTCCCTCCATTGGTACAAAAAAGGCCGCAAATCCATATAGAATTAGGTTTGCGGCTTTTTAAATTATTATGATTCCAGCATAGTGTGAGTAAATGGTTGGACACTCTAGAATTATTAAGATTAAAGAACCGTTACATCTATATGAACATAAAGACAAGTATATCAATCTTCGTTATAGCGATCAGTTCAATCTTCTTATCATTTTCACCTCCCAGCTACAAGATAGCGTTGCTCAAGTACAATGGAGGTGGTGACTGGTATGCCAATCCTACAGCACTTACCAATCTAGCGTCATTTTGTAATCAACTTATGATCACTAGTATAGATCCGGATTATGCTACAGTAGAAGTAGGTAGTATTGAAGTATTCAACTTTCCATTTCTACATATGACAGGCCACGGTAACGTAGTTTTCTCTGATATGGAAGCAGAAAATCTAAGGACATATCTAATTTCTGGAGGCTTTCTACATATAGATGATAATTTTGGTATGGATCCTTATATAAGACCAGCTATGAAGAAGGTTTTTCCTGAGTTAGAGTTTGTAGAGTTGCCATTTAATCATCAGATCTATCACCAAGTATATGATTTTCCTTCTGGATTGCCTAAGATCCACAAACATGACGACAAACCTGCTCAAGGTCTAGGTCTCATCTATGAAGGCAGAGTAGTTTGCTTTTATAGCTATGAGAGTGATCTAGGTGATGGATGGGAAGATCAATCAGTTCATAAAGATCCTCAGTCTATTAGACTCAAAGCATTACAAATGGGAGCAAATATCTTGAAGTACGCGTTTGAAAGTTAGGAGTTTTCTTTAATATTTCAGCCTACCAATTTCTTTATTATGTCGCATAGTATATTTGGTTTTTGTGTTGATTAGGCTTCCTTACGCCTTGCAGTTAACTTCCTAAGCATATTAGGCCAAAACCTCTTCATATACAATCCTAAAGACTCTATACTTCCAGCGATTATAATTTCTGGTTTGCCTTTAGCGATTTGTTTGACAGCACTCTTTGCAAATATTTCTACAGGTATTCCTTTAGCAGTATTGCTATCCATAGATTTTTGTGGGGTACCATCTTTTGTCAATGCATTCATAGATATATCAGTCTGTATATAGCCAGGAGTAATGAGTGTAATATCCACCCCAAAACCATCTATTTCTGCCCTCAGACTATCGAAGAATCCATGCAAGGCATGTTTGCTGCTAGCATATCCAGATTTCATATATGATCCTAGTTTACCATTGACACTTGTTATGGTGATAACATGTCCGCTTTTCTTAGCGACCATAGAGGGTAGTAGTAGTTTACTCATATGGATCACTCCAAAATAATTAATGTTCATTAGCTTGTGATATACTTTCATCTCAGTATTTAGAGTCAGTGACCTTTGCGATATTCCTGCATTATTGATCAAGATATCTATATGACCATATTGATCTAAAACTTTATTCGTCACACTATCAATCTCACCACTATCGGCCATGTCGAGTAAGATAATTTCGCTTTTTTCTGGATTGTGCAAGGCTGCTTTAGTTTCTTCCAGTTTATCTTTTGATCTTGCAGTCAATATCATATACGCACCATGCTTAGATAACTCTATAGCTAGTGCCTTTCCGATACCTGATGAAGCTCCAGTGATCCATATTTTCTTATTGTTGTAGTAGGGTATATTCATATTATTTTGTTTTCCAATTAAGTCTAATCTAGCTCTAGATAATATTGCTTCGAAATTAAATCAAATTGAAATTCGAAACAAGATATGCTTTGATAAATTTTTGTAACAGGAGTTGAAAAAAAGTATTTTTTCGATATCGAATTATTCGGGAATGGAAGTGAGAAAAGGATTTGTAAGTACAGGTGAGATTGATGTTTTTTCTTTAAAAATAAATTTATATTTTAATACTTTTTATAATGGATCAGATATCGTTACAAGAATTTTTTTAAAGAGATAGGATCTGAAAGAGGTAAGCTATGGTTAAAATGAAAAAGCTGAACGTCAATTTGACATTCAGCTCTCATTGTAATTTATAAGAAATCAAAATAATATTATTTCACTCCGTGCATTAGTTTTTTGATTACTGGATTTAGAAGTATTCCTAAAATTCCAAGACCAATAGGGACCAATGTAAATATTAAGAAGAATGTAGTCATAGAATACTCTGCTGTAATTTCTTCGATACTTCCACCTAATATACCTGCGAGTTTATTACCGCAGGCTATGGCTATATACCATACTCCAAACATTAATGCAATCATTCTACCTGGAACCAATTTACTGATGTAGGATAGTGCAACAGGCGAGAGACAGAGCTCTCCTAAGGTATGGAATAAATAGGCTATTACTAACCACATAATACTTACTGTAGCAATTTCTGCTCCTGATGGAATTGTCATAGCTCCGAATGCCAATGCACCGAATCCTATTCCTAAGAGTATCAATCCTAATCCGTACTTAGTCGCGGCACTTGGATTGTATTTACTTTCCCACCACTTAGAAAATAACGGAGCAAACATTATGATAAAGAGTGAATTTAATATACCAAACCAAGTGGCTGGTATTTCCACTTCATTCTCCTTGATACGCTTCACAGTAGCTTGAATTACAGGAGAGTCTTTTCCAACTTCTGTCGTGAGTTTTCTGGCTCTCGTGGCTTTCTCTTCGTTGAGATAAATGTATTTTCCTCTTACTTCTATGATATCTACTTTATCACCTACTGTGAGATTGATAGGTTCGATTATCGTAGCTGATGCATTAGTTATTGTTGCATCTGCTATATTCATAGCTTCGGTAACATTTACCATTTGTGGATCTCCACCATCAGAGGATATTTGTGATATCTGCGGCACATCTAATACTAGTGCATTGGAGTTAAGATCACGATTTATCATCCATCCTACGATACCCCATATGATTACAAAACTTGATCCGAGGAATATATTTCCCAATGGATACGAGGCGAATGTTTGTTGGAACAGTTTGAATAGGACATAAGTAATAATAGCAATAGGCACTACTGTAATAATAATATTTACAACGACAAATATCGTCGCCCAATTATCAGACATTACTCTACCTGTGAATTGCTTAGCGAAGATGGTCATAGATCCACCAGCCTGCTCAAAACACATCCAAAAAACTACTGTCATTATAGCGAATACTACAATAGCAATCATTCTATCTCTGGTCTGAGTAGGGTATCTAGTAATTCTTGAAATAAGTAATGTGATAAAAAGTAGGAATCCTACTAATATGTAATATCCAGATATATCAGTTCCTCCCACCTCTAAGAAACTAACTCCACCGATTTTTGATATTGGATCATTAATTACCCAAGTTACACCTATAAATGCTGCAACAGCAACCATGATTTTATCTAAAGAGGTAAACGGATTGTATCTGTCACCTTCAAATTCTAATTTGCCTTCTGGTTTTTCGCCATCTACAGCTTTTGTAACTTCTGGCTTGTCTCCAATATCACCAAATATTTTGCTGGTAAAGTAAAATTGTAACATACCTAGAAGCATGAAAACTCCTGCCAATCCAAATCCATAAGACCATGATACTTTCTCTCCGATATATCCACAAAGCATAATACCCAAAAATGCTCCAGCATTTACTCCCATATAGAATATAGTGTAAGCTCCATCTTTTTTCTCAGGAGTATCTTTATACATTTCTGATATAATAGATGTTATATTAGGCTTGAAAAAACCATTGCCAATCACCAAACACGCTATACCTATAAACAAGAATATTTTTGAAAATTCCATGGCCATAAATCCATGGCCTAATGTCATTATGATAGCTCCAATGACAACAGCCTTTTTGTAGCCTATTTTATTGTCGGCAATCCATCCACCTAGAATCGGTGTGAGATAGACCAAAGCGGTATAGGTTCCATAGAGGGATAAGGCTTCTGAACTAGTCCAGTCCCATCCACCTATACCGATAGAGGATATCAAAAATAGTACAAGTATAGCACGCATACCGTAGTAAGAAAATCGCTCCCACATCTCTGTGAAGAACAGAACCATCAGTCCAGCAGGGTGCCCCATTACCTGGGATTTAAACATATCGTTTTTCATTGATTATATATTAAGTCAGTTAATTGATTGTTGTAATTTAGTTTAAAGGCTAGGCCTGTCAGTTTTCTTTACATTAAGTTATTTCTTAGTCGGCTAGATCAAATCCTTCTGCCTCTAGGTCTTTTATGATATCATCTTCAGCTCCGTGAGTCAGCCTTTTCAGAGGTTTGATAATTAGGATTACTAATATCCCGAATATCGTACAGAATACTGCTATTCCAGTGAATATTTTGAATTCACCTAGAGATCCTGACCATTCACCAAGTAATCCTGCCACTTTATTACCTAATCCAGTTGCTGCAAAATATGCACCCATCATAAATGCCACCCAACGCTCTGGAGCAAGTTTTGTAATAAATGAAAGCGCAACAGGTGAAGCACAAAGCTCTCCTATGGTGTGGAAGAGATATGCTAATACTAGCCAATGCATTCCAGATTTGTTAAGTATCTCACCTGCAGCATCGTAAGTAACTTCCATACTAGCTTGACTCATAAATAGGAATCCCCACCCCATGATGACTACACCTATAGCCATTTTGAATAATGAAGAAGATTCTCTACCTCTAGTTTTCCACCATCCCCAGAACATCCCTACTAGAGTAGCGAATACAAGGATGAATATAGCATTCACTGATTGAAACCATGATGCTGGTACGTCAAAGCCACCTAGTGATAGGTTAGTCTTATTTTTTGCATATACGTTCAGTAGTCCTCCTGCTTGTTCGAATGATCCCCAAAACACTATAATAATAAGAAAAGATAGATACGTAACTAAGATCCTATCTTTTTCGATTTTGTTACCGTCGTTATATATAACGATACCAATACCAACCGCAAAAGCGATACCTAATACCAACGCTCCATATGACCATCCAGCAGAGATCCATACGTACGCGCTCAAGGAAGCCGTAATTAAAAATCCTGTAAGTGAGTTTTTATGTTTGAAAATATCCAAAATCAAACTGGGTCGATCTAGTTCTTTTCCATCTTCAGCCACTACGAGATTACCAACGTGAGTAAGATATTTCTGCCCCCACATGTAAGTAAGTTGACCGATAACCATACCGATTCCTGCCATACCGAAACCATAATGCCACCCTATATTTTCTCCTACGTATCCTACAGCAATAGCAGATATTGCTGCTCCAAGGTTGATTCCCATATAGAAAATATAGAAACCCATATCTCTTCTTTGATCTCCTTTAGGATACAGTCCTCCGACCATAGTAGATATATTCGGCTTGAGACAGCCCACACCTAAAACTATGAGAAGAAGTCCAGTGTAAAATGCCCAGGGAGCTTCAATGGCAAGTATTCCATGCCCTAAGCAGAGAAAAATTCCACCGAGGTAAACGGCTTTCTTTTGCCCTAAAAATTTATCTGCTAATATACCTCCGGGTATAGACGCGACATATACAAACATAGTATACCATCCGTATAATGCATATGCATCACCTTCTGTCCATCCTAGTCCAGGATTGTCTCCTGCTGTAGTAGATACTAAGTATAATACTAGTATTGCTCTCATTCCATAATAGGAAAACCGCTCCCACATTTCAGTCAAGAATAAAATAAATAGACCTATTGGATGTCCAAGTAGTTCTTTTTGTCCTGCAAATGCTGGATTATCTTTCATATTGTTTTGGAATTATAAAGTGTAGATAGTGAACTTGCTAAGACAAGGATGTCTATAGAACCATACTTTTGGTCGTGTTTCTAGGTCAGTTATCACTTTTAAAATTTGATTAAATAATTAACGAGCAGTTAAAAATAGCCCAATTATTGGGATTGTGTGTAGGTATAGTCAATGAAAAGACTATTCGATTATGATAATAAGATCAGAGTGAATGCGTTATAGAATTGTCGAACAAGTAATTATTCTTTTCTAGTACGTTCAGAGCTCGACAAACTTACTTAATATACTAGTTTACTTATTCAGAGTATAGATTTTTTGTGATAGGCTTTTTTTATTTTTAAACATTAAAAATTTTATTTCCTATGATTTCAGCAAATAAATTAGAAAATAATATCCTTCAATATACTATAGATGGAGAAGTAAACGATAATGACATTGACGTATTCAATACTATACTCAGAGCCATGTCAAGTAAGCAAAAGTCTATATTGCTTATTGGTGAAATTAGGAATATGACTAATATTGATGCTATTAAAAATTATTTACGTAACAATGGGGTATCAAAAGCTATGACAAAGAAGCTCAAAAAATATGTGTTGATTTGTGACGCAGAAGTTCAAGAATTTTTCAGATCAATGAATACACTCTACTTTAAGAATATTCAGATTGAGTTTTTTCGATTGGATCAAAGAGAATTGGCTTTGGCGGCAGTACGTACTTGATTTTTCAACATATTTAGATAATTAAATAAGAGGACAAATTGATTTAATTCAATTTGTCCTTGTATTATTAAAATTCCCTCTCAACGGAAGTCACGAAGGGAATCTATTTTATATTTGCTAAACAAGCTAAACAGCTTTCTTTATAAAGGCTCAATCTCAATTAAAATGCCATCAGCATTCTAAATGCCTCTACTCTCTTGTCTATCTGCTCTTGATCTAACTTCTTAAGTCTATCGATAGAGAACTCTTCTACACAAAATGAAGCCATTGCAGATCCGTAAACAATTGCCTTTTTCATATTATCAAAAGATATATCGTCAGTCTTAGCTAAGTATCCCATAAATCCTCCGGCAAATGTATCTCCAGCTCCTGTAGGGTCAAATACTTGTGCAAGTGGCATAGCAGGTGCATAGAACATATTACCTTCACTAAACAATAAACATCCATGCTCACCTTTCTTAATTACTAAGTATTTCGGTCCCATTTTATGTATCGCAGCAGCAGCATTTACTAAAGAATATTCTCCAGTTAGCATACGCGCTTCTTCGTCATTGATAGTAAGTATATCTACTCTTGCAATAGCTTTTTTTAGGCTGTCAAGTGCAATATCTATCCAGAAATTCATTGTATCCATCGCTACCAGCTTTTGTGAGCCATCTAGTTGATCTAATACAGAGTTTTGGATATCTGGCGTTAGATTACCCAGCATTACATACTTTGATGACTTGTAGCTCTCCGGAAGCTGAGGATCGAAATCTTCTAGTACATTGAGGTCAGTAACTAGAGTATCACGCTGATTCATGTCTTCGTGGTACTTTCCTGCCCAAAAGAAAGTCTTACCATCAGCTTTGATCTGAAGACCTTCCATATTAACACCTTTATCTTCTAAGGCTTTGATTTCTTCTTGTGGGAAGTCACCACCTACAATAGCGGATAGATTGATATTGTTAGTAAAGTATGATGCCGCGTGGCTGATATATGTGCATGATCCGCCGATTACCATGTCAGCTTTGCCATGTGGTGTCTCGATTGTGTCAAATGCTAATGTTCCGATTGTAAGTAAGCTCATTGTGTGTATAAAGTTGTTATTATTCGAAAATTGATCGCGAAGATAGGGATTTCTATCAAGTTTGCGATATCGAATTGGACTGATAGTCGTATGATGAATATTCTAGAATTATTACACTATTGATAAGGTCAAGAACTAAAAGAATGAAGCTCTATTAATTTACTACTAAAGTTGAAATTAGTTGAATGTAAATTTTAAAACAAAGCAACACCCAATAGCAGAATGTCGCTTACAATTAATTAGTCTAATTTTTATTTTGGTACTATTACTCTTCTAGTGAGCAATAGATTAGTGGCAGTTATTTTTCAAGAAGTAATCTCTAGATTTAGCACTGTAAACATCAATTTCACTCGCTCGTAATTCTTGTCTAACTACTGAACAGTTACGTTTTCTATTCCTCTTTCTAAATATAAATCATCTCCCAAATACAGTAATTAAGGCCTTCTTTTTCGACCTATTCTTAGTATCATACCAGAAGATAATATTCTTAATTATTCTTTTTCTGCCATCTATATCTATGATCCTACTAGAAGATCGCTTAGAGAAATTGTGTTTGAGATTGATATTTTCTACTTGCCCATTATGATATTCTATTCGCATTTTTTGCATGTTGAGATCTCCTCTAGTTACAGCTAGTTTTAGTTTTGCAAATCTTCCATCTTTAGCGCCTACATGTATTACATCTTTATCGAGTTTAAAATCGACAGTTCTACTTCCTAGTCTTTCCCATTTTGATATTGAAGTATCTATGGTAGACGAAGTGAAACCTGAAATACAGAAAATCACGACAATTGATACGAAGCTATTGACTATGTATTTCATAGTATTAGTTTGTTGATGTTATACTAAGACTATGAATGTTGGTCTAGGTTTAATAGGTGTAAAAAATATTGCATAATAAAAAAGAGCAACATCCAAAATGGATGCTGCTCTCTAAGTTGTTTTCAAGACTTTATTCTAGTAGTTGTCTAGACGTATTTTTAGTCGATTATTATTCTTAGCTATTATAATGCTATGAATGGAGCGATAACTAATGCTACCACTGACATAAGTTTTAGTAATATATTAAGTGATGGTCCAGATGTATCTTTAAATGGATCACCTACAGTGTCTCCTACTACAGTTGCCTTGTGCGCCTCAGAACCTTTATAGTGCATTACACCATCGATTTCCACACCTTCTTCAAACATCTTCTTAGCGTTATCCCATGCTCCACCTGCGTTAGATTGGAAGATAGCCATAAGTACACCACAAACAGTTACACCTGCAAGAACACCTCCTAACATTTCTGGTCCACCACCAAATCCAAATATGACTGGAGTAATCACAGCGATAAGTCCTGGAAGAACCATCTCACGAATAGATGCCTGTGTTGATATTTCTACACACTTACTATATTCTGCTTTTCCGTCAGCTGCTTCGAAAGTAGCTACATCTTCTGCTGACCATTCGCTCTGTTCTTTACCGTCGTACTTTTTCATTACAGCTAGTGCTGCTTTGAGTTCTGGAATATCAGCGAATTGTCTTCTAACTTCGTTGATCATATCCATTGCCGCTTTTCCTACTGCGTTCATAGAGAGAGCAGAGAATAGGAACGGAAGCATACCACCGACAAGTAGACCCGCCATTACTTTGGGCTGAGCGATATCGATAGATTGAATATTAGCCGTAGCCATAAACGCTGCGAATAATGCTAATGCAGTCAATGCTGCAGATCCGATTGCAAATCCTTTTCCAATTGCCGCTGTAGTATTACCTACTGCATCTAATTGGTCAGTTCTCTGTCTTACTTCCTTTGGAAGCTCAGCCATTTCAGCGATACCACCAGCATTATCTGCTACAGGTCCGTATGCATCTACAGCTAATTGGATACCTGTGTTTGATAACATACCTACAGCTGCGATAGCAATACCATACAATCCAGCAAAGTGATGTGCTCCTAGTATTGCTGCTGCCAATACGATAATTGGTCCTGCAGTAGAAATCATTCCTACTCCTAAACCGGCAATGATGTTAGTCGCAGCTCCTGTAGTTGATTGTTTTACGATAGACATTACAGGCTTAGTTCCTGTGCCTGTATAATGTTCGGTTATTTTACCGATAAGTAAACCTGCAGCTAGTCCACACAATACGGCATAAAATACACCTGTAGCAGTATATTCCGCACCCTTCATTGTCCACGTTTCCGGAAACATCCATTGAACTATTAAGAAAGTGGCTATTAACATTAATACAGCAGAAACTAATTCTCCCATATTCAAAGCTTTATGCGGATCACCACCATCTTTTACTCTTACGAAGAAAGTACCTATGATAGACGTGAGGATTCCTACTGAAACTAAAATTAAAGGAAGTAGTACGGCATTTAATCCACCAAATTCATTCGCAGTAACGAATCCTGCTGATCCAATAAGTGTAGCTCCAAGTACCATAGTACCAATAATAGATCCTACATAAGATTCGAATAAATCTGCACCCATACCTGCTACATCACCTACATTATCACCTACGTTATCAGCAATCGTTGCTGGGTTAAGTGGGTGATCTTCAGGGATACCTGCTTCTACTTTACCTACAAGGTCAGCTCCTACATCCGCAGCCTTAGTATATATACCACCACCTACTCTTGCAAATAATGCGATAGATGATGCACCAAATGAAAATCCTGTCAGTACCGTTATTACTCTTGTAACCTGATCTATATTATCTAATCCAAATTGGCTAGAGAATAATAAAAATAGTAGTCCAAGCCCAAATACACCAAGCCCAACAACACCAAGGCCCATAACGGCTCCACCGGCAAATGCTACTTCTAATGCTTTTCCTAGACTCGTTCTAGCTGCAGCAGTTGTACGTACATTTGCCTTTGTAGCTACTTTCATACCAATAAATCCTGCTAAAGCAGAACAGATAGCACCAAGTACAAATGAAAATGCAACTAGTGGTGAAGAAGTATCCGAAGCTGCAGTTAAGCCTAGTATAAGAGCTACTATGACTACGAAAATTGCAAGTACTTTATATTCTGCTTTTAGGAATGACATTGCTCCATCACTGATGTGCTTTGCAATTTTTGCCATTTTTTCTGTTCCTTCATCTTGTTTACTGACCCATCCAGATTTCCAGAATGTAAATAGCAAGGCTATCACACCGAAGACTGGAATAGCCATCATTAAAGTTTGTCCCATTGGTTATTGACTTTTTGTATTAAATTATAAAAATAAATATATATAAAAATAACGCCTCAAAAGTAGCGTATTTATTGATGTTTGCAAATAAATATGAAGCTATAATGCTCATTCTGATCCTATTGATATAAAAGAGTACATCAATACTCATATACTCTATTGAACTTGGAGTATAGTACAACACATTTTGAAATTATTATCTTTATACTTATGCGATGTATTTCTTTTGTTAAAATAGTAATATGTGTAGTCATTATGATGGTTTCACTATCTGAAGTGATTCAGGCACAGACTACTTTTCAACCTAAACAAATAGAGTTTGATTGGAAAGGGATAGTATATAGATATGAGAAGGCATTTGAATTTTCGTTGCATACCAATGGATTTATATTAGGCTATAATAGTGGTCGTATACTTACTTATAATAAGACGAGATACTATCACTTTTCCATAGGATATATGGGTGACCCTCGTGAACGTCGTCAAAATAAGAACATACCCTTGGCGAATATGACTTCTAAGTCATTTTCTTATGGTAAGCTCAACTCACTCTATGTGCTTAGAGCAGGTATAGGTCGCAAAAAATATCTATCCGAAAAAGCCAAGAGAAAAGGAATTGCGCTTGGATATAGTTATGAAATAGGCCCAGCGATTGCCATGCTAAAGCCTAACTATCTGTATTTACTGTTTAGTGAGAATCAAAATGGGATGCTAGTAGACGAGCTCCGAGCAGAACGATATTCTTCTGAGAATGCAGATGTTTTTCTGGATTACAATAGGATATATGGTGGCGGCGGCTTCACCAGAGGATGGAAAGAATTGACGTTTACTCCTGGATTACAGGCTCGAGGAGGAATCCTGTTTAGCTTAGGAGCATATGATAAATATGTAAAGATGATTGAAGTAGGTATTATGGCGGATTTGTTTTTTAAGAAAATTTCTATCTTGGCAGAGACAGAAGCCGTGAGCAATAAGCCTTATTTTATCAATCTATACTTAACTTTGCAACTCGGTGCTCGAAGAAACTAATTGCCTATTAATCCGTTAATAAACTGTGCACATGCCTTAGTTGGGCATATTGTTTACTCAAATTATAATCACACGTGCTAGAACTACCAGTAGTATCAAATATAGAAAAGCCAAAAAGGGAGAAAAAACCTAACTGGCTGAGGGTGAAATTGCCTATAGGGGAGGATTATAAAAGAGTAAGAGGTCTAGTAGACGAATATAAGCTCCATACGATCTGCGAAAGTGGTAACTGCCCCAACATGGGAGAATGCTGGGGGGCAGGTACTGCTACATTTATGATATTAGGAAACGTGTGTACACGTAGCTGCTCATTTTGTGCAGTGAAGACTGGACGTCCACCTGAATATGATGAAGATGAACCACGGAGAGTAGCGGAAGCAATTAGACTTATGGAAGTGAAGCATGCAGTGATCACATCTGTCAATAGAGATGAACTCAAGGATCGTGGAGCTGAGATATGGTATCAGACAGTAGTACAGATCAAAAAACAATCACCTAACACAACTATAGAAACGCTAATTCCAGATGTAAAAGCGAACTGGGAAGCTCTAGACCGAATGATAGAAGGAGGTCAAGAAGTAGTCTCACATAATATGGAAACAGTAGAGGAGTTATATCGCAAAGTGAGACCTCAAGGTAAATATCATCGTAGCTTAGAGCAGCTCCAGCGTATCAAAGAGTCAGGGCACAGAACAAAGACAGGTTTTATGGTTGGGCTAGGAGAGACTGATGAGCAAGTGTATAAGATTATGGATGACCTCATCAAAGCTAAAGTAGATGTAGTGACTATCGGTCAATATCTACAACCAACGAAGATGCACCTTGCAGTGGACTCATTCGTACATCCTGATAAGTTTGCTGAGTACAAAGCAGTAGGCCTAGAAAAGGGGTTTGAATATGTGGAAAGTGGACCCTTAGTAAGATCAAGTTACCATGCAGAACGTCATCTGTAATGATAATCAGACACGAAAAAGTAAAGGCAGGAATCATAGGCTGGGGAGAGAATACGCTACTGTTAGCGGATCTTTTGACTAGATATGCTAAGAATATTGAATTGGTTGCTCTAAGTACATCATATGATACTGGTCGTGACTACGCCATTCGCAATCTTGGGATCAAACATATATTTACCCATCATAAACAGATGATGGATCTACATGAGATCGATGCAGTAATCATAGCCGGTCCTGGGGCAGAACATACGGAGCAGATCATCGATAGCCTCAAAGCTGGGTACCATACTCTTTACGAATTGCCAGCCGCATTAGATATATTTAATGCAATCAAGATTGTAGATGCGGTAGAGCATTATCCTAGTCAGATAGCTATGGGGGCATTGTCACACCGTTACGACTCTAAGTACAAAAAGATAAAAGAGAAAATCCAAAGCGGAGCTATAGGCAATCTTATCGCGGTAGAAGTGTACGCCAATCAATTTAGAGATAATAAAACCGAAAAAACTGATCCAGGTATTGTTAGGGATATGCTACTGAGCCAAATAGATTTAGTAAGATGGATTACTGGCCAAGAGATAATATCAGTAAGTAGTAATAGGGTAGGCGAAGGAATAAATATGACTTATGCGCATTTTACTGCTTCTCTAGAGGGAGGACAATCATGTACATTCACTGCCAATAGACAATCACATCAGCCCCACGGTAGTAGTATAAAGATCATTGGTAGTGATTTAGAAATATATTTCAGGGCGCCTATAGAAACGTATGAATATGCTGAAATATCAAATGGTCAACTTACGCCCACTTACCTAGATCATGATAATAAAAAAGAGTACATGGATATACTTAATGCATTTCTTTATACCATACAAGAGAAAGTAAAGCCGAATGATACTGTTAAAGATATTATGAGCAATACCCGCACGGCTCTAGCTTTTGAGGAGTGTTTGGGTCTGTATGGCCCGGTTGAGGTTGAGCTCTAAGATTATAAATTAAATCATTACACTAGAACTTTTCTTATGTGCCTAATTGTATTGTCTGTGACCCACAATTAGATATATCTGATACAGATTGTATTATTTGGCTTGAATAACTGTTTTAATTTCAAATCGGTTTGGTGTTAGTTGAAAAAGACACCAAAGCAAAAAACCTATTACGAATGTAATAGGGACAAATGTTTTTTGTTAAATTTCAATTATTCTCCACTATCTCGCTTAGATAGCATACGATCCATGTTTTCTGTGAATTCTGAAGCTGTTTTAGTATATCCAGTTTTCCCATGTGCTACAATGCTATATTCGCTATTCTTTGATTCCTTAGATAAGTCAAATAGCCAGACAGTAGGATATCCTCTTACTTTGAATGCTTGTTGCAAGTTTTTATTCTGTTGTTTAAATCTTGCAGGAAGTTGCTTTCTTCTAGGAAAGTCTAACTCGAGAAGAACTACATTCTTATCAGCCCAGTCTTTGAACTCTTTATGAATAAATACAGATTTGGTTAATCTCTTACACCAACCACACCAGTCACTTCCAGTGAAGTTTGCCAATATGGGCTTACCTGTTTTCTGAGACTCTGCATAAGCTTCGTCAACATCTACTAACCAACCTTCATTTTCAGCTGTGTAGGTAGCATCCTGTGCCATATTTGTTGTAGAAATCATCAAAGAGAGAAATAAAAGAAAAGTAAATCTCATGTTATGTTGTTTTATTTTTTGGAGTAATAAATATAAATAGTAGCCTTATAAATTTAAAGAAACTACAAATCGCGTCATACATTGCAAATATAGCTCTAAAATAAGGTATAATTAACACTAGGAAGTTTATTATACGGTCCCATTATTTACATAAGCCGAATATAATGATGGTTTTTAAGAATAATGGTTGTAGCATATTACGTCAGTTATTAAGTCCACAGAGAGCAAATAATGAAATTTTTAAATGGCATGTACTTAAAGTCATTATAGTATTGATAACCATTGTTAGGGATTATACTATTTCCGTCTCTCATGTTAAAGTAGCTACAGTTATTTACTATGTGGCTAGATTTTATTTTTGTCAGATAATTATTATTTAAGTTCCATGACCTAATAATGTATACTCAAAACCTTATTGACTAAAATGTTGATAGTTTTGTTCGGTCAAAGTTATCTTGCTATTCGGCTACCCATTATTTTGTTGTCACATTCTATCTATGGGCTATTTGGAGGCTAATTGTTATTGGGGATTTAAGAAAATTTAATTAAGCATTGCCCCCTAATTAGTGTTTTTATTCCTCTCAATTGTTGGATTTCTTTAGTATTTATCTAGGACTCCGACTATCGATTACCTTGGTTTATAGTCCGTAATCTATGTTGTTATTGCTAGTCAGAAAAGTATGGAATGGTTCGCTAGTTTGGAGCGCGTCACTGCCTAATGAAACTTATGGCTAAAGATTAGTCATCTAGTGAGACTCTAGTGCCTGATTCTTTTGGTTTTTGCTCAGTTCTCATTAGAGGTATTTCTACAAAGAAAGTAGTTCCTTTATCTATTCTCGTATCAAAATATATTCGACCATTCATGGAGTCAATCATATTAGCTGAGATAGCTAATCCTAGTCCAGTTCCAGAGTTTTTAGTCGTAAAATTAGGAGTGAATACCTTTTGTTTCATATAGTCAGGAATACCAGTTCCATTATCTTTTACAGTTATGATAGCTGAATGGTTTTTCTTGTTTAAGGCGATGTCTATTTTACCTCTCCTATCATCTGGAATAGCTTGTATTGCATTTTTAACGAGATTGTTGAGTATACGTATTAGCTGATTACGATCGACAAATACTAATAGGTCAGCTATAGGCTCAGACATCGTTATATCCATATCATCACGCTTGCGGAATAGATCATGTACTGCTTCCACTATTTCATTTAATATAATTTTCTCATTATTAGCCTTTGGCATTGTCGCATAATTGGAGAATTCGTTGGCAATGTTGGTAAGGGCGTCGATCTGAGTTACTAATGTGCTTGCCACTTTCTCCGTAAGGTCTTTAGCACGATCCGGATTTGTTTTTACCATCTTATCAAGATACTGGATACTCAATTTCATAGGTGTCAATGGATTCTTGATTTCATGAGCGACTTGTTTAGCCATCTCTCTCCAGGCCATATCTCTCTCAGTCTTCGCTATAATATCTGCACTATCTTGGACCTGTACGATTAGATTGTTGTATTCATTGATGAGTTGACCGATTTCATCATTGTCTTCATAGATTAATGGTTCGTTACTAGCGCCTAATTTAAACTCTTTGAGTTTGCCGGCTATGATCGATAGCGGTCGTGTTATACTATTGGCAATAGCCAGTGCTATGGCTCCTGCTATCAAGAATAAGAATACATATACATTGAGAATTGTACTTATAAAATCCAATATACTACTATAACTTCTTGGACTTTTTGGAAATGTAATCGTGAAATATGCATATGGTGGTTGTGATGCAATGCTTAACGGCACGATCGTTTTAGGTACACCTTTAAACTCTATATCTCTTGTCTGTAATTTTATTTCAGAATATCCTGCAGGCAGCCTGAGCATATCTTCATGTATCTCAGTAAAACTTATAAGTTTTCCAGCTCTGGAGTATAACGATATTTCTAGTCCATGTATATCAGTAATTTTGTTTAGAGACTTACTCAATACCAAGATTTTGCTTTCTTCATCTATTGCGTTATTGACATATGATTGTATTGAATTATTAATGCTAATAATCTGTTCGCGATATGATTTTGATTCATTATTTTTTAGCAAATTATTGAAGTAATAACCTGTCATTAATCCAATAATCAAAAATGAGAATACTACTAAAACTATTATAACAAGCTGAATCTTAGTACGCAAAGAATCTTTTGCATAAAGTTGTATGTCTAATGGGGCACTGAGGAAATTCCATCTACTATTGATCATACTAATGAAGATGATTATCACTCCTAGTATGGAAAAAATGTAGGAGAATAATGAGATGGGTTTTATTAATGAAGATATCCTCTTGTAATTTATAATACGAATATCTTTTGTAGCCTTACTAGTGACAAACGAATAGCCGTTCATTATTGTATCAGATTTGATGGAAGCTATTTCAATCAATTGTAACTCTTGCATATTTCGATCTTCCTTGAGGATGATTTCATCGTTTTGAGTTACATAGTAATTATGTTTATCGTGTCCTTTAATCAGCTGATCCTTTGCTGGGTTTAGTACAATTACAAATTGAAAGGGTGCATTTTCATGGAAGTCATTATTGACAAGATATTCTAGGTAGTAGGTCTGTTTGTAGGGATTGTACTTTATATATTGATTGATCGCTATACTTCTATCCAATTGCGATTTCATCTGATCATGAGGAATTCCATATGTATTGAGTAGGCTATTTTGATTGGAGTCATAACACTCAATTTGCATTTTTTTGTTGTCTAGCTTTTCCTCAAAAGGAATACTCTGCCTTATATATTCATCCAGATCTTCCCTTTGAAAGTTTCCTTGGCGCAATTGACTCATTGTACTAAATACTGCAGAAGACATAATATCCTCGTTTAGACTAGAGATTATATAAATATCTGATGTGTCTGCACTCTGATATAGATTTTGTACATATTGCTTTCTCTCTTGAATATCTTCTTGTAGACTATTATAAAAAACTATACCAGCCATAAGAGATGCAAATATGACCATCCACCAGATTAGCCATATGATACTATTAGATCTATGCTCAATGAATAAGTCTAACATTAGTAGATAGACAATAAGGTATGTCAGTAACATCCAAAATGGTAAATGTATTCCTAGAAAGTAATAGACAGCTGTTGAGAATAAAACTCCTAAACAATAGTAAATAACTTTATTATTCTTGTTTCCCTTACTAGCCATATATACAATACTACACGTAGCGGTGAATATTAGTAATTTATAAACTAAGAGCAATATGATTACTATAAAGCTATACTTGTCAAAAAGTAATATATTATCTATATCTAGATGTATGTTAGGATGACGTATAATACCAGAAGCAATATGACAAAGATAAAAGAGTCCACTACTGAGTACTCCAGATGCTAATAGAAAGCTTAATGGGTTGTATTTATGGGCGAAGGTGATGCTTTTCAATTTCAGGCTAAGGTGTTTGACCAGATAGCCTAGTACAATATTGAGCAAGATTAATTCCGCTATTGAACTTACCCAAAACGAAGAGTTATGAATATTTTGGAATACTATTAAAGGGTGAAAAACCCTCTGAAGATCTATTAGCTGTATGATCATAAGCAAACTAAAGCTAATTGATCCGTGTACTACTAATGATCTTAACGGGCCATTTATATCTCGGCAGTAAAGATAAATCAAATGTAAGGCACCTATAAATGATAGTAGAAAAAGCAAATACCTAAGAAATCCTTTATATCTATTAAATCTTGTATTTGTCGACTCTAAATAGTCAATAGAATCAACATTGTCAATTGACATGGTATTTGGTAACCTAAGTCTATTGTCGAGGTTGAGGTCGGAAAGTATATCAAACTTTACCTTCCTATTGATGTCATAAATATTGGGTGACAATCGTATTGTATACTCCTCATTGATTTCTTTGGAGATGCCCTTGAAGCCGTTTGATACAGAGGTTAATTCTGATCTATCTATTTGGTTCCAGTAAACTAGTGAGTCACTTTTTAAAATATTGATGTACCAATTACTTTTTTCTAGCAATCGCACTTCTTCATCTGATAGAGTAGGGTAGTTGAAGAGAGTCTTTTCTATTTTCCTTAGCTCGGACAACAATTGAGACTTTATCCTAGTGATATCGCGGGCTGTACCATCAGCATTGGCTAGCTGGTAAGACCATATGCTGAGAATTATTCCCAACATACTCAATATTAGAAGATAGTGTTTGCCTAAGTTTATCACTGTGGCTTTTTAGTTATTAAGCCCACAAGATAGGTATTTTATATATTATTATAAATTTCAATATGTTGCATTTTTTTTGAACTTTAAGGGTTGTATTTTTTTTTGCTAGAATAAGCCACAGTAGATATTCAAAGATGTTACCTTTGCACTGCATCGCTCTATCGCGACCATCGTTTGACCGATGGTTGAGGAAAGTCCGGACAACGTAGAGCACCGTACCGTGTAATAAACGGACCCTACTGTACAGTGGGGATAGAAAGTGTCGCAGAAAATAACCGTCTCTTGCTTGTCAGGAGATAAGGGTGAAAATGTGAGGTAAGAGCTCACGATGTTAATGGGTAACTGTTAACGTGGATAAACCTTATGGGTTGTAATGCCATGTATATTATGATTCGGCCTAGGTCGACGAGAGCTGCTCGCTCAAGAATACCAAGTCATAAGGGGTAGGCAGCATAGATAAATGATAGAGCATCAGAAATGATGACAGAATCCGGCTTATAGATGTATTTTTAAATTTTAGTCTCGTTGCTCAACGAGTAAAATTAAAGAGGGGCCATCACATCGTGATAGTCCCTTTTTTTAACTTAATCAGAAAATTATTACTTCAACTATTTACGATTACTCATCTACAGCATTTTGAGTCTGATATGAAGCGAAGTCGAAGATCAGTCCAAATCTCAATGTATTATCAAGAGGATTTCTTTGGTTGCTGGTAGGAACAAGGTAAGATAGATCTATACCAAATACATTGTACTTAAGGCCTATTCCAAGTGTAAGGAATTGTCTATCTCCTTTGATTGCGTTTTCGTAATAGTAACCTGCTCTCACTGCAAATTGCTTATCATACCAGTACTCACCACCTAGGGAATAAGAAAACTCTTTTAACTCTTCACTAAATCCACCTTGCGCATCACTGAATGATCCAAAGACACCAGAGAAAAGAGATTTTTGTCTAAAATCAGCTATGCCATCTCCTGTTCCATTACCATTTTCATTATCATAAACAGGGTTATTTGTGCCATCAGAAAGTAAACTTGCCACAGGTGTAGGTACCATTAGTTTATTGATATCTAATCCAAACTCTACAGTATTGAATTCATCTAACTCTAGCTTAAGAGCAGATCCAAGACCGAAATTAGCGGGAAGGAAATCCTTTACAGCTTGATTCGTGTAACTTACTTTAGATCCAATATTTGTTAGTGCTAGGCCCATTGCGAATTCACTCTTATACCCTCCAGTCTTACCTTTAGATCTGTATGTAAGCGAAAAATCAGCTGCAAAGGCATTTGCTGAGCTAATATCTAGTCCACCTGCCATCTGGCCACTTGCTAAGTTGGAGTACACATACTTAGCTGTAAGTCCAGCAGAGAGTTTATCACTTAGTTTACGTGCATATGCTCCTGATAGTTCAAATTCTCTTGGCTTACCTGATCCAGTACTTACTCCGTCGTTATCAGTAAAACTAATCTCACCTAGCGAGAAAAATCTAAGTCCAAATCCTACAGTTTGTAATCCATCTATTTTCTTGTATCCTGTTAGATAAGCTAGATAGATATCGTTCAGATTAAGCTCTCTTAACCATGGTGTATAGGTTACAGAAATCGCTGTTTCTTCTTCAGTCCACACTAAATTACTCGCATTGTAATGCATTGCATTAGAGTTAGGAGTTAGTGCGATACCTAGGTCTCCCATAGATCCACCTCTAGCATCTGGAGCGATTCTTAGGAAAGGCATAGCAGATATCACAGCATTTGAAATACAGTCTGACTCACCAATGTTAGTTATACACCCTACGTCAGAATTAAAGCCAAACTGACCATACATGAACTGGGGATTACTAAAAAGTGCAACTACTACTGCACAGCTAAAAATTAATTTTTTCATTATTACCTTTTATGAAATGTTCATTTGTTACTTTAAGCTATAAGCAATCTTCGTGCTAAAATGTCTTTAAGTAAGCAATTGCAAAAATAAAATAGTATTTGAATAAATACTAACTCACATGATATAGTAGCTATTGTTTGCGTAATAGTTTATTAGCACTTTAGAATTATTCCGTATTCTATGCTTTAAGTTATTTGTAAATCTTATCTAAAGCAGAGAATTACATTCAACTCACTGGCTATTTTAGGATAACCAACTTTTCGAATTCACTTTCTCTGAGTAGATTAAACTCATCTGATCGAACTTTTATTTTGTAGAGATACACTCCTTTTCCAATATCTGACCCAAAATCATCCGTCCCATCCCAATGAATATCGTCAATACGGAATCCAGTGGCATACTTTGTAGCTTCTATAGTCTTTATCACTTTACCTGATATAGTGTATATAGTTATTAATATGTCCAACTCTGTACTTGTAAGATCATGCTCAAATTGGAAGTTTGTACTCGTTGTAAATGGATTAGGGTAGTTGAGCACATGCTCTAACACATTGTCTCCATCTTTTATGACTACAAATTCTGATCGAGCTTCCGAGCTATTGTTAAGAACATCCCAAGCTTTGACAGAAATACTGTGTCTACCTGACTCAAGCCCTGATATTGGGTATCGGGCAGATCCTTCACGGAAATTATCTACAGTAGCTTCATAAAAATCATTCATAATGAATGTTCCTTGATTGTCTTCATCTAGAGTACCGCTAAGATCATGACCAATGCTTGTACCAGTAACGTTTATTCCGTTTTCATCTTCTAGCTTTATGAGAAGTACAGGATCAGTATTCGTAATGCCTCCATAAACAAAACTCTCATCATTCATGAATATTTGAATTTCTGGTCCTTGATTGTCTTGTATAATATTATTACTGGTACCGCCTATTATAAAATCATCGTTACTTCCTTTAGCATCTACACGATCTGGATTAGTAGCATAGTAACTGATGCGACCAGGGCCATATGCATAGTTGATATCTTTAGGGACTACAAAAGTGAAAGAGAACATCCCATTAGTTACGGTTGCGGCTCCTTTGAAAAGTATGTTTTTAATGACATTAAAGGATTTTTCTCCACTGTTAGAGTCATTAGCTAAGGTTCTTAGAGTTGATTCCTTATCAAATATGGTAGGGTAGACTATTCCATTATAGTCACTTACAAATTGGTTGTTTTGGTCAGTGATTATACCTTCGATAGTCACTTGTTCTAAGGCTTTGAGAGTATCTGAAAATTCACTTATTGATGTTCCATTTATTTTGGAGGTTTCTACGTTGAGCAGCGGTACCGATAATCTCATAGATGGATCACCTAACAATGAGAACTTACGAGCATTTATCTTCTGAGTATCTTGGACGTTTTTATTTTTACCTCTCATCAAGATCTCACCTAGAGTTTGTAGTTGACCACCTTGAGTTGTGAACATAGTATCGTATACTGAACTTACCAACCTTTTATTGTCACTAGCGAAAACAGCTCTAGTAGTAGAGAAAAGACCAATTGCACCACCTCTTTCATTAAGAAGACTTACTTCACCAGCACTTTCAACACTAGGTTCGTCATATCCTGCGAATGTACACGTAGCAGTAATAAGTAGTGGTATGTTATCATAGTTGTTCCAGCTCTGAATATCAGATACTTGGAGTACTCTTTCTTGTGCCCACCCCTTAGGACCACCATGTCCGAGATAGTTTAGTACCAATAAACCCTTAAATACTGCGTTGTTTAGTTCTTTGGTCGCATCTGGAAATCGAGCTCCACCAGGAGTAGACTCTTGGAGAAAAGCATCAAAGTAAATTTTCTGTTGGTTGAAATCTGGGTATCGAAGTTTAGTCTGATTGGCTATGTCTTCTGTATCTGTTAGGTGTCTTCCAGAGTCTTCATCGTCTGCCGCAAATCCCAATTTTAATTTCCAGTCACCTTGTGTATCAGGGTGGGTATCATAGTGTATCAATTTGTCTACAAGACCAGTGAATTCTTCTGCAGTTTTCACTGGAAATCTACCAACTGCTATATCCAACTGTCCTTTAAGGTTAGTCCCTTCATTGATGTCTAGTAGTGCATAGAAATCATCAGTAGGAAATCCATCTATTGGATCCAAAGACTCTTTGGTCTCATAAACAGGAATGAAATTATGATCTGGGATGTCTGGAGTCAATTGCTTATAATCAAAAGATCCATCACCAACTAAAAGAAGATATTTGAAGTTATCAGTTCTATCGTAAACCATTTTAGCCAAGTCTCTGATCGCTGAAGGGTCTACCTTTCCACCCGAAAATTCATTGTATACATGATTGATGTTTATAGCTATCACATTCAGGTTTCCAAAGCTAGATCTATGCTCTACATATCTTTCTATATCATTTTCAAATGTTGGGTGGTATATTACTATAAGCTCTACATCATCAATGGAATGTAAATTTTGATTTTCTACAACACCTACTTTAGTAGGTGTCATTGCGGTAGCTTCATTGAATGCGTAGAACAGTCTTAGCTCATCTTGAGAGTTGTACTTGATCTGCCCATTATCTACAAAGGCGTTTTTAATATCGTCAAGACTAGTGACATCCCATATATGATCAGGGGAGCCTGTGAGACTAAGTGCTGTATTGTTATAGTTTACACTTTCTTGATTCGAGATGAGGATAGGATTGCCATTAAAGTTAAGAGTTTTTGGTATTATGAATTGGAGGTAATCCAACCAACCTTCTGAAACATCATTTCCTTGAAAGGGATATCTCACGACGATCTTCCCATTTGGGTTGTTGATAGTCGCAGTCGTATTCATCAAAGCATAATTAGCATACCTATTGGTACTAATACTTCCACTGTCATTAATTCTTGCCAGAGATTTATCTAATGTATTGCCATCGAGATCAAGGAAAACTCTAGAAGTATTTTCATCATTTCTGCCAGCAAAACCTAATTTTATTTCTATCTCTTCACCAAGGACATAACCAGTGAGATCAAATTTGTCAGTATAGTCATATTCTTTTACCGTGTTATATCTATCTCCAAACCAAAGCTGACCGGTGCCTTGAGTGGCAGTAAAAGCTGCCAATAAGTTTACTTTATCTTCCTCATACCTTTGAAGGCTATTGTATATTGACGAATTATAGGCGGTTGTAGAAAGACTATTACTTGTTCCTAATCTCTTACCTTGACTTTCTTTTACCTTGATAAAAGCATAGTTGATATCGGAGTAAATGTTCTTTTCGTGATTGTATGTATTATTCGAAGTGTTCCAACTTTCATCTCCTTTGGCATAAAAGAGGATGTAGTCAGCAGAATTGAATACATTGTTTTCCTCTCCTTTGATCAATATTGGAGACTCTATTAAGTCATCAAATCTATCTTCAATAATATTCTCAGCTAAAGCTTTACCATGACTTGTGTATACCGCTAAATTTTTTGGATTTATATTGTCAATGTCAATGCCAAGATCTTTTAGGTAGTTATAATCCAACTTGTACACACCAGATTCAGTGAAAGATACTTTATAAATAGCTCCACTTGATAAAACCGAGTTGTCAGCGAAGGTTGGTCCATCTCTTTTCTCAACTAGAGGAGCGCCATAATCTATAGTTAATCGCACTTCTTCCACTTTGATATAGCCTGAATTAGAGCGAATTACTGGAATGAAGCCATATACGAGAAAGTAATCATTGCGATTCTTTTCTACTGTAGTCCATACATTAAGTTCATCCTGTATATGATCTTTGGCAGCTTGAGTATTGATGGTTATTGGACTACTCTTAGTTATTGTCGCTTGAATGGATATTTCGTAATTGGCTACTAGCTTTACTTGATCTGAGTATAATGGTATTTCTGGATGTTGTCTAGAGAGGTGTCCATCGTTTACCGTGTAAATCCTCATTAGTTCATTGGATATTGGGTCAATTTGGATATCTTCTTGAGACCAAGAGAGATTTTTGACTATTTCCTTAGATTGTCCAAAAAGTGTAACTGAGGCAACAGAAATGAAAATAAGTAGAATAGAACGTGAACTAGTCATAAGTAATAGTTTGGGCAACAACATTTAGTTATAACATTAAGCGACTGGAAATTGTTAGCATGTAAAGGTGATATTTTTTACTAATGAATAACAGAAACCCTTGTTCTAGCCCTAATTGTCTGATTTGGTTTTAATATATGGAGAGAACGATAATTAGTATTCTCTATTGCTTAAAGTTTAAAAATAATATTTTAGGTATAACTAAATTGTCTACGTCTACTTTCTTTTTTATAATTATACCGTAACCCACGCAATAATAATGCATCGAATACCTTTTGCTCTTTAAGTACAAGTTTTTTGTTAAAAACGAATAATTTTGTTTTTACTTAGATAAGTTTTATGGAGCTTAGGATATTTATATATTGTTTATTGGCAATGGTTTTAGCTGAAGCTAAGGCCCAAGATCCTATTTTCTCTCAGTTCTATAATGCTCCTAATCAAATCAATCCAGCATTTGTAGGGAATACTGTTGGGCCTTTAGTAGCGTCTAACTACAGGTTGCAGTGGCCTGGGTTTTCTTCAGTGTATAATACATACATGTTGAGTTATGATAAATTTTCTCCGAGATTCAATAGTGGTTTTGGTACCTCTATTTTAGTTGATGATGCAGGAGACGGTGCCTTGAAGACAACAAAGTTATCCGGCCTTTATTCTTATAGAATCTTTGTAAGAAATGAGACTTTTATCAAATTTGGTTTAGAGATGGGCCTGGTCCAATCGAGATTGGACCCTTCTAAGCTAATTTTTTTCGATCAATTGGATCCTCAGTATGGATCGGTTAGTCCTGGAGGAACAACAATTCCTACACAAGAAAACATATCAAATATTGGAACTCGTTTCTATCCTGATGTTGGAGCAGGGATTATGATCTATAGTAGTAAGTTTTTTGGTGGAATTGGCCTTAAGCATCTAAATAATCCTGATAATGGATTTTTAGATAATATAGAAAATATCGATATAGGGATCCCTACCCGCTTTACAGTGCACGCTGGTATGCAGATAGATCTTGAGAAAGGCAATAATAGACTTTCATCGGCGTTTATATCACCAAACATAGTTTTTGTGAAGCAAGGACCATTTCACCAGATCAATGCTGGAGCGCATATTGATTTTGGAGCTTTTTTTACAGGACTGTGGTATAGAGACACTGCTAACAACGGAGATGCAGTAATTGGTAGTTTAGGAGTCAGAAGTGGAATATATAAGATTAGTTATAGTTATGATCTTACAGTTTCTGGTCTGGGAGTTAACTCTGGTGGTTCACATGAGTTGGGATTAATACTCAATTTTGACAGCCTCTTGCCGAAAAAATCAAAGTATAATGATTGCCTAAACCTATTCAGATAGGAATATGGTATAGTTTATGAGTTATAATTATTGATTTAACAAGCTATTTTAGATTTCAATATGCTAACAATTTTAATCATATTTGGTCCAAGATAAAATAATGATTGCCTAAGAAACATTTTTGTATATATTTGTTTTCTATTTTAGAACACACACACAATTATTTTTATAATGAATAGAATTTTTCAACTAAGTAGCGCACTATTAGGCGTAGTATTGATATTGTCAAGCTGTGGCAGAAAAAATGAGGTTTCAAGGACTACAGGATGGGAGTACAACAGCCCAGAATACGGTGGTTTTGAAAAGCTCGATTATGAGGGTCAAATTAATGGTCCTAATTTAGTTTTAATAGAAGGCGGAACTTTTACGATGGGACTGACTAATGAGGATGTTACTTATGAGTGGAATAATATACCAAGGAGAGTGACTGTATCCTCATTCTATATGGATGAAACTGAAGTAGCAAATATCGACTACCGTGAGTACCTTTATTACTTGAAGAGAACTTATGTATCATATCCAGAAGTATTTCAAGATGCATTGCCTGATACAATGGTTTGGAGAGAAGAACTAGCATTTAATGAGCCTTTAGTCCGAGCATACCTCAGACACCCATCATATGATGAGTATCCAGTAGTAGGTGTATCGTGGGAACAAGCAGTTGAATATAGTAAATGGAGAACTGACGCAGTAAATAAATCTCTTCTTATCAATAGAGGAATTCTTAACGCAACAGCAGAAGAGAAGGATTCTGATGCATTCAATACTGAGGCATACCTTGATGGACAATACATAGGAGATGTACGAAAGAATCTTGAAGACAGAGCAATTGATGGTGGAGAAAGAGCAGTAAGATTTGAGGATGGTATTTTATTACCTGACTACAGGTTGCCAACAGAAGCTGAATGGGAATATGCCGCACTTGCATTACAAGGTAATCAAGCTGGTTCATTAGATGAATTGATTACTGATAGACGTATATACCCTTGGAATGGTAATTCAGCGAGATATAAAATTCGAAACGGTACTCAAGGAAAAATCCTTGCTAACTTCAAGAGAAGTGCTGGTGATTATATGGGTATGGCCGGTGCACTGAATGACAATGCCTCTACTCCTGGACCTGTAAATCATTATTTGCCAAATGATTTCGGACTATATAATATGGCTGGAAACGTTGCTGAATGGACAGCAGATGTATATAGACCAATGACTAGTCAGTCATTAGTAGATGCAGAACAGCAAGATCTTAATCCATATAGAGGAAACATATTTCAAGAGGTCGTTAGAGATGAGGATGGAAATGCTGTGGAAAAAGATAGTTTAGGTAGAATAAAATATCAAAATATAGATGATTCTGAAGCTGAAATTAGAGAAAATTATAAACAGGCTAATGTAATAGATTTTAAAGATGATGACTCAGAATTTGTAGAGTATAACTATGGTGAAAGTTCTCTCGTAAATGATGATACTAGAGTTGTGAAAGGTGGAGGCTGGGCTGATAGACTGTTCTGGTTATCTCCGGGTGCTAGAAAGTATAAGCAACAGAGTAAAGGTTATAAAGATATTGGATTTAGGTGTTCCATGATTAGAATGGGTGGAGCCGCAGGTAATGATGATACTGGTGGTAACGTGTTCAAAGAGAAAGGAAGTAAAGTAAAGAGAAGATACAAATAAACTCTTTTATTGATAATATATCGGAAGCTTCAGTAGTAATATTGGGGCTTCTTTTATTTTTGGGCTATTTAAAACTAGTATTATGACTAAACTAGAGATTATATATAGACATTTTTGCACTAACTATAGATTGACTATAGACTCTAGAAAAGTAGTGCCAGGGAGTATCTATTTGGCACTAAAAGGGGAACGATTTGATGGCAATCAATTTGCTCAACAAGCATTGGAATCAGGAGCAAGTCTTGTAGTTGTTGATAATGATAAGTACAATATTGAGGATGAGCGAGTAATGCTGGTGGAAGATTCTTTGAAGACGCTTCAGTCGCTTGCCACACATCATAGAAAATCATTGAACATACCAGTAATAGCTCTTACTGGAAGTAATGGAAAAACCACTACAAAAGAACTTTTAAAAGAAGCACTTTCTACTAAGTATAGAGTATTGGCTACTGCAGGAAATTTCAATAATCATATAGGAGTACCACTGACTTTACTTAGTGCAACTACAAAGCATGAGGTCATGCTAGTTGAAATGGGAGCTAATCACGTTGGAGAAATTCAAGAACTATGTAGAATTGCTTTGCCAGATGTTGGGCTAATTACTAATATAGGAAAATCGCATCTAGAGGGCTTTGGTGGCTACAAGGGTGTAATTAAAGGCAAATCAGAAATGTATCACTTTCTCAAATCAACTGGAGGTACTATAGTATATAATCAAGATGATCCTTTGCTCTCTGAATTAGTAAATAAGTATTTTCCTTCGATAGTGTATTCTCCGAGTAGGGATTTTGAATTAATTGATTCGTATCCTAAATTATCTTTCAAATTTAATGGCAAGAAATTTACAACTGGATTGGTAGGGGCTTATAATCTAAATAATATTGCAACAGCTATAAGTGTGGGAGCACTAATGCAATGCGAAATGCCAGAAATGATTGATGTAATTTGTGAGTATACGCCATCCAACAATAGATCTCAGACAATAACAAAAAATGAGGTTCACTTTATCTTGGACGCATATAATGCTAATCCTACAAGTATGGAATTAGCCATTAGAGAATTTGGAGCATCAGCACTTACAAATAAGGTAATGGTACTTGGAGATATGTTAGAGTTAGGTACGGATACCGCCAATGAGCACGACAAGATTATACAACAATGCATGGGACTGTCAGATATAGATTTTGTTTTCGTTGGTCCGAGGTTTAAAGATTTTGAAAAGAAATATCTAGAATTGAGTTTCGTAGCATCTGTCAATGAGCTTAAAGAGTTTATAACTCAAAGATCACGTGAATCTTATTGCTTTGTGAAAGGATCAAGAGCATTGAAACTGGAGAATATTTTAGATTTTATGGATTAATACCTTAGTAGTCTATCAGGGATGTCTCCTCTTGCGGCCTCAAGGTACTCTTCATGAGAACAAGCATGGTATTGCTCTTCATTACCATTTGACATAAACCACCATCTGCCGGAAGTCTCGTTTTTGACAAATATCATTTCTGCATCAGTATTGAGAGAGTGTATTACAAATCTTTGTAACTGATCAGAAGATGTAGTAGGATGATCATTTAATTTTTGATGATAACCTTCAATAAAATACCAGATCATTTCAGCGATAGTAATACTGCTAGCATACTGTCTTTTTTCATCAATAATTTCATAGTTAGTGATATTGAGTAATTTGAGATTTTGACTACCACCAATATTTTTCATTACTTGGCAAGATTCTGCGCAGGTTAGCCCTGAAGTATTTGATTCAATTGACGCTGGGTTATCACTCAGTTTGATAGCACTGCCGTCAAAATGTGTAAGGTTTGCATCACGCAATACGGCTTCCTGTATATAAGGATGGGCTCTCATTTTGGCTAAACTCATAGAACTAGTCGATATACCTTCAAGCTGAGTAATTCGATCTAGCTCGCATAGGTGTCTTTGAAAGCCTAGTATTTCATACTTGTCATCACTATGATAATCAGGTAATCTATTACTGATATGAAAAATAGTGGAAGAATCACTTTCTAATCGATGCATCAATTTTTGAATAATATGTCCTGGTGCTCCAAGAAGTATAGGAATTATTCCACCATCAAGAATCTCTTTGATAGCTGGAATAGAGAACTCAACATCTAATGATTTTAGATTTCCAAGATCTGCTATTTGAAGCGGTGAGAAATGATTATTGAAGCTATAGAATTGCTTCCGTACATTATTGCTAAATTCTTTGTCAAAGCCAATAAAGGCAAGCTTAGTGTGCTCCAATACTGGAAAATCTTTCCCATCTTCGTACATTATTTGGCAGTAATTGCCTGCCAAGTGAGAAAGTGTATTGTCTATTGGTGAAAACCAGTGTGATAGCATAAGTACATATTGTAATTAATACAAATATAAAAATTATTGATTTCTAGAAGATTATATTATGAAAAACTCAGAAAATTTACAGTTTTTTTTAAAGACATATAAAAGCACACCTCCTGAAATTGTGTTTGAATGGAATGATCCCGAAACGGCTGCTAAGGGATGGGTAGTGATAAATAGTTTGAAAGGTGGTGCCGCAGGTGGGGGAACAAGAATGAGGAAGGGACTTACCAAAGAAGAAGTAATGTCTCTAGCCAAAGTAATGGAAATTAAGTTTTCAGTTTGTGGACCTTCTATTGGAGGAGCTAAATCTGGAATTGACTTTGATCCGAGTGACCCTCGTCGGACAGAAGTTTTGAAGAGATGGTATAAGGCTGTATTTCCTTTATTAAAGAATTATTATGGTACTGGTGGAGATATGAATGTTGATGAATTGAAAGATGTAATTCCTATTACAGAAAATCTAGGACTTTGGCATCCACAAGAAGGTATTGTCAATGGACATTTCAATTCTTCTGATGGAGAAAAGATAAATGCAATAGGACAATTAAGATATGGATGTGCTAAGATTATTAAGGATCCTACTTACGCTCCAATAGATAGTGAAGATTATGCTGTGGCGGATATGATAACAGGCTATGGTGTTTCAGAAAGTATTAGACATTATTATAACCTGTGGAATAATGGTGATCTAAAAGGAAAAAAAGTATTAATACAAGGATGGGGTAACGTAGCTTCTGCAGCTGGATATTATTTGGCAAGCCATGGATGTAAAGTCGTAGGCATAATGGATCGAGTAGGAGGAATTATTAGACCAGAAGGCTTGAGTTTTGAAGAGGTGAAATCTCTGTTTGTGAACAAGGATGGAAACAAGCTTTCCGGTAACTTGATGAGCTTCGAAGAGGCCAATGATTTATTTTGGGATCAAAAAGCTGATATCTTTATGCCAGGAGCAGCATCCAAACTTGTGACCAAAGAGCAAGTTGGGCGTCTAATTAAAAAAGGATTAGAAGTTATATCCTGTGGAGCCAATGATCCTTTTATTGATAATGCATTATTTTTTGGTGATAATGCAGCCTTTATTGATAGTAGTGTAAGCGTGATTCCTGATTTTGTTGCTAATTGTGGTATGGCACGCGTATTTGCTTACTTAATGCAACCAGAAGCAGAAATGACAGATGGAGCGATATTCAATGATGTTAGTGAAACCATAAATGAATTTCTTAAAAAAATAAGAGAAATTGACGATTCTAAATTAGATATCACAAGAAAATCTTTAATTAACTCTTTTAAATAAAAAAAATAGCTTATTATAATAATAAATATGTTTGTTTCGAGCTATTTTAATAGTATTTTTGTGCTTAATTAAAATGATTTAAAATAAATTTTTGACCTATGATTAGAAAAATTCATTTATTCATCTTTGTGTTAGGTTTCGCAATTGTCGGAATACAAGCGCAGGAAGACGCTTTTGAGAATGTCAATGTCATTTCTGACGACTTGACTGTAGACTCAGAACAAAATGCTAAATGGCGAATGGGTCAAGCTAACTACTCTGCAAAACCCAAAGATGCATGGGAACTTGGTTTGCACTTTGGTCATCTTTTAATTGCTGGAGATGTTGATAGTGCTATTCCAGGTGGTTACGGATTAGGTTTGCATCTTAGAAAAGCGCTACATTATACTTTTTCTTTAAGAGCAGATGTTTTTTATGGGAAAGCTTCAGGTTTGGAGTCTCAGCCATCGAGTCATAGTTCTGCAGGCGGAGGATTGGTACAATCAGCCTTCAGTGATTACAGCATATCAAATGGTCATCCTGATCAAACATGGTTCCCAAGTTATCAGACAACAAGTGCCTATGGAGCAATTCAGGGTATATTTAATATTGGTAATATGCTATTTCATAAAGATAGAAATAAGTGGAATTGGTATGTGACTGGAGGTTTTGGTCTCGCCAATTACACTACAAATCTAGATTTACTTGATGCATCAGGAGCTCCTTATACAGACTTACGCACAGCGTCTGGATTCAATTCTCAACTTTTCGATACGAAAGCAGGAAGATCAGATATTAGAAATGCTATTGATGGTATTTATGATGGAGTATATGAAACTCAAGGACCTAGTAAAAAAGGTGTTTTTAGTTTAGGGGGTGATGGTTCAAACATAAACGTAGTTCTTACTGCATCTATGGGAATTTCTAGAAGAATTTCTAAAAGCTTTAATATTGGATTAGAGCATCAAATTATGCATTCGGGTAACGACTTTTTAGATGGAATTAATTCTAGATCGGCATTTGACCAAACGAATAGTTCTGACATAATGCACTATACAAACATCAGACTTGCTTACAATCTAGGAAGTTCAGATAAAAGAACTGAGCCATTATACTGGTTAAATCCATTAGATGCCACGTTTAATGATATAGCTGAACTTAAGCGAAGACCAATACTAGATCTTACCGATGAAGATGGTGATGGTGTTATTGATATGATAGACCAGGAGTTAGGTTCTCCAGCTGGATATTCAGTAGATACTAGAGGTGTAACTTTAGATAGTGATAGAGATGGTTTGGCTGATGGAAAAGATAAAGAAATTTTCTCTCCACCAGGATTTGAAGTTGATTCTGATGGTGTAGCAATTGTTCCAACTTACATGAGCGAGACTGATGTAAATAGAATTGTGGATGCCAAAACAGCTGCAATGTCAGAGGCAATTGATGAAAACTGTGGAAAATGGTTCTTACCAATGTTACACTTCAGTTCTGATAAATATGATATCAAGCCTGAGTATTACGGTCACCTACACCATGTAGCTAACGTTATGCAAATGTGCCCAAATACTTGTGTATCTGTAGTAGGTCATACTGATATAAGAAGTGGAAATGAGTATAATAGAGTATTATCTTACAATAGAGCAAAATCAGCAGTTGATTACCTAGTAACAAATTATGGTATTGATAGAGCTAGATTTGTTCTAATGTATGGTGGGGAAGAAACGCCTCTTTCTATATCAGGTAGCGCAGGTAATCTAATGAACAGAAGAGTTGAATTCAGAGTATGTATAGCAGGAGATAGCGATATGGTGAGACCAGAAGGACCAGATGCAGGTTCTGGTGGATCTAAATCGGGTTCTACTTATAGCGGTAGTAAAAACTCAGGATACTAGAAATAGTAATCTGTAATAATATACAAGAGGAGGTGACTTAATGGTTATCTCCTCTTTTTTGTTCTATAGAAGGTTTGCACTCTGCGTAACAAATCTTACGAAGAAGTATTGGAATAGGACTGTTGCATATATAGTATTAGTGTTAATCTTTCTGAATTGTTCCTTTGTAGTGATATTAGTGATCATGAAATAATTATTACTAGATAAAAAAATTTAACGGGGTAACATATAGTGGGAAATAGATAGCTCTCAAAGAGAGTACTCTCCACGGTACATATATGTTTATAAAAGTAGGCAAATAAGAGATGGGAGAATAAGTTTTAAGTAAGTTCTAATTGGGCCCTTGTATAGTCTGCAGGAATACCAATATCAATAAAGTAGCTATCCGATAGATATCCAAAAAATTTGGAGTTTATAGATTGTTTTTCTAGTATATCTTTTTCCCAAGAGTATTTTTGAGGTAAGTTAAGCGAATTGATAAAACTCTTTGATGTTGCATATACACCTCCGTTGATTAACCCTTGGTCTATATATTTTTTTTCAGTAAATTCGGTAACCTGGGCACTCTCATTTACTTTGACAAGACCGTATCGATCTTGATTTCTGATTGGTTTAAGTGACATACTAAGGTCAGCTTTCCTTGCAAAATGGAATTGGCACAATTTATCAAAATTTACATCGAATAGAGTATCTCCATTCATCATTAAGAATGCGTCACGATATAGTTTATTAAGTGCTAAGCCTACTGCTCCTCCAGTACCTAGTGGTTCCTCTTCTATACCGTAGTCTAACGTTATGTTTTTGTATTGCTTGCCAAAATACGATTGTATTACTTCGTGTTTATATCCTACTGCAAGGATTACATGTTCTACGCCATGATTATTGAGCTTGTCAAGGATGATAGCTAAGAAGGGTTTATTACCGATAGGTGCCATAGGTTTAGGGATTTCTGTAATAACAGATCTTAGTCTAGTGCCTGTGCCTCCAGCAAGTATGATAGCTTCTTTAATCATTCTAGGAAAAGATGTTTTTTTCAACTAGCTCACATATAATGTGACCAATAGTTATATGACACTCCTGAATACGTGGAGTGTCATTAGAAGGTACTCTTATTATATAATCTGAACAGTCATTTAGAATGCCGCCAGCTTCTCCAGTCATCCCTATACAGAGCAATCCTTGTGTTCTGGCCTGTTCAAATGCCTTGACGATATTCTTAGAGTTGCCGGAGGTACTGAGTCCAATAAGGATATCACCTCTTACTCCTTTGGCTTTGATAAGACGACTATACACATTTTCGTAACCATAGTCATTAGCAACGGCCGTCAGATATGATGTATTGACATGTAAAGCTTCTGAGAAGAGTGGATCTCTATCAGAATAAAACCTTCCACTAAATTCTGCAGCTAAATGTTGCGCATCAGCAGCACTTCCCCCATTTCCACAGAAAAAAACTTTCCCACCTGAGTTGAAACAGGAAGTAGTTAGGTCAGTTATTTCAGCTATGGTATCTAAAAGGATAGGGTTGCCTATGATAGCTTGCTTAGTTTCTATACTACGCTTAAGAATATCAGAAATCTTAGATTGCATATTCAGCTTTAATGATGTTTAGCGTAAAGATAATAATCGATAGGATAGATTGGGAAGATCGACTACGGAATAGTCCAAGTAGTAAGACCAATTGGATCAAAGCTAAAGGGTTGTATTTTGCCACCGAGCGTTTCTAATTCTCTACTCACCTTGTATCTGGTATTTCCAGGACAATATAACGTCATATATCCACCTCCACCGGCACCCGATATTTTGCCACCTATTGCTCCGGCTTTCTTAGCTGTACTGTAGATGTTATCAATCACATCATTGGTAATACCTGCAGCCATTTCTTTTTTAAATTGCCAGCCTTCGTCTAAGATCCTGCCGATGCCATCGATATCTCCAGTTAGGAGAGCAGTTTTCATATATATAGCCTGCTGCTTTATTTTGTGTGCCGCTTCAATAGATTTATTTTTTTTAAGTTTAAATGCGGTTGATTGGTTTTCAATAATTGCAGCGGAAAGTCGACTAGTACCGGTATAGTACAATATTAGATTATGCTCTAGTTCTGACATATAGTCACTGTTAACTCTTAGGGGATTTACAATGACTGTTTCATTTTGCTGAAATTCCATAAAATTAACCCCTCCGAATGTCGCAGCATATTGATCTTGTTTACCTCCGGCCATTTTAAGATCTTCACGCTCGATCTTATATGCAAGTCTAGCTGTTTCGTAATCTGTAAGGTTGATCCCAAACCACTCCAAGAATGCACCCAAGATTGATACCGTAATTGTAGAGGATGTTCCGAGTCCTGACCCTTTTGGTACATCTACATAGGTGGTAAGCTTAAATGATTGTGCTTTTAAGTTATAATCTTTGACAAGTCTATTATAAACACCTATTGGGAGACTAAGTCCTTCTATATCTTTTAATTGCTTTTGTGAAAATACTTTGGCTTCTACTCCGAGATCTAAAGAGTTTAGACTTATCAATCCATCATCACTCGGCTGTATCGTGGTATACACATGAAGATTGATCGTGCTATTGAGTATAGCGCCACCAAAGTCATCTGAGTAGGGGCTTACGTCTGTACCTCCACCTGCAAGGCCTATTCGTAGTGGTGCTTTGGAGCGTATTATCATGATTATGTATTGATCTTATCATATAGCTCTACAAGCTTAGAGCCAAAATGATTCCAAGAGTAAAGTTCTTTTAATTTCTGTATCTCCTTACGGAATTGATTTAAAGGTCTTTTTTCAAAGTATCTGAGGATAGCTTGAGCAAGTTCATTGGAATCTACGTTAGTAAGGTAGCCAGTTTTATCATGAATTACTGTCTCTGGCAATCCACCTACATTAGTACTAACTATTGGTTTTTCAAAATATATGGCCATCTGTGATATTCCACTTTGTGTGGCAGACTTGTACGACTGAGCAACTAAGTCAGCAGCGCAGAAAAAATATTTAACTTCATCATTACTAATGAAATTTGTATGTAATATTACTTGGCTAGTAATACCTAAACTATCTATTTGTGAGAGGTACTTTTCGCTGTCTGAGTAATATTCACCAGCTACTATTAGTCTTAAGTTAACATTAGTTTTAAGTCCTTCTGCAATAGCGTCTAATAGAATATCAAGGCCTTTGTAGTCTCGTATATAACCAAAGAATAAAACGTAGTCATATTGAGGATCTAAGCCTAAATGTGCAAGAGCTTTATCTCTTGGGACAATTTCTCCAAAAGTATCGTAAATAGGGTGCGGAATGTAAGAGATAGGTTGTTGATTGACAAATTGATCCATTTGTTGCTCTACCTTCTTAGACATTACCACGAAGCCATCTACAGACTGAACGAAATAGTTGGTCAGAGAAGAATCTCCAAATCGTTTTTCATGAGGAATAATGTTATCTATTATGGAAATTCCTTTAGTTGATTTTGACCTCGCCAATCTCATTATAGTACCTAGAGATGGTCCCATGGCGGGAATCCAATATTTGGATATAATTATATCATATTTTCCTTTTTTGATTTTGCGAGCAGTTGTCACCCAAGATATTGGATTTACACTATTTACTTTTCTAGTGATGGCGATATCCTTTGGCTTTGGATCGTTAGAAAACTGAGATTTGCCAGGAAAGAATAATTTGGGATATTGAAGGGTGAATGTTATTATATCAACCACATGCCCTTGAGAAATCAGTTCTCGAGCGAGTCTCTCGTTAAACATGGCGATGCCTCCTTTATAAGGATAAGCTGTACCTACTATGCAAATCTTTAATGACATAAGAATACGAAGATATTAAACTAAAATTACATATAAGGAATTTCTCTTAAAATCAATATGTTTTAGGTTGGCTACGAAAATAGTCTAAATCGCTTCGGCCACAACAAATATACTTCCAGCTATAATAATAAGATCTTTATCATTTGCACTCCTTCTTGCAGCAGCGAAAGCTTGTTTGACCGAACGATAGGCTTTACCAAATTTTTGAGTATTCTCGGCTTTGGATTGTAGAATATGTGCATCTAATCCTCTTGGTATATTGGCTTTGCAGAAGTAGTATTTAGCTTGATCAGGAAATAGAGAAAGCATCTTATCTACATCCTTATCATTGACTGTTCCTATCACTATATGTAGTTCATTGTATATTATTTTATCGAGTTGATAAGTAAGGTGCTTTATACCATCTTCATTATGTGCACTATCAGCTATAGTTAGTGGTTCATTATTCAATATTTGCCATCTACCAATGAAGTATGTATCGGCTTTAAGAAACTTAAATTTCTCAATTATTTTATTGATATCTAGGACTATTTCCTTTTGAATAGTAAGCCAATTTACAGCAGCAAAAGCAGTAATAATATTCTTGAGTTGAAAATCGCCTAAAAGATCTGTTTTTATTTCAAAATTCCAATCTTCAGCCTTGATTAATAATGATCTATAAATTGGATTCTCATTTGTGACTGAAAGGTTAATGATATCCTCAGCAAATAATAGTTTTGATTTTCTCTCATTTGCAATTTTGATAAAAATATTATCTGTTACATCTTGATGCTGGCCTACGATTATAGGTACGTTGTTTTTGATGATTCCTCCTTTTTCGTAAGCTATTTCAGCTAATGTATTTCCTAAAACTGATTGATGATCATAGCTAATGTTAGTAATGACTGATAACATAGGAGAGATAATGTTAGTGCTATCTAGCCGACCACCAAGTCCAACTTCCATTACTACAAGGTCTGGTGCTTTTGAAGCAAAATAATCTAAGGCCAAAGCAACGGTTATCTCGAAGAATGACGGTTGTATTTTCTCAATTAATGATTGATGCTTGTTGATAAAATTTGACACGTATTTTTTAGAAATGAATTCGCCGTTGATTTTTATTCGCTCTCGGAAGTCTTTGTAATGTGGCGAAGTATACATACCTACACTATAGCCTTGGGATTGTAATATGCCCGCGATGATATGTGATACTGAGCCTTTACCATTAGTACCGGCTATATGGATAAATTTTAGATTGTGTTGAGGATTGCCTAGACCTTCGCAGAGAGCAAATATATTGGTAAGGTCTTTTTTAAATGCGGAAGTACCTTGTCGTTGATAAATCGGTAGTTGTCGATACATCCATTCCAAAGTCTCTGTGTAATTTCTTTTCATCTACTCAACGGTAAGTCTTGTTCTTTATTAGTATAAAGTAATTTATAGCTCTCTGCGTGCAAATAAATTTATATTACTACAGAAATCACTTCAATTCTATAACTTGTACCCTTAAATGAGCACACAACAAAAGTACGATATTATCATAGTAGGAGCGGGAGCTGCAGGGCTTTCTTTAGCCACAAGAATAGCTGAGACATCAGAACTTAGAAATAGGCGTGTGTTAATATTAGATAAAGAGCAAAAATTAGGAAACGATAGGACTTGGTGTTTTTGGGAACATGGTGAAGGTAGATTTGATGAAATAATAACGCAGTCGTGGAATAATATTTACTTTCACAGTAAGTATATATCTCGACGGTTAGGTTTGGAGCCATATTATGCTTACAAGATGCTAAGAAGTAGTGACTTTTATGATCATACACTTGCTAGTATTGAGTCTTCTGGTAATGTAGATTTTGTGATAGATAGTGTCGTAGGTGTCAACGCTCAAGAGGGTATAGTTATATGCTCAAATGGCTCTTACCAAGCAGATATAGTCTTTTCAAGTAAGCTCCCAGAAGATTTGGATTTTAGTAGTCATATCTATACTGATCAGCATTTTGGAGGTTGGTTTATTGAATTCGATGAGGATGTATTTGATAATGAAGCAGCGACATTTATGGATTTTCGTATAGAACAGAACGATGAACATAGATTTTGCTATGTACTTCCTATTAATAGAAAGAAGGCCCTAGTCGAAGCGGCTATATTCTCAAAGAACCATCAAACTAAAGATGGCTACGATGATATTATCAAAGGATATATTGAAGACTATATATCTAAATCAAGATACAGTATTCATGAGAAGGAATATGGTGTAATACCTATGACTAATTATCCATTTTGGAAGCACAATGAAGGTAAAATATATCATATAGGTACTGCTGGTGGAGCTGTGAAACCAAGTTCTGGTTATGCATTCAAAAGAATACAACAACATACAGAAAGAATCATTGACTGTTTAAAGTCCAATACCTCTATCGAGAATTCTTATAAAATATTCCGAGGTAGACATTTGTTATATGACAGTGTAATGCTACATGTCTTAGAAGAGCAAAAAATATCTGGAGATAAAGTATTTTCTGACCTTTTTGAGAAAATAAATGTAGACGTATTACTTAGATTCTTGGATGGAGATACCAATTTTATTGGAGATATACAGATCATGAAAGCACCTAGGATGTGGCCGTTTATTAAAGGAATGGCGAAAGTTATTTCTCCTTTGAAATGAGTTTTTTGATAAGTGTCGCTAATTCTTTTGTTGTATTATATCTAGTGAGCGATTGAATTTCTAAATTGTTATTAGTTTCTAGCTTTCCAGATTGCCATAAGTTGTATTTCTCTATATAGAATTCTTTTGCCTCAATAATTTGACTAGGAGAAAGAACAATACCAGCAGCATTATTTTGTATCATTTTGGCAGCATCACTTTCTTGATTTCCTATACATAATATAGAATTGCCACTAGCTATATATTCAAGCATCTTTCCACTTATCATGATTTTACTGTGGTCTTGAGTAGGTAAGCATGTAAACAAAATATCTGAACTCTTCATAACGTTTAACGCTTCTCTATGCGGTATATAGCCGAGAATTTCTATTTGATTTGGTGGCATTATAGATTGTATAGAGTCCAAAAAACTTGTACATATATCTCCTGCTAGCCGTACTTTAATATTAGCTCCTTTGTTTTGCTGAACAAATAGTTTCAGGGACTCTGAAATGGTGGAATGAGGCATGGCGTCAGTCAATAATCCAATATAGCTGATAGTCATGTACTTGTTACTCTTTTGGCTTTGTACAGATACCATCTTTTTCGCATCGTACCCATTGTATATAAAACTAAATTTTGATTTTTGCGAAGGGATTTTGTCCATGAGTAAATCAGCCATTGATGGGCCTACCGTAAGGACTCGATCTGCTTCGTTGAGCACACTCAGTTCTAATTTTCCATCTTTTTCCTTGGATTTTTTAGATTGCAATAAATCTTGGTTGTAGTAGATCTCTGTCCATGGGTCTCGAAAATCAGCAATCCATTTAATTCCATATTTTCTTTTAAGTACACGCCCTATCAGATGCGTCGAATGTGGGGGTCCAGTGGTGATTATGAGATCTATATTGTTATTGGTTATTATTTTATTTGCTGCTTTTACAGCATATAGTTTCCAGCCAATACGAGCATCTGGGATGAATATATTTCCCCTTACATATCTTGATATTTTACTAAATAATCCATTTTTCTCTGCTCCGACGCTTCCCTGAGGTATTCCTTTTTTTGTGCTGCCAGTTGTAAGCATAGAGTATAGCTTAAGGGGCTCCAAAGTCTTAGTTTTGTATACCTTGACATCCTTGACAAAGTCACTAAACTCTTCGTCTATTTTTCGATATGAGGCTTTTGAGGGATCTACAGTTAAGACTAAGGGTGTAACACCACAATCGCTGAGGTACTTGGCGAAATACATCCAACGCTGAACTCCTGACCCACTACTGGGAGGCCAGTAATAGGATATGATTAGTACAGTGGGAGTTTCGCTATTAGGCATTTGACAAAAGTAGCTAATTACAATGAAGTCGTTTAATAATACATTCTTAAACAAATTCACTTTTTACTTATCTCATAATCCGATAGATCTGGCCTTGATTATGGTATGCAGTACGTGGCCACCTTTAAGTAAGATGATCACATACTGCTATTAGGACCTTATTTCTTTGGTATCTCTTTCAATACCTTCATTAGATATTTCCAATATTTCTGTACTGAACTGATCTGTACCTTTTCGTCTGGAGAGTGAGCTCCTCTGATATTGGGTCCAAATGAAATCATCTGCAAATCGGGATAGTTAGTGCCAATGATACCACATTCTAGTCCTGCATGGCAAGCATTAACTTGGGGTTCTTCTTTGAACATATCTACGTATATAGTACGCATCGTCTCAATAATTTCAGCATCAGGATTAGGTGTCCATCCAGGATACGTACCTGAGAGTTCTACTTGTGCACCTATCATTGCGAATATACTATGGATCATATTCACTTCGTCCATTTTTTCTGTATCTACAGAACTACGACAAAGGCACATCGCTGTGAATGATCCATTTCCAACGATTACTCGCGCAAGATTGTTACTTGTCTGTACTAGACCCTCAATAGTTGGACTCATTCTGTATATACCATTAGGACAGGCATATAGTGCATATATCAAATTGATCTGCGAATGATCATCCATTACCTTAGGGGTACCCACGGTTTGGCTGATCTCTATCTCTAGATCGTTATCTGTATATGAGTACTCAGAGATGATGACGCTAGCAAGATTTACTGCGTATTCTTCCATCGTTTCTATCTGAGCAGTAGGCACGGTGATCAAAGCTGATGATTCTCTAGGAATAGCGTTACGTACGCTGCCACCATCTACACTACTTACACAGATTCTCACTTCATGATCGAGCATATGTAAGATTCTATTCATAATCTTATTAGCATTGCCTAATCCCTTATGAATGTCCATTCCTGAGTGACCACCATTGAGTCCAGATACCTTGATTGTATAAGGTGTGTGGTCCGCGGGCATATCTTTTTCCTTGTACGAGCCAGTTGCAGTAATGTCGATTCCTCCAGCACATCCGATAGTCAGCTCGTTATCGTCTTCTGTATCTAGGTTGAGTAATATCGTCCCTGTAAGAAATCCACCTTTAAGCTCTAGAGCGCCAGTCATTCCAGTCTCTTCATCTATAGTGAATAATGCTTCCATTGCTGGATGCTCAATAGTTTTGCTTTCTAGTATTGCCATGATACTAGCAACTCCGATACCATTGTCAGCTCCAAGTGTTGTACCCTCAGCGTGTATCCAGTCGCCATCTACAATCATACGTATGCCTTCTGTCTCAAAATCAAATATAGTATCTGCATTCTTTTGGTGTACCATATCTAAGTGACTTTGCATCACTATTGTTTGTCTATTTTCCATACCAGCCGTCGCAGGCTTTTTGATAATGACATTGCCGATATGATCTACCATAGTCTCTAGTCCAAGAGTCTCGCCATATTTTTTCATAAATTGGATGACACGCTCCTCTTTCTTTGAGGGTCTCGGTACTGCGTTTAATGCTTCAAAATTCTTCCACAGTTCTTTGGGTTCTATTGCTGATATATTACTCACGGTATTGTTCATTGTTTGAAAGGGCAAGGTACGATACCTATTGTTTGTAAGACAACGTCTAGTGATAAATATTGATTTAGTTATCTTATCTTCTCTAAATCAATACTTACATGAACAAGTGGCAAAGGACATTATCACTAACATAGAAGCATGAAAGGTTTAGATTGCCTATCTAGATAAGATACTTTATTCAAGTCTAGGTGTGTGCAAAGCGGAATTGATACAGATATATACGCAGTTAGCTACTTATACGTTGCAACATCTTATCAATCGACCCTTGACAATGATTAAATTTATTACCGGCATCAAGGGCATTTTTTTATTCTAAGAATAAGCCTGATTGTACTAAGAAGTGGATTTCTAATGTAGAAGTCGCTCATGAGATTGATACGATTAAATATATTGCCAATAACGAATTGGCAATATTGGTTTGTACAACAAACCTAGCAGCTCTAATAATTGGTGTGGATCGTTAATGCTGCACTTATCCAAAATTGACGATGGAAATTATTTCTATATGTACAAAGTAGTAACAGGTTATGACCAAGAGCTAATGAAAGGTAGATTCGTGAAACTCAAGGAGCTATACAGTAATAAAGTGGCCAGCAGGATGAAACTTAGATATGAAAACTTCTTTATTATGGCATTAATTATTAATAATTAGCTAAAGTAAATTAACCACTAGAAGTATTGTAAAAATAATACCAATTTGGAAGGGAGGTTACCTATATTGGAATCCATAGGCTATTACCTAATTTGAAGGAGCTAATTTTAGAATGTACAGATTAGTATTACGAATATGCTGCAATTGATTTATAAATAGTTAATTAAATATATTAATGTATGGAATTTTGGAATAGTCTACCTTATTTGAGCGCATTGATTGTGGGATTTGTTATGGGATTGCTTGGAGGTGGAGGTTCAATACTGACCATTCCTATATTTGTCTATATGTTTGGTATTGCACCTGTCTTAGCCACTGCATATTCTCTATTTGTTGTAGGATCTGCTGCTACTGTTGGTACGATTAAGAATTTTCAGCATAAAACGATTCATTTACCAATAGGACTACTCTTTGGTATTCCTTCTTTTATTGGTACATATATAACTCGAAGATACATCTTACAGAGTCTTCCGGACACACTATTGACTGTAGTCGATTTGAACTTATCTAAGGATCTATTTATCATGTTACTCTTTGCGACGATAATGCTAATGGCTTCGATATCTATGATACATAACAAAAATCAGGAGAGCGTTAATCGAGTGATTGATAATAGCCATAGCATATTTATTTTGGTCTTAGGGTTGATTATTGGATTACTCACTGGATTTGTTGGTGCTGGTGGAGGGTTTATTATAGTTCCAGCTCTTATCTTCCTTACTAGATTACCTGTAAAAGTTGCAATTGGTACTTCATTATTTATAATCATGATGAAGTCCTTTATCGGATTCTTAGGAGATCTTCAGACGACATCTATGGATTGGGAATTCTTAATTACTTTTTCAATTCTTGCTGCATTAGGTATAATGATAGGAGTCCAAGTAGCCAAGCTCACCAAAGCCAAAAATCTTAAAACTATATTTGGATGGTTTATACTTATAGTTGGCATTTACATCATATTCAAAGAGCTTTCAGGGTTCTAGTAATTTTGATTCTGCAATTTTAACATTACTTTATAACCAATATTATACCTTGACAGAACTTCGTTTTCGTTATTGATACTTTTAGAATGATAAATACATACTTAAAAACAAAAATAAAAATATGAATATTTCAAGAATATTACGATGTGCATTTTTAATCCTAATTATATTTATTGTTAATACAACTGATACTAATGCACAGTTTTTGGATAAGCTTAAGAAGAGAGTAGATCAGGCAGAAAAAGTGTTAGATGGTAAAGGTTCTTCTCTTGGAAAAGATCAAATAGCAAATGGTCTTAAAGAAGCTCTTGATAGTGGAGTATCCACTGCGGTAGAGACGTTATCTGCTCCAAATGGGTACTTAGGTAGTCAGTATAAAATACTTATCCCAGAAGATGCACAGAAAGTAGTTTCAAAGGTAAAGCATGTACCTGGATTTGAAAATATAGAAAGAGATTTAGTACAGAAAATGAACGAAGGCGCTGAAATAGCAGCAAAGAAAGCGACTCCAATATTTAAGGAAGCTATACTTTCAATGTCATTTGATGATGCCATGAACATACTTACTGGTGAAGATGATGCAGCCACAGGATACCTTAAAAATAAAAGTTACGAAAAGCTATATAAAGAGTTTATGCCAGTAATAGTATCATCATTAGATGAAGTAAATGCACGTGACTACTGGAGATCGGTAGTTAATGTCTATAATAGCTTACCTCTCGTCAAAGATGTAAATCCTGAACTGGACGATCACGTAAATAAATCTGCACTTAATGGTATGTTCTCTCTGATTGAAAAGAAAGAAGAAGGTATAAGAAATAATGCAGACCAGAGATCAACAAAACTACTCAAAGATGTCTTTGTAAAGCAGGACTAAAGCTATTAGGCGATTTTATCTGAAAGTGGTCTCTTGACTGCCGGCTTAAACTAATATGAGCATCAAGTATTTTTTGACTTTTACATCAACCCTTTTATCCTCGATTTTATGACTTCCAATTTACTCACCACTTCTTGTTTATGGTCTATATAATTTAGATCGTTTTTACTCCTCATCTCCTTCTTTGCTCCATCTAGAGTAAATCCTCGTTCTTTCACTAGTGTAAAAATGCGCTCAATCACACCTATATCCTTGACAGTATACTGTCTATCTCCTCTTCTGTTCTTCTTAGGCTTTAGATGAGTAAATTCCGTCTCCCAGTATCTCACCAATGAATTAGTAACTCCAAACATCTCAGAGACCTCTCCAATGCTATAATATAATTTAGTAAGTTCTTTATTAATCTTCATTAATACTAAAGTAATCAATATCTTAAAGATAATCAATTATCTAGGTGGTAATTATCGGACTATCAAGGTTAGTGCCTAAGAATTTAGAATAAAACTGCCCTAATTCTCGATACAATGACTAAAATTAAAATCAAATAAGCTTAACTTAAATAAAAATAACAATTTAGCATGTTAACTAAGATTGTTACTCCATTGCGAGTGAAGCTCTTTTTTGTAATACCGGGGCCTTTAGTTTTCGGAATGCCACTCCCATTTAAATTTTATCAGCTTCCTCTGTAAATATTAATTGCGTAATCCACAATTGGTTGAGTACCATGAAGATTTGTGCTGAACGAAGTGAAATGTAAACTCTAGAGTAATGATAAGAATTAGAATTAAAGATTTGATCTCTTTAAATTGAATAACATAAAGATTTACAATTCAAAAAAATCATATAAACTGCATTTGTCAAAATCCTCTTTGGTAATCCCAACTATAAAGGTCAAAAAATCTAAGTTTTACCTTTCTCAGATTTTCCAGCCACAACCACTACAATCTCTCCCTTCACGCTCGGTCTACTTTCATAATCTTCAAGCAACTCATCTACTGTTTTATAATTATATTCCTCATAGATCTTAGTAAGCTCTCTAACCACGCAAGCTTTTCTACCTCCGCCACAATGCTCTTTGAGTTCTTTTAGACACTTGATTAGTCTATGTGGAGACTCATATATTATAAATGTATATGGCAACTCACATAAATACTTATGTCTTGTCTGTCTTCCTTTTTTATGAGGAAGAAAACCTTCGAAGTAAAATTTATCACAAGCAATACCCGAAGCTGCTATCGCAGGAATAATAGCATTAGCGCCTGGAAGACATTGAACTTTTAGGTTATTTTCTCTGCACTCTCTTACAAGGAGAAAACCAGGGTCACTAATTCCAGGTGTGCCAGCATCAGTGATCAAAGCTATATTTATACCTTCTTTGAGCATATTCATATAATCTTGAAGTTTCTTATGCTCATTATAGGCATGATAAGAAGACATCCTAGTCTCTATTTGGTAATGTTTGATGAGGTGGCCGCTTGTACGGGTGTCTTCCGCAAGTATCAGATCTACTTTTTGAAGTATCTTTATTGCTCTGACTGTCATGTCATCTAGGTTTCCTATTGGTGTAGGTACTAAGTATAGCATAAGTATTAGACGTAATCTTTAGGGGCAGAGGCACTTGGATGCCATCTATCCATTGCTTGTTTAAAATAATAGCCTGCTACTAGCCCAACCACAAATCCACCTATATGAGCCCACCAGGCTACTCCGGAAGTATCTTTAGTTTCAGCTAATGAACCAAAACTAGACAATAGCTGCTGTCCAAACCATAACCCTAAGAATAAAAAAGCAGGGATATGAAAGCTTCTAAAAAATACAATTACCAGTATTTTGATTTTAGACTTTGGAAACATAACAAGGTAAGCGCCCATCACAGCGGCAATAGCTCCACTGGCTCCCACAGTTGGTATAGTACTATCCATATTAAATCCCACATGCGCAAGACTGGCTACTAATCCACCGAGAAGATAAAACATCAGGAACCGCCTACTACCAATTTTCGCCTCTATATTATCAGCGAAGACCCATAAAAAAAGCATGTTACCTATGAGATGCATCCATCCACCGTGTAAAAATATACTTGTAAAGAGTGTAAAATAATCTTGTCCGGCAGTGATTTCATTTGGTATTGTACCATAAGTTATGATGAACTCATTGGCCTTCGGACCCAAGTAGAATTCGTATAGAAATACGCATACATTAATAGCAATGAAAGTATAGCTTACATAAGGTTTGTGGCCGCCCTGTACTTGTGTGTCACCTATAGGAAATATCATATTTTAATTTAGTAGAGCATCCAATGTAGGGAATATTCTCAGTTATCAGGATAGTTATCTTCTTACTCTAGAATCGGCAATGAGTATAAATACTTTGTTATTACTGATTTAGCCTATTACATTTCCCAAGATATTCTTGTTTACTAAGTACATAGCTTGTTTTTTGATTTGTTAAGAATCGATCAGAAATAAAAAGAATGTCGACAAAAGCTTAGGTATCTTTTTTTATCGCCTCAAATTATAAAAAATCGATTTTCTAGATTTTGTCTTCTTCTTCGATCTTAAATAACTTTATTACCCTAACAACTTCAATCTTGGTTTCACTTACTTCCTCTAGTATAAAGTCGAAGCCATCCATTTGTATTTTCGCATTTTCTTTGGGTATACTTCCACTAGTCATGACGATATACCCAGATAGCGTATGATATTCACCTTCTGGAATATTTAAATTCTCATACTTTTCATTGAGGTAGTCTATTTCCAATCTTCCAGCAAATACATACTCATCTTTGCTGATTTTCCTTTCCAGATTATCTTCTATGTCATGTTCATCCTCGATCTCACCAAATATTTCCTCCAATATATCTTCCAGAGTAATTAGACCAGCTGTACCACCAAATTCGTCTACAACACAGGCTATTGTGGTTTCCTGTTTTATAAAGTTGTACATGAGAGACTGTACATTCATAGCCTCAGGCACATATTTAATTGGCATGACTAATCTATCTATAGTTTTTGGATTGTCTAGTAATTGTTGATGGTGAATGTATCCAACAGCATTCTCTATACCTCCGTCAGTAATGATTACCCTACTCAGTCTAGATTCTTTGAAGATACTTAATACTTCGTCAATCGATGCCGTTTTTTCGATATGAACAATCTCAGTTCTAGGTATCATACATGCCCTTACTTTGGTCTGTCTGAGATTCAATGCATTAGTAAGGATTTCTTTATCGATATCTTCCTCTTCTGATATTTTATCGTTTATAAAGTGCTCTAAATCTACTCGTGTTAGAGCACTTTCTACCTGACCTGTTGGTTGGCGTAGCACATACTTGAGAAGAGCATCTGATAGTTCTGTCATCATCCATGTTGGTATTGCTAGCACCCATTTAAAAAATCTCAGTGGATAAGCTAATGCAATTAGCATATCATTAGAAAATAACCTAAATAATGTCTTTGGTAGAAACTCTCCAAATATTAATACTACAGCAGTTATTATTAATGTTACCAACAATAGCAGGGTAGCACCACCAAATATGGGTTGGAGCAGCGGTTCTATGAGCTGAGTCATTAGTATAGTGAAAATTACCAATGCAATATTATTACCCACAAGCATGGTTCCGAGAAACTCTGAAGGCTTCTCATAAAATTTTGTCAAGATATTACCGCTTAGTGATTTCTTATTTTTCATCACCTCTATACCTAGCTTGTTTGCAGATACAAATGCGATTTCAGACCCTGAAAAGAATGCAGAAAGAAGTAAAAATAGGATTGTCGAGATAATTAACATAAAAGATAATTGTGAATGACAAAAATACCAAAGAAATAATTGTGTTTAACGATGATCCGAAATCTTATTTATTTAACTCCTTAGTTATATCATCAATATTCATCTTTCCAGAGTTTTTCTGTATTTCGAATCTTGTAAAGTCGTTATTAGCAACAAATCCGTATCCATATGAAGTGTCTCCTCTCTCTGGTTGAGTAATCATCACAAATCGATCTGTATATACTCTGTCTCCTTTTTCATCCCAAATTAGCTCCCACGTTTCTAGCTTTTCATTTTTCTCGTTGTAGAGATTCACATTTTGTCTAGTGATAATACGTGATTTTTTCGTTTCTCTAAGCGCATAGTCAGCATCTAGCCAACTTTCTATTTGTCCGTCAGGTCCAAAGAACTCTACATGTACACCATTTGGAAATTCCTCTCTTGGATTATTTCTATCCAAATATCTATTCATAGTTGGTCCAGATATTTTTACTTTTATTTGAGCCGAATCACTGTAAAGAATTTCTACATTAGTGGCTACCTCTATAGATGCTTTCAGTTCACTAGTTAAGTTATCTATGTCTTCTATCTTTGTGACACAAGAAAATGAAGTAACTATTACTACTATTAAAATTAAATACTTACTCATTCGATTATCTTATTATTGTAATATCTCCAGAATAAGAAAATACCTCGTCATCAATAAATCTGACTTTTGCGAGCCATGTAAATACACCAGGATTCACAGGTTGATCTTTATAGATTCCATCCCATCCCTCATTGTATTCATTGAGGAGTATATTTTGACCATCATAGACTCTGTTTCCCCATCTATCAAAAATATAAAGATGATCTATTCTAGATGCTCCAGGCCCGGCGAATAAATTGAAAAAGTCATTGTTCCCATCTTTATTAGGTGAAAAAATGTTTGGAGCGTATACAGGACGCTCGATGTTTACTCTTATAGTTACTTCATCAGTATCAGTACAGCCATTTTCATCAGTGACAAGTAGTTGATAAGTGGTTTCACCAAGAGGTACCACGTAAGGATCGAGACAATTGACACAATCTATATTATCATCAGGGCTCCACAGTACATCAAGATTCAAATTAAATGGAGAATAACTACCATCAAGTGCAAGCCCCTCTCCAAAGTTGATTAGTGAGTCTATTCCTGCGTTAGCTATTATTTCTTCTGGTTCCATAATGCTGACTATTACATTAGCAGTACACCCTTTTCTATCAATTACAGTTACTGTGTACTCGCCTATATCTAGGTTGTTAAAAATAGGGTTAGGTTGATAATTAGGAACATCAATAGAATAGTTATATGCAGGGGAACCACTTATTCCGGTAGCAATAATATATCCCTCAGGAATATCAAAACATATGAGGTCAAAAGCTTCAGCATCTGCTGAAAGTGAACTAGTATCCGCACAACAAGCAGCAATGTCTATATCTCGTATTTTGGTTACACTACAACCTCTTGTACTTTCTATTGTCAGAGCCACAGTCTTTTCTCCAAAACTATCATAGATTACATCATGTGGTCCTTCTTGATCTGAAAACACCGGAGTAGCTCCATCTCCAAAGTTCCATTGATAACTCAATATCGGATCTGTCTGCGAATCTGATAAATTGGTAAAGTTTATTGTCTTATCACACTCAAAGGAGTCTAAGGCATCTATTGCGAAATCTACCTGAGGGCCGAGAAAAGTCCCAGTTCCTCCAAATTCTATAGAAAATCCTAATCCAGACTGTGAAAAATTGTTAACTATTAGAGCATAAGATTCTCCAGATAGCATATCTAATGCCCGCGCAAAATTATTGTTACCAGCCTGACATCCTGGTTGTTCTGATAGATCAGTATCTGAGCTTAAGAGACCCGTGGGACCGTTACATTCTTGCCAAGTATTGAATGGATCGGTAATATTATTGGTTCCGTTTGCCCCTGAGGCCATACACCTCACAAGAGATTTATTATTACAATCTTCTATTCCATTATCAAGTCGATACACAGAAAAATCTAAATCATCAGATTCAAGACCAGGTACGTAATTATTAGGCGTTAATGTAAATTCCAATGTTCCTGATTGATTACAAGTCCATTTATACCAGACAGAAGCAAATTCTGTATCTATACAATCGTTACTGCCCAATTCGTTATTATCATTTCCTGTGCCTACAAGACTTTCTACATAAAATGGACTTTTATCACATAATATTACTCCCTCGACACAATCTGATTCTGGCGGTCTTGTATCTATAAAGTCATCAATACATAATTGAAAACTACCTTGCTGAACTGCACTTCCATCTACTGAGAGATAGTAAACTTGTCCTATGACTAAATCTGTAATCGTAAGTTGTACTACACCGATTCCTCCTCCAGAGGAAGTGCAACCCACTAAGTTTAAATTACTGCAATTTCCACTATATACACCTATCTCAGGCTGTGAAAGGGAAGAGGGATTTACCCTTATTATTACCGCTGGCTCCTTTGGAACAAATGAAAACCATACAGATCCGGTAAAATTGAGAAAACAAGGGTTGGTTATCGAAATATCTGCTAAAGCTCCTATGTTACTAAATTCATCTATTTCGGAGCAGTAGTCATCTACACTGGTAATATATCGGGCAAAATCACATTCATCATTTGGGACTTGAGCATATATATTGCCGTTGAAAAGAATGAAAAGACTTAAAAGCCACTGTGTCCCTTTTTTATTGATCATCAATTTTATTATCTGGTGTACTTATAAATAACGTTTCAAAAGTATCTATTTGTTCTTCATGTAGATAGTTAAAATATCTTTAAAACTATATTGATACCAATAGCGACTACACTCAACAGTGAAGATTTAAATTGTTTATTATAGGTATTAACGACCCATATTTTCATATTCTGGGAGTTTAAATATCTATCAGTTAAGCAAATTACTTCTTATTCTAAAATTTGTAAATTATTATTTTATCTTTGCCCTCCCAAATTTGGGTTTATTATTATTTCACTAAATAAAACTACTTCTATATAATGCGAAATTATGAAGTAAATTTCATCGTCGATCCCGTACTGTCTGGCGAAGAAATCAAAGCGACAGCGAAAGTGTATAAATCACTTTTGACAGATGGTGGCTCTAAAATAGTCCACATTGACGAAATGGGTCTTAAGCAGTTAAGATATCCAATCAACAAAAGATCATCTGGAATTTATTATTGTATCGAATTTTCATGTGATAATGGCGATATCATCCCTAGCTTGGAGCTTGCTTTTCGTAGAGATGAACGTATCATGAGATTCCTTACTGTCAAATTAGACAGGTACGGAGTTAAATTTAATGAAGACAAAAGAAGCGGTCTTATTGGTAAGAAAAAGCCGAAAGAGACTGAAGAAGAAGTTCCTACTGAAGTGAAAGCTGAAGTAAAGAAGCAACTTGAGCCTAAACCTGCTGATTCTGTTCCTGCCCCTAAGCAAGAGGAAGAATAACCTTGTCTTATTATCACACTTTCAAATTTAAATTTCAATGGCAAATAGAGAAGTAATTAAATTTTTGAGTAACCCTAACATAGGATCTCAAAAGAAAAAATACTGTAGATTTAAGAAGTTCGGAATCAAGCACATCGACTATAAAGATGAGGACTTTCTCCTACAATTTATCAACCCTCAAGGAAAACTTCTTCCAAGAAGAATCACAGGAAATTCATTAAAATATCAAAAGAAAGTCGCTGTAGCGGTAAAGAGAGCTAGACACTTAGCTATTCTTCCTTATGTAGCCGATTTATTAAAATAAACTGCAAAGTAGTATCAGATATGGAAATTATATTATTAAAAAACATGGATACCCTGGGCTACAAGCATGATATCGTCACTGTGAAAAACGGTTATGGTAGAAACTTCCTCATACCTCAGGGACTAGGAGTTATTGCTAATGGCGATAACCGTAAGAAACTTGAAAAACTCGTAGCTGAAGAAGATGCTAAGGAGTCTGCAAGAGTAGGAGATTACAAAGAGATGGCAGCTAAATTAGAAGGTCAGACTCTTAAGATTGCGGTTAAAGCAGGAACATCAGGTAAAATATTTGGGAGTGTTACTTCCGTGCAGATTGCAAATGCGCTTAATGAGCAACTTGGAATCGATGTTGAAAGACGAAGAATTGAAATGCCAGAAGACATCAAAGAAATCGGTAAGTACAATGCTACTATCACTTTCCACAAAGAGGTTTCTGGTAAAATAGATTTCGATCTCGTACAAGACTAGAGATTGTCTAATTCGTAGAATCAAAATTAATTGAAAGTCTAACTCTGTAAAGAGTTAGGCTTTTCTTTTTTTATGATTATCTAATTGTTTAACGGTCCGCACAGGAACAAAATCACATGTTGATCCGTAGGCTTTTAACCACTTCTCGGCCTTTTTGTATTCTGGATATACTTTTTCGACTATTGTCCAGTATTTCTTGGAATGATTCATCTCATTCATATGGGCTAGTTCATGAACAATCACATAATCTAGAACCCATTGTGGGGCCATCAATAGCCTTGTTGACAGATTGATATTGCCTGAGTTAGAGCAGCTACCCCAATTACTTTTGTTGTATTTTAGTCTTAGACTCTTTACCGCATGACCAAAATAATGTTTGTTAATTAACTCAAGTCTCTTTTCTACTTCATGTTTGTATTTCTTAGCAAAGACCCTGGATAGCGCTGTTTTTATAATTTCAGATTTGTTAACTCCAAAAAGCTTTTCATCCAAAGACAACAATATTCTGTCTTCCTTTATTTTTGCACTACTACTAGACCTTTTCTTCTCTTCTATATGCAATGTATAGTGCATTTCCATACAGTTGATACGATCACCAGATAGATAATTAATCGGAATTAGGTGATCTAGGCTACTTTGAGATTTTTTAAGTTGCATTATTAACCATTCTTTAGCCCATACATGATAGCTGTGTCTTTGGTCCTTGTTCATAAATGATGGAATACGTAGCAACACACTATCTTTTCCTATAGATATCCTTACGTTTTTTCGTCTTTCATAATAACGTTTAATAGGTATCTCATTGCCATCAACCACAAAATAGATCAATTCATAATTACCCATACTTTTCCGAAAATTCCTTCATTACATTTACTAGCACTTCTACGCTTTCAATTTCCATAGCATTATACATACTAGCACGGAATCCACCCACAGATCTATGTCCGTTTATTCCAACGATTCCGGCCTCTTTCGACATCTCAAGAAAAATGTCTTTTTTAGAATCATCAAGTAACCCAAAGCAGGCATTCATTGTTGATCGATCTTTTTCAGCCACAAATCCTTTAAAAAGATCATTTCTATCTATTTCACTATATAAGAGGTGAGCCTTTGCTTCATTTCTTACCTTCATGGCATTGACTCCACCGTTATCTTTTACCCATTGCATAGTTAACATAGATATATATATTGGTAATACAGGCGGGGTGTTAAACATTGAGCCTTTATCAATGTGAGTTCTGTAGTCAAGTATGGTTGGGATCTCTCTCTTTACTTGTCCTAGTGCTGATTCCTTTACAATTACTAGTGTTACTCCTGCTGGTCCCATGTTTTTTTGCGCGCCGCAGTATATTAGGTTGTGTCTTTTTATATCAACATTTTTACTAAAGATATCCGATGACATATCGGCGATTAATGGAACATCTACATTAGGTAATTCTTTAAATTGCGTACCAAAGACAGTATTGTTAGAGGTGTAGTGAACATACTTTACGTCATCGGAGTCTAGTTCTCTAGGTACGTAGGAATAGTTTTTATTTTTTGAGGTGCCTATTTCTTTTACAGTACCAAAAAGCTGAGCTTCCTTAATAGATTTAGCACTCCATGTTCCTGTATTTATATATCCAGCGACTTCACTCTCATTTAAGAGATTCATAGCGCTCATATAGAATTGGCTGCTTGCACCGCCAGTTAAAAACATTACTTTATATCCTTTAGGTATATCAAGTAATTCTTCAACAAGGGAAAACGCATTATTCATGCACTCGACCCATTGTTCCGATCTATGAGATATCTCCATTACCGATAGACCCATTCCAGCAAATTCGAGTAATGATTCACTTGTCCTTCTTTTTACTTCCTCCGGGAGAATGGCTGGCCCCGCATAAAAATTATGTTTCTTCATTATTCTAAAGTAATTATAATTTATTTTTCCGCTTATAGAGATTAATTCTATCTATAAAACTCTAAGATTCAAAGATCTACTTTTAATTGTAAACATCATCAAATTTTGACCGTTCAATTTCATTATTATATTGGAGGAAAAGCTTGAATATTTAAGAATGGGACATATCTTTGCTAATTAATGTAGAGGCAGGTTTGTTTGCAACAAATTAATTTTGATACTAAATTTATTTTTTAAATTTTTTATTAAAATTTGAAAATGTAAAAAGTCTGCATATCTTTGCGGCCCCTTACAAAAGATGTGAGGGTAA
>DDCY01000017.1 GCA_002335865.1 Saprospiraceae bacterium UBA1994
CTGCTTCTTATCAAACACAAAAATAAAAACTGTCAGAAACGGCAAACATGAATAACCCAACAGACACAAAATCTCTTCACGACGCTTTAGGTCAATACTTTGGCTTTGACAAATTCAAAGGAGAACAAGAAGAAATAATACGTAGTATCATGGGTGGTAAGGATACATTTGTGATCATGCCTACCGGTGGTGGTAAATCTTTATGCTATCAATTACCTGCACTACTTACAGAAGGCACAGCGCTCATAATATCTCCTCTAATCGCATTGATGAAAAATCAAGTCGACTCCATAAGAGGCCATAATCAAAACGACGAAATTGCTCACTTCCTCAATTCTTCGCTCAACAAAGGGCAGATGAAAGAAGTCAAGGCAGATATACTAGCTGGTAAAACCAAGATGTTATTCGTAGCGCCCGAAACTTTGACCAAGGAAGAAAACATAGAATTTTTCAAAAACGCAAATATTTCATTCGTAGCTGTCGATGAGGCGCATTGTATCTCAGAATGGGGACATGATTTTCGTCCAGAATATCGCCGTATCCGTACCATGATAGATTCTATCAATAAAGAAATACCGATTATAGCACTTACAGCTACAGCCACTCCCAAGGTACAGTCTGATATTGTGAAGAATTTGGATATGGATCCTGTTAATATATTTATCAGTTCATTCAACAGAGATAATTTATATTACGAAGTAAGACCAAAAATCAATAAAGATCAGACGATAAAAGAGATCGTTCAATTTGTAAAAACAATGCCTGGCAAAACAGGAATAGTGTACGTACAATCTCGTAAGTCTACCGAAGAAATCGCTAAAATACTTTCTGTGAATGGTGTAATTGCATCAGCTTACCACGCTGGACTTGACGCCAAGACAAGAAGTAAGGTGCAAGACAACTTTCTAGGTGACGAACTAGAAGTGATAGTAGCCACTATCGCATTTGGTATGGGTATCGATAAGCCAGATGTACGATTTGTAATACACTATGATATACCTAAAAGTATCGAGAACTATTACCAAGAAACAGGTCGTGGTGGTAGAGATGGACTTCAGGGAAAATGTCTTACTTTCTATTCATACAAAGACATACTTAAGCAAGAAAAATTTCTTCGAGATAAGCCTGTTTCTGAGCGCGAGCTGAGTACTCAACTTATGGAAGAAATAATAGCATATGCAGAGACAAGTTCGTGTCGTAGATCGTTTCTGCTCCATTATTTTGGGGAAGACTATGGCAAAGATGAATGCGAACTTTGTGACAATTGTAAGTATCCAAAAGAGAAGATAGACGTAACTAAAGAAATGGGTCTCGCTATACAGATGGTAACCCAACTAAGCGAAAACTATACGATCAAAATGTTAGTAGATTTCGCTCAAGGACGATCGACAAAAGACATGCGTAACTTTAAGTTTGACAAAATGGATCTTTACGGAGTAGGTAAAGATAACGATGAAGTATTTTGGCATTCTATTTTCCGTCATGCGATACTTAACAATTTGCTACATAAAGAAATCGAGCAATATGGTCTCATAAAAGTATCAGGAGCCGGCAAAGATTTCTTAAAAAAACCATACAAAGTTGAGATCCCAATCAATAGAGATTTTAGTGCTGTAAAAACATCAGATATAATCACCAATGCATCTGCAAAAGGTGGTGCATTAGATGAGACACTAATGAAAATGCTCAAAGATCTAAGAAAATCTGAAGCAAAGCGTCATGATGTCAAACCCTGGGTAGTGTTCTCTGAGCCATCACTCCAAGATATGGCTACATACTATCCGATCTCTCTACCTGACATGAATGAAATACAGGGCGTTAGTGTAGGAAAAGCACAAAAATATGGTAAACCATTTGTAGCACTTATTAAAGAGTATGTAGAAGAAAACGACATCGACAGGGCTATGGAACATACCGTAAAACAAGTCGCTAATAAGTCGAGAGATAAAGTGGCAATCATACAAAGTATTGATCGTAAAATACCGCTCGATTATATCGCTGAACAAGTAGGTATGAGTATGGAAGATCTGCTCAACGAACTCAATATGATCGTCGATGCTGGAACCAAGCTCAATATAGATTATTATCTCAACGACAACATGGACGAAGATGTTGTCGAAGAAATATTTGACTACTTCAATGATGATGCAGAAGACGATAGTGTAGAGAGCGCCATAAGGGAATTGCAAGAAGAAGATATCACAATGGAAGAGGTGCAACTCGTACGTATTAAGTTTATGACTGAAGTTGCAAACTAAATATCAAGACGTAAAGAGTATCGTTAAAATCACTCTCAATGCTTTCAACTTTGTAATTACGTAAGCCACATTTAATATATATATATTTTTTTTTGAAGGACGTACAGAGATGATGATCAAATTAAAAATCAAAAATTTCCGCACTCCAACATAAGCAATAAGTATACTTACTTTATTTATTCAATTCTTTATTTCTATTGGGTGTTAAAATAATTTTATGAAAATAGCCATCATCAACGGACCTAACCTAAACCTTGTGGGTATCCGCGAACCAGAAATATATGGTGACGTCAGTTTCGATGAATACATTCCGCAACTTAGATTGCAATATCCTGATCATTTTATATCATATTTTCAATCCAACCATGAAGGTGCCATAATAGATGAACTACAGCGTATAGGATATGGCTATAATGCCATTATATTAAATGCTGGTGGACTTACTCATACTTCGATAGTAATAGGTGACTGTGTCAAAGCAATATCTGCCCCAGTAGTAGAAGTACATATCTCAAATATTCAAGAAAGAGAAAAGTATAGAAATCACAGTTATGTGACGGCGCCTAGTGTACATTTTATACATGGTAAAGGAATAAGTGGATATCAGATCGCTATAGATTGGGTTGTTAAAAATTTATAACTCTTTTTGAGTGGTTTTTTAACACTTATTATCAAAGCTAAAAAATAATTTCACTACTAACTTCTCATCAACCTTAAAACGAAATAAGCTTTTAGTTGTCGATTTATTTTCCTAAAATCCAATGTAAAAAAACAATAATATCCTTATCGTTTTTTTCTATTTCAACCTCTCACTTAATAATCTCTCTATCTCATCTGCCGTTTGATTTACACTCATAATATTCCCGTCAGGATTAATTAAGTATTTCGTTGGTATTTCTTTGACACCATATTGAGTTACTAAAGGACTTTTAAATCTATCTAATTGTGGTATGTGATATTTCCACCTAAGATTATCTTTGACTATAGCATTTTTCATTCTGCTTTCATTGTTTTCTACAGCTACACTAATCACCTCAAACCCTGATGCATCAGCAAAAGTCTTTCCATTGAACCGATCATAGAGCTTGACAATACTTGGGTTTTCACGACGACACGGTCCGCACCAACTACCCCAGAAATCTAAAAGAACATACTTACCTTTCATCTCTGATAGGGAGAATTCAGCACCATCTATAAGTTGAGCAGTAAACTGCGGAGCCATCTCTCCATTGATGTATTTTGGTTGCTTGTAGAAGTAGTAAAGTACGTATCCTATGACCAATAGTACGAGTAGTATATTTAGTATTTTATTCATTATTGGGATATGTGTTAACTTTACAAAAGTATTATCTCAAAGATAGCTCAAGTTTATTAAAGTAAGTTGTGATTAAATTATCTATCAATTGAAATCGTTCGCCCTAATACAAATTAAAATTAGGGGCTTTAACCAGTCACATAAGACAAACAATTACCATGAAAAAAAGAATAGATCCTAAAGAAACCTCTACAAAAGATCTACATCAATATATATTAGGGTCTATAGCACCAAGGCCTATAGCCTTTGTCAGCAGTATCAATGAAGATGGAGTTAAAAACCTAGCACCTTATAGTTTTTTCAATGCATTTAGCAGTAATCCACCCATTGCTGTGTTCTCCTCGAATAGAAAGGTGGCTGACAATACGACCAAAGACACCTTACATAACGCAGAAGTACAAAAAGAACTAGTCATCAATATGGTGTCTTACAATATTGTACGCCAGATGGCGATTAGTTCAGTTTCTTACCCTACAGAAGTAAGTGAATTTGAAAAGTCTGGTCTAACTCCAGAGCCATCAGAGCTCGTGAATGCACCAAGAGTAGCAGAGTCGCCTGTGAATATGGAGTGTCTCGTGAAAGAAATAATCCCTCTCGGTGATCAAGGCGGTGCAGGTCACTTAATTATCTGTGAGATATTGATGTTACATATCGACGAAGAAGTACTCGATGGCAATCGCATCGATCCCCACAAAATAGATCTAATGGGTCGTATGGGTCGCTCCTACTATGTAAGAGCTAGTGGAACTGCAATTAGCTCTATCTATCAATCCGTAGTAGAGATTCCTATTGGATATGATGGTCTCCCAGAAGCAATCCGTAAAAGTAATTTACTCTCAGCTAACGATATAGCTACGATAGCTGGACTCACTGAATTCCCAGAAGCTGCACCTGTTATCGAAGGTATGGACGAATATACAGCCCATCAACGAGCCAAAGAGCTAATAGCTGCAGGAAATACAGAAGAAGCCCTCGCATTATTACTTTCAATAGTATAGCTAAATGACTTATTTACAATTAGTTATAAAAAAATTAAATTAAATGCTTGTGGTAAAGAGCAAAATGTTCTTAGTTTGTTTGACAAAATCAAAAAAGAAGATAAATTTGCACACGCCTAAAAATATTACCAAGGTGCCTTAGCTCAGTTGGTAGAGCAATGGACTGAAAATCCATGTGTCCGCAGTTCAAATCTGCGAGGCACCACATAAAAGTCGCTTAAGTTTATTCTTGAGCGGCTTTTATATTTACCAATATTCTTAAGTGTTGGGCATATATTGTTAGTCACCTTAAAGGTGATTACGAAAATCATTCCCAACTCACAAATCAATTATTTGACAACCAACAACACGGTTATTCCTTCTTGTCCACACTACTTATTTAGTAACAAGTTAATATCATCGTGTTTTTATACTTGTCTATCCCTGCGATTAGCTTATTTTTGTAAGGTTAAATTCACAATACTACTCAACTTATGAAATTCGAAGTATCATCATCAGACTTACTAAAGAAATTGCAGGTATCTAACGGTGCTATTGGATCTAATCCGGTTCTCCCTGTACTTGAGGATTTCTTGTTTGACCTATCAGGCAATACATTGACTATAGCCTCATCTGACCTAGAGACATCGATCATTAATAGTCTTGATGTATCTGGAAAACAAGATGGTAAGATAGCAGTACCTGCTAAGATACTCCTAGAGACACTCAAGGCACTACCTGAGCAGCCAATCGTATTTACGGTTGAGACTGAGAATAGAGGTATCACATTGCAATCATCATATGGCGAATATAAACTTGCTGGAGATGCCGCAGAGGATTTTCCTGAGTTACCAACTGAACAAGATGTAGAGTCAGTAGAAATTGAATCCGCAAGACTGTCTAATGCTATTGCTAAGACGATGTTCGCTACAAGTTCAGATGAGCTAAGACTGGCAATGACTGGTGTGCTGATGCAAGTAGATTACAACAAGATAATATTTGTCGCTACAGATGCTCACAAGCTTGTAAAGTATACATTTGGCGATGTAAATATAGATGTGGCATCATCATTTATTATACCTAAGAAAAGTCTTGGACTTCTACGAAACGCAATAGCGCACGAAGAGGGATTGGTAAAAATAAGCTTCAACCCTAAAAACGTATTCTTTAATGTAGGAGGATCTAAGGTGATATGTAGGTTGATCGATGCTAAGTATCCTGACTACAACGCTGTGATCCCTGTTGAAAACCCTAACCTCCTTACACTCGGACGTAGAGATTTTCAGAGTTCACTAAAGCGTATTGCGATCTACTCTAATAAGACTACGAATCAGGTTATTCTCAATATTACAGAGAATAGCATGACTATATCAGCGCAAGATCTTGACTTCTCTAACGAAGCGACAGAACAGATGTCTTGTACTTATACTGGAGAGCCAATGACTATAGGGTTTAACGCTAAATTGCTCATCGAAATGCTCGGGGTACTCGAGTCTGACGAAATAAAAATAGAGCTGTCTACGCCTAACAGAGCGGGCATCTTATTGCCTTCTGAACAAAACGATAATGAAACATTGCTCATGCTAGTAATGCCAGTAATGATGAGTCACTAGAAATCTGACTATTACAATTTCATTTAAGGCCTAGTTAGTTCTAAAAGGCATTGACTCTGACTCTGGTATAATTGACCTATCCAATCGAAATATAAGATATGAAAGTCGCACTATTCTTTGGATCTTTTAACCCTGTACACGTTGGTCATATGATCATCGCTAGTTACGTTGTTCAGCATACAGATGTAGATCAACTATGGATGATAGTGTCGCCTCATAATCCGCACAAAGTCAAAGCTTCACTTGCTAAAGATCACGACAGATTACACCTCGTAAGATTAGCTATAGGTGATCATGACAAGCTCCGAGCGAGCAATATCGAATTTGATCTACCTAAGCCTTCTTACACGATAGAAACACTTACATATCTTAAAGAAAAGCACCCTAATTACAACTTTAACTTAATAATGGGCGGTGACAATTTAAATAGCTTCCATAAGTGGAAAAACTATGAGCAGATCATTGCGAATCATCATATTTATGTATACCAAAGATCATCTTATGATCTCGGACCATTACAGCATCATCCGCATGTGAAAATCTTAGACTCTCCTCTTCTTCAGATATCTGCGAGCAGAATCCGCACCTTAATCAAAGAAGGTAAATCAGTAAAGTATTATGTGCCTGATAGTGTAAATAAATATTTGGAGGAGACAACTTTGTATAGATAGACAAGGCACCAAAAATAGTGTTAATTCAATAGGGCAAAATTTCTCCACGATGTAGAAAATTAAAGCATCTCCGTTAATTATGTAATTCTATTCTCTAAGTGATTCGTTGGAACTACATACATCTTTTATCAATACCAAGTACATACTTCTCCACTACTCCTATATCTGTAGCCGCTTCACTTCCCAAAAATCCTTTGATCATTTCATCTTTGAATTCTGCCTCTGATTGTCGAGTTAACATCTGCGATATTGGCATATAACTCCAATGCCATTTTTCTTCAAAATATCCATGAGGACGATCAGGACCATGTGGCGTATATGGCTGACACCAACCATAATCGGCAGCATGTGTAAGCATCCATGTGTATAACTTCTTTCCCTCTCCTGATTCAAAATAAGAATTGCTAAAAGAATTGATGTCTATCTCTGTTCCCCAGTGATGCCGTGAAGTACTCGGCATGGAACTATACTCGAGTATTTTGAGGCATTTATCTTTAGTCTCTTTGATGTCGGCAGCTACATTGGTCCCATCAGACAATATGGTCGTTCCCGTATATTTTCGATCCCAAATTCTTTTTTGATAATCAAAATTACGTGTAGCTGATTTGATCTCCATTGTGATACCTCTCTCGGCAGCAGCACCATGCATTTTGACAAATGAATTTAAAGCTCTTCTTCTGAGATACAGCCCCTCTCTGTCAGCATATTTTCTTGGAATCACAACAAAATCTTCATGCTTCGCTGGGTCGAATTTGCCCATAATATAATCTAGATCGGCTGCTGGCAATTTAGGTTCTTTGGCTTTCATTTCCACGGGAACTTTAGATTTTTTAGAAATAGCATTCTCTGATTTACATTGTATCAGTAAAAAAGAACACAAGAAAATATATAAATATTGCTTCATTAATTTCTAGATTTTATATATCCAAACAAACTCTTCTTCTTGATCACATTCTTGACCTTCTTAGGTACCTTTTTCTCCCAATTTGACTTTCCGGAAGCTATAGATTCTCTCACTTCCCAAGGTAAAATGGACAACTGTTCTTTATTAAAAATTTTGATGTCTTTAATCTGCTTACTGTCAAGTAAGTGCTTGTACAAAAATTTAATTCCTTCAGGAACAGACATGTTGGCTGCTGTGATAAGTGTGTCGTCAACATCCTTTTTAGGATAAGCATACACTTTGATGTGGCGAGTAAATAACTCGCCCATCGCGACCAATAAACGGCCGTCTTGATTTTGTTCATACTTCTCTGTAATAATCTGCTGTAACTCTTTGACACCAATTACAAGTCCCAAATTCAGAACTCTATAATAATTCATATAATTAATTAGTGCCTGATGATCATTACAGTTTGATATGATCACTTTATGTCCAAGCGCACAGAGTAGATCTGCTCTATTTACAAAATCTTCTACCTCTATACGGCCAGTTTCACGGAACAGATAATCCATCGTCAACTCAGTGATAATATAAGCCTTCTCAGGGTCTACAGATTCTTCTGCAATAAACTGATTAAACCCACTCATAAATACATCCGCCGTAACCAAAGTCGGTGGCTTAAAGTTACCACGCACTACCATCAGTGACTTCTTATATAAAAACTCTGATGCGTGCACGCTCTGCGAGTTTTCATCGAAAATAGTAACCTCCGTAAGCCCGTGTTTTACAAGATAAAGTCCGAGCACACGATTATCTATATGTTTAAAAGATGGTCCAGACAATCTCACCAAATCTACCATCACCCTTCCTTTGATTCCATCATCGAGGCTACGTATAAAGGACTCTGGATCGTTGGCATAATGAAAACACGCATAAATAAGATTAACACCTAATATACCTACAGCTTCTTGTTGCTGTGGATTATTATTATCCATCATTCGTGTATGTATCACAAGATCATTTGGTTTTCCTCCCGGCGTCGTCTGGAACCTGATACCCAGCCAACCATTGCCCTTAATCGTTCGTGAATAATTGATCGCGGCTACTGTATCTGCGAAGGCGAAAAAAGTAGCGTCCTTATGAGACTCTGATAGACGCTCTTCCATCAGACCATACTCATGGTCTAGCATCTTATACAAGCGTGACTCACATACATATCGACCAGACTCTTCTATACCGTATATGGCATCGCTATAGTTCTTGTCGTAGGCAGACATTGTCTTCGCTATTGTGCCCGCCGCGGCGCCCACCTGAAAGAAATTGCGCGCTACTTCTTGACCTGCACCTATCTCAGCGAAAGTCCCATAAATACTATTGTTGAGATTAATCTCAAGCGACTTTTGCTCTGTCTTGAGTATCTGATACTCACTGCTCTTATCTGCCATTACTCCTCTTAATATATGATATTCGTAAAGATAGAAATATATAAGGTGCCGCTCTAATAGGAAGTGGTCAGCTATTAAAAATTAGCATTACAATAAATAAGATGGCTTCACCAGCAATACAAACTAACAATAAAGCAACTCACCTCCACAGTAAACACCTATTAAAGAAGTTGATTTTTATAGCGTTAAAGAAAAGTATTTAACCCTTTCGAATAAAATTCACTTTAAAAAACCATTTATACTTCTATTGGTCATCGTTTCTTTAAATAATTAAGTCACCCAAAACATAACAACTGTTTGGTTGTCTGATACACCCATGATAATAATTAAAATAAGTAAACAACTGAAAATCATTAAGTAATACCTTATTTTCCTATTTTTGCGAAGGCTGAAAATATATTATCTAATTTTATAATGTGCCGCCTTAAAACATAGTTTTATGTCAATAATCACAGCGACAAATATAGAGTGCAAGGACTACACAATCCACTTTAATAGCTGGGATCAACTATCCACATCCATCAATAATAATAACTACTCTAAGGTAATATGTATCGTCGACGACAATACCCAAAGTCATTGCTTGCCTATCCTAGAACAAAAGATTCAGAAACAGTTAAATATCATAATAATAAAGTCAGGTGAAAAATATAAGACAATAGATACTTGTACTAAAATCTGGAAAGAAATGATGAATCTTGGTGCTGATAGGTATAGTGTTGTGATTACACTCGGTGGTGGCGTAGTAGGTGATATGGGAGGGTTCTGTGCAGCGACTTATATGCGTGGTATGTCATTTGTACATGTTCCTACTACATTGCTCTCACAAGTAGACTCTGCAGTAGGGGGTAAGCTAGGTGTAGATCTCGATGGATATAAAAACATGATAGGCCTTATACTAAATCCTGATGCTGTTTACATTTTTCCTGAGTTCATAAGAAGTCTACCTAACAGAGAGTTATTCAGTGGATTTGCTGAAATGATCAAACATGCTCTCATCTCAGACAACAGTCTATGGAATGAAATAAAAGCCATCAACCCTCTAACACACGATGACTGGAAAGAAGACATTTTCAAATCCGTCTACGTAAAATATAAGATCACAGAGGAAGATCCACAGGAACGAGAAATTAGAAAAAAGTTGAACTTTGGACATACAGTTGGTCACGCCATCGAAAGTGAAAATCTAAAGTATGAATTTCCATTACTTCATGGAGAGGCTATAGCAATAGGTATGATATGTGAATGTCATATATCACATCAAAAAGGAATTCTTTCCATAGAGTCTCTTGCTGAGGTCACACAAGTAATACTGGATCTATATGATAGACATCCAGAGACTGTCGCTGAAAAAGAAAACATAATTTCAAACACTCGACATGATAAAAAGAACAAAGGCGGAGTCATAAAGTGTACCTTACTTAATGCTCTAGGTAATGCAATCTTCGATCAAGAAATATCAAAAAGAGAGATAAAAATAGCGCTTGAGTATTACGAAGGTTTATAGAATTTTATTTTTAACGACACTCATAAAAAAGAGACAACCACAAAGTGATTGTCTCTTTTTTTTATATGCTTTGGCCAGAAAATTATATACCAATTTTTGCCTTTACTAATGCCATGATATCGTCACTTTCTGCAGCGTGTACTAGTACTCCACTTCCTGACTCAAATATCATTGTATAGTCACCCTCTTTCCCAACTTGTTCAATCGCAACTTTTACTTTGTCAATAAGTGGCTTATATAAAGATTGTCTTTTTTGTGCGAGGAGTGTTTGTACCTCTTGCTCGTAAGCTTGTATATCTTGCTGCTCTTTGCCTAGCTCTCCTTCTTTCTGTTGCATCTCAATCTTATTGAGCTCACCTTTATTCGCTTGCTCAGCATATGCTAGATACTTCGCCTCAAATACTTGTACCATATCCTGTCCTTTTTTCATAAGACCTTCTTGGTATGTTTGTATTTGAGAGTCAGCACTTTTCATCTCTGGCATCTCTACCATAAGCAATTGTGAGTTAATATGAGCAAATTTCTGTGCAGATACTGATGTGATACTAGCTACTGATAATAGAGCTATAATTGCGTAGTTTAATATTGATTTCATATTCTGTTTTTTGTTATCCATATAAGTGTTAAACCTTAATAATATTATTTGCTTTCTTTTATGCCTCTAGTTAATATAGGTTTAATAAACGCTAGACTTACTCTGGCTCAAATCCTAATATGATACTAAATTTACCATATTGTCCTGCAGTGGCATTAAGTCCAAGTTCTTTGTCGAAACCCCATCCATAGTCAAACCCCAATAGTCCAAACATGGGTAAGAATATTCTCGCGCCAAACCCAGCAGATCTTCTCATATCAAACGGATTGAAGTCATCAAAAGACCCCCAACTATTTCCACCTTGTAGAAAGGATAATAAATATATAGAAGAATTTGGATTAAGGGATAGTGGGTATCGAAGTTCCATGGTAAATTTATCATAGACCGTCGCTCCACCTTGACGATTTTGAATAAGGTCGCTTGTCTCATACCCCCTTAAGGAAATAATATCCTTACCCGTAATACCAGAACTTTGATTACTTAATCCGTCACCTCCCAACTCAAATCTTTCAAAAGGAGAGTAACCAATTTCATCATTGTAAGTTCCTAGTACACCAAGCTTAGCCTTAGCGGCGATTACGAATTTGCCGTAAACATTAAAATACCACTCTGAGTCAAATCTCCATTTGTGATATTCTAACCATTCAAATTTTTTCGCATTCTCAATACTCTGTACTTCTGATAATATTTCCGCTCTCGTAGGCGGAACAGCGGGACCATATTCTAATGTAAGATCTTTTTCTACTTGTAGAATTTCTGCCTCGGAAAGTTGGTAATAGTCGTCTCCCCTAAATAATGAATAAGGCGGAGTTACTTGTATCGAAAGTGAAACTCTAGATCCTCGTCTTGGGTACAACGGGTCACTTACAGAGCTACGAGTAAATGTCTGCTTAAGACTAAAGTTGTTGAAGCTTCCTTCCTTTATCGCAATGTTTCTTCCATTTTCTTGAACAAAGAAACCTCCTCTGTCATAATCCTCTAATGTGATACGCTCTAAATTAAGAGTGGTATTCGACACAAAGAAATCATCTGGCCACTTGAGTTGTGTTCCTAATCCCACAAACCCTCTAGTAATCTTGAGAGATCCACTACCTAGTGTACTATAATCAAAAGCTGAATGAACCATACCAACAGTAAAACTATTCGGCTTCTTACCTCCCAACCAGGGCTCTGTTAGTGAGAAGTTATATGACCTAAAGAATCTACTATTAGATTGTGCTCGGAGAGATAATTTCTGTCCATCACCTTGGGGTAGTGGACTCCATGAGCTACGGCTTCTGATATTAGCTAGTGAGAAATTATTGAATGTAACACCAAGCGTACCGATCAGTCCGTTGAATCCGCCGTATCCAGCAGATAACTCCAACTGATCTGCAGGTCTTTCTTCTACCGTATATGCAATATCAACAGTACCTCTACCTTGATTTACAGGCGTCTGTATATCTAAACTTTCAGGATTAAAATATCCTAACCCGATAATCTGTCTTTGAGATCTAATTATGTCGGTTCTACTGAATTTCTGACCAGGCTTAGTTCTTAACTCTCTTCGGATTACATGCTCATTGGTTCGGTCATTACCTGCAATAGTTACTTTATCTACAACAAACTGCGGCCCTTCGAATATGCGCATCTCTAAATCAATAGAATCGTTTTCGATAGCAACCTCAACGGGCCTCACATCGAATCCTAAGTATCCATCATCAAGAAACAGTGATGATATATCACGTCCATCTTGGCTAAACCTTAATCTATTTTCCAATAGCTCAGGGTTATATATGTCTCCTCGCTCTATACCTAGCACCCTGGTTAACTGATTGTCGCTATAAAGCGAATTTCCCTTCCATATTATATTTCTAAAAAAGTATCTATTGCCCTCTTTAATATCCAACTCTACCATGATATCACCATCTACCTCACGGTATACCGTGTCTTTTATTATTTTAGCATCACGGAACCCTTCTTTATTGTAATGTACAATCACGTCCTTCTTGTCCTGTTCGTAACCTGATTCTATGAATTTTGTCTTCCGGAACCAAGTGCCTTTCCTCTTAGTATTATGCATCTTTTTTCTCACCTTACGATCACTTATGTTCTCGTTACCATTGATGACAATGTCTTCTACCTTTACACGATCCTTAGTGTCAATTTCAAATTCTAACCGAACAGTATTCTTTTTTGTATTGTCAATGACCTCTTTTACTTTCACTTCGGTATCAAGTTTACCTTTCTCCATGTAATGTTCCTTGATCTTATCTGTTACTAGTCTTTTTTGATCTTCAGTAACAATACCCCCCTTACTCATTACACCATTTACGATATCATTGAGATCGTCATGGTGAGATTTTTTTACGCCAGAATAAGAATATCTAGATAGTACGGGTCTCTCTTTAAGAATCATCTGAAGGAATACTACTTTACCTTCAAATCTCTCGGCAATGATCTGTACATCTTCAAACAGCCTAAGTTTCCAAAGGGATTTAATGGCTTTCGGTATCAATGTTCCGGGAATCTGTATCTTATCACCTTCACGAAACCCAGCGAGCGACTTGATCGCGTTACGGTCCCTATTGACTGCACCAACGATATTGATACCTCCAATCTCATAGGTCCCTTGCAGCTCATTATCCAAGAGAGGAAGGTCCTGCTGTGAATAATCGATAATTGGCATCGTATCTTTCACTGCGGTGCTGCTATCTTGTTGTGCACATAATATATTGGCCAGAGCCACTAATACCACAGTCAAAACAAGGGAATAATAGTATCTTATCTTATGCATATATCTCATCGAAAATTGGTGTAATATTAACTATAGTATTACATAATTACATTGGAATCGCTACCTATTTAACCTGACTTTAGGATTAGTTTGGCAAAAAATATGCTTTTAGCCCAAAATCTGTTGATTTCAAGACAGTTCAAACACTGGCAATGGTCTTCTTTGCTCAATTTTAGATATCAAGCCTCAAATCATAAACGTAAACGATTGTGTATTTTTATTCTCTAATTCAGAAGACACATTATTTAGAATCATCTACATCTGAGCAATTGCCTTTTTTGCCGCCTTTACTAACTCTGGACCACTATATATAAGTCCAGAATAGATCTGAACTAGAGATGCTCCTGCCCTAATTTTATCTACAGCGTCTTGTCCACTACATATACCCCCTACTCCGATGATAGGAAATGAACCATTACTCTTATGATGTAGATACCTGATAACTTCTGTCGCTCTATCTGTAAGGGGCGCTCCGCTAAGTCCACCAGGACCTATAGATTCTACTTTCTTAGCGCTTTTAGACAAACCTTTTCTACTTATAGTTGTGTTTGTTGCTATTAGTCCCGTTATGCCCGTCTCATCTACTAGTTCAATAATATCGTTAAGTTGTCCCTCGGTGAGGTCTGGTGCTATCTTAAGAAATAATGGCTTCTTATCCTTGTTACGTTTTGTCAACGCATTGAGAATTATAGATAAAGGCTTCTTATCTTGAAGCTCTCTAAGTCCTGGTGTGTTAGGCGAACTTACGTTTACCACGAAATAGTCGACTAGGTTGTATAATTTCTCAAAACAGACAATATAATCGTCAACTGCATTTTCATTAGGCGTAATCTTGTTCTTTCCTATATTCCCTCCGAGTATACAGTTGTCTGGCTTGCCGTGCTTACGAATTCGATCCACCAAAGCGTCTACTCCATCATTATTGAAACCCATTCGGTTTATAATTCCTTTGTCTTCAGACACTCTAAATAACCTTGGTTTTGGATTACCTCCTTGTGGTAGTGGAGTCACAGTACCAATTTCAACAAAACCGAAGCCCAATTTACTCATGTCGTGATAGTACTTTCCATCTTTATCGAACCCCGCCGCTAAACCAACAGCATTGGGAAATGTAAGGCCGTCTATCGTTACAGCAGAATCTTTACTCTCGTAACCAAACATTTGTTTGGTTATCCAGCCACCGCCAGGCATAGAAAGTAGCATCTTAAATAGGCTTACAGTAATATTATGTGCTTTCTCAGGAACGAATCTGAATAAAATCGGCTTTAGTATATATCTGTACAAGGTTCTTTGGCGTTTTCTGTCTAGAAAATGATTTCTCCTCAAATGTAACCACTCACGCACATTACACATAGTTTTTAAATATGTAATGCTCTGTTAATAATTATTGTATAGATTATCACCAACTTTGTAGGATCATAATCTTATGATGCCCTATTTTGAATATATATGCAAGACAACACAAAACCCGTAACCGTAAGTGAGTTGCTCCAATTTTTTCCGGAAGTAGACCTTCCTGTGGTATTTACCGATGAGACTCTTAATGTATTCTCATGCGAAAACGCCCCAATTCCTAATACTATCTTACAAACTGTCATTTCAAAATGGGAAGGTGAACTTGATGAATACACAGAAATCGTTCCTTGTGTGCTAATAGATAGTAATGAAGATTACCACGCTCTCGTATATTGGAAAGGTGGCCTGCTCAAATATGAATTTATACTCCTCACTATAGACGCCAGAGTTGAAACGCCTACAATGATCAGTCGTAAGGTTATCGGCAGTACAGTCACAGAAAACAAAATCATCAAAAAATCTTTCGCTAGTATTGATCCAGACATGATTATACATATCATTGCCGGTGCGGGATCTACAGAAGGTGAATATAGTGCTGATCAAAGTCAAGCATTTACAATGGAGATACAGACTACAGGAGATATACTTTTCTCATTTGGAGACGATTAGGTATCGTCTAACTTTACTCCTAGGCAATAAATTGACGAATATGACTAAAAAACGTCTGGATTTTTGATATTTATTTTCTAGAAATTAAACATTGAAAACCGGAATTTTCGGTGATAAATCAATAAGATCATTGGCTATTTTCAAAGAAAACAATTAATAAAAACACAATATTAAAAGGAAGAAAACAAAACTTCCTAATACACAGCAGAATAAATCAAACTGTTGAGTGGGCACTAAAAAGTCCATAATAGAATGCAGCCGCAAGGCACTAAACACAATAACAATGAAACACAACAAACAAGGCTCAAGAAGAAGAGTACAAAAATCATCTCTCTCTCGAAAAGACCTTATAAAAACATTATCAAAGTTTTTCGCTGAAAATAAGCGAAAGTATTTTAACGCTAGAAGTATTATATCTAAACTAGATCTTAAAAACAGTAAAGACTCTGTGCAAAATGCACTCGAGTATATGTGCCAAGACAAATGGATAATGGCCGGATCAGATAATAAATTCACTTGGAATAATAACAATTCTATGGATCGCTCCCACAAAGTGCATCCTAAGAAAAGCTTCACCGGAAAAGTTGATATGACAAGAACTGGTGCCGGTTATATAATATCAGAAAATTACGATGAGGATATATTTGTACACCCAAAGAATCTTAAAGGTGCGATGAATAACGATATCGTGAGAGTAGAGATGTCTATAATTCCAGGCAAAAGAAAGCCTGAAGGAAAAATAACCGAAATCATAACCAGAGCACTCTCACAAGTACTCGGCACAATCAAAAATAATGGAAACGTGTGGACTGTATACCCCGCATCTACTGAAGACATTCATGAGATACAAATCAAAGAAAAAAACCTCAACGGTGCTGAAGATGGCGATCATGTATTATTAGGAATAACAAAGTGGGGTAAAAATCAACATCGAACATTTTATGGTAAGGTATTAGAAGTATTACAAAATCAATCTGACAATGATATTGCGATGCAATCTATCTTGTTAGATAATGGTTTTGAATTACATTTCCCTAAAGAAGTTATGGATGAAGCTGCTGCTATCTCCAGAGAAATAACAGCCAATGAGGTAGCACGAAGAAGAGATATGCGTGGTACGACTACATTCACCATAGATCCTGAGACGGCAAAAGATTTCGATGATGCACTATCTTTCAAACAATTAGAAAATGGAAATTATGAGGTTGGTGTACACATAGCAGATGTAGCACATTACATAGAAGAAGGATCTGCTCTAGATAAGGAAGCCCTCAACAGATCCACTTCTGTATATCTGGTTGATAGAGTATTGCCGATGCTACCCGAAGAGTTATCCAACGACCTCTGTTCGCTCAACCCGAACGAAGATAAGTATACTTTCTCTGCAATATTTGAAATGAAGAAAAACGGTAAGATAAAATCTGAATGGTTTGGTCGTACTGTGATTCATTCTAACAGAAGGTTCACTTATGAAGAAGCGCAAGAACGTCTAGAAAGCAAAAAAGGCGACTTCCAAGAAGAGCTCAATATCTTAAATAAAATTCATCACAACTTACGTGAACATAGATACAAAAATGGATCGATATCATTCGAATCAGATGAGGTTCGGTTTATATTGGACGACAATGGTAAGCCTATCGACACTTATGTAAAAGAGCGGAAAGATGCACACATGTTAGTAGAGGATTTTATGCTTTTAGCCAATAGGTCGGTAGGGAAATATATATCCGAAAAAGATAAGATCGAAATTCCTTTTGTCTATAGAGTACACGACGAACCAAATCCAGATAAATTGATTGATTTTGCAATATTCGCCAAGGCTTTGGGTTATAAGATGCATATCGATACTCCTACACAGATTGCTGAATCATTCAACGCATTGGCAGCAGCAGCTAAAGAAAATGAGCAGCTAAAAATGCTTGAACCTCTAGCAATCCGCACGATGTCTAAAGCCGAATATTCTTCAGAAAATATTGGACATTACGGATTAGGGTTTCAGTATTATTCTCACTTCACTTCTCCTATACGTAGATACTCCGATGTTCTTACACACCGTATACTTTTCAAAAACTTAGAACATAAAACTGGGCGTGTAGATAAAGATGAACTAGAGCAAATGTGTAAACACATATCTATTCAAGAGCGAAACGCTACACAAGCAGAAAGAGAATCGATCAAATACAAGCAAGTGGAATATATGGAAGATCAAATCGGAAATACATTCGATGGTCGAATTTCTGGTATGATAGAGAAAGGTATATTTGTAGAGTTACTAGATAGTAAGGCAGAAGGCCTTATCAAATTTAGCAGTCTAACAGAAAACTACGATGTAGCAGACAGTAGATTAGTGGCTGTGGGTAGACGTACAGGCGATGAAATTAAGATGGGTGATCGAGTACAAGTGAAAGTACTAGGCACAAATATCGACAATCGTTTGATTGATTTTGAGCTATTAAAAATGAACAACTAATTAAATGGTCTAGCTAACAAGTCGGGCCGTTTTTCTTACAATAATTTTCATACATCAATATACCTTTACAACATGATTATATCATCTATAGTAGCAGTAGCAGAAAATCGCGTGATCGGAAGTGATAATGATATCCCTTGGAGACTATCTACGGATCTTAAGTATTTTAAAAAGAAGACGACTGGACATCATATCATTATGGGACGTAAGAGTTTTCTATCAATAGGAAAACCTCTACCCAACAGAACCAATGTAATCGTAACAAGAGATCCTTTCTTCATAGCAAGTAACTGTATCGTAGTACACTCTATACCAGAAGCTATAGAGGTTGCAAGGAGCAGAGGAGAGACAGAGGCTTTCATAACTGGCGGAGGTATGATCTACGAGCAAACAATGGAACTCGTAGATCAATTGTATATCACAGAAGTAAATGCCCAGCCCGAAGGTGATGTCTATTTCCCAAAAATCGATTTCTCACAATGGAAATTAATGTCAGAAGATCCTCGACAGAAAGGAGACCGTGATGATCATAATTTTAACTTCAAAATCTACGAACGAAAATAAAATATATGGTAATTAAGAATGCACTTAATGAAGACCTTATACACTATCTCTGGAAGACCAAGAGGTTTTCTTATAAAAACCTAAAGACCACTGATGATGTATTAATAGATATTATCGATTGGGGCTCTCATAATCACCATAGCGGACCAGATTTTTCTAATGGTAAAGTAAAAATTGGTGATACCATTTGGGCTGGAAACATAGAAATGCATATCTCCTCCAGCGATTGGGATAGACATAAACATTCTGGCGATCCTGCATATGATAATGTAATACTACATGTTGTTTGGGAGCACGATAAACAGATCATGGACCAAAATGGAAAACCTATCCCTACCCTAGTAATATCGCACCAGGTCGATCAAAAACTTATAAATAGATACGCAGAGCTTACGCAAAACGAACTACGAATTCCATGCGAAAAATTTATCTCTAGTGTAGATCTCAGTAGAATGAATCTCTGGCTACACAATATACTTATAGAACGATTAGAAACTAAGACGGAGTATCTCACTGACTTACTAAAACATACAGAAAGCGACTGGAATAAAGTATTCTTTATTGCCTTATCAAAATATATGGGACTCAAGGTTAATGCAGAGCCATTTGAGCAATTAGCAAGATCTTTCGATATCAATATAATTTGGAAAATCGGCAACAATCTGACTCAGATAGAAGCACTGCTTTTCGGACAAGCAGGCATGTTACTCTCAAGCGAAGGAGACGAATACTACCATCAACTCAAAACAGAATATAAACACCTAGTAAATAAATATAAATTACAGCACATAGAAACTGTTGGTTGGAAGTTTGCACGCATGCGTCCAGCAAATTTTCCTACTGTTAGAATAGCGCAATTGGCCTCTCTTATGTATTATCACCAGTCAGTTTTTTCTAAGATACTAGAAGCTAAAAATGTAAAAGAAATATACGAGATACTCAGAACATCGCCGTCCGATTACTGGAGCGATCACTACAGGCTTAATAAAGATTCGATACATAAAGAAAAACCACTCGGTGATAATCTTATACAAATTATTGTGATCAATGTAGTAGTACCACTTATGTTTTTATTTGGCAAACAACTTGGCAACGAGTCCATTCAAGAAAAATCTATAAAATACTTAGAAGGTGTCAAACCTGAAATAAATAAGATTACAAAACTTTGGAATGAGCTAGGTGTAAAAGCGGAATCCGCATATTTTTCACAAGGACTAATACAGCTGAAAACTCAATACTGTGATCAGAAAAAATGTCTGACTTGTTCTGTAGGAAATCAATTATTTAAAGTGTAGAGATTTAAGAAATATAAAGTCTTTTATTTCATCGACTTATTTTTTATGCGTTCTCTTAGAAGTCAGTATTTTTTATGCGAAAAATAACACACAATCTGACTTCAAGCGCTAGCTTAGCAGGCTAGGTTAGCCGCGCAAATTAATTCTTCAAACAACATTATTCATATCTTAATGATTCAATAGGATCCATCCTTGAAGCCTTGAGTGCAGGATATAATCCACTAACTAGACCTACTACTACACAAACAATAATGCCAAGAAGCATCCAGTCCCATGGCACCACAAATACACCATCTATAAGTTTAGTAACTCCGAGTCCAAGCAATATTCCGAATGCGATTCCAACTAAACCTCCTATAATACAGATCACAATAGCCTCGATCATAAATTGAAATAAAATATTTTCACTCGTCGCTCCTAGTGCCTTACGCACACCTATCTCTTTAGTCCGCTCGGTTACTGTTACCAACATAATATTCATAAGGCCGATAGCAGCACCTAATAAAGTAAGTCCAGCTATTACTATTGTCCCTATTCTTAAAGATGATGTCATCTCTTTTAATTGGCTGAGTATACCGTCACTTTTACGGATAGTGAAATCATTAGCTTCAGATGCTTTAAGATTTCGGACCACTCTCATACGCCCTATTGCAGATGAAACAGCATCATCTATTGCCACAGGATTTTTTATACTTGTAGTTATTTCATAGTGCTTTGTTGGGTATCCGTATATTTTTTTTGCATTCAGCAAAGGAATGAATATTCTCCTGTCATTAGACCCCCCAGATGAAGATCCTTTTTGATCAAGGGTGCCTATTACTTTATATCTATTGTTGTCTACTAGTATGACTTGGCCGATAGCCTTTTTATCTTTTCCACCAAATAGATCTTTAACTATATCCTTACCTATTATTGCTTTATTGTTTCCACTTGATATTTCATTGATAGAGAAATTTCTTCCCTCTTTTATTTCATAAGAAGATGTAGTAAAGTAATTTTCATCTATACCTACTAAGCGGGTAGTTGGATTCGTTTTTTTATCACGATATTTTGCTTCAGCACTTCCTGTGCACCAGGTGTTTATAGAAACTACTGCTCCTGCATAGTGAAATTTATCTTTATATTCCGTCGCCTGATCAAAAAGGATGTTTTCACTTACCTTTTTACGCTTACTACTCTTGATTGTTTCATTTGCTCTACGTACTGTAAAAGAGTTGGCCCCCATTCTATTAAAATTATTATTCATAGAATAGTATATGCCGTCAATAGCTGTAAGCATTCCTACAAGACAACTAATACCTACTGCAATAATCAATAGCGTCAATAGTGATCTAAGAAAATTGTCCCTGATCGAGCCTAGTGCTACTTTTACATTTTCTAATGGATTCAATTTAGACTGTTTTATGACTTAAAAAATCTACACTAAGATAAATCTTTAATTATGATCAACTATAAATAATAGAGTGATGAAGCTATATCTTCGATAAAATGAGGTTTTTTGTAAAAACCCTTTTAATGCTACAGCTTACACTATATCTAATTCGACTCTAGTAATTTTTAAGATGGTCAAATAACCTTTACATTTTTCACTATATGGTCGAGCTGCTGTATCAAATTACGCTTCGATATTCCAGGACCATATACGAAGGCATATATATATAAAATCGTGTTAGATTCTTTAAGATTGATTCCATAAGCTACGAATGGACCAGCCATAAAATCATCAGTCATTTCCCAAACACCTCTAAGCTCCCTAGTGTAATGTCCGTCTATCTCATAGCCATAATCGTATACCGGAAGATCTTCGTCGTTGATGATCATTGTCGAGCCAAATGTATTGGTTTTCACATATTGCTTACTAAGTGTATTTAGTGTATTCTTAATTTTATCAGTATCAAACTGCGATTGGTCTTCGTACTTCTCTGCCTGCATCATGATATTAAGGATAGCACCCTTCTTATCATCTCTGCGCAACCATAATTGTTTTTGCCCTTCATCTTCTACGGCCATCCTATAATCTCCTGGGACAGCCATATCTATGCCATACATCTCTTTCACTTTACGCTTGAGCCCAAGGTTAATCCTTCGTACAGAGTAAATCGATGCCGTCAGTTGAGCTTCATCGTGTTCGTTAATCTTACTAGCAATAGTTGGAAACTTTTCTCTTATTGCTCTATGAATGTTCGACTTACCGTTTCCCATGATATAAATCAAGAGTTGATTGCGCGCCCACTTATCTCTACCGATAGTACTACTATACTCTTTGCTTATTTTGAGATTCATAAACCGTTCCTCGCCAAGATCTTGGCGTATCATCCTGGTTGTCTCAGATTCGTCATCTTGTAGATCTGCAACAAATACATACGTTCTTAGTTCTCTTCGCAGAGGTTCCTGCGCTAGATCCCATGGGCTAAACTGTCGCATATCGAATATTGGCTCTGGTGTAGGCATTATAGGGTATGAAGAACCGAAGTAATACCTGATAGAATCACCTGTAGATCCATCCCAAACATCATCGTCAGATATGATCTCTATTTCATTGAGCCTTCCTAATGCAGTGGGCTTAGGAGAATATTGATTAACTACCTCATCGTTACAACTTGCGAGCGAAAAAAAACACAGAGATATAATTATTAGCTTATACATACTATTAGTAGTCCTTGCAATACCAGATTAGAGCGGTACTAGTGAAGTCAATATTTACAAATATACCATCTACAGCTGATTATGCCGCAGATCATACGCAGTAGAGACGCTTTCTAAAGGCAATTATCTTTACTTTATAGCTGGGCCCATATGCAATATTGGTATGTGGCTTACGACTAAAGTAAGTTTGAGACAATGTCGCTTTCTGTGATACCTTCCGCCTCTGCTTTGTAGTTACGTACGATTCTATGACGCAAAACGTAGTCCGCTACTGCTTTTACATCTTCGATATCTGGTGAGTATTTACCATTTACGGCTGCATGGGTCTTAGCTCCTAAAATAAGGTTTTGTGAGGCTCTTGGGCCTGCGCCCCAAGAGATATACTTATTCACTTCAGCAGTAGCTAACTCAGTATTAGGTCTAGTCTTAGAAGCAAGCATTACTGAATACTCTAGAACATTATCTGCTACAGGAATTTTTCTCACTAGGTTTTGAAAAAACAGAATTTCATCACCTGTCATTATTGTACTTAGGTCGCTCACTTTGGTAGATGTAGTAGATTTCACTACTTGTAGTTCCTCTTCGTAAGAAGGGTAATCTAATGGTATATTGAACATAAATCTATCTAACTGTGCCTCTGGAAGAGGATAAGTTCCCTCTTGTTCAATTGGGTTCTGTGTAGCCAATACAAAGAACGGTTTTGTTAAGTCGTGTCTCACACCTCCGATAGTCACAGATCTCTCTTGCATCGCCTCTAGCAAGGCCGCTTGTGTTTTAGGTGGAGTCCTGTTGATCTCATCGGCTAGTACAATATTGGAGAATAGCGGACCATGATTAAACTTGAATTTTCTGTTTACATCCATCACCTCAGATCCAGTAATGTCACTCGGCATAAGGTCAGGTGTAAACTGGATTCTCTTAAATTCTAAATCTAGTACCTCAGAGATGGTGCTTACGAGTAGAGTCTTCGCTAAACCCGGTACGCCAACTAAGAGAGAGTGACCATTAGAAAAAAGAGAAATCAAAACCGTGTTTACCACATCTTCTTGTCCCACGATAACCTTTCCTATCTCAGCCTTAAGCTCTTGGAACGACCTCGCTAATCCATCTATCGCTTCTTTATCAGAACTATATTTATTGCTCATGCAAACTTTACTTTATAGTGTTTAATGTGTCTTTGACGGCATGTCAAGATTAAAAAATCAGTTTGTAAAAATAAAACATCATGAGACAAAACGACACAAGAGGCCACATTGTTTTATTTCAGAGGTTTGCATCTTCATTATTAATAGCTTTAATCATAATATTCTTCTGTTTTTGCAATAAAAAAATCATATTACTAACGGCATTAAACAAATTCAATTTGACCTATACTTTGGTTTAACACAGTAACTCTAGACAAAAAAGATCATATCATGTGGCCTAAAGCTGCTCTTTAATTAAAAAATTACTTTCAACAGCTTTGTTTTCAGCCCATTATCCATATAAATTATCTAAATTAGCTCCTAATATAAATGCTAACTTACTTTTGGCAATGTTTCTTGTTTGAATAAGAGTCGAAAAAAGAGTTCTTCCCATACTATATCACCCTGTTTTTTGAAGTAGAAACGTCTACCATGTAGAACTATTGTTGGAAAGAATTGATATGTTTGGAATTTTTAAGTAACCACAGGAAGAAATTTTATTAAATGAAGATATTTAGCTTTTTTACTCAGGAACTTGCTGTAGATTTAGGTACTGCAAACACCTTAATCATGCAGAATGATGAGATAGTAATAGATGAGCCTTCTATAGTGGCCATCAATAGGACAACTAACGAAGTTCTCGCTGTCGGCTATAAAGCCATGCAAATGCACGAGAAGACTCATGAGAATATAAAAACTATCCGTCCACTCAAAGACGGCGTAATTGCAGACTTCCAAGCAGCCGAAAGCCTTATAGAGGGTTTGATCAATCTTATAGGAGAGAAAAGGCGTTTCTTTACTCACATGAAAATGGTAATCTGTATTCCATCTGGTATCACAGAAGTAGAAAAAAGAGCAGTGCTCGATTCTGCGGATCATGTAGATAGTAAGGAAACCTACCTTATCCACGAACCTATGGCTGCGGCACTGGGTATAGGTCTAGATGTAGAAGAGCCTATTGGTAATATGATTATCGATATAGGGGGTGGCACTACAGAGATAGCTGTAATTGCTCTTTCGGGTATTGTTACTGACCAAAGTGTCCGTATTGCAGGTGATGAGTTTACTAACGCGATCATAGATTATATGAAGCGCAAACATAACTTACTAATAGGTGAACGTACCGCCGAACAGATAAAAATACACGCAGGAGCTGCTTCCGTAGATCTGCCTGACCCTCCAGAAAAATTTCCGATGAATGGACGAGATCTACTTACTGGTATACCTAAACAAGTATTTACTAATCATATAGAAGTGGCTGAGGCGCTAGACAAGTCAATCACAAAGATAGAAGAAGCTGTTCTCAAAGCTCTAGAAGATACTCCACCAGAACTAGCATCTGATATCTACCAAACAGGTATCTATCTTACAGGGGGTGGAGCCTTGCTTAGAGGTCTTGCAGAGAGAATGTCAAGGAAAGTAAAGCTTAAAGTACAGGTAGCAGACGATCCGCTGAGATGTGTTGTACGAGGAACCGGACTAGCTCTTAAAAACTCTGACAGATACACATTTCTCATAGGTAGAAGAAATCTATAGTAATTCGCTGGCAACCATATGAAAAATATTCTACTCATATTTATCAAGTATGGTACGCACCTCTTGTTCATAGCATTCCAGATTATATGCTTTACGCTAATAGTCAATAATAACAAAGCACATGGCGACATCTACGACAACACCAAGTCAATCTTCTTTGAAAATTTTAATGACAAAGTAGATCAACTTTTCGATTATCTCAAGTTGGATGAGCAGAACGATAGCCTAGTGAGAGAAAACGCCAAGCTGTTAGATATCATTATTAATCAGAACAACACTTCTAGAAAATATACTTCAACAGATTCTTCGCTTCTTCAGCAATATTCGTTCATTCCTGCAGAAATTTGCAACAAAACCATACATCTTCGAAACAACTACTTTACTTTATGTGCAGGAAGTACGAATGGAGTGAAACCTATGATGGGCGTTATTAGTGCTGAAGGTATTGTTGGTATTACTACTAGAGTAAGCGATCACTACAGCAAAGTTATACCTATGTTACATAGCCAATCACGCATTAGTGCATCTATCAGAGGTTTAGCTTTTTTCGGTAATTTGGTGTGGAAAAATAAAGATCCGAAAATCATGACTTTAGAGGCAGTGCCAAAGCACGCGCCTATCTCAATTGGCGACTTAGTAGTTACTTCTGGATATAGCTCGATATTTCCAAAAGACTTACCAATAGGCACAATTAGTAATTTTAAAATAACAAAAGGAAGTAGTAACTATGTGATAGACGTAAAGCTATTCAATGATCTCAACAATCTATCTTATACTTACCTAGTCAACAATAAACTCAAAGAAGAAAAATTAAATCTTGAAAACAATATTGATGAATAGCTTGGTTACTAAAAGTGTAATTAGAGCTGTATTGCTCATCCTTCTACAAGGTCTCGTATTTAGGCGTATTGCTTTTCAAATGGGTGACTTTGCCTTCATACACCTATTCATATATCCTATTATCATACTCCTCTTACCGATTCGCACACCCAAAATCCTGCAGATTACTATTGCCTTTTTGGTCGGTTTATCTATCGATGCCTTCTATAGTTCGTATGGTATTCACGCAAGTGCGATGGTATTTACTGCCTATATCAGAAACTTTATAATCAAATTACTAGAACCTCACAGTGGATATAATGTGGACGAAAGTCCTACCCTTAACAAGTTAGGCTTTAGTTGGTTTTTAAGTTTTGCTTCCACCTTATTCTTTATTCATCTCTTCTTTTATTTCTCAGTAGAAGCGTTTTCTTTTGTTTTCTTTTTCGAAATACTAATGAATACTATATTCAGCTTTATAGCTTCTATACTAATAGTAGTGTTATATCAGTTAATCTTCCGCAGCGACTATTGATTATGGAAAAATACGTTGAACGACAAAAAGTCATAATTGTTTTCTTTAGTATATGTGCCCTATTGCTCGTTTACAAATCTGCTGAGTTGCAAATATTCGAATCCAAGTATAGAGAACAGGCGCGAAGAACTACATTAGACAAACGAATTAGTTATCCTAGTAGAGGTCTCATATACGACCGTAATAATGAGCTGCTCGTAGTCAACACTCCGATCTATGATATTAAGGCCACCTACAAGAAAGTGGATTCTGAAATGGATACAGTGGCTTTCTGCGATCTACTAGAAATATCCATAGATACCTTCTCAACACTGTTAAATAAAAACTGGAAAAGTAGAAGGTATCATAAATCGGTACCTTTCACCTTTCTATCAAAGGTGAAACCTGAAACATACTCCCAATTCCAAGAACGAATGTTTGAGTTTCCTGGCTTCTATCCTGTAATACGTAATACAAGATCATACCCACATCAAAATGCAGCACACACTCTAGGATATCTTGGTGAAGTAGATCAAAGAACGATTAACAAGTCTGACGGAAAATATCAACTTGGTGATTTTATAGGTGTTAGTGGCGTCGAAAAATCTTACGATGACATTCTTCGGGGATCAAAAGGACTAAACTATCTATTAAAGGATAATCTAGGTCGAGACGTAGGTTCTTACGAAAATGGTTCTTTGGATTACAGCGCTGTATCGGGCGAAGATATAAATTTAGCCCTCGACCTTGTCCTTCAAGAATATGGTGAACTTCTAATGAAAAATAAGAAGGGGGCCATCGTAGCATTAGAGCCTGAAACAGGAGAGGTCCTTGCTATGATAAGCGCACCAACGTACGATCCTAATATACTCAAAATGGATGTCAATAGAGGGGCGGCATTCAATGCCTTATTATCAGATACTATCAACAAACCCATGTTAGATAGGTCAGTGATATCTAAATATCCTCCTGGATCCATATTCAAGCCGATATTCGCTCTCATAGCATTGCAACTAGGAGTAACACAACCCAACAAAACTATATATTGTGATGGTAGTTATGAAGTTGGCAAACGTGGTTTTTCGCAGGGATGTAGAAATCACCCTACTCCTTATGGTATTGATGCCGCACTACAATGGAGCTGTAACTCATATTTCTATCAATTAATGAAAGACTGCCTCTTATTAAACGGATATGACAACCCCGGAGCAGGATTAGACACCTTAGTGAATCATCTTAGTGACTTCGGTTTGGGTAAGAAAACTGGGCTAGATTATCATTATGAGAATGAAGGATTTATTCCTGATTCAAAATATTATAATAGATTATACAAAGATGTCTTCAATGGATGGAAATGGTCATACATTCTTTCTTTGGGCATTGGTCAAGGAGAACTAGAGCTGACAACTTTACAAATGGCTAACCTTGCAGCCATTATTGCTAATCGTGGTCATTACTACAAACCACATCTTCTTAGATCCATTAATGGCGACAAACTAGCTATACCAACAAAATATTTAGAACAGCAGCAAGTCCGAATCAATACTAAACACTTCGAGCCCGTAATAAATGGTATGGAAAAGGTAATCTCTCAAGGTACTGCAACATCAGCATACGTAGCTGGGCTTGATGTCTGTGGTAAAACAGGCACCTCCCAGAACCAACGCAGAGTTTCTCATTCGGTGTTCTATGGCTTTGCTCCTAAAGTAAACCCCAAGATCGCCATCGCAGTTTATGTTGAGAATGCAGGAAGCGGTGGGGCTGTAGCCGCCCCTATTGGTGGGCTAATTATCGAAAAATATATTAATAAAACTATCGCCAAAAACAGAATTTGGTTGCAAGAAGAAATGATCAACAGAAATCTACTCGTCTCCTATGAATAATGGTTGTAACTAACCAAACTCCTTATAAAATCACAGTTCATATATGATATCATCTACATATCAGCAAGCGCGTTTCCTAAAAGTGATAATAGAAACATCAAACTATCCTTCCGAAGGCAAAAAATGACGGTTTTAATGTTCAGTACTTCATCAAATAGAACTGAAAATTCACAATTCCATTGCAGACAGACAATGTAGCAAATCCTGCTTGTAGTGTTTCAGATATGTCTTCTAAGCTTTGATCATATAATCAAGACAAAAAATAAATTGTTAAACTAATTTAGCGACTTCAAAAGTGTGCCACGAAATGATTCTATTTTAAACAATAAGAGCAGTAAAAATTATATTGGTCGAACTCAAAAGTGCCAATTCAGAATCAGGGTAGATGACAAACTAAATAACGCCAAAAGACAAAAAAGAATGCGGACCATCTTTACCAGGCAATCAAGACCTTTTAACCTTAATTTTTTAATGTAGCACCTAAAGAAAAGTCAGAAAACCCGTGCAAATTATCAAAAGACAAAAACAATATTCAAGACACACAATTTAATATAGATGTAAGAAAATTGATCCTCGACTTTTTACGTTAAGACCACCAAAAAAAATGATATTCGACGATGAAGATTGTAGAAAATAAGCGGAGAATGGTCATGCTACATTAACTATATTAAATCTGCTTTATACGAACATGTGCAATCAAGAACAAGCTGTTGGAGCTGCATCTTTAGTTGAACCAAAAAACTTCTCAAAGAAGAAGATTTAATGGAGACAGAACAGTATACTGATTCTGAATAGGCTGCACCAAATAGCCTCATACCTTTACAATATATCACAGTAAAATAACTAGACAATTTTGGCCACAAATCTCTCGCTTAAAGAATGTCGTTCCTGATAGCATTACAGAAATGTATAATTTTTCATAAACAAAGCCTCAAAAAACAACACGAAGACACGAATAAAAAGATACCTACAAATGGATTTTAGCCTTCTACATGCAATTTAAAAATTGATGCCTGTATCAACCCCATTATTCACCGTAAAGATCACCTTACTATTGTAACATCTCCAAAAAAAGAAAACTGTTCACCTGTGTCTGAACATGTATAGTTGATCATATACAAATATACTCCTGTGCTTACCGGCTTGCCTTGAAAGTTTCCGTCCCATCTTCCAAGTACATCAGTACTAACATATATATGATTTCCCCACCTATCAAAAAGTCTAATCTCATTAAACTCCTCGGGTCTCTCTGATAATATTTGAAAATAATCATTTGAACCATCTCCATTTGGCGAAAATATATTTGGTATGTAAAATGCCTCGTCTGAACATTGATTAATAAATCTCACAAAAATTGTTTTTTCTAAATCACACCCCGTCGTATTGTCTGTCACAATTAGTGTATAGTGCATCTGTTGGCCAATATCGCTAATCTTTGGGTTAGCACAATCATCACAACTCAAACCACTAGCTGGTGACCAACTGTAACCATAATCATCCGTTTCATCAAAATCTATATCTACAATCTCCGCACTATTAATAAACAACTCATATTCAGTTGTTCCTAATGTTACATCTATTGTAGGTTGGACCACAACACTTACTAGAACAGAATCTTCTTCACACAATCCCAGCTTACCTACCACTAAAATTGTTTGATCAATTTCTGTATCATAAATGAGTGTGTCTCCTGTAGATAAAGCGGTTCCAGATTCATCTAACCAAGTAAATCTATCTACCATACCTGTCGCGATAAGTTCTGCAGATTCATCTTCGCATATTGTGTCACCCATGACTGTAATATCAGCTTTGTATATGACATCTATCAAAATACTATCTGACTGTATACATTCATCATATGTATATGTAACTGTATACATCGTTGTCTCTTGTGGAGATCCAAATATAATAGGTTCTATTTGTGAACTTAGATTTATTGCTGGTGACCAAATAGGATTTCCCGCTCCTGATGAGGCCAATATTATTTGCTCTCCTTCGCAAATTTGGCCATCTTCACTTATGGTTAAAGTGTCTGCTGGTATTACTGTTATTAAAATACTGTCTCTATATTCACAGCCAACGACACTATTAACATCTAAATAATAAAACTGATTTACATCTGGGGTCGCAATGGTCTCATAGCAGTTTATACATGATAGAGAATTGTCGTTCTGCCAAGTAGGATTTAATACATTATTAGATACTTTAAGAAGCGTTTGAGAATCTTCGCATATACCTCTATCGTCTATAAGAAAATCAGGGATATCGACCTCTACTTCTACTAACAAACTATCAGCCTTAAAACATCCATGCTGGTTGAAAACCGTAACAGTATAATAAGTATCATCTTGTGGATAAGCCGAGACAAATTCACAGTCAAAACTATTAAGTGTTGGTGAGTCTTCCCATACATATGTTAGTGCGGTATCAAAATTATTTATAGCCACCAATGCAGTGTCACCATTACAAACTACTGTATCCACACTTAACGAAAGGGCTGGACCTATCACAGGGACAACATTAATTATCATCGTATCAGTCGTTATACATCCATTACTGTGTTGTGCAGTAATTATATACTCTGTTGTATCAACTGGACTAGCAAAAGGTTGAAGACAATCTATACAAGATAGACCGTTGAGTTCGTTCCAAGTTAAAATCATATCTGATACTCCACTTCCAACTAATGCTCCATTTATTTGTACGCTGTCCCCGATACACATTGAGTAATCTTCGGGTAATATGGGTACGGCATTAGGAAGAATAGATAATAATTCACTATGTATATCAGAGCATCCAAATTCTGTCGTAGCAGTAAGTGTCACGCTTATGTTTTCTACTTCAGTAAACAAATGAGATCCGTCTATTTCATTTGATATTATTCCCTCGCCATAATCCCATTCATAATCCGCTATCTGACCATAAATATTTGTAGTCTTGTTCTCGAAAACAGCCAAGATGTCTTCACAAACCCGATCAGAAAAAAGTTCAAAATCTACAAGTGGTAATGTCCCAATTTGTAAATCCGTTCCTAAAGTAATCGAATCTATACAGTTGGCAACCTTTGCAGATAATTGAACTGAATATGCCCCCGGTTCAATTATACTAAATAATACATTTTCAGATTCAAATTCAAAGTTTTCATTTCCATATATTTCCCAACGATACTTAATACTTGTATCGCTAGAAACACTCAGGTTTTCTAAATTTACTTCTACAGGAGCAGTACATGTCGTATCTATATCAGATACAAAATCTAACAACAAACTATTTACCTCAATCGAATCTGTTGTAAAGCTACGAATACAACCATTGCCGTCTGATAAAATTAATTTAGGTAAAAATGTACCCGCACTTTCATAAATGTAATTTAACGTATCTGTATTTTTTGGCGTTTCAGATAGATAGGTGTCGCCATTTCCATAGTCCCATTCAAATATACATAAATCGTCCGCGGCAGCAATTAATGATATTGTTAATGGCAAACAAGCCGAATCTGTTTCAAACTCGAAAGTACCACTTGGTCCATCCACAAAAACATAGTCTTTTATCGTCATCGTATCAGCACAATATGGAGCATTAAAAGCAATTAAGCTTACATTAAACGTTCCTGGCTCATTATAAATGTGAGATGGATTTTCTGCATTCGACAATCCACTGTTATCCCCAAAATCCCACTTATAATTTATTGCATTAATCGACGTATTTGTAAAGTTTGTTATCAAGGGAGGGCACGTTTCGAATAAAGGGTTTCCAGAAAAAGATGCAATGGGATTCGCTACTTTTATATAGTTTTCCTTACATATTTTTTTAGGACAACTATATATATCATTAATTAATACACATACCGTATACAAGCCCTCTTCTGAATAAGTATGTGTTGGAGAGACATCAGTAGAAGTGCTTCCATCTCCAAAATCCCATATGTGTGATACAAGCCCTTGATTGGGTTTGTCTAGAGAAAAACTAATACTATAATCAATGCATGAAATGGTATCCGAGGCAGTAAAACGAGGATCCAAACGAGAACCATAAACACTTTGAGCAATATATATACTATCTGTACAACCCCAGTCGTCCTTCACAAATAGCGACATATCATAAAATTTATTTTCTACTATCTGCACGTATGGTGACTCCTCCTCAGAGTATATTGTTTCATTATCAAAGTACCACCTTCGTTCTATAATTTCTCCCAGTCGATCAATACTTTGATCAACAATCTGTGTTGAATCAGGCACACAAACACCATCATCGAATCCAGGTATGGCCGTTGCCTTGTTTACTTGTACACTATCCATAATAGTCAGCGTATCCTTGCAACCATGAAAATCCGAAATAATAAGAGTCGGTCCTAAGAACGGTCCACTTTCTATATACGTAATCGACGGGTCTGTAACAGACAAAGTGCTGTCAATTATTGCTCCAGGAATTAAATACTCTATGTAAATATCGTCTTGGCTATCTCCATTAATATTGATCGTAAGCGGTGCACATCCTCTAATTGTATCCAGTGTCATTACAGCCTTTGGGTCTGTAATAATTATAGTATCTGATCTATAGTGCTCACAACCAGATTCATAATTAATGGCATAATGATTTATAAAATATCTTCCACGATCTGGGAAAGTATATTTTTCTAAATTAGAATTGAAAAAAGTGTCTCTATCATGACGCCCGAGCTCAATCTCCCAAAAGGATGAATCCGCTCCAGTCGTTCCATTATTTAACATAACAGTATACGGATCATCACAATTATACTCTATTTTATAATTTACTCCTGGTTCAAGTATATTTAAATAGTCTTCTTTTATTGTCGTGTTGCTACATCCATTATGATAAGCCGTAAGAGAAATGTCCCACGTTTTTGCTGAAGATAAAATTATACTCGGATTTTTTTTTATCGACAATGTATCTGTACCATCTGTGCCCCAAACCCAAGCATCAGCAAAATCGCTTGTTACAGCCGTGAAATTTTTTGGTGTCAAGATACAATCTTCTAAAGGTGTCGCTGTAAAATCTACATTCGGTGGAACACCAGATTTTATATATTCTTCTATTAATATAGTGTCTTTACAGCCTATTTGATTTTCTACTATAAGTTGTACATCATACCTGCCCGTATCTGATATCATGAAAGAGGGATTCTCTTCATTGAACGTCATCATCTCTCCAGTTAAGCCCTTTTTTCCACTATAAACGGTCCAGTCCCAACTAACAACATCTAAATTTGATGAAATATCGTCCTGTAAAAGAACCTTTAAAGGACTGCATCCTTCAGTGCTTTCGGTTGGTAATGTGGCTTCAAAAGGTTCTATTACTATTGGAAAATCATCAAAACTAGCCGTACAACCGTTATCTGTTATATAATCTAAAGAAATATTATAAGATCCAATCTGATTAATAAGTATTGATGTCGTATCACCAAAGAGCACTTTATTGTCACCAACTCCAGTGATATCCCACGAAAAAATACCTGACTCACTTGCGGATGCTGTTAACCCCAATTCAATGGGTATTGAGCAGGCATATTGGTTATCCACATGAGCTGAAAGTATAGGACTTGGATTGATCTTTAGGCATGGTTTCGTTACAGTATCTATGCACTCACCAGAGTATCTGATCATCGTCACCTCATAGCAACCAGAAACAGAATAAGTATGTAATGGTCTGACATCTGTACTGATACTTCCATCGCCAAAATCCCAAAAAATGCTATCTGCCGAAATCGGTATAGTTTCAGAAAATGTCAACTCGGTGTCAATACAAGCTCCTAATGGACTTACACTAAAATTTAATGGGCTTCCAGGACTTATTATATCTAATTCTCTAATGGTATCGGTACAGCCATTTTTATTGACCGCTACTATCAAATCAAAACTATTAATGGTGTCATAGACGATCAGTGGTGGATTAGCACCAATAAACGTTTCACCATTGCCGAAATCCCATTCGTATGTTGTTCCTGAATCAGGGTTATTATTACTAAACTCAACTTCCCACGGTAATTCACATCCACTTATTACTTCAAACGAAGAGTCAAAAACTGGGTTTTGTAATACCTCAACAGCCTTACTTTTTACTATTGTTGCCGAACAACCTTTATCATCAGTAATAAATAAAGATGCTGAGTATAATCCAGGAGCAATATATGTGCTCTGCAGCACAGAGTCTACATTTTCAAGTATTGTTAGGTTCGTTGACCCTCCAATATCCCATATTGCCTCTACAATTTGACCATTATTTGAAGTACTTGTGTTAGTGAATACAACATCCAAAGGAGAGCATCCAAACCCAAGATCATTTACAAAATTAGCTGTGGGTTTTTCCCAAATAATAACATAGTCCTCTCTACAAAGTGTATCCGAATTTCCAAATTCATCACTAGCGATAAGACAGATATCATAGCCTCCTGGATTGGCAAAAATAATACTTGGGCTCTGCTTGTTAGCATATATCCCCGCCAAATCCCACTCTAGGTCCACTACGTTTCCTGCGGTACTCGTCGACAAGTTAGTAAATACAACCTGTGTACTTACACAAGATCTAGTTACCGAAGCACTAAAGTCTGCAGTAACCTGTGTAATGCAGTGAGAGATAAGAGCAATCCACACAAACGAAGTTAAAAGTAATTTCTTGATCAAATTAGATGGTTTTTTTGATAACCAACCCAAATATACTGAAAATCAATGAAATACAAATTATAAATAATAGTAATGTGTGTTTTTTACGAAACCCAAGAAATACATTAGTTTAATATTGAAGAAAAAATAAAAATGATTTTTTAATAACTCTTAGTTGTTAGATGGAACTCCACAACGATGCTGTTCTAATGATTGTTATTTTCAAAACCGCTACAAAAGATTCAAATTATCTCACTACAATACTTTATCGAGGTAATAGTTCTCTCTTTCTCGCATGATTTTTTTCTCATCATCTGTAGCGTCATCATAACCACATAAATGTAAGAGACCGTGGGCGATCACTCGGTAACACTCTTGTGTAGTAGAAACGCCATAAGACTTAGCGTTTTCGATTACCCTGTCTACACTAATATATATATCTGACTTGATCGCTGTCTTACTATTATTAATAGGAAATGTAATAATGTCTGTATAGTAATCGTGCTCTAAATACTGCTTATTAATACCCAAAAGATACTCGTCGGTGCAAAATATATATTGAATCTTTTCAATGCCACATTTCTCTTCTATAACTAAATTTGTTAACCATAAACGGATATCATCAGGTCTATCTAATTGATACTCTATATCGGCCTCAAAAAAATCTATTGTTTGCTCGGTATTATATTTCATCGGAAACCCTTTAATCATACTGGATTATGATATTTGTCCAAATCTCATCTCTACGGTGCAGCCATTATCTTGATAATTAACACTATCAGCTAAACTCTTGATTATAAATACTCCTCTCCCTCCGCAGCACTCAATAAACTGTTCGGCAGTAGGATCAGGTATGTTTTCTGGATCGAACCCCTCGCCTTCATCAGTAACAGTAAAAATTACACCCTGATCACCTTCTGTCATATGAATTTTTACGTATTTACTTTCATCTTGGTCGTTGCCATGAATAATAGCATTGTTAACCGCCTCGGTAAGGCTGATCAAGATATCTGCATATCTTTCATTACAGATATGATTTTTTTCGATGATCTCCTTTAGATAAGGTTCTATCATCGCAACATTATTTGTTTTTGATTCGATTTTTAGTACAGCTTTACCCATATATCATCTACCAAATTTATGCTGGCATAGCTAGATAGTCTATGCCCTTCGTGTGTAAGTTTACTAATTTGACTTTAAAGCCTTGTAATATTTGTCTACTAGATACTTGTAATAAGGTCTAAGCTCTGGAGAGATAGATTTGTACATTTCTATTTCTGCCTCACGCTTCTTTAGGTAATCCTGAAGTGATGGAGGCAGCTCTCGTTTCTTGTCTGTTCCTGTCTCTGCTTTGCGCTTATTGTCAAATTCCCTTTGTCTATCTGCTTTTTCAGCTTCCAAGAGCCTAGTGACTATATCCTGCTGTCGTTTCAGCGTTTCATTATTGAGTTTCTTATTAACGAGGTCTATTTCAATTTTATTCATCTCGTCGATGATTTCTTGTAGACCGCCGTCAGTTCCTTTTCCTTGTTCTTGTCTGTCTTTCTGAGTGTCTTGAAGTGCTTTTCTGAGCGCCGCCTGTTTTGCCGCTGCTTGAGCAAAATCTTTAGCACTTCCTGGCTTACCGTCTTTCTGACTTTTGCCAATCTTATCTAATGACTCTTGCATACCTTGCTGTCCATCGGATATTTTATCTGATGGTTCCTTCCCTCCTTTTTTACCCTTTCCTTTTCCTCCGGGCTTATCACACATCTGACTACCTGGCATACTTGCTGCTGCTTGCTGCTGCATTTGGTCCATTGATTCAGCAAGCATGAGTGCTAAATCGTTGAGGTTGGTCATCGTTCTTCGTTGATAATCTTTAGATTGAGGTATTTTTCTTTCTTCCAGATTCGTAAGAGATTTTTTAAAGTTATCTTTTACTTCAGCAACTTTTTCGATTACAAAACTTTGAATCTCCGAAACTCTATTACTAAGAGCGATAAGGCTATCTTCTATAATCTCAAAATCATCTTTTAATTTGAACTGGCCTTGAACCAACTCAACATACTTTGGCGTATTCGCTTTTGTCACATTAAGACTATTCGCTAGTCCTTCTTGGTCAAACGAAACTGTAACAAGGTTTTCCAACAGCTGTCTGATGGCCTTGATATCCTCCTCTGCTTGATCTGCTTCTCCTGACTCCATACCTGATTGCAAACTCCCTGCCATTTCCTTCATCTTACCCGCAGCGCTTTTCTGTGACTTCGACGCTCCCTTGCTATCATCACTTTTCATCTGCCCTTGGCTCTCTTCTTGCTCCTCTTGGATTTCATTTATCTTCTCTTTGTTCTCCTCCTTGTCTCCCATATCCTTGGGTCTCTCTAATTCTTCATTTTTCTTTTCAAGCTCTTCCATCTTTTTTTCTATCTCTTCCATTTCCTCATTGAGCTTCTCCTGTTCTTTCTCTAGCTCATCCATTGGCTTTTTCTCCTCTTCTGTCTCTTTGGCTAGTTCGTCTTGTTTTTTAGCTAACTCTTCAAGTTTTTCGATCGTCTCCTTCATCTCCTTCTCTACCTCCAGTGTTTTGAATAGCTCTAATAAACGATCCATTTCTTTTTCGACCGTCTCGTTATCCATCTCAAACTGCTCCATCATCTCTAACGCACTATCCTTCTCCAACTCTTGCATTAATTCTTGGATCTTATCCATCAATTCTTGCTTCTCTGGATCTAGCGCTTCTTCCATCATCTGCTGCAGCTTTTCTTGCTTCTCTAATATCTCTTCTTTTTGCTCATCCATTTCTTCTTGCTTCTCAATATTCTCGTCGAGTTTATCTTTAGCTTTTTTAAGTTTTTCTTGGATCTCTTTTTGCTTTTCAAGTAACTTTTCTAACTCTTCTTTATCCTGCCAATCGAGCTCTTTTTTAGTCAAAAGTTTTTCTCTCAACTTCTTGAATTCCTCTTGCATTTTTTTAGCGTTCTCAGAAGCCTTCTTTAAGTTTTCTTTGATCTCTTCTTCATTGAGTTGCTCTTCTTCTTTAAACTCTTCTAATGTCGGCTTCTCAAAATTCATCACCCCAGTCTTAGCAAGTTTGTTTCCATTAACAGCATCGTTGTCTGATACTTGAAAATAATACGTAAGCCTATCACCTGGAACTAGTCCTAGCTCGTTTACGTCTACCATGTGGTCATATTGTAATTCCTTAACTTTTGGCTTACTAAGGTTTACTGTTTCTGTCTTCTTATTTCTACCACTCTTATCTAATATCGTGTAATGAAAATTAAGTGTGTTGATCTTATAATCATCAGATGCCGTACCTACGAAATACATGATGTTATTCTCTGTACTGTCTTTGAATTGCTCTACATTAATCGTTGGGTGTTGATCTTTCACTATATTGATCGCATAGCTGATAGAATCGGGTTTAGGTATCTGTTGGTTGCTCATATAAAGCATGTATCTACTATTCTCTCTAAGCTTCTTAGCATACCTATAATAGTTTTCATCCTTGCGCTCTGTGGAGATTAGGTCTCCACTACCAAATTTGAGGGATATGTCATCTGTGTACGTTGTATTGAATTCCCACACTGCCCTGGTCCCTTCGGGTACCGACACGTCGCCAATATTGCGTAATGTTTCGTCCTTACGTCCAATGTAACCGGGATAGTCAAGCTTAATAGAGAAGTCACCAAGATTTGGCTTTCTAAGGATCTTAAGTGTGTTGATCACACCCGTCACAGATCCAGAGAAGACCCTAAACTCTGTATCTTTTTGCACATTACGAAAGTCATAGCCAAATCTATCGTTAGCTACCTTATTCATTTTATATTGAAATCCATCCACCTCGATGAAAGTCTCATTAGGTAGTACCGCTCCATCTACAGTCACCTCTAATGTATAGTCTTGATATTGAACTACTGTAAAGTCGTTATTCTGCATTTCGAAAGAGAAAGGTGCTTCACGTTCAAACTTTGTATCACTATTCATAATACGATAAGTGCTATCTTTTAAAATATTAGGAGCCATGAAAATAAATCCTAGAAATAATAAGAATGGAGGCAATGCGTATTTAAGATACTGTCTGTTTTTACTAAGATCAATAGCTGACTTAAATGCTACTGGCTTGATTTCTAATGTTTTTTGTTCTATACTAGCATACAATAGTTCTTTCTGTGCCGATGTGCTTTCTTGCTCTTTGAGCTGCAACACATTGAGTAGTTTGTCTTGTACTCCTGTGAAGTGATCGCCAATGATAGATGCCGCTTTGTGGTGTGAAATAACACCACCTAATCTAAAGTACTTCGTCAGTGGAAGTAAAATCCAGTAGCCTATAGCTACAATAGAAATTGATAGAAAACCCCAAAATATGGCTTTTCTTACCCTCATATCGAAATAGAAATTATACTCAAGTATGTTGAATAGTAGGAACAAACCCAACAATAGACCAAGAGAGTATAAACCTCCTCTTATCAGTCCATTAATGTAAAACTTACGAATAAAACTATCTAGCTTCTGAATTAGAAGATTATAATTGTCTGTCTGCATTGGCTTATACCATGGTTTTTATAGAACTCATACAAAAAGTCCAACTCTATAATTCCAAAAATCGGAGATATTAGCGACATATGCCACTTTTAGAGAGTTTAATAATGCGGTGTGCAAAGCGAATATATGCGTAATTAGTACTTCTGCAGCTTTAGAGGCGCCATCTCAACTTATCACGATCTCTCTGTTAAGATAAGAAAAAGTGTCTTAATTGCCATTGTGCCAAATAAGTGATTAAATCCAAAATTGGCCTAGAATAGTAATAAAGCATACTCATCTGCCCCGTGATATAGCGTTCTGTATGAAAAAGCATGAGCACTCTTATGGTCCTGTTCTATATTTAGATTGTCCATTATATTAGAAGCTCTAATTTGAGCGCCTACTTGTCTGCAGCAGATCACATTGATTATGACAATTGCCTTTTTCGTAATCGAAGAAGTTAATGTTTTCTTTCGATATTGAAATGTAAGTGGACCTCTCCTTCAAATTTAGGAACTCGTTTAATTATGGACCCACATTAAAGGTTTTGTTATCAAAATATAAATGAAGTTTAAGTGGGTCTCATGTTTCTAATCTGTTTTTTAAAAACCAATAATTTTCAATCCGCCATAGCCATACATCAATATCAGTCTGTATTATGGCATACATTAGAAAAATATATTAAGTATTTTTGTCGATCAATTTTTTAAATAAGTAATCTATGATCAATATCACACTTCCAGACGGAACAGTAAGACAGTATGATGCAGGATCATCAGCGATGGATGTCGCTATGAGCATCAGTGAAGGGTTGGCGAGAAACGTACTCTCAGCTACAGTAAACGACGAAGTGTGGGATGCGACCAGACCAATCCATGAAGATGCAAACCTTACACTACATACGTGGAAAGACAAGGAAGGGAAATCTACATTTTGGCACTCATCAGCTCACATACTTGCTGAAGCTATAGAAGCGCTTTATCCAGGAACTAAATTTGGTTATGGGCCATCGATAGATACCGGGTTTTACTACGATATAGATACTGGAGACAAAACTTTGACCCCTGACGACTTTAAAAACATCGAAGACAAGTTTATGGAATTGGCTCGTCAAAAGAATTCATTTGAACGCACCGAGGTAAGTAAAGCGGATGCCATCGCACACTTTACTAAAAAAAATGATGAGTATAAGATAGAGACGATCAATGAACTAGAAGGTCGCCAAATCACATTCTATAAACAAGGAAACTTTACGGATCTCTGTAGAGGACCACACATACCTAACACATCGCCAATCAAGGCGGTAAAAGTGATGAGCCTAGCAGGAGCTTATTGGAAAGGCGATGATACACGTCAGCAACTGACTAGAGTGTATGGTGTGACATTCCCTAAAGCAAAAGAGCTAAAAGAATATCTACACTTGTTAGAAGAGGCTAAGAAGAGAGATCACAGAAAGTTAGGTGTAGAACTTGATCTATTTATGTTCTCAGAGAAAGTAGGAGCCGGGCTACCAATCTGGTTACCAAAAGGGACGCAGATCAGGGAGCGTCTACAAAACTTCCTCAAAGACGAACAAGAGAAACGTGGATATCAAATGGTAGCCACGCCGCATATTGGACATAAAAACCTTTACGTAACCTCTGGTCACTATGAGAAATATGGTGAAGATAGCTTCCAGCCGATCAAGACTCCGAGAGATGGGGAAGAGTTTCTACTCAAACCAATGAACTGTCCACATCACTGTGAAATATTTGCCCACAAACCACACTCTTATAAAGAACTACCTATGCGTATTGCAGAATTTGGTACGGTATATAGGTATGAGCAATCGGGCGAACTCCATGGATTATCAAGAGTAAGGGGGTTTACTCAAGATGATGCGCATATATTCTGTATGCCTAGTCAACTAAAAGAGGAATTTCTTAATGCACTTGACCTTACGAAGACTGTACTAAAAAAAATGGGCTTCAATGATTATACAGCGCAGATATCGTTACGCGACCCAAAAAACCCATCAAAGTACATCGGATCGGATGCAAATTGGGAAGCTGCAGAATCTGCGATTATAGACGCGACTGCAGAATCAGGACTAGAAACCGTTACTGTATTAGGCGAAGCTGCATTCTACGGACCTAAGTTAGATTTTATGATTAAAGATGCTCTTGGTAGGTCTTGGCAATTAGGTACGATACAAGTAGATTACAACCTGCCAGAAAGATTCGAACTAGAGTATATTGGATCTGACAATCAACCTCACAGACCTGTCATGATCCACAGAGCACCATTCGGATCTATGGAGAGGTTTATGAGTATTTTAATCGAACACACAGCGGGGAAGTTCCCTCTTTGGTTGACACCAGATCAATTTGCATTGCTGCCTATCTCAGATAAATATAATGACCTCTGCGAACAAATCAAACTAAAACTCGCTAAACACGATATACGCGGATATGTAGATCATCGTGCAGAATCTATCGGCCGAAAGATCCGCGATACAGAAATAAATAAAATTCCTCTTATGATGGTCGTCGGAGATAAAGAAGCTGAATCTAATACACTCTCCGTGCGTAAACAAGGCGATGGTGATATAGGGACCATGTCACTAGATGAGTTTGTTACTTATTTCCAAGGCCTTGTGGATGCTGAATAGTTTAATGGCTAATTTAAAGTAGAAAATTTCGTGTGGTAAGAATCGGTTAGAATTTAAATCCCTCTTTAAATACAAATATTTTCTTTCCCAACATTCAATCTCTACTAAACTATTAACAACCATTTAATGCCATTGAGATTATCAGATATATCCAAATATTATATCTTTACACCACCATTACACATTCAATATCAATAAATTATATATTATGAAAAAATATACTTTAATGTTAATTATGATGATTGCCATGCTCTCCACCCAGGCGCAAGAGGTCAGTACTGATCAGTGGACGATTATGACTAAGACAAGTGCAACATGGTGTGGCAATTGTGGATCGTGGGGTTGGGACTTGTTCAAAGATCTCATAGAAGACAATAGTAATAAAAATGTAATCATCTGGTCATCTCACAATAGTGGAGATTTAGATAATGCTGCATCAATAGACATCAACACAGGATGGGGCTCATTCGCACAGCCACAATTCTTTGTAAATAGTGACAACTTCAATGTAACATCGAACAATACACAAGCTGCTCGAGTAGAAATCAACGGTTATATAGATGCACTCGTAGGGTTTGGAGCATTTGCCGGAGTAGGAGTAGACGCTACATATGATGGGGAGACGCTTAGCGTAACTGGTAAAGCCGAATTCTTTACCGGTTTAGAAGACGGAGACTACCACTTGGCTTTCTACCTTCTTAAAGATCACGTGATCGCTAACCAGGCATCTGTTGGTCCTAATGCAGACCACAGATACGTCTTAGCTGACAAGATAACAGAGTCGTCTTTCGGCGAACAAATCGTAGAGGGAACGGTAACTTCTGGCGCAACATATACAGTAGAAGCATCTAAAGAAATGGCTGACATTGATTTAGATAATGATGAAGTAGTCGCAATCCTTTGGAACCTTAGAGCAGACGGTGTATACGCCTTCTTTAATGCTAACAGAAATATGATTTCGTCTACGTCAGCAACAGTAGAGGTCGATGGTATATTTGACCTCTCTACTAGACAAAATGGCAATGAAGTCATATTGGATATCAGAACACAATCAAATTTAGGTTTTGTACAGTCAAGACTAGTAAACGTACATGGCCAAATTGTAGCAACTCAAGATATAAATGTAATTGATGGTTCGAACCAAATCCGATATAACACCAACAATCTTTCCGCAGGCACTTACTTAGTGCAAATCACAGCTAACGGTAAAATACATTCAGAGAAGGTAATCATAATATAGTTACTTTATTAATAAATAGCATTTCACAAGCCCTGGAACTCAAAAAAGCTCAAGCAGAAAGATGTCTGCTTGAGCTTTTTTATAATGATAATATTACAATTATGTGTAAATATTTAATTGCCTTTGCGACAGTAGCATTTATCTTACATTCAGAATAAGATTGTATTTTCTCTGAAGAGATTTCCCCAGTTGATTCTGGGAGCTTCAAAAAGGCGCTTCAAGCCATATTGGAGTCAAAATAAAAATGTACAATGAATTCAGCCCTGTTTTTTTAGAATAATTAGTTTTTTAGAAGGCTTATCTTACGTACTGTTATTGTTCGTGGATGTGCAAATGAAATATGTGAAAGGAGAAGTCGGTCTCGTCAAATCCTTTGGAATGCCTCATGGAATTTTGTTCGTTCCCTTTGTCTTTTTGGCCTTTTCTGTTAGATCAAAGATGAATTGGAATTTCGCAACCAAGATGTTGGTTTCGATGGCGCCCCCTTTTTTTTATTAGCCCCTTTTTTTTGACCGCAAACATTTCTATTCTAAACAGTACGCTACTAATCTACGTATGCCTTACGTCTCACAATTGCATACTTTCCCTCTCCTATATCTATATATCCTTGATCGTAACAGAAGTAATAAACTTTCCCGGCCTTGGTTTCATATAGATTAGTAAAGTAACTAAATTTAAATCCTTTATCTAGTAACTCAGTCTTCGTTGTCTTCGCCTTATCGTTAGGGTTAAGTACTGCTAAAATGCGCCTGTTTTTGCGTAACATATTATTTACATTTCGCATAAAGTTAGTCGAATCTCTATTGTTCTCATTGTGGTGCGCTGTACGACATTGATCTGAGCAAAACTTCTTATCTGCTCTACCGTGAAATTTATCACCACACACCTCGCATTTCTTTGGCTTCATTCTGTTGTCATTTGTATACGTTTACAAGTTAAGTAATAATCATGATACTTAAGAAAAGTCGAATATAATTGAACATCTTTGGACTGAAACACCTTAATCAAAGTTGTACCAGGGTAATTAGTGTAATATTGCAGAAGCATAGATATAATAAACAATATGTCAATTTATAAGTATTACTCTAAAGATGATGCCCTAGAAGTGCTAAAAAAGTATTGTGTCTACCAAGATCGGTGTCACAGTGAAGTACGTACACGTCTACTTAAGCTCAAGATATATGGTGACGACCTGGAAGATATAATCGTCGAGCTTATCCAAGATGATTATCTTAATGAAGAAAGGTTTGCAAGATCTTATGTGCGTGGTAAGTACAGAATGAAGTCTTGGGGTAGGTATAAAATCGAAAGGGGGCTCAAAGAAAAAAAAGTGTCTGAATATTGCATACGCAAAGGAATGACAGAAATACTAGAAGAAGAATACTTAGAAAATTTGGAGCGCATGTTGCTTAAAAGAGCAAACATAAGACCATCGACTAACGAACGGTTGCTCAATATAGAACTTATGAAGTTTGCACAATCTAAAGGATATAAATACGATGAAGCCAAAGATATTGTAGGAGAAATAACTAGGGAAAAGTATCCGAAATAATCTGTCCACCAACCACATTGAATAAGCCCAATTTAAAAATCAGCCGCTCCACCCTTCTCTATCTAGGCTTCTATATTGTATTGCTTCTGCAAGATGTTCTATTTTAATGTCTTCACTCTCTGATAAGTCGGCAGCAGTACGTGCTACCTTCAGTATACGATCATAGGCCCTGGCCGATAATTGCATTTTTGTCATGGCGGTCTTGAGCAGTGTAACACCTGCGTTACTCAACGAACAAACATCTCTCACCATACGACTAGGCATCTGAGCATTACAGTGTACGTCTTTAAATTCTTCAAATCTTTTTTGTTGTATTTCCCTTGCTTTAACTACTCTCTTCGTAATATCTTCACTAGACTCACTTATATACTCATGGCTTGCTAGCTCCTCATAAGATACGGGTGTTACTTCTACGTGTAAATCTATACGATCCAATAGTGGTCCTGATATTTTATTAAGGTACCTTTTCACTATCCCTGGGCCACAAGCGCAATCTTTATCTGGATGATTATAAAAGCCACAGGGACATGGATTCATACTCGCCACTAACATAAAACTTGCTGGATAATCCACCGATATTCTAGCTCTAGATATAGTCACTCTTCTCTCCTCCATCGGTTGGCGCAATACCTCTAATACAGACCTTTTAAATTCTGGCAATTCATCTAAAAACAAAACTCCATTGTGAGCGAGTGATATCTCTCCAGGGCTGGGATTAGATCCTCCACCAACTAGAGCTACGTCACTAATCGTATGGTGAGGTGATCGAAAAGGGCGTTCAGATATAAGCGAAGCATTGGTCCCTAGATAACCCGCCACACTATGTATTTTTGTGGTATCCAAAGCCTCTATTAATGATAGTGGTGGAAGTATCGTTGGTAGCCTCCTAGCAAGCATCGTCTTACCTGCACCTGGTGGTCCAATCAAAATTACATTATGTCCACCTGCTGCAGAAATCTCTAATGCTCTTTTTATATTTTCTTGTCCTTTTACATCATTAAAGTCTACACTATACTTTTCCTTGTTTTCTCTAAATAACTCTCTTGTATTATGCTCCTCTTGATTAAGCTCCATGCTCCCATCTAGAAACCCTACCGCCTCTTTAAGGTTTTCTATTCCATATACTTCTAAGTTATCTACTATAGCCGCTTCACTTGAATTTTCCTTTGGCAAAAGGATTCCCTTGTATCCCTCTCTTCTCGCTTGGATAGCTATAGGTAACGCTCCTTTGATCGGGCGCAACCCACCATCTAATGCGAGTTCCCCCATAATAAGGTAGTCACGCAACTTCTCCCCAGAAATTTGCTTTGTTGCAGCTAAAACACCTATAGCTATCGGCAGGTCATATGCTGACCCTTCTTTGCGCAAATCCGCTGGGGCCATATTGACTACTAATTTTACCCTAGATAGTTTAAAACCAAGATTCTTTATAGCCGCTTCTACCCTTGCAAACCCTTCTTTAACAGCATTGTCTGGTAATCCAACCATAAAGTAAAACTGCTTGCCGGCCATTACAGTGCCTCCAGCGTTTACTTCAACGATAATAGTCTGCGCGTCAACTCCCTGCACAGCACTTGCGTATGTTTTTACTAGCATGTCTTTGATTCTAATCTTCTATATGCTAAAATACAACATTATCTCATTTACGACTTACTGTCTATTGCTGTGGTGCTTTCATTATCGTTACTTTGCCAAATGAATATAATCAAATCAACTATTGGCTTTTCGTTGGTGGTAATGTTGCTGCCCTGTTGCTCATCTCTCAGGATTAATCAAACCGCAACCACAGACAAGGCTCTTGCCATTACTGCAATCGAGCAAATTAAAGAATCTGGTATCGTCGTAATATTTCCCACAAAACATAAAAAGGAAAAGGCGCTTAAAAACTTTGCCAAAAAAAAACCCTCTATTCAAAAAGATATAGATGCGCTGCTATCTAAAAGAAAAAGGACATTAGAAATTTGGCAAAACACAAAAAACAAATACTCCTTCAGTACAATATCAATCGTTCCTGACTCTCTATTAAAATCATATATCGCTGATCCAAATAATACTAAAGAGATTGATACAAACGGAAAAAAAATACATGTAAGTCTTGGAGAAATCTATGTTTTATACACTGACTATGGTGGATTCGAAGTGAAGCGGAATGGTGAGTATTTACCTAATCCATTTCCCAACAAAGTGCAGCCCGCTTGGGGATCAAGTATCAAGGATTTTCTAGGAGTACAATCAGAGGAAAACAGTATAACACGATTCTTTACAGAGCTTGACAATCAGTTAACTTTATTTTTTCGACTAACAAAGATTGAAGGGAACTAATCGTTCACTTTGGTACTATATACGTGTATACTATAGTAGCATAATGGAAGAAATAAAAGTAACAATAATAGATAGAAAAGGAGAGTCTCATGAGATAGAAGTGCCACTAGGTATCGATCTCAATATGATGGAAGTTGCCAAAGCATCAGAATTACCCGTAGAAGGTACTTGTGGTGGAATGGCACTCTGTGCCTCTTGTCATTGTTACGTAGAAAGCAATCATGACATCTACAATAGATCTGAAGACGAAGAAGATATGCTAGACCAGGCTTTTTTTGTAGAAGACAACAGCCGCCTAGGTTGCCAAATAAAAATTAAAGAAGAAATTAACGGACTTACTGTTAGGTTGGCTCCTGTAGATACAGAATAGTAGCCCCTTTGTTATTTTAAAATAGCTTTCCCTGCGCCATTACAGTTTGCTTAGTTGATCAGCACCAAACTGTCTTATTAGTCTTTCATAGGCAGCTGGAATCATTAAATTAAATCTCCGGGGATGAGTAAAAAAATGGTTGATTGCAACAGTAGTAGTATCTGTCTGATTGAATCCTATCGTCTTTAAGATCTTGTCTTTAGAATGATAACCCACCTCTTCTATTTGATCCCAAGTAATCTGATCCAAATAAGTGAAATCTTCTTTTGGAAATACCCTTTGAAAGGCTTCGGCAAATCCATGCATCGCGATATTGTAATGCTCCTTGGGATTAATCATGCCTGGAACAAGGTGCTCTAACGAAAAGATGAATACTCCGTCTTCAATATCTGTCTCTACCGTATGTAGAAACTGATGCCTCGGAGTGGGAAAAGGGTGCTTATATAAATAGATGCGATCCATATCGCCTAGCAAATAATCTTTCTTTGACATCAACATCTTAACTGCATTAGACGCAATGATAGCTTGTATGTCATTAGGTACATCGTGGTGCTCTCGACCTACACTTACAAAGGCCCTACCTTGCATATACATTACGAGTCGATTATCGTAATTCTGTCTTTGGTTAGGATCTAATGACGTATAATAAGGATCATACTTTTTAAGCCAATCCGATATAGGTGGATCAAGCGGTACTGGATTCCGTTCATTCCACCAAAAGTCTATCTGTCCTTGAAATATAACTACCGCCGTAGCAATTACTAGCGGAAATAAAATCCAAATCATTGCATTTTGATACTCAAGTTCGTAACTGACATATAGTACGGTCAGAATCGATAACGCTATTGGAAGTGATAAAATTCGAGAAAGAGAGTGTATACGCAAATGTAAATGTATTTATAGATTAAACCTGAGGTTGAGGCGCAGACCTTCTAGTGTGAACTTATTCTGTTATCAGATTAAGAGTACTTAAAAAGAAGCATCGCTTTTCAAACGACAAAAGGATCACACCTAGTATCATCGTTTGAATATTGAAATCTGATGAATTAAAATTAATTGTTATTCCCCTTCTATAATTTCTTTTTAGCTGCCTGTATAATCGGAGCCACTGTACCTCCATCTCTAGAAACATACGCTACAACTTCTAGGTCCTCTACTTTCCACTCTGGAATCATTGGATCAAGGTCTGTTGGTAAGGTGAATGTAAAGTTGCGTTCAAAAGAATCGCCTATTACCAAATCAGAGTCTATAATATTACCATAAGGTACATTGGTTAAACTCTTTCGTAAAAAGTGATTAAACTCAAAATCTGATATTGTAGATCCGGTGGTCTTTTGATAATCTATAATGTGACTTTGGGTTACATAGACACCTAGATTATAGTTGCCCGGAAGATCTACTAATGCCGTGCCAAAGACCGTTACTTCTAAAACTCCATTATCCACAATAGCATCTATTGAAAGCTCAAGTTCTTGATCTTCTTGAAGTAGTTCTTCTACAAATATTCCCCAACTCGGAGGTGAATCTTTGATGATAGGTTGCCCAGGAAAGACTTCGCTTCTATCAATCATTGCTGCTGGTTTTGATTGCAATGCAAAACTAGGCTCTTGCTCCAACACGGCAGCATCTTCATTTCTAAAATCATATTTACTTTTATTTGCAATGGGTTCGGAAAGAAATGCACCATGAATTGCAACGGCAGCCACATTGTTTGGAAGTAAATTAAGTAACTCTTCAACCTTAGCGGCCCCCTGAGGACAGCCGGTACAACTAGCGCCAGTAAACTCTTCTATCAAGACAACTTTGCCTGATGTTGGTGGCACAAAATCGGGAATAACTAATGGTTTTTCTTCACACGCTGAAAGCATATAGAGACACACTAAAGCAATTATATTTTTAACTGATTTCATAATTATAATCTTTCTTTTATTTACAATATCGGTTCCTTCTACGGGCTAGAAATTAGATGTCATATTAAATCTTACTCCTGAAAAGGCTGGCTCTAGCCGACATATACCACCATTACATACCACACCCTGAACTTGCTTAACATACCTTAAGGAAAATCTGTTTCCTTTATTGATATACACAGCACCTAGGGTTGGATATAAAATCTTTCTCTTTTCTCCCGTCTCTGGATTGTTCGGTATTTCATTCTTATTGACATTGGGTGACACATTATACATTCCTGACAATTCGAAAAGCCAGTGTGGCGCTAAACCAACTTCAAGTAGACCATATGCCCAGCTACCAAAATCTTGGTCTGTAATCATGTATTGGGATTCAAACCTAATTGATTTCTTACGAGATATTTTATAAAGAAAATCTAAATATGGCGTCACTGTATTTAACATAGGAACACCAGGTTTTGATTCATATATGTCTTGATTGTATTCTTGAAGCTGAAGACCACCAGTGAGTTGCCATTTTCTTTTTTGCTTATACGTTACCTCCATAAGTTTTTCATCATAAAGTTGAGTGCCATCAAGTTTTTGTATGTTAGAGTAATTGAGATTTGTACTCCATGATTTGTTAAATTTATATGATACATCTACTTGATACGCCTGCTCACTTAGTAGTTGAGTCGCGGGATTGTATCTAGTTGTCAATCTATATGTATTCAACCGATTCATGGGTGGTATGAAATTAACCAACCCCAGATTTAATCTCAGTGTAGGGTCGGCTCTGAAGTCAAAGTTCTCAGTACGCTTTCCCTCCAAAGTCAATCCAAGCCCCCCAACCGTATATCCTATAGATGAGTAATATACATTACCTGACTTCTTGACATATTTTCCAAAAGTCGGCGCGGCATTAAACTCTTGCTTTATCGCATCAGCATCAAAAAACACCTCTTCTGATTTATGTGCCACCTCAGCATACCATGTAATATTTTTATATGATAGCGTGTTATAAAATGTCGTTAAATATGTATTATACTCTGGCAAGACCTGGTCTTCCGTTAAATAAAACTTCATTACATCCAAGATATTTCGGATTACCCCTTCGCCTGTTGTCCTATTCACTACTCCTATACCTGGCGCTAATGAAATAGGAGAACCCTCCTTACCAAATGTATAGAATCCTTCGGCATAAGCGCCTCTTATGGATCCCTCTATAGTACTAAACTGTTGCTTCTGCTTACCCGTGAATGCCTTAAGCTTTAAGTTCTCCATGAGTTGGTATGATACGGCGCCACCATATAAAGCATTGTCGATTAGTTGCGGCCTTACTTCGTAGGCTTGGTATATAATACCACTACCTATCTGGTCATATAAATAACCCGCCTCAAGTGTCAACTTATCTTGCGTTCTTTTAATAAACCACCTTCCGATTCCTTGATCAGAATAGGAGCCTAAGGGATTGAGCAAATTAGAGTTTTGAAACATATCAAAACGCACACCCACATCGTACCCTTTAATGTTATAATTAAGATTAAGCCACATTTCACCACCTGTGAGAAGTCTATCATACTGAGGTATATTAATGGCACCAATCAGTGAGTCTTTCTGAAAATAATTGAAATTGGTCTCAATACTCCCTGAAAACACCCCCCTTTCTGGTTCGGTATTCTGGGAATGAGATGAACTAGCGACCAAAAGACACGCAAGTAGAAGTATTAGATTTTTCATTTAAAATGGTTTTTAGGCAAAAATGAGAGGAAAGCTTTGTTAGCCGTTGCTTTCAGGATTTTGACCCTCTGATTCGTCTGTATTTGATACTTTGTAACCGCAATATCTACATTTTTAACTTTCTTTTAAGTTCAAATACGATTCATCGTGGAACTTAGGCCTGTTTTTGTTCTGTTAATGTGATTAGAATGACAGAGATAATAGATGATTGTGTCTACTATTGCGCTAGTTATAACCAACAATTCGAAAATCGAGAAATCAAAAACAATATGAAAAACCTAATCTTAATCATTGCGACTTTCGTGCTTATGTCTGCTACTATTACAGGAGATAAAAAAATGCCAAGTGCTGAATTAAAGACTTTAGAAGGCAAAACAGTAAATATTCAAGATTATCTAGGGAAAGGAAAGCCTGTAGTAGTAAGCTTTTGGGCCACATGGTGCTCTCCTTGTAAAAAAGAACTAGACGCTATCAATGATGTATATCCTGAATGGGTAGAAGATTACGGAGTAGAGTTGTTGGCAATTACGATAGACAACGCTAGAGGAATGGCTAAGGTGCCAGGAATGGTCGGTTCTAAAGGGTGGGAATACACGGTGCTATCAGATAGCAAACAAACACTCCAACAAGCGCTTAACTTCCAAACTATCCCACAAACATTCTTGGTTGATGGTGAAGGCAATATAGTATATACACACAATGGCTACAATCCAGGTGATGAGTATGAACTAGAAGATAAGATTGCGGCTTTAATGAAAAGATAAGGCGACTAGGCCACAAAAAATATAACGGTCATCCCTGTTAATAATTCGACTCATTATGCTCACTCGGCGGCATAAGGTTCAACATCAAAGTGTGAAAGATGAGCTTTTATCAAAGACTCTTGGGGTCGATCAACGCAAAATGAAGGTTCTTCCCTTAGGGAAGTCAGGTGAGTGGTTTTTCATGATAAAATAAATAACTTCAACACGTTGATTATAAAAGCTCTTTATATATCTATTAAGTAATATTAATCCTTTTGACCGAAACGAAAAAATGTCTCGTTTCGATATTTCTGCTTTCCGAAAGAAAAGCAGAAATTAACTAAACCGCAAAACTCTCTCCACAGCCACATGATCTAGCTGCGTTAGGGTTGTTGAAGTAGAACCCTTTGCCATCAAGTCCTCCAGAAAACTCTAGTGTTGTGTTACACAGATATAGGAAACTCTTGAGGTCCGTTACTATCTTCATTCCGTTATCTTCGAACACTTGATCGTTCTCTTTATCTTCATTATCAAAGTCCATTTCGTAGGTAAGGCCAGAGCAACCTCCACTTGTTACTGATACCCGTACAAAGTAGTTCTCATCTAACGACTCCTTTGCCATTAGTTCGGTTACTTTATTCTTGGCGCTATCTGCTATGAATAACATAATATGACTTTTGTGTTTACTAAAACTCGCTTACGCATTCTTAGACTTATAATCAGCGATAGCGCTTTTTATAGCGTCTTCAGCCAAGACACTACAGTGAATCTTTACTGGTGGAAGAGCCAATTCTTCTACTATTGCCATATTGTCTATTGTAAGGGCCTCATCAATGCTCTTACCTTTTAACCATTCAGTAGCTAATGAGCTAGAGGCAATAGCTGATCCACAACCAAATGTCTTAAACTTTGCGTCTTTGATCATTCCTGATTCTTCGTCTACTTCTATCTGTAGTCTCATGACATCACCACACTCTGGTGCACCTACTAGCCCTGTTCCTACTGTGTTTTTAGATTTATCTAAGGTACCCACATTTTTAGGGTGGTTGAAGTGCTCTATAAGTTTTTCTGAGTAAGCCATCTTTTTATTTTTACTTGTTACTTTATTGTTAAACAATATTATACTTCCATTAAGTTCCTGTCACAGACTAATGCTCCGACCACTCTACTGCATCGAGATCAACTCCTTCTTTAAACATCTCCCAGATAGGACTTAAGTCTCTCATGTGGTTTACTCCTTTAGAGATCATAGCTATTGTCTGGTCAATCTCCTCTTCAGTAGTAAACTTTCCTAAGCTAAACCTTAGCGAAGAGTGTGCTAGATCATCTCCTAGCCCTAATGCAATAAGTACATAAGATGGCTCCAATGATGCCGAAGTACAGGCCGACCCTGATGATACTGCTATGGTTTGGTTGAATGTCATCATAAGACCTTCTCCCTCTACGTGCTTAAACGAAATGTTGGTTACGTGAGGCATGCGATGCTCTACATTGCCATTAACATATACTTCTTCTAGGGTATCTTTGAATGCATTCTCTAGTTTATCTCTTAGTACAGACAGCCTTGCTGCATCGTCGTCCATCTCTTGCATAGCAATCTCTGCGGCCTTACCAAAACCTACGATACCCGGCACATTAAGCGTACCCGACCTCATGCCTCTCTCGTGGCCACCGCCATCTATCTGTGATGTTACCTTTACTCTTGGGTTCTTTCTGTTCACAAAAAGAGCCCCTACTCCTTTTGGACCATACATCTTGTGTGCAGTAAACGCCATTAAATGTATCCCCAGCTCTTTTGGATGGGTCTTGATTTTTCCAACAACCTGAGTGGCATCAGACATAAATAATACACCATGCTTTTCGCAGAGTTCGCCTATTTCTTTCATAGGCTGTATTACCCCTGTCTCGTTGTTTGCCCACATAATAGAGATCAGTACGGTCTTATCTGTAATCGCAGCCTCTAATGCTGCTAGATCTACAAGACCATCTCTCTTTACGTCAAGATACGTTACCTCACCTCCCATCTTCTCTACTTTCTTACAAGCGTCGAGTACAGCTTTGTGCTCTGTCTTCAGTGTTATGATGTGATTACCCTTACGGCTATACATTTCAAACACCCCTTTGATCCCAAGGTTGTCCGCTTCTGTAGCGCCCGATGTAAAAATAATCTCTTTGCTATCTACTGCCAACAAGTTTCCGATTTGCTCTCTTGCATAATCCACGGCCTCTTCAGCTTGCCATCCAAATGGATGGTTGCGACTAGCTGCATTGCCCGGTGTCTGATAAAAGAAAGGTAACATTGCCTCAACTGCTCTTGGGTCACAAGGGGTAGTCGAGTTATTGTCAAGATATATTAGTTTTTGAGAACCCATTATATGGTATTGTTTTTTAATTTGGAGACGATTTGATTTAAGCCTGCAAATATAACCATATTCTACCTAAAAGGTTTGAAACACCTTGGATTTAGGTCTCAAGACTTTTGCTTTCATAAGTCAAGGACAATGCACCGGGATTCAACGCTAGATTTACCGCAGAAATAGCTGTTTTGAAGCTACAGCGCCAAACGGAACCCGTATACCTAAAGATATTTCAATAGTTGCGTACAGCCCACTAAGCGCCTTAGTTATTTCAATAATATATTGGCCTATATTTGTTATCTGAAACACCCATGCCGATGACCACCTAATCTGTCATAGATAAAATAATGGGTTTGACGTAAATCAAACTTAACTAGCTATTACGTACGTCTCGGTATAAAACCAATATTTTATGTGCTTTTGTAGCACGTGATAGTATATCAAACAAAGAAGAAAAACGTTGGAAAAAAGACTAGAAATAAATCAAATATTCGCTAAGCCCACAGTATCTGAGTGGGTAGCTAAAATTAATAAGGACCTAAAGGGAGCTAAGACGGCTGATGACCTGCATTACTCTATCGAAGAAGGACTGGCAGTCAGTGCTATTCAAGCACATTCCCCACAAGACTTTAAGCCCATATCTCGTAATCGAGACCACACAATAGCCTGCCACATAGATACTCGCGAAGTCAATTGTAACGCCAACATCAAAAGCTTACTCAATGTCGGTGTCAACACTCTCGTCATTGATGTTTATGTAAACGTAGATTATGCTGAAGTGTTAAATGGAGTGATACTAGACTATATACAGGTGGTAATCTGTCCTATGGAAGAAGGTGCCGAACAAAAAGTGTTGTGTTACATTAAGGAAAGGGGCGGGGACATGAACAAGATCTATAGTCCTAGTTCTAGACGTAAAACTATACACATACCCTTTTCTAGATCTGTAAGTGACCAATTGGCCCAATTGCTCCATAAAGTTAACAACAGCACTAGTGATGATATTTTGCTGATATTAGATGGTCAAAAAGATTTTTTATCAGAAGTAGCAAAAATAAGAGCTGGACACATCCTGCTCGCTAATCTAAATAAAGCACTCAATAAAGAAATAAAATACCGCCTTCTCTCCCAAACCAAACCTTCAACTAAAGGGGTGCACGAACTTATACAGTCGTCTTATATGGGATTGGCTTCAATCATCGGAGAAGCTGACGGAATTGTATCTGTAGCACTGGACCCTAAGTATAAACTCAATGCAGTGCACACCTATAATCTTATTGTTATGGAGTCCTATATAGGTAAAGTAAGAGATCCTGCGGCAGGCAGTGATCTGATAGAAGAAATGACAGAAGCGATCTGTAAAAAAAGTTGGGCGGCGTTTATCGAAAAAGTCTAATGTTCGTGGGCTGCCAAAAAGTAGAAATTCTGAAACGCGAGACAAAAAACAGACCGAATTATAAGAAACTCTAAATTGATCCTTATTAATAATTGGTCTTTTGAGTTGGGGTCTGACTGCCTTGGAATAATTTGCATCCCAGCTATAAACAACCAAACATTTCTTAAATGTGTCCTTATAGCGATATGTGCTTGAATGAACATTAAAAGAAATGTGGTGATATCTAAAAACGATTTTAAGAGATCTGAATCTTAATAAAAAACCTAAAACTCTTCTTCAAATTCCTCCTCCTCTGGTACAGTGTTTTTCTCCGGCTCAACATACCTATTAGCTCTGTGCTTATCACAATCCAACTCCAACGTCTCGTCTGGTATCACAAATCTTGCCTCGGTGTCAAAATTTATAGTTTTATCTGCCTCTACCCTTTTCATAAACTCTCCAAAAAACGGCCTGGCCATCTGACTACCTGCACCATCTGATATAGATCGAAATCTCATAAACTGCTCCTCGCCGCCTACCCAAGTGCCCACAATTAACTCTGGAGTTATTCCCATAAACCAACCATCTCTGTAGTCGTTTGTTGTTCCTGTTTTACCTCCTACTTCACTTTTTATGTGACCCAACGCACTTACCGCACTTGCATTTTTAAGCATCTCTACCATTGCGTGATTATACTTCGGATTAAGTGCCTTTCTTTGCACAGATGTAGCAGCATATATTTGTCTGCCATTTTTGTCTTCGATACTGGTGACGAACATTGGTTTGGTATAAGTACCATCATTCGCGTATACTGTATAAGCTCCTGTCATGTCCATCACAGATAAATCTGCAGATCCCAAACAAATAGATGGAGAGTTAGGTACCTTACTTTTATCTATCCCGAATTCTGAAACTAAACTCCTAACCAATTCTGGATTTCCTATTTCCGTCATCAATTTGACCGAAATGCTATTTTTTGATTTTTTCAAACCTTCTTTTAGCGTTAAATTTTCCTTTGAAAATCCGTCAGAGTTTGCTGGAGCCCACGACTTGAGCAATCCAAAATTAACGTCATTAGCTGGTATTGTATATTGAATATCTTGTATTTCATAGCAGGGTGACATGGCAAGATTAGCAATTGCTGTAGTATAGATAAATGGTTTAAATGTAGATCCTACTTGACGATTAGAATTTATGTGATCGTACTGGAAATATTTATGGTTAATGCCTCCTACCCAAGTCCTGACATAGCCTGTCTTGGGATCTACGGCCATAGAGCCCAATTGCATATGCATCATGTGATATTTAATGCTATCTCTAGGGCTCATTGTCACAGTCTTCTCTCCGCTCGCGGTATACGCGAATACGTTCATTGGTATTTTCTTGGCGAATACTTTCTTTGATTTTTTTTGTAATGCGCTCCATTTATTTTTTAAAACTGGCCAATATCCACTCGCCAATATTTCCTTGTATATCTCTGATTGCTTCTTCGTAATATCTCCTTGTTTTATTAATTTAGCTAGGTGTCCAACTTTTGTATCTTCAGCAAATAGTCTAAAAATATCTCCATCTAAAAGCCTTGCACCCTTTATCTCTGCAGAAATTTTACTCGTAATTTCTGACAAGTGCGATGCTCTCATTTTTTTAAATCTCTCTGTGGTTCTTACTTTCCGATTAAGACTCGCTTTACGCCCTTTCTTTTGCGCTTCATTGGCCTTATATGTCCAAATATCCTTGTCCTTCCATCTAGAGAAAAACTTTTCCTGCAACTTACTCATATGTACTTTAAGTGATGCCTCTGCATGACGTTGCATATCCTTATCTAAGGTAGTTTTGATAATAAGACCGTCTGTGTAAATATTATACTTTGTCCCATCTGGCTTTGTAATATTTTTATTTTTAAGAAGATTTTTTACCCACTTTTTAAGTTCTGCCCGAAAATATGGTGCTGGACCTTCATAGTGATTTGTCCTTTTAAAATTGGACATATTTATTGGCTTCCCATCTAGAATTTTATATTCTTCCTTGGTGATGTATCCGTTCTTCACCATTTGATTCATCACTACAGACCTTCTGCGTAATGCATTATCGGGCTTTCGTACGGGGTTGTAATACGAAGGGTTTTTTAGCATGCCCACCAATATCGCAGATTCGTCAATTGAGAGTTCTGATTGACCTTTGCCAAAATATGTTTTTGCAGCTGCGCTGATGCCATCAGATTCATAGAGGAAATCATATTTATTAAGATACATTGCCATAATCTCTCCTTTGGTATATCTCTTTTCAAATTCTGTAGCGATAACCAACTCTTTAAGTTTTTGCCAACTTCTCAAAACTATGTTTCGGCTTCTTTTTGTAAAAAACTGTTTGGCCAACTGCTGAGTTATCGTACTAGCTCCTCCTTTCTTTCCAAGATATACAAATGCTCTAATCGTACTTCTAACATCTATTCCTGTATGATCAAAATATCTTTCATCTTCTGTAGCAACAAGTGCATTAACAATATTGGGGTTTAACTCTTCGAATCTAACATTCTTTCGATTATATTTAAAGAAGGCACCTAACGACCGATCTCTGTGATCAAGTATTTGAGTGGCTAATTCGATATTAGGGTTTTCTAGTTCGCTCGTATCTGGTAGCTGTGTAGTAGATATCAACACGAAAACAGCAATCAGAGCAAATATTCCCGCGAATACAGAAAGCCACATAATTTTGATATAGCTTCCAAATGAACTCTCTGTCTTCGGTTTCTTTTTATTCGATTTCTTCTGAGCCATAGGTTTCTATGCTTAAATATTGTAGATAACAATCCAAGTGAATACGAATCTTTTAAACTCTTCGCCAAAAGAATTACTAACGGGTAAAAGTATCTAAAAAATTTAATATATTATAATTAAAACACATGTGTATTGGCCTCATATTCTAATGTTTGAGACAAAATTTGTCTAGTTGTATATCTATGGGTGCGCGTTTTTAGTTAATAACGAAAATTCGTAGTTGGTTATTGAGTGCGTATTAAAATTGCATATAAAAGGTAATGAAAATAAACACCAAATGGGAACGTATCCCTAGGGGTATAAAAACAAATGCCACCACCCTTTTGACCCGAATTTTTCCGTAAAAAACATCTTTAGAGCACCATGCTGAAAAGGCCAAGTTCAGTAAATATCAATAATTTAAAACAACTACTGTATAGGTTTTTCTAGAGCCAAAGGCGCTATCTATAGATTACGATCTGAACAATTTTAGCGTTAGGATATATTTAATACAAACACCAACGAGGACTAAAACAAAATCAATAAGAAGGCCGAGAATATACAGAGGCTCTGGCCGGAAAAGGCGAGGTCATATAAGGTGCCAAAGAATTGAAAGGTAAATTTTTCTCCGTAATGAAGTTGTTGTTAAATGGGTTGATCTGATTTTTTGAAAAGGGTAAAATTTAAATTAAAAGGCTGTTCGCTGTTCTTAGATTGTCGCCAATGCTACGGAGTTTAATCGCTGGATCAGATAATATATAATCTTTTTTAGAATAAACTTCAACGTAACATTGTGCGGTACTGCTATTAAGAAACTGTGCTACAACAAAAATCCCAAAGAACCGCAGGCCTTTGGGATTTGTACATTCTTAGGTGTCACTAAATACACCTTTCACTCTTTTTTACCTAAAGAAAAACCTAGTTAAAAGAAAGTTGCTCTATTGTCTTCGATTTCTACTGTTTTCTTAAGGGCCTGGATAGTCTTAAGCTCTGCTTGACTTCTAGAAGATCTAGTTTTAAGTTGTCTCATCTGTGGTATATTTGCAACCGTTCCTTCTGTCTTATCTGTAGGTGACACTAAAAAAACTCCTGAGCTACCAATTACTGCTGACGTACCGTTTACGTCCGTAGCGAATGCTTTCGCAATTACCTTGTTTTCAGATCCGATACCTGGGATGAATGAAGCGCCCATAGATACATTATCTGCTGTACTAACTTCAGCACCATACTTAATTGCTACTGCCGAAAGATCTGAACCTAATGATCCTATAATGGATTCAGCTTTCTTAATGTTGACTAAAGTAGGCTCTAATGTATTGCGCATAGACTCAGCCGAAAACATTCCTGGCTTCTGTATACTCTTTAGTAATGTTATTACATACTTGTTGTCAAAATAGTTGACTTTGTCACTGTATGAATATACCGTGGGAGACACTTCCCCAACCTGTGTATCAGATTCGTAAGCCCACTTTATCATATCTCTAGAGCTGTTATCTGATCCCAATACACCTACACTATAATCATTGGCTTTAAGTGGTCCTGATGTCTGAAAATTATACCCCATTGCTGAAGCGGCAGTTGACATCGCGGCCATATTTCTATTCTGAGAAACAAGATCATTTATTTTGTCATTTAATAAATCTTGTGTTTCTTCAGAAGGTATAATCGGAGTACGTACATAAGCTACTTTAAACTTATCGTTTCTATCGTTGTAAATCAAGTCTTCTACTTTGATAAGATGAACTCCGACCTGTGTTTTCACTTTATATACTCCCCTAGTCCGACCATTGAACACTACATCATTGAACTCTTTGAGCATTCTTCCTTGTTGGAATGTGCCAAGATCTCCACCATTAACGGCGGATCCAGGATCTTGAGAATTGTCTTCTGCTAGATTAGAGAAGCTTGTTCCTTTCTTAAGTTCGTTACGTAGACTGTCAATGAACGCATCAGCAGTTGCAAATTCTTCTGGGGTGCCTGTTGTAACCCTTCTTAAAATATGTCTTGCTTCTGCTGAATCCGGCATTACCTTTTTATCAAGAACCTTAGCCACAAAGTATGATCCCTGCTCAGAGTATGGACCATATACGTCTCCTACAGACACTTCGTCTAGTTGGTCTTTGAGGCCCTCCGGAAGCTCGTCGTTACTAAAGTATACGCCCGACCAAAACCCTCCGTTGTTTAATGCTACTATTGAATCACTATCCGCTGTCGCATTTTTAAGGCTTTGACCTGCTTCAATTACTTCTGTTCTCCACTTAGAACTATCTTTTGCAGATGGATATACATCGACTACAGCATACTGCAGTACTCTAGCCTCTTCTTTTGAAGTATATTTTGTTGCGCTTTCCGCCATATACGCTAAGATCTCTGTATCAGAAACTTCTACCTCTATGTCGATTGCATCAAAAGGTATCTTTACATATGACATGTTCAATGAGCTATTGCTTGCTGCTCCTGTTTCCTCTACTAAAAAATTGGGTGTATATATCGCCTTGGATACTAGATTGCCTATCTTGGCTTGTAGTTCTGTCTTTTGGATTTGCTTCTCTTGCTCAACCCAGAAATTTTCAAACTGTGGCGCCAAGGACTCGTTACCTTCAATTAATTGCTTGTGTTGTTGAAGTGTCGCTCTATCTACTTGCCCTGTCTGGCTATTACGATAATTGTTTGTGATTATAGGGCTTAGTCTATTTCCAAATTGTAGGTCCATAAGCTCAGCTTTAGTCACCCCTAGACCAAGTTCATTTGCCTGCTCTTCAACAATTGCTTTCTCTACGAAAAATTCCCAAAGGTTTGCTCTTCTAGAAAACACATCGGGGTTTCCGCTATATAGTGCTGTTTCTGCTTTGCTGAACTCTCTGTAATCAAGCTTCTGTCCTGCGATCTCCCCCATATTCATCGCTGCTCCTCCCCTATTCGCATTTCCTTGCATATCCATAAGAATAAATGCCGCCAATGCAAAACCGAGAACAATCAGTACAAACCAAAAATTCTTTCTAATAGTACCTATTAATGCCATTTCTATAAATTATTGTTGTTTATTATAACTGGGCTGATAATGAATTTGATACATATTTAAAACATTATAATCGACTCAATATCAGGGTCCAAAAGTGCCGCAAAGCTAAGTTATTTAAAGTATTTAACAAACTAATCGTATACGATAGTCCGCATATCTCTAATTGTAGCATTTCTTATACGAACATTAGATAATATAGAGTTTTGAGAAAGGCGACGCCTTTAATATGACAACCAAGTATAGTGAATATTGCCTCATGGACGGACGTTGTTTTATTGAAGATAAACCCAACATTATTTCGTGTTGAGCGTTAAAGGATGAGAAAGTTGATAAGTTTGAATGTGTTTTTATCATAATGGCTATAAGTATCTGGTTAAGAATTGCGACTTTTGTGGTCACTTACAATATCAATATTACCATACATGGAATTTATACTTACGGAAGAACAGTTAGCGGTAAAACAAGCAGCGAGAGAATTTGCACAACAAACTCTACTGCCTGGAGTTATCGAAAGAGATACACACATGACCTACCCTACCGAGCAAGTGAGGGATATGGCAGAAATGGGTTTTCTCGGTATGATGGTATCACCTGAGTATGGTGGAGGGGGAATGGACACCCTGTCTTATGTGTTAGCAATGGAGGAGTTATCTAAAGTAGATAATAGCTGTAGTGTGATTGTCTCTGTAAACAACTCATTGGTTTGCTGGGGATTAGAGACTTATGGAAATGAAGAACAAAAGCAGAAATATCTTACTAAACTCTGTATAGGTGAGTGGATTGGCGCTTTCTGTCTATCAGAACCAGAAGCAGGAAGTGATGCTACAAGTCAGCGTACAACAGCGATAGACATGGGCGACCACTACATACTTAACGGCACCAAAAACTGGATTACTAACGGAGGTAGTTCAAAGGTACACTTGGTGATCGCCCAGACTAACATTGAAAAAGGACACAAGGGAATAAATGCATTTATAGTAGAAACAGCCTGGGAGGGTGTCGAAATAGGCGCTAAAGAAGATAAGTTGGGTATTAGATCGTCTGATACGCATACAGTCTTATATAATGATGTAAAAGTACCTAAGGAAAATCGTATCGGCGAAGATGGATTTGGATTCAAATTCGCTATGAAAGTACTTTCTGGTGGTCGTATAGGTATCGCAGCTCAAGCATTAGGTATTGCTTCGGGCGCATATGAGCTTGCTGTAAAGTACAGTCTAGAAAGAGAAGCGTTCGGAAGACCTATTGGGCAACACCAAGCAGTCGCATTTAAGCTAGCTGACATGTCTACTGACATTGAGGCGGCAAGATTAATGGTGTATAGAGCGGCATGGATGAAAGACAACGGTCTTGACTATACGTCTGGAGCTGCTATGGCTAAATTAATAGCCTCGGATGTAGCCATGAAACACACGGTAGAGGCAATACAAGTACACGGTGGATACGGGTTCGTAAAGGAATATCACGTAGAAAGACTTATGAGAGATGCCAAGATCACACAGATCTATGAAGGCACTTCTGAGATTCAAAAGCTAGTAATTAGTAGAAACATTCTCAATGGAACCCTATACGAACCTTTGTGGATGCCTTGTCAATCATAAATACTTGGCTATTTGGTTGCTGGATATAGCACCCTGTATATGATAACTTATTAGCTAGTCACTGAATGTTGGTTACTAAAAATGGGTAGAACATTTCATCTATGTACAATTACTGGCATTCCCTTAAAGGCTCACTGGTCTATCGGACTAACTCTACTATTTGTAGCTTATGTTGTTCATCTTCACAACCTAACAGTTGCCGCGAGTGTTGGGTTTGTCTTGTTGGTCTTAGTAATGTTTGTCTGTATAATTCTACACGAATTCGGCCACTCTATGGCAGCTCGTAGGTACAGTATAGAGACACTAGATATAATTATATCTCCCATTGGTGGGTTAGCGAGATTACAAGACGTTCCTGAAGAGCCCAAAAAAGAAATAATTGTTGCCCTAGCTGGGCCAACTGTAAATGTTGTGATTGCAACAATTGTTGGATTCTCCCTGCACTTCATATTGGGCACAAGGCTTATTCCTGATAGTGACAGCCTTGAGCTACTTGGGTCCCCTATCAACTTTCTAAGGTTTGTCTTTACGATCAATATAATGTTGTTCGTCTTCAACCTAATTCCTGCGTTTCCAATGGATGGTGGTAGAGTTCTCAGGGCCCTTTTATCAATAAAGCTCGAACGGGTGTTTGCAACTCGTGTAGCTATGTGGCTTGCAAGATTAATTACATTTGCATTTATATCATTAGCAATATCTAGTAATAATATTACGCTTGGCTTGATTGGGGTTTTCATCTATGTTGTGTCTGGCAAAGAATATGCTTATGTCAAGACCGCGAAGAGGGCTTCTTCGAAAGTGTCAGAGGTCTTAAGGTTAGAATACACAAAATTAAAAACTACAGATCCATACCGAAAAGTAATAGACGCATACCGCTCTAGTAACGAAAAAAGTTTCTTGGTGTATGACGAATTAGAAAACCTGGTTGGTGCAATTCCTGAAGTGTTTATCAAAGACTCTGTCAAAAATAAGAATGGTCCTGAGGTTATCTCAGATCTTATGAGCACCAAAGTGGCTATTGTCTCTCCCTCTTCTACCTTACAAAAAGTGGCTAACATGATGAACCAAGAAGGCATAGCAATCTGCGCAGTAAAAGATGGTGAAGAAGTAATTGGCGTCATTGATAGGTATGCCGTAGAGATGTTTATGAAAAGGTAGGGTTACCTATTTAAAACCTTTTTCACTATATCATAAAACTGTGGTGCGGCGGCCATGGTTTCTTTTCCGCTATAGCCTTTTTCAACACCATTGTAATCGGACACCTTTCCGCCCGCCTCTCTCACTATAAGTATGCCTGCCGCTACATCCCATGGGTTTAGCATCGACTCATAGTATGCGCCAAACCTACCACACGCAACATACGCAAGATCTAATGCGGCCGATCCCATTCGTCGCACTCCTCGAGTATTCATTAACAACTCTTTAAGACAGGCAAATAACTTATCGGTATCATATTCGTTTCTATAAGGAAACCCTGTAGCGATTAATATATCTCTATACTCTGTTCGTTGTGATACTTGTATTGGCCTCCCATTTAAAAATGCGCCACCACTTTTACTCGCATAAAACTGTTCTTCACTATTTACCTCATGTACTACACCTATCAACAGCTCTCCTTCGTGAGCTAGTGCAACACTAACTGCAAAGTGTGGGATGCCCAACAAAGAATTTGTTGTGCCATCTAATGGGTCCACAATCCACATGTATGGCCTTAAGGCGTACTCAACAGTATCCTCTTCTGTGAGAAACCCTGCCTCAGGAAGTATTTTAGATAACTCCTTTACAAGTATTCGTTCAGCACCTTTATCTACAAAAGAAACTAGACTGTTAAGGTCTTTCTCTTCAATGTCAGCGGTAGTTACTTTTACTATTTCTCTCTTAATATAAGCTGCGGCTAGGTTGACGGCAGCGCGAGTTTCCGTAAGTATTGACGGTAAGACCATTGTTTTTTTTCTTAAAAGAGCCCATCCTTAGATGAGCCCTTTCTATTATATTATATTTCATTTATGTTTTCTAAAACGACCCTCCGAATTCTTTACTACCCCATCTCCGCCACCACCTCTTTCACCTCAGGAACCATACGCTTAAGCATACCCTCTATTCCCGCTTTTAAAGTAACAGATGATGATGGACAACCACTACATGATCCTTGCAGTATTACGGTTACAATTCCTTGATCAAATGATTTAAATTCGATATTTCCACCGTCCATTTCAACAGCCGGCTTTACGTAAGTGTCGATCAATTCTTTAATTTTTTTAACAAGTTCAGCTTGCTCGCCAGTATACTCATATGCTACCCCCCTCTCTTCTTCAATCTTAGCCATTGCCTCAGTAAACCCTTCGGTAAGTATTACTTTTTCAGCCTCCACATATTCTTTAATGAACTGCTTTAGAGGAAGCATAATGTCGTCCCAACTGTAATTAAACTCCTTTGAAATGGTTACGAAGTTATTACAAATATATACCCCTTTGACGTATGGAAAGTCAAACAATTCTGAGCCTAGTGGAGACCACTCTTTAGCTAAGGGCTCCTCTCTAAAATCCGCAGTTCCCTTATATAGCATCTTATTAGTAACGAACTTTAGAGACTCCGGATTGGGTGTCTGTTCTGTGTATAACATTACTGGACTTTTGGTTGCTGTATCCATTGTATCTTGTTTATATTGTTCTGTGTATTAAGTAAATAAAAACGCTCTTAGCGCAAATAAGTTTCTTTTATCGGTTGCTTATGCCATATTTGTGAAGATGTTCTGCACGTCTTCATCGTCTTCTAATTTGTCTAATAGCTTTTCGATATCTTGCATTTGCTCGTCTGAATAATCTACTGGTGAGGTGGGCAGTCTTTGTAAATCTGCTTTTTCTACCTCGATATTCATTTTCTCAAATGCTCCCGTAAGTGTACCGAAGTCCTTATAGTCTCCGTAGGCATATATTGTATCATCGTCAGACTCGAATCTCTCAAGACCAAAATCGATCATCTCTAACTCCATCTCCTCTAGATCCATTTCGTTGGTCTTCTTAAACTCTACTACGACCTTGCGATCAAAAAGATACTCTAAAGAGCCATTAGGTACCATAGAGCCTCCTGTTTTAGAGAAATATGACTTTACGTTAGCGACGGTACGAGTAGTGTTGTCCGTGGCACATTCAACGAATACTAGAATACCGTGCGGTCCTTTGCCTTCATAATTGATCTCTGTGTAGTCCGTAGCATCCTTACCCTCCGCTCTTTTTATCGCTGCTGTGATATTATCCTTAGGCATGTTTTGCTTCTTGGCGTTTTGGATCGCTAGACGCAGCGTTGGGTTCATATCTGGGTCAGATCCGCCACTTTTTGCTGATACCGTGATTGCTTTGGCGAGTTTTGGAAATATCCTCGACATTGTAGCCCATCTCTTCTCTTTAGCTGCTCTACGGTATTCAAACGCTCTTCCCATCGTGAATTATCTTCTTTTAATATTTGCTCTAATAATACCGTAAAGGTAGTTGAACTTCCTGTGATAATAAAGGCTCAACAAATATAACTATAACAACAAAAATACCCAATATCTACAGGTCAACACTTACCTCGGCTCTTGAAGATTATAGAAATATGGTGAAAGGTTTTTTAATATAAGAAACGGGGGAAGTGGGTGGGCCTTTTTTAAAAAGTTTTAGGTATTCTGTTCTCTGTTGTTTTAAAGTCGTTTTCCTGTATTTAAATGTATTTTTGGCGAGTACGTAAATCGTCTTTTTTGAAGAAATCATTGCAGTGGGCGTCTCTTATTCAGAACAAGAGATATCTCGGTATTTGGATAGTCTCTCTAATCACAACACTTACGGTGTTGGTAATCGTAGGGTTATACCTCTGTTATAATGAGTCTAGGACCAGTGGTACTGTACTCGATGATTTTGTTTTGGACAGAGTCTTACCAAGAGATGTTAGTACAATACTATTCTCAATTACATGGATATGTATATTGGGTGGTCTCCCTATCTTACTTCGAACTCCCGAACGAGCAATGAGAGTTTTCTGGGGAATAAGTGTAATGGGTCTCACTAGGTGCATCGTTATGTATCTGGTTCCTCTCGAGCCGCCAATTGGCATTATTCCTTTGAGGGACCCTTTCGTCGAAGGTGCGTTTTACGACAACAAGGTGCTCGTTAAGGATCTATTTTTCTCTGGACACACTTCTAATATGGTGTTGTTAACCCTGTTAATGGATATTAAGTGGCTCAAAATTATATTAGCCTTCGCTTCTGCTGCGGTAGGCTACCTTTTGTTGGTGCAACACGTACACTACGCTGTTGATATTATAGCTGCTCCCTTTTTCGCATATCTCGCATACCGAGCGGCATTCGCAATAGCAGGTCGATTAGTGCCTAGGTGTTTTAGAGTAACCCCAGACACCGACTTTTAGGGGCTCTAATTAGAGTACTTTTCTAAAATTTCTATTTATTTTTTTTACGGCTTTTAATATGTAGTTGCTACGGTAAGTAGTTGTCTAAACAGAGTCGAATAGGGATGATCTGTGCGGGAGGACAATTGGCACTTTATGGTCTATTGCCGTTTAGAAGCCCTAAGAAAAATAGACGTGCTTTTAGTTGTGAATTTCCCATAATATCCAACACCAACAAAAAGAGAGCTAGAAAAATAAAAAATTTCTGGTTGTGATTGGAGCGAAAGATGATAGTCGTTTGATGAATTTTTTGTTGTATTGTAACAACTCTTCCATCAATTTTTCGTGATCTTATTCTTATCAATATAAGTTTTCTCGTAAACTCTTTGTCTTTCTGGATTTAAAACAAGCCCCCTGTTCCTGGTTTGTACACTTAAAAAGCCTTCACTTCTTTGTATGAAAAGTGAAGGCTTTAATTTTTTACAAAACCACTTAGACCTTAAGATTTAATGACCTTTTTGGCCCTATTGGCTCTTTGCATTGGGTTTTCTCCTGAGCGCGCCCCCCTTTGCCTTGGTCCGCTCTTAAATGTTTCAAATCTACTTATTGCTTGTCTTGCTGGATAATAATTGTTGTTAGTGTCTATATCTGCTGTTTCTAAGAAGGGGTCTAAAACAATACTTTTAACTTCCTTGTCTGTAGGGAAAACTTTTGTTACTTTGTCCGATCCAAATTTCCATATCTCTGCCGGTATTCTAAATACCTCTGTAGTTCCATCTACATATTCAAACTCTAAGATGACTGGCATTACTAATCCTCCCACTTTTTTAATTTCTACTTCATAATAGTTCTTCGTGTTGTTGGACAACAACCTGTCTTCTTTAGACATGTTAGCGACACTCTTTTTATACTCAGCCTTATCAATAGCATCTTTAGTCAACTTATCATAATTCGTATAGTAGTCATCCAGCGAGGGGTCTCTTTCATTGTAGGTCTGTTTAATCGCCTCTTCGTTACGTATCGAGCTGATATTTCTTCTCTCTTTGGCTTTATCTGATCTTGCTACTTCCTCTTGCTTGGTTGGGTCTTTAGGGTCTACTTTGAAGTGTTTAATAGATCCGAGCGCTAAATCTACATGATCATTGGTATAGAACCACCCCCTCCAAAACCAATCTAAATCTACACCGGACGCGTCTTCCATGGTGCGGAAGAAATCTGAGGGTGAAGGTGATTTGAACTTCCATCTTTCAGAGTACTCTTTAAATGCATAATCAAACAAATCTCTGCCCATAATTGTCTCTCTCAAAATATTGAGCGCTGTTGCTGGTTTAGAATATGCATTAGACCCGAACTGATAAATAGATTCTGAGTTCGTCATGATCGGTGAGATGCGTGATTTATCTCCACCCATATAAGCTGTAATCTTTTGCGCCTCTCCTCTACGTGATGGATAGTTTCGCTCAAACTGTTGCTCCGATAAATATTGAACAAATGTGGTTAAACCCTCATCCATCCAAGTCCATTGTCGCTCATCAGAATTTATGATCATAGGGAAGAAATTGTGTCCCACTTCGTGGATGATTACACCGATATGTCCGTACTTCATTCGCTCACCGTATGTACCATCGTCTTCACATCTCCCATAGTTGAAACAAATCATCGGATACTCCATACCCATGCTTCCATCAATAGACCAGGCCACCGGGTAAGGATAATCACAAGAATAGTGTGAAAACCAATAAAGTGCATGAGCAACAGCCTTGGTGCTATACTTTGACCACAGGCAATCACCTTCTTTGACGAACATACTCATCGCCATTGCGGTCTTGCCACTTGGCAATTTTACGTTCAATGCGTCCCATATAAATCTTCTTGAAGTAGCAAAAGCAAAGTCCCTTACTTGATCCGCACGAAACTTCCATGTCTTGGTGTTAGTTGCTTTTGCTTTCATACGATCATCAGCCTCTCCTTTCGTTGCGATTACTATCGTATTTACAAAACTCTCTCTTGCTTCTTGTAGTCTTTTCTTTTGGGTGGCCGTTAATACCGCCGATTCATTTTGAAGAGTGCCTGTTGCTGCCACCAAATGATCAGACGGTACTGTGATTTCAACATCATAATCACCAAACTCTAACGTGAATTCTCCCCTACCTAGAAACTGTTTGTTTTGCCACCCGTCTTGATCGGTGTATTTGCAGAGTCTTGGAAAAAACTGCGCGATACAGTATACATTATTACCGTCTTCTTTAAAATGCTCATACCCCGATCTTCCGCCTATTTCTCTTGTATTATTAATATTATACCACCACTTAATAGAGAACGATGTTTTGCCTCCGGCCTTCAGCGTCTTAGGTAAATCTATACGCATCATTGTCTTGTTGATCATATACTTTAAGTTACGACCCGTCTTGTCTTTCACCTCTTCGATATTAAACCCCCCCTCAAATGACGGTTCCAAAGCGGCCAACGCTCTAGTACTTAACTTTTTTCCTAATTCACCAGTCTTAATGTGGTGCGAATCTGAGCCTTTTGACCTAACGTTTTGGTCTAACTGGATCCATAGATATGTGAGTTCGTCCGGAGAGTTGTTGATGTATGTAACAGTCTCGTGCCCATAAAGCTTTTGGTTGTCGTCATCTAGTCTCATTTTTATTTTATAATCCACTTTTTGCTGCCAATATTCAGAGCCGGGAGCTCCAGATGCGGCCCTATATTTATTAGGGTCAGGCAACTCTTGGTTAAGTTGTTTAAATGGATTGTTGTTAAGGTTCTTTTGTTGTGCATTACCCACAAAGGCAATAGATACAACTAGAAGTGTAATAAAAATAATTCTCATTAATAGTTTTTTTATAAATAAATCAAATAACAGTACGGTGGAAAGTACTGCGTCTCATAAAAACGCCAAAGTTAAACAATGGTTGTGTCTGACAAAATCAAACATAGTGTGTTTTTTTGAAGAGTGGCGCCGACGTAGCCTTAAACAAAATAAGCACCTACTGGTTCTAACAAACTTCTGCCCCTTCAAGGTTTATAGGTGCTTGGTACACTTTAGCCGCATCTCTACCATGGCGATCCTTACCATATAGTTCTTTTGCTGCTTCTACTATATTGTCGCTTGCAAAAGTGTTGCTGCACAGCGCGAACATACTTGGTCCTGACCCACTAATACTAAACCCCAGTGCACCCAACTCTAGTGCCTTTTGCTTCATTTTGTCAAACTTAGGAATCAAATGTGATCTCTGGGGCTCTATTATTACATCCTGTAGACATCGAGAGATTTTATTAAAATCACTACTATACAACGCAGCAACTAATGTGGCAGCGTTACCTGTCTGGGCGATCATCTGTTTAAGTGTAACTTGATCCGATAGTATAGACCTGCTATCACTAGTCAATATTTGAATTGGAGGAAGAATCACCACATACCTTAATCCACTAGGGACATATAACTTGGTAAAGTCTAGTGTCGCATTGTCTCTAATTAGTATAATGCCGCCCATCATACTGGGTATAACATTGTCTCCATGCCAAGCCCCTGAAGCAACAGACTCTCCCGCCATGGCAAATGGTAATAATTCTTGCTTTGAAAGCTTAGCGTCTAAGTAGTGATTCAGCGCTACCACAGCAGCTACCGCACTTGCTGCTGACGACCCTATTCCTGTACCAAATGGCATTTTTTTTCGAATTTCTATATCGATAGATTGATTAGATATACCCAAATATTCCATCATCTTTAGAACAGCTACCCCGGCAGTATTTTTTATTGGGTCGTAAGACAGTCCCTTACCTTTGGTGATTTTACTTATTGTTACCCCTGGAGCCTTTCCTAATTTGATGACCACCTCATCTCCTGGCGCTTCCATCGGAAATCCCATGATATCAAAGCCCACTGCTACGTTGGAAACAGTCGCCGGCGCAAATGCTTTTATCATTATTTGTTTGTTTCGTATTGTTGTCTTGGTTTGGCGTTATTAGTGTAATTCATATCAGTCGCTCCAAATAGTGTTCTTCAATTCCGTATTGCTTCTTGAGTGCCGCCACTTCCAATAGTGCCCCTGATCTTACTTTGGTCTTCTCCGCTGTAATCAACAAGTTTTTACTCGTGTGCTCTAAAGAAACAAACTCCATAATCTTGGTTTTATAGCCCTTAGATTCCAACAACAGCGCCCTAATGGCATCTGTCAGCCACTCCGCCATTCGCTCTTTCATAATGCCGTGCGATAGTGATGAGACTATCCGTGGATTGCCTTTCATTGTCTTGCGTATCTGTTTATGACAACAAGGTGATACCACAATAAGCTCTGCCCCCACTTCTATACCCTTAGCAATAGCTACGTCTGTGGCTATGTCACAGGCGTGTAGAGCAATGACCATATCGGTCTTTGGTATATCGATTTGTGATATATCCCCCACCTCAAACGATAGTCCTGACAATTTATGTAGCCGAGCAATAGAATTGATCTCGGTGACCAACTTAGGCCTAAGCTCGTATCCCACAAGTGATATGTCTTTTTGTAGAGTAACCAAGTGGCTATATGTTGCAAAACTAAGATATCCCTTACCACAGCCCATGTCTGCGACAGTCTTTATTGATTTACCCACACACAGACCATCAAGTATCTCTACAAATTTATTGATTTGGCGGTACTTTCCTTGTGAGGCCTGGTATACTTTGCCCCCGTCACTACTAATGCCCAGCGACCTAAGAAATGGTGTATCTTCTGGTATAAGTCGACTTTTTTGACGATCGTGTAAATCACAAACAGCCAAGGCACCTCTCGTTTGTGTTGATTTCACAGTAGCGTTTTTCTTATTAGATAAAAGTTTGTGCTCGACGACATCTAGTGTTAAGGTTGCATTAAAAAACTGGCTTTCCATCCACTCACTACACAAAACAACAAAATCTATATGGGTATAATTCTTGGTGACGTCCCTGGTGTCGTGTCTATAGACAACAGAAACCAAGGGCTTTCCTTTAATCAGCACCCGCCTAGCCCTAACAGACCTTAAATCCGAAGACTTTGTCATCTTCTTGGACATTTGTATTTTCATAGCACTTGACTCAATATCTATAGCGCGTATCTTACTAATGAACCCCCTTACCACCTCTGCTCTATTAGACAATATTCTGTAGATTTATTATGATTGTATATAACTTTAGTAAAGGTATCTCTTTTTACTACTTTTGTAATATATGTTAGACTTCTTTAATAGCGCAATATTCAATATAGGAAACAGGGCCATTAACACAGCACAGTTGGTGTGGATGATTATGTTCTTAGTTTCTTGGGTTATTGTCTTTCGTCTATTCAGCACGAATGGTATTAAAGAGCTATATAAGAAATATGAGGTTGGCGAAAAACAACAAAAAAAACTAAGGTGGATTTTAGGGCTCTTACTTTGTCTTACCTCTTTGATATTATTGTCCTGGTTATTCAAAATAGATGTTGCAATTGCAACCATCAACGACAAAGCAATATCTGCCGCACACCTCATTAAAGCCCTGTGTGTAATCCAGGCCGCTCGTCTAATAGACTGGACCATATCTAATATATTTATTCATGGCTACTATAGTAATAGAGAAAAACTAAGAGAACAACGAAAGGCTAACTTAATAAAAAAAAGGGACGAGAAGTCTGATGAGCGAGGAACATCCACTCTTGTGCAATACATCGTATACATTATTGTTTTTATTTTTCTGCTTCGTAGCCTAAATCTTGATTTTAATTTATATAGTTATAAGGTAGGTGAGCAAACAATAGCCTTTAATTTTACTAAAATATTAGAAGCTGTGCTGATTCTTTTTGTAGCGCGGTTGATTATATCAATGTTGACCCAAATAGTGCTCTACGGTGTCTACAGAAACAGAAATATAGATGAGGGCTCACAATATGCATTCAACCAATTACTCAAATACGTAATCTATGTTGCTGCTTTCATAATAGCTCTAGAGGCCCTTGGTATTAACATGACACTAGTTCTTGGTGGTGCCGCTGCATTGTTGGTTGGTATTGGGCTTGGTCTTCAACAAACTTTTAATGACTTCATTTCGGGTATTGTATTGCTTTTTGAAAGAACAATATCTGTAGGCGATGTTGTAACGATCAACGGAAACTTCGGCACTATACATAGGATCGGAATGAGGTCTAGTATTGTACAAACGAGAGACAACATGACAATCGTAGTGCCCAACTCCAGGCTTGTAAATGATGTTGTTAATAACTGGTCCCATCAAAATCCCATTGTAAGATTTGAAGTCAATACTAGCGTTGCATATGGTAGCGACACTAAGCTCGTTAAAAGATTATTGTTAGATGCGGTACAGATCGTTCCCCGTGTACTTGCTAAGCCCGTTCCATTTATTAGATTTACCGATTTTGGTGATAGCGCCCTGTTTTTTCAAATACTTTTTTTTACACAAGACCACCTTTTCAACGAGGACATTAAAAGCGATATTAGATTTGAAATAGATAGATTGTTCCGTGAAAATAACATTAAAATTCCTTTTCCGCAGAGAGACGTGTGGCTTCATAAAGAGGACCAACCCACCCCTGATTTATAGTAGAATATGGCGCGATCACGTAATATACCTTTGTATTTATACTCTTTTTTGGAACAACCCCTGTATGAGATGGAACATAACATTCAGTTCGGTCTTGGAGAACGTAGTAGCTGCCACCAACATACTACTTGGTTAAAGGAATAGAATATAACCAATAGTTTTCTCTCTTAAAATTTTCATTAGAAAACTCTTGCCACAATACTGCGCTGGGGAATCTTTTAGGGTCTATTGGACCAGGACTCAACAATACTATTCCTCCCACATTCTTAAATCTTGCAAAGAGAAAAATTTCTGATTGTGTCGGAATATATACTTTCTCAAGCCACTTGAAATAGGTAAACTCTTCACCTGAAGGTAATTCATATAATGATCGATCAGCATAGGCTCCTACCGGCGCAGTTTCAAATTTATTAATAACGACTACAGGTACATTATAGGGAACATTTTCCTTTATAAACTGACCCACTTCTTGAGCATTAGAAAAAGGAATCTGAACATCAGTAATTAAAGCTTTTATTCCATGGACCATTGGAGCAATCATAAGTGTAACTACTAACACGTATCTGAAGAAAGACCATTTATATCTTTTGTGATGAGAAAGTATTAACATCAAAATAAATAATAGGTAGACCATTCCCCATTGTCTCACTCCCCCACTAAAAATTAACATTCCAAATATTATAAATGACAACAAACCAAATATCATAGATAATAAAATTCTCCAATCTCTGACAAATATCCAAACTATAATAAACAACAATAAAATGCTAATTATAAAACCATGTGAAGAAACACCATTAGATGCAGTATCATCTATAAGACCAATAGTAAATACATTAGCAAGATGACCCTGAATACTTTCGTGTATTACCTTTATAGAAAAAGATTGTTGATTATAGGCTCTAGTAAAATCGTCTTCGTTACCTCTAGGAAATACAGTGAAAACAAACAACAAAAATCCAGTCAAAGACCACAGAATTGTTTTTCTAAATAGTATTAATTTATTTCCTTCCGAATTTAAAAAAAGATACACAGTAATGGCTGCAGTAATAATTACACCATAGGCCTCGGTCTGGCAAAGCAATAAAAGTATCAATCCTAATATCCAAGATTTATTGTTGCGAACAATAAGATCTAATGCAATAACTGATAATAATATAACTAATATATATCCCCTATTAATCACCCCATATTCGAAAACTATAAAATAACTAAATGATATCAGTATCTTCCAAAGTGTAGGAAGGCTAATTCTTACAAATAAATAATAAAGGGCGACGACCACCAATACACCATGAGATATTTGTAATAATATATGTTCTTTTATTGGAAGTATAGTCCAGGCTTTTAGATAAAGATACCAAAGTGACGGATGCCCTTCATAATTGAGAAAAGCCAACATATTACTTAAACTTAAATCACGTGCTACTAACCAAGCTTGCCATTCATCTTTCCAAAGCTCATGAAAAGACAGCTTATAAACTATTAGTCCTATAGATATTATTATCCAAAAGAATAAATTGATTTTCTTAGAATCTATAAGTAATCTCTGTAATGTCAAATTCATCAATACGAAGAACGCAATTTAAAAAAAGATAATAATTTTAGATCGGTCTTTTGATTAACCAATAATTCATGTTATTATTTTACTCTTATAATTATAGGTTAATATTTATATGTACAAAAATTGATGCTTGTATGCAAAATTGTGAAATACTTTAAAATAAACTTTAAAAATGCGTTATAAAAAATAACATAAAAAATAACATAAATTATTGATTATCAGTATTTTATATAAAATAAAACTAAAAATATAGCTTATTAGAATCTTATATACGTATCTTACCCTAATCTATTGTGAAATACGCCACGTATAAGAGCTACAAATTTATGCCTATTAAGTAGATCAAGGCTAGAGTAATTTTGTGTTTTCTCTATGGCGATCTTTATCTCGATTTGTTTTCTTTTCTATATTTTTCTGCAATGCCTGAGTAAGATCGACTCCTGTCTGATTAGCTAAACAAGTAAGCACCCAAAGTACATCGGCCATTTCATCGGCCATTTTCTCTTTTTCCTCTTCAATTGTCATTGGTTCTTTCCATGACTGTTCTCCGTAGGCGCGTGACATAATACTAGCTAATTCACCTACTTCTTCAGTGAGAATAGTTATATTAGTTAATTCCGAGAAATAACGCACTCCTATCGTTTTTATCCAATGGTCTACTTGAGATTGTAATTGTTTTATAGTCATATTATATTAATCTTTATTTTGGCTATCGATAACGATAGTAACAGGACCATCATTAAGTAATCGTACTTTCATATCAGCTCCAAATATGCCAGTAGCCACAGATAATCCTGAATGAGTACTGAGTAATTTACAGAATTCCTCATATAAAGGTATTGCTTGATTAGGTTTAGCTGCTTTTATAAAAGAAGGGCGATTGCCTTTATTAGTAATGGCGTGTAAGGTAAATTGACTGATAATCAAGAAAGATCCATTGACATCTTGAATAGATAGATTCATCTTATCTTCCTTATCTGAGAAAATACGCATACTATATATTTTCCGAACCAACCAATTTATATCATCCTGAGTATCTACTTCTTCTATACCTAATAACACTAATAGGCCAAGATTAATCTCTCCATTTATCTTTCCGTCTATAGTGACACTTGCTTCAGACACTCTTTGTATTACTGCTCGCATTTTTATCAGATTATTTATATATATACCATTAAATGTAGCCTAATTATTATTCAATTTTATTCACATTAAGTTTTATTAAACTATTTAATAAGTTACTTATTAGATAATTAAGAATAGCGTTACCAACACGTGTTTTGTGGGTAAATAGTAGGTTATTATATACATATACACTTATCAATAGATTATATATTAAAACTAAAAACATGTGTTTAAAGAGTATAGTTTATCCTCAATAGACTCACAATATATTATAACCTATATATACCACAAATAGCTATGTAAGTAATATATACACAACTTTGACAAAGATGTTAATTAACTGAAATAGAGCATATTAAGCTGTTTTTTTATATGGATAACCTGTTTACTAATCTTAGAACTTAAACAAAATAGTAAATTATCAATTTTATTTATAGACGAACTAACGCTACTAATAGTAAATACTTTTCTTTTAAATAATATAAATATTTATTAATAGCAGTGTGAGTAGATAAATGAAATCAAGATTGATTAAGTAGTTTTGCATAGACAAAAAATCTTAGAAAATCTAAAGTTTAAAACTGAGCGAAATGACAAAGCAACTTTCCACTAATAAATCCTATCCCAACGCACTCAAAGTGTGGTTGTACATTGGGTTGTTTATGTTGCTAGTTCAAGTGGTGGTCGGAGGGATCACAAGGTTGACGGGATCTGGATTGTCCATAACTAAATGGGAAATAGTGACTGGTACTCTACCCCCGTTTAATGATACAGATTGGAACATGGAGTTTGACTTATACAAAGAAACTCCGCAATATAGAGAGATCAATGAAGGAATGAGTTTATCTGATTTTAAATTCATTTATTTTTGGGAGTACATTCATAGATTTTGGGCACGTACTATGGGATTTGTGTTTCTGTTACCATTTATCTTCTTTTGGTTACGGGGATATATCGATGACACTTTAATGAGAGGTTTAGGCTCTGTAGTGTTACTTGCCGTATTGGCAGCAAGTTTTGGTTGGATAATGGTAGCAAGCGGGCTTATTGAACGTCCCTGGGTTAATGCGTATAAACTTGCTATTCACTTAAGTATAGCTTTCTGTGTATATGCAGCATTATTATGGACCTTTTTGAAGGCATTTCATATACGTATAGGATCCATAGATATTAAATATCTTAAAATGATTAGAGTATTTATAGTCCTATTGGCAGTACAGATATTTGCTGGTGGAGTAATGTCAGGTATGAAAGCAGGAGTAATCTATCCTACTTGGCCAGATATGAATGGTGAATTGATTCCACAAGTAATATTTAACATTAATGAATATACTGTGGATAACTTTAATTATTACGATCGTAATATATTGCTTCCGGCATTAGTCCATGTAGTGCATAGATCTGTTGCATATATTCTTTTCTTTCTAGGTTTATATATAAGTATTAGGCTCATAAGAGAATCTAAAAACACTATTATTGAACGAGCATCTTGGTTGTTGGTAATTATGTTGATAACTCAAGTTTTATTGGGGATATGGACTGTAATTTCTTGTTATGGAAATATTCCTATTTTACAAGGTGTATTACATCAAGCAGGTGCACTTTTTCTTTTAACTGCGGCATTGTATCTTTTATTCTTATTAGGAAATTCTTCTGTAGTGGATGAGAGTTAGGGTATAATGAAATAGTATAGATTCTTATATTACCTTTATAAAACAATCTTATATTATAGCATGGAGCAAAATGTAGTTCAGGAAAATGGTTTTAGTTATATAGAGACTAACTCGGGTAAGGAAACTTTAGTTTTACTTCATGGACTATTAGGTACGCTCAGTAACTTTAATGGAATAGTGGCTCAGTTTGGCGATACCTATAATATAGTTTTCCCTATGTTACCTATTTTTGATCTTCCTTTAAAAAAAGCTGGTCTCGGAGGATTATTAAAGTATATAGAATCATTTATAGAGTATAAAAATTTCTCTAATATAAACCTACTAGGCAACTCTCTTGGTGGACATTTAGCGCAGCTTTATACCCTTAAGCACCCAGAGCGTGTACAATCATTAATATTAACAGGTAGTTCTGGCTTATTTGAGAATGCTATGGGTAGTACCTTCCCAAAGAGAGGAAACTATGAATATATAAAGAAGAAAGCCGAGGATACTTTCTATGATCCTAGTGTTGCTACCAAGGAATTAGTGGATGAGTTATTCGAGGCAGTAAATGATAGAAATAAAGCTCTGCGTATTATAATAACAGCCAAATCTGCGATCAGGCATAATTTAGAAGACAAACTAGACCAGATAAACTGCCCTACTTTACTAGTATGGGGAAAAGAAGATGGGGTCACCCCTTTGTTTGTTGGTGAGAAGTTTAACAAACTTATAAAATACTCCAAACTAGTGGTAGTTGAAAAATGTGGTCATGCTCCCATGATGGAGAGACCAGATGAATTCAATACAATACTATCTGAATTCCTTACTACTCTATAATTCCAATAAGCAAGCAAGAATGATTTTAATTAGTATAAGTATTGTTCTTTTATATGGCTCATTTACATTTATTGGACAAATAGTTACTATTGTTAGTTGTTTCACGTGAAACAAGTACATAAGGAATATTACTTGTAGCGTATATATCTGTATTTTTATTTTAATGTGATAACCACACACATTATTCTAGTAAATAGATCAAAAGCGTATTTATCAGTGAATCCAACTAATTTGAGCAACACTTCATATACGCTAGTATATAATCCACAAGTACTCCCATAATATATTATGTTCATCATTAAGTACATACAGATTATCTAGTCTGTGGTTCTAGATTCGCTATCAATAGTTTTCTATATAAATTTTCCTTCTCTTGAAGCTACATATATTAATTCTTCGCCACTGTTTAATAAATTCTTAAGGTTTATTATTAATAGACTTATATAGATTATAAAAATTTCTTGTGTTCAATTTAGGGTGCCGAACACTCTACTAACAGATATAGATAAGCTTCATGTCCTATAAAGAGAATTTTTTCAAAGTATAATTTTTTTTCATTTAACCGCTTCACTAATAGGTGTCTAAGCTAAGCACCTTAAGATTCAATAACAGATATATTAATAATCTAATTATTAGTGTTGATACAGAAATTGTTTTTGGAAATATAGCCACTCTAATTAGGGAGAGACGTATTGTTTCACGTGAAACAACCAATAGATATAATTTCTGATTACAGTTTTGTACGAGATTATAGAATAGGAAATGGAGGCGAGACGATAAAAAGAGAGGTAAAAACAAATACTAGGACTAAATAAAAATATTTAATTCAACACAAATAACTATTAGTCAGCGATCAGACTGGCATCTACATATATAGTAGAAGGGGTGTATCTACATAAAAAGGCCCCAGTGAAAGCTGAGGCCTTTTTATTTGAAGAAGAAATTAGTTATTTCATAAACTCAATACTGTCTTCTATAAATTTAGATAATGCCTCTCCTTTAAGCATATTTTGATTTAGCATAGCTAATCTGTGTAGATAATTGGCGAATCTATCTTTCTTTTCACCTGATTTCATTTTTAGTAGTTTACTAGCAATGAGTTCGTGATTTGTGTTAATCACTACATTGTGACTATCTGGGAGCACTCCTAAATCCATTCCTTGCATCGCCTGCATTTCTTTCATACGACGCATAAATTCAGGACGCGTAATCATAACGGGGTGGTCTTCCGGAGATAGGGCTTTCATTTCAATTTGTCCACCACTAAGATCACCCAAAGCATCAGTGAATAAGGTTTTGATCTTTTCTTGTTCCTTTTCTGATAAAACAGACTCTTTCTTCTCGTCCTTTTGAATGAGATTATCGGGAGTGTCACTATCCACCCTCACGAAAGTTACTCCATTTACCTTTTGCTCTAAGTGCTGCATATAGTGATTATCAATGACAGTATCCATTTCCAGCACATTAAAACCGTGATTTTTACATGATTGTATGTATGAGTGTTGCTCCTTACTGTTATTAGAATAAATCATGATTACTTTATCGTGCTTATCTATTTGGTTGTCTTTAATAGCACCTTTGTACTCTTCTATTGTGTAGTGCTTACCATCGATATCTTTTAGTAATGCGAATTTGTTGACCGCTTTAGAATGGAACTTTTCTTCTGTCAACATACCATACTTAACGAATGTACCTATTTCACCCCACTTAGATTCATAGTTCTCTCTGTCCTTCTTGAAAAGATTGGCAAGTTTATCTGCTACTTTCTTTGTAATATAGGATGTAATTTTCTTCACATTTGCATCAGACTGAAGATAAGATCTAGATACATTTAGCGGAATATCTGGAGAATCTATTACACCATGTAACAACATCAAGAACTCGGGTACAATATTTTGTACATCATCTGTTACATATACTTGGTTGCTGTAAAGGTGAATTTTATTTTTCTGTACCTCCATGCTATTGTTGAGCTTGGGGAAGTATAGTACACCTGTTAAATTGAAAGGGAAATCTATATTAAGGTGTATCCAGAATAAAGGAGGCTGACTAAGAGGGTAGAGCTCTCTGTATAAAGCAGTATAGTCTTCGTCCTTTAGTTTAGCAGGCTTCTTTTTCCAGGCTGGTGTTGGGTTGTTTACGACGTTCGCTACCTCAGTTTTAATTTCTTTACGATCCTCACCTTCTCCTTCGTAGCTAATATCTGTTTTTGTTCCAAACTGAATTGGGATAGGCAAAAACTTACAGTATTTATCTAGGAGTTCAGTAATCTTGTTTTCTTCTAAGTATTCTACGGCATCATCGCTGATGTGAAGTACTATGTCTGTTCCTCTGTCTTTTTTTGTAGTATTCTCTATATCATATGCCGGGTCACCATGACATGTCCACTTGACAGCTTTTACTGACTTTTTGTGTGATCTGGTGATTACCTCTACCTTATCTGCAACCATGAATGCGGAATAAAACCCGAGACCAAAGTGCCCAATAATAGCTGCCTCATCTTCATATTTTTTGAGAAAGTCTTCAGCTGATGAAAATGCTACCTCAGTCAGATATTTAATAACCTCTGACTCTGACATGCCGATACCTCTATCAGATATTGTTAATGTTTTCGCCTTTTTGTCTAGTTTTATGTGCACTGTAAGGTCTCCTAGCTCTAAGTCTTTGTCTCCTTTAGATACTATCGTCTTGATCTTAGTGGTAGCATCTACTGCATTAGACACTAATTCACGTAAGAAGATTTCTTGATCAGAGTAGAGAAACTTCTTGATAATCGGAAAGATGTTTTCCGCCTGTACTGAGATATTTCCTTTTGCCATTGTATGATTTAGTTTTATACTATTATTTAACAATTTGATTAAATCAAATCATATGCCATCGGCTTTTTTGTGTCAAATTGTCAGAACATATGCCTTAATAGCGGCTTTTTTGATACAACTAGTTGATTATCAGTGTTTTATATTTAATTCTGTTGTTCTGTTATATATGTTTCGAATTGCTTTATATTGCGAAAGAGTAAAGGAAAACCAAGATATTGAAGATAAATATTACATATACAGGCCCTAACCCACAACGTGTACACTATGTCTTGGGATTTATTCAAGGACACCCATTTATGCCTAGGCATGTTCGTTTGGCTATGAATAGCTGGTCGGATTCTGATATCAGGATAGATTACACAGCAAGGGATATTCCCTTAGAGCTAAATGAGTACTATATTCCTTCTCAAGAACAGGTATTTGCTACGGCTAAAAAATCATCTACTTGGCAATCGAATGAGTATACTTTTGCCAACAGGAAGCTATATAGTGTAGAGCAAATAAAAGCTCCAAATTCTGTGTTTATTGAAGAGAGAAAATTTGGTTTCGATATATTTGAAACCATCTTTTTTCATCTCACACGACACGAAGAATATTATTGTGATGCATCTTTCAAAGATCAATGGGACATAATGATAGAGGAACATCATTTTCTTGTGAGAAACGATTTGTATCAACAGCCCATAGTGGACAATATAGTAGAATCACTTTTGTTGGCAATAGGTTTAGTTCCAGAGACATTTAAATCCAAATTGACAATAACGCATGATATAGATGTACTTAGAAAATTTGACAACACAAAGAAATCATTACGCGCATTTGCCGGAGACGTTAAAAGAAATAAATCATTAAAATCTCTTGCCAAAATATATTCACTTTATAAAGATATTAATGCCGGAAATAAAAAGGATCCATATGATACTTTTGATCAATTATTTGTAAAGGAAAACCATCGAAAAATTGTCTATTTCATGGCAGGTGGAACTAGTGACAATGATGAAAAATATGAAGTAGAAACAGAGTTGTTTAAATCTATAGTAAACTTAGCTAAATCACGGGATTATCAGATAGGGATACACCCTAGTTATAATAGCTTTGATGACTATGTTATGATTACTGAAGAGCGAAATAAATTACAAGATGTAATAGGTGGTAAGATTAGAACAAGTCGTCAACATTTCCTAAGATTTTCTTTTGAAGAAACCATTACTGCATTAAGCGATAGTGGTATTTATGAAGACAGTACGTTGGGTTATCAACATAGGGTTGGGTATAGGTGTGGTACAGCGTTTACATTTTTATTATTTGATTTAAGAAGAGATAGAAACAGCAAAGTATCAGAGACACCAATGATTATTATGGACGGAGCACTTTTGGATCAATGTAAAGACGATGTGGCGCAAGCCAATGCACTTCTAATGGACTTTATAGAAAGGCACAAACAGAACTCTCACCTGACAATTAATTTTCACAATACAATATTTGACCCGACTCGCTATGATAAGGAAGCGATGTGGAAAATGTATTACTCGATAATAGAAAAGTATAACTGATGAAATTTCTAATTGTATCAGACATATTTTCATTAGAGAGTTGGCTTATTGATGGTAATGAGCCTGAGATCATGCCGGCTGTGTATGAATTCTATAATTTTTTAGGCAATCATTGCGAGCACACCTTTGATGCGGTTATAGCACATCCAAGTGTGAACAAAGTTGTTGAATTTCCAAATGGAAGTAAGGTTTATATCCATAAGCTGAAAGTACCAGTTTATTATATTAGAAAATTTATTTCTCTTCCATTTCTTAAAAGAAAAGCGAAAAAGCTATTAAAAAAAAATTTGGATTATACTCATGTATATGGAATGACAATTTATGCTAATGTTGCTAGAGAATTGGGTGTTGAATATAATTTAAAATCAGTAGGAAGATTGTTTGGGTCGTTAATTTGGGATGTATTGAAAAAAGGAAGGTGGTTAAAATCAAAAACTAGATTTCATTATCAACTTAGAGAGATAAAAAACCCATGCGAACTAACAATATGTACTGAAGACGGAACGGAGTTTGATAAGGCGATAAATAAATATAGTCCGAGATCTAAAGTGCACTTGTTATATAATGGAGTCAATCAAAAGCTGAAAGAAAAATTAACATCTATTCCTGTCATTAAGATTATTGATGGTGCTAATGAAATTAAATTTTGTTACATAGCGAGATTAACACATTGGAAGAGGCAAGACCTAGCGTTAGATATTATTGCTAAATTAAAAGCCAATGGACTAAAAGTGTCTTTGGACATATATGGCAAGGGAGAGGAAGAGTTCAGAATTAGAAATAGAATCATAAAACTAAACTTATCAGAAGAGGTGTCCATTAAGGGATCTATCTCCCATGCTCAAGTGTCATCGGTGTTATCAGAATATCAAGTTGCAATGTTTCTGTATGATGCGTCCAACCTAGGAAACGCAATGTGGGAAGCAGCACTTTCTGGAAGATTAATATTAACTAGGGATACAGGAAAGACAACCAATATATTTAATAAGAAGAATGCAATCATAATGTTCGATGAAAATACAGATCAAGTGGTAAGGGATATTTTGGAATTAGTAAATCACAGTTTTACTTTAGCGCAAGAGTCAAGACGTACGATTTATAGTTTGTTGCCTAATTGGCAGGATCGACTAGAAGAAGAGATGCGATTAATTAGTTGTATGAATTTATATGAATAGAGTGATCTTATCGCAGTCTTTTTGGCTTGGCCCGACTGAATTGTTGATGTGTTTTTATTGTTGTTTAACGTCATAAATATTTAAACAATAATTTCCATTTAGACATAACTCGTTGATATTGGTGACACAATATTTTTCTTTCAATTGGATAAGGATTGAATTGAATTGTGTGTTTCTATTGCTTTGAGCTATAGTCAACTCAGAAGATAAAATTGCGACTTGAAACGTTCCAAACTTTTCAAAAGCTTGATTGGTGTGTTGGTTGTCATTTACAAAACTAATGTCACTCCACTTTCTGTCAGTTGCGAACGGATAAATGTATCGGAAGACTGGTGTGCGACTATTCAGATCTATGAAAGTTAGTTGACTTTTGCTTGCCCATTTAAGGGTTTCAGAAAATTGAATATAGTCAGATTGTTGCAGCGATGATTTGTAGTAAACACCCAAGGTAGTAATTGTGATTATAGCTACAACAGGAACAGCAAACCAATTTTGTTTTAGTATTGGTTTTTTGGAAATAAAATATCCAAGAGCTACTACAAACATCGGTAGAGCGGGAATCCAAAACCTACCATTTAGTATGACACCGTTTGTGTATCCACTATATACGCTTGCTACATATCCATAGACCAAATGCAGCCCAAGAAAGGACAATAGTCCGACAGTAAATGGTAGAAGGTGTAATCTTGGAACCTTAGTAAACCAAAGGGGACTCAACGGCAGTAGTATTAATAATACTATAGCATAAACTATCAACGTATCAGGTATAAATTCTATACCAAAAGGATATCCCTCTTTAATCAATAGTGGATTATTTGTTAGAATATAATATCCTATGAATCGAAATGACAGTCCTGCAAGAAAAGCAATTGCGGAGAGGACATAATTTTTACTTATAAAAAATGCCAGTGGTGCCAATAACAATATATTGGTTTCTCTAAAAGCAACACTCAAACCAGTAATAAAAGCTAGCCAAAAATAGTATTTAGCATTATTCACCAAGTATAGATATATACCAATGGAAACAAGTAACAAACTAGGCATTTCACTCATTGTTGTTCGGGCAATAAATAACAAAGGAAGAAACAAATAGATAGCGGAAAGTGAAATGGTGGGAAGCTTTAACTTTCTTAAACATTTATACAATAAAAACATCGAAACAAGAAGATACATTAATCCACTGAAATATATTAGGGGCTTGTGTATCCAATATAGAATAGAAAGTATAAATGATGTGCCAGGAGGGTAGTGCCCTTCTATCAATGAATGTGTGGTTCCAGAAACGGCGTCGATAATCGTACTTTGGGAATTGCCGTATAACCAATTTTGAAGTTGGAAATAATAACTGACCTCGTCTGTAATCATTAATTGGCTCGGAGGCCATATCAAGTTACATACAAGAATGATTAAAAGTGGAATATATAGATATGTATATTTAGTATTCACACTATATCTTCCAATCTAAATTGAGTTCAACGGCACAGTGATCAGAGTGCTTTACTTCTCTATAGTGTGCACAAGATTCTAGTGTGGGAACTAGGTTATCAGTAACCGACAGATAGTCAATTCTCCAGCCCTTATTTTTTCCTCTGGCCCCTGCACGGTAGCTCCACCAGCTAAATTCTTGCTTTTCTGGGTATAGATGACGGAAAGCATCTGTAAATGGTCCATTAAACCATTCCGCTAACCACGCTTTTTCTTCTGGCTGACAACCCGATCTTTTGTCATTTTTCTTAGGGTTGTGTATATCTATGTCTTGATGAACAACATTATAATCACCCATTATGATCGTATTTGGTCTTTCTTTGATGGTGTCAAGAAAAAAAGGCTTCAGATCATGAAGAAATTGCATTTTGAATGCATGGCGCTCTTCACCTGCGCTTCCACTGGGGAAATAACAGTTTAGTATTGTTAAATCGCCAAAATCTGTACGCAAAACTCGCCCTTCTCTATCATATACCTCTTGGCCACAGCCAGCGATTACTTTTGTCGGTTTTATTTTAGAGAATGTGGCGACTCCGCTATATCCTTTCTTTTCGGCGCTATGCCAGTAGTGATGATACTCAATCTCTTTAAGTAGCGATTCGTCTACTTGCTCTTCTAGAGCTTTTGTTTCTTGAAAACAGACAACATCGTAATCTTGCTCTCTTATCCACTCAAACAACCCCTTTTTTATGGCCGCTCTTATTCCATTCACATTATAACTTGCTATTTTCATAGTGTTGCTCATTTTTATTAGTGAACAAAGATGTATAAAAAAGGATCGTTTGGATTGATATTGCGCTTAATGTTTATTTTCAAGGCACCCCTACATTATATATTTATTACATTTGATCTATGTATAAGGGAAAGAGGGTCGTGGCTGTTTTGCCAGCATATAATGCGGCTCAAACACTTCAAGAAACATATAATGAGATACCTAGGGATATAGTCGATGAAGTCATTCTCTGCGATGACTGCAGCAATGATGACACAGTAGCTGTGGCAAGACAACTTGGTGTAGACCACATAATATCTCATGAGACCAACAAGGGTTATGGAGGAAATCAGAAATCACTCTACAATAAATCTCTTGAGCTAGGAGCAGATATTATTATTATGCTTCACCCGGACTATCAATATACACCCAAGTTGATACCAAGCATGGCCAATATTATTGGCGAAGAACTATATCCCGTTGTATTAGGCTCACGTATATTGGGTAAAGGTGCGTTAAAGGGGGGTATGCCAGTATATAAATATATAGCCAATAGATTTTTGACGGCCACTCAAAACCTTTTATGTGGCTATAAACTTTCAGAATACCATACGGGCTATAGGGCGTTTAGTGCAGAGGTGTTAAGAGGAATCAAGTTTAATAATAACGACGATGACTTCGTGTTCGATAACGAGATGCTTAGTCAGATTATATATGGCGGCTTCGATATTGGTGAGGTTACTTGTCCAACTAAGTATTTTGAAGAAGCCTCTTCTATTAACCTGAGGCGCAGTATCTTGTATGGTTTAGGTGTGTTGAGGGTGTCAATAGTACACAGATTATGTAAGTGGGGAGTTGGCAAATCAAAATTGTATTAAAGATACTGTAGTACTACGACGGTAATTTTTAAATTGCATCGCAATCACTATTCATCTATGAGGCCGCTAATCAAGCAAATACCAAACATTCTGACTACAATACGTGTCCCAGTGTCTATTGCTTGTGCGTACTTTACGTTTCAATCTGATTATACGAGTTTGATTATTGCATTTGTATTATTTTCTATTGCTACGGCCACTGATTATTTTGATGGATACCTTGCGCGCCTTTGGAAAATAGAATCTAACTTCGGTAAGTTATTAGACCCAATAGCCGACAAGGTATTGATTTTGGGCATACTCGCTGGGTTTTCATATACAGGCCTGATTCCTTGGTTTATTACAATAATTATAGCCTTTAGAGAGATATTACTTACTGTTTTCCGACTTATTCTTGTCAACAGACCAAAAAAAGAGGTTCTTCAAGCAATTTCATCAGGCAAACTTAAGACGGCATCACAGATGGGTGCGATAGGAAACACATACTTACTTTTATTGTTCGAAGATCAGCTATCGGCTTATGTTAGTTATGGTGTTATTCATTGGATTATATTTGTAATGATTGGTGTGGCTGCGATACTTACAGTTTACTCAGGCATAGAATTTTATCGAGTTCATCAGAGGCAAGTGGATTCTATTTTTGAGTAACCTTCTTTCTGGTTAATTAATAGTGGAAGATCCAAAGGTCTGCTAAGTAAGGTTGGTCTTTGAACAAATCATTTATCTTTACTAACGTCAAAATATACACAAATAAATTATGAACATTCTCCTGTTGGGAAGTGGTGGTCGCGAGCACGCAATGGCCAGATCGTTTGCCAAAAGTAAAAGATTAAATCAGCTATATATTGCTCCGGGAAATGCAGGGACTTCTCAGCATGGCACTAATATATCCTTAGACATTCTCGATTTTGATATAATCAAGTCTTGGTCGCAAGACAAGAAGATAGACATGATTATAGTAGGACCAGAAGCACCGTTGGTGAAAGGCATATATGATGTGATCAAAGGAGACGAAGCAACTAAACATATCGCAGTAATAGGACCATCGTCCGACGGGGCAATGCTTGAGGGAAGCAAGTCGTTCGCGAAAAAATTTATGTCTGAGTTTAATATTCCGACAGCGTCATATTTAGAGGTAACCAAGGATAATCTAGAAGAAGGAATCAACTACCTTAGTAATAATGTTGGGCCATATGTACTAAAGGCAGATGGTTTAGCGGCAGGCAAAGGCGTTTTGATTATAGACGACACTCAAGAAGCGATCAACTCACTCAAGGTGATGCTCGCCGGACAATTTGGTCAAGCATCGGCCACTGTAGTGATAGAACAGTTTTTGGACGGTATCGAGTTTTCTGTATTCGCATTAACTGACGGAAAGGACTATGTAATACTTCCGGTTGCTAAAGACTATAAAAGAATTGGTGAAGGTGATACCGGACTCAATACTGGAGGAATGGGCGCAGTTTCACCACCCCCATTTGTGACGGATAAGTTGATGCAAAAAGTAGAAAATAGAATAGTGAAGCCAACAATCGAAGGTATCAGTAAAAGAGGTTTTGACTATGTGGGTTTTGTTTTTATAGGACTGATAAAGGTGAACAACGAACCATATGTAATAGAGTACAATTGCCGCATGGGTGATCCAGAGACAGAGGTGGTTTTTCCAAGAATACAATCAGATGTGGTCGACTTAATGGAAGCGGCATCACGTGGAACATTAGAACAAGTACAGATAGATATTAACCCTTTGACGGCCGCTGCTATAATGTTAGTTAGTGGTGGGTATCCAGAGGCATATCAAAAAGAGAAATTTGTCACGAACATACCCACAACATATAATTCTATTATATTTCATGCGGGCACTAAAATGGAGGATGAAAAAATAATGACCAATGGCGGTAGAGTTATTGCGATTACTTCGTTTGGCGAAGACCATAAAGTTGCATTGGATAGTGCCAAAAAGATTGCTGAAGAGATTCAGTTCGAAGGAAAATACTATCGTAAAGATATTGGTTTTGACTTATAGATGAATTATACATCAGGAGACATATCTAATTTACTCAGCGCTACTTTGGTAGGTGCTTCTGATCATATTATATCTCATATTAGTATAGACAGCCGGTCTTTTTCTGCTCATGTGCCCGAGACTATATTTATAGCATTTTCTGGAAATATAGTAGATGGCCACAACTACGTGCAAGCCGCATACGATTTGGGCGTAAGAGTTTTTTTGATAGACAAAAAAGTAGAATTGCCTTTTGATGCTATTACCATCACGGTAAATAATACGTTGGCAGCTTTGCAGAAATGGGCAACTATTCATCGAGCAAAATATGATATACCCGTAATTGCTATTACGGGTAGTAATGGAAAAACGATAACTAAAGAATGGTTATCACAACTTTTATCAAAGCACTACAGTGTAGTTAGGTCACCGAAGTCTTATAATAGTCAAATTGGAGTACCCTTATCTGTATTACTTATAGATGATACTCACGAAGTTGCGGTAATTGAAGCAGGAGTGTCTCAGCCCAACGAGATGAAATATTTAGAGGAAATAATTAAACCCACGATTTGTATTTTGACAAATATTGGAGATGCACATTCTTCGGGTTTCGAAGGAGACGGCATTGTTAATTTGGAAAGAAAACTAAAAGAGAAATCAATACTATTTAGAGATTGTAAAGAATTAGTTTTTCACTCTGGAGAGGACTTTAAACCTAATGTAATTGATGATTTAAAATTTATTGTAAAGAAGGAAAAGCAACGGCCATATAGTTACGAAAGATTAGAAGGGGGTAAAGTTGAATTTAGCTTTTATAATAAGTCTCTAATTTTAGAATTGCCCTTTTCAGATGAAGCATCAATACAAAATATATTAGCATCGATAAGTGTGATGTGTCTACTTGGAATAGACATATCAAATGTTGGAAAAGACCTAAAATTATTAGACCGAGTGCACATGCGCATGGAAACCAAGGCCGGAAGATGGAACAGTACTTTGATTAATGATGCTTATAATTCTGATTTACAGTCACTAAACAATGCAGTACAATATCTCAAACAAATAAAAGCCAAAAAGCCACTTATTATATTATCTGATTTAGAAGATAACCAATCAGACGATTTGTTATATCTCAAAGTTTCAGAGATACTTAACTTAATTGATCATACACTGATTACAGTAGGAGATTCTTCTCAAGCATTAAAAAAGTTAGTAGCGGCACATTCAGAACATTATATAGAATCAGAACAAGTACAAGTTCCTCGACCTATAATGGAGGGAAAGACTATTCTATTCAAAGGAGCAAGGAAATTTAAATTTGAAAAATTGTATAACAGGTTGTCGGTACAATCGCACTCTGCACATTTGGAAATCGACCTATCGGCCATGGAACACAATCTATCAGTATACGCCAGTATTATACCACCCGATACGAAGATAATGACTGTTATAAAAGCCTCAGCTTATGGAAGCGGCGCCAAAGAATTAGCCAAACACTTACAGCACAGACAAGTGTCATATATGGCAGTAGCTTATGTGGATGAAGGTATTCAGCTTAGGGAGGCAAATATACACACACCGATACTTGTGCTTAATCCAGATCTCGACCAATTGGATGAAATGGTCGAACACCAACTGGAGCCAGAAGTATATGATATAATACAACTTCAGCATTTAATTACTCATACAGACAGCTTACTACCTATCCACCTTAAGTTAGATACAGGCATGCACAGGCTAGGATTTAAGGAAGAAGACTTAAGTGCGCTATGTGAGTTACTATCTACAAGTAAAATAAGAGTATCAACGGTGTTTTCTCATTTGGCGGCAAGCGACGAACCATTACACAGCGACTATACTCAAATGCAAATTGCACTATACAATGAGATGTGTAACCAAATAGTACTAGCAATTGGCTATACACCGATTAGGCATATTGCTAATACAGCAGCAATAACAAGGTTTCCTCATACACATTATGATATGGTTAGGTTGGGTCTTGGCCTATATGGTATCGACGGGGACCCTAAGACGTTCAATCGATTAGAACGCGTGCATACGCTCAAAGCCAAGATAATTCAGATTAAATTTCTGTCAAAGGGTGAGACTGTCGGATATAACCGAACACACACGCTAGAAAGAAATAGCCGAATAGCGATTATAAACATAGGCTATGCGGATGGGCTTATGCGCAGCAGTGGCAATAGTAAACACAACGTTTATTTACATGGTAGGTACGTACCGATTATTGGAAATGTCTGTATGGATCTCACAATGATAGATATTACAGATGTATCTGCCGCAGAGTTAGGAGATGACGTAGAGCTGTTTGGAAAGAAGGTAGATATAAGGTCTTTAGCTAAGATAAATAACACCATACCTTATGAGCTACTTGCGGGTATATCCACAAGGGTTAAAAAAGTGTACGTAAGAAGCTAATTTTACTTTACAACACGCTACATTTGCTTTTCATGTCGATTAAGAACTATATTAAAAAACTGATTAAGAAGATACCAGTGGGTCTTTCTAAGAACCATCAGTATGACATAGATACGCGTAAAATAATTCAAAAAACACTACTTAATGATAGTAACGCAATTGATATCGGCTGTCACGAAGGAGAAATATTGGACTACTTCCTTAAGTACGCTCCTTGTGGCCAGCACTATGCTTTTGAGCCATTACCACATTTATACAAAAATCTAACGAGCAAATACACCAAGCGCGCCCACTTGTTTCCTCATGCACTATCCAACAAAGAGGGCACCACGACATTTCAACATGTAAAATCCAATCCGGCATATAGTGGGCTCAAGAAACGCAAGTATGATAGAACCACGGAAGAGGTAATTGAAATTACGGTAGATCAGACGAAACTTGACGAGATGATACCAGACGACATCCGTATTGATCTTATAAAAATAGATGTTGAAGGAGGAGAATATTTGGTACTAAGTGGCTCTAATAGAATACTTATAAAGGACAAGCCAGTGCTGATTTTTGAACACGGAAAAGGTGGCGCGGATTGTTATGGAGTAACTCCAGACATGCTTTTTGATTTATTAGAAAGGTACCATTATAACATATACAACTTGAGATCTTTTCTTAAGGAAAAGAGAATAATAGATAAAGCAGAATTTATTCGCCAATACGAACAAGAGGAACACTACTACTTTGTAGCCAGCTAGGAGTAGTGTGCCCAAGATTTACTTTCTTGGATTCTTCAAAATAATTTTACTTCGTTTCTCATACAACATTAGACCAGATTTATTCTTTTGTATAATAGGTTTTTAATCAAACAAAACTCTTAGATGGTTCAAAACAAAAAGCAAGCGAAGCTATTACTTCTTGGATTTATAATAATCACACTATTATCCAACAACATGTATTCACAGAGGTCTCTGGCAATAGGGGAGTGGGACGCGCACTTACCATATGGTGAGGGTAAGTGGGTTACGCAGAGTGCAGAAGAAATTATTTACTCTACGGGTCTTTCTTTGTTGTATATAGATAAAGACGATCTTAATCCGAGATTTGTCGATAAAGTAAGAGGACTTAGTGATGTAGGGATATCTAGATTAAAATATGATCCATTTAATGATCAGTTGATAATAGCTTACACGAACAGTAGTGTCGATATCGTAAGAGGCACAGAGGTATTTAATCTTCCTTTTATCAAAGAGAACACGAATATTTTAGGAGATAGACAGATCAATGATATATATGTCGCGGATGCCAAATATGCATACTTATCCACGGCCTTTGGAATTGTCCAATTGGATATACAGAGCCTTGAATTTACCACTACGATTTTCACCGAACTAAGAGTAAATCAAGTATCGGGGTTGGGCGAAAGTCTTTTTGCTGCGACGGATGATGGATTATACAAAATTGATGTTACGTCAAACATCAACATTGGTGACTTCGGTCAGTGGCAACTATTGGGAGAGCCGAATGGCTTACCGACCCTATATGAGGCCTTACACACAGTAGCCTATCGTGGAGCACTATATTTTGCTGGGGAGGATATACTTTATAAATCTAAAGACGGAGTTACGTTTAATGTTTTATACGAGGACCAATTAAACAATCAATCCATTAAATATTTATCTGCGGAGGGCGCTAAACTCATGGTGGGAATAAGAGAAGATCCATTCAAAAGTTTTACATTGTTCTATGACGAAAACGATACTTCAATAAAAGGGGGAGAAGGGTGTATAAACAGGACTCTGTTTGGTATTGAAGACGGGCAAGGACGTGTTTGGTATTCTGACGAATGGTATACTATTAGACATACAGACACTTATATATCCGGGTGTTCGATGGAAACGTACAACAGCCCATTTGCTGCAAATGTAAGTGACATTAACACTTATAAAGGCAATGCATATATAGCGTCAGGAGGAGCCACAGAAAGCTATAATTATGACGCTAACAATGGCGGTATATATATATATAAGGAAGGCGCCTGGGACAACATTAATGTGCTTAATAACCCAGGAGAAAGTGGTCTTTCTGGATTGTCAAACTTCTTTAGAGTTGTTAAAAACCCAGTAACAGAGAAGGTGTATTTCGGGTCTTTTGGATTTGGATTGGTAGAGTACGACGAAGAAACCAAAGAACTTAATAGATACAATACAGATAACAGCAAATTACAAGGGGCCCAAGGCGATCTTGGCAACACCCGTATCACAGGTTTGGCGACGGACAATCAAGGGAACCTTTGGATTACAAATCATGCGGCAGAAAACCCCTTAGTGGTATATACGATAGATGGTTTGTGGCAAAAATATGAGATACCCCAAAATCAATTTGTGGCCAATGTGAAAGTAGATCAACAAGGGTATAAGTGGATGGTGCTTACAGGGTCGGGTGGTGGCGTAATGGTGTTTGATGACAACGGTACGTTAGCTGATCCATTAGACGACAGAACAAGACTTATTAATAGTGGAAATAGCGAACTGCCGACTAATACAGTAAGAACATTGGAGGTGGACAAAGACGGTAATGTGTGGGTAGGCACTTCAGAGGGAGCGGTAGTTTTTGAGTGTGGGGCGTCTGCTTTTGATTTAGATGTTTGTAGGGGCGTACGCCGTAAAGTGGTTGTAGGCGGCAACGTGGCGTTCCTATTAGAGACGGAAGATGTTTATGCTATAGAAACAGATGGCGGAAACAGAAAGTGGTTTGGCTCACGGAATGGAATATTTGTACAGTCACCAGATGGAGAAGACCAGGTTATTAGATACACAAGTGAAAACTCTTCTCTTTACGACAACACTATTATTGACTTAGAGTTTGATGAGCAAACAGGTGTCATGTGGATCGCTAGCAATAAAGGGTTACAATCTATTAAAACAGAAACCTTAGGTGCGGAAGAAAAGCATGCATCGGAAGTATATACATACCCCAACCCCGTACGCCCTGACTACATAGGACCTATTGCCATCAAAGGCCTAGTAAATAATGCTAATGTAAAAATTACAGACATGAACGGTAGGCTGGTTTATGAAACTACCGCCTTAGGAGGACAAGCCATATGGGATGGAAACGACTATAGTGGACGCAGAGCGGATACGGGCGTTTATTTAGTATTTAGTAGTGGAGGTCCAGCATTTGGCACACCAGATAGTTTTGTGAGTAAGATTTTTATTATTAAGTAATCTACGTCATATTATCACGAAACTTAAAGCTTAGGAACAGACAATTCAGAGCGTGGGGTTTTAGAGGGTGTCCTGTGGCTTATATATACATCGACCAGCAACTTTTTTAACTACACTAATGTGGGGTTAATATCAATTATATTTATTGTAGAAGAGTTATCTTTGCTATACTTTTTACCCACATATGTTATTATCAATCAATGCGAATACTATTTTCATTATTTCTTCTCGTTTTTACACTATCAAAGCCACAATTATTAGCTCAAAATGTTACTAAGGTTTCAGGTAAAGTTATAGATGCTAATACAAAAGAACTTCTTCCTTTTGTCAATATTTCATTTAAGGGGACTAACGTGGGAGCATCAACAGATATCTCTGGAGAATTTGAGATTAGCACGAGATTTCCTAGTGACACACTAGTAGCATCATATATTGGTTATGAAGATCAATATTTTATCATCAAACAAGGTGTAAAACAAAAGGTAGATTTTAAATTACGGTCTTCTGGTATCGCGCTAAAGCAAATAGTATTCACAGAACAAAAAGGAAAGTATAGTCGAAAAAACAACCCCTCTTTGGACTTGGCGAAAAAAGTAACAGCCAACGCTTACCAAAACCATCTCAAGGGGTTACCATACTATCAGTATGATCAGCACGAGGTTGTTAGAGTGGACCTTAATAACATTACAGATAAATTTAAGGAAAGGAGGTTTGTTAGAAACTTAGATTTCTTGTGGGACTTTATTGATACGTCAGAAATTAATGGACGTACATTTTTGCCAGTATTTTTGAGAGAAATTATATCTACTGTTTATTATCGCAACAAACCAAAAAGCGAAAAAGAATACAGACATGCTGTCAACTACACCAATATAGTAGATAAAATAGGCCTCAATACTATTAATAACGCAATAGATGCACTCTACACAGATGTAGATGTATACACAGACATTATTCCTTTATTGGAAAATCAGTTTGTAAGCCCACTTTCTAACATAAGTCCAGGGTTTTATAGGTATTACATACAAGACACCACGATTGTGAACGGAAGAGAAGCGATTAATTTGGCTTTTATTCCTGAGACAAAAGGAAGCCTTGGATTTATAGGAAATATGTATATCTCAAATGACAATAGGTATACGGTATTAAAAATAGATATGGGTATCGTAAAAGATATCAATCTTAATTTTGTAAGAGATCTTAGGGTTATTCAAGAGTTTGAACCATACAACGAAAACTTTATCAAGACTAAGGATGAAGTTATAATAGATTATTCTATTACCAGCGATGGATTAGGTGTATACGGAAACAAGACGGTTTATTATAATAAATTTAAATTTGACCCTATAGATAACGATAAGTTTTCTATGGTCAAAAACATAATTAACAACCCCGATGGATTAATTCAAGATCAAAACTATTGGCAAGAAAGCAGGATAGGAGACCTAACAAAAAACGACCTAGATACTTACACATTAAGAGACACGCTAATCAAGGACAAATATTTTAACCGATACATGTATCTTGGTAAGGTGTTGACTTCTGGCTTTATACCTGTTGGTCCTGTGGAGTTTGGCCCCGTGGCTGCGTTTACAAGCTTTAATGATGTCGAAGGTTTTCAACCAAGATTTGGAGGGTGGAGTACATATGGATTCAGCAAAAGGTTATTATTACAATCTTATTTTTCGTACGGAACAATGACAGACCAGTGGAAATATTCAGCAGGAGCAACTTTTACTTTTAACGAAAACTATAGAGACAACCCAAGACACTTTATCCGAGCGACAGCCGAGAAGGCGTCAAGTTTTCCTGGACAAGATTTGCAGTTTTTTAGTCCAGATAACGTATTGCTTTCATTTCGAAGAGGAGAGACAACTAGGATGTTACTTACAGACAAGTATGAGCTGATGTATGAAAAAGGAACTGAAGGATTTAGTTTTAATATTGGGGCAAGACACAAAACGATTAAGCCATACGGAACCACAGAGTTTTTAGCTGTTGACCCGGCAGAAGGAAAGCAGGTTGAATTTAATCAAATACAAACCAATGAAGTATTTGGGATGTTTCGGTTTGCGCCTAATGAACAGTACGTTCAAGGTAAGCAATATAGAACCCAGATACTTAATGAGTATCCAATTTTTACATTCAGCTATACTTTAGGCCTGGATGGCCTGGAGGGAGGAGACTATAATTATACACGATTAGGCCTTAATATATTTAAACAGTTTGAGTGGAAACGCACAGGAACGACTGACATTATATTGGACGGGGGGAAGACATTCGGAAACGTTCCTTATGTACTAAACTATATACCCGCAGGAAATCAAACTTATGGTTATTTTCTTAATTCATATAATATGATGAACTTTTTTGAGTTCTCAATAGACCAATATGCATCGATTAATATTGAGCACTATTTCTATGGGTTTATTCTAAATAGAGTTCCACTATTAAGAAGATTAAAATTAAGAGAGATAATAACATTTAAAGGATTGTATGGATCTCTGTCAGACGAGAACAACCCGCTTCTTGACTCAACACTTGTTCAGTTTACCGATGGGGAAAATGGAGGACAAGCAACTTATACGTTGGACGACAAACCATATATTGAAGCGAGTTTTGGAATATCTAATATTTTTAAAATATTAAGGGTAGATGTCGTAAAACGATTTACTCACCTGGAGAATCCAAACCTTCCTATACTATTCGGAACCAAAGGAATGGGTGTAAGAGCAAAGTTTTATATAGAATTCTAAATTAGAGAGGAGACGATCTTTTTAATTTCGAATAAATTTTTTTCTGAGTTTATTTCAAGTGCAGCTATATTGGTGTTTTGTTTACATTGATCAATGTCAGAGCTGGATAATTTTTCTATGGCGGACTTAAGCGCGGTAGAAGTAAAGTTTTTGGACACCGTTCCCAACTTGTATTTTTCCACTAGCTGCGCCATCGCAGGTGTTGGTCCAATAACTATAGCGACCCTTCCTTGAATAAATTCAAACAGTTTGTTGGGTAAAGCGCAGCTGTTATTTAGGTGTGTAGGAAAAAGTAAGTAAAGTCCAATATCATACTGGTTTATGGTTTGTTGAATTTCATTAAACGGAATTGGATCCAAAAGGGACACTTGCTTTTTATTTTTTACCAATTGAGCTAGATTCTTTTTGTAAGTGGGGTTATTATTCATTAGGTAAAGGTCCAGAGTATACCTACTGTCTAGTGCGGAAACAGCCTCTATCATTATCTCAAGTTTTCTAGCTGGTATGGCCGCACCGTGGCTAATTATACGTATATTTTTGTTGGATGTGGACTTAGGAGATAGGTCGTAAAATTTACAGGCGTTATCTAGTAAGGTGCAAGTAATATTGTACCTCTCTTTGTACAGTTTTATTATTTGCGGACTTACTGTTGTGAAGTGTTTCACGTGAGATAGGTGATTTGTAAATATCCACCTCTCGTATAAAAGTTGTGCTTTGGAGAAAATTCCTTTCAATTGGTCGTCCAGATAGAATTCATGAAGGTCACAATATATAGGAAGATCTTTTTTCTCGGCTAATCTATGGGCTATCGGCAGTGATTCTGTTTCGTTACAGATGATTAAGTCATAGGAGTTTTCTTTTAGATAATTATACACATAGGAATTGTTTACTGTCCAGTATAGCGATTCGTGTCTTTTGGTAATTAACTTAGCGATGTGAACAATTCTATTAAAGGGACCGCCCCTACCGTCTAGTTCAAATAAATCAAGATCATTTTGAACTTCTGTATGCATGCTTTTTACGGTTCCTAGACAAGTAAGGTTGTAGTCTTGATGTAATGCCTCAATTTGTTTTAGCACTCTAGGGTCTCTTTGTAAATTTGTTTTACAAAGTATGAGAATTTCTTTTTTCATTTGCTATAGGATATTGAGTTTTTCTGTCCAGTTTGAAACGTCAAAATCAACTATGGTTTGTAATTTATGCATCTCTGGTATCAATTCTTTTTTCAAAATTTCTTTTGATTCTAAGTTTAACTTCATAGACAGATTTTTATTTTTGGCCTTGTAATAATTTGACTTAACAAAAGTCACAATGCACTTAGGGAACATTGATTTAATAATAGTGTATAATTTATTGGTTAGAACTCTATCTATAGATTTCGGCATGCGATAATCCGTGTCTGCCGTATTGTCTACCCCAATTTGTTTTTCAAAGGGCTGGCCAAGATTTAGAAAATAAATTATTGATTTTTCTGTTTCACACGTATTTAATTCTTCACTTTTAAGAATCAGCACATTCTCTTTTCCAAATGTATGGATGAATACATTTATTTGGCTGTAATACCGACTACAGTCAAGTAACAGTTTGTGAGATTGCAATGCTTCGTTAAGGCTAGTATTCAGATCGCCTCTTTCATAAGACATTCTGTAATGTGATCGTATTCTTTCCAAGGGCTCCCTTATCGTGTATACGACTTTAGCCTTTGGGTTATAAGCGTATATTGCTTCGCAAATGTTTTTTGTATTGTTTAAATTAGACGTGTAACTAGTAGAAGCATCTAGTTGAATGTTTTTATTCCAATCAAACAAAGAGTGATAATTATCTATCGATTTTACAGAGGTATTATTAAAATGGTTGGGTTCCTTAATGTTACATAGTGATATTTCATTATGTTCACCAAGAAAATTAGCTAAACTAGTGGTGCCACTCTTACGCGAACCGACTAGAAACAGGTCAACTTTATTTGTGCTTGAGCTTTCCATAACTATGATTGTATTATTCCTTTTACTCTTTGAATAAATAGTTTAAAGGTACTTATAGACGTAATGTTCTGCTGTTTATTTAGTTTTGTTGCTCCTTCAAAATTATATTTAGCTGCGGCAAGGATATATCCATCCACTTTGTTTTTTTTAATTTCTAATAATTTGTCCGAAGCTATATATCTTGACAACGAACCAATGTTGTTATCTAACGTTTTTAGAACGGAACTTTTAAGTTGCTCATAACCATCAGACATGTTATCGAATACTTTGTAAATTGTTCTGTGAGAATGTTGGTGGATACTACTTGTAACAATGTTGCTTATTGCAATTTGATTATCGGCTATAATCGGCACAAGGAACTTATAGTCTTCTCCATAGTAAATGCTTTCGTCAAATCTTCGTGTAAGCAAAAGTGATTTATGAAAACAAAATGGCATTAAATTGAAGTGTCCCTCTAGGCACTGAACAATACATGTAGACCTGTTTGAATTAGGTATAATTTTAACTACAGATTTGTTATCTACAAGTCCAACTCCAGACAAGAAAAGTTTGTCTGTAGTATTATTTAGATTGTGTTGGAAACAAGAAAGATAATTTGGAAGTAATTCGTCGTCACTATCTAAGAAACAAATATATTGACCTTTAGATTTTTCAAGCCCTCTATTTCTTGAGGCACTTCTTCCTCTATTTTCGTGATAATGATACTGTATTTTATTGTTTAATATTCCTATTACATAGTCTTTAGTGTCATCCGAAGAACCGTCGTCTATGATTATTAATTCCCAATTGGTGTATTCTTGTGCTAGCACACTCTCTACGGCTCTTGGTAAAAGCTTTCTTCTGTTATAGGTGGGTAGTATTATGGAGAATAGTGGCGCCTTCATTAAGCAGTAATTTTAAATTTAGATATCCATAGCCCGACATTTATTATGCGCCACAACAAGTTGGTGTCCTTTAACATTAGGGCGTGTACTTTTTTTCTATTTACAAAGGGCATTTTATCTAGCGAAGAGGAAGCAAGCCCTATGTAGTAATTCTTGTTATTATTCATCCAGTCCTTTTGTGGCGTAGCAAAGCCCATTTTATCATTTCTGTTTATTATATCTTCAGGCACTATGTCTTTCATAGATTTTCTTAGAATGTCTTTTGTGATACCGCCCTTTAATTTGAGACCACTTTCCATATGCAGGCAATATTCTACTAACCGGTGGTCTAAGAACGGCAATCTAGACTCTATTCCGAAAGACATACTATTTCTGTCTTCGTAACGAAGTAGAGCTGAGACGCCCAATCCAAACAACAGGTTGTAACTCATTTCAAAAATGTTATTTTCTTGATTCTTTTTGAAGCGCATGTTATCTTGCTCTTCATTTAGTATATACCAATCGGCTAAACTTTTGCGCTTATTCTTTTCATAAGATACGATCTTTAGTAGAGCGTCTTTAATGCCAAAGGATTTTATTTTTTGAAATTTAAACATTTCGGCAATGGCAACAAGGGTATCTTTTTTTATTTTTTCTTTAAAATAACCTAGGCCAAATTTATTGTACCCACAAAGTATTTCGTCACTACCTTGACCACCTAACACGACCTTATATCCAGCAAGGTTCATATTTTCATAAATGTTAGATTGGGCCATTACGGTTACCCCAGTGAATGGTTCGTCTTGATGGTAAACTAGGCTATCAATATGTTGTTTGAGATATTCTTCAGTAGTAGTAGTGAGTTGAGAAGGTATTTTATATTTTTGATTTACTTTGAGCGCAAAGTTGCTTTCGTCTATTCTGTGTCCAGGGTAAGCGAGAGTATAGGTTGTCGTTTTGTAATTCATTTTATTTGCCATAACAGATACTATGCTACTACTATCCATTCCTCCAGATAGCGTGGTAGCTAATGGCACATCGGTTTTTGTTCTTAGTTTAATGGCATCATAGAATAACTCCATAAATTTTGAACCATCATTTTGTTCACCCTTATGAATATCATAGTATCTATTAATACACATGTCATTAGCCTGAAGGCAGATAACGCCATGATGTGATTTTGGTATTTGGTATACATTGGCAAACATGGTTTCTTCCGTATGATCGGACATGTTAAAGGCTAAGTATTCCATAAGCCTTGTGTGATTAATTTTCGGTTGCCAATCTTTAATTGCTTGAAACGCCTTGATTTCTGATGCAAAATATAGTCTATTTGCAATTCTAGTATAATACAGTGGTTTTATTCCAAATCTATCTCTACTGCAGACTATTTTTTTCTCTTTCTCATCATAGAGTATGATGGCCCACATACCATTAAATCTTTGAAAGGCAGATAGCCCCCATTGATTATATGCTGCAAGTATTACTTCTGTATCAGATGTGGTGGAGAATGTTGCTCCCAAAGTAGAGAGCTCCTCTTTGATCTCTAGATAGTTATATATCATTCCATTGAATACGAGGTGTAAGCGGGATCTGTGCATGGGTTGATTGCTACGAGGGTCGGTGTCAATTATCGCCAACCTGCGATGCCCCAATGCTACGCCACCCCCAATGTAGAATCCCTCTCCATCCGGCCCTCTATGTGCCAGAAGGTTTGTCATTGATTTTATATCTTCGACGTTTGGCTCAATTTTAGCGTAATCTATTATAGCAGTAATACCACACATTGAAGCAAGATATGCAAAAACATGACTATAGGCTTTATAGTAAGCGAAACGTTAAACTACCCCTGTTTCATCAACCATGGTGGTTAGATGCTCTTGCGAGTGCCAACGGCTCTTCTTGGGATGTGGCTTTAAGCAGGTCTAAGGATGGCAATATTATTGCCGCATGGCCCTATTTCAGGGGCCTAAAGCTGGGCATGGACATATCTTTATCTCCTGTTTTGGGTTCTTATCTTGGTATTTGGATCGATTATCCAGAGGAAAATTGGAAGGAAGAGACACGTCAGAGTTATCAAAATAATATTGTCAAAGATTTGTTGCTACAGCTACCAGAGTTTCATTTGATGAAACAGAACTTTACGCCGACATTTGATAATTGGAAAGAGCTGTTTTGGGCGGGTTACGATCAGACAACGCACTATACATATGTTTTAGATAACATCAAGGATCACGAAAGTGTTTTCGCAGGATTTAAGTCAAATCTACGTAACAGCATCAAAAAGTTAGGGTACACATTTTCAATAGGCGCTACTAATGATCTAGTGGCATTCTACGAAATCAATAAAAAAAGCTGGAGTGTTCAAGACGGTAAGATTCCATATACACTAGACTATTTACAGAAATTAGATGATGCGCTAATTAACAATGGAAACAGATATATTCGCCTCATCAAAGATGCTAATAACAATATAGTAGCAGGCGCTTATATAGTACGAGATAACCACACCGCATATAACCTTATGTTGGGTACGGATCCAAACTACAGACACAGTAGAGCTGCAGAGATACTACTTTGGGAAGTCATACAAGAGATGTCTCAATACGTTGATCGATTTGATTTTGAAGGGAGTATGATTGAAGGTGTTTCTCAATTCTTTAAAGCGTTTGGGGGCAAACAACAACCCTACTCGGTTATATCTAAATCAAAGAATAAGTGGATCGCTATTGCTGCAAGGTTATTTGCAGGAAAGAACTTTTAAAAAGAATTACATTAAAAATACCCCGAAATCAATAGGAACACACTTTTGGGGGTGGCGTGTGTTGTGAGTATTGCTCATGGATAGCATTTTGGAATATTCTTTTTTTAATTGACGCGTTTAAGATGAAGAGACAGTTACAAAGTCACAGTCCCTATTATGGTTCTACATAAGCGTGTGTAACAATTATGGGTATTCCTTTTCTGAGCATTAAACTACGCGGGATACTTTTTAGAACTAAAAGAGCCAAAACACATCTTAAGTGAGCCCCTTTTTAAGTTGTGTGCTCTAAAGAAATTTACCCTTCTGTGTTGGTATAATCAAACCCACTTTTGTTTTCAGTCGTTTTTCTATCGGTGCTTTCATGTTCGTATTTCAGCAAATACTTTTTAGCTTTGAAACCAAACATGATTACATGAAAAGAGTAGGCCAATTAAGTATATTAATAACATTTGCCATTTGTGTGTTTATTGCAATAGGGTGTCACCGAAAAACGATAGTAGAATCAGAAAGCGCCAATATTATTGAGACGATAAAAATAGACAGTTCTTTATTTCAAGTAGGGCCCTGTGAACCGTCTATTTGTATATCGCCAATTAATACTGATATTGTCGTAGCGGGTTCTATTTTGGACAAATTCTATTTCTCTCAGGACGGCGGAAAAACATGGAACATATCAAGATTAAAATCAACACATGGAGTTTATGGAGACCCCGTGATTAGAATGGATAGTAATAATAATATTTATTATGCCCATTTAGCCAACCCGACAGGAAGGGCGTATCAAGATGAAGAGTTTCTTAATAAGATAGTCGTACAGAAATCAACAGATCTCGGCAAGACGTGGAATAATGGCACCTACCCCGAATGTGACTCCATTAAAGATCACGATAAGCAGTGGTTGTATATTCCAGATGGCACTAATGAAGTATTGATGAGTTGGACAGAATTCGACAAGTATGCAAGTAAGGATACTAAAGACAGGTCTCGAATTTTATTTTCCATCAGCGACGATGGAGCGGAGACATGGTCGCCGGCAGTAGCCATTAGTGATCTGGAAGGGGACTGTATAGACGGCGACCTTACTACCGAGGGCGCGCTTCCTATAAAGACAGCAGATGGATCTATATATGTAAGTTGGTCATTTGATAGTAAGATATACCTAGATAAATCTTCTGATGGTGGTAAGACATGGGGCGTAGATAAGGTGATCGCTACACAACCAGGAGGCTGGACATTTGATGTGCCTGCTATAGGAAGATGTAACGGCATGCCCATCATAGATTCAGACAGCAGTAACGGTAGCCATAAAGGAACTATGTATATCAATTGGGCAGATCAGAGAAATGGCGTAGAGGATACAGATATATGGCTAGCAAAATCTACAGATAATGGTGAGTCGTGGTCTGATCCGATAAGAGTAAATGACGATGCTCCAGGTAAACATCAGTTTTTTAGTTGGATGGATGTAGACCCTAGTACTGGATATATTTACATAGTCTTCTACGATCGTCGTGCATATGATGATGCTCAGACAGATGTATATCTAGCATATTCAAAAGATGGTGGACAGACATTTATTAACCAGAAGATCAGCGAAAAGCCATTTACACCGAACACAAACGTTTTCTTTGGTGATTACAATGATATCTCAGCAGTAAACGGAATTATAAGGCCTGTTTGGACCGTAGCGAATGGCGGTGCTCTTAGTGTGCACACTGCTTTGATAGAGATAAAGTAGGTTGATAGAGATAAAATTTTTAAGTAAACTGAGTTTAAAATAATCGAACACAGCTACCGATAAGAGGTTTTGACACTAACCTATCTGGTCACTAGTCATACCGAACCTTCTTTCTCTCATTTGAAAGTCGATCAAAGCCTTATAGAAATCGACTTTGCGAAATTCTGGCCAATAGTTATCAGTGAAGTATAGTTCGGTATATGCTAACTGATATAGCAAGTAGTTACTTAATCTACGTTCTCCGCTGGTGCGTATGAGTAGTTCAGGATCAGGGATTCCAGCGGTAGCGAGATGTTTATCAAACTCTGTTTCATCTACATTATTAGGATCTATTTTTTCTTCTTTAGCGAGGACGGCTATTTTTTTGGTAGCCTCAATTATTTCCCACCTAGAGCTATAATTAAGAGCTAGATGTAGTGTCATTCGTGTATTGTTTTTGGTGCTTTCCATACCATCCATGAGTGCTTTGTAGGTTTTCTTGGGTAGTTTGGTGAGATCACCAATAGCGTGGAGTTTGATATTATTCTTATTGAGCGTACTTATTTCTTTTTTGAGTGTATCTACCAGAAGCATCATTAATGCACTTACTTCTAATTTTGGTCTATTCCAATTTTCTGTAGAGAAAGCATATAGTGTTAAGTGCTCAATGCCTAATTCTGCAGCGGCCTCGGCTGTTTCTCTTACCGCTTTCACGCCGTTTCTGTGGCCAAAAATGCGCGCCTTTCCTATTTTCCTGGCCCACCTACCATTTCCGTCCATTATCACAGCTACGTGTTTTGGAAGTCTTTCTTGATTGATCTGATCCTTAAACATACCCATAGTGTAAAGTTAATTTTTTTGTGCAATCTGAGACTTTGATATCTCTGCAGAAAACAGGAACTTTGTTTCGGTCTATTCTATATATCATTTTAGAAATAGTTAATCATGACACAAAAAACATTCACATTATTATCTATTGTGTTTATTGGCTTAAGCACAGCAACCGCTCAGACAGATTTTAATCGTACAATCAATCTGGAGTTTGAAAAAGAGGTAGACTCGTATCTCAATTACTCAGTACCAGCTATAACAGTTAAAAACTTAATACAAATTAAGGACGATGTGATTTTGTTGGACGCTAGAGAAACCAAGGAGTATGAAGTGAGCCATATACCAGGTGCTAGATATGTTGGATTCGATGACTTTGATGATTCCGTTCTTTCTGATATTGACAAGGATAATCGTATCGTGGTATACTGTTCTATCGGATTTCGTAGCGAAAAGATAGGGGAGAAGCTAAAGAAATTAGGATATTTTAATACATATAACCTTTTCGGATCTATATTCGAGTGGGTCAATGCTGGGCAACAGTTAGAAGATAAAAATGGGAGACCAACCAACAAGGTACATACTTACAATAAGAAGTGGTCTAAATGGGTAACTGAAGGCACGGCTGAGAAGGTTTGGTAGAATATTGATTTTGGTAAATTATAGGTTTAATAAATTCAGGACATTGTGATATCTTTTGCCTTTGAACAATGAAGCCTAACCCTACTAAAAAATTAAATGATGCTTAAAAAATTAATCTATTTATGTTTTGTTACCATAATGTTATCATCATGTGGAGATGACCCTTTTGATCCTTGTGCAGTAATTGACTGTGGTTTAAATGGTGAATGTTTGGATGGAACATGTGATTGTGAAGACGGTTATTTTGGTGTAAATTGTGAAATTTTCGATCCTTGTTTTGCAATTGATTGTGGTGACAACGGTACTTGTATAGATGGTACATGTGACTGTGAAGAAGGGTACTATGGAGATAATTGTGAATTAATAATTAAAGATAGATTTGTAGGTACGTGGTCAGGTATTGATTGCGAAGGAGATAACTTTGAATTAATAATACAGCCAGGAGCCACTATAGTAACACTTACTATTGCAGATGAACTATTCGGGATCAACGCCAATATTATTAATGAAAACAACTTTTATATACCTGAACAAGATTTTTTTGTGCCAACATTTGAGATAAGTATCAAAGTGATAGGAACGGGCAAAATACTTGATAACGGAATGCTAGAATTTGATGCTACTATTACTGTTGATGAAGAAGATCCAGAAACATGTGTTTCTAAATTGGAAAAACAGTAGTATAAGAATAAAAGGCAATGGCTTTGTGGGTAACTTCTACAGAGCCATTTTTCTGCGATGCTATAAGTATTTCCTTACCTTTGTTGTAATCTTTGATTATATCTGAGTTTGATTTGTTTTACATGGATATATGCTTTGATTGAACAAAAAAAAGAAGCTGTAATCAGCAAATAAAACAGAAGTAAAGATATGAGCGATAATGTATTTGGAAAGATAGAAGCAATGAAGGCTGAGATTCAGTCGTATTCTATAGAAAATCGAGAGCAATTAGAAGCATTTAGAATACAGTATTTAGGATCGAAGAATGTAATAAAGCCAATATTCGGTGAGATTCGAAATGTATCTAATGAGCAAAAAAAAGGTTTTGGCCAAAAAGTAAATGAATTAAAGCAAGCAGCGGAAGGGAGGTTTAATACGATACAAACTCTTCTTAAGAATCAGTCACAAAATGAGGCGGCATCAGATATAGATCTTACCGCACCAGCATATAGTGGATTTGGAGGTGCGCGCCATCCAATAGCTACTACGATGGGAAAGATCATCGATATATTTGAACGAATAGGATTTGTAGTAGCCGAGGAGAGAGAAATAGAAGATGACTGGCACAATTTTACGGCTATGAATACACCAGAGGATCATCCTGCACGTGACATGCAGGATACGTTTTATCTTAAAGATTCAGTAACTAGACTGCTA
>DDCY01000022.1 GCA_002335865.1 Saprospiraceae bacterium UBA1994
TACGATATCTATCTACTTTGATATACCCAATGATCTGAGAGGAAAGTACAGCTTCAAAGCAGGACAGTACCTTACAATAAAGGCAAATATAGCGGAAGAAGAAATCCGTAGATCATATTCTATCTCTACTGCGCCTCATGCTGCATCACCTGCTGTGTCTATCAAGCGAATACATGGTGGTCGCATGTCTAACTATCTTCATGACCAACTCACTGCTGGACAGTTACTTGATATATTACCACCAGAAGGAAGATTTACAGTATTACCTGATGCTGCGTTGGCAAGAGACCATTATTTCTTTGCTGCAGGTAGTGGTATTACACCTGTGATGAGTATGATTCAAGATGTGTTAGAACATGAGCCTAAGAGTTCGTGCCACCTTATGTATGGAAGTAGATCTGAAAAAGGCATCATCTTTCATAACGTGTTGGATGATCTAGCGAAAAAACACGAAGGTCAACTAAGTGTATCGCATACTATCAGTCAACCTACTAAGGTAAAAGCTAGAGGAATTGGTGGCCTATTAGGCAAAAAATCTATATACTGGAAGGGTGATACAGGCCGTATCGATATTGCAAAAGTAACTGACTTTTTAGCTAAAAACCCATCTTATACTAAAGCTCAACTATACTACATCTGTGGACCTGGTACAATGATCTCTAACGTAGAGGGCGCATTACTCGAGCAAAGCATCAGTAAAGATCTGATCAAGAAAGAATATTTCGGTGGAGCTTCGGAGGCAAAGACAAAAAGTGCTGGTCCTCTAGCTACTGGTTCGTCTATCGTAACTGTCAAACTTAATAGTGAAGTCATTTCATTATCTATGGATAATAGTAAGACGATCCTCGATGAGCTAATAGACTTAGGGAAAGAACCACCATACTCTTGTACTAGTGGGGCTTGCTCTACCTGCATCGCCAAGGTGACATCTGGAGATGTGAAGATGGATGCTTGCTTTGCTCTAGATGATGATGAAATCTCAGATGGATACATCTTGACCTGTCAAGCTAGGCCAGAGACCCAAGAGGTTACTATAGAATTCGAAGGGTAGAAATTAAAGCATTCCTTGATCTATGAAACTATAATATCCGATATCCGCTACTATAATATGATCCATTAGAGTAATATCGAAGTACTTAACAGCTTCTTTGATTTTATTAGTAATCTCTATATCTGCTCTACTTGGCGATAAAGATCCGGATGGATGATTATGCACCAATATGATACTTTGTGCATGAGTTTCTACTACTGCTTTCAGAATCATTTTAACATCTAATATGGTGGCAGTAGTTCCTCCGGAGCTCATTTTTTGCCTTCTGATCAGTTTGTTACCCTTATTGAGTAGTATAACCCACATCTCTTCGTGTGCCATATCGTCTATGGTTGATCGCATCAGGTCATAAGCATCCTTGCTAGACTTAATGATAGGCTTAGTCTGAGGAGACGTAATCGATCTCCTTCTCCCTATCTCTAATGCTGCTGCAATAGATATTGCCTTAGCCTCTCCTATCCCTTTGAATTTAATGAGATCAGCAATAGATAGTTTACCTAGTTCATGGAGATTATGCTCTACGGAAAAGAGCACCCTTTTGGCCAATGCGACTGCCGATTCATCACGTGAGCCGGAGCCAAGTATAATAGCTATTAGTTCTGCATCGCTAAGGCTAGCTCTGCCCTTTAGAAGCATCTTCTCCCTAGGTCGATCCTCTTCTGCCCATGATTTAATGGATTCTATTGATGGTGTAGACATAAGAGTAAGATAAGGAGATTTTCGAATTATAAGATAGCTAGCTTTAAATTCAACTACATATATAGATAGTATTAGAATCGCATTAAAAACGAGGCTGAAACCTCAATTACAAAAAAAGGCATATTAGTCTTTACCAATATGCCTTTGCGCTAATTTTTCTAAATGTTTAAAGTGCAGTACACTATGTATTTGCTAAATTATTTAGCTAAGCTCTTGTTGTACCAGATAGTAAAAAGTTACTCTATTCTTCATTCTGATGCCAGACATTTTAACTGTTACTGTCTTTGCAGCAGCCATTCCTTTGTCTTTGTCTTCCACACCTAGCTTCTTCACTACGAATTTTCTACGCACGGTCTCTAGCTCTGAATCATCAGTGCCAGATACGAGTAAGGCATCTTTGTTATCGATGACCAACCTATGTCTACCGGCCAATATGTATCAAGATATACAATTTCAAATTAATAAAAAGTATTCTATTTTCTCCCTGTGGCGTCGCCAATTTTTTAGATTTTACACAAATAAAAAAGTCAAAAAATAGTATCTCAGATCAAATTTAATGTGTTACTAAGGCTAACTGCTTGATTCATTATAACTTAGCCAAAGCCTTATCTAGATCTTGAATAAGGTCCTCTATATCCTCAATACCCACACTTAACCTAATCAATGAGTCGGTCATTCCCACTTTGAGCCTTTCTTCTCTTGGAACAGATCCGTGTGTCATACTGGCTGGGTTTCCTATCAATGACTCTACACCACCAAGAGACTCCGCCAAAGCAAATAGGTGAGTTCCACTAAGCATTTTCTTAGCTGTATCTAAATTATCTTCCTTGAGATCAAAGCTAACCATACCACCGAAGTCTTTCATCTGTCTCTTAGCCACTTCATGATTAGGGTGAGACTCTAATCCTGGGTAGTACACCTTATTTACTTTATCATTAGTCATTAGATATTCAGATATCTTCCTAGCATTCTCGCATGCCCTCTGTACTCTAACATGCAGCGTCTTAATCCCTCTCAGAATAAGAAAGCAATCCTGTGGTCCAGGTACTGCCCCCACTGCATTTTGGATGAATTTGAGTTTCTCTCCTATATCGATTTCCTTAGCAATAACAGCTCCATGAACTACATCGGAGTGCCCACCTAGATACTTAGTAGCTGAGTGAATAACAATATCAGCACCTAGATCAATTGGGTTCTGAAGGTATGGTGATGCGAAAGTATTATCTACACACACTTGAATCCCCTTAGTCTGAGCGTATTCGCTGACCATTTTGATATCTATGATGTTCAACATTGGGTTCGTTGGTGTCTCCACCCAGATCATCTTAGTATTATCATTTGCAACCGCATCTATTTTCTCTATAGAATCCATACCTACAAAGTGAAATTTTATCCCATACTTAGCGAATACTTGATTCATAATACGGTACGATCCCCCATAAATATCATTGGTAGATATTACTTCATCTCCAGGGTTAAGTAGCCTCAATACGGCGTCCATCGCGGCCAATCCACTACCATAACAGATTGCCATTGCACCATTTTCCAATGCGGCTAAATTTTTCTCTAATACAGTCCGTGTAGGATTTTGAGATCGTGCATATGCATATCCTTTGTGTACTCCAGGTTCAGATTGCACATAAGTAGACGTCTGAAAAATAGGAGTCATGATCGCTCCCGTAGATGGGTCTGGTTCTATACCTGCATGTATTGCTTTAGTTCCGAATTTCATATGTTATGTCTGTCCTTTTTCTGAATGAATATAATGATATAAGGATATTCCAAGCCCAACTGATTACTGATTATGCCAGTTTAAGCAAACAATCGATATCTCTTTGCTAGATTAATGAATGGTTTTTCAATAAAATAATACATCAAGGTAGCACAAGTGATCGTTATCAATATCACTAAAAGAAGTAGACACAAAAACCCTAAATAAAAATTAGGGAACATCGCAATATAATGATCCCAATATTTCATAACATGGACTACTACTAGCCAGTGGGCTAGATATACACTATAAGATATTTTACCTAAGAATAACCATAAGCCGTTGGTTAAGATTTTTTGCGCTGGCCTATTATTAATAATGAAGAGTAATATCAATGCGCTTGCAATTCCGGTATAATGAAACATATCAATGTTTAAATATTCTGCCACACTGTCGTATGTACTACCAAAGGGAAATATGCGTCTTATATGTCGTACAGAAAAAAGTAGGAAAACTATCAAAGCAATCAAATATCTAAACTTCCAATATTTAGATTTAGAACAATTATATTCTTTTATCTGCGGGTAATAATAGGCCAACATTACACCCAAAACAAAATGTAGAGCAAATGACGAAAAGTGATTCTCAATGAAAATAGACATGGGAATCACCCACCAAATCATTTTAATATTTTTTCTACTAAGGTAAACTAACGCCGGCACTACTAATGATAAAACCATCTCAACTCCTAATGTCCAACCGGGAATATAGAATTTATGAGCCAATCTTACCATAGCTAATTCTTCCCAGAGTTTTTGATCATTATTCAAAAACATATCCTTCAAAACTGAAATACAATTACCCTCAAGCAATAAAGCTCTATTCCAGTATAGATAGTTAACTATAATAGTAAATATGAATGCAGGATAAAGCCGCAATATCCTTTTGTATATATAATTTCCCATCTTAATCTCCTTATCCGATTGAAAATATTTATAGGAAAGCACAAAACCACTTAAGACAAAAAAGAACGAAACGGCATCTGCTCCATTAAAAACCATACTTGCAACATGGAACTTTGTATAATCCGGCCAATTCCATCCTATAAAATGATATATTACCACCATCATAGCTGCAATTCCTCTTACAGAATCTAAGTAATCCAACCTTTGTGGTTCGGTATCTATTCTACTAGTCAACATTGTTGATCTTTTATTCTAATACTAAAGAATTACTCTCCTATTTGTAACCAATAGGAACCGCCGTGTCTTTCCACTTCTTTGAGATTATCAAGATTCCAAATCGGCTCTAGTTGCTTTGCCAATTCTTCATCTTCTGACACGAAGTAACATGGAAATATCGTTTTATATCGCTTAGGGTTTGCCATTACATACATGGCTAGACCATATTGCTCCGTATAGAATCTATCACACATAAATTGTGGATAATCATACGGTAGATATATATCATGGATATGTACTATGACTCCTTTATTGAGTTGCGGAAATATCTCCATGTAAAAAACCATGCTATCAGAATTGGGCAGTATCCTATGCGAATTATCTATAAAAAGTATATCACCAGCCTCTAGATTCAACACTTTTTGATAATCTATATCTTCAAATGGCTTTCTGATTACTACATCTGCCAATTGGTCTATCTCAGCTCTAGGCATAGGGTCTATTGATGTGATCTCCAGACTATTGTGCTGCTCTTGCTTAACTTTAAAAGCCACTTTTGTTGAGTTACCAGATCCCACCTCTACATAGCGCTTTGGTTTATAAAAAGAAATCATCGTATATATTGCAATGATATCAAGACCTGGCAGAAATCCATTGTTCCATCCTGGAAGCTTACTATCTGTTACCTTACTACTATCCTGTATCTCAGCGATCTCGTTTTGATTGCTCAATGCAGCATCTATCAATGCTCTATAAGTATTTCTCTCAGCATCTATGATATCATAGAGTTGCTTATGCGGAGGAAGTCCATGTCCATATCTAGGTTTCATATCCACAGGATACTCATTAATTAGAGCCTGATATTTGGGATGTATACGTTTGAAAAAAGATTTTAGCATTGGACGCCTTTTATGTTTGGAAAGCTAAGATATAGAAAAGAGCGATTTAGTAGTACGAAAACTATGAACTTCAGAATCTTACAATTTTCTTATCCACCAACTATAATTGAAAGTCCAGCTTAAATACTGAAAATCCAAAGCAAACTCGAAACTTTACATCAACAATTCATCGAATAATTCATCAGTGATTAATCAGGAATCGTAATTTTAAGTATCTTAAATATCATAACTCAACATCAAGTCATGTAAGAAGACTTGAGAGACAGAAGGGGCAAATCAGGACCCTGGATTATTGCTACCATATTACTTGCTGCTCTTGCTGTATCGTATTATTAATGGAATAGGTATACAACACAAACGAAGATTAATGCGGAAGTAATGAAAGATTACAATCCTCCAATTAATAAAGGTACTCGTGGAATTACATCTAACTCTAACCTAGTAGATCAAGCCATCAAAGAATTTGATCTTAGAAACTTTAATACTAGCAATAATCTATTTAAACGAACAAATCCTAAATCGAATAGCATATACTGGTACATGGGTCATATCTCTTTGATCAATGGCAGTGTTATGAAACAAAATATCAATTGAAAAAATAACTTCAAAGACTTTACAAGATGACTTGTTAAAATATGTTGAAAAGATTATATCGAAGTACCAAATATTCTGCTATTTGTTGGAGCATTGGTAACTGTAGCGAATGCGCTACCTCAAGATTTCGAACTGTGATGTCATCAGGTATACTTCACATTTCCCGTCATGCTTAGTCTTAATCACTCTAACGACAATAAATGAAAAGAAGGATTATCAAGCGGTGATGCTCCTATAAAGACAAAGTAAAGTTTCAAATCTTCGAAGAAATTTCTGCTCTAAAATATTGGGTAAATATCAAACTTGAGAGAAATCCTAATCTATATCTTTCAAAAAAATAAATGCTTTAAAAAATCCTTATACAATAAGAGAATTAATATTTAATAATAAAAAAGAGCCTCACAAATGAATGTAAGACTCTTAGTATATTATGTGAAGCGAAAAAGGTGATATCTGTAAGATTATAGTGTATTATCCACCCAGCGCAGCAGCACCACCAACGATCTCTGCAAGTTCTTTAGTAATGGCCTCTTGCCTCGCTTTGTTGTAGCTAATTTTTAGTTCCTTCATCAATTCTTCTGCATTTTCGGTAGCATTATCCATTGCTGTCATACGTGCACCGTGCTCTGAAGCATGAGTGTCATATACATACTTTTGGAAAGTCGTCTGTAATATACTTGGGATCAAGTGATTAAGTAATTCTTCTTTACCTGGCTCAAATATATAATCCGCTTTAAAGTTCTTGCCTTTAGCCTCGTCTTCTTCTTTCGTACCTTCCATATTTTCTACTGGAAGGTATTGTACACATTGTGCGAACTGAAGTGCAGCATTTTTAAATTTACTGTACGATACATCGATACGGTCATAGTTACCTGAAGCGAACTCATCCATTAGCATCTGAGATACTTTAGCTAAGTTCTTATAATCTAGATTAGAAAATAAATCAACATAATCATCAATGATATTACAATCACTATATTCCTTACGGAAGTAATCATAAGATTTTTTACCTACACAGATAATAGTAAGATTTCCATTAGCTCTCACTTCAGCGTAATCAGTATTGATTTTCGCTACAGCCGCTTTAATGATATTAGTATTAAATGCACCTGCGAGTCCTTTACTAGATGTAACTACTGTGATAGCTACCTTTTGAATATCTCTTTCAGCTGCTAGTGGAGAATTAATTCCTCCTTCAAGATTAGACAGAATATTGACCAACATCTTATTCAATCTATCAGCGTAAGGTCGCATCTGAGTGATCGCATCTTGCGCTCTCTTCAGTTTAGCGGCAGATACCATTTTCATGGCCTTAGTAATCTGCTGAGTACTCTTCACAGACACTATCCTCTCTCTTACTATTTTTAATGCTCCAGACATATATATTCAATTTTGAATTTCGAGTTACGAATTTCGAATGCTAATCAAACGATAACCGTCTTTCCGAATATGTAATTATTAATCTTATCAATTAACAATCTCTAAAGGTTTACGCGTTGTATCTACTTGCTATTTGAGCAGCAGTGGTCTTAATTGCAGTCACAGCTTCATCAGTAAGTTTACCTTTTCTTAATGACTCTAAAGCATCCGCATTTGACTGCTCCATAGTAGTTAAGAACGTCTCTTCAAATTCTTGAACCTTATTAACTGGTACATCACTCATTAGTCCGTTAGTACCTAGGTAAATGATCGCAATTTGCTTCTCTACTGATACTGGAGAATATTGTGGTTGCTTAAGCATCTCCACGTTTCTCTTACCTTTTTCTAATACCGCCATAGTCGCTGCATCTAGATCAGATCCAAACTTAGCAAATGCCTCAAGATCACGATACTGTGCTTGATCGAGCTTCAATGTACCTGCAACTTTTTTCATCGCTTTTATCTGTGCAGATCCACCTACACGAGATACAGAGATACCTACGTTAATCGCTGGTCTGATACCTGCGTTGAACAAGTTAGACTCTAGAAATATCTGACCATCGGTTATAGATATTACATTAGTAGGGATGTATGCCGATACATCACCTGCTTGTGTTTCGATTATCGGAAGTGCAGTCAATGACCCGCCACCCTTTACGATTCCTGCATCCTTGAGGGATTGAGGAAGATCGTTCATTTCCTGTGCGATACTATCTACATTGATTACTTTGGCTGCTCTCTCGAGAAGTCTAGAGTGAAGGTAGAATACATCACCTGGGTAAGCCTCACGTCCTGGAGGTCTTCTTAAAAGAAGAGATACCTCACGGTAAGCAACCGCCTGCTTTGATAAATCATCATAGATGATCAACGCTGGTCTACCCGTATCTCTGAAATACTCACCGATAGCAGCACCTGCGAATGGAGCGTAAAACTGAAGAGGTGTAGGGTCCGCAGCAGAAGCAGATACAATAGTTGTATATGACATAGCACCTGCATCATCTAATGCTTTATAAACTTGTGCTACAGTAGAAGCTTTCTGACCTGATGCCACATAAATGCAATATACAGGTTCACCTCTGTCGTAAAATTCTTTCTGATTAATGATCGTATCGATCGCAATAGCGGTCTTACCTGTCTGACGGTCACCAATGATCAATTCTCTTTGTCCTCTACCAATAGGAATCATCGAATCAATCGCTTTGATACCCGTTTGCAACGGCTCAGTTACTGGTTGTCTATAGATAACACCTGGCGCTTTTCGCTCAATAGGCATTTCATAAGTAACACCTTGTATTGGACCTTTACCATCGATAGGAAATCCAAGAGCATTAACTACTCTTCCACACATACCTTCTCCAACCTCAATAGACGCAATACGATTAGTCCTACGAACATTTGACCCTTCACTAATGCCTGAGGCATCACCTAAAAGTACAACTCCTACGTTATCTTCCTCAAGGTTAAGTACGATCGCTTGTGTTCCTGTTTCAAATTCTACAAGTTCACCTGCTTGTGCTTTTAATAGACCGTATACTCTCGCGATACCATCACCTACTTGTAATACAGTACCCACTTCTTCGAGTTCTGCTTCTGTTTTAAATCCAGAAAGCTGCTGCTTTAATATTGCTGAAATTTCGTCTGGCTTAACGTCAACCATAATTTGTTTATTTATAAATTTCTAAAATATTGTTCTACTAAATTGCACCCTCGTGCTGAGTACCTTTAAACTGCTTCTTCATCTGAGAAAGTTTATAGGCAATACTATCATTATATAGTTTATCACCTATCTCAATAATAAATCCTCCTAAAATAGATGGATCTACAACTGTATCTATGTCAACCTGCTGTGCTGTCTCATTACTAGAGAGTAACTTAGCTTTGATAGATGTTAGATTGGCTTCACTGATTGGAGATGCAGTTGTTAGTGTTACATCTGATATCCCTTTCATTAATTTATACTGAGCTTCAAATTCATTGCTAATAGCAGGGATATATTTTTCTCTACCTTTATTTAGAATGATATTTAAAAATCCTAAAGTAGTCTCTGACAGTTTACCTGCGAATACTACTTTGAAGATTTCTTTCTTCTTAAACTCGTTTACAATAGGACTCTTGAGTAGCATGACTAGGTCTCTGCTCTCTAGCGCTTTATCTAGCACAGCCATATCATTCTTAACTTCTTCAAGATTATTATTCTCTTGAGCAAAATCGATGAGTGACTTAGCGTATCTAGATGCTATTCTGCTTACTGACATGCGCCTTTATTAATTAAGGTTAAACTTATCTACTAGCGTATTCACTAGTCCTTCTTGTTCTGCATCACCTTTAAGATTCTTCTTAATTAATGATTCAGCGATTTCGATAGCCATAACACCTGCTTGATTTTTGATATCATTTACAGCTGCTTTTCTTTGGTTATCGATTTCTATTTTAGCGTTAGCTACTATTTTATTAGCTTCCTCTTTAGCTTTGTCTTTAGCTTCGTTGATGATGCTATTTTTCATGTCCTTAGCTTCTTGTAGAATCTTGGCTCTATCATCATTAGCTTGAGCTTGCATCTTGGCATTCTCAGACTTCATGTTAGCCATTTCTTCTCTAGCTTTTTTTGACTCATCTAAAGCGTCTTGGATATCATTTTCCCTCTTTTTAAGAGCATCTTTGATAGGGCCAAAAGCCATCTTTCCCATCAGAAACCAGAAAATAAGGAAGATCAATACTGTCCAAAAGAACAAACCAAAATCTGGCTTAATTGGGCTAAAATCTAGTAATACAAATAACATAGTGTACTATTATTCTTATTATTAAAATGAGGTCGTTGCCCCAAAATATATTATTCAAAAAAACAATCCAAAAATGATCTGACGCTGCAGCCAACCGCTAAACAGCGTCAGATCTAGATTTTACAATCTCTTTGTAAGCTTATCCAGCTACAAGAAAAGATAGTAGTATAGCGATAAGTGCTGCACCCTCTATGAATGCTGCCATTAAGATCATATTTGATCTAATATCACCTACTGCTTCTGGTTGTCTAGCGATTGATTCCATAGCTTTTGCTCCGATCCAGCCTATTCCTAGTCCAGCTCCGATTACTGCTAATCCCATACCTATCGCAACGATTGATCCTACCATGATTTTGTAGTTTTAAATGATTGTGTTTAATAAAATTATTACTCTTTAATCATCAAATGATGATCTACTTTTTCTGTTAATGTGCCTCTTCAGTTGCAGCACCTATATATGAAGCTGTCAATATTGTAAATACAAATGCCTGCACTAAAGCAACGATTAGCTCTATCGCCATCATAAACATTGTCAATAATGTAGATCCTACCGCTGCACCACCAGCACCTACTAGACTTTCTCCTGATTTACCAAATATGAATATGAACCCTATGAAAACCACCATTACAATGTGACCCGCTGTAATATTAGCAAAAAGTCTTAGCATCAAAGTCAGAGGCTTAATGAATAAACCCATTAGCTCTACAGGGATTATGATCAACTTCACTATAAAAGGAACACCTGGAGCTACCAATAAGTGCTTCCAATAATGTGCATTACCACTAAAGTTAGTAATCAAGAATGTAAGTAAGGCTAGTACCATTGTCACAGCAAGATTACCTGTTACGTTAGATCCTCCAAAAAATGGAATTTGTCCAAATAGATTGAGTCCTAGTATAAAGAAGAAAATACTCAGCAAGAAGGTAAAATACTTCTCCCAATTATGACCTAGGAATGGTATTGCCACTTCATCTCTTATAAATAAAACGAAAGTCTCGAGCATACCCTGAAGTCCCTTAGGCGCTTCACCATCTTGCTTTTTATATGCTTTTGCCGCTCTCCTAAATATCCAAAACAAGAATAGACACACTATTAACATCGAAGTTACATTCTTAGTCAGTGAGAAATCTTTGTATGAAGACATTCCTCCACCAAACAAACCTCCATCAAATGTACTTTTCTGCTCTAGTTTATGCATCGCATCTCCTGTACAAACATAAGTTACATCTTTTTTCTTTCCTCCAATCTTTTCCTCTGAATGCATGAATCCTTCTACATCAAATTCGCCCATTGGAAATGATGCGTCAGCTATTCTCTTAACTATACCTCCGTGAAGTACGTATCTATTATGTCCTAAGTGACCATCTCCATGTCCTAGTAGATCTGGGTGAAACTTTGAAGACATCCCTAATTCCCATCCATCATCAGACTTAAGCATGATAGGCAGAGGAATCTGTAATGGCCCGATACTATATACATTAGCATCACTTATATGGTGCATAGCAGTCTCTGCTACATCAAAAGCTGCATGATGTCCGCATCCTCCGTGTTCGTCTCCATGAGCCTCGGTTTTACTAGCGTGAGCCGAGTGATCATGACCAGAGTGATCCTGTGTAGAATGGTCGTGGCCTGAATGATCATGACCATCATGATTATGCTGAGCATACATACTAAATGCCACACAAATCATCAATGAAAAAATAGCTGCTAATCGTATCATAAATAAAATATACTTCTGTACGTCTCAAAATTCGGTGCAAAAGTATGATTTATATCTTGTAAACTAGCTATTATCAGAGTTTTATTTTAGTAGCAGAGTCTATATTATTAAGGGCTTTGATAAGAAATAGCAGAATGACAAGTAGAATATCCAATAACCACATTAAAAAGGAGGAAAAGACATATAAAAAACTGACAATAAGACTAAAAGAAGGATTATCTATAAGGTGAGACCTAAGGTAAAATACCAACTTCTAGGATCACTGGGAATAATGCCAGGACCAGGATATCCCGTTGCTCGGCGAGTATAGTAGGATATATCCAATAAATTATTAATCCCTGTCTCGATTTTCCACATCCTCCAACGATACGATACGGAGAGGTCCATTACATTATATGAAGGTACAGGACCTATGATTCCATTACGACTATCACCCAAAGGTACCGGTTGAGAGTTTTCGACATCTGTATATTGTTCTGCCAGAAAACTATACTGTATACTAAAAAGTAGGTTACGATAACCTCCTCTTATGCCCGCTTTAAAATTAAGCGCTGGTATAAATTCCACCAACTTGCCTTTCACATTAGGTACATCGCTTTCTAAGTATTCGGAATTTGTCACAGCACCGTTGACAAATACATTGAGCCTATAGCGATCCGTATTTTTATTTATGACTGACATCAAATTATAATCTGCGAATGCCTCTAAGCCATATATAATTGCCTTACCAATGTTTTTCCTTACACGATTAGCTCTGTCATCGAATACAATACCAATTCGATCATCATATAGTATAGTAAAAGCCCCAACATCATAGGAAAGCACTTTCTTTAATTTCCCTCTCAAACCAATATCAAGAGTAAATCCACTTTCATCCATAATATCAGGATCTACTTTGAATGATGGGCTTACCACTCTGATGTCGCTAAAAGTAACCGATCGGTAATTTTGTGAGATATTACTATAAAGTTGAGATGACAAATTAATCTGATAGCTGAGGCCTAATCCAAAAAGTGCAAATTTTCTACTCAGTTCTCGATTCTCTAATCTTTGAGCAACTCCAATAGCATTACCAGCGATATCAAAAATTATAGAAGTATACTCACCTTTACTTTCAGTTTTAATGTATTCCCATCTTACTCCTGGAGTTACTTCTAATCTATCCGTAAGTCTCCAAACTTGTTCTGCGAATAATGATATATTTTTATTTGGGAAATCAAATTGTGATTGATTAGCGTAAACTGGAAAATCTTGACTATAAATAGTGAAATCGGCATCCACAGCTCTACTTCCTGGACCTTGATCACTTGTGTTATTAGATATGTATATTTTGTTGCCAATCAGAGTAGTCACAGATTTACTAAAGAAATCTTGAGTATAAATCAGCTTAGATTCCAAAGCTATATTATTAAACGTTCCATTGATAATATCTCTTGGCAATAAATAACTGCCATCGAAATCCTTTTCATCCAATGCGGTGATAGGGTTTTGATTGAGCTGTGATGGATCACCACGGAAGCCTACCGATTTTCTACTGGCATTCAAATATGAAACTTGTATTGACCCTCTAGTATTTTCATTAAGTTTATGATCAAGGCGTGCTGCCACTAGATTCCAATCCACATCAAACCAATTTCTCTCACGATTAGAATAATCAGGATCCAACCTAAATTGATTATCCGTTAAACCACCTGCTTGTTGAGCAAGGTAATTTAACTTGGTGTAGTCCAGTTTAAACTGTGTACTTTCGTCGAATTTATATTGAAAAGTTACAAAACCATTTCGTGAAGCATATTCACTATTATCTCTAAATCCATCTCCTTGCTTATACTGGAAATATCCATAGTACGAAACTTTCCCATTAGTCCCGCCAATAGATAGGAAATTATTGATCAATCCAAAAGAACCTACAGAGTTTCTGAGCTTTACTTCAAGAGGTTTCTTGCTAGGTTTGTTCATTACAAAATTGACCAACCCTCCAAATTGTGTACCATACTGCAGCGCTGCAGCTCCTCTAATTACTTGGATCTCTTTGAGCGCTTCTGCCGGTGGTGTATAATAGCTCTCAGGATATCCTAATACATCTGCAGAGATATCGTAACCATTCTGTCTCGTATTAAAATTGGATGTACGATTAGGGTCCAAACCTCTACCTCCAATATTAAGTTGCAAACCTGCATCATTACTATCATAAATATTAAGGCCAACTACTTGAGCATATATCTGCCTTGCATTATTAGATGCTAGATTAGCCGATACTTCACCAATGAGTACCACTTCATTTTTCTTCCCAGAATTGATGGTCATGCCCTCTACAGATTGTAGTCTCTTCATAGCGAATAATTCGTCTCGTCTTGCCCTAATCTCTACCTCCGACAATTGAGAACTTAGTGGCTCCATAACAACAATTATATCATTAGGAGCGCTAACTTCCATAACGACTGTCGAAAATTCAAAGGATATTATAGTAAGTGTAAGTTTTCCAGAAAATAAATCAAGCAGCTCAAACTCTCCATTGCTATCTACTTGTATGAGTTGGTTTGTCTCTGAGATAAACACTTCTGCATCAAGCACTGGATCGTTTGCAGTATTGGTCACTCTTCCTGTTATTTGTGCGAAGACAATTAATGGAAAGATAAATAGTAAAATAACTAATAGATTTTTAATGTTTTTAATTTTTGTTTTTTTTAAATACTTCCCTATTCTTCCAAATTCAAAACTCCTAATTATCCAATATCCATTCCTTGTGTCTCCAAGTATTGCTCTCCTTCGTCAAATCTACTTCAGGATCAATAAACCTTTTGCTCAATGCCCCATTAAGCGTTACGTAACTTTCTACATAAACTTCAATATTTTGATGGCCTTGATTGGTGAAATGATCCCGAAGATAATGGGCATATTCAATAATCATATCTGGCTGAGTTGCCATTTGTTTTTCTTGAAATGAGGTAAGAAAGTCTCTATTATCTACATAAAATCTTTTTTTGGTTTCTCCATCTACTATCTTAAATGAAGCAGTTCCAGCTTTTTCCATCAACATTACTCTCCAACTAAATCGATACCCTTCTTCTGTCCAATATAAATTATCTGGATATAATAAATACCTAAATGGAATTAACAATTGCAACACTAAGAAAATACTGACTATAAAAATGCTAAAATTTCGATTCTCTTTTATCCTATAAATTGCGCTTGAGCCGTTATCAAATATATTTTTTGACTTTCCTATTATTTTAGCAAAAACATCTAAGATCCGCTCATGTACTCGAGAATCAAAAAATATCATGGTACTTAAAATCATAATAAATGGAAACATCCCGATTGGAAACAACACTCTAGTTAATAAATGAAACACAATTACCATGAAGAAAGCCACTTTTCTAGTCGGCTTCCATAGCAGCAGAAAAGGTATTGTTAAATCATATATCATACCGCCCCAACTAAATGTATACGCCATCCAGGGTTGTTCCAATAACCCACCGATAAGTGGAAGATCATATGATCCCGGTAACCATATTTTCAAAGGTAATGCATTGATCAACCAATCATAATTAATCTTCGCTAATCCCGCATAAATATATACTATTCCTAGGACTAACTTGATTGCATCTACTGTCCACCTAGGTATATATTGCGCCCTTAAATTATCATTTCTATATGCATCAAAAGAATAGTATCTATGCATTGGTAGCCACATCATCAAAAATGCCATCACAGATACGAAGTAATAATGATTTAGATAAGTAGTCTTATCCATCAATTCAATATAAGTAAAGCTCAAAAAAAAGATTATAATACTGATACGATACTTATATCCAATTGTCACTCCAATTGCAGAAAATCCACAAATTGCAAAAAGCAAATACGTCCATTGACCTAATGGTTTTACCCATGAAAATCCCAAATAAGAAAAGAATAATTCTGGAGAAATATACAATTTATCAATCCACCCTAATGAAGTAAATCTGATCAAACTAATTATCATCAAAAGACCAAATAAAATACGAAAGACCGCAAGTGATGCGGCCTTTGTAGTTTTATTTAGATATGAGTGTATCGTCATAAAATATTATAAATTAATCTCCATCTGCATCTACATAATCAACTGAAACATTCAGCGCAGATAGCATATCAGTCTTCATTAGAACTGTAACTTCTTGCAACGCATCATATGTGGCAAGCATCTTGCTATTGTCTTCTTCTACTTGTATATAAAAATCATCATCGAGTCCATTCGACACTTCAATTGCATTATCTATTGCTGCTTCTATAGCACTACTAATATTTGCTCCACTTGTAAGAGTTTGTATATAAGATAGGTATTCGGATAGAGATGGTCCATTACCATTATATTTCGATTTGCCTTCAAAAAAATTTTTAAAACTCGAAAGCGAATTTAAATAAAGAGACTTGCTAAGTGTTGGAGTGAAAGTATACAAAGCTTCTACATTATTAGTTAATGGTGAACCTGAGAATACTCCTGCAGGAATTCCTATTTTTCCTGATCTAAGGAATCGTTCGTAATAAAACAAATAGTCGTTGACCATTCTATTTACAGAACTACTTGCTGAAGATCCATCATCCTCTATAAACATCTCCCTATATCCTGTCGTCCAATTTGTATATACTTCTCCTGTAAGTATTCTTATCTTAGTGACTAAATCAGTCAAGTATGTCTTATAAGCAACATTACTATTAAACAGATCTACTATTAGAAGATCTGTTTCTGAAACCGCATAAATTAAAAATTCTATAGCTGGAAAACCCTGTTGATCAAAAGTAGAAGGAAGTGTTAAATTATATGTTTCTGATATAATATTGCTCAGAATTTCTTCCCTATTTGTAGGATAAATATTAGTATGCTTTCTTAGGGCTAATTCTTCAGCCCTGCCAATCTCAAACATACTAACCTCCTGCCATGCATTATAAGCAAATCCAAAATTATTGCGAAGGTCATTGAGTCTAGATATATCTGGATCGGCCACAAATTTTTTTGCCTTGGCGTCCAAAGAATCTATGGCTTCGAGATAAGATTTATAACCAGGAATGATAAATCCATCAACCCAATGCTCTAACATTACAGATCTGTCGAATTGATCATTATCAGCAGAGGGGTCAGGCATATCATCACCACATCCAATCCATACGGTAGATAAAGTAGCGAAAAATAATGCTAAACCTAATTGTGATATTTTTTTCATTATATACGATATTTCTCCTGAAAAATATTAATCAGCCGCTTGCGCTACAGTAAAGTCGAATTTGGACGCTATATCTTCACTAATCTGATCTAAGGTATTTGGTCTTATATCCCAAAAACCATTAGTACCATCTCCCATCAAAGTAGAAATAAATCCATCAACTTCATCTCTTGAAAATAATGCATCTGTACTGTTAGAAGATCTCACAAATCTCAAACTATAAATAAATCCATAGCCTTCTGATAATCCATGAAAAGCTCCTCCTTTATTACTATCAAGTTGAATCTTTGACTGCTGCAAATAGTAAACAGCTCTAATACCAATTACATTTGATAATAAACCTTTAAGAATGTCAGCTTGTTCATCCCTCAGGTTGTAATCTTTAGCGACTATGGCTGCCCTACCCAACTTAAATGCATTGTATATATCCTCTGCTATAGTTGAGAAGTCTTCATCTCCTTTTACCCTTCCTAGATACTTGTTTAAAAAAGAATCTCCACCACCGACATTACTTAAATAATCTATAGCATCCGCGGTACCAAATAGATAACCAAATGCTTCATCCCACTTATGCTCCATAGTCGTATAAGATTGAGCTTCTTCAGTAATTTCGTTATCATTTTCCGCCCTATTGTCCTTATCATCAAGAACCGTAATACTTAGATAGTTATTTACAATTTGATCTAACATAAGTCCCCCAATGAGGCTTTTTGCTACGGCTTGATTGTATTCTAGACCATTGGCATTTATGAATCTCGTCTTCGTTCCATCGGCTATTTGACCAGCAACTCCTGGATTGGCTAAAACATCTTGATTAGTAGCCACTTCGTTAATCTGTGCCTGCATCCAATCTTCAAACTGCGATTTAATTGCCAAACTTTCTACTGAATTAGTATTAAATAAATCTTTTGAAGCCGCTACTTTAGATCTAACGCTCTTAGTAGATATATTTAGTACATCCTGCGAAAATGGTGCAACATCATTCCCTAATGCATCCATATTGGCGTACATCTCGTTAAGAGACTCTACAGATTGGTCAAAATCTGACATAGCGCTTACTAGCTCTTCCGCCATCATTATCCTAGTAGTCTGACCGCTGAATGATACTGTATTTGCTCCATTTCTTTCAAACTGATATTGAGCTGGTGCTGTCACAGTAATCTCTGCGACATCATCATTTCCACAACTAACAAGTCCGATTACGAACAAAGTAAACATGGTGTTAAGTATTGCCTTCATTTTTATTAATATTTTTAGGTTTTAACCAGATGATGCAAATGTAAAACACAACTTTGAAATACACAAAGTTTATTTAGACTAAATCCAAATAAAAATAATAACGGCCATTATTATGGGGGTTGGGGAGTGAAGATATAAGCAATAAACCTCTAATGTTAAAATATATCAGAGGTCTCAGCCGATATATAAACTGGACAGAGTAACTCCATTTCAAATTTTATCTGTGCATTTTAAATTCACTTTGATAATCATAAGGAGTCTTTTAAAGTTGTTGCAAAATCTCAGCCCCAATTATAACTAACACCAAAAAAACGGTTAACCTGCTTTCACAAATTAACCGTTTCATTAAAACCAACTTATATTATTTCTTATGCTATCTCTGTTAATTTAGCCCTCAAACCATCTTCAGTTCCATATTGTACCTTAATCAGCTGCTTCAGTGCTTTACGAGCGAAGAAAATTCTACTCTTAACAGTACCCAATGGCAATTCAAGCTTATCAGCTATTTCTTGGTATTTGAACCCTGTATAATGCATCATGAACGGTGCCTTAATACTATCATCTAATGATTCAATCATTAAATTTAATTCATCCATAAGAATATTTCTCCCCGCATCATTTTCTATCATAGTCGCACCACTATTGATAAAATACATATTGTCTGTAGTATCAATAATGGTATTTTTTTTCTTCATCTTACGATAATTATTGATGAATATGTTCTTCATGATCGTAAATGACCAAGCTTTGAAATTAGTCCCTGGTCTAAACTTCTCCTTATTAGAGATGGCTCTAAAAGCTGTCTCTTGATATAAATCTTTTGCATCTTCCTTATTCTTTGTTAGATTATATGCAAAAGCATTTAATGGACTTTTGAGATCCGTAAACTTCTTTGTGAATTCGATAGTAGACATCTTATTTTAGATTTAATTTAAAATTGGCTGCTAGATTTAAAAAATTAGTTCATTTCTTAATTTCGTTCCACAAATATATATTAACATTGAACAAAAACCTAATTGTAGTTATACAGAAAAGGTAATTTATATGTTAACAAGTTCTTAATAATACCTATTTCATTGATTAACAAACAATTACAATAAAACAAAATCAATTAAACTTTCAGTTAATAATGAAAGTATTGAGTTTTTAATTGTTTTGTTTAACTAAATAGCCATTATAATCCAATGCTAGGTCAAAGATTGCTCTCTAAATTGGTGTTTTTTGAAGTGTCATCAAATGAATAGAGTTTAATAGAAATAAACAACAAGTAAATATCAAACTCGTAACTGAATTAGAATATTACCTTATCATTGAAACGAAGTATAAATCAGATACTACTAAAAGCCTACCTAACGGTTCGATACAAAAGAAACAATCTACATCTTGACAAAAGTGAGACTATAGTCATTACCGTTGAGCTCCAAGCTCAGAAAGTAGATTCCCTTAACTAAAGATGAAATATCCACTTTTCCATTTCTAATCATAAATAAAGAAACTTTTCCATTGACGCTAGAAATGCTTATCTTAGAATCTGAGACACCATCGATATACAAAAATTCTTGCGCTGGATTAGGGTACACATGTATAAGATCGGTAATTACATCATCTACATCGACTAACATACACTCTGCTGATACTTGATTGCAGTATACCCTCGCAGCGAGACTACAGTCTAAAACGAATGGATTGGCCTTACCTTCTTGCCATTGTGCAATTTTATGGCTACGCTCCCACTCTACTTGATCCACCGGATCCTCATAGTGCCAGTCACAGAGTATCTCTTGCTGTAAACCAAAAAAATCGGGATCTGCAGCATTGGCCTGATCTCGGTACATTGTATAGAAGTACATTATAGATCTAGCAATATCTCCTTTTACAGATTCTCTAGGTTCGAATAAGTTGTTGCCGAGTTCACTCCATTCATCAATGCTGGCTCCGGGAGTATTCCCTTGTTCCGTCGTATTGCGATACCAAATTAAGGTCTGAAAATCATTAGATTCATCAAATACCTTAGATCCACGATCATTATTGGTTTGCGATCTAGTAGGATAAAGGTGATGCATATCACTGCGTGCATTTCCATCTGAAGCTCCTTTACTTTGTGGATAGCTATGCTCTGTATTGATCCCATTTGGTGCTCCATCTAGATAAACGGCTTGTGTAGGGTCTTCTCCTGGTGTCAGGTATCTCTTCATGCCTGTATAGATGCACTCAAGCGAATCATTGACAACATCTATCTTAGAAAACATTGTATCTCTTGCCATTCCGTAAGTAAGTACTACGTCAGGTTTATAAGTATCTACAACCTCTTCGTATAAATCATCACCGTTAAGATGACTAAAAACTGAGATGTGGTCATATTGAGCTACCACGAACATTGGGATCAACAATAATGTGACTTGCATTATTAATCTATTCTTCTTCACCATCCTTTTTTTCTTTGACTACAGGTGTTACTGACGGTGCCTTCCACTTAGCCGTCTCTATAGGATTAGAAGTGGCTTGACGCATAATTTTACTTCTCACTTTATTGTCACTTATGAGCGCCCATGTCATAATAAGACTAGTCACTATAATCACAAATAATAATATTCCTTTATCAAATCCAGGCACTAACATCTCTTCGGGTATAGAATAAAACAATAGAATAGTTATCAATCCACGAGGTCCAATAAATACCTGAGGCATGGTGTCTTTTCCAAAAAATATCGTCAATATTACCCATCTAATAATATAAATAGAGGCAATAATGGCCAAACTAATCAACGCTACATTAAAACTAAGCATGGAGGATAGTGTAATCGTAATACCAAATATCACAAAAAAGAAAGTACGGACCACAAACGCTGTTTCTAATGTAATAACATGAAGACCTTCATAAATCTGATTGGCCTTCTCTACAACCAAGTATTTACCCAACTTTCCTCTGAAGAACAAACCCATATTGGCGATCACCAATCCAAACACCAGAATGATAATGAGTGACGATAAATGAAATTTCTTGGCAATAGCATAAAGCAGTAATAATACTGCAATAAGTAAGAACAACTTAGTATGACTTTTAATATGTTGGAAAATAAAAATTATTAAATAACTCGCCACAAAAGCCAATACTAAAGTAAGAATAGTTGTAGCACTAAACTGTAATAATCCACCTGCGTGATCTGGTTCCATATCTCCTAAGAGGTAGTAGAAAAGCATGATTCCTAAGATATCTGAGAATGTACTCTCATATATGTGAAACTCTTTTTTTGTATATTCTAAACTATTTACACTAGGTATAATAATAGCACTAGATAAGATAGACAATGGGGTAGCATAAATCATCGCAAGTTGCATAGTCATTCCATCTACAGTATAGTGTAGAATAAGGGCCGCTACATATGTAGACGACAATAGACATACCAATGCAATGGCAAGAGCCTTGGCAATTGACCAATACTTATCTTTCTCCAACTTGAGTTCTAATGCCGCCTCCAAAACGATCATGATTACTCCCACTGTCCCTAATAGCTTGAGTACTGGTAGTAATAACTGCTCCAGATTTTTGCCTTCGCCAAGTATATTGGACTCTTTAACTCCAAATTGAATCAATAGCCCCAATACAATTAACATTAATACAGAAGGTACATTAGTCTTCTTTGCAATCTCTCCAAAAAAGAAAGAGAGAATCAAAATAGACGATGCTGCTATTATTGCATTATATGTTGAAAAAACTTCCATGATCTATTTATTTAATTTAATGGTTTACCACTATATCGCTGTATTGCCATCCGCGCAGTAAAGATACGATATCATCTAAATGTGATTTATCTCTTAATACTACTCTTAATGTAATTTTATCTTTATGTATTCCTGATACCCCTATTTCTGGAATTGAACTCCAATCAATATATGGTGTATTGGCTAATTGATCCAATAATCGTGTTTCTGGATCTTTATTACCCTTTATTTCATTTACGAAAATTATAGTATAGAGGCGACTTATTTCATCTCCTCCACTTATAGTATATCCCTTATCCAATAGCGACTGATAGGACAACATATGAATCCCCTTTTGTGTTTGAACTTCTGTTCCTAGTTTTCCAAATTTGATCACTTTTCCATTTACATCTCCACTATGAATATATACGCCTTGCTTGATCCTTTTGTTGATCATAACTACGGATCGGCTGATATAATTGCACCAATGTCTATGACTAATAATTAACAATATCACAACTATAGGCAATATCATACTAGGCTTTACACCTATTAAAGTTGACAGTAATAAAAGTAGAACTAAAGGGTCATATATCAATAAGAAATTTTCAAAGACGTTATTGATAATTATTGCATTGGTCTCAGAGAGTATTGTACTCCAAGTCAGGCCCTTTAAGATACGAACTCCTTGATTTACAAGCACGACAATGATTGCATAAATCAAAAACTGCGAAAGTGTTGTGTATGGTGTTAATCCTATCATCTGTGATTAAATGTTAGGTAATTTTTTCTTTCTAATAATTGGCCTACTTCGTTGACTACCTTCGAATTGATTTGAATTAGATTATCCACATTACGCGTTACTAATCCTACGTTAATCATTCTCTGCAATAATGTACTATATTTTTCTTTAAAGGCCTCTCCGAAAAATTTATGTAAATAAAATTCATTTGTCTTTCTTGCCGTTATAATTGTCTCCAACAATAAGAGTGTATCCTTATGGTCAATATCTGGAATACTCTGAAATAAAACATTTGTCATTATCACAGAATTGACATCATGGTATTTCGTATCGGCGGCCCACTTCGACAGAGCATCACCTACATTTCCATCTACATTATGATGTAACCTTTTAGTAATTTTATTGAATTCGTCTTCTGTAATTTTCCGCTCTTCTGGATTGAGTAGTTCTTTATATGTTGCTCCTTGACGGATACTAATTATCTGTCTTATTTCTTCTAGCGACATCCGATCGAGATTGATATCTGCCTGGAAAACACTATTAATTCCATATACGCTATTCATCTTATGCTGCAACCAGTTACTCATAGTCACAACAAAAAATATCTTGCTAGAGTATTTGTCAATGATCCTAGTAAGTTCTCTAATATTACTTGATAGTGTCACTTCCTTATCATACCAAAGTTCAATATCATCTATAAATATAGCGGGCTTGGTATCATGGTGATGCTTTGTTATATTCCCCAATGTTTCTTTTAGGTTATATGTCGAAGTAAATGTTCGTCCGTTGATCTCATACTCCATATTAGGTTTGAGTTGTATCGTCTTTCCATTTAAGACTTTGATATTCGCATACTCTGCAAATAATGATTTGCCCGAAAATCTCTGTCCCGTAATAAGTATGGATCCTCGATATCCTTGACGCCAATTATCATAGACGCTTTTAAAATGATCCAGCTCTTCTTGCCTACCTATGACAAATGATTCACCTATATAACCCTTAACCAAAAATATATTAATATACTGTCTATTATCCTCAGCAAATTGGCGACTATCCACATATCTCACTAACTTCTCAGAAGGACTTAGGGTTCTTTCTTTCTCAGCTTTTTTGCGCAAATTGGTATAGAACGAAAATGATTTTTTAAGCCATTTAGTAACTTTGTGTCTTAGCTTAGTTTGATCGAGATCTATATTACCTAATGAAGATTGTACAGATAGTGGTAAGAAAAGTCGCTCATTGTTAAATAGCTGAGATATATTAAATTGGTATTCAAGTTTATCTGAGGCTGAGTCTATAAGTTTTTTGTGCTTCGCTGCTATATTATGATATTCATTTTCAAACTTTTCAATAGCTTGTCTAAATAGTGTTCCTTTATTCTCAGCAGAATCATTCTTGAGTAAAGTCAGATAATTTTGGATATTAACCAATATCATTTTCAACTTATTTTTAAGCTGATCTTCTACTTCTTCTACTTCGTAGAATAATAGATAAATCTCTGACTCTAGCCATTGCTGGGTAGTTTTCTTGAGAGAGAGTTTCTTGACATTGAGTTTACCGTTATCACCATCTATTGCTACCTCTAAGGTATCTGCCATATCTTCTAAGATTTTCTCAATCTGTTCCAGATGATGTACATCTACGAATAGCTCGTTAAGTCTCTTGTGGACACTCTCTATCTTCTGTAATTTCTGTATGATATTAGGTTTGCCTTCATCATTACTAATGTCCTTGATCGTATTAAGAGCCTCTATAGCAGAATATGATATCTCCTTCATATTAGACATACGCTTGTCAACATAGCTCTTAAGACTACGTTTTATCGTTTTGTACGACCCATTACTTCTATCTAATTGATTGCCTAATTTGGATATACTTCGGCATTGTTCAGCTATAGCTTTAAACTGTATACTATACTCCGTCCAAGGGTTAATTTGTTTTTCCCAGTTTAGTACTTGACGTTTGACTTTCTTTGGATCACTACCTAGATTAGCTATCATAGTAGGATACACTTTTTGTAAAGAATATATGCTTTCTTGGAGTACAGATTTTGACTGATCCAACATTTTCTTGACAGTTATATGCTCTACTGAGCCATCTAGCTGATAATAAAATGCCTTAGTGCCCTCCAATAAAATATCTCTCCAAAGTATCATGAAATTCTTAGCCTCTTCCATCCAATAATACAGAATGATAAACTTATCAGCATCTATGGGTTGAAGGTCTTTCTTATTAGTGACTACAATATCATACTGTGCCCCTACATTCGCAATCTGATTAATTAATGCAGGCGTCTCTACAGACATCTCCTTGAGATACTCAGACAGTGTGTCTCCATCGTACACCTTATCCACTGATGATTGTAGTGTATTGAAGAATCCGTTAAGTATATCCTGAGTATCTAACATGTGATGGAAAGGTAACGATAATCTGAGTATTGGAGTCGTTTAAAAACGTATTGTTAATTAATTTTTAAATCATTTTTGACACAATGTCTTAAATAACTTCATTGATAATTACATTATTATTATGATTTCTAAAAGATTTTGGCACAAAGTCGTTGAGTAATACACAGGAACTCCTAGAGTTCTACATTTTGCAACTTTACACTTACCAAAAATAATTTTAACAATACAATGGGAAAGCTGTAGATATTCTTCAAACTGTTATTTCCCCATCCTCATGAATCCTCCGAGCAGCATATTGCCTTTCGATCTAAGAATAGTCTCGAGCATCGAATCTGCTTTAGTTGAGAAGTGTTTGAGGTCTCTGATCATTTTACAAAATTCATCCGAGGCTTCGCATTTGCCTTCTACAGTAGATACGCTTTGAAGCATTTTGATCATCGGATCTAACTCCTTCTGCTTTCGCTTGAGTAAAATGTGTGTGAATACTTGCCAAACATCTTTTTCTCCTATAAAATAATCCTTACGATCACCGACTATATTGTGCTTGTAGACAATACCCCAATCCTGTAGAGCCCTTATTGTTGTATTGGCGTTTCCTCTAGATATTTTGAGGTGTTTCATGATATCCTCACAACTCAATGGACTATGAGCAACAAGCAAAAGAGCATGGACTTGACCCATCGTCTTATTTACTCCCCACTCTAAGGCTAATTTGCCCCAGGCAAGTATAAATTTTTCTTTTCCTTCGTCGAGTTGCATGGAAATTATATAACATGTTAGAATTTACATTATAGTAAGTTAATAGAAATCAAGTGCGATTTGTTCAATAACACATTCAATTTTCTTAGACTTATAAATACAAACATAAAGTAGATAGTAACTAAAGCCTATACAAAAGGAAGTTTAACAATTTCTGCTTTCATCAGCTTCTTACCTGCCTGGAAGTGAATTTTACTCCCACTCTTATGGTGGCCTAATTTGACATATCCCATTCCTATAGGACAATCTAGGCATGGAGACTGTGTTCCAGATGTCACTTCTCCAATTTCTGTCTCTCCATCCTCAGAGAAAATCTTATATCCTTGTCTAGGTACTCTTCTGTCAGATACTTTGAAAGCAACAAGTCTCTTCTCTACACCAGCTTCCTTTTGCTGGATAAACAGTTGCTTACTGTTGAAATCAAAATCTTGCTTAAGCTTAGTAATCCAGCCCAGTCCTGCTTCTATTGGTGAGGTTTCATCATTGATATCATTACCGTATAGACAGAAGCCTTTCTCTAGTCTGAGCGTATCTCTAGCCCCTAAACCCGCTGGTTGTAGTCCATAAGGCTCTCCTATCGCTAATATAGCATCCCAAAGTGTCCTGAGGTACTGATTGTCTACGTAAAGTTCAAATCCTCCACTACCAGTATATCCAGTAGCTGATATTATTACATTCTCTATTCCTGCTACAGACCCTTTAGTGAAGTGATAATACTCTATTTCGCCGAGATTAGATTTCGTAAGATTTTGTAGTAATTCCGTTGCCTTAGGGCCTTGTATAGCAAGCAATCCTGCACTATCAGAGATATTCTTCATCTTACAATCGAAGCTATTATTCTGCTCTATCCAACTCCAGTCCTTATCTATATTAGATGCATTCACTACTAGCATAAAGGCCTTCTCTCCATCTGCACATTTATCTTCATCTAGCCTATATACGAGCAGATCATCTACGATACCACCCACAAGATTAGGCATGCAACTATACTGGGCTTGTCCAATCTCTAGCTTACTAGCGTCATTACTCGTTACCTTCTGGACTAGTTCTAGCGCCTCTTTTCCTTTTACTAAAAATTCACCCATGTGCGACACATCAAATATCCCACAATGCTCACGTACCGCTATATGTTCTTCTTTGATTCCAGAATAACTTATCGGCATGTTATAGCCTGCAAATTCTGACATTTTGGCGCCAAGATCAATATGTGCGGGAGTAAGGGATGTGGTCTTCATTATAGTATTAATAAAAAAGTGAATATTTGATGAACCAAGTATAAACAAATGTAATAGGTATAGGCCGAAATACGGATTGAATACACTAAAACTTCTCAGTAAAGAACCAATTAGCCGTATCGTTAACCTTCTTGGTGTCATTGCTCTACCCCCTATTGACAGTTTCCTTTACTTCATGATTTGCTCCATTCTATAAATTTATGTTATCGCTAACACTCTTGATATCATTGCTCAATTCTCATAATTGACTGTATGTTCCCAATCAGCAACATTTTGATTATTAGTTATATCTTGTCCTTATATTATAAATACGCTTGAAATAAAAACTCTCCTGTAATATGAAATTATTAGTTATTCTAATTTTAACAGTTACTTCTATATCTCATATTTTTAGACAAAAATCCGCTGATAATTTACTTAAAAAATCTATTCAATATCACGACTCTAATGGAACACTTATGCATCATGATGTTACACTCCATCTTAATGAAAAAACACCAAATGGCACAGACAGAAAGTTTACTATAGCATTCAACATCTCAAAAGAATCTTATACTAATACGAAAATAAACAAAGAAGATAAATTCTTAGGCGAAGATATATTGGATAAATTGATTATCAAATAATATTCTATGATAGCTATTGTATTGGGCTCTGGAATGAATAGTCTTATAGATTTTGTTACTTTAAACAAATCCATTACCTATGACAGTTTTATTGATTTCGAAATTACAACATTAGAGGGTCATGATCACATAATTTACGAAGCAAAAATAAATGGTACTCCACTAATAATACTTTCAGGGAAGTTGCATTTATATGAAGGATATAGCTACGAACAAAGTGTTGCTCCGTTGAAGTATGTCTCTGAAAAATATCAAATAACAAATTGGATAATTACCTCTGCAAGTGGAGCACTCTCATCAAAAGCAAAAGTCGGAGTCTGGCAAAGCATATCTAGTACAATCACATTAGAAAACATCCCTAGATTGTCATCCTTCACCAAATGTATTTCTCACAAAGAAACTGAAGGACTAATCTATGCATATCAGAGAGGACCAGCTCTAGGTACTGTATCAGAGTACAAAATGCTACTTCAATTTGGAGCTGACCTAGTGGGAATGTCTATGTTACCTGAATCAACATATTTAAATTCTATTGGTGTAAAACCACTACTCTATTCTCTGCCTGTATGCAATTATTATCCTATTGACTATAATATATTCGAGCCCAGTCACGAGCAAGTTATAGATGAAACTAAACAAGCAATACCAAAACTAGTGACTATCTTAGACTCTCTAACAACTACATTTTGACCGAACTAGAAATCATAGCTACCATTACAGGTATAATCTCAGTTGCTCTTCAAGCTAAGGAGAAAGTAATCGCTTGGCCGTTTGCCATTGTGAGCGTATCTATTCTAGCTTATATATTTCTTTCCGAGAAGCTATACTCAGATTTAGGACTCCATGTTATATACATCATACTAAATATCTACGGATGGATACTTTGGTCGCAAAAGAAAGATACAGAATCAGTCACTCCCACAAAACTATTGTCACAAAATGGAATGTTCTATTCATTCACCACTACAATAATAGGATGCGGTTTGATTGGCTACATAATGTCAACGTATACAGACGCTGACTTACCTTTTTTTGATTCATTCACTACAAGTGGAAGTCTCGTTGCACAATATTTATTAGCAAAAAAATATTTACAAAATTGGTGGCTATGGATCATAGTAGATTTGGTCGCTATACCACTATACATTTACAAAAGCCTATATATAATTGCAGGATTATTTACTGTGTACCTAATAATTTGTGTTTGGGGATATATTAGTTGGTCAAAAGCTATGAAACCGAAACATGTAACGTAAATCCTTCAAAAAACTAAAACCAAACAGTTTATAATCTATTACATAATTATGAAATATTATTATGAACAGTACCGTTAGCCATAACTCCTACAAAAAAGAAAAAATATGAGATTTCACACACGTAAATGGGTAAAACCTGAGGACCTAAATCCCAATAATACTTTATTCGGTGGACGTCTGCTACAATGGATAGACGAAGAAGCAGCGCTCTATGCTATGATACAATTAGACAATCGTAAGATCGTCACTAAATACATGTCAGAGATAGATTTTATCAGTGCACCCAAGCAAGGAGATATTGTTGAAATTGGAATCATAGCTACTAAATTTGGTCGTACCTCTCTTACTCTCAAATGTGAAGTAAGAGATAAAATAAATCGTACACGGATACTTACTATTGAGAATATAATATTTGTCAACCTCAACGAAAATGAAGATCCCACTCCACATGGAAAAACAGAAATTAGTTTTCCTAAAGATAGATTTGGTGAAGATTGAGAAAATTAATTATTAATTTGTATCTAATTCCATTCCTTGTAATATTCCTTTTTCCAGCGCCGGCACTCCGCGCTTCATCCAACTTGGCATAGAAGTATCCATTAAATAATGATCAAAAAACTGTTCCATTCGAATATTGAAATCTAATCTATTTTGCCATTTAACCGGCCAGTGTGGTTCTCCATTATAGTTGAGCATCCAAGCAGGTTTACCTAATCTTCGAAGACCTACGAAATATTCTATTCCTTGATACCAAGGAACCGCTCCATCTTCATCGTTGTGTAATATCAATACGGGAGTATTCACTTTATCTAGATTAAATACTGGTGAGTTTTCGATATATAATTCAGGGTTTTCCCATAGTGTAGCACCGAGTCTACTTTGTGTTTTTTCATATTGAAATTGACGACTCATACCACTACCCCAACGAATGCCACCGTATGCAGAAATCATATTTACTACCGGCGCTCCAGATTCTGCACATTTAAACATATCCGTCTTTGTGAGTAAGTGAGCTACTTGATATCCACCCCAGCTATGGCCCTGCACACCTATTCGATCTTTGTCTACGAATTCTTTATCAATAAGTGACTTTACTCCGGAAAGAACGGCCACCTCACAACTTTTGCCTGGATATCCATTTTTATAATAGACGTCGGGATTAAACAGTATATAGCCTTTGCTCGAATAGTACGCATAATTGATAGTAGACCTATGTGCATAAGGAGCTCTGTGCCGATGTAAATTTTGAGAATTACGTTCATAAAAATTCACCAACAAAGGGTACTTTTTCTTTGGATCAAATCCATCAGGTAATACCAATAGTCCTTTTCGCAACATATTTTCATCATCTTTCCACTCGTGCATATGGATAGACCCCCAACTATATTCAGATTGTTGAGGATTAGCATTTGATATTATATTTTGTCTTTGAAATAGTGTATCACTATGAATCAAATCTGGGAAAATATCATAGTTTTCTTTAGTCCAAATAATATCGTTACTACTTTTTGCCTTCAAGGGCGATCTATCGATTCTGTATGGTCCTAAAAACAATTGTGTAAGCTCTCCAGAATCTACATTTAAGTGAGCATATCCCTCATCCTTTGTCTTATGGTTGATCCACCTGACTAGCCACTGTTCGGCTGAAAGATAATCACGCTCTTTGTCAAGAATAACTATTCTATATTCTATTTGATCTTTTCGACCATTTGTTATTTTTCTGATTTTTTTACTTTCATTGGGGCGTGCTAACCAAATATCATATCTATCATAGATTACTAACTCTTCTTCGTCAGCTGTCCATCCACCATATCCATATGACCTTGGATCCATTGGTCTGTCATTCTCCTCATCATAAAAGATTCCTAACTCAATATCTGTGAGAGAAAAACTATCTTCATTTTCTAAGTCATAGCTATAATGTCGACCATCTTCTCTATTAAACCAGTATAAATAATTTCCAGATGGAGACATTCTAGGGTTTCTTGGAGATCGAGATATGATACGCTTTGATTCGCCAGTTGTCATATCAATTCTGTATATGTCCTTGTATGAGTAGCCTAGCCAACTTATAGTTTTTTGATACTTCGTATCATCAACTCCAATCGCATACTTAGCATTATCTCTAGTACTTACGTCTTTTATTTCAGCCGTTGCAAGTTGAACGAATCTTTTATTTGAAAAGTCATAATAACACAAATAAGTTTTTTCTCTATCTCTTTTCTCCCTAATTTTTTGCTGAGTATGTAGAATTCCATCAGTATGAGACCATACTTCGACATTAACAATTTCATCATCTAATATCAAGCTATCTTTCAACAATACCGGCGGTGCAATCCCAAAAAATAATTTAGATGCATTTTCTGAAAAATAAGGAGTATCAAAATTACTTATCTCCCAGCCTTGAGGTAAAAAACCACTGTAGTTATCTGCAATCTTTTGAGCAGTTCCATTAGTCATCGACCATCTATATAACTCGTAAGGTCTATGTCTTACTTCGGTCGTATCACTATCTACTATGAATGCCAATTGCTCACCTTTCATGTCCAAAGTTAAATGATAAACTTCACCCTTAGTTTGTAATATTTCGAAATCGTTTCCTGACATCAAGTCAACCACATGAATACCACCCATTCGCAAGGAATCATCCCCACTCGTATGATATACTAGCCTCTTTCCTTCTTCGGCAAATTCGTAGTCTTTCACAAAATAAAATGTGTCTTCTTTTTCAGAACTAAGGTGTCGAAGTATCATTCGACTTCCATCTTCTTTCGATTCCTTTTTTTTAAACTTGCTTAGAAAAAGAGAATCCGAAGGGTGGCCACCAGGTTCTAATTGATACGCCACAAAACCTCCATACTCATCTGGTGTCTTATATGACTTAAGAGTGTTTATTACCGAAGTATTATTTGTCACAACATCAAAAATGAACAAACTATCACCTGGCAATTCTTCTTTCTTTACTTTGCGTCGTTTCTGCTCTCTGATAGTATCTACATCAGCAATTGATTTCCACATGAATATATTCCCACTATAATCTATGCTAGGCTGATCTGCCCTTGGGAAAATATAGGTATCCTTCGAACGTGTATTATATATATGTAGCTCCTTATTAGTTCTTTCACCAGAGAGCGTATATAGCACCTTACTGCCATTGGTTGCGATCTTCACATCCTTAATTCGATTCCATGATTTATAGTTATCTGGAGTAAGTTTTTTTTTGGATTGTGCAGATAAAGACAGTGATATAAGTAATATCGCCCAAAGCAGAGTAAGTTGATGCATTTTCATACTTTTTAAATTAATTTTTTTACAATATGGAGAAATTAATCTTATTAGACAATAAGGCAACCCACAGCTGTCAATTTTTCATCTTCAGATAGATATACTTGATGTTATGATTTTTATACATTATTTCTCCCTTTTTCCGTGGAATATAAAAGATATACAGGCCCACTTTGCCAATATTCCTTAGAGTCGACATTCCATAGATTAACACCACATAATGGAATATCTGTATCTTATCTCTGAGTAGGTGAATGACCTGTGTATATCTCCTCATGGAGGCGATGCCATCTGGGATAGCGTATAGATGTTGGTGTCAGGCTTTCGTCCATTGCTATGTCAGTCTCCAAAAGCAGACGATAACAGATCAATATAGAAATAGAATTTTCTCCTACTAGACCAAGCTGAAAAGTAAATCCTGCAAGTACAAAAGATGTTTTTTATAATCTATGTGATAGTACCTCATCTTTTGAAAAAAGATAAGATATATGTCTTTGTCAGCTTGATTTTTATGTTTATAACTAACTAATGTGCGTAATCCACCATGCTGTTCCCAGTTAGAATTGTCCTATCCAGTCATTAACCTATACTCGCGATAGAAGTCATGATTACCTTTAATAAATATGGAATTGTATGATTTTTACAAATCGATGAGATACTCAATCACTTTATAGGATTGACTTCAACCATCTACAAGGTCTCCGAGAAACAATTGTGTATCAGCTACTGTTACATTTGACTTTTTGATGACCTATAAAAAGAGCTCTACAGGCTCCGTGAATATCACCAATTACTATAGATCCATTCATTATTGATTGTTGGCTTTAGATTTATAAAAGTAGCTTATCTTCGCATTACCAAAATTAATAATACATATGATTAACATCGCACTCATAGCACATGATGGTAAGAAGCCAGAAATGGTCTCTTTCGTAATGCGTAATAAAACATTCCTTAGCAAAACAAAGATATTCGCTACAGGAACGACAGGGTCGCATATCGAAAAAGAAGGATTTAATGTAGAGAAACTACTATCAGGACCCAGAGGAGGAGATGCTCAGATAGCGGCATTACTAGCAACTGGAAATGTTGATATCGTAATATTCTTCAGAGATCCTCTCGATAAGCATCCACATGAACCGGATGTACAGATGCTTATGAGATTATGTGATGTGCATAATATACCACTAGCTACTAATCCAGCTTCTGGCAATTATATATTAAAAGGAATAGCAGAAAGCTTGAAAGAGAAAGAAGGTTAAATGACTACAGAGGATTACAAGAAATTATCAGATTCTATCCCTAAAGATCCTGGTGTATATCGCTTCTATGACAAAGAAGAGACGATCCTCTATGTCGGTAAAGCAAAGAATCTCAAGAATCGTCTGTCATCTTACTTTGGCAACAAGAAGCATCAGGCGCACAAGACACGTACAATGGTCAAGAATGCAGATCATATAGATTATACCATAGTACAAACAGAAACCGACGCACTCCTCTTAGAGGCTACCATGATAAAAAAGTATCAACCTAGATACAATGTCATGCTCAAGGATGGTAAAACATACTCGTATATCTGTATTAAAAAAGAAAGGTTTCCCCGTGTCTCTGCAACTAGACAAGTAATAAAAGATGGCTCTACTTACTTTGGGCCATATACTTCTAAATACAACACTAATATCATATTAGATCTCATTAAAAAATTATTTCAGTTAAGAACTTGCACCCTTAACTTAAATGAGAACGCCATCGATGCGGGTAAGTATAAAGTATGTTTAGAGTACCATATCAAAAACTGTAAAGGTCCCTGTGAAAATCTAGAATCTGAAAAAGAATATAATCAAAAAATAGAACAAGTAAAAAATATCCTTAGAGGAAATTTCAAACCCGTAAAAGACTATCTACAATCAGAGATGGAACATTACGCAGAATTGATGAAATTTGAAGAGGCTCAACTGTTAAAAGACAAGTTTCAAGTTTTCGTTAATTATCAGTCCAAATCTACAGTTGTACATACATCTATCAAGGACTTGGATGCATTCTCTATTGCGAGCGATGAAAAGCATGCATATATTAATTATCTAAAAATAATTAATGGCGCTATTATCAATTCTGATACGGTAGAAATAGAAAAAAAACTTGACGAAGAAGATAGAGAAATTCTTGAATTTGCTATACCTGCTATAAGAGAAAAATTTAACAGCATAGCACCTGAGATAGCAGTACCTATCGAAATAGATTTCGTAGATCCTGAAGTGCTCATCACTATACCAAAACGTGGAGATAAAAGACACGTAATAGAGCTCTCAGAAAAAAATGTAAAGTACTTCTTATTTCAAAAAAAGAGAGAAGCACTTAATAAAATAAAAAGGCAAACTCCAGCGGAACGTATTCTTAAGACTTTACAAAGCGATCTTCAGATGGACAAGATTCCCTTCCATATTGAATGCTTTGACAATAGCAATATACAAGGAACAAATCCTGTGGCGAGTTGCGTAGTATTTAAAAATGCTAAACCCTCTAAAAGAGACTATCGAAAATTTAATATTAAAACAGTGATAGGTCCTGACGATTTTGCATCTATGGAAGAAGTCGTTGGTCGTAGGTATAGGAGGCTTGTATCCGAAGGAGAGTCACTTCCAGATCTTATTATCATAGATGGTGGTAAGGGTCAGTTGAGTAGTACCGTTAAGATATTAAAAGAACTTAAGATACTAGATAAAGTAACCGTAATTGGAATTGCCAAAAAATTAGAAGAAATATTTTTCCCAGACGATCCGATTCCATTATACATTAATAAGAAATCGGAATCACTTGTTTTGATACAGCAAGCCCGAAACGAAGCACACAGATTTGCCATTACGTTCCATAGAAATCAAAGAAGCAAAAACGCTCTAGGTACGGAATTAACTAATATAGAAGGTATAGGAATTAAGACTTCTGAAAAACTTTTGAAAAAGTATAAATCTGTTTCTAGAATAAAAGAATTAGCTGAAACAGAAATAGCTGACATAGTAGGAAATAGTGCAGCTAAGAAAATCGTTACATACTTTGAAAAACAAGCGATAAACGAGAAAGTAAATGAAAATTAAAAAGAAGAAAATGAAATACATATACATTATATCAGTAGCAATAATACTTTGTATAGTATACAGCTGCAAAACAGACTTTAAAGAAGTACATCCTGATGTCAGTGACATAACTGTAGACTTTAACATTATCAGACTTGATGAGATGGTAGCCAATATGGACACCAACAAACTAAGCTACGAGCTCGATTTACTAATGGACAAATATCCATCCGCTGCAATGCTCTACTTCGGTACACTTAATCCATTCACAGCATCAAGTAATCGTGACACTATCGCTGTTAGATTAGGAGTTTTTTTGAGAGATCCATTTTTTCAAAATCTGCAAGATACGATTGGACTTATTTTCAGCGACATGTCTGATATCAAAAAAGAATATGACCTAACATATAAGTATTTTCATCACTACTTCCCTGATGCTGACATAGCTAATATCTATACTATGAACACAGGATTTAATTATCAGCGATTTCTCTTCGCTGATGATAATGAAAAAAATGCATTGGGTGTTAGTTTAGATCTATTTCTAGGAGACGATTACCCATACAAACGTCTCGATCCACAAAACCCAAGCTTTTCAAAATATCTCACAAGATCATTCGACAAAGAGCATCTAGTAAAAAAGACGATGGAAATACTCGTTGATGAGCAAATCGGCACAGCCAATGGTGTTCGAATGATCGACCATATGATTCATAATGGAAAGAGACTATATATCCTAGATCACTTAATGCCAGAGACACATGATAGCATCATTATGGAGTATACTACCAAACAGATGCAATGGGCCAGTAATAACGAACTCTCAATGTGGGGATTTTTCTTTGACCAAGAGCTGTTCTATGAGACCAACATGATGTCTATCAATAAATACCTTAGTCCAAGTCCAAACTCTCCTGGAATGCCCACAGAAGCTCCAGGACGCACAGCAAACTATATCGGCTGGCAGATAATAAAGAAATTTATGCAAAAAAAACCAAAGCTTACGATGCAAGATCTTATCGCACATAATGACGCTCAAAAATTACTGGAAGAAAGTAAGTATAAGCCGAGGTAAGCGTAATTTTTTTATAGAAAAAGCGATGATTGCCCAGTCATGCATTGTTTCATAGATACGCCTTGACTTGGCTATGATAAATCAAATCTTTTAAGTTTAGATCAAAGTGTTTAATTGGTAAATACTTATTTGAGTGTAATATGGCTTGATAAGAAAATACGTCACCCACTTTTGAAGAGCACGTTCAAACATATAAGGTATATTTCAAATAAATTGAAATTGACACCATAGTTATACTGCTATAATATTGGCTGAACACCTAATTGTCTGGCTACTTGAGTAGTAGGCGAATGAAATATCAGAAACATTATTCGAGAGAAACACAAAAAAAGATTACTGGTTTTACTCAATATTCGTAATTTAATCTAATTAAGTATGTGGTCTGCCACCAACAGAAACTCTGGTATCTTTACTACATATTCTTTATTCGAATCTAGATTAAGTATCGTATAGTTACCATGCATCTTGCCTATCTCTGTATGTAAAACACTCCAAGACATGTAAGTGTGATTACCACCTGGCCTGATGATGGGTTGTACTCCTATGACTCCCGAACCTTCTACTTCACGAATAGTCTGATCAGAATCGTGAATAAACCAATGCCTTCTTAGTAACTGAACTGCATGCTCGTTATCGTTGATTACGTTTACCTGATAACTGTGTACGTACTTTTTGAGCAAGGGTTTAGAATGTTCTGCTTCATATCTTGAAGCTATTTCTATTGTTATTCCATTAGTAGTCTGCCAGATCATGCTCCTGTCCCAAAAAAATTAAAAACTATTCTTCCTCTTCTGATACATTGAGAAAAGATTCGATCATTATTTCTGCTTCCTTACAAGCTACCGTAAGTAAATCATTGACTAGTACTTCGTCAAAAGATGACTCGTACGAAAGTTCTTTTTTCATTCTTGAGATTCTCTTACTAAGACTGCTTTGAGTTTCAGACTTTCTATTCTTTAGTCTTTCCACTAATATGCTGAACGATGGCGGCTTGATAAATACTGCCAGACATTCGTCACCATAAATACTTTTAATGTTAGTAGCACCTTTAACCTCAATGTCAAAAATAATGTGCTTCCCTAAAGACCAGATCCGTTTTATCTCTGATTTTAGCGTACCATAAAATTGATCTTTATATACTTCCTCGTACTCAGCAAATGCACCATCAGATATTTTTTGACGAAACTTCTCTAATGACAAAAAATAATAATCTTTCCCATCCACTTCATGATCACGCTTATCTCTAGTCGTAGCTGACGTAGAAAATCCTAATTGATTTTTATATCTTTTAGTTAAGTGTCGCACAATCGTAGTCTTCCCAGCCCCACTCGGTGCAGTAAATATTACCATCTTTCCCTTAAATCCTCTAGCGCCCATATAAAGACCATTTCTACTTCAAAATGTCAATAATCTAAAAACTATATTAAACTATATTTAATACTTGCTCCTTAATTTTTTCCAATGCTTCTTTCATCGTCACTACCACCTGCTGCATTTCTGAATGCTGTGCTTTAGCACCTAACGTATTGATCTCACGACCCATCTCTTGAGCTATAAAAGACAACTTCTTTCCTTTTTCTGGCTTGCTATTGTTAATTACATCTTCGAAGTACACACAATGTTGAGAAAGTCTTACCTTTTCTTCATTGATATCTAGCTTTTCTAGATAATAAATCATCTCCTGCTCAAATCTATTTTGATCCACAGAGTCACTTTGTTTAAACTCATTAAGATTCTTATTCAATCTTTCTTTAAGTCTTTCAATTCTCTCTTCTTCAAACGGAGCTATCTTAGGTAATGCCTCCGCTATAATGTTTCTACTATCCATCAAATCCTTATACATCGCCTCCCCTTCATCCGCACGGAATACATTAAGAGATATTATAGCTTTCTCCATTATAGACTCAACTACCTTCCACTCTTCGTCAGATATCTCCTCATCTCTACTCGATACCACATTAGGTATACGAAGTATTGCCGTAGCTATATCACCTGTAGGTGCATCCAATGACTGATGAATCTCAAGAAGTTCAATGAAGTACTTTTTATACAAAGCTGCATTAATCCCATATTCATCGTCTCCAGAATCTGACACTATAGAAAGGTTAGCCTCTATTTTGCCTCTAATAGCCCCTTTGAGCAAAGTGCGTCTCACGACCATCTCCTTGTCTTTGTAATAAGATGGGACTTTAAGGCGTATATCTGTCGCTTTACCGTTTAGTGATTTGAGTTCTAGGGAAAATTTCTGATTTCCAACTACCTCTTGAGCTTGTCCAAACCCTGTCATTGATAACACCATAAGATTAGATATAATAATTTGTGCAAATATACCTTTTAGCGCTAAAAAATCAGCCTATCATTCGATTCTTCGATTTTCAAAAAATTGAAGAAAATAATTTACTAAGACTATAAGTCTAATGCTTACTCTTTCAATGCAAGTGATACCAACGCTTTACAGCCCTAAATATGTGGACATTTATTATTAATCATTTGTAAATGAATAAGTTAAATGAATAAAATATGCCTTTAGAAGGAAAAAAAAAAGGCAAAAGCTTTCTTAGTCCTAATATTTTGCGAAATTTGCCTCACTTTGAGGTAAACAAATTCATAATTAATTAATAATCAAACAGTAAGGGCGATGAGAAAGGCTGATTTAGTAGCAACAATATCTGAGAAAACAGGAGTTCCTAAGGTAGATGTGCTAGTGACGTTAGAGATGTTTTTTAAAGAAGTGAAAAGTTCGCTTTCTACTGGTGAGAATGTATATGTTAGAGGATTTGGGTCGTTTGTGATCAAAAAAAGAGCAAAAAAAATAGGTAGGCATATCAAAAAGAATGAGGCTATCGAAATACCAGAACATTACATTCCTTCCTTTAAGCCTGCTAAAATATTTGTAGAAGAGGTGAAGCTAAATGTAACCAGTCTTCCAGACGAAGAGAAAATAGATTAACTACTTATGGCGCTTAACAAGACTCAGTTTAGTTCTATCGTCATTGCAACATTAGCATTTTCTATACTCTATTTTGGATGTGATACTAAAAGTGACAATCTCAAGAAAGCGAACCAAGCAAGGTCTCTCAATATGGAGGCTACAAGTATTCAGAATATATTATTAGATGTTAAAAAGACTCTTACAAAAGAGGAAAAATCTATAGTAGAAGCTTTAAACGTAGAGCTCAAAAAAGCAAATTCGGATGAAACCAAAGTAGATCTAAGCAAGAGACTGTCAAGAACATGGTACGAAATAGGACAACCAATTATAGCTGGATACTACGCAGAAGAAATCGCTAAGATTGAAGAGACTGAAAATAGCTGGAGTATAGCAGGAACAAGCTACCTACTGGGTGTTAAATCCACACAAGAGAAGAAATTTAGAGACTATGCCACTTCCCATGCCATAACAGCATTCGAGGCAGCGATGTCGATCAATCCTGAAAATATAGACCATAAAATCAATAAAGCACTATGCTTCGTGGAGAATCCAGTAAAAAGTCCAATGGAAGGGATAATGATGCTTCGCAAACTGAACGAAGACAATCCAAAGAGCGTTAAAGTTATAAATCAGTTAGCAAAGCTAGCGATTAGAACCAATCAAATAGATAGGGCAATCGAAAGACTACTGATAGCAGTCGGGATCGATTCTGAAAATAATACTTCTAACTGTCTGCTCGCACAAGCTTACAAAGCTAATAATGATGCGACTAATGCGCAGAAGTATGCAGCAAAATGCAATTAATTAGTAACACAATAAAGTATAAATTATGCCTTGCGGTAAAAAAAGAAAAAGACATAAGATCGCTACGCACAAGCGTAAGAAGAGACTTAGAAAAAACAGACACAAGAAGAAAGGTAAGTAATTACTATACACCACTTCTAGTGAATCAACAGAACGCTGAATATGACTTTCATTAGTCTATTCAGCTTTCTCTGTTTAAAGACAGGTCTTTTTAAAGTTCTGTTTAATATCTCATATCATATATAAAAGTGATTTGTGAGATACATTAATATTAGTTGTAGTTTTACTATACAGTGAAAGTTGGTAGTAGATTTCTCAACTAATTAGACGTTGAGCTATATAACTGATAAGATACAGCAAAGATTGGTAGACTTTTTGGAGTACCTTTGTCGTCATATAAGCTATTATGCTATCATAAATTGAAAGACTTTATGTCTATTAAATAAGATATTGATTATGATTGATCTGTTTATTTGATAATCACGGACGTTTGTTATTTAAAGTCTATTCAAACAGGCTTTTAATTATTTGACAACGATGTACCTTACTTTTAACGTTGCTGACCTTTGACTTTTATTGTTGTTTAAAACGGTTTAGGCTGATCAACAACATTTTATACAGGGTGACTAAATTATACCAATCATCCTGACAAAACCTTTTTATAGCTCATAAGAGCGCACGGCTGGAGTTTGATATGACTTGCTCTACTACCCCAGTTGAAAATCATTTTTTAATAAACATAGTCTACTAAGACATATGACAACACACTAGATAATCGTAGAGAAAGTTAAGTAAAATATTTTTAAGAAAGAAAATATCTGTGCCACTCAAATTAGAAACACGAAAGTCCAAAAGACGCAACGCACAAATACTTCATCCCCAAAGGAAAAACCGAATAACTCTCTACAAGCTGATCAACCATTAACAAGACATATTTTCCCAAGATATCTCCTCTTTTTTCAGCATTATTTCTAGCTATCGTTTAATAGTCTAAATGATTATGTGAAGCTGCACTATAATTAAACATAGTGGGCAAAAACATATATGTAGTGTCTAAAGAATTAATTATTAGCACCTCTCCAACAGAGGTAGAAATAGCATTAATAGAGAATGCTAAATTGATAGAAATCCATACCGAAAAGACAAAGGATACATTTGCAGTAGGTGACATATTTCTAGGTAGTATCCGTAAGATGATGCCTGGCCTCAATGCTGCTTTTGTAGATATTGGTCATCGTAAAGATGCATTTCTTCACTACACAGACCTTGGACCTCAAATCAAATCGTTAGCTAAGTACACCAAGACCGTACAGAACGGCAAAATTAATACTCAACGTCTGGATAATTTTCAAAATGAATCCGATAATCCTAAGGGCGGAAAGATCGACAACGTATTCACTAAGCATGAGCATGTACTTGTACAGATCCTCAAAGAGCCTATCTCTACAAAGGGACCTAGGCTGAGCTGTGAGATTACAGTTCCAGGAAGATTTATCGTATTGACTCCATTCACAGAAATAATCGCTATATCGAAGAAGATAACTGACCCTGAAGAGCGCAAGAGACTTAAGCTACTCATAGGAAGTATCAAACCTAAAAACTTTGGTGTAATCGTACGTACAGCTGCACAAGGAAAACAAGTAGCTGACCTTCACTCAGAGATCAGCGAACTCAATGAAAAGTGGAAGGAGATATACCAACAGCTACGAAACACTAAGAAGCCTAAGAAATTACTAAGTGAGTTAGGTAAGACAACGACCATCATCAGAGATATACTTACTGACGACTTTACGTCTATAATCACTGATGACAAAGATGTTTACAATGACCTCAAAGGTTATCTTAAATCTATCGACGCCGATAAAGTCAAGATTCTGAAACACTTTACTGGAGCTAGATCTATATTTGATGAGTTTGGTGTAACCAAGCAAATCAAAGCTAGTTTCGGCAAGAATAGTACCATGTCTAGTGGTGCATATATTGTATTAGAAAGCACTGAGGCGATGCACGTTATCGATGTCAATAGTGGACCTAAGATGGTGAAGCGCAGTCAAGAAGATGCAGCTATGGCTGTCAATATGGAATCTGCAGAAGAAATCGCTCGGCAATTGAGGTTGCGTGATATAGGAGGGTTGATCATTATTGACTTCATAGATGTACGTAAGTCAGAACATAAGACTAGATTGTTTCAAGCCATGAAAAAATACATGGAAGGAGATAGAGCACAGCATACAATATTACCCCTCAGTAAGTTTGGTCTGATGCAGATAACACGTCAGAGAGTAAGACCTGAAGTCAAAATAGATACAAGCGAACAATGTCCTGTTTGTATAGGAACTGGCAAGAGTACACCGTCTCTACTAGTGACTGACTCTATAGAACGTGACATAAACTTCATACTAGATACTAGACCGACTAGTAAGATCAAGCTAGAGACACACCCATTCGTATATGCATACATTAAACAAGGTCTTCCTAGTCTACGTATGAGATGGTGGATGGAATACAAAAAATGGATCACTGTCGCCCAAAATAACAACTACGACTTATTTCAATACAAGTTTTACGATGAAGCTAATGACGAAATCCGAATGGAAGGGTAAAGTGTGACTAATTATCGAATAGAGAAAAACACGCGGATTACTCGGTCAGGCAGTATTTCAAAGAAACGCGTTGACTTTTCGGTGATAAATATTTTCATAATCCTAGTTCAAGGATATTAAGTAACTAAGAAAGGTTCAAAGCAAAACATATTAGTTTTCGTCGAAAAAGAAGCAAATAAATAGCTCTTGTTACTTTATAACTAAGTATTTCGGTAGCGGCTGAAGTGGACTGAGACTTAATTTTTGCTCTAAAAAACTAATGCGGAATTTGACAAATATATTTCTTGTTTAAGATTAACACTTGAAATTGAACTTCTTATGATTACTACACTCAAACAACACCAACGCATCCTTATTGCCGCACTACATTGGGGCTTTGGTCATGCTACGAGATGCATACCTATCATTGATCATTTAATTTCATTAGAAAAAGATGTGGCCATTGCCGGAGACAATACTTCTTTTGCAATGCTGAAACGTAGATATCCAAACTTAACTTCCTTTGAGTTACCTTCTTATAAGGTCAGGTATGGTTATAGTTTGACACTTAGCATGTTTCTTCAGGGACCAAGGCTTATTGCTACTTATCGCAAAGAATTAAAAGAGGTAGATCGTATCGTCAAAGAATGGCAACCTGATGTGATTATATCAGATAATAGATTTGGGGTAAGACATAAAGACACGCACAATATCTATCTCACTCATCAGCTCAACATTCAACATAGAAAGAAAAGTATAGCACTTTTCGCTAATCTTTTACATCGTAGATTTATCCACCGATTCGATGAATGTTGGATTCCTGATAACAAAGAAAGAGATCTAAGTGGAAAACTAAGCGACAGCAGTGAAATCCATATTCCATGCAAATGCATTGGCGCTCTCTCCCGTATTAAGTTATCCCTTGAAAATCCCACTATAGAACTACTCGTATTACTCTCAGGACCAGAACCATCAAGGACTCAATTCGAAAAATCAATAATTTCTAATGAATCTCTATCAGAAAGAATCGTTTGTATTGTACGCGGTACAGACAGCAAGAGACTGAAGAACTATCCTGCAAATTTTACTATTCACAACATTGTTGATCAAGAAGAACTCACCTCTTTTATCAACACCTCTGCTGCTATCCTTTGTAGATCCGGCTATAGCACTATCATGGATTTACAAGACTATGATAGACCGAAATATTATATACCTACTAAAGGCCAAACTGAGCAAGAATACTTAGCTGAATATCATGATGGAAAAAAGGGTGTGAAAGTGTTGAAAGATGGGCAAAATATTTAGTTCTCATATTTTATTCACTTTTCGATATAAAAAGTACAATTTTTTTCGCTCCTACTCTTTACTAATAATTTTGGGAGCCTATATAGTTACAATACTTGTTTTTCTTTTTTGGCCAAATGTAACTTTATATTCTATTTTGACTATTAAATCAAAATATCCCCAGTCATCTCTTCTGGAATATCTACTCCCATTATAGATAGAATTGTAGGCGCTATATCTCCAAGTTTACCATTTTTTACCTTAACATCAGCTCTATCAGTAACTACTATAATCGGAACCATTGATAGTGTGTGTGCTGTATGTGGAGATCCATCAGGATAGCTCATGATATCAGCATTGCCGTGGTCAGCAATAATGATCATCTCGTATCCAACTGCAGTAGCTGCAGTAAGTAATTTTCCTAGACAAGTATCAACTGCTTCAGCAGCAGCTTTCGCCGCTGACATAATACCTGTATGACCAACCATATCCGTATTCGCAAAGTTGAGACAAATGAAGTCTGGATGCGTTTCCTGAATATATCCTATTGCTGCCTCTGTCACTTCCTTTGCTGACATCACTGGCTGCAAATCATAAGTTTTCACCTTCGGAGATGGAATCACTATTCTGCCCTCACCTGAATAGGGCTGTTCTTCTCCTCCGTTGAAAAAGAAAGTAACGTGTGGATATTTCTCTGTCTCTGCGATACGCAACTGTGTCTTACCTGCTTGAGCAAGAACTTCTCCAATAGTTTGCTTTAGATTTTCTTTAGTGAAGACGACATGTACGTCCTTAAATGTACTATTGTAACTAGTCATAGATACAAAGTGAATTTGCAGCTTATGCATACCATAATTAGGCATATCGTCTTGTGTTAGCGCTCTTGTAAGCTCTCTTGGACGATCTGTACGGAAGTTGATAAAGAAAACAGCGTCTTGTTCTTCTATCATTTCCGGTTTACCAACTACTATTGGTTCAATAAATTCATCCTTGATTCCTAAGTCGTAGCTAGCTTGTATACCACTCATCGCATCCGAATAGTGGTCGCCAACCCCTCTCACAATTAAATTATATGTCTTACTGATACGATCCCATCTATTGTCGCGATCCATAGCATAAAATCGCCCGACAACAGTTGCTATCCTAACGTTAGTTCCGTCGATATAATCATGTAGTCGCTGTACAAATATCATCGCACTATCGGGCGGAGTATCACGACCATCAGTAAATAGGTGTAAATAAACTTCAATATCTTCAGATTTGAGTAAATCACATATTCCTAGTATGTGCTCTATACTCGAGTGTACGCCACCATCAGAAATCAATCCCATCAAATGTATTCGCTTAGTATGACTCTTTGCATGTGAGATCATTCCCTGAAATACATCATTATTATTGAGATCACCCTCTTCTATCGCTTTGTTGATCCTTGCAAGCTCTTGATATACTACACGTCCAGCTCCTAGGTTCATATGTCCCACTTCTGAGTTACCAATCTGACCCTCTGGAAGACCAACTTGCTCCCCAAATGTCACCAATTCGGCATTCGGATAATTTTCATATAAAGTATCCATCGTTGGCGTATTTGCCTGAGATATAGCGCTTACGCTTTCATCCGTTCCTTTCCCCCACCCATCTAATATAATTAACGCAACTTTCTTATCCATTACAACCATTTTTCGATTTATACAACAAATGTAATATATGACGCTTAATGTCCTGTTGACAGATGTTATTATTACCCTAAATATGAACTATATCACTAATTTAGTTTGTTTTTTGAAATATGGATGGTGTGTACTACGACGAATCAATCGTTTTAGTCAGTTATCTCTTTGATTGATTGCAGTAGAAACCATTTATTTTTAACTGCGGTACAAAATGAAAAAATATGAAAAAATTACTTTTCGCGATTTTTATAAGTATAAATACGTTGACATTTGGTCAGACAGAAGAATTCTACAAAGCTGTAGAAAAACAAGATATAAAATCAATCACAGATCTACTCCTGGACGAAGTAGAATTATGCATCAAAGATGATCAAAGAATCATATCTAAAGCTACTGCTACTAAGACCATCAAAGAATTTTTAGCCCAAACAAATCCTAAGTCTGTAGCATCCCTACATAGCGGTTCGTCAGGAGCAGGGTCAAAATATCAAGTAGGCAAAATGATAACAGGAGATGGCACCTACAGGATATTTGTCTATCTAGAAGGTAATAAAATACAGGAATTAAGGTTTGATACTTTTTAAGTGTTGGTTTTAAAATGATTAGTCAATTTTTTATTGATTTATAAAAGGATATGCCCATTGGCGTATCCTTTTTTTATTAAGAATATCACCCTTTGAAATCAACTAAAGCCTCACGTCTAGAGAAGTAGAAATAGCTAGCTTGAACGTGTAACTAAAATCTAGCACACAAGCACATTGTGCATGAGCGTTCACGGTAAAACACAGAAAGCGATTGGTTTTCTGAATGATTATAATATATGTTTCAAAAAAACCATAGGATCATTGCCTAATATTATTATTTCTTTTTTAGCAATAATATTGAATATGATAGCCTATAATCTCATTGCGATAAAAATCCCCATTGTCATTTTTAATCAAGAAAAATTAATCTCCACTACTTAGTGCAAAAAGAAACCGTCGGTTAACAAGGCAATACTTGAGGGTCGCTTATTAAATACTATAAATTTACATTGTAATTTAATATTTCTCTATATTCAACCTACCAAACCATAACGAATATGCAATCCATAACTAAGTCCAAGTTATCTTTCATGATGTTCCTAGAGTTTTTCATTTGGGGTGGATGGTTCGTTACATTAGGTACTTTTCTCTCTAATAATCTATCAGCATCTGGCGGGGAAATAGGACAAGCATTTTCAACTCAATCATGGGGTGCTATCATTGCACCTTTAATAATTGGACTTATAGCAGATCGATATTTTAATGCAGAAAAAATATTGGGTGTCCTCCACTTAATCGGAGCGGTACTGATGTATCAATTATCCAATGTAGAGTCATTCGACATGTTCTATCCTTTTGTATTAGGCTACATGATAGCTTATATGCCAACATTGGCGCTTGTTAACTCAATATCATTTAACCAAATGGATAATCCCGCAAAAGATTTTCCGCACATAAGAGTCTGGGGTACTGTGGGTTGGATAGCTGCAGGATGGATAATTAGTTTAGGATTCCAATGGGATTCACTACGAAATATAGAAGGTGGAGCTCTTAAAAATACTTTTTTAATGGTAGCCATCGCATCGGCTGTACTAGGAATATTTAGCTTTTTATTACCTGCTACACCACCTAGTAATAAAAAAGACAAGTTAGCTTCTATCTCAGAAATGTTAGGGCTTGATGCGCTTGATTTACTAAAGGATAGGAATTTTATTATCTTCTTTCTATCTTCGATTTTGATATGTATTCCTCTAGCATTTTACTATCAAAATCTAAGTCCATTTCTTGCAGAATTACAAGTTGAAAAATCTACTGCATGGGCATCTGCTGGCCAAATTTCCGAAGTAATATTTATGTTACTCCTGCCTTTCTTCTTTAAGAAATTCGGCTTTAAAAAAACAATCCTTGTTGGAATGTTAGCATGGGTAATCAGATATGTGCTTTTCGCTTATGGTGATTCTGATGGTTTATTTGTAATGCTCATCAGTGGTATATTATTACATGGTATATGCTATGATTTCTTCTTTGTATCTGGACAGATATATACAGACAACAAAGCTGGAGAAAAATATAAAAGTTCTGCGCAAGGGCTCATTACATTAGCTACTTATGGAGTTGGAATGCTTGTCGGATTCAAAGTAGCTGGGATGATTACTGATAAATTCTTAATAGAAGGGGGCGGTCATAATTGGGAAAGTATTTGGATTTATCCAGCTGGGTTTGCGATTGTTGTTCTAATTATATTCGCACTGTTTTTCAAAAATGAAGATATAGAATATAAGTAGGGTCGGGCGAAGACCTAGTTAATTATAAATCACATGCCTTAAATTCATTTAACTCAAATTTGCAACGCAATGTTGCTACTGAAGGTTACGCTTTTACATTACAAAAAAGAGGAGCGGTTGGGTTGTTAAGAGGTTTTTATTTCTTTTGGGAGAATGCCAAAAACGAGAACCTGCGGTAATGAAGATGTAATTGACTATTGTAATTAAAATTTAAAAGATATTATTTGTGACGTAACATGATTTACTACAATAGATTATATATTCAGAAAAGATCATAGAAATTTCGTTTAGTAAAATACTGATTCAACATTTCTATTTATTGTGATTTAACCAATCATTACTATCGCGGGTCTTTTATGGAAAAATTTAAATTCTGCTGACTCCCACTCTGAGACTTTCTTAGTCTTGATATACTCAGTACTCGCACTAATATCAACGGCCACACATAGCATAGTGTTCGGACGTAAAGAATCCTTGCAGGTAGACAGTAAAAATTCATTTCGATAAGGTGCATCCATAAATATCTGCGTTTGCTTCTGTTTATGAGCTATTGATTCAAGAGTTTTGAGCTGTTTGACAAGAGCAAGCTTTTTATTAGACAGGTATCCATTAAAACAAAAAGACTGACCACTCATACCTGACGACATCAAAGCTAGCAATATAGACGATGGACCTACACATGGCGAAACGTCAATATCTTCTCTATGTGCTATGGCTACTATATCTGCTCCTGGATCAGCCACTCCTGGGCAGCCAGCTTCTGAAATCACACCAATTGATGAACCTTTTTTAGTTTTGAAAATAAAGTCTTTAAGTCCTTCGACTTTACCATGTTTGTCGAGTTCGAATATTTCTAACTCTGATATAGGTTTAGGATGTCCACTTTCTTTAATAAATCTACGAGCGGTTCTTGCTCTTTCCACTATAAAATGATCCAAAGTATGTAATACTTCCAATGTTGCTGGCGGTAGACTAGAAATCCCATCTTCGATTATAGGACAGGGTACCAAATAGATTTTTCCTTGCATGAGTGTAAGGTAACTATTCTGCGTGTTAACAATCCGTTAAAATAGATAACTCGACATTCAACCTACGAAAGGCTTAGTTTATATTAAGGTTTTCTTTTACAAGAATAAATTAAACAGCAACTTCATTTTTAAGTGAGAGATAGTATTTATTAACTTTGTGATCCTTCATTATCGAAGGCTTTCTTTTAAAGAACAAAACGAAAATATGCAACCATCAGTAGACATAGAAGCACTAGGCCAGCGGATACACCAAGACAGTGCATTTATAGAAGTACTCAATGCAGAGTCATCAAAGGTAATCGTAGGACAAAACTATATGCTTGAGCGCCTACTCATAGGGTTATTAGCTAATGGACACGTACTATTAGAAGGTCTTCCTGGACTAGCCAAAACACTAGCAATCAAAACTTTATCTTCTGCAGTAGATGCAAAATTTAGTAGAATACAGTTTACTCCTGATCTACTCCCTGCCGATATCATAGGTACAATGATATATAATCCCGCAAAGAACGACTTCTTCGTACGAAAAGGGCCAATCTTCGCTAACTTCATACTTGCTGATGAGATCAACAGAGCTCCGGCCAAAGTACAATCTGCTCTTCTAGAGGCGATGCAAGAGAGACAAGTGACCATTGGTAAAGAGACATATAAGCTAGAGGAGCCTTTCTTAGTACTAGCCACTCAGAATCCTATCGAACAAGAAGGAACATATCCGCTTCCAGAGGCTCAGATAGATAGATTTATGCTGAAAGTCAATATAGGCTACCCTACTAAGGATGAGGAGAAACTCATTATGCGTAAAAATATACTCGGTGAGATCACACAAAAAATCAATGCGGTAGTAACTCCAGCGACTATTATAAAAGCCAGAGAATCTGTCCGTAGCATATACATGGATGACAAAATAGAAAACTACATACTCGATATAGTCTTCTCCTCTCGTAGTCCATCTCAGTATGGTCTCAGTAGTATTGCTCCGCTAATATCATATGGAGGATCTCCTAGAGCAACAATAAATCTAGCCCTTGCAGCTAAAGCGTATGCATTCATTCAGAGAAGGGCATACGTAATACCAGAAGATGTACGTAACATCTGCAAAGATGTAATGAGACATCGTATCGGTATAACTTACGAAGCAGAGGCAGAAAATATTACAAAAGACGATATCATAACACAAATTCTTAATACCGTCCAAGTACCCTAGTGAATTTTCTTTCTAGACATATCATAACAGCAATAATAATATTTATTGCCTTTAATATCTGTAACGCTCAGTCGTTACAAGAGTATTACAAAACCATTCATAAATCCACAGAATATTGTTTAAGTTACGAAGGTTTGTTAGATGAAGTATTTCCACTAGAAATGCTAATCTGCGGTGATAAAGGTTTGTACAAAATGAAGTCAAGCTATGATATCTATAGCTTATCCATAGAGGTAGATAATGATACAATAGAAATGATAGAAGAAGATAGCCAGGGTCGTAGTTCTGGATATATCACTCTTACCAAAAGTGACAATGGATTTTCTGGTGAGTGGAACCAAATAGAGTCTGCAGCCAGATACTCGTTTACTATTAATCAAGATGTACATAAAAATGAGCTAACCCCTTACTATACCACTCGACTCTCAGGTATTATACGTAGCAGGATAGTAAACATTGACATCGACCATATCAATGGTACATTAGAGATACAAGAAAAGTATGGCCTCAAAAGCAGATACAAATCTAAATATACTTGTAAAGATAAGAATTGCAACAAAGTAATAATAAACCCAGAAGGTATCATCGGTGTCAGCTCGGTAGAAATCTACAAGAATAAGAGCGGTGATTACAAAATGATCGTACTCACTGCCGATCAAAATAGAGAAATCACTGAGTTGCGAATACTTTCTCAAATAAAAAAGAAAACTAAAGCATATTCTGATTACCGCTCTATGCTACTTGCAGAATACGCAAAGTTCAATGATAAAGATCTAGATACATATCTCAAAAAAAAACAGGCACATTGGATAAAATCTACTTCCATTAACTTAAGAAAATTTCATAAAGCAGATTCTACAGAAATCGTTTCTGATCGACTCAAGTACCAAGCTTCTTCTTGGATAGATATCGAATTATGGACAGAAGACTTTATCTCTGGAGTACAATACAAACAATACAACTGGCAACCTGAAGTAGAAGTTACAGCATTTGCCTATCATATAGATAAGTCAAAAGCTGTAACACTTACTGACGTATTGGACAAAGACTGGAATCTGACCAACCTAGATAGTACTATTGACAATGAAAATAGTACTTGGGTAGTCGGATATGATGGAATATATAAAATCTATTTTGATAGAGTAAAAGGTATACAGAGAGAATCCTATCTCTATTCGGATCTAACACAATATATTGACCGTGGTAGTTGGTTAGACAAATTGGTAGACCAAAACAAAATCAATGATTAGGCGCTATGGATACTAACGAACTCATCAAAAAAGTACGGAAGATCGAAATCAAAACTCGTGGACTGAGTAAGCATATTTTCTCTGGAGAATATCAGAGTGCTTTCAAGGGTCGTGGTATGTCATTTAGCGAAGTACGCGATTATGCCTATGGTGATGATGTACGTAATATAGATTGGAATGTTACCGCTCGTACTGGTGAACCTTTTGTAAAAGTATTCGAAGAAGAAAGAGAACTAACCGTAATGCTTTTAGTCGACTTGAGTAAGTCTGCCATGTTTGGTACTCAGTCCAACTTTAAAAGTGAAATCATAACAGAACTCGCTGCTGTGATGGCATTCTCTGCGATCAACAATAATGATAAAGTAGGAGCAATATTATTTACAGATAAGATTGAAAAATATATTCCCCCTGGAAAAGGAAAAACGAATACGCTACGTATCATCAGAGAACTTATAAATCATGAAGTAGAATCAGATGGTACAGATCTAAATAAAGCGCTAGAATATCTTAATAATGTACAGAAGAAACGTGCGATCGTATTTGTACTTTCAGATTATATGACTGACGGATACGAAACTGCGTTAACCGTCGCTGCTCGAAGACACGATATCGTAGGCATGCAGATATACGACGAAAGAGAAACGGAATTGCCCAATGTAGGACTCATGCATGTGCGTGATGCCGAGACAGACAAAACTAGAATACTCGACACCTCATCTAAAGTTGTTAGAGAAAGATATGCTAATTGGTTTGCTGAACACACAGAGAACTTTCGTCAACTCTTCGCCAAGACTGGAGCAAATTCACTTAGAATCAATACAGAAGAAGATTATGTAAAAGAGTTGTTACGATTTTTTAAACAACGAGGAAGGTAAAAATTTTTGATTGACAAGTAATACTTGTTACATAATTTAGAAATACAAAATGCTATTAGATAGCTCAATGATAAAAGAAATTAAATACATATTACTATTGCTTCTGATTGGGAATATTGCATTCTCACAGAATTCTATATCTGTAACCGCACAGCAGGATACTATATTGATAGGAGATCATTTGATTATCGATGTAGTATTACGCACGGACAATGTCAATGATCTCGTGTCTATCGACTTTACGGGCTGGCGTGATCTAATCAATTTAGCCTACCCAGGAGATACAATCAACTTGGAAAAAAATACTACCGCAGTTATCATCGGTAATAATGAATGGGGTATCTCCGATCAATATTTCAGCACTCCAGTAGAAGCGATGGAAGGTTGGTTCAAAAATGGAAATACCATAACGAAGCAAATCAAAATATCAATCTATGACTATGGTATATGGATGATACCGTCTCCAAAGATTACCAATAAGTCTGGTAAAAGATATCCAGAATTAGAGCCTGCAAGAATATGGGTAATACCGGCTAATATGGGTATGGCGCAAGACAGTATGGAACTTATGCCAATCAAATATATCATCGCTGAAGGTGAGTCTTGGGAAGATTACAAAATCTGGTTCTACTTACTTGGCTTTGCGCTACTAGCTCCATTACTTGTTAAGTTATTTTGGGGAAGAAAAAAAGACGAGGAAATCGCTGTCGAAAAAGAAATAATTATTCCAGCTCATAAGAAAGCTCTTACTGCATTACAATCCCTAAAGAGTGAAGAGTTATGGCAATCTGGAAACATAAAGAAATATCAGTCTGAATTGACTGATATCGTACGTAGGTATCTAGAAGATAGATTTGATATAAATGCATTGGAGATGACTACAGACGAAATCAGCAGAGCTTTACGAAATAAAGATTTCGACACTAAACATAGTGTTACTCTTCAGAGAATACTGACGATAGCTGATTTGGTAAAGTTTGCAAAAGCAACTCCACCACTAGAAATTAATGCAGAGTTTATGGATGAGGCTGTAGCCTTTGTTGAAAGTACAAAGAAAGAAGATGTGGAAGACCTTAAAACTGAAATGAATTGAATATTATACATAACATAGAATTCTCTTCTCCTTATTGGTTGCTACTATTAGCGATCATACCGCTTATGCTATTGTATAAGTACTATAGTAAGCGTCAAGAGATTGAGCCTATGACCTTCTCTACTTTAGAGTCCATTTCTGGGTTATACAGTTGGAAGGAAAAAGCAATAAAGTACTTGCCCATATTAAGATATCTTGCATTGGCCGCGCTAATGTTGGCCATGGCTAGACCTCAACAAACACTTAAAGAAGAAGTGGTAAAAGCAGAGGGAATAGATATCATATTAGCGATGGATCTTTCCTCTAGTATGCTTGCTAAAGATTTTGATCCAGATCGACTAACCGTAAGTAAAGAAGTGGCGGCAAAGTTTGTAGACAAGAGAGTGTATGATAGAATAGGATTAGTCGTCTTCGCTGGTGATAGTTTTACACAGACTCCTCTCACAACAGATCATAACATACTAAAAGACTTCTTAGCCAATATTGAATGTGGAATGCTAGATGATGGTACAGCCATAGGTATGGGTCTTGCCACAGCAACGAATAGGCTGAAGAATAGCAAGTCAAAAAGTAAGGTTATTATATTATTAACCGATGGAGTGAACAATGCTGGTTACATCAAACCATTGACGGCTGCAGAAATTGCAGAAGAATATGACATGAAAATCTACACGATCGGAGTAGGTACTACAGGTGCTGCACTTACTCCTGTGAATAGGCGTAACGATGGTAAATTTGTATTCGGAATGAGTAAAGTGAATATCGATGAAAAATTACTTTCTGAAATATCAAAGATGACTGGCGGACGGTATTTCAGAGCAACAGATGAAGCTATGCTCAATAGCATATATGACGAGATCGATCAGTTGGAAAAAACAGAAATGGAAGTCAATGTATTTAAAAGATACAAAGACATATTTCGTATTCCGCTGATACTTGCATTCGGACTATTATTATTAGAATTTATTTTAAGACAAAGTATATTAAGGACTTTACCATAGATGTTTAGATTTGAAAATATCGATTGCCTATATGCCTTGCCCATTGTATTGGTCTTGGCCGCACTCGTATATTACCTTATGAAGCGAAAGAAAAACCAACTGGCTAAAGTAGGAGATCCGAAACTACTAAATCGATTGATGAAAGATAGGTCAACAAATAAAGAATGGTTGAAATATGGTTTATGGTTATTCGGAATAGCATTTTTGATAATTGCTTGCTCCAATCCTCAATGGGGAACGAAAAAGGAAAAGGTAAAAGCCACCGCGGCTGATATCTATATAGCACTAGATATATCACGTAGTATGGATGCTAAAGATATATCACCATCGAGATTAGAGCGTTCCAAAAAATTCGTCGAAGAACTTATAAATACTCTAAAAGGTGATCGTATTGGTTTAATCTCTTTTGCGGGTAGTGCATACTTACAGATACCACTTACCTCAGATTACGCAGCGGTACAATTATATGCCAATGCTGCCAATACCGATCAAGCTGGAACCCAAGGAACAGCAATACAAGAAGCTATCGATCTAGCGAGCAAAGCATTTGAAGATGATACGCCACACCAAAGAGCGATCATAGTCATATCAGATGGAGAAGATCACGATGATGCGGCCATATCTTCAGCTAGTGATGCTAGGGATAATGGATTGGTCACCTTCGCGGTAGGAGTTGGTACAACAGAAGGCGGTATGATTCCAGTGATAGATAGGGGTCGTGAGACTTATAAGAAAGATGAAGAAGGCGTTCCTGTCATAAGCAAGCTAAACATGAGTTTGATGCAAGATTTAGCCGATGCTGGTGGAGGTAATTTTTACCTTATCAATCAAGGGAGTGATGCTATTAAAGATCTAAAATCAAGACTAGACCGGTTACAAAAAAGAGATGTAGAACTAAATTCATTTACTGAATACAACAGTTATTACCAGTACTTTTTATTTATTGGATTGTTATGTCTATTATTAGAACAATTAGCAACCCAAAGGAAATCCGGCTTTGACAAAGAGGGAAAAAGATTGTGGGACTTTTAAATCAACTATAATGAAGACTACAAATATAAAAAACCGCAGAGAAATAAGATTGATTCTGATTGCACTATGTGTTTTTATTAGTATAGCGCTACATGCACAGAGTAAACATCAATTACTACGTAGCGGTGATGCATCTTACTCCGCAGGGGAATATTCTAAGGCAGAGGAGGCGTATAGAAAAGCCATAGAAAAAGAAGGGAAGTCACAAGCGAAATACAATTTAGGTAATTCTCTATACGAGCAAGAGAGATATGATGAAGCACTCGAACAATATCAATCGGCTATCAATTCTGCACCTAATAACGAATCTAAGAGTCAAGCCTATCATAACTTAGGTAATTCGCTTTTCAATGATCAAAAGTTAAAAGAGAGTATGGAGGCATATAAACAGGCTCTAAGGTATCGTCCTGATGATTTAGAAACAAAGCATAATTTATCTTATACTAAACAAATACTGAAACAGCAACAACAACAGAAAAAACAAGAACAACAGAAAGAAGAGGAGAGCGAAAAAGAACAAGAAAACCAAGAAGAGCAGCAACAGGAAGGAGAAGAGAGCGAAGAAGAACAAGAGAAGAAAGATCAAAAACCGCAAGAACAAAATCAAGAGCAAAATCAAGAGCAACAGAACGAAGTAAACAACGAATCTGAGTCTGAATCTACTAAAGAGAAACGTGACTTAGACAAAGAAGATGCTCGTAAGCTCTTAGAAATAGCAGAGAACGAAGAGAAAAAAGTACAAAAAAAAATGAGGAAAGTTAGTAGAGGAAAAAAGAGAAAAAAAGATTGGTAGCTAAATCGAAAATAACAATAACAAATAAAGAACATAAGCCCGAAGAATCCAAAAGCGAACCCAGTCAAATCGTTGATTTTAAAAAAGAACGCACTTTAGTCGGAGAGAAAACATTTATACTTGAAGATTTCTTAGCGCTAATAAAACTCCTTAATAAAAATGTCAATCCTGACAAACTGAAACACAGTTATGATATTTTTTACAACTTAATAATATGAAATACTTTCTATTAATTATTAGTATATTTTTAACTATAGATATCAGCGCACAGACTTCTCTATCTGTATCTATTTCTGCAGATACTATTGGATTGGAAGATGCGATAAAAGTTACTTATAAACTATCTGGAGCACAAGAGAAACTAGAAATACTGCCATGGGAAGGGTTGCAGCAAGTTGCCGGACCAAATGTCAGTAGTTCGTTCTCCTTTGTTAATGGTGTGAGTTACAAAGAGTATAGTGAGAGCTATATACTAGTGCCAAAGTATGAAGGAATAATATATATTCCATCTGCATCAGTAGTAATTGATGGTGAACCAATAGAGACCGAACCTATTGAACTATTCGTAGTAGCAGAGCCCACTTATCAGAAAAATAAAAGCCTAGAAAGAAAGTCTATCAAAAAATCACCTACTCAAAAGAGTAAACTAGATGATGAAGCGGAATATCAACGCTTACTGAAAAAGAGAGAATTGGCTAAAAAGAAAAAGAAATTTTAGAATACATGTAACCTAATGACTAAAGCACTTAACATATTACTATTACTTTTTTTGTCGTCAATGATATCTTTAGCTCAAAACGTCAGATTTGAGGTTAGTGTAGATGCTCGAAAAATAATACAAAACTCAACAGTCAATGTTGAATTTACAATCCATAATGCTGAAGGTCAGAGTTTCACTCCTCCAAAATTCAATGGATTCAGAATAGTAGGTGGCCCGAATCGTTCCACTCAAATGAGTTTTGTAAATGGCAAAAACTCAAGCAAAAAATCTTACGGATATGCATTGATGGCCACTAAACTTGGGAAATTTAGAATTGGTGCTGCAACCATAGAAGTCGATTCCAAAAAATATCAAACCGAACCTATTACTATAGAGGTAGTTAAAGCAGACCCAAAAAGTATGCAAGCCTCTGAGGAATACGACTTCTTTGTCAAAGCAATACTTTCTGATAGCATTGCAATTATAGGGCAACAAGTCGTACTCAATTATACACTTTATACTAGAATAGATATTCAAAACTATGACTTAATGAATGAGTCAGACTATGATGGCTTCTTCTCTGTGCCGCTCGAAGGAAGACGTAAAAGAGCACAACGTGAGATAATAAACAATAAAGAGTATTACGTACAGAGTCTTAAAAAGGTTGCCTTATTTCCGCAGCAAACAGGAACCTACGAGTTCGATCCTGTAGTAATTAATTTGGGTATTCGAGATGGCAGTAGAAGAAATTCATTTTTCCAAAGAAATACTAAAAAGATACAGCGCACTACTAATCCAATAAAAATTCAAGTAATCGCTAATCCGCCCAACGAACCCTTAAGCTATTCCGGAGGTGTTGGGTCATATGATATGAATGCTCAAGTAGACAAAAAAACAATCACAACTGATGATGCGATCAAAATCACTATGATCATCAAGGGTTCTGGAGATGCAAAAATTGTCACCGCACCGAAACAAGATTTTGACCGAAATCTAGAAGTATATGAACCTAATATATTGAGCGAAGATCAAATGGTTGACAAAGGGTTTGTGAGTTCGCAAAAAATATTTGAATATTTAGTAGTCCCAAAAAAAACAGGCCAATTTACTATACAACCAAAATTTAGTTATTATAGTCCTGACAGCAATAGATATGAAACATTAACGGCTGGACCATTTTCATTCAGTGTAGCTCAAGGAATGAAAGCAATCAATACCATGGAGGCTGTGAAGTCGGACAAAGTATTATCCCCTCTGATTGCAAGTCCAATTTTTGTATCTAAGCCTACTATCCTATTTGGAAGTTTATTGCATTGGGGATTGTTAGGACTGATACTAGCCGCAATTCCATTCCTGTTCATGTATAAGCTCAAACTCCGTAAAGAGGCAAATATAGACCCTCGACTAATACAAGCTCAAAATGCTGAGAAAGTAGCTATTGCAAAACTGAGTGTCGCAAAATCTCTTATGAATGCTGGATCAATTCGTCAATTCTACGAAGAGATACAAAATGGAATATTTGGCTATCTATCTGATAGACTAGAGGTTCCCTATAGTCAAATGAACAAATCAGATATCAATAAAATTCTCACAGATAAAAATGTGCCACAAGATTTTACTGATCGTGTATCCACAATACTACAAAAAGCTGAAATGGCCTTATTTGCTAATGCTGGTAGTATAGGTATGCAGGAAAGCTATAATGGTGCTAAGGAATTAATATTGGGTTTAGAAGTGCACTTTAAAAGGTAGTTTTACTCTTTAAAAATTCATGTTTTTCACCTTAATGCAATTTCTCTTATGCACAATTAGTACAAGATTATGGACACCCACAGAGCATCTTAGCTGTATATTTTTGACTTGTTAATCTATAATATTCCGCCAATGCAATTAATAAAACGAAAAATATTAGCACTGATTTTTTAGTATTCTAAGAAATAAAAAGAGGGAATCAAAGTAACCACTATTGCCTAATAAGCTCTCTCGTTATTTCCTTCAAAGAAATTGATGAATGCCCTATTTACCACTCGTACGCCGCCTGCAGTAGGATAATTACCTGAAAAATACCAATCTCCATTATTATTAGGACATGCCTTATGAAGATCAGGTAAGGTTTGATAGATCACTTTTACGGGAACTGTTACGTGAGCAGGAGTAACTAATTGTGCGATCTTTTCGGATATCTGTTCATCGGTGTATCTAGCATAGAGAAACTGAATAGCATTTTGCATTTCTTCTGGTGGAAGAGTCTCTTGATGTTTGCAACCCCAATATGCTTTCTTGAGTAAATCTTCTTTACCATCTTTCTTAAGCAATTCTATCAGAGCATTAAATGCTACAAAGTTTTTCATCTTACTCATATCGATACCATAGCAGTCAGGATATCTAATATGTGGCGCAGATGATACGATTACTATTTTTTTCGGCTTGAGTGTATTTAGTATATTGATGATACTTTCTCTTAGCGTGGTACCACGTACAATACTATCGTCCATGAGTACGAGCGTATCTACATTATTTTTTACAATACCATAAGTAACATCATATACGTGTTTTACTAGCTCATCACGCGAGGCATCATCCGCAATGAATGTTCTCATCTTTTCATCCTTCACCGCTAGCTTTTCTACTCTTGGCTTGAAGCTTAGGATCCTATCTATATCTTCTTCAGTTGCGTCTGTACCTAATTCCAGAAGTTTTTTCTTATTGATTTTGTCCACTTCCTTTTGGATACCTTCAACCATTCCAAAGTATGCCACCTCTGCAGTATTTGGTATGAAAGAAAAAACAGTATTTTTTATATCGTTATCAATTTCTTTCATGATAGCAGGTGCGAGCAATTCACCTAGCTTTTTGCGCTCTAGATAAATATCTCTATCCGTACCTCGAGAGAAATATATACGCTCAAACGAACAAGCGGTACGAGGCAACTGATCTTTGCAAAGTTCCTCGGTTACTTTCCCATTTTTCTTTATGATGAGTGCGTGTCCTCGCTTCAGCTCTTGTACTTCTGTATGATGAACATTCATACACGTCTGAATTGCTGGACGTTCTGATGCTACCACTACGATCTCTTCGTCCTGATAATAAAAAGCAGGACGTATCGCAGATGGATCCCTCATAACAAATGCATCTCCATGTCCCATTAGTCCAGCCATGATATATCCACCATCAAATTTACGACAAGCTCTCTGTAACAATCTCTGAACATCTATATGCTCTGCTATGAGAGTATTGATTTGCTGGTTACTATAATTTTCCGCTTTGAACCAATTAAATAATCTCTGTACTTCATCATCGAGGAAATGACCAATCTTTTCCAATACGGTAACCGTATCAGATTTTTCTTTAGGGTTTTGTCCTAGGTCAACCAACTCTTGGAACAATTCATCTATGTTAGTCAGATTGAAATTACCAGCCAATGCAAGATTGCGAGTAATCCAGTTGCTCTGTCTGAGAAATGGGTGTACTGTCTCTATAGTATTGCCTCCGTGAGTACCATATCTCAAGTGGCCCAATAATAACTCTCCTGTATATGGTTTGTTCTCTTTGAGCCACTTTGGGTCATTGAGTTGCTCAGATGTACAATCTACAAAGTGTGATCTTATCCCTTGGAATACCTCCTTAATATACTGCGGAGAATTACTTCTACGGCGACTGATATATCTATTACCAGGAGGCATATCTAGCTTGATAGTAGCGACTCCTGCCCCATCTTGACCTCGATTACGTTGCTTCTGTAGCAGTAACTGGAGTTTATTCAGACCATACAGAGATGTACCGTATTTTTCCTGATAGAATTCTAATGGTTTGAGTAGACGGATGAGTGCTAGTCCGCACTCGTGATTGATTTGCTCACTCATGAGTATATCCTTAGCTTTCGCTTTAGAGGTTTAGTTGATACCTACAGAAAAATAAATATCTGATTATACAAAGGTCAAATGTAAAGCTTTTTTTAATTTTGAAAGGGATATAATCGAATTGACAAATCTAACATATTAAGAATACCAAATAGTGGTAAGGAGGTCTTCTAACTATCATATAGGTGAATATATAGTATAGAGTATCCCTTGTAATACATATCACGTAAATCTGCATTTGTATAATACTGTATATGAGTGACAAATTGTGTAATATAGCTTTTTGTTTTATTATAGGTTTAACCATTTCCACAACTATGAGATTACTTTTTATCATCTTTTTGAGTATACCATTTAGTCTATTCGCTCAATTCGAAACCCCTTACCAATCTACATATACGATTACATCTGAAAGCGAACCTCTGTGGATAACCGAGATGTACAAGACTGATTCCGATCCTGGTAAAGTGGTAGATCTATATGACGAATACTACAAAACGAATACATTCATAAAGAATAGTCATACTCAATACTACAAAAGATGGCTACGATCAATATCAAGAGAAGTACAATCATCCCCATCATTAGACAGAAAATATAAAGAAACACAAAATCAAATTTCTACACGCACTGAGTCCTGGACCACTATTGGACCGATAGACTGGGATCATGATGCTGCAGCTCGTAGTTATGCCCCTGGCGCAGCACATGTCTATACTATTGAGCAATCAGAGGCAAATAACGATGTTGTATATGCCGGTACTGCTAATGCTGGAATATGGAAGACTACTGATCGCGGCACTAACTGGACACCACTTACCTATAATATTAATACAGGAACAACTACAGCCATAGAAATTAATCACGAAAACGATGACATTGTGTACGCAGAGTTATTTAGTAGTATATATAAGAGTATAGATGGTGGTAATATTTGGTTACCTACTGGAGATGCTTCTTTTCAAGGTACTGCTTTGAATGTAACCGATATCAGAATGGATCCAACAGATACGAACAAACTTTACGCAGCAACCAATGAAGGCTTATACCGTACTACTGATGGTGGAGTCACTTGGACAGAACCTCTAAATGGCGATATACTCGAAATAGAAATACACCCAACTGATCATGATACTATCTATGCAGTTCTTAAATCTAATGATGAGACAGAATTTTATAGATCGCTTGATAATGGACTTACCTTTGATCTCGTTGGAACCGAATGGCCACAACCTGATGTCGCAGCAGGTGAAGAACAGAAAAGAACAGAAATTGCGGTTAGTGCAGATATGCCTGATCGTGTAGTTGCTCTTGCTACTGGATCAGCGAATGGTGGATCTGGATTGTATGGTATATATGTAAGTGATGATAATGGGACCAATTGGACCTTTAAATGTTGCGGACCGCAACCGGCAGGACCTCCTTCTGAAGATAATATGAATCTTATGGCATGGTCCGATCAAGGAACAGACGATGGAGGTCAATACTATTATGATCTTGCGCTCGATATATCCCCCACTAACGGAGATTCAATCTTTGTCGGAGGGGTAAATATGTGGGTAAGTGGTGATGGAGGAGATACGTTTGTGTGTCCAGCCAAATGGAGTCATTCGTACAAGCCAAATTATGTACACGCCGATATTCATGATATAAAGTACAATACATTCAGTGGAGATCTTTGGGTATTGGGTGATGGAGGAATTTTTTACTCTGATGATAATGGCGATAATTTTACAAGAAAAATTTATGGAATCGCGGGTACAGATTTTTGGGGATTTGGTCAGGGATTTTGGCACGGAGATGTGATGCTCGGTGGAGCCTATCATAATGGCACTATGCTTAAAGAAGAAGAAGTCTACGACAATGGGTGGATCTGTACCGATGGAGGCGATGGGGTGCGAGGATTTGTAAATCCTGGTATAGATCGACAAGCTTACTCAGATTACAATATCAAAACGCTGAACAGCGATAGAACAGTAAGTCCAAGTACAAGAGGCTTTAGTTTTAAGCCAAATGGCACTTATACTACTGGTAGGTCAAGTGATTTATTATTTCATCCTGAACAATATACAGCATGGTATAGTGGAAGTGGCACCAAACTTTACTTTACAGAAGACAATGGATATACATTCGAAGAGAGATACGAGTTTAATGAAGATGTATCAAGTATGGACATAAGTTGGAGTAATCCGAACTATATCTACGTAAGTACTTTCCCTTCTTGGTGGGGAGAAAAGAAAATGTACAAAAGTACAGATGGAGGAAATACATTTACAGACATCACCCCTTCAAGCACGGTGATGCCTGATCGTCGATGGATACCATTTGACATAGAAGTAAATGCTGAAGATCCTGAAAAAATATACATAGGACGTACAAGTATGTATGGTGATGGTGCTTACGAATGGGGAGTGTATACATCTGATGATGGCGGTACTACTTGGAGCAATATAACTGGCTCTCTAAATGGAGAAGCAATCACCAACATCAAACATCAAAAAGGTACTGATGGAGGATTATGGATTGGTACACGATTAGGCGTTTATTATAAAAATAATACTATGGCAGATTGGGAATTATTTGTCGATGATCTTCCAATGCGAACACACTCTGTAAGAGTAGTGCCTTACTACAGAAAGGAAAAAATCAGAAATGCAACTAATAGATCAGTATGGGAATCCGACTTATATGAAAACAGTAAACCCTTAGCACAGATAAGTGTAGATCGTAAGTTAGTTTGCACCAATAATGATACGTTGAATTTTGTAGATCACAGTATCGTGTCTGACAATGATGTGAGTTGGTTGTGGACGTTTGACGGTGGTACTCCAGCAACTAGTACTGAGCGTACAGTACAAGTGGCTTACGCAGATGCAGGACAATATGATGTAACGCTTACTGTGACAGATACCTATGGAACAAGCACTAAAACTTGGGAAAAAATCATCTCTGCTGACAACTATTGTAAGTTAGAAGATAAACCTCTTATGGCACTAGAATGCATTGAAGTTAATGATCATGTAAATGTCCCATCGTTTGACATCACAACTAATAATTTTTCTGTGACAGCGTGGATAAAACCCAATGGTATACAAGATGAATACACCGGAATATTTTTTAATGATGATGACTCTGCAGGACTCAATTTTAGAGAAAGTAACAATACACTTGCATACCACTGGCCTGGAGGGTCTTGGAGTTGGGATAGTGGATTAGAAGTACCAAGTGATGTATGGAGTCATGTAGCTCTAGTGGCTGAGCCATCAGGTGTAACTGTTTATCTCAACGGCGTCGGCGTCAAGCATAATGACGCAATTAATACAGCAACATTTGGTACTGGAAAAATAGGTAGTTACAAAGGATGGGACTCACGAAACTATCGTGGACAAATAGATGAAGTATGTATCTGGAATAAGTCACTCACTCAAGAAGAAATAAGAGAATATCGCCACTTGGTTAAAAATCCAACATTAGATACGGACATATTAGCCTATTACCAATTCAATAGAAGTGATCCAGCTATCACTGACTTTGCTAATGGTAGAGACGCAACACTAGCAGGAGCAGCTACACTTGTCACATCAGATGGACCGTTTGGCGCTGGTGAAAGTGAAAGAGTAACTGTAGTAGAATTAGGTACTTATGATTTCCTAGATGGAGATATAGATATAGAATTTGTAAGTGGAATAGTGCCAGATGGAGAGTTAGTAGTTACTCACCTTAGAGTAGATCCAGACATTACTCCAAAAGTAAATAAAGAAAATATAGATGCCGGGTATTGGATCTTAAACAATTATGGATCAAATCAAAATCTTGATACATACTTAATAAATAGTTTTAAGAATACCGGCACTATCTCCCAGGCTATGTTAGATGATAACTTTCCAGTTTCAATTTATAATAGAGATCAAAATGCCCATACAGATATATGGGAGCTACTTATTGACAATCCGGATTTAGACAAACAAACTGGTAAGAACGGCATTATAGAATACACCAATGACATGCGTCATTCAAGAATAGATTATCAATATTTAATCCTTAGAGATTCAATGCCAACTGGAATTGCAGATATACGAATGTCTACTCCTGACGCAAACAATACTTCACCAAAAGGTGGTAGTAGTATGGCTCTTCATATTGATGCCGTAGAACAAGGACTAAAACTTCCTGTAATGACTACATTACAAATAGAAAACATTAAGAGTCCAAGTGCAGGATCGGTTATACTTAACAGTACTGACAAATATATATATCTATACAACGGAGCGATATGGAAGGCATTATCTGGAAATTCTTTCCTCGCAGTACCCACAGAAACCGTGACAAATAATACAGCCGGGTTCTCTTTTGGTGGAAGCCCTACCGGATCATCAGCATATGCACTGCCTGATAATGCTGGAGTATTATTGCTCAATAGTTTTACTGATGCAAGTGTAATAGATATCGATTACCCCCAGGTAGGTATGATGATATACAATACTGATGATGCATCTATTAATTATTACGATGGTCATCAATGGAAATTAATAATTACCACGGATATAGAAATCACAGCAGCAATTGGAGCAGCGGATTATGTAGAAGGAGTAATCGCAGGAGAAGGACCAAAAGACCCAAATGCAGCACTACAAATCATCTCTGCAGATAAAGTAATTTCGATCCCACAAATGAATGCGACAAGTGTAGTCAATCCCGTACAAGGACTTATCATATATGACATATTTAAGGAAGCATTAGTATATTACAATGGAGTAAACTGGAATACTTTGAATTAGTCTTGTCTCGAATATAGTTTTATAAAAATGGCATCCTATAACTTAAATTTCTTGCCAGGGTTGTCCTTTAAAAAACTATCCCAGCCACTGTATTTCTTTTGGCCACCCGCAACACTACCTGTTTGATAGTAATGGCATATAGCGACACCTAAAGCATCTGTAGCATCCAAATTAGGCGTATCTATTTTTACTTTGAGAATACTATTAAGCATAGCAGCAACCTGCTCTTTGCTAGCATTACCATTACCTGTAATAGATTGCTTGATTTTCTTAGGTGCATACTCGGAAATATCTAGACCCATTGTCATCGCGGCTGCCATCGCAACACCTTGTGCACGACCCAACTTGAGCATCGACTGTACATTCTTACCATAAAAAGGAGCTTCCACCGCCATTTGTTTTGGTAAGTATGTCTCAATAATTTCTTGTAATTGTAAGAATATCTCTTTGAGTTTCGTTTGGTGATCCTCGTAAGACTTTAGCCTAAGTATACCTAAGGTGATGAGCTTGAGTTCCTTTCCCCTTACCTCTATGAGTGCATATCCTAGTTGATTAGTACCTGGGTCAACACCTAGTATTTTATAACTATCTTTCATCAAAGCTAAAGATAATACATATTAGTGATTTATTTAATGCAACAATAAACATTACTACTTATTTAGCATTACCAAACATAAAAGTCGCTCTCATCTTCCGTACTCTCTTGTATTAAGTTTTATCCACACTTTTGATTCTAATGGTTTTTTCATAATTGTATTGTTAATTATCCGTTCTTAATAACACTTCATTACCTTGCCAATAAATTCAATGTCGCAAAAGATTAATAAACTTTTCGATAATGAATAGTCTCACAAAAATATATTGGACTACGTAGAATATAAATACATGCATCTAAGAAATTATAATTTACAAATAAACTTATTATTTAGTGCCTTCATATTGTTAAGTTTCTATTCGTGTAGAACAAAGAAAAAAATAGAAAATTTGAAAAACAAATATCAAACAGCTTTTGAAGCGAATTACAATTACAGCGCATCATACCAAGAAGGAATAGATTACTACAATGTACTTGCAAATGATTTCGATGAGATCCAAATGAATGCTTTTGGAATGACTGACTCTGGTAAGCCACTACACGAAGTAATCATCTCCGCCGACAAAAACTTTGATCCTGTAAGTCTAAAATTTCAGGGCAAGACGATACTATATATCAACAATGCCATACATCCTGGTGAACCCTGTGGTGTAGATGCAAGTATGATGTTTGCTAGAGATCTAATGATAGATCCAATCAAACACAAACTATTAGACGAGACAGTGGTGGTCATTATACCATACTACAATATTAGTGGTGCACTCAATCGCGGATCATATAGCCGAGCTAACCAAGATGGGCCAGAAAAATACGGCTTTCGTGGCAATGTACGCCACCTAGATCTCAATAGAGATTTTATCAAGTGTGATAGTAAAAATGCGCAATCGTTTAATCAACTATTCAATAAATGGAAGCCTGAAGTGATGATAGATAATCATACTAGTAATGGCGCTGATTATCAATATGTGATGACATTGATAGCTACTCAAAAAGATCAACTTAATAAACACGTATCTGCCTATATGACGGATAAGATGTTACCTGAATTATACAGTGGAATGGCCACCAAGAGATATGAGATGACACCATATGTATATGCACGTAAAACACCTGATGAAGGTATTTCTGGATTTTTTGACTTACCTAGATATTCCTCTGGATATGCAGCGATACACAATACGATCTCATTTATGCCTGAGACACATATGCTTAAATCATACAAGGATCGTGTTCTGAGTACTTATGATTTTAGTCTTACAATGCTTGAGCACATAAATCGACATAGATCAGAACTCATGTTGGCTAGGAAAAAAGCAGATGAAGACACTCGTACCAAAACGATTTTCGACATACGCTTTGCCTTGGATTATGATCAAGCCGAAACTTTAACATTCAAAGGGTACAAAGCCAAATATAAACCAAGCGCAGTAACTGGAAAATCTAGATTATACTACGATCGCAACAGCCCTTATGAGAAAGAAATACCATTCTATAATACCTATAAAAGTACATTGCAAATAGAAAAGCCAAAAGCATATGTATTCCCTCAAGCATACCATAAGGTCGCTGAGAGACTCATGTGGAATGGTGTGAAAGTAGAGCGTATAGATACTAAGAAAACTATGACTGTGCAGAGCTACTTTATAGAAAATTATAAAGATCAAAAAGCCTATGAAGGCCATTATTTACACTATGATATAGAAATAAGTCAAAAACCTGTCAACCTTAAAGTCTATGAAGGAGACTATATCGTATATACCGATCAGACAAGCAATAATTATATCATGGCTACACTGGAGCCGCAACATCCAGATTCATTCTTCGCTTGGAATTTTATGGATGGTATTTTAATGCAAAAAGAGCATTTTTCTCCCTATGTATTCGAAGACCTTGCAGCAACCATATTGAAAAAAGACGTAGGGTTAAAGGCCGCTTTTGAGTCTAAAAAGAGAACGGACACAGAATTCGCAGAAAATGCCAGCGCTCAGTTGAACTGGATATATGAGCGCTCTCCTTATTACGAAGAAGGCTACAAAAGGTACCCTGTGGCAAGAATAAAATAGTTTACTGAAAATCGTTTGGCTCAATTTATGATTATATGTAACGTGTTCTACGACCAATAGAGAATTAATCATGCTAAAATCAACCCACACGAAAATATATATTATTGCATTGATCCTACTTATAGGATTAAGTCTATCCGCCCAACTTAATATTAAAGTAGGCTATGAATACAACCGAAGCAATAAGGCAACACTGGCAAATCTAATTAGTCAATACAACGCAGAACGACCATTCTTAGAAGTACCTCTTGATCAAGCCAAGAATAAGTCTGGAATTGCATTGGGAATTAGATATAGATTTTACACTGCAGCTGTAGAAATGTTTGTTCACAGATCTAAAGGTGAAAATGAAGCATTTGGTAACGATAATGGAACTAACTTTAATGAAAAAATATCAACTACTAATCTATACTACGGACTAGCACTTGAAAACCAATTTGGAATAATAGGATTAGGTGCTTCTATAGGGTATGAAACTTTAAAATTCAAAACTAAAGTAACTGGAAACAATAAAACTCGAGAGTTTTTAAATCAAAAAGAATTAGCTAGTAGATTATATCTCAATTTCGAATTTGCTTCTGACAAAATAGCTTTCTCAATTAAACCTTATTACCATTTTTCATTAGAAGAATATAATTTGGTGCCATTCAAAAATGAACTTCTACCTAATGTAGATGTCAATGGGGCAGATCTAGTTATAAAACCGACTTCTTGGGGGATTACTGTGATCCTTTATAATGGTGCGCAATAAGACTAAAGAGAGTAAAGTTTCTACTTTTAGCAACGAGTCGAATATTGCTGTCTATTTCCCCGGCAAGCAAAAAAATAATTGTATTAGTAACGTATTATAAATTTCCTAATCCTCTTCAATATAAACCGTCTACATTCAAGGCGCCCTCCGTCATATAGGGGAATAACTCTAAATAGCACTGGATTAAATTCTATTATAATACGAGATGTTACTGTAGGTGAAATTGGTGGCCTTGATTCTCGCCTATTCATTTAGACCGCATATTACAAGATTTCGCAAAGGTATGTTTCTCTTCGATACTATTGGAATTGGACTATTTACTATCCTCGGATTACAAAAGACATTAGGCGTCGGCCTTTCTCCTAGCATCGCGGTTATGATGGGAACAGTCTCTGCAGTATTCGGTGGAGTGATTAGAGATGTACTTACTGGTGTAGTGCCACTCATTTTTAGAGCAGAAATATATGCTACAGCATGCTTAGCAGGAGGGGGAGTTTTTCTGTTATTAGAAAACTTTTTTCCTCATGAAATGATCAATGTAATAATATCTATGATTACTGTGTTTGCTATCAGGTTTTTCGCAGTGAAAAAGAAATGGTCGTTGAATTTTAGCATTGATTAACACCATTATAGCAGACTCCGATGATTTAATAATCGTAAGAGCTCTCCATCTCATAAACGAATTATCATTATTAACCCGGCCTGATGGCTATGGTATTTCCCTACTTTCTCCTACTCTTCCCTACCCTCTTATTATCCGGTTTGATTTTAGATGGTCTACGTTTACTAGGTACTGATCCACTACGAGCTCTGATCGATTCATGCTTTCTTACCTTATTATCATCTAGTAATTTTTCTACAAGATCTTTACGGCCAATACCATTGAGTTTATCTCTGATCTTTTGACGGTTTTCCTTTTTATACCAAAAGAAAAACATGTGTTGATTCTTCTTCTCCTTATCCGTCTTAGCGGTATAGACTGGTTTAAGTGTATATGGGTGCACACCAGTATAATAGATAATCGTAGCTACCGTCATCGGTGTCGGAGTAAAATCCTGTACCTGCTCCAGCTTAAATCCCATTGACTTTGTCTCTGCTGCAAGATTAGCCATATCTTGTGGCTTACAGCCTGGATGGCTAGAAATAAAATAAGGTATCAGCGGCTGATTGAGGCCATGCTTTTCGTTCGCCTCTTCGTACTTCTTTTTGAACGTATGAAAATGCTTAAACGATGGTTTTCGCATCACCTTAAGTGTATCGTCACTCGTATGCTCTGGAGCTACTTTGAGTCTACCAGATACATGTCTACTTACTAGCTGATCTACGTATTCGTCTATGCTATCGTTATCCTGTTTATTGTATTCTGGCACTAATAAATCGTACCTAATTCCACTACCCACGAATGCTTTTTTTACTTTAGGATGTGCATCTACTTTTCTGTATAGCTCTGTCATCTGACTATGGTCAGCATCTAGATTGCTACATACCACTGGATGAATACAGGATGGACTTACGCATTTATCACAGATTTCTTGTACTTTTCCTTTGAGACCATACATATTGGCAGATGGTCCACCAAGATCACTTATATAGCCTTTGAAATCTGGCATACTCGTCACTGTATCAACTTCTTTCATGATACTTTCTTGCGACCTACTAGATACAAACTTGCCCTGATGCGCCGATATCGTGCAAAAGCTACATCCACCGAAACACCCTCTATGCATATTGATAGAAAACTTGATCATCTCATACGCTGGAATCGGTCCTCGCTTAGCATACTTAGGGTGAGGCAGCCTGGTATATGGTAAGTCAAAAGATCCATCGATCTCCTTCTCCGACATCGGAGGATACGGAGGGTTGACTACTAGCTTATGATCAGCTACATCTTGTACCAAGCGATCTGCTTTAGTCTTATTACTTTCTTGCTCTACACTTTTAAAGTTAGCTGCAAAGGCCCTTTTATCTCTAAGACATTTCTCATGATTAGATAACACTTTAACAGGCCATAGATCTGGATTAGGTAACTCATCGCGCCTTCCGATCTGGAATGCGGTCTGAGGTATATGTGTCATCTGGTTGAGCGGTACACCTTCTTTCGCCATCTGCATGATCGCTCTAAGCGGCATTTCACCCATACCATACACTAACATGTCTGCCCCACTTTGCTCTAGTATGTTAGGAAACAATTCATCCTTCCAATAATCATAATGCGTCACTCTTCTCAATGATGCTTCGATACCACCAATTAGCACAGGTACATCTGGATAGAGCTCTTTCAATATCTTAGTATAAGTAACCACTGCATAGTCAGGACGAAATCCAGCCTCATTTCCTGGTGTATATGCATCTGTAGATCTACGTCTACGCGAGGCAGTATAATGATTAACCATGGTGTCCATACATCCACTCGTCACTCCAAAGAATAATTTTGGTCTTCCAAATTTTTTAAAATCACGGAGGTCGTCTTGCCATTGTGGTTGTGGTATAATACCTACTCTGAGTCCCTCACTCTGAATAATACGCCCGATGACAGCCGCCCCAAATGCTGGGTGATCCACATAAGCATCCCCAGATATTAGTATAATATCTAGTTCTTCCCATCCATGGGCTTCGACTTCCTTCATTGTGATAGGTAGCCAATCTGTAATTGATCGATTTACTCGCATGAACACAAAGGTAACTCATTATTACATGACCTACGAACGCATAATCTAATTGATAATACATGGCTCTTTTAATTTTTTCTTCATGTAAACATCCAAACTGTGTCTTTATATCCAATGTACTGATAAATAGTATTTATAGTGTCGTAGTGAAATTGTTTTACCTAGGCATAAGTACATGACAAAAGCCTAGTTTATAAGATCAAATTCCCTGGAGAGGCCCATTTTGTTTTGTAAGCATATATATATTATAAAAACTAAGTGGAACCAAAAAGCCAATGTTCGCTACATGCAACCCTCAAAAAATACCTCTGCATGCTGTTAATATCCCTACATATAGTTTTTGATTAGCTTTGCGGCTTAATAAATGTCATGTCAGAGCAGCCAAATAGCAACGAAGAAAATCAATCCTCTCTTACACAAGAGCAATTAGATCAATGCATAGCTGTACTCCAATCTCTCAATGCAGATACCAATACAATATGGGAAATGTCAGAGGACAAAAAGCGTGCACTAATGAAAGCGGCAGGACAACTTACAAGACCAAGCCGAGATGAATATCAGAGACGAAGAAAAGACGCTAAAAAGGCTGCCAAACGTAAACAAGTAGAAAAAGACAAACACGCTCGTAAGGAGACAGGTATCAGATCTGCTAGAGAAGCTTCAATATTCGTTGCACCTACCATGATAGACTTGACGGGTGCGGAAGCCGATAAAGAACTCAAACTCACTTCTCCGAGAAACTGTTACGTTTGTAAAACAATGTATGATACGCTTCATCACTTCTATGACACTATGTGTAAAGAGTGTGGAGATTTTAACTATGCTAAAAGATTTCAGACAGCCTGCATGAAAGGCCAAGTAGCACTCGTTACTGGTTCAAGGCTAAAGATCGGATATCATATCACGCTTATGATGTTGAGAGCAGGAGCAATGGTAGTTGCAACGACTCGTTTTCCTGTAGACTCTGCATTGCGATATTCCAAAGAATCAGACTTTACTGAATGGGGACATAGACTCAAAATTCATGGCTTAGATCTAAGGCATATTCCTAGTGTTGAAATATTTTGTAATTATTTAGAACAGCAATATGAAAGACTAGATGTCTTGATTAATAATGCTGCACAAACTGTGCGTCGGCCTACTGGATTTTATAAGCACCTAATGCCTAACGAAGGTTCGGATTATAACGATTTGCCTAGACTCGCACAAGATCTCCTTAGAGACCATCATGATGTCGTCCAAGAACTATCATCTCTCAATATAGAAACGGTGGACAGTGAAAATAAAAATGCTCCCGTCGCATGGCAAAGTAAACAAGTAGGTGTCGGACTAACCTCAAGTGCACAGCTTTCTCAAATACCATATACAATTGATAATTCAATTGCTACAGAAGAGGTGTTTCCTGATGGAAAATTAGATGCTGACCTACAACAAGTAGACTTGCGCAATACCAATAGCTGGAGACTCAAATTGGGTGAGATCAGTACCGATGAAATGCTAGAAGTACAACTCGTAAATAGTGTTGCTCCCTTTGTACTGTGTAACCGATTGGCTGCACTTATGAAAAAAGAGAATACAGGAATGAAACACATCATCAATGTATCTGCCATGGAAGGAAAGTTTCATAGATTCTATAAGGAAGATAGACACCCACATACTAATATGGCGAAAGCCGCGCTCAACATGATGACTCATACTGCAGCTAGAGACTTCGTAAAATATGGTATCTATATGAATGCTGTTGACACTGGTTGGGTTACTGACGAAGACCCTGTAGAATTGGCTAATCGTAAAATAGAAGACCATGATTTCCAGCCACCATTAGATATTGTCGATGGAGCAGCGAGAGTACTAGATCCACTCTTCGATGGCATCAATACTGGAAAACATTGGTGTGGAAAGTTTTTAAAAGACTATCGACCTATCGATTGGTAATTGACCCCGTTGTTAACTATTGGATATACATGCGGCGCTTTCTTGTAAATTTCTTTCATCTACATTTAGTTAACGGTCTTTTTTTGATATTCTTGATCAATCCATCTTTATTTCTACGTCCACAGAATATCATTAACTAAAATGTGCCTTAAATACATCATAAATATCTGTATCAACACTCAGTTTTGTCTTGTTTTAGAAAATATAGACACATTCTCACCTTGTCTTACCCTACCCAAAGAAATAAATATTGGTAATTAACAAATGAGTAAAATTCTTACTTTGATTTACATATAAATATTCACCATGTACAACTAGCTGAATCATAGGAGCCAATACTAGAACTATAAACCCTATAGATCAAATACCCAAAAAATAAGTGAGTGTGTAGGTATACAAGACATATAATGATTATTCCTCATGGTATGCTATTAGCACATGGTATGGTGTAGTCAATAGGGTGACTATTCACAATTTGTCTAGTATCCTACATCACTACAAAAGACGACGAAACTTTTTTCGAGGATTGGAAGCATTCCTCAACCAAAACCAAAACTCAATTTTATGTTGCACCGAAAAGACGACGGTCTGCTTGTGGATAGCAGACTTTGGCTGGCCGTAGGCCTGCTAGGGGCATTACTCAGTTTTATTTTGATCAACTACCCTGGATAGAATCTATCTTGTTTAGTTGCTCGCCCAAGTGCACCTTTAAAAATAACCATCTTACTTTTTTGTAAGGTGGTTTTTCTTATTTCAGAGCGGCTTTTACACAGAAAAAAACACTCAAAACGTATTGCCTAAGAATGGCTTTCAATGACCAAACATTTACGATGTAACCGATCTATTCTTTACGCATAAACCCGTAACGATATACTATCCAAGTGGTACTTTACTAATTTAGATTCATATAAACCAAATTAATCTTACTAATACGCATTAATACTTCCGAACGCAAAGAATTCAAATTTACCGATAAGTTTTATGTTCTTTCCATAAGTTATCACGTGCATTTTTTCATCTTTGAACTACAATACAATTCATTCATATGTATACCCCAAAGCAAGAAAAACTTTTCTATAATACATCCAAAAAATGGCTTTCATCTTCAGCTAAAGTGATAGATATATCTGAGCTCAAAGACGTACTGAGATATCACGAATGGAAGTATTATGTAAGAAACAGCCCTACACTGGCCGATTATGAATATGATCAACTATACAAACAATTAGAAGCAATAGAAGCCGCTAATCCAAATCTTATCACTCAAGACAGCCCGACCCAAAGAGTTGCAGATGATTTAAGTGGCAACCTCGATCCTGTGGCACATGTAATACCGATGCTATCATTGGCAAATTCGTATAATGCGGAAGACCTTGCTAGTTTTGATAAATCAGTGAAAAGATATCTCAATATTCCAGAAGAGCAGAATATAGAATATAGTGTAGAACCAAAGTTCGATGGAGGAAGTATAGCAGTACTATATGAGAATGATTTTCTCATAAGAGCGGCGACTAGAGGTAACGGCACCATGGGAGAAGAAATGACTGCCAATGCGCGTACTATGCCATCTATACCGCTTAGAGCACCACTGGCAGAATTAGGAATATACAAAGCCGAGATGCGCGGCGAGGCACTGATACGGAAAGACAATTTTGCTAAAATAAATGCTCAGAGAGAAACGGACGGACACGCTCTGTTTGCTAATCCTCGCAATGCTGCAACTGGCGGACTAAGAACTAAAGATCCTAACGAGACACGTAATCGTGAACTAGAGGCATTTATATTTCAATTAGCTTATGCGGTTGACAAAGATGGTAATGACAAACTCCAAGAACTTAATACTCATTATGAGAGCATTGTACTCATGGGTCAGCTTGGGTTTAAGATACCGCAAAACGAAATGAAAACCTGTGTCAACATTAAAGAAGTGGCTGATTATTGTGCCACTTGGGAAGACAAACGTGAAAAGTATGAATACGAAGTAGATGGCTTAGTAGTGAAAGTAAATGACCTCAAATTGCAAGAGCGTAGTGGTTCGACTCAGCATCATCCTAGATGGGCGATAGCATATAAATTCAAAGCGAAACAGGCTACAAGCATCTTGACTGATATAGAATATCAAGTGGGAAAAATCGGATCAATCACACCTGTAGCAAAAATAGAACCTGTACAACTGGCAGGTGTAACAGTGTCGTCTGTTTCATTACACAACGAAGATTTCATAAAAACCAAAGATTTGCGCCTAGGCGATACTGTACTCGTAGAGCGTGCTGGTGATGTCATTCCATATATAGTAAAATCTATGGAAGAGCTGCGGGATGGCAGTCAAGTGCCTGTAGAATATCCAACAGTATGTCCCATCAATCCTGATACAGATAATCCTGTTACTCTTTTCAAAGAAGAAGGCGAATCTGCATGGAGATGTCTTAAGTGTACTTGCGGTCAACAAGACCTACAACGAATGATTTTTCATGTCTCAAAAAACGCAATGGATATAGATGGGTTTGGTAAATCTTATGTAGAAACTTTTCATTCACACGGTTGGCTAAAAGATATCAGCGATGTATATAATCTAGATTACAATGCTATCAAAACGCTCGAAGGGTTCGGATCAAAATCTGCTGAAAAACTATTGTCTGCTGTCAATAAAGCTAAAGGTAATCCGATACATAGGTTATTACATTCACTAAGTATACATCACTTAGGTAAGAAAGCATCAAAGTTAATCGCTGCAGAAATCAATCATGTTTTCGATCTGCAATATTGGGATAAAGAAAAATTTACTTCGATAAAAGATATAGGACCTGTAGTTGCCGATAACGTAATCGCATACTTCTCAGATCCTGATCATATTGCTATGCTTCATCGCATAGAAGAGCGAGGTGTCAACATGAAACAGACCAAAGAAGATAGACCTTTAGTAGTGTCAGAAGATGCACCTCTATCAGGAAAGACAATTCTATTTACTGGATCACTTCAGCTGATGGGCCGTAAAGAAGCTCAGAAATTGGCTGAACAAAACGGAGCCAAAAACATCTCTGCAGTTAGCAGTAATCTCAACATCCTAGTCGCAGGAGAAAAAGCAGGATCTAAACTAAAAAAAGCACAAGCGCTAGGCTCAGTTTTAATTATGACTGAAGAAGAATTTGTTGCATTGATAGAAGAATAAAAATTATTAATTCAAAATATATCCACCACTAAAGAATAAATAATATTTACAATTTCTCTTTTAAAAAATGTCCAGTAAAAGATTCTTTCACTTTTACGAGCCCTTCAGGGAGTCCTTGATATACTAAATAACCCCCATTTTTTCCACCGGTAGGGCCGAGATCTATTAGATAGTCTGCCATCTTGATGACGTCCATATTGTGTTCCACAACGAGTACCGTATGTCCATGTTCTACTAGCGCATTGAAAGCATCCATCAACTTACGGATGTCATGAAAATGCAGGCCTGTAGTCGGCTCATCAAATATGAAGAAAATATCTTTACTATGATTTTCTCTAGTGAGAAATGAAGCCAACTTAACCCTCTGTGCTTCACCACCAGATAATGTACTTGATGGCTGTCCAAGTTTAATATATCCAAGACCTACATCGTACAGTGGCTGAATTCGTGCTATGATATCTCTTTTCTCCTCAAAGAATTCAAGAGCTTCCTGTACACTGAGATTAAGTATGTCGTGAATACTCTTACCATTGTATTCTACTTCAATGACATCATCTTTAAATTTTTTTCCATTACACTCATCACAGACCAACTTTACATCTGCTAAGAATTGCATCTCTACCGTGATCTCTCCATCGCCTTTGCATGTTTCACATCGCCCGCCATCTACATTAAATGAGAAGTGCTTCGGCGTATAACCACGAATCTTGCTCAATTGTTGACTTGCGTATAATTTTCTAATCGCATCGTAAGCTTTTACATAAGTCACCGGATTAGATCTCGAAGACTTACCGATAGGGCTTTGATTAATCATCTCTACTTGAGTGATGTTCTTTATTGCTCCTGTTATAATATCGTGCTTTCCCGGTGATCTACTTATCGCTTCATTAAGCTCTTTTTTGAGTGCTGGATACAAGATGTGTTTGACAAGTGACGTCTTACCAGATCCTGATACTCCACTTACTACTGTAAGGGTATTCAGAGGAATAGTAACATCTATATTTTTAAGATTGTGTTGTCTCGCACCTTTGATTTCTATTTTATTAGATGAGGTGCGACGATGAGTTGGCAAGGGTAATTGTTCCTTCCCACTGATGTATAGAGAGGTCAAACTTTCTTTAACTCCCTTTTTAAAATCTTTATAGGGTCCATCAAAGACTATTACTCCACCATGTATTCCTGCTCCTGGGCCCACATCGATAATATAATCTGCATTGGTAATCACTTCTTCTTCGTGCTCTACAACTACAACCGTATTGCCTAAATCACGTAATTTCTCAAGAACTTTAACGAGTTTATCAGTATCCTTAGGGTGCAAGCCTATACTAGGTTCGTCTAGGATGTAAAGTGAGTTAGTTAAGTTACTTCCCAGAGTTCGTGTAAGATTTATTCGTTGTGTTTCTCCTCCTGAAAGTGTATTTGACATTCGGTCAAGTGAGAGATAAGATAGTCCTACATCTATCATAGTTTGAAGCCTGCTTTGGATTTCAGTTAATATTCTTTCAGCAATCTTAGCATCATGTTTATTTAACTTGATCTTATTAAAGAATACATACAACTCATCTATCGGAATATTTATCAATTCAGAAATATTCTTGCCTGCTACGATTACATATCTTGCCTCTTTGCGTAGTCTGCCACCTTTACAATCATTGCAATTGGTGCGACCACGATACCTTGCCAGAAGGACTCTATTTTGAATTTTATACGTCTTGGCTTGCAGTCCTGCAAAGAATGTTTCTACACCATCAAAATACCCATTCCCTTCCCAGACCAATAGTTGCTCATCATCACTGAGATCTCTCCATGGCTTATGTACTGGAAAATCAAATTTATGCGCTGATTGGATCAATTGATTAAGCCATGCTTTTCCTTTCTCTCCTCTCCAACAAGCTATTGCCTCGTCATATAGTGATCGACTATCGTCTGGCACTACCTTATTGGGGTCTATGCCTAGTATACGACCATAACCCTCACACTTAGGACATGCCCCATAAGGATTATTGTAATTGAATAACTGATGAGTTGGCTCTTGGAAGAGGATACCATCTAATTCAAATCGACTATTGTACGAGACACTTATACCTCCCATAATTTGTACTACACAATCACCCTCGCTCTCTGAGAATGCAGTCAATACAGAATCTGCAATTCTTTTTTTGTTCTCTTCTTCGTCTGAAACTGCAAATCTATCTATCAGTATGTGGATGGGTTCTTTGAGTTTAGTCACAGACTCACTGAGGTTCTCATCTTTACTTTCTAGCTTGTTCTCTATATCTACAAGTTCGCCATTGATATACAATCTGTTAAACCCTTTTTGCATCAATAGGTAGAGCTCCTGGTGAAGTGTCCGCTCATACCTTTTTTGGATCGGTATCATTAACACAATCTTGGTACCATTTTTTTGTTTTTGGATATACTCCACTACATCAGATACTTCGTGCTTACGTACTAGGTTACCAGATATAGGTGAGTAGGTCTTACCTATACGAGCATATAACAGTCTAATGAAATCATATATCTCAGTAAGTGACCCTACGGTAGATCGAGCATTACTGGTCGTTACTTTCTGTTCTATGGCAATTGCCGGACATATACCTTTTATGAAGTCTACCTCAGGTTTTTTCATCCTGTTAAGAAATTGACGTGCATAAGAAGATAAACTTTCTACATATCTACGCTGACCTTCTGCATATAATGTATCCATGATAAGAGAAGACTTACCTGATCCAGACAACCCTGTGACTACGATAAGCTTTTTCTTAGGGAGTAGTACTTCTACATTCTTGAGATTATTTGATCTAGCGCCCTTGATATGTATATGTTTTCTTAGAGACTGATATTCAGACTTAGATTTTTTAGGAGCAGATTTAGATTTAATTGCCATTTATATACTATCTATCGTTGAAGTGGTATCAATCACGCAAGATGAAACTAATTTTTCTAAACATTCAAGATGATCTAAATAAATCCTTGATAGTTATTATACGCTAATGATCCATACATTAACACGGATAAAGTTAAAGTGTTGAATTGGTTGGGAACTAATTGAGATTACAGCCTTATGTAGCATTTAAACTGCTTTAGACTACCAAAGAGCTATTTAGTTGACAACTAAAAAATATTTCAAAAAATATTTGTTGCCAGCCCTTATTTCATAAACTCACAATCCAATATGTGTAAGAGCCTTATATTACTTGCTTTAAGGTCGATCTAAAGTAAATTTCACTTGTCAGAGTACCATGTTTTTAAGATGTTTCAGTATTGTTTTATTCTGATGGCCCTTTACATTTCGAAATACTTAATCTATATTTGATTTTCAAAATGAATTTATTTCGAGTAGCAACTAGCTGCATTATTTAACAAAACTATTACCGCTTATAAATTAGATACATCTACACTTAAATTTTTACATACTTTTTTTACTGACTAAGATTTAACTGTTATGGATGTAGCTAAGCTAGACGATAGGTCGTTGATCATCAACTACCTTAAGGGTAATGAGAAATGTTTTGAAATACTTCTCACAAGACACAGAAACAAAATATATACTTCTATTTACCTTTTCGTAAGGGATAGAGATTTGGCAGAGGATATCTTCCAAGACGTATTTATTAAAATTGTTGATACACTTCGCAAAGGTAAGTACAACCATGAAGGCAAGTTTCTTCAATGGGCAATGCGTATCTCTTACAATATGTGTGTAGACAACTTTCGGAGGTCTAAACGCCGAACAAAAGTAAGTTCGACTGAAACTTTCGATATCTTTGATATTCTTGAGTGTGGTGATGATAATATGGAAACGACTATGATCAAAAGTCAACTCCACACTAAAGTTCGCGAACTAGTAGATCAACTTCCTCCCGAGCAACGAGAAGTAGTAGTACTTAGACACTACGCCGATATGAGCTTCAAGGAAATTTCACAAATTACGAGAGTAAGTATCAATACTGCTCTTGGTCGAATGAGGTACGCACTGATCAATATGCGTAAGCTTGCAGAAGAAAACCACCTCGTCTTAAAGTGAGCGCATAGTCAGGATGAAAATGTGGTTTTCTAAAACCAAACTTTTAGGATAATTTTTAAAGCAGAGATAGAGCTGTTTTATCGTGAAAATTAATAATCTACAAGAAAACACCTAAAAACTGATTCATAAAAGCTGCAAAGAGACTCTAAAATAGAAACTTAAGAAGATTAAATAATTTTAGGGCCTTGGCGATTTGTCAAGGTCTTTTTTCAAATGCTTGTCGTTATTTAATACAAAAAAGACCCACAACAAATGTTGTGAGTCCTAGTATTTTATCGAATTTAAACTTAAAAATTCGTTTCTAGTAAAGTCGATTTACTGTAATTCAAGATATTATCTAATATAGATTTCTTTGGACTAAAAGCTACCTTAGGAACATTCCTATATGAATTAAGAATATCTAGATATTGATCTCTGAGAGGAGCATTATTTTCTAATCCATATTCTAACTCAAGTCTATCAGCAATGTCGGCTTCTCCGTAAACGTATTTAATAAGTAATTCTGGCGTGTAGTTATGCGTCATATTTTATATTAAGTTAGTCAAAGTTATTATCGCCTCTTAAACCATATAAAATCAAATATTATTGTGCCATCATGGAACCTTTTGTTATTCCACTAGGCGATACCAATACTGAGTACGTCCAAAAGCAGGTATTCCTATGAATCCACGGACCTTCAATTTGTTCTTTTTTTCTAGCTCGATCTTACATTTATATTGTTTACCACTCTTTGGATCCATGATCTGTCCGCCCGACCATTCTTTATCACCGTCCGCCGTGAGTCCCCACATAATCTCCATTCCTACTAACGGTTGATTCTTCTTGTCGTCTTTACATTTTTTACATAACGTAACTGTAGCATTATCAAGAAGCTTAGCCACTTTTGCCTTAAGTACGCCATCTTCCCAGTATACTTCTAGATGTGATTTCACTTTGCCATCTTCATTATCTATATTTTTCCACATGCCTACAGGATCTATCTGCCCATATCCAGTAACTACGACAGCTATTAATAACGTAATACTACATAGTATTTTCTTCATATTATATTATATCTTTTCTGTGTATTTGTGTATTGATTCTTCGAACGCATAGATGAGCTTGGGTAATATTTCGCCGATAGATTTGTTTTCAATCTTGCGGCCATCTATCGATACTATCGGTGTGAGCTCTCCCATTGTACCTGTGCAAAACACCTCATCCGCAGAATACATTTCAGTTAGAGAGATGTTTTTTTCGATACAAGTAAAATTATTTTCTCTAGCCAACTGAATGATTAATCCACGAGTAATGCCATGTAGACAGGCATCTGCATGTGGGGTATATATAATGCCATCTTTTACCGTAAATATATTTGTACCATTGAGCTCCGATGCAAATCCATAATTGTCCAGCATAAGTGCAGCATCCGCACCAGCCACATTGGACTGTATTTTTGCAAGTATATTGTTGATCAGGTTATTATGATGAATCTTAGAATCTAGATTGTTAGGCGAATTGCGTCTGATTGAAGAAGTAATAACAGTAATGCCATTTTCATTATCATATACTGGTGGCTTATACTCAGGTAGTATAATCAAGGTCGGTCCGAAAATGTTCAGCCTTGGATCCATTCCTGATGTAGTCTTTCGTCCACGTGTCAGCGTTAGTCGTATATGGACGTCATCTGTCATTCCGTTGGCCTGTAATGTTTTCGTTAATGCCTTTTTTATATCTGATTTATTCGGCACATCTACGAATGCCATAGCCTTGGCAGAATCCATTAGCCGATTAAGATGGCGATCTAGACAAAAGATGCCTCCTCTATATACTCGCAACCCTTCCCATACGGCATCACCTCCTTGCACTACACTATCAAATACAGATACTTGGGCTTCATCTCTATTGAGAATTTGACCATCGACATAAATCTTGATATTGACATTTCGCGAATCTGATTTCTGTAGCATATATATTATTTTATTGCGTATTCGTATAACGATTGATAATAAGGCATTGCTTCAATTAGTAACGATCGATACCTACTAGGCATAATTTCTCTACTCGTTTGCTGCTGCCCAAAGCTTGTCGTCTTGTGTACATTATCATACCAATAGGACGCCCAAATACCATCTATTTGTCTTGATCCAGCTTTCCAAGAAAGCATATCTTCGGTGAATTCCATATCTAACGCCTTACAAAGTTGAGTCATAATCCTAGATGGATCTCTTAGCAAATCACCAGAGTCTAATACTACTGGAGAGATTCCTCGACCTATCAATTGTTGGAATAGCAAATATTCCTCTTTAATCCCAATATCTTTAATAGTAGGATTATCCATAACCTTAGCAAAAGAATTAATCAACTTCTGAGGATCACGAATAAGGAATACGTGTTTAGCAACATGTAACCAATTTAGATCAAACCCATCGATATGGTGAGCCATGTTTTTGATAAATAGATAATCTACTTCTTGAGCACTTTGATGTAACTGGTTGATGACTGTATTGGCATCTGTCGATTGACTCTGGAGTATGTCATTTCGTCCAGGATGTTGTACGTCAGGATATCTATTGAGGTAATATGAGTAAAATGGTTCGTCTACTCCTAGTGTATCCTTTCTATTATCAAAAGCGTACATAATGGCCGTAGACATATTGCGTGGCCCTGAAACCATATGTATGATCTTACCCATAGCGAATTAAAATTCTATTTCTTCTGGATGCCAGTTGAGTTCTTTGAAGTATACTACTTTGTGGTCCACAACCTCTATTCCTTCTGCTTCGAGTTTTTCTTGCATTATAGTCGGTGTCTGAAAGTGCATCCTGCCACTAAGCTCACCTTTACGGTTGATAACTCTATGAGCAGGTACATCCTGGTCTGATGTGTGGACCTGATTGAGTGCCCAGCCTACCATGCGCGCAGACCCAAGTGACAAATAATCTGCAATGGCACCATATGTGCTTACACGCCCTTTAGGTATTAGGCTAGTGACATCGTATACAGACTGATAGTAGTTGTTTTTGAGTTCTGCCATCATCACGTAAAAATAATGAAAGTTAGAAAGATTCTAGTTTAAAAAATCCTTGAACTTCTTTGGAAGGTCCATCTCAAAAGTCATTTTCTCTCCGCTTTTTGGGTGATTTAGTGTCAATGCATAACAATGCAGATAAAGGCCTTTCCCAGGATTTTCTCTTGGATATAATAAATCACCAACTACCGTATGGCCTAAAGAATGTAAATGCACACGTATTTGATTTTTTCTGCCTTGCTTGATATTCACATCCAATATTGAGAATCCACCATACTTATTACTAGGAATGGTCTTTATTAGTTTGTATTGCGTTTGTGCAGATTTTTCTTTGATAGGTAGATCCACCGTGCCTGTTTTTTCTGCTAATCCATGTGATATTACTCTGTAGGTCTTATCTACAGTATAGGCGGCCAACTGCGAAGATAGATCCTGTTGAGCTAACATAGTCTTAGCTATAATTAGTAAACCGCTTGCCGATCTATCCAGTCTATGTACAGGATTAGGTCTTGGTAACCTGGCTTTCTCTTTTGATTCGCTGAGATTTGTTGAGAGTGCATTAGCTAAAGTCCTATGCTGATTACCGCTTGTAAGTAAACCTGCTGGCTTATTTACTATAGCCATATATTCATCTTCATAGATTACCTCTATTTTAATTTTATGTTCTGGGTATACTTCTTCGGATAGTAGTATTTCAATAATATCTCCTTTTTTCACCATACGGCTACTATCGGCCAACTCTCCATTGAGAAGGACACGTTTAGCCCTAATCGCTTTTTTAAATGAATTGCGGCTTGGCGTCATGAGAAGATGAGAACCTCCGTAATCAGATATTCGTACTGACTCCTCTAAAGATTCGATAATGTGTGACTCTACTACTACTGGTTGCATATAACTTTATTTAAATAAATTATATTGCAAAGGAATCCTATTCTAACGCATAATCAAAATTACTAGTAAGATGTTCAAAAGAATCTCACTCATAATGCTTTCTTTCTGCTTTTGCGCCCTATCCATGGCACAATCAGGCATAAATCCATGTGGAACATTAGACCATAGATCAGAATGGCTGCAAAATTTTCAGCGCAATAATGGACTAGTAGACACTAGAGGAGGAGAGAAAATATATGTTCCCCTAACCGTATTTGTCGTGAGTAATGATGATGGAACTGGTAAAATCGCCGCTTCTGCATTAGTTGGGTCATTATGTACACTTAATGAAGATTTTGAAGATTCTAATATAGAATTCTATTTACAAGGAGGCTTAAAGTATCTGAGTCAGTCTGAGATGTATACTCATGATAACACTACTGATGCGGCTTACCAGATGTTTGATTTAAATATTCCTAATACAATAAATTGCTATATAGTAGGTACTGCCGCTGGTAATTGTGGTTACAACCTACCTTATGCTGGAGTCGTATTAGACATCAGCTGTACAAGTCCTGATGATCATACATGGTCTCACGAAATTGGACATAATCTATCTCTACCTCATCCTTTCCTCGGCTGGGAAGGTGGATATGGATATGACGGATCTGCAGTGGGAAGTAGTACCGCCGCTGGGACATTTAGTGAGCCCGCTCCAGAAACTGTGTTGTATAATTATACTCTTTTTAAAGATTCACTAATTCTCGATACATTGATCATAGATACCGCATATGTTGAAAAAGTTGATGGAAGTAACTGTGAATATGCAGCAGATGGATTTTGTGATACACCACCAGATTATCTAGCATACAGATGGACATGTAACCAATCGACAGGAACAAGTTTTGGGACTATGTTAGATCCTAATGGAGAATCGTTCAAATCAGATGCTACGTTAATCATGTCATATGCCACTGATAACTGTGCATTAAGATTTTCTCCTATGCAATGCGAAGCCATGAGAGCCAATCTTATAGATGTAAAGTCGGAGTATCTAACTAATCAAATTCCCGCAGCTTCGATCGAAGATCCTTCAATTACTTACAACTTCCCAACAGATGGAGAGGCACAAGCTTATGACTATATAGAATTAGATTGGGAGCCCGTAGAAAATGCCACACACTATCTAGTACAAATTCACTTTAATGAAGCACTCACTCAGCCGCTTTGGGAAGGCATAGTTACTGAAGCAAATGCTATTGGTGAGATACCTGAGATATATGCAGAGCGAGATGTGTTCTGGTCCGTAGCCCCATTCACCCATTACGAATTCTGTACAGAACTACAAGGATCAGGTACTTTCTTTGCATCTAATGTATCTTACACTGGAGAAGAATCAATACGCAACTGGAATATAATACCTAGCATCGTAAATGCCGGTAATAGCATTATAATAGAGTCTGAAGATAATTTGAATGGTGCTGAAATTGCAGTCAGAGATATGACTGGCAAACTATTACTAAGTGAAATAGTAAATAACAATACATTGGACATACCGTCGACATGGTCTACGGGTATCTATCTAGTACAAATCAGATCTAACGAAAATATTCATACCCAAAAAATAATAGTGAGATAACCAGCTCTTTGATAATAAATGAATAATATTAAAAAAGCCTATCTAGAGCTACATGTAGCAGTATTACTTTTTGGATTTACGGCTATTCTAGGTGATCTAATACAGTTATCCGCGGTGATGATTGTATGGTGGAGGGTACTGATTACATGTATCAGTTTATTATACTTTATTCAGTTTGGAATAAAGCTTAGGTCGATTCCTAAAAATAAAATTTTTAATTTTTTAGGCATTGGTGTGTTGGTCGCACTGCATTGGATTACCTTCTATGGAGCGATCAAATTATCTAACGCATCGGTAGCATTAATTTGCTTTGCTTCTACATCTCTCTTCACTTCTTTTCTAGAACCTGCCATATTGGGTAGACCTATAGAAAAATTACAAGTTATGATGGGCCTCATGATTATTCCAGGCATGTGGTTGATTGTAAATACAGTAAATCCTGCTATGATAAATGGTATCTACGTTGGATTATTATCTGCTTTATTTGCAGCAATATTTTCTACACTAAACAAAAGATTGATTGATGATGCAGATTCATATTCTATTACTTTTTTGGAGTTGGGTAGTGCATGGATATTCATCAGTCTATTGATTCCTGTTTTGATTTGGAATGGAAAAGAAATTCAGTTTTGGCCAGTAGGTACAGACTGGACTTACCTTTTGATTCTAGCTTTACTGTGTACTACTCTTGCATATATATTGTCCCTCAGAGCACTCAAGTATGTGAGCGCATTCGTAGCTAACCTTACGATCAATTTAGAACCAGTCTATGGTATTCTTTTAGCCGTCATATTATTAAATGATCATAAAGAATTAAGTCCAAGATTTTATGTTGGTGTAGTATTGATAAGTGCTATTGTATTTAGTTATCCTTTGATTAAAAAGAGAATGAAAAAATCTATTAATTAAAATGCTACAAGACAACTATACAAGGTTATATGACTACTGCGTAGAGCACAGCACACCTATGGATGAAATCCTCTATGAATTAGATAGAGAGACACACCTCAAGACATTGGCTCCTAGAATGTCCTCTGGACCAATACAAGGGCGTATACTCAGTCTTATATCGAATTTGCTAAGGCCAAAGTACATATTAGAGATAGGTACATTCACAGGATTTGCAACACTCAATTTAGTAAGAGGATTACAGCCTGATGGCGAACTGATCACAGTAGAAGTCAACGCAGAACTACAACATATATCTCACAAATATTTTACTAAAAGTGGGTATAGTGATCGTATCAATCAGCTTATTGGTAATGCAAAAGAAATAGTCCCTGAGCTGGATTATAAATTCGATCTAATCTTCTTAGATGCTGGAAAGAAGGACTACCCTATCTACTACGAACTAATATTGCCTAAGCTTCGTAAAGGAGGTATTATACTCGCAGACAATATACTGTGGAGCGGTAAGATTCTAGATGAAAATATGGATAAAACTTCCGTAATACTGGATGAATTCAATAAGCAAGTAGTCGAAGATTCTAGAGTGGAAAATGTGATTCTACCACTACGAGATGGAATCAATGTGATCAGAAAACTGTAATTTTTATTATACCTATAATTTCTGAAAATAATACGCCAAACCGTACAATAAAACTATCTACTCAAACACCACATAATTAATGATATAAATTTTGAATCTCTAAGACAAAACAGGAGATCGATATTTGAGCCGAGATCGAAAAACTACTGACCTAAAATATCACTCGGTTTAAGTGATCTTTCGGTTCAGCCAAAATGTTTAATATCGTTTAAACATTTTCATCCAATAAATCATAACATCTATCTTAAACGTTAAACTTAATTCCTGTATTATTCTCAATACAATACTTTTAAAATTCTCGTTCTACACACGTTCGTTGTACAAGACACCTACTCACTTGTTTATCTTTTTTGCAAAGGATACTTTAATCCATCATAACTTTTTAAGACCGCTTTAACAGATCCGATGGATACTGGAGATTCTATTTGAAGAGGAATTTTATTACCGTCTTTAGACACCCATATTTTCATGCGAGTATCTGCATCGAAAACTTCACCTGCTACCACCTCAGGGCTAAATTCAAAAGTGTCAAACTTACCCAAATCTTTAATTTTCTTTTTCTTCTTTACACCTCTGTATTCTACATCAAGACTAAAAACTTCTTTGTCAAAAAACACCTTCACAGGAAATTTGTGTCCTTTCTTTTGACTTTCGAAATCAAGATTACGTACATAGTATAATATAGAAACCATATCCTGCATACATTCACCTAGATCCCAATCTTCTGCTTCTGCAGTTTCTTTTGTTCTACCATGAAGCGTATTAGCATTATAGTTGGGTTGATCAAAACTGATACTATCATACTTCACATATTTTCCCTCTTTGATATCCCTCAGAAAATCTGTAGGTAACAATGTCTCTTTGTTCATCTTGGAATAGAACTTATCATCCACTTCAAAAAAGCTGTTGTATGATTCATAAGTTTTTCCAGTGACATGCACTTCAAAGTCATCTTCGTTTTCTATCACGTTAAATTTTACTTCGCCTGCAGGAATCCATACAAATTTCCAGTTGTAGTATAGTTTATAGACTAGCTTCTCTCCGCCTTGAAATGCATTATTATTTATTCCTCCGCAATTATCATCTTGATGGATATCGGGTGCCATCTGCGCAGAAAGCGACATGGTGAATAGTAGCGAAAAAATTAAAAGTATAGTCTTAATGTTGTTCATCATATTTGAGATGATTTTAAAAGGTTTACATTAAGAATGATCAGTAGACCCAATAACGCTGGAAAAACGAGATTTATTACCCAAAGACCGAATGTGGCCACCAGTATGCCTCCAACATTTGCTGTGAATAATGACCAGATGACAATGGCTAATTCGCCTCTAGCTATTACACTCAAAATAGGTGGTAGAGGTATACCACTCTGAAATAAGTAGATCACAGCCACTCCGGAGAATGCCGCAAGTAGTGACAACTCTAAACCTAAAAAGTCTAGTATGAGTACATACTGTGTACAGTAAATCAAATATCTAAGATACGATAGCGTTAATACCCTTTTAAGTATTGGTCTGTCATACTGAGATATTACATGAGCTTGCTTGTTTAAAAGTTTACCCCACCACCAGCGGTTAAGCCCGTCGAGTTTCAGCTTGCTTATATTGAAAAATAATGCACAAAGCATAATAATTACCAAAAGTCCTAGGATACTTCCTGCTATATAGACGAATCGATTGAACGAAAAGTAACAGTAACAGAAAATTAATGCTCCAATATAGCCACCAATAATATTAGATATATTCTGAGCAATACTGCTAATTAATGTAGCAGGGATGGATTTAATCCGGTCTTCTCCATCGATAAATAACAGTCTGCCGCCATATTCACCTATACGAGCAGGAGTAACAAGACCCACACTGATACCAGCATATATAGCTTTCATAGCATCAATCTTAGTAAGATTCTTCCAAGGTAAGATGAGCATTCTCCATTTGACGCTCTCTATAAGCCAATTGATGGGCATAAGTAGAACACAACCTACCAGATAGACCCAATTACTACCCTCAAGTCCTTTTTGGAGCTGGTACTTAATAGTTGCCATATCTTTGTTCAAGACGATCTGATCATACAGTACGTATCCCACTAAGGCTAGCAGCAATAACTTCAGCAACCACATGACCTTAGGCGATTGCTGTGATGATATATATATTGAGGACTTCATTCGCACTATGAAGGTAGGAAATAGCTGATTAAGTAGAAAAGCTATAAGGAGTATTTAGCCGTTAAACTGTTAAGAGAATGAAACATGATCCAATTTCTAGACATCTAGTTACCCTTCAAGAGCATTAATCATAAAAGGAGATGCAGATTATATTACATCTAAAAAGCTTTGAACTTCTTCCTTCTTGACAATAAAAGGTTTCGTTTTTAATTGACTTCACTATCTTTGCAAACAATATGTAATAGAGGGCTGATTAAGACGGGCCTCTCATCATTTATCAGAAGAGAAATAGAGGACATGAAGCTATCAAGAAATTGGTTATCGAGATATATAGATCTACCTATGTCAGACGACAAATTGTCAGAAATATTGACGACCATAGGCCTCGAAGTAGAAGGAGTAGAGCAGATTGAGTCTGTTAAAGGAGGCCTAGCGGGTATAGTAGTAGGCCGTGTCCTCACTTGTGGTAAACACCCTGGAGCGGATAAACTTTCAGTAACTACTGTAGATCTAGGTAATGGTAATACGCCAGTTCAGATCGTCTGTGGTGCACCTAATGTAACCGCTGGAATCAACGTACTTGTAGCTACTGTAGGGACTACACTGTATGGCGAAGATGGAAAAGCGTTCAAAATCAAGAAAGGAAAGATAAGAGGAGAAGCATCCCTAGGGATGATCTGTGCAGAGGACGAATTGGGTCTAGGACAAAGAAGTGATGGCATTATGATTCTACCTGGAGATGTGCCGCCGGGTACACTAGGGTCCGACTTTATAGACTTAGATAATGATACGGTATACGATATCGGACTGACACCCAACAGATCAGATGCAACTTTCCACATAGGATCAGCTAGAGATGTAGCGTCATACCTTACATTTCACTCAGGAGAGATTGTAGATGTCAAAATGCCTGATACATCAGCATTCAAGACAGAAAATACAACCCTCGAATTTGAGGTAGAGGTAATAGATAAAGTAGCGTGTCCAAGATATAGTGGAATAACTATATCGAATGTGAAAATGGGACCATCACCAGGTTGGATGCAAAAATATCTCAATGCAATAGATGTAAAACCGATTAATGTTATAGTAGATATTACCAACTTTGTATTGCATGAGATGGGACAGCCATTACATGCGTTCGATGCAGATAAAATTCCTTCCAAAAAAATAGTTGTGAAAAAACTAGCAGAAGGGACAGAATTCAAGGCCTTGGATGAATCTACACGAAAGCTCAATGCTGATGATTTAATGATCTGTGATGGAAATGGCAATGGACTGTGTATCGCTGGTGTGTTCGGAGGCTTAGAATCTGGAGTGACTGATGAAACAGCTAATATATTTTTAGAATCGGCACACTTCAATGCTGGTAATATCAGACGTACAAGCACAAGACATTTACTAAGAACTGATGCCGCTAAGGTATACGAGAAAGGTAGTGATCCAAATGTAACAGTAGCAGCACTAAAAAGAGCAGCACAGTTAATGGTTGAGCTGGCTAGCGGTATTATTACATCTAAGATCATAGATGAATATCCTACTGAGATCAAGCCTGTTGAAATTCACCTCAAATATCAGAAAGTGACGGATATGTTTGGAGTGGAGTTACCTAAAGATGAAATACACAGTATTCTGAGAGCGATGAATATGAAAATGTCTTCTGTTGGAGATGACAGTATCAAAGTAATAGTTCCTACCGATAAGGCAGATGTAACCAGAGATGTTGATCTTGTAGAAGAACTGATGCGTATATATGGATTTAATAAGATTCCTATCCCAACTAAAGTACAAAGTACTATATCATATAAAGAGCATCCTGATAGAGTTGCGGTACGTAACTTACTATCTAATCACTTAGCTGCTCAAGGATTCTATGAAATGATGGGATTATCGCTCATTGAGTCTAAGCATTACGTGCATCAGACTGAAATTGATAACTCAGAGTTTGTTTATATTAACAATACATCAAATATTCACCTGGACATCATGCGCCCAGAGATGATGCGTAGCGGATTACTTTCTGTACTCCACAACCATAACAGACAGCAATTGGATGTTAGGCTATTTGAGTTAGGAAAGTCATATAGGTCGGTTGACGAAGACTTTAAAGAGACTGAGTACCTTACACTATTCATGAGTGGAAAAAGATATGGTGAATCCTGGATGGTTAATGCTAAAGAACCTGTAGACTACTTTGATATCAAGAGATACGTACATAGTGTATGTTCTAGGTTAGGGATTCAGAAGTATCAAGTAAGTGAACTCGAAAACGATAGCAGATTCCAGTACGGGCTATCATATCACAGAGGAAAAGATGAAATCGTAAGATTTGGAGCAGTACAAGGAGAAATATCCGATAAGATGGGATTAAAGACGAGTACTTACTACGCTGAGTTCAATATGGACATGATTATCAAAACATTAGCAAAGAAAATTAAAGTAATAGAACCGAGTAAATTCCCTAATTCTCGAAGAGATCTTGCCGTTGTAGTAGATAAGAGTATAGGATTTGCTGATTTAAAGAAAATGGCAAGAAGCGCTGACAAAAAATTACTCAAAGAGATCAATCTATTCGATGTATATATTGATGAAGATCGCTTAGGTAAAGCCAAGAAATCCTACGCAATTAGTTATATGTTTGAAGATGCCACCAAGACACTCAAGGATAAAGATGTGGATAAAATCATGAATAAAATCATGTATAGCTACGAACACCAGCTAAGTGCTGAGATCAGAAGATAAACTATTTGTGATCACAATTGGCCAAGTAATAGTTTTATGCGCACCTATGTCAAAAAGGTACTTAAATACATTATAATATATTATAATATGTGACTGTCTTGATAATAAGCCGAAAAGCTATATATTTGATGTATGCATTCTATCCAAAACAGATTAGATTTGCTACAAAGCAAACTCTCTATACTCGTCCAAAAGATGGAAGAGCAGAAGCATATATATAAAACAATACAAAGTGAAAACAATAGACTAAAGACCTCACTGAGAGAGAAGGAAGAAGAAATCAACCAGTGGAAGTCTAAAGTAGATAGTGCAATAGACTCAACTCAAATAGAGGAGAATCAACAGATGATAAAGGCAAAAATAGAGGGTTTCGTAGAAGAAATTGATGAATGTATAGCCCTCATAAAAGCCATGTAAGTGATATGGACGACGCTCAAATAAAGATAAGTGTAGTGATTGCCGGAAGATCCTTTCCGGTGAAAATCACAGAAGAGGAAGAAACGTCCGTACGGAGTATAGAAAAGGATATAAATAGTCAGGTCACAGAGTTTCAGCAAAAATATACTGACAAGGACAAACTAGATCTAGTGATTATGGTGCTTCTCACAAAGGCATTCGAACTAGATAAAATCCAATCTCTAGAAAACGATATCACTCAAGCCCATGCACAAATAGATACTTTAGAATCCACATTAGACCAATTAATGTAGGTCGTTCACTTTTTCGTTTCTCGTACATAGTAGGTTATATGTCGACTTTCTTAGTCATCTTTTGATCATTATATCATAGATGTCATGAAAGTATTTATTAATAATAAATAAAAAGAAGAGATGGAATACATCATCGGAGCAGTAGGGGGAATAATAATAGGCCTTATTACAGGTTACTTTGCTAAATCGTCATCAATCAATGGCAAAGCCCAAAAAGAGATAGAGGCAGCTAACGAAAAAGCTGACTTTACTCTTAAAGAAGCAGAAAAGACTGCATCTAGAAAACTAGAGGACGCATCCTCTAAAGCTGAACTCATAGTAGATAAGGCAGAGCAGAAAAATGAAGCTATCAAACAAAAGAAGATTCAGGAAGCAAGATCAAAGTTCAGCAAACTTAAGTCTGAATATGAGACTTATAAGGGTGAGCAAAAGGTAGAGATGAAAGAGCGTGAGGTGCTTGTTTTAGGAAAAGAGAAAGATCTACAAATCAAGATGGACCAATTCTCTACTAAAGAAGAAGCTATAGAAAACAGAGAAGTAGAAGTAAAAACAATCAAAGAAAATCTAGAGAAGCAACTCAAAATTATAGCGCGTAAGAAAGAAGAGCTAGAAAATGCGAATGAAAAACACATCAAAGCGCTAGAGACCGTTGCAAAACTAAGTGAATCAGAAGCTAAAGAGCAACTATTGAAAGCAGTAAGAGCTAAGTCCGCAACTGAAGTAATGAGCATCGAAAAGAAAGCTATAGAAGAGGCTAAAGCTAATGCTAGCAAAGAGGCTAAAAAAATAGTAATACACGCTATTCAAAGATCCTGCGCAGAATTCACTATTGAGAATACGGTATCTATATTCAACCTAGAATCTGACGATATCAAAGGACAAATTATTGGTAGAGAAGGGCGTAACATACGTGCCTTAGAGGCCGCTACAGGAGCAGAGATCGTTGTGGATGATACACCAGAAGCTATCATCATATCTAGTTTCGACCCTATTCGTAGAGAGGTTTGTAGATTATCACTGAAAAGACTGGTGGCTGATGGACGTATCCACCCTGCTAAGATCGAAGAAGTAGTAGAGAAGACACGAAAGCAATTAGAACAACGCATCGTTGAGATCGGAGAACGTACTGTAATCGATCTAGATATACATGGCCTAGATCCATACTTAGTACGTATGGTGGGTCGTATGAGATTTAGATCATCATATGGTCAGAATCTACTGAAACACAGTATCGAGACTGCGACACTATGTGGGACCATGACTGCTGAATTAGGTATGAGTCCTAAACAGGTCAAAATGGCTAAGCGAGCTGGACTTTTACACGATATAGGTAAAGTTGCAGAAGACGAGTCAGAGCTATCACACGCACTCTTGGGTATGGAGATGTGTAAGAAGCATGGCGAACATGAAGTAATAATCAATGCCGTAGGTGCTCACCACGACGAGATGGAAATGAATAATATTATTTCTCCTATCGTACAAGCATGTGATGCGATATCTGGCGCAAGACCTGGAGCACGTAGAGAGATACTTGAAAGTTACCTCAAGCGTATCGGAGAGCTTGAAGATATAGCGTTGAATCATGAAGGTGTTGAGAAAGCTTATGCAATACAAGCAGGTAGAGAATTGCGTGTAATAGTAGAAAGTGAAAAAGTGACCGATCAGTACGCTGAAGATTTGGCATTCATGATATCACAAAAAATAGAACAAGAGATGCAGTATCCTGGTCAAGTAAAAGTGACTGTGATAAGAGAGAAAAGAGCAACTGCAGTAGCACGATAAGTTGCTCTTAAATCAACTTATAAAATTTAAAATTCCAAACCCGTGTTGTGGCTAACGCTGTCACTGTCGGAGTTTGGAATTTGTTTTTTAAAAATACTGTTTAGCTTTAGAATTTGGAATTTAAATTTACTCTTATGATTAAATTTTTAAAATCACTTTTTTACTCTACTCCTGAAGAAAATTATGATCCAATGAAATATCTTATAGTTGGTCTTGGCAATATCGGTTCTGATTATGCTGGCACTCGCCATAATATAGGTTTTGATGTAGTAAACATGATGGCCAAAGATGCAGATGTGTCTTGGAAGCAAGAGACTCTTGGAGATGTCGCAGAGCTAAAGCATAAAGGTCGCACCCTTGTACTACTTAAGCCATCGACCTATATGAATAAAAGTGGGAAAGCTTTAAAGTACTGGATGGAAAAAAAGAAAATTCCTGTAGATAACGTATTGGCAGTAGTCGATGAACTTCAACTAGAGCTAGGCGTCATCCGTCTCAAACCCAAAGGTAGTGATGGAGGCCATAATGGTCTTAAGGATATTGCTGAAGTACTTGGCTCTACCAAATATTCTAGGCTGCGCGTAGGTATCGGGAAAGACTTCCGTAGAGGTCAACAAATAGATCATGTATTAGGTAAATGGAATGCCAAAGAAAAAGATGAGTTGATTGAAATTATCCCTAGAGCCTGTGAAACGGCTAAGAGTTTTGCCGCTATAGGACTTAAATTTACAATGGAAAAGTATAATCAGAAGTAAAAATCCGAACAGAAATATATATTCTGTAATGTGCGAGTTAAAGGTACGGTAAACACCTGCAAATACAAGATCGTCGAAATTATCTACCCAAAAATCAAGGGCTCTTTCTATTGGTTGAGCCTGGGAATGTGCCTAACGCAGTATCGCCTGAATGACAGCCAACGACTTCGGTTCTCTGAAGTTGTCTACATGTAATCTATAGAACTTGATAATATCTTTCAGTATTTCATTTCTAATATCCTTGGGTATTCTGATATGCTCAAGTTGCTTCATATCAGCACTAAGTAGCTGTCTTACAAATATAGATCGCTCTACAGGCAATAAATACTTTGAAGTATTGCTCACATTTACAAAGTTACCATCTAACAAATCAAATTGAGTTCTCAATTCTTCATCAAAATCGTTCATGGGTTCGAATCCTAAAAACCTGCTTAACTCTAATAGATACATGAGGTGAAAACAAGAGAGTTGATGGTCACAAATATCGAGATATTTATACCAATCAGTAATAAAATCAAACAGCTCTTCATTGGGTTCTTTTTCTTTAATACAATCTCTTGTCATCTCCAACAAAAATATACCTAAAGAAGACTTAACTACATCAGTAGTAATATGACGATATCCATGCTCTAGATGTATCTCCTTGACGCGCGCAAGTTTATCATTGTCCTTATCATAAGCGATTATGTTCACTATATTCATATGGTCGATCATGACCGCCGACACTTTCGCTTTGGCCTTACGAACACCACTAAATATAAATGATCGAATACCTTTCTCTCTAGTAAATATATCTACGATTAGACTCGTCTCTGAGTACTTGATACGTCGAAAAATAATGCCTGTAGATTGGAAAGTTTTCAAATGTGGAAAGTCTTTAATGCAATGATTCAGCAAACTCTTTAGCGAAATAACTAATTACTAGATCTGCCCCAGCTCTTCGTATACTCAATAGTGTTTCTGGCACCATTTTTTTTCTGTCTAGCCACCCATTTGCACAGGCTGCGTATAGCATCGCACATTCTCCGCTCACATGATAGGCTACAGTAGGCATGCTAAAGCTAGTCTTTAGCTCTCGTATCACATCTAAATAATGAAGTGCCGGTTTGATCATGATAAAGTCTGCTCCCTCTTCCATATCTAATTGAGCTTCTATTAGGGCTTCATTGATATTAGAGGGGTCCATCTGATAAGTCTTCTTATCTCCAACCTTAGGTACAGAATCTAAGGCATCCCGGAATGGCCCATAAAGAGCACTGGCATACTTTGCTGTATATGACATAATGGATGTATCTGTATATCCGGCAGCATCCAATGCGAGTCTTATTATTTCTACTCTACCATCCATCATATCAGACGGTCCAATTATATCAAATCCGGCTTCAGCCTGAGCAACTGCCATCTTAGCAAGTATGGGCAATGTCTCGTCATTAACGATCTTGCCGTCTCTCACTAATCCATCATGACCATCCGAGCTATAAGGGTCCATAGCGACATCACTAATAAGGCATACAGTTGGATATTTCTCCTTGATCTTAGTCGCCGCTTGTAGATAAAAGTTATCAGGGTCATAGCTGTATGTGGCCGTCTTGTCTTTGAGGTCTTCCGGAATAGCTGGGAAAATTATAAACTTATCTATTCCCAATAAAAGGCATTCTCCAATCTCATTCATCATTGTATCTAGACTCCATCTATAAGCCATTGGCAGCGACGCAATCTGATCTTTTATACCTGACCCTAACACCAAGAATAGTGGCATAATCATGTGTTGCTCACCTATGTATGTCTCTGCTATTGCGGATCTTACAGCTTGTGATTTTCTATTTCTTCTAGGTCTTCTTAACATTTTGCTTCTATTCGTTACTTATAATCAGTATTCTGATCCTTAATACTTTTGTTTTTTGAATTCTTCGGTACTGGATCATATCCAGAAGATCCCCAAGGATGACACCTAGATATACGTTTTAAGCCCATCCAAGTGCCTCTTAAGATTCCCCATTGCTTTATAGCGTCAATCATATAATTAGAGCACGTGGGTTGGAATCTACATGTAGGGCCTAGTATGGGTGAAACAATAACCTGATAGGCTCGGATCGGAAATATGTATATCTTCTTCAAAATGGACATAATGTAAAGGTATAGGTAATAATGAATGAATGATGTATCAATTTTGTCAATAAATTAAAACCCTAACCATAATCAACTCAATAACCTCTATTAATTTACGATATTTGTCAATTAATAGAAATAACAAAAATGAAAAATATTTTCTATACTCTATTGGTAATTTTTACTTTATCGTGTTCTAATGATACCTCTATAAATACCCAGGTTATAAATACATCTGAAGTTAAACTATTCGAAGTACTTCCGTCCAGTGCTACAGGGATAGAATTTTCCAATATTATTACTGAAAGTCCTAAATTCAACTATATCCAATACGATGTCATTTTTAATGGTGGTGGTGTAGCATTGGCTGATTTTAACAATGACGATCTTGTAGACATTTACTTTACAGGAAACCAAGTGAGAGATGCATTATATCTGAATAAAGGCAATATGCAATTTGAAGACATTAGTCTAGCGTCTGGTATCGCTCAAAATGAACTTTGGTCCTCTAGTGTTAGTATAGGAGATGTAAATGGCGATGGATTCTTAGATATCTATGTATGTAAATATTTGCTGCCTAATGAAAACAGCAGAAAAAATGTACTTTATATTAATAATGGAAACATGACTTTCGAAGATAAGGCAGAAGAATATGGCGTAGCCGATATGGGATATTCAACTTCAGCTACATTTTTTGATATGGATGAAGATGGCGACTTAGATCTATATGTGGGAAATCAAATGCCCTCTTCCAGATACCTAAAAAGACAAAGTGCTGGAGTTAATTACGCTTATACTGATAATCTCTATCGAAATGATTCTAACGGAAAATTCACAACTGTAACTGAAGCTGCAGGTGTAAAAAACTTCGCAGCAGCACTTAGTACTACCGCATCAGATCTCAATGGAGATGGATTAGTTGACATATATGTTGCTAATGATTATGAGGAGCCTGATTTATTCTATGTCAATAGAGGTGATGGAACATTTGTAAATGTAGCTCATATTTCACTTAAACACATGAGTAACTTTAGTATGGGAGTAGATCTTGCAGACTTCAATAATGATGGAGATATAGATTTATTCTCATCAGATATGGTAGCTTCTGATAACTACAGAAGTAAGACTAATATGAGTGGCATGAATCCGGCCAAATTTTGGAGACTTGTCAACGCTGGGTACCACCATCAATATATGTTTAATGCATTACAGCTCAACAACGGTAACGGCTCATTTTCAGAGATTGCTCAAATGGCTGGTGTCTCTAATACAGATTGGAGTTGGACAGCGTTATTCGCAGATTTAGATCTTGATGGCAACAAGGATCTAGTAGTCACTAATGGACTATTTAGAGATGTGCGTAACAAAGATTACATACACGAAATCGAAGACCTCGTAGCCCAACACAACAAGAATGCGGGATCACTTAGCAAAGATGAATTAAATCAAAGTGTATATGAGTTAGCAATAGCCGCTCCATCACAAAGATTAGAAAATTCAGCTTTCAAAAATAATGGAGATCTTACTTTCAAAAAAATTGCATCTACATGGAATCTCAATTTTGCAGGTTGGACACAAGGTGCAGCGTATGCAGATCTAGATAATGACGGTGATATGGATCTAGTAATGAATCATATGAATAACAAAAGTCAGATCTATAAAAATGTTGCACAGGATCAAAAAATAAATAACTACCTCAAAGTTTATGCAACTAAAAACAATTTGCCTTGTGATGCTGCACGTGTCGAAATTAAATATGACAATAACACAACTCAGCTTATCGAAATCACACGCACTAGAGGATTTCTATCTGCCAGCGAACCAGTTGCACTATTTGGATTAGGAATAAATGGCAAAGTCGACAAACTTACAGTTACCTATCCGGATGGGAAACAGGTCATACAATCTGATATCAATGCTAATCAGACGATCAAAATAGATTATACTCAGGCAAGTGCTTTGGCTAGCAATGAGAATAAATTAGGCTTGTTTAGCGATATAACTAGCTCAAAAATGTTTCCCGTATCGCATAATGAAAACGAGTTTGATGATTATGAAAGGGAAATATTAATTCCTCATAAAATGTCTACACTCGGACCAGTGATGGCGACTGCAGATGTAGATGGTAATGGAACTCTTGATATATACTTTGGTGGTAGCGCAACTTCATCTGGCGTACTCTTTCCTATGACTACTAATGGAAGTTATATTGCACCAGTTTCTGGATCAGAGTTCAGCATTGATGCTCAGAGTGAAGATCTTGGCGCCACCTTTTTCGATGTAGATGGTGATGGTGATCAAGATCTCTATGTCGTAAGCGGTGGGAATGAATACGAAGACGGTAGTAAAAACTACCAAGATCGTCTCTATATAAATGACGGGACAGGTATATTCAAAAAAGATAAATCATTCCAAGCATTATCTATAAGTGGATCCGCAGTAGCTGCTGCAGATTATGATGGTGATGGTGATATAGATGTATTTGCAAGTGGCAGGCAGATTCCAGGTTTTTATGGTTATGATGCGAGTAGTTCATTATATCTAAATGAAGGTGGAAAATTGAAACTCGATATAAATACAAGTAAACTGTTTAATGATATAGGAATGGTTACTGATGCCGTATGGACGGACTATGACCAAGACAAAGATCTTGATCTTTTATTGGTTGGTGAATGGATGCCTCTTACTATATATAATAATGACGCAGGAAAGTTATCAAAATACGATGGTGACGAAGCGTGGAAAAATACAAGCGGTTGGTGGAATAAAATAACAGTAGCCGACTTAGATGGAGACGGTGATGATGATTTTATCGTGGGTAACCTTGGGCTGAATCTAAAATACAAAGCGTCCAAAGAAGAACCTTTCAAATTGTTCACTAAAGATTTTGATGGTAATGGTACTCATGATGTTTACCTAGGGTATTACGATCAAGATGGGACATTATATCCTGTTCGTGGGCGACAATGTTCTTCACAGCAAATGCCTTTTATCAAAGAAAAATTTGAAGATTACGAAGCGTTCGCAGTTGCTTCAATAGAAGATATCTTAGATGACAAAATGGAAGGAGCTGCGCTCAAAGAAGTGCAAATGTTTGAAAGTGTATGGATAGAGAATCAAGGTGCGGGAAAACTTAAAATACACAAGCTGCCTAATAAGGCCCAAATAGCACCAATCTATACTATTATACCTACCGACTTTGACAATGATGGAGACATAGATCTTTTTGTTGCAGGCAATTACCATAATCGTGAAGTAGAAACGACGAGAAGCGATGCCGGAACTGGACTAATATTACGTAATGATGGTAAGGGTAATTTTACGCCTTTATCTACAATAGAATCTGGCATATATGCTTCACTAGATGCTAGAGATGCTGTACTCGTAGAGGCTGGACCCGATAAACGTAAAGTAATAATCGTAGCTAACAACAATGGTCCTGCTCAAGTATTTGGACTAAACTAATGGAAGCTTCGGTAGTCATACCGTTCTATAATGCTGAAGCGACTCTAACGCGTGCTATAGACTCCGTGTTGACTCAGCAAAATGTTACGCTAGAGATACTATTGATAGACAACAACTCCACCGACAAGTCTTTAGCAATAGCTCAATCATACGCAGATAAACATCCCCATGTTACTCTCACTATAGAATCTAACCAAGGCACCAATCACGCACGTAACTTAGGTCTATCTCTAGCGACTAAAGAATGGATACAATATCTTGATGCTGATGATATATTGTTACCTCTCAAGATATTCAACCAACTCTCATTGGACAATTTATCCCAAACAGATATTATAAGCAGTCCTATTACCGAACATACAATTGAAGGTAAAATTATCAATTACTCTGTTTCTGAGCTAGACGACATATGGCTCTCTCTGCTTAAAGGAAAAATTGGTTGGACCTGTTCTAATCTATGGCGGAGATCTGCACTATTAGATATTGGAGGCTGGAACACAGATTATACTTCACATCAAGAAAAGGAATTAATGGCAAGGTTGATTATGGAAGAAAAACAATTCTCTTTTTATGATCAATCTGAATGTATCGTGTATGAACAAAATAAATCTGTTTCAAATAGAGCAGATTTTCCGATGACAGGGATAAAGTTTATGAAGTTCCTAACGCACTATTTTAAATCAAATGATATTCTTGGTCCAAAAAGAGAAAAAGTAATTCATAATCAATTATATCATAAGTATTTAATGGCTTATAAAGTTAATCCTAAGGAAGCTATGAAAGCAATGTTTGAAACCAGCTTGAAATTAGATTTAATTGATATTCCTTTCCGTCATCAACTATTGATCTCTATTATTGGATTACATAACACATTTAGCATGTTAAAGATACTTGGTAGAAAGTAAGGTATCTACTAGTTATAGAACATCTTTATTATTAAGGGATTTTACTTTACCTATAATTATTCTTAAGTGAAGGCTTCCAATATCTCAACAAATTCATGATCTTCTAATCGTGTTACCCTCCCCATAATCAACGTACGATAGGTTCATTACAGGCTCTACACTAGAACTCAGTTCGGACAAGGATTGAGTTATCTCATAGCTACTCTTCATTATAACTTTCATCTAACTCTACGGGTTGAATCATACTTGTATCTCTTACAAAGTTACACCATCTGCAATTTTCATCTTCACAAAATTGCTCAAATTCATAATTGTGAATAGCCGTCCAAGATTCTTGTAATTGTTTTATTACTGCCTCCTCATCTTGCGGAGATATAGGCAACTCTATTTTATCGTATTTCACTTTTGTCTTTGCCTTCTCTACAAAATCCATTGTACCAGATTTCATCTTCCAATCTAGTGTAGGGTCGTTATCTACAAGTAACTTATAGAAGACTAATTGCCTCCAATAATCACCTCCTTGATCTTCATCACTTACGCCTGCGAGTTTATCTTTCTTATACGTACCCGTTTTATAATCAATGACTTTTACATGATCGTCGTAGACCTCTACCTTATCGATCTTACCCTTAATAGGAATCTCGCCTATAGACGTATGTTTGATGTTTTTCTCTGAGATCGTTTGCTTTGCAGTATTCCATTGATCCTTATACTCATCGTAATATTCCCTAAGTATTTTCTCTCCCAGAATATTAAAATTATCAAACTCCATTTGAGTGAAGTGAGATCTATAAATTTTCATTCCTTTGATGAAATGAGTAGTCAATGTATCTGGATCAGGAGATTTTCGTTCTGGATCTGCTTCCATAGTTTTGAAATACATCTCTAATGCATAGTGAATTGCACTACCATAACCCATCGTTGCCGATCTGGCCATCGGAACACGGAGTAAATTTTCAAAATAAAATGACCACCTACATCTGATAAATTTATTCAGCGCTGTAGCACTCATAGAAAATGTCTTCAACAATCGAGCAACAAGATCACGATCTATCAGTACTGGTGTACATTCAGTATAAGTCATGAGCCCTGTTACATAATCTTCGGTCTGCTCTTTACTTACCACCCCATCTACCGCAGAGATATGCTCCCCTAATTCTGATATAAATCTTGCAGTTTCCAAGTCTTTTCCTTCATCATCAAAAAGAGAGTAAGATATATATGCAAAATTCTTAGCTCGAGTCAAGGCTACATAAAACAATCGACGATCATCTTGAATATTCGACGTCTCACTAATAGGAACTAAATCCGGAGGGAATCTAAATCCACGTCCTGCGTTTTTTTGTTCCCAATTTTTCTTAGTTACATCAACGATAAATACATAATCAAACTCTAATCCTTTGCTACCGTGAGCGGTCATAAAGTTAATGCCATCTTCATTTTGAATTACCTTCTCCAGCGGTAAGCTGATATTACTATGACGCATGATATCAACATTGGCAATCAGGGTGTCTAACGTAAAATCAGGATTCTTTGCAGATTCGTTTTTGATTAGATCAAAATATTTATTCAACACCTGAAGACGAGAAGTTTTATCCTCATCCATCAAGATATCATTAAGCAATCCTGATTGAGTGATTACTTTTTCGAAAAGTCTCTGAAGAGTTATGTTAGGTATACTTCCGATCCAGTCTTCTAGCATCACAGAAAAATTCAAAATGCTTTCTGAATCTTGAACTAACTTCTGAAGTTGCTCTTCATCACCTATTACTTTTCTCCACTTGCGATCATCCTCTTTGACATCTGCATAATTAGAGCAGTGAGCTGCTATGTAGCCAATATCTCTTGGTGCTATCTTGAAATAACTATAATGCAATATTTCAAACAATAGATCCTCCCTTGAGTCTTGCTTGCTATATTCGCCAGCAAGATAGAGCATGATGTTATGTATTTTTTTGACCTCTGGCAGGTCTAACACATTTATATTACGTTTGATTTGTAACGGTATATCTTTAAAAGTAAAATATTTCACTAGGTCTGTCGCCGACTTATGCCCACGATAGATCACTGCCATATTTTTATAGGCCACACCTTGCTCATGCAATTCTAATATCTTACTAACAAGACCAGCTTGTTCCAATTTTTTCTTCTGATATTTATATACTATAGGCTCAGAACCATATCCTTTTCTGTCTTTTCTACTTTCTACTAATTTATATGGATCGTTCTCCTCATTCTTTACTTCGGTCTGGTTGCCGATACGTTCCGAATTCTGTCTAATTAATTTGTACGCGCTATCCAATATTCCCTGATACGACCTATAGTTATTTTTGAGTACATACCTATCTGGAGAAAATTTCGAGATGAAATCCGTCAAACTAGTCATGTTGGCTCCTTGGAATCTATATATTGCTTGATCATCATCACCTACTACAAATAGATTAGGCTTCTCCCAATAATCAGATAATAAGAAAACCAAATCGTTTTGCGATCCATTGGTATCTTGATACTCATCGACAAGAATATATTGATACCTTTCTTGATAATCTAGTTTTAAATTTTCATTTTTTTCGAAAGCATCTATTACAAATAGGATTGTGTCCTGCTGATCATATCTCTGTCTTTCATATAGTAGTTGATCATATTTACCTAAAAGCGCAACGGCCTCTTTGGTCTTGCGATACTTCTCCATAAACTTATCAAACGCCGCTTGCTTAAAATCTCCTTTCTCCCACTTTCCTTTTCGGCTGTTCTTGTAGATCATTGACTCATCTTCTCTCATCTCAATCTCGTAGTCCGCTATATTTTTGTCCACCATATCAGATTTCCAGTTCTCTTGCTTCATCGTAGAGAACAGCTTAAGTAGGTTATTGCGGTCGTAGTAAAGATCTCCTTTAAATCTTTTCAGTAAACTCTCTTTTGATAGCTCATCTATAATCTGATTCAATATCTCTATTTGCTCTATATCTGATATCAGTTGTAATTCTCTATAGCCACCAAAGTATTCTATATTATCCTGTATCACACTATGGCAAAAAGCGTGATAGGTATATATATGGGCATTGTAAGCTTCGGGTCCAATAAAAGATAGTAATCTACTACGCATGGATACTGCCCCTGCATTAGTAAATGTGAGACATAAAATATTATGTGCCTTTGCATCAGTATTTTGTAATATATACCCTACTCTTACTCCAAGCAACTGAGTCTTACCCGTCCCAGGACCAGCCATCACCATGATAGGACCTTCAGTTTGCTTTACAGCATCGAGTTGCTGCTGATTAAGCATACCCAAAGCCTTATCAAAAGCTTGGTCATATTTAGTTTTAGTATTATTTGACATAAGTATTGTTTATTTACCGGAAAAATTTGTTGATGCGGTGTTTAACACCGCAGCATTCTTGTAATATCTAATTGAAAAAGACCAGACATCAACTTATAAGCGTTGGCTGGTCCTATCATATCTTAATCCAAAATAGTGTTCCTCGTACTTTATTCTGAGACGTTACCTTTATTCTCTTTTATAATTTATTGTTTCTACAGAAACTGTTTAGTCTCTTCTTCTCCCTCGTCTCTCCTTAAGTTCTACTTTTTTAACTGGATTCGCTCTATCTTCAGCATATTGCTTTCGCAGACGCGCAGAGTCTATTGCCAAGTATATCGCTGATCTTATAGATCCTGGATTCGCTTCATTTTTACCTGCGATATCGTATGCCGTTCCATGATCTGGAGATGTGCGTATAATTGGTAGTCCGCCTGTATAATTTACTCCTGACCCAAAACTCAATGCTTTGAAAGCTACAAGCCCTTGATCATGATACATGGATAAGATTGCATCTACTTTTCTATATTTTGAAGATCCAAAAAATCCATCAGCAGGATAAGGCCCTGTGGCTAAAATACCTTGTCTCTTTGCTTCGGCAATTGCCGGCTTAATTACATCATCATCTTCTTTTCCGATTACACCCTCATCTCCAGCATGAGGATTAAGACCCAAAATTGCTATAATAGGCCTTTCAAGACCAAAATCTTCTATTAGAGTTTTATTCAGCGTCTTCAATTTTCTAAGAATAGCTTTCTTACTAATATTTTCACTCACCTCACTTACTGGTAAGTGATTAGTCACTAAAGCAACCTTGAGAGAGTTGCTTACCATCATCATAAGACTAGCGTCAGATTTTGTTGCTTCTGTAAGGTATTCTGTGTGTCCTACATATGGGAAATTGGCCATTTTCATTGCTTGCTTATTGATTGGGGCCGTTACTATCGCATCGATATGACCAGCAATACAATCTTGAGTAGCCTTATCCATTGCAATATAAGCGTACTTTCCACCATCTCTGGTCGCTTGACCTTGATTCATCACCGACTCTTCTTCCCAGCAATTGATTACCGTAATCTTGTTATCAGCAACCTCTGCAGCCGAAGTACCTAAAGAAAAATTAAAATCTTGGGCCTCTAGTTGCTTCTTGTAATAAGCCATCACTTTGAATGATCCATATATGATAGGAGTACATTGACTAAGAATTTGCTTATTGCTCAACGCTTTGATAATTACCTCTGGCCCTATACCATTGATATCTCCTATTGTGATTCCTATTTTAGGCTTTGTCATATATACTTTTTGTACGAGATTTTCTTATCTCTATTAATCCAATCGTATTCATTACTAATTATCAGATGCTAAGATAATTGTTTTTAGAGAAGGACTGTCTTGAGAAGAGATAAAGGATACTATAATCTGACGATGAAATTTAAAGTATTAACATTAACTATGTATTACGCCATTCCCATGGTATTTTGCAAATCAAACGTGTGGTCAGGTTGGATGATATACATATAAGTAAAAAGGTGCTTAAACACCTTAAGAAAGACCCTGTAATGGCAGATCTAATGAAGAGAATTACTCCTAAGATAAGCTCGTTCTCCGGAGATTTATACGCTGACCTATGCCGTAGTATAATTTCTCAGCAGATCTCTACCAAGGTAGCTAAGGTATTCTATTCTCGTTTTCTCGATCTATATAATGGTATTCCGCCTACTCCTGAACAACTACTACAGACGGAATTTGATGATCTTAGAGCTGCAAGTCTAAGTAAGCAAAAAGGCACTTATATGCAGAACATTGCCTCTTTCTGGATTGAACACAAGCTACATAATCAAGATTGGAACGAATTGTCAGATCAAGAAATCCTCGATCTCCTCACTCAGATTAAAGGTGTTGGAGAGTGGACGGTACAAATGATTCTCATGTTCTCTTTAGAAAGGGAAGATATACTACCAGTAGGTGATCTTGTTATTCAACAGTCGATGGTCAAACATTATGGTATAAAAGCTGAAAAGAAAAAAGAATTATATGCCAAAATGTATGTTGCAGCTGAACCGTGGATACCTTACAGAACAATTGCCTGTCGGTACCTATGGCGAGCCAAGGATTTGGACTAACTTTGTGGTATATTTATAAGCTCATCAATTTTAAACTAAGATAATGCGAATTGACATTGTTAGATAGATCGATAGCACCACAGATACATAATATTGCTTCTTTACAATTTCCCTCTGTAGAAAGGTATCTACTAGATAATGGTATAGAAGTTGTCGAAGTAAACCAAGGAACACAAGACATCGTACATATAGAAGTAATCTATGATGCAGGTCGACCTGTAGAAGACAAGCAATTAGCTTCTCGTATCACTGCTGCTATCCAAAAAGAAGGGACCAAAAGTTTCAGCTCTGAGGCGTTAGCTGAAAAAGTTGATTACTATGGATCTAGTATCAATAGTGGATCCAATCTAGATTATAGTTACTTCTCTGTTTTTGTTCTTAGTAAGTTTTTTAATGAGGTAATGCCTTTGTTCGCAGAAGTATTACAAGAGCCTACGTTTCCAGAAGGTGAATTAAAAACTCACAGAGAGATCACTCTAGAAAAACTCAAGTCCAATATGGCAAAGAGTGATCTGGTCTCATACCGTAAGATTACCGAAGAAATGTATGGTTCAGAACATGCATATGGATATAATAGTAGCGAAGAAAACATCTTAGCGATTCAAAGGTCTGACCTCATTCATCACTTCACTAATTATCAATCGAGTGATAGATGTACGATCATAGTGAGCGGAAAAATAAATGAAAACGTACGATCAATAATCAACGCGAACTTAGGCCAGATAAAAACTACATCAAGTAACAAACAATTCCAACCACCTACGATACCAGTACACCAAGCACATCACAAAATTCATAGCTCACAACAGCATCAGACTGCGATAAAAATAGGTCGCAAAATGTTTAATAGAAGCAATAAAGATTTTGCTCCCATGTTTATGCTAAATACTGTATTAGGCGGATATTTTGGATCTAGACTAATGGAGAGTATTAGAGAAAATCTAGGTTATACTTACAATATTTATTCTTCGTTGGAACCTCTAGTGTATGATGGTTATTTTACCCTAAACACTGAAGTAAGTAACGAACTAGTCGATCCTACTGTCGCAGAAATTTATAATCAGATCTCTATCTTACAAAACGAAAAAATATCAGCTCGAGAACTCGATATGGTACGCAACTATATCATGGGGAATTTTCTCAATATGATAGATGGACCATTTAGAGTAGCTAATGTTATGAAGACTCTAAGCGTAAGTAAAATGGAAGTCGAAGAATACGAAGTTATTGTTGATCAAATATACAATTGCACCACAACACAAATACAAGACATGGCTCAGAAATATCTTCAAAGAAAAGATATGATAGAGGTAATGGTAGGAAGTAATTTTTAATGCCCTTGAATAATATAATTTTTTTAGAAAGGTCTATTTGGAAGATTAAAGAGACGATTTGTAATCAAAAAAAAGAATTTTACTCCGCTCTATCACTAATATACGCTCTGAGATCTGCCAACTGTTGATCGCTCATTTTTTCACTAGTATACTGCGGCATATAAGATCTTTTACCCGACTTAGAGGGTACTCCCCATCTAATTACTTGGTATATAGATTTTCTACTATAGCCATCAGCTTTTCGATTAAGATACCTATGTGTGATTGCATGATCATCCATCTGAAAAAAAGAGTACTTACCCTTTTCGTGACAATGAAGACAACTGTTTCTGTATACAAGCATTCCCATTTTTGAATCCCCTTCGTGCATAGTTCCTGCTTTTCGATCAGCAGGCGGAGGTACAAATGTCGCCGGTGAACCTCGCAAATATTTTTGGTTAATTATTAACTGTGCTACTTGCTTCTCTCCGTTTCCTGATAAAACGTCTTCGATTATAGCCTTCTCTGTTGCTGCCAAATCAAGGTCTTTCATCTGTAACTCTTTCGTCCACATATAAGCAAGTATAGATTCTAATTCCCAATCATCTAATGATCTTCCCTGTGCACATTCTACTGCACAGAGTTGTATGGCTCCACGCAAATCATTGCGAGCGGCATCTACTAAATCACCATACTTTTTATAATAATCTCCGTTGTAATACGTGTCTCTATTTACTGCACCATACAAAGTAGTTGCTTGTAGAAATGGCATATCTCTATCGGAAACATAAGACAGTCTTGCTTCTGGATCACTTACGGTAAGATCTGGATCTTCGCGTTGCGTATTATGGCATGATGTGCAGACAAAGTGCTTACTCTGTTGACCTGTATTTCCTCCACCAGGCTTTGGTGCAAATCCATTTTCTACAATAGACCTACCTGCTTCTGCAGATACACCAGAAATAGACATATTAGGACGCTTTGCACTATAGTCTACTCCAAGCTCCTCAAGAACTTCTATTACCGACTTGTCCGTGATCTTATCTACTGACTTATATGTCCATGCCACTACTAAGATAGTCCCTATAAATGCTAAAGCTACTTTATATATCATGTTATTTTTTGACTTATTTCCAAAGGCCAAAAGCGTAAGTCAGCCTTTTTTAATTCTTACAAAATGATTTTTAAACCATTATTAATTATATAGTTTAATAGTAATTCTTAAATCACTTCACTCTACAATTTAAATAATCTAGCAATCGTAAAGCCGAATCGATATTCACCATCTAACCAATTGGTCCGAGTATATGGTAGGTAATCTGTCTCGTTGATACCTTCTGCATTTGTTAAGTTTATGAGAAATACATGTCCTCCACCTGTCTCCCACTCTAGTCCAATTCCTACAATTGGATAATATCCATTTTCTATGGTGCGTAGTTCAGATATTGGATAATTAAAATCTAAAACAACTCCTAGTGCCTTAGTGAAATTAATTCTACTAGATAGAGATATACTTACCAGATCATTTACATCATTAAATGGGACAATATTTCTATATGTCCATCCACCTCCACCTTGTATTGAAAAATATGGAGAAAATTTCTTGGCAAAAAGTACTTGAAGGTGATATGACAACCTATGTGCACCTTTGTCAAACGAACTTAAGGATCCTTGTGTAGGCGTCTTAGCTTGTGTGCTTACTGTACCCGCTGCCAATACCGTTATGCTAAATGGTTTATTCCCCCCCTCTTCTTGCTGCATAAGGCGAAATTTAGTGAACGTATTAACGTTCTGTCTTAGTGGCCCAGCACCCTTTGCACGATTAATCCCAACCATCCATTCATCTGTCAACCCATAGTCGAATCCTATTGCTACATCAGCAGCATTCTCTAAACCGTAGAGAGTCTTCCATCCTCCGCTTTCACCGGCAATGTCTCCAAATCTATGTCCTACCCTGAAATCCATCATTCCAGCCTTGAGGGTCTCTATACTATGAGTATTGACTATACGTGTGTCCTTAAAGGTTTGATAGACAACTTCTTGAGCGAATAGACCTAATGTAAGACAAGTAAAGAAGAAGACAAGTATAAGTGATCGTTGCATATTAGTTTCTATTTTGGAAAGTGTTTTGTGGAAAACTAATTATTAAACTAAAACTCACTGAAGCCGTTTTGCTCCCAGCATTTAAGTAAATTTATCTCTTCTTCCGACAGAGAAGTAGCCCCAGCTGCATATGATGGCGGCATATCCCTAGAAATAAATACTCTCGACGAAAATGCCCCACTAAAGAGATAGGTTTCAATACCAGCAAAATTATTGTAATTATCAAGACTACCTAAACCATTGTGGCATTCTGTATATCCACATGATACAGAAATAACACCTCTGACATCATCATACACTACAGGTTCTTCACATATTAGTGATTCTGTATCCAACTGATCTTTACTGCATGAAACGATCAGAATAGTCGCCATGATGAGTAACAATATATATTTTATCTTTATAATCATAAATGCCACTTTTTAATAAGTTATCGATTTAGTATTAAACGATTTTGATCAATACTTTGTTAAACTTAATGAATAGTTAAGAACCTATTAAAACTTTTTAAGAGTCATAATAGCCAATAGTACTTGTTAAAGACAAAGTTAAACATTACAAAATACAATTATATGTATCCTGCAGAATTAGTTAAACCAATGTCCCAAGATCTAACAGAATTTGGATTTACAGGCCTAGAAACATCGGAGGCAGTAGTAACTGCTTTAGACCAACCAGAAGGGACTACACTTTTAGTAGTAAACTCCGTCTGTGGTTGCGCTGCTGCCAATGCAAGGCCAGCAGCAAAGATGTCTATCCAAGGAGAAAATAAACCAACAAACTGCTACACAGTATTTGCTGGCGTAAACAAAGAGGCTACGGAGAAAGCTAGAGAATTTTTGCTTCCTTACCCTCCCTCATCCCCTGCGATTGCTTTATTTAAAAATGGTAAACTTGTGCATATGATCGAGCGTCACCATATAGAGGGAAGGTCGGCACAAGCTATCGCTGAAAACCTTACAAAGGCATATGATGCTTATTGTAAATAAGGTTGGTATTTTACAATTTGGTTTTAAAAACAAACTAAACCCAAAAGACTGATCGTTGCTTCATGTAGTGATCAGTCTTTTTATTTCTTGTATAGGTTCGACGTATGTAAAACTTATAACATTTACACTTCAGAATAGACATAAAGAATATGCTGAAAACTAAAATTATAGCTGCGGATCTGCGAAACCTTACGGATGCAAGATATTTTGCAGCATGGCTTGTGGATTATATGTCCTTCAACTTATCTGAAGAATCTGCCAATCTATCCAAAATTAAAGAAATTATGGATTGGGTAGAAGGTCCAATATTCTCAGCGCAATACACAGGTTTAGAAGATCTTCAAAGTATAGAAGCACAGCTTGAAGCCCTCTCGATAAATCATCTCATATTAGGACCATTTGCCAATGAAAATATCATCAACAGTGAATGGCAAGTAACCAAAACCATCTTATTAGACGATGACATTGTAGAACTTGCCTCCGATCGTACTTACATTGCTCAATCTACTGTGACTTTTAGTGAGTTTTCCCAAGATAAGTTGAATACACTTAAAAAACTATGCAACTCTCATAGCATCTATCTTGACTGTGGCTTCTCGTCAGCCGACATACACAGTATTCTCGATATAGGCATAACGGGTCTTGTACTCAGAGGAAGTGAAGAGGAAAAAGTGGGTGTAAAAAGCTACGAGGATCTAGATGAAATACTAGAAGCTTTAGAAGATTAGCAATTCTACTATTTATGCATAAAGCATTGAATATCAATTATCTTTCAAGGCACATATAATGTAAAATCATGTAACCCTTTCTAATGTTCGTCCTTGAACACAAAAAAATCACTATTATTTGTATTCAGATGAAACATTTATATATTTGCACACGCTAAATAAGAATGGCCGCATTCTTTAGTAAAAGTAGGGCGATTAGCTCAGTTGGTTCAGAGCACCTGGTTTACACCCAGGGGGTCAGGGGTTCGAATCCCTTATCGCCCACTAAAGGTTTTCAATGTATTGTTGAAGACCTTTTTTATGTCACTTATTTAGGAATAAACATAGATAATATCTGTTAATTTTGGACTAGACGTTTACTTCCCTTCTGATAGACCATATCATGACCAACTCTCTACAGATAAGTAGCCCTGACGCAATAAGTATCAGCGTATTCCTAATCAACATCACTTGCTTTAGATATTCAAGATAAAACGAGCTGACTATCACAAACTCTGCAAATAAAATTGATGCCGCCGAAAACATAAGTACAATAGCGATCGCCTTACTTAAATCATACCAGGTCTTTCCAAGCTTTCGGATACATAGTGATAGTAAATTTTTGGCTAATCGGTGATCTTTGTCCATCTTAATTAACGACTTGAGTACCTTGATAGCTCCGTTGTACTGTCTGAGATTATACAGCGCCGCAGCTTTTTTAAATAGTAACCCTTCGAATATTTTCTCGCCTCTATGTTCGTATATATTATCGATGATCACCTGTTCGATAAGTGGATCTACAGACTGTACAAATCTATGATAGTTGCCCACCTCGAATAGAGCTTTATTAAAATCTAAATGCAAAGCCAACCTATCTTTCTCATCTAATGATTCAAGTGAGGAATAAAATCTGTCAAAGTATCTAATCTTTCCTCTATAATCCGTAGAGGGTATTAGTTGATAGTCTAGGTAGTAATTATATGAAGATTTTCTTTCCACTTTTCTATGTTACATGATATGTAATGGATATAGAACTGGCCGACTAGGACTAGCATCTAAAACCAAAGGAGTCACCTGCATCTCTAACAAATATAATCCATCTTGATGTACATTGTCAATATAGACTAGCTCGGTTATCGTCTTTTTGTCATGAGAAAATGCTGGGTACTGCCAATACGCATGATGTGAAGCCAATGCTCCTTCGTCAGATTCTCTATCTACAGACGGTAGATCAATCAATAGGTGCTTAATTCCTTTATTAAGGATGTGGGGCATACAAGCTACTTCTATATAAGGTGGATTACTTTCGCTATAGTCGATTTTCTTAAGCTTAATACTGTTAGGTAAAGTACGTATAATGATAGCGTCATAGAGCTCCTCGCCGAGAGCGGCAGTGATCTGGTCTTCTTGTATAACAAGATCACCATTATCTATAATGCGAGGAGATATCGTGATCAGCTTAGCTATAAAGTGAAATTGATCAAAACTCTCCTGCACAGAATGCTGAACCTTGGCGATATGACCAACACATTCTGTATGTGTACCATTGCCATGTGGGTTAAATTTTACATCATAGAAATTAACATCTCCACCTTCCACTGTAGATCCCACAAATCCGTGAGCTCGTACTGGCTCAGCTTCGACATTGGGTGCCCAAAAGCACTTTGGTGTTATAGCACCAGGAACAAGAGGATAAGATATATCTATAGGCTTAGCTAAGTCTACACTATACTTCTTATCCTCATGTTCAATGATCGCCTTCATATTATGAAAGTAGTGCTTTTACTTTAGCAGAAATAGACTTGCCGTCTGCCTTCCCTGCTAGTTGGCCAGAGGCCATACCCATAATCCTACCCATATCTTTCATAGAAGTCGCACCCGCCTTTTGAATTAAATCTCCAATAAAAGCAGAAAGGTCCGCATCAGACATCTGCTCAGGTAAGTAGCGCGATAGCACTTCGATCTCTTCTCTCTCTTTCACTGCCAAATCTTCACGACCTTGCTCCTCATATATACCTAATGACTCCTGCCTTTGCTTTACTTGCTTTTGCACCAGCTTGATCTCAGCGGCTTCATCCATCACTGTACCCGACCCATCAGTCTTAATAAATGTAATGGCTGCTTTGAGCGCCCTGATACTTCTGAGTGCAGCTTGATCTTTCGCTTTCATTGCCTCCTTGAGGTCTCCCATAATTCTAGTCTCTAGCCTCATCTAACTCGTTTTTTGCCTTTTTCTTTTCAATCAGACATGTTAATTCAATAAAATCGTCAACTGACAGATGTTCTGGTCTCTTGGTGAAAAGTTCGGAATCCAAAAGATCTCTATCTTCGATAAGCACCTTTAGCGTATTTCTAATCATCTTTCTACGTTGTCCAAAACTTGTCTTAACTACTGCTCTTAACATCTTTTCACTACATGGAAGTTCATAATTTTCCTTTCTAGTCAATCTTATCACCGCAGAATTAACCTTCGGTGGTGGTGAGAACGACCCAGGACTGACCTTCATAAACATCTCTCCTTTGTAAAATGCTTGTATCAACACACTCAAAACACCATATGTCTTGCTTCCATGTGGAGCTATAACTCTATCGGCTACTTCTTTTTGAAACATCCCAATCATCTCCGGAATCAACTCTTTATGTTGAAGCATCTTGAAAAGTATCTGAGATGAGATATTATATGGATAGTTACCCGTCAGATAAAATGGCTCTCCATCAAATACTTTAGATAAATTCAATTTCATGAAATCAAGAAATATAATCTTATCCACCAATACTGGGTAATGCTCTTTGAGGTACGCTACCATATCTCTATCAGCCTCTACCGCCCTAAAATTAATGTCTTGCTTTAGAAAGTACTTGGTCAGTACTCCTTTACCAGGACCAATCTCAAGTACGTTTTTTATCCCTTCTTTTCGATGAAGTGCATTAGCTATCTTTTCTGAGGCATTTTCGTTGATAAGAAAATGTTGGCCGTATGATTTTTTAGCTTTCAATAGAAAAAATATTTATAATGGGTATGAATACCAATACTGTAAAGGTAATATGGTTTTCGCAATTTGATAGTAATTTTACTAGTTGTCTGATAGCTGATAGATATAATCCTCACAATAGGATCTGAAATTCAATTACATTTATAAACGAATTGATCAACTATTTTCTGTCTAACAGACTTATACCTTACTGAATAAATAAAGATTTGTGATTACAACTATAAAAATTTCACACCCAAGCAAAATCGCTAGAGGCACAATCAACCTTACAGGGAGTAAAAGTATATCCAATAGAGCGCTTACCATACAGGCACTATGTTTAGGTGACTTCAATATCGAAAATTTATCTAATAGCGAAGACACTCAAACGCTTATCAAACTATTAGCCTCTAACGATAAAGCGCTCAACACTGGACATTCGGGTACGACTTATCGGTTTATGACTGCGTACTGTGCAGTGACTGGCAGAGAAACATTGCTGTCTGGGTCTGAGCGAATGAATAGTAGGCCCATCGGAGAACTGGTAAGAGCACTTAGGTCTCTAGGGGCCAATATTGATTATGTTGACAAAGAAGGTTATCCTCCACTTCAAATTTCTTCTAAAAAGATCACTGGAAGTAGGGTTACACTTAAAGCAGATATAAGCTCTCAGTTCATCACTGCACTATTGCTAATTGCACCTAGGCTAACCAATGGACTAGAGGTCATACTCGAATCAGAGCCAGTTTCACGACCGTATATCGAGATGACACTTCGTATGATGGAGTACTTCGGAGTAACACACACTTGGAATGGCTTAGTTATTAAAATCGAAGGAAAAGATTACGTAGCTAAAGATTATTTCGTAGAATCAGATTGGTCTTCAGCATCATATCTATATGCTATAGCAGCATTGGCGGACGAGTCGGATATTACTATCAATGGACTGACAGACCAAGCATTGCAAGGAGATAGTGCCATAAGTAAAATGATGACTTCATTTGGAATAGAAAGTATATTCTCCGATCGTAGTGTACGTATTACGAAGACAAATAATAATTCTGTGCCCTTCTTTGAGTACGACTTTATCTCACAGCCAGATATTGCTCAGACTATGTCGATTGTCGGAGCAGGAAAAGGAACATCAATGCTATTTAGTGGATTACAAACTTTAGCAATCAAAGAAACTGATAGAACTAAAGCTCTAAAAAAAGAGCTAAAAAAATATGGCGTCTCTTTCGTAAAAATGCCTACACGATTTGTTCAAAAATCTGAAGTACAATACTACATGCAAGAAGGAACGGCAACACCAAATGAAGATACAGAAATAGAAACCTATGACGACCATAGAATGGCAATGGCGTTTGCACCATTATCTCTTATGGTGCCCTTACGCATCAAAAACAAAGATGTCGTCAGAAAATCTTATCCTAACTATTGGGTGGACTTAGAGCACCTAGGATTTAATATAGAAAGGTTAGAGATATAACAATAATTAAAAATTACTGTTATGATAAAATAATCGCAATCATAGTTATCTACATGATTACTACTGACACATACGCACATGAGTTGGTTACTAAAAATAGATCAACCAATTGAGCTTGGACAAATACATTGGCAAAGAGTATTATGACAAAGCACTTAAGCGTTCTGAAGAAAAAATCTTACCATTTTTGTGTTTTTTCAAGAAATGCTTAGCTGTCTTACTTGTAGTAAATTTGGCAAAGAGATTATATCACGCCCTCTTATTATTGAGGTAATAAAAACGCACTTCATACCTCTTGTGGTATATAATAATAAAAGTATATCCGTTGTAGAGTCCTTAACAAATATAACGAACCACCATGGAATAATACTGTTATAAGAATCGAAAATAGTAAAGGCAAATTACGATACTGATCAAATTAACTATGCAGAATTAATGACTGAGTCTACCAAAAAGGATGTGCTGATAAAATAAACACTAATAGTAATGCAGAAAAGTCAATTACAAAAAAGAAAAACATTCCTCCTAAAGGAATGAAAAATATCGTAGACGGACTATCAAATCGTACCAATGCTAAATAGACAGGCCATAAGGGCTGATGCTCTTGTAGCTCAAAAGCAGCCACTAATAGACATTCTCTCTCCTAGACAATTAGCTATAATAGATATAATAACAGCAGGAAAAATCAAAAATAAAATATAGCGAAAACAAAAATTTATAGAAAATTGGAAATCGATTGCTAAATAAAAAACCAGTTAGATCTCAAGGTTTAATTATTGCTTTTCTATTTCTAATCCATACGTCAACCAGTCTTCGTGATAATCGATATCATGAAGAGTTTCTATTTTGGTGGTAGATAGATTTATTGATTCTGCCTTGCTTAGAGTCTGTGACGTTACCGCGTCAGTGCTCCATTCTATATCAGAAATAAGTTCAGGATGGTAGCCATTCATCCCCAATAGATAGTATCCGCCGTCATGGACAGGACCAAGTACCATATCACTATTGTCAAGAGCTGCTGCCGCAGTCAAAATATGGTTAGAAGTAATGCCCGCGCAGTCGCTACCGATTACGATCATTTTATCATAGTCTTTCGATAGCGTAGAAAAAGCATCACGCAACCTATTTCCAAGATCGCCCCTTGCTTGCACCCTTTTATTAAAAACCTCTGATGACCAAACGTCATCCTCTATATAATCGCTATAGTACAAGTAGCGATCTACTGAAGTTGCCTCGGCTACCTTTCTAGTATAGTCCAATAGAAGTTTATATATTCTCAATGCTTCTTCGTCACCTGTAGTAGCTGCTATTCGAGTTTTAGCCTTACCTAATACTGGATTCTTTATCATGATAATAAGGGCAACCCTATTCATCGTCTTCCTCATCATATTTTTCTTTCTCCTCTTTGACTCTTACTGCATCACCTTGATCTAGTTTTTTAGATATTGCACTGTAAGGTCCTGTAACGACAACCTCTCCTTTCTCAAGTCCTGATGTGACTAATATATATTCATCATCCTGAATTCCCGTAGTGACATTGACCATGCGAACAGTATCCGCTTCCATTACAAATACTACTTCTTCTAATTCATCGTTAGCAGCCTTTTTCTTTTTGTTATCCTTATCATCTTCTTTTTCTCTAACGGTAACAGCCTGGATAGGTATAGCCAATACATCATCCATAGTCTCAGTTTTGATATCTACAGAAGCGCTCATGCCTGGACGAAATGGGTAACGCTTATTAGGCCCTAGTAGATCTTTATAACTTTCGCTATCTACTCGCACTTTTACCACGAAATTAGTTACCTGATCCGTGTTAAGTGAAGCCGCTCCACCAATGTTACTCGCTGAGTTGGCAATCTCTGTTACGTGTCCAGAAAATTTGCGATCTAGATATGCATCTACTTCTATATCTACTTTGTCATTGAGCGATACTCTAAGGATATCATTTTCACTTACATCTACTTGTACTTCCATCGCAGATAGATTAGCGATACGCATCATCTCAGTACCTGCCATCTGTATTGTTCCTACTACGCGTTCACCTTGCTCTACTGATAGAGAAGATACTATACCGTTTGTAGGAGACTTAATTATCGTACGGCTCAAACTTGTTCGCATTTCACGCAGCGTGGCTTCTGCACTTTGCACAGAATAAGAAGCCCCTTCTACATTTTTTTTCGCAGATTCTAGCGTCGCTTCAGATGCCCTCATATTTGCAACTAAACCTTGAAGTGCTGATAGAGATTGATCAAATTCTACTTGAGATATTACACCTTCACTTAGCAACTTAACATTACGATCATGTACAGTTTTGGCATTAGTTAGTTGTGCTTGTATTTGTTGTATCTGAGCTTTACTGGATTCAATCTGAGTGGCCGAAGCTGCTTTGTTAGCCTTAGCACTATTAACACTTGCACGGCCTCTCTCTACTGTAGACTCATAAGTGTCAGGATCGATCTTAGCGAGCACCTGTCCCGTGTATACTGAATCTCCTTCTTGAACATATAGCTCCACTATCTCTCCAGATACATCACTGCTTATCTTCACCTCCGTCTCAGGAAATATCTTTCCACTGGCTGTAACTTTCTCTAATATAGTTCTGTTATCAGCTTCTTCTACAGTCACCTCTATACCTCTTGGCTTACCTTGTCCCTTAAAGTATGCCGCAGCTATTAATGCTCCTATTCCAATGATAAGTACTGGCACTAACCACTTTCTAGATTTCTGCTTTTTAGTCGTCATATCGTGTTGATTTATATTGTCGTTTGTTTGGCACTTTAATTATTTCAGAGAGATCGGTCTACCCATGTAGAAGTCAACTACCTTAGCCTTAAATAAGTAATCATACTTTGCTATAATCAAGCTGATCTCTGCGTTATCAAGCAGAGATCTCGAATTGACATAGTCAAAACTATTGATCGAACCGAGATCATATTGTTTAGTTGCATTGGTATAAGCAGCAGATTGTGCATCTCTACTTTTCTTCGCTGCTTGATAGCTTTTACTCGCAGCTCGTGCATCTGCTAATGCTTGTTGAACATTAGTTTTTAAAGTGTTTTTTTGTCTTTCTACATTTAGCGTACTACTCATAGTGTTGAGCCTAGCTTGTTCCATTCCTGATTTTACTCGGTAATTATTATAGATTGGAACACTTACACCTAATCCAAATCCATAAGAGATGTTTTCGTCTAATTGATTTACATAAGGGTTTTCAACTAGTCTCGGTGAAACACTTTGAGATGTTATTACTGAAGGTGCTCCGTCAATTAGTACTTGACTATCATTTGTGCCTACATTAAATCCATCTATTTTTCTACTCTGGTTACTGTACTGAGTTCCTATATTTCCTGAAGCATTGATGCTAGGATATAAAGATGCCTTAGCAATTTTTTCCCCAAATTCAGCTGACCTTACATCTAACTCTGCCGCTCTTATCCCTGGTTGACTAGACAAGGCTGAAGCATATATCTCATCAAAAGTTATCACATCTGAATCTAATATAATTTCAACGTTTGATGGTCGATCCAATATCATTTCATAACCTGGCTCAATAAGTAAGAGTTGCTTAAGATTAAGAAAGGCGATCGTTACAGCATTTTGCTGAGAGATAATGCTTTGTTCACCTCTAGCCATTTGAGCTTCTAAATCTAATAATTCGTTTGAAGGTCTTACACCTGCATTGATTAATGACTCTACTTGATTGTATTGTTCAGAATTAAGCTTTTGTTGAGCTACCGCATTTTTTAGATTTTCCTCGGCAAATAGTACGCTGAGATAAGCATTGGCCACAAACAAAGCGATATCTCTCTCTGATTGCTTAACGCTATAACTAGCTGATTCTTGGTTTACCTCACTTTGCTTGATTGTATTACTGATTCTACCCGAATTATAAAGTGTGACACCCGAACTTAATGAAAAGCCATTACTAAAAAATGACTGCGTTATAAATTCATTGTTGGTAGGGTCGACAGTACGACCAAAATTTAACCCCAAATTAGTACTCCCGTTTAGGCTTGGATACCTACTATGTGAAGCCGTTTTTTTAGATATATTGGCCTGCTCAATACTAAGTCTTCCTTGTTGGATATCTAGATTGTTTTGCATGGCATGATTGATACACTTTTCAAGATTCCAGATGTCTTGTGCTATCGCTGTTGCAGACCATAGAGCGACCATAAAGCAGATGGCTAGTAGTCGATTGATAGTTTTGTTGATCATTTGAGTCGTTTTGATACTTATTGTAGATTCTCTTTCTGGATAATTAGACTGTACTAAATTTTCCTTATCATCCTATATAGCTTCTTTTGCACAATATTATCTTACTGTATAGTAATATCCCAACTATTTATATGAAATATAGCCTATAGCAGATAAACGGAAAGAAAATAGGCTGAAAAGTTAATATTTCCCAATGGCAATGACCTGTTGAGTATCTATGATACGATCATATTGCTGAATGAAATCTCTGTAATAAAGGATCGTAGTATAGAAGTTAACTGTCTCTTCACTATCCCCTTCGAGTTCGTCATAATATGGTTTGCCATCAGCTCCTTTAGTCGCAAACAAGTAATTGTACACACCTTGTTTCATTGGAATAGTAACATGATACCCTTTGTGTTTGTTATTGTATTGCATCTTATAAACCTCTTCTAATTTCCAATCTGTAAATGCGCCAACTACATACACTTCGTCCAAATTTTGATTCATTTTTAATGCAAATGAAACATCAGCATAGTCCGCGTTAAAGTTTGATTCATTACTTTGAGAATTCACATTATTAGACGAAGGTTGAAAATCGAAGTTTTGAACAATATATCTTCCATCAAAATCTACTTCATCTCTGTACACTCTATAGGCTCTAGGCTTTTCAGTATGCAATAATACGTTAGTCCCTTGATCATGAAGATCTATTTCTGACACATAAGCTGTAGTATATTGTAACGATCTAATGTCAAATTGCCTAAACTCTTTACCCGCGGCCATGGCGAGTTTCCCTGTATTATCAAAGTTGACTCGATTACGAGAAATAAACTTTGGCGGAGAATTGTTAATCATGTTATCCCAACGATTATTTTGCACAATAGAAAGTGAAAGTTCGTTCATAGGGTCTCCTATTCTCATTTCTCCAAGATCAACCTTTACATCCAATTGTTGGTGAGAGTTACTCTTTGTTACATCATTAACTCTCTGTAAATCTGTAAAAAGCTGTACTTGTTCTTCGTCAATCATAAATCTGCGCATAATTACAGGATTGGTCATCACTTCATCGTCATAAACAATTAATATATAATTACCGCTGATACGAAACTGTATATCTTCATTGGGTAGGGTCAACGAAAAATTGACATAATCCACGTAAGTGTTAGTCGAAAATTGATAATTTTGAATCTCTTCACCATTAAATCCTTCAATATATTCTATTTCTTCTAAATCAGAGGCTTTCCAATTGCGGTCACAATGAACTACTCTATAAAAATACTCGTTGGCGTCATCTGACATCTCATCAAACCTAAGTGTAAAAGACCTGAAGCCGCTATTAAGTCCAATGATTGGGACTAACGCAGGCTGATTATTAATATAAATCTGTACAGACCTAATCAGTTCATCATACACACGATCTTCGTATACGAAGTCTGCGTCTTGTGCACTCATTGATGATGCAAACAACAATATAAATGCTGAAAAAATCAATCGGAGATAATTATTCATATTCTTCATTAAATAACGCATATACATTATTAACCACTTGGGGCCAATGATTAGTTTGGCCTGAGGTGTTAAATAGTATTTAAAATACGTACGAAAGAGTGGCTAACTCTAAAAGCCAGTTCTATAGTAACCTCATATCTAATAGGTTAATCAAACTAAAAAAACCTAAGCCCACACCTTACATCCTTCTGTACAGTTCTTACAGATATCGATTTGATCTCTACCTTTGAGCAATTGCTTACGGAATTTATCATAATCTTCACCTTGCCAAATTTCTTGAAAAGGTTTGTCTTTCATATCACCTAATCTATGTTGTGCATCCTTATCAAAACAACATGGCACTACTAGTCCGTCCCACGTAATCACGCAGGCATGCCATAGTTTCCAGCAGTGATTGAGTAGTTTGTTTTTGACGCTATAAGTTCCGTCAGTATTCTTTTTATATCTAGAGTATTTTTCAATCGTAGGTATGAGATCATTGCCCTGTTCGTACTCATAAACTTGTGCCGTCTTTAGTTTTACTTCATCTATACCTATTTCTTCTGCGATCTTGTATATCTCGTCTATCTGATGCTCATTCGGTTTTACTACCAAGAACTGAAATATGGTATGTGGTGTGGCAGAGTTCATCTCCTTTTTCCACTTGACAATATTACGCGCTCCTTGAAGTACTGATTCTAAATTACCTTCCTTTCGATAGTTTTCGTAAGTCTCTTGAGTCGTGCCGTCAACTGATATTATCATACGATCTAATCCAGATTCTATGGTTTTCTTAGCATTAACATCGTTGAGAAAATGGCCGTTGGTAGAAGTTATGGTGTAGATGCCCTTGTCCTTGGCATACTTCACCATATCTAGAAATCCAGGGTTGATATATGGCTCACCTTGAAAGTAGAAAATTAGATAAATCAGTTGCTTATGAAGTTCGTCAATAGTCTTACGAAAGAAGTCCTGCTTCAGATTACCTGTAGGTCTAGAGAAGGCTCTCAGTCCACTTGGACATTCTGGGCATCTTAAATTACACGCTGTAGTCGGTTCTATCGATATGGTCATCGGCAGTCCCCACTGCGTTGCTTTACTTGTCCACTTAGTAACATAGTAAGAGCTAAGCAGTTTTCCTACATTCAACAGCCTACGCAGTGTAAGTTTACTAACAAAATTAAGTACGTCTTTGGTGTAAATTGCCATCAAACGCTAAGATAAGTTTATAATCAATTACTTATATAGAGACTGTGTTGGATTACTACTAATGTGACAAATAGACTATAGTTCGAGACCGTACCTATCCTTAAACAAATTGAGATGGTGTATCGCATGTCCTGCCGACATATAGGCTAAAGCACGTACAGAGACCAGACTATTAGACGCAAATCCGATTTTCTCAGTATCCTCTAATCTCATAAGACGAAACATGGTCATGGTGCTATTTAAAGTTGTCTTGATAATCGCGATCAGGTCCTCTGCAGATAAATGTGAAAAATCATTGGACTCTATATAAGGGTCCTGCTCAAATCCAGTTAATGGTGTCTCATCTCCTCTACTTATCCGCAATGCTCTATAAGCGAATATTTTATCCGAATCACAAAGGTGAATAATACACTCTCTTACTGTCCATTTATCAGGACCATACTTGTAGTCTAGATCTAGATTAGGTTTAGAAAGTAAATTGATATACGATTCCAAATTGGATTGCATACACTCTATCACATCACCAGCTTGCACATTCGTTACGTAACGATGATAGTATTCATTGTATTCGGATATGAGAGGTCTTTTCATTCAGTGAAAGTAAGAAATTCTAGGCTTTTGTTGAGAGATAGGAGATGGGTGTCTATAGCATATGTTATGTCACTACCGAGAGTTTCACTTTTACTTTGCAAGTAAGTCGAACAAATTTTTAAAACAAAACTATCCGTGTTTTCTACGAAACCCACATTATAATCGTTCGGCGCCCAAATCGCTCCAAATGTTTGTTTACCTACTAGACAGTAAAAATTTACAGCGAACCAACAATCAGCTTTCCGTGATAAGATTTTCCTCCTATCAACTTATGGATCGCATTGATATTATCCGAAGTAATTTTACCCGCAGATATAATATTTATCTCTGGACCAGCAATCTCAATTATTTGCTTCAATATTTGAACTCCTTGAGCTGCCGTTGACTTTCCTCCAGAGGTCAGTACCGACCTGATGTCTGTCATTTTTAAAGCGGTAATCGCTAACAGTATATCAGGACAGTTGTCTATCGCTTTATGGAAGGTAACAGGAAGATCTCCGGCTAACTCACAGATATGTTGAGTGAGCTCAATATTGATGCTTTTGTCTAGATGTAGCGCTCCGAATACTATGCCTTGTATATCGCATTGAATGAGCTCAGAAAGTGAAGTTTTCATCTGTGCAACATCTTCTTGACTATAGACAAAGTCTCCACCACGATTTCGCAACATCACTTTAATAGGAATATCCACCTTGGCTCTCACAGCCTTAATAAAATTAATATCTGGCGTTAATCCACCTAGATCTAACCGACTACATAGTTCAAGTTGATGAGCACCGTTTTTCTCTGCACGAACAGATGAAATTACCGAGCTAACACAAGCTTCTAAAATTAAGTCATTAAAAATCAAAACTATAGCTTTTCAACTACCGTTCCTATTTGTTCGCCTTTGAGTATGCGCAATAAATTTTCTTCATTGTTAATATCAAAAACAATGATTGGCATATCATTTTCTTGGCACATTGTAAATGCTGTTGTATCCATTACGTTAAGTCCAAATTCTAACACTTTTTTAAATGAGACTCGATCATACTTCTTTGCATTAGGGTCTTTCTCTGGATCAGCATTATATATACCATCAACTCTAGTACCTTTAAGTAGCACATCAGCATTAATCTCATTAGCCCTGAGTGCTGCAGCTGAATCGGTAGTGAAATATGGACTTCCTGTGCCCGCAGAGAATATAACTACTCTTCCCTTTTTAAGGTGACTGTGTGCTTTACGTCTGATATAAGGCTCAGCGATCTCACGCATCTCTATAGCTGTCACAAGCCTAGTATATACATCAATCTTCTCTAGTGCACTCTGAATTGCCATACCGTTAATCACAGTAGCCATCATTCCCATATAATCTCCTTGAACTCTTTCAATACCTGACTCGGCAGCTTGTAGTCCTCGATAGATATTACCCCCACCTATTACTACAGCTACTTGTACACCTAAATCTACAGCTGCTTTAATTTGACGTGCATAGTATTGTAACATTACTGGAGAGATACCATACAGTTGATCTCCCATTAAAGATTCACCTGATAGTTTAAGAACTATTCTTTTGTATTTAAGTGCCATTACTTGTGGTTTCGATTGCTAGGTAATACGTTGACAAAAGTAACAATTTATACCGCTGGTCAGAGCCTGATTCATCAGCGTTTTATAAACTATGCAAAAAAAAGAGCGACTAAAAAGTCGCTCTTTCTTATTTTAAAGATTATCCAAGCTTTACGTGCTTGAAATCTATAACAGTTAAACCTGAACTTACACTGTCAAGATATTGAGTTATATTTTGCTTGTTGTTCTTAACGAACGCTTGATTAAGTAGCGTTCTTTCCTTAAAGAACTTGTTAAGTTTACCCATTGCAATCTTTTCTAGCATAGCCTCAGGCTTACCTTCTTGTCTTGCGATATCCATTCCTATCTCGATCTCTTTCTCTACGATAGACGAATCAACACCGTCTTTATCTACAGCTACTGGATGCATTGCTGCCACTTGCATCGCTACATCTTTCCCTGCTGAAACATCAATACCATCTTGGGACAGTCCTAAGATTACACCCGCTTTATTTCCCATGTGTATATAAGATACTACCTGGGGAGCTTCTATTTTTTGATAGTCAGCTACTTCTACTTTTTCACCAATTACTCCTACTTGTTCTATGATTTTTTCTCTTAGTGTAATACCACCAAAGTCTTGATCAAGAAGTGCTTCTGTATCTGCAGGGAATGTATCAAGAGCTAATTGTGTAATTTTATCTGTCATAGCTACAAAATCTTCATTCTTAGATACGAAGTCAGTTTCACAGCTTAGTCTTACCACTACGCCTTTGCTACCATCTGCTGATACTTTAGCAAGTACACAACCTTCCTTAGCGTCTCTGTCCGCTCTCTTGTCAGATAATTTCTGACCTTTCTTTCTTAAAAATTCGATAGCACCATCCATGTCTCCATTAGACTCGATAAGAGCTTTTTTACAGTCCATCATACCTGCACCTGTGACGTCTCTTAGTTTTTTAACGTCCTTCGCTGATATTGCGCTCATATATATATTGTATTAATAGTGTTTGTAAAAATTGTTAATAACATAGATGTTAAACTTTATATTTCAATAGTTACATCTATAAAAATTGGTTGCTTAGCTTACTCAGCGGCTGGCTCATCCGTTGCTGGAGCCTCTTGAGCCGCTGCTTTCGCTGCTTTCGCTGCTGCTCTTTCCACTGACTTTGCCTCTGCTGCTGCCTTAGCTTCTGCTGCTTTATCTGCTGCTGCTTTTTCTGCTGCTGCTTTAGCTATTGCTGCTGCTTTTTCTGCTGCTTCCTTTTCAACTCCCTTCTCAGTGAAACCTTCTTTGATCATTCCTACTAGGTAGTCACAGATAAGCTTAACTGATTTAGATGCATCATCGTTACCTGGTATAGGGAAGTCCACATCATTAGGATTAGAGTTAGTATCTACCACTGCAAAAGTCTTCATGCCTAACTTCTTAGCTTCTTTAATAGCGATATGCTCGTGAGTGATATCGATCACAAATACAGCTGTTGGCAGTCTATTGATATTGGCAACACCTCCAAGTACTTTTTCAAGCTTGTTACGTTCTCTAGTCAGAGTTAATTTCTCTTTCTTGTTGATCGAACTTAGAGATCCATCTGCTAACATAGCATCAATAGAATTCATCTTTTTTATAGACTTACGTATCGTTTGAAAGTTAGTCATCATACCTCCTAACCATCTTTCGGTTACATAAGGCATGTTCACTTCTTTCGCTGCGTTAGCTACGATGTCTTTTGCTTGTTTTTTAGTTGCTACAAAAAGAATTTTTCTTCCTGACTTAGCAATTTGCTTCATAGCAGCACCCGTTGCTTCAAGACGCTCAGATGTTCTGTTGAGGTCAATGATATGGATACCTTTTCTCTCCATGAAGATATAAGGAAGCATTTTTGGATTCCACTTTCTCTTTAAATGTCCGTAGTGTACTCCAGCTTCCAGTAGTTCGTTATATGATGGTAATTTCATTGTTATTCCTGTTGAAACTTTTAATAAAAAATAATGGTAATAGTAATTCTAACGCTTTGAGAACTGGAAGCTCTTTCTTGCCTTTGGTTTACCATATTTCTTTCTCTCTACTTCTCTTGCGTCTCTAGTAAGAAATTTCTTCGCTTTGAGAGCTGGTTTATTTTCTTCATCGATTTTCACAAGTGCTCTAGATATTCCAAGTCTTATAGCTTCTGCTTGACCTTTGAATCCTCCTCCAGACACATTAATTTTGATGTCGTATTGTTTTTCTAGTTCAGATACCTTTAATGGCTCTGTTACACTATTCTGTATATTCTGCATAGGAAAATAGTTACTTAACTCCTTACCATTGATAGTGATGTTTCCACCTCCTTTGGTAAGATATACTCTAGCTACAGATGCCTTTCTTCTGCCGATTGCGTTTATAGTTTCCATATCTTATAGTTCAAATTTTACAGGCTTCTGAGCAGCGTGTGGGTGCTGGTCACCTTCATATACAAATAGTTTTTTAATCATAGCTCTACCTAATTTATTCTTTGGTAGCATACCTCTTACGGCATTTTCTATGATCATACATGGTTTAGAGTCAAAAACTTGCTTAGCAGTCTTTCTCTTCTGTCCACTTTGGTAACCTGAGTAAGTGATGTATTGCTTGTCATCAAGCTTTGCACCAGTAAACCTCATCTTCTCAGCATTAAGAACGATCACATAATCTCCAGTATCTACATGAGGAGTATATGATGGCTTGTGCTTACCTCTCAGCATTGTAGCTATATGGGTTGCTGCTCTTCCTACGATAGCTCCATCGCCATCGATTACGTGCCAAGCGTGCGTTACCGTCTGCTTATTTGCTGATATTGTTTTATAACTTAATGTATCCACAGTTATATATCTTAAATAATGAATTAAATAATTTCTAAAAGCGCCTGTTTTACTAAGCGGCTGCAAATGTAATTTTCCTATTCTTATAATGCAAGCTTTGTTAAGTTATTTTCATAAAAACATTTCATAACTACCTGATAAACAGTATGAATTTCGCACAATTTTAAACATAGCCTTTATTTTAGAGAAGAAATTATTGCTTTTTAATGTGCTTCAATTAGAATCAACCACATGTGTATTGAGCTGATTTTCAATGAGTAGTTTGTTGGTTGGCATTAAGAAGAACCTTTTAATGTTGCTTATCGCAAGTCAAACTCCAACTTTATTCAAGTCTATTCCTAATAGATTACCTTTGCGTCCGATGCTCTACCAACTATCCAATGCTATTATAAAAACATATCTCTCACTGAGATTTAAAAGGATAGAGCGTATTCGTGCACAATCCCCCGCACTTCAGAAAAATCTGCTCAAAACTCTCATTCAGCAGAATAAAAATACCCGCTGGGGTAAAGAACACCAATTGACTCAATTATCTAAAGCGGATGAGATTGGTGACGCATTGCCAATAAGCAACTATGAGTCCATACAGCCATATATCAACAAAATGCTGCACGGTGAAGTTAATGTACTAACACCCGGCAACACCGAATACTTCGCGAAATCTGCTGGCACTACTAGTGGTAAGAGTAAGTACCTTCCTATCAATCGGAAAATGCTACATAGTAACCTTATAGCATCTAGCTGGGAATCTATGGCTACTGTATATGATCGCAGACCGACAGCTCAGAGTTTTCAACATAAAAACCTGATATTAGGTGGATCTCTAGAGCCTTATACAAATTGCAAGCAGAGTATAGTGGGCGATGTATCTGCAATCATGCTTCATACTATGCCAGGAGCTGGTCGTCCATTTTATTGTCCGGATTTTGAAACCGCCCTCATGCCTAACTGGGAAGAAAAAATTGAACTCATAGCACAGAAAGCTTCTAAGGCCAACATCGTAATGATCGCAGGAGTTCCTACATGGAACCTTGTACTTTTCCAAAGAGTACTAGAGATTACTGGAAAGGCGAACCTGCTAGAGATCTGGCCTAACTTACGCACCTATATGCATGGTGGAGTAGGGTTTGAGCCCTATAGGGAACAATTTAGAACGTTGTTACCTACCGATGATTTTGATTACATGGAGATATACAATGCCTCTGAAGGGTACTTCAGTATACAAGACACAGCTGAAGACGGCATGTTATTATTAACTGACCATGGTGTATACTATGAATTCGTGCACATCGGCGAGATAGACCATAAAAGTCCAATCATACTAAGACTAGACCAAGTAGTAAAAGGTGAAAAGTATGCTATGTTGATCTCTACTTTTGCTGGTTTGTGGAGATATATGATTGGTGATACCGTACAATTCGTAAGCACTAGCCCTTATCGGATCAAGGTTGTAGGCCGAACTCAGCATTATATAAATGTATTCGGTGAAGAAGTAATGGTTGGAAATACAGACCAAGCGATCGCCGAAACATGTCTTGCGACAAAAGCGGTAGTAAAAGAATATACGGTTGGTCCTATCTACATGACAGAACCGGGTAAAGGAGGCCATCAATGGTTGATAGAGTTTGGTGTAGAACCTAAGTCTATGTCTGAGTTTGAAGCAATACTAGATCGTAAGCTGCAGGACATCAACTCAGACTATGAAGCAAAAAGATATAAAAATATGGCCCTCGGTCAATTAAAAATCGACTCTTTGCCGAACGGATCATTTCATAATTGGCTTAAATCTAAAGGGAGAATAGGTGCTCAAGTCAAAGTGCCTCGTCTATCCAATACTCGAAAATATATAAATGACCTACTAAGCTTCATTGAATGAAAGAAATAGAAGTAATATCAGGATTAGTCCAAAAAGATATCGGTGTAGAAGTACACCAAGAAGCAGATGAACAAGAGTTGCTTAATGCAATAGTAGATAGAGTGACTTGGATGCTCAGGTGTGATAAGGATCTATTGATGAGCTATCTCTACAGACTCGATGTATTAGAGCACAAAATTAATGCAGCGCTAATGCCAGGAAACCGGCTTGGTGCAGCGGAAGCCTTAGGTTTTCTGATATTCGAAAGACAAAAGCAAAGAATCGAAACTAAGAAGAAGTATAAAACAGAGCCCATAAAGGGTTGGGAATTTTAAAAAAATTGATTAACGGATTTTAATTCATTCTAGATGGTCAAGCGTCGGTATATAAACAGTGCTGTTAGAGATATTAAATAAGACTGAAATCTATCAGTCTCATATTGTGTTTAATAATCAATACCTTTACTTTTAGATTGCGATTGGTCCACGAGATGAATCACTTTTTAGGTTTCCTAGCCCTAGCTATAGAAAACAATGAGGTGAGCTATTGGTAATCAATGTATTTCAAATAGCTAAACAAAAGTTTTTGGAACACTTCAACAACATGAACAAAAAACATAACGAGTATAATATGACAACAGCGGCATTGGCAGTAGCAAAAGAAAACCTCCACAAGAATGGATATCTAGATTTAGAAGTAGACCCTACATTGGATTTGGTGGCAGAAATCAATAAGCTCAAGAAAGAAAAAAACATGATTATACTGGCTCATTATTACCAAGAGTCTGAAATCCAAGATGTAGCTGACTATATTGGAGATAGCCTAGGCTTGTCACAAAAAGCTGCCAATACCGAAGCTGATATAATTGTCTTTGCAGGAGTACACTTCATGGCTGAAACTGCTAAAATGCTCAACCCTAAAAAGACGGTATTACTGCCGGATCTTAAGGCTGGATGCTCGTTAGCTGATAGTTGTCCGCCACACTTATTCAAAAAATTTAAAGCTAAGTATCCCGATCATGTAGTGATCAGTTATATCAACTGTACAGCCGAACTCAAAACACTTACAGATGTGTGCTGCACTTCTACTAATGCCAAGACTATAGTAGAAAGTGTTCCTAAGGATAAAGGAATCATATTCGCTCCAGATAAAAATTTAGGGGCTTGGTTAATCAAAAAAACTGGACGTGATCTTGTACTTTGGAATGGTGCCTGCATGGTACATGAGATATTTTCAAATGAAAAAATCACCAAACTTCAAATCAGACATCCAGAAGCTAAATTCATAGCACATCCAGAATGTGAGGCCCATATATTAGACAAAGCTGATTTCATTGGCTCTACAAGTCAGCTCATTAATTTTACTCAAGAGAATGACTCTAAAGAATTTATCGTAGCTACTGAGTCTGGTATCCTTCATCAAATGCAATTAAAATCCCCTGATAAAACATTCATCCCAGCACCCCCTAACAACACTTGTGCTTGTAATAATTGTCCATTCATGAAGAGAAACACAATGGAAAAATTATATCTCACTATGAAATATAATCTTCCTGAAGTAACCCTTTCTAATGAAGTAATCAAGAAAGGTCTTCCGTCTATTACGAAGATGTTAGAAATTAGCAAAGCGGCAGGATTGTAGTACCATTCTAGCGATTTGAAAATGTGCGAAAAATTTTCTAATGTTGCTAAGCAATTAATTTTTAGCCTATCACTGAAGTAGTCAGTTAAATTATTGCATTACTGTCAAATAGAACGATCAAGCTTAGTGTCACATTGAATTTATTCGACGTAAGAAGAAATCGTTTAACCAAAAGAGCCCAACCATTTTCACGATTGAGCTCTCTATTAATATTTAAAAGAAATTTATATCTATTAGAAACCTTTATATCTATCCACTAACATTTTATTAGTTTCACGACTTTTAATGTCATCCATGATCGTTTTAATCTTCGCCAATGCGGTAGAAATGTTTGTATCATTTGGCATCTCATTTTGCTTTTCAGTCATTGCGCCTTTAATTCTATTTAGGGTATTCATCGACACGAATTTTCGATACATATTAGTAGATAAGTTACCCGCGATAGATCCAAGTTTCTCTGCAGCCTTTTGCATTGCTGGTACATCTTGCGTGCTCAACATACTGTAATATTTTCCATAGAAATCAAACATAGAATACAAACCAACGGTCTCTAGTTTGTCCTCGAAGAAAGGTAAATATTGTGCATCTCCCGTCTTGCCGTAAATGTCCGCTATAGATCCTACTAACATGTCAGTGTCTTCCTTTGCCAATATCTTAGTATACTCCAGTGCCTTTTCGGGATTGCTATCGTAAAGAGCACCTACTGCCTTACCAAGCACAGGATATGCTTGCTCATTTTTCATGATCTTAGATACAAGTAAATTTAAATCTGTTCCTTCGACATTTACCAACGCATTGAGTGCTGCGGCTCTTACTTTTGAGTGTTCGTCATTAGTCGCAAGTTTTATTAATATATCAGAAGCTCCAACTTTAGTTACATCCATTTCCTTTATTGCCTTCGCTCTAATTGAGTAATGTGGATATGCCAACATCTCGTCTTGAAGTATAGCGAAACTTGCATCTTCTTTAAGGTTGTTCACCGCAGAATAAACGTGTAAAAATTTAGTTGCGTACTTTGCCTGTGCCATTAATTCTGCTTCCGTCTTAGCATGATCAATAGTCATCAATGTAGAAGCCGTTCCATCCATTACTACGGCAGAAGGAGCAGATGTTACATTTTCTAATGCTAGTGATTGATTTCTATTGTTGACCGTTACGTTATATGTAGAAAGGGTACCATTCTCATCATATAGATCTACCGTCATAGGCAATACAAATATAGCTGGAATCTCATCTGTTGGTTCATGCTTTTGAATTACATCTAGAATAAGTGTCTTGTCTGCTGCATCATATGTGTGTGACACTTCTAATTCAGGATGACCTGCCGCAAAAAACCATTGATCCCAAAACCAATTAAGGTCCATGCCTGTGATGTCCTCCATAGCAATACGCAGCTCATCAGCTTCTACTGCTGTGTATTCATTGTCTTTTAGATACTTGTTACATCCAGCGAAGAACGCTTCGTCACCAATAATGTTACGAAGCATATGCAATATCAATCCACCCTTATTATAACTGTGTGCATCAAACATTTCCTCCTTGTCATCATATCCAAAATGGATTAAAGGGTGAGTACCTTGCTGTCGTGCGGATCCAAGGTACCCTCTTAGCTCATTGACGCGGTGAAAGTCCGCAGTTTCTGCGCCATCATGATGCTCTGCCCAAAGGTATTCTGAGTAGTTGGCGAAGCCTTCGTTAAGGGTTAAGTTGGCCCAAGACTCACAGGTAACCAAATCACCAAACCAGTGGTGCATCATCTCATGCGCTACGATATAATCGTTATCATTGTCTATCAGTTCTCTTCCTGTCTTCTGTACAAATTCACCGAATATTACCGCTGAAGTATTCTCCATTGCACCTGATACATAATCTCTCATAATCACTTGACTGTATTTATCCCAAGGGTATGGATACTCCAGTTTTTCAGAGAAGAAAGAAAGCATCTCTGGTGTGTGGTCAAAAATTTCTTTTGCGTGTTCCTTATATTTATGCTCTACCATATAAGTCAATGGCATTCCATTCCATGAGTCTTCTACTTCCGCAAAATCTCCTACGCCTACAAAAAACAAATATGGTGCATGTGGCTTTGTTTGCTTCCAAACATCAGTACGTGTTCCATCAGGATTTTTATTTGAAGACACCTTCTTCCCATTTGATAATGTCTTGTACTTATCTTGTACTGTAAGGGATATTTCTTGTGTCGTACGTTCGTTCGGCTTGTCGAAAGTAGGGAACCATTTACTATTACTTTCTGTCTCTCCTTGAGTCCAGATTTGCATTGGCTTGTCAGCCTCCTCACCTAGTGGATTAATAAAAAATAATCCTTTGTCAGAAGTAATTGCTGCGCTTCCTCCTATAGGTGCTTCGTTAGGTTTTGCTATATAATCGATATACACATTTACTTTTTCCCCACGCTTATATTCACGATCTAGATTGATCGTAATATCTCTTCCATCGTAATCATATGTAGCAACTCTGTTATTGACTTTTATTTCTTTAATGTCAAACCCTACCGCATCTAACATCATCTTACTTTGTGCGTAAAATAGTGGTGTAGATGTAATATTTGCTTTTCCGATTACATACTGATTCGCCCAATCAAATTTGATATCTAATTTCGTATCTAATAAATCGAAATGACGTGTTGCGCTTTCGTTATACTTTGGTAATTCGTAAATTTTTTCTTCTGCTTTTGCAGTGACTACCGTTTCTGGTAAAACTGTCTCTTCAACTATTACTTCTTCGACCATCGTCTGGTCTGTCATTTTGTTTGTTGATCCACATGCAGAAACTAATACTGCAAACGTAAATAAGAAAATTAATTTTTTAATGATTTGCATTTATATGATATTGATTAAGTAATTCTAATTTGAAATTTATTGTTTTTTGGAGTTTGCCATAGCTTATACCGCCACACTATGATCTCTTAAAGCATCATTTAAACTTATTTTTTTATCCGTACTTTCTTTACGACGTCCAATTATCAATGCACAGTTAACATTATAATCTCCAGCTGGATATGACTTAGTATAGCTACCAGGAATAACGACGGCACGCTCAGGCACTTCTCCTTTGTAAATTATAGGTTCGTCACCAGTTACGTCAATTATATGTGAACTCTTTGTCAATGTAACTCCAGCTCCTAGTACTGCCTCTTTGCGTACTCTTACACCTTCTACTACAATACATCTAGATCCTATAAAACAGTTGTCTTCTATGATCGTCGGTGTCGCTTGTAGCGGCTCTAATACACCGCCAATACCTACACCTCCGGATAAGTGAACATTGCGTCCTATCTGTGCACAGCTTCCCACTGTCGCCCAAGTATCTACCATAGTACCACTACCTACCCATGCGCCTATGTTTACATAACTAGGCATCATGATTACTCCTCGCTCTAGATATGCTCCATGACGTGCGATAGCATGAGGGACCACTCTTACTCCTTTAACTGCATACCCAGACTTAAGTGGAATCTTATCATGAAACTCGAACGGACCTACCTCGATAGTCTCCATCTTACAAATCGGAAAATACATTACAACTGCTTTTTTTACCCAATCATTAACTTTCCAATAATCGCCTAATGGTTCCGCTACTCTCACTCCTCCTTTATCCAATAGGTCTATTACATTATGTATCGCCTTCTGAGTCATAGATGTCTTTAGTAGGGATCTGTCCTCCCATGCTGTTTCGATTATGGTTCTTAATTGATTCATTGTCGTGTTATGTTTGTTTGCGAATATAATATAGATTGACAAAATCTATTAAGAGGTGTCAATCCTTATCTTGGTTGGTCTATTGTTACAAGTTTTCTTTCGCTCTATTGATTAGTTCTACTATTTCACTTGTGATCATAGCGGTTGCGCCCCAGAGTACGTGTTGATTCAATTTGTAGTAAGGTACATCTTTTAACATGATATTTCTCACCTGCAGATCCTTGGTATCTACAATTTCCGCTGTCAACAATCTATTTATAGGAAAGGAAACAATTGAGGCGACCTCCGATTCTTGAGGAATAAATTTCGGCGCGTTCTCCATGTGTCCAACGAAAGAGTAGACCAAAAAATTACTTGCGAATACATATAAGTCCGTAAGTTGTCCAAGTATACTAATTTGATCCGATGGTATACCTATTTCTTCCTCTACCTCTCTAAGTGCTCCTATAAGCAATGTGTCATCATCTTCTTCAAGCTTACCTCCTGGGAAGCTAATCTGACCTCCATGCTTATCCTCTGGATAGCTAAATGTCCGTTCTATGAATACCATTCTAAGTTCGTTACCCTCGGGATAGATAAGACTCATCACACATGCTTTCTTATGGTTATCTGGAGCAATGCGATATCTACTATTGGATGAAATTGGCGCAAGTTTGTTTTGTGCCTCTTCTCCGGGCAAACCTATTTTAATTTCTTCCCTTATTTGATTAAGTAGAAGTTCTTGTTCAACCGTAAGTATTGAATTGGGCATGTATAGATTACAACTTAAATTTGGGAATGTTCATTAATAATAATTGAACAATTACTACTGTGGTTAAACCAACTACACATTCTCCTCTTCTCCCTTCATTTTTTCAGCATTCTCGTATACGACGAGGGCTTCTATAACATCATTGAGATTACCTTCTATGATCTTATCGAGACTGTAAAGTGTTAGATTGATTCTATGGTCTGTCACTCTGTTTTGTGGATAGTTGTATGTGCGAATCTTATCTGATCTATCACCACTACCCACTAAAGATTGTCGTTGGGTTTTCTGCTCAGAATCGTTTTTGATTTTAGCTGCTGCTTTTACTTTTTCGTATAGTCTATTAAGTGCTATTTCGCGGTTTTTGTGCTGTGATCTCGAATCAGTACTCTCTGCAGCAATACCTGTAGGAAGGTGGGTAAATCTAACGCCAGATTCTGTCTTGTTAACGTGCTGCCCACCGGCTCCACTCGCACGGAATGTATCTGTACGTAATTGATCTTTACGTATCTCGATATCTTCTTCTTCAAATTTAGGCAGGACTGCCACTGTAGCAGCTGATGTGTGCACTCTACCTTGGGTCTCCGTCCTAGGTACGCGCTGTACTCTATGTGCGCCAGATTCAAACTTGAGCTTACCATATACATCTGTTCCAAATACTTCAAACGATATCTTGCTATATCCTCCTGATGTACCTTCGTTGATATGTATAATTTCTGTCTTCCAACCAGGCTGTGAATCAATATACTTAGAATACATACGATATAAATCTCCAGCAAAGATACTCGCCTCATCTCCTCCTGCTCCTGCTCTAATTTCTACCACCACATCCTTTTCGTCTTCTGGATCTTTCGGTATAAGTAATTGTTTGAGCTCTTCCTCAAGTATATCAACGTTTGATTTAAGTTCTGCTAATTCCATCTTGGCCATTTCCTTCATCTCGGGATCTGGATCGGCCATCATTTTATTAGCACTTTCGACACCTTCTAGGGTAACTTTATATTCTCTGATCTTTCCTACTATCTCACGCAAGCCACTGTACTCCTTGTTGGTTTTAGTGAATTGCTTCAAATTAGAGACTGTCTCAGGATCTGAGAGCTTCTCTTCTAGGTAGTGAAATCTACCTTCTATGGCTTCAAGCTTATCTAACATGTCTTAATCTTTAAAGGTCACGAAGTTAAGTAAACTTTTAGGATCTCGGAAAGTGTGATATCTATATGATCATACACCCATTAATAATAAATTATTACTTGATCGTATTCTGTAATTGAACACAATTAATTTATGATTAAGACCTTTTTATAGCCGCCAATCGCCTACAGATCGCAATTTAAGTAAAAAAAGCGCACTTTCGCAAAGACCAATTCAATATCCAATCCTGGTATGATTCTTATATTGCTCTCTGCAATTTAATTTACAATATTTTAGAGGCATCACAATAATCCCTTGCTTTGATCTTCTAATACTGAACACCTGGTCAGGTATTCAGTATTAAACTATAAGTGGTTCTTGCAGTCATTATATCTAAACGATTATCTATACATTAGCTTCCTACGCTATAAAATACATATAGACTTAACTCCTCTGCCATTCACAATTCGAAGATAATTTCTGTTTACTCCGTAAATAGCTTTGGTTCCTGTATAGCGTATAGGCTATTCACAGATAATTGTTTCGGCGAAATAAAAAGGTAGCAAAAGATTAGTCTTATATTTAGACATAGGTTTACAGCTCGCGAAAAGAAGCTTACAAAGCATTTGTTTTAATTGGCTAGAATGCGTTATGAGATGTAAAATATTAGTGTGGTAAAATAAAAGTAATCAAACAACAAAACACAATGAGGATTTATTTAATGTGTTTTATTTTTCGGATTGTTCTTCAACTATAATACTGTTCAAGTTAGGTGATTTTCCTACACCTGCAGATTCCCGTGTTATAAACAAAGTGTGACTCTCTGTTGGAATGTCATACTGTAAAAATTCACTGTTGGGTGGAAACACTCTTATCTTTTTATATACACCAGAAGGTGACTTGGACCATAGAACATATGAGGCTTCATTATTTAGAGTAAGATGAGTAAGGTCTAAATATCCTCTATGTTTTTTTTTATTGCTATAAGCTAATACATAATCTGATAATGCCAACGCTGTACCTGACAATACGGTGATCTTTGTGGTCTCGTCTATCATCATGTTCTTAATAACAGACCTAGCAGTTGCATTCTTATCTATGATCGCCATACGTGAATCTACCAATTGTCTCGTCTCTACAGCTTTAGTTGAGTTGTCTGAAGTTGGTAGAACGTCTGATATACTATAACCTATAGCCAATAGTAGCATAAAACCAACACCTATGAGCCAATAATACTTTGGTGATTTCATAGCTTAAGGGTCTATACTTAATATTTTGATTTCCACACGTTGATTTTTCTTGCGGCCAGATTTTGTTTGGTTATCTGCTATGGGTCTTCGCTTGCCATAGCCCTTGAACTGTAGTTGTCCGCCCTTTACTCCTTTCTTGTTTAGGTATTGAGCGACTTCTTTGGCTCTAACCCTAGAGAGCGAATCACAAAACGTGTGTTTAGGTGTTCCATTAGTATGTCCTCCAACCTCTATTCGAACGTCTTCATTTTCTTGTAAAAACTCTACAACTTCATCTAAGACAACAAAGGACTCTTTAGTAATTTCAGATTTGTTTGCTTCGAAATATAAATTACTAATGTTAATTTTCTTACCTGTAAATAATTTAGATCTATTAAGGTCTTTGAGTATTTTATTCTTGTACGGTGTTTCTTCTGTCGCCACCTCTTTCTTTTTTTGCTTAGATTTTGAGACCCTTCTTAGATGTGGTGGTTTTTCGTCTTTTACTTTAGACTTTTTCTGTGGCGCAACAAATACCTCATCTCCTGGACAAGGTATTTGTCTGATCTCAGAGGCATTATCTAGTAGAATGTGCCCAAAATAAGGATCCAATACAGGCGTCTTATAAAATGCTTCTAATGATATCGCTTTTGTATTAATATTGGGTGTAAATTCAAAAGTGTACGTTACCCAATCTGTATTAATAACTGGTTTTGACTCGGCTAACAATTGATTGCGTGGGCAAAAATTGATGCCTCCCCATATCCGAAGCACAGCAGGCTTAGAAGGGGGCATTGTCTGATTAGGTTGTATGTCATCAAGCGCATAAGTCACATCCTGCATCATACTAAAATATGTTTCAGATCTAGCAAGATCAATACTAAATGTATAACATTTCCCCGGCTCAAGAGGCATACTAAGCTTCTGAGATACAGACTCCCACGACTCGTTTTCTCTTGTCACCATTCCTAGGTACGTCTTTCCATCTTTGGCCGCTTTAGTAACTCCAAATATCGGATCATTAGGATTTTCTGTATGTATATCTGGAGGACTCTCATTGAATTCTCGAGTTCCACAGTCTACCCAACCCTTAATTCCAATAAACTTATTAGTTCCTGCTCTAGGTGTATCTTCAAAGGAAGGATTAGATAGTGTGATAACCACACCTTGGCCTACTACCTGATTATATGAGATAATAAGAAATATCGTAAAGATTGATATTGTAATCCGTTTCATGTATATATCTAAATTACTAACATTTGTTTTGGTCTGTATATAGTCCTGCCAATTCAATTGTTCAAAGGCCATTTGTGGTTGCATTACTACATTTATATAAGATACTTTAACTGGCTTTAAGTTGCAATCTCACCAATAGAAGTAACCAAAACCTCACCTTGAGCCTTCAGTATGCCATTATATTGACAAGCTGAAAAGACTATTAGATTAACCTTAAATACTATTTTACTAAAAGCCAACAAGCTCAATGTCAAAAATTAAAACTGACCGATCTCTCGTTCTGCTATTTTCTTCTCCGTAAGCTAAATGTGGAGGTATGAGTAAATGACCGCTGCCTCCTTCACCAAACTTAGGTATCCCTATCGTCCATCCTTCAATGACTCCCTGAAGATTGAAACTTATATTATTCCCACTATCAAACTCTACATCATCAGTATAATATCCCTTATAATTAACCGTAACATTAGAAGTTGAGGTTGGCTTCTCTGAGCTGCCTGGCTCGTCTATGACGTAGTACATACCATCAACTGTAGAAACTCCTACCCAACCCTTAGAATCCATATAATTATTCATGGCTTTGTCGTATCCTATTTCAGAATCATATAGATCGTTGCCTCCACAAGAAGACGCTAATCCTACAATAAGGAATAATAATAATAGTTCTATTGCTTTCATCTCTAAAAAATCTAATTGTTAAAATTATGCCTTAAATAAATAAACAAACGTCAATAGGCTTAAATAAACTACTTTGGAAAATATCTAGAAATCCGAAATCTTAGGACATTCTATTCGACCAAAATACTTCATAATACTGATTCCTAAAAATGTATAAGAATCATTGTCTTTGCTATTGCCTCTTTGATTACCCTCTTGTCCGAGATCTATCACAGATCTATCAGATAAGGATGCTGCTGTAACCCCTCTAATTGCTGACAACTCTGATTGACTCGGATATGTGCCACTAACGTCATCTAAATAGTCCGTAAACAATATGCGGTAGGAGTATTCTATGTTGAGACTGAGGTCATATGTAATATCCCACTTATATCCCGCTCCGACCACTGCACCTGCACTTATACCCAAATACTCTGACCCAACGGCCTGTCCTTCTGTACCAAAATCTTTTAGACCATACTTGGCACCTTCTAGCTCTGCGGTAGGGTTAAACCTAAATACATTTGCGCCAGCTAATAAATATGGTGTGAAATTGTCTATTGTACTCCCATGCACATAGTTAAAAAAGTTAAACTCTATAGCACTGGAGAGGTCATATATATTAGATTTAAAACTGAGATTTCTAGCTTTTTCAAAATTGTTAGGTGAGTCTACATCCGATGCACCTACCGTACCAAAGTTAAGAGAATTCTTAAGAGATATCCTTGTATTGAAGTTCCATCGAGCATTCAGCCCTCCAGCAATACCTGGCTGTGTTACACTGAGTCTATTATTAAGGTCACCAAAATAAAAACTAGTGCCCAGCCAACCCCCTATCTCCCAGCCCTTCTGGGCATTTATACTAGAAAAAAAGACAATAATTAGTACTAATGATAATAATAGTCTCATTAAAAAAAGTTCGTATGCAAAATAAGGTGCAAAAGTAAGAATATCTATGGGTATATATTAAAGCAGCCGCTTCTTGCTTGAATGCACCATTTCTATGTCTTGCAAAGCAGCTAAATTTCGATTCTTTGCGATTTCAAAAAGAAAACGTACCGCCCTATTCGTTTGGTATCGAAACCCATTAAACTTTGATAATTGCTTCACCTTGAACCATAAAAACAGATGTTTTATGACTATATTTTATATATTTTTTGTCTATAAATGAAGCCTTCGCCTCTTACAGATACAATGTACATCCCATTTAACAGGTTTGAGATGTCTATAGCGTTATTTGCCACGATTCCTGATGCCATTTTCATCCCATTAATTGATATTACATCATATACCATGTGTTGGTTCAGTTTAGTATCTATTTTTATTATATCTATTGTTGGGTTGGGAGAAAAAGATATTTCACCCTCCGTTAAGACTTTGATGTTTGATAGATCCATCTCTTTGAATGTCATAGAGCCAATCACCCCAGTATCACCAGAAGTCCCACCGTTTCCGTTGGCTGCAATTCCTGCAGCGAATACAGTTACGTCTCCTGTCCCTGCTTCTGGCGATGTCCATAAAGCAGAAAACTCATCCAAATTACTAGGACCATTGTGTTCTAGATAAGTACGTCCATTAAGCGTTAGTGATTTTGCATTACTACTCACGTCCGATAATGATCCAGCTCCACTATTATCAGCGTCTGTAACGACTGTCATCTGAAAACCATATCTTGTAGGGCTTCCTGCCGTGGCTTCAACTGCTATAAACATTGAATATGTTTCTCCGGGCCTATACTCTGTAACTTCTTCTCCGTCTTTGACTAAAACTATTTGGAGGTCTACAGCAAATGGTCCTGCAGATCCGTGACAATTACTACTGGCACACGTAAGTCCGTCTCCAGGAGCGCCTGCCGCACCTTGTCCACTGACAGTACCTCTACCTGCACTATTTGATAATAGAGCTGCGCCTGCCGCAACTAGCATAAATGAGTATATGTATTTTTTCATCCCTTTAAATTTTATAGGCAATTAAATGATATCTCTTAGTGACCAACTTTCTGTTTTGTGAAACGAATTTAAAACAAAAAAGGCTAGAAGTGTATCTAGCCTTATAATTATATTTTATTCCTCAATCTCACTTTTCTGCCATTTAATTTACTTTCTTAGATTTCCAATTTCGCTATTTCTTTTAGAGTTTTTTGCAGATTGAATCATAGATGCTTGTCCTCTTCTCTCTCTATTTGACATTCTCTTCTCGTATCTCTTCAATATAAATTGTTTAAACTCTCGCTCCGCTCTGATCAACTTAAGTCTTTTCTTAGCAGACAATACTCTCTCGAGCTTGTTCATAAATTCAATTTCTAAATTTGTTTGTGTTCTCTTGGCTTCCATTGCCTGTGACAACATTTTTCTAGATTCCTCATCTGTCATATCAAATATATTAACCGTTTCAACCTTTCGCTCCGTCCAAATCTCTTTTTTCATACTCTGATAGTCGTTATACAACGGCCAAAATGCCTGTGCCTCTTCTACACTTAGGTCTAGGTCTGTGGTAATAAAAGCTATCCTTTGTTGTTCTATTTTTTCTATTCGCTCCGCTCTTTTTCCCTCTCTCTGGGCAGACAGATTTATAGTAAACATCAGTGTCGCTGTTAATAATATATATCTCATGGTATTAAATATTTAATGGTATTAAAAAAATTCTTCTAAGAGCTCATCATCTACATCGAACAGCAAGTCCTCTGAAGATTCGTCTATAAAATATTGTCCTTCCTCGCTTGCAAAGATTTCGTCTAATGTTTCATCGTCAATAAATTCTAAATCAAATATGTCTTCCACCGATAACTCTTGAACAACATAATTATAGTCTTCATTATCTTCAATCATTGAATCATTAAGTATTGTTGAATCCTCTAATAAACTAGGCCACATCATAGTCCCTACTGATATGAGTATTGCCGCTGCAATACTGTATTTGAAGTATGATTTAATCGACACTGCTTTAACCTTCTCTTCGCGCTTGATCTTATTCATCACCTGGTTAGGAAGCGACTGAAAATATGGTTCAAGTTTTTCTGTTTCTTGCATATGTCTCATTACACTTACATATAGATTATCAAAGTAATCTACAGGAACCTTATATCCCTCACTATGTCTCCAATCAAAGAGCTTCGGAGTTAAATCTTTTATTTCCTCTCTAGGATTCATTAGTAATTATGTTTTCTATTTTTTTTGCGGCCAAGTGGTAAGATGCCTTCAGCGCACCTACTGACGTACTCAACACCTCGGACATATCTTTATAAGGCATCTCATCGTAGTATCTTAAATTAAATACTATTTTCTGTTTCTCCGGAAGTGTATCTATTGCTGAAGCTAGCATAACTTGAGCCTGGTTGCCATCGAAATAATTATCCGATTTAATGGTGTATATATTAGAGTTTTCGTCGTCTAATGAAACAGATTTATTTCGTTCTATTTTTCTAAAGTGATTGAGCGACTCATTAATAGCTATACGATATAACCAAGTGTATAGCTTAGCGTCAAATCTATATTTGTCTAAATTGCGATAGACCTTTACGAATGTATTTTGAAGTACATCATCAGTATCTTCATGAGTCTTAACCATGCGTCTAATGTGCCAATATAGCCGCTCTTGATACTTTGACATCAATTGACGAAAGCCTTTCTCTCGAGTACTTTTATTCATGCATTGTTGCACTATATGGTTGTCGCTATGTTGTACTTTATCCAAAAATTGATTTATTGTGATTCACTCAAAATACAATCTATTATTAACCGAAAGCAATAGTAACTTTATTGTTGCTTTGACTAATAAATAGAAGGAAGGTTTAACCGGGAGTATCTTTTTTGATATACACCCTTGTTTTGATTGCCCTTATATGGTGCGTTAAGAGGTTCACCATTATTCAACAGCCCATTACTCATGTCGGTATGATCACCCCTTGGAATAAAGACACTTTTGTCTACAAGCGCCTTTTGCTAAAACGAAGTATATTTAAAGAACTTTAAGTCCATGTTGAAGGTAAGGCTGTTTATTTAGAATTAAGGCCTTTGAAGAATGTCACTTTATGAATTGAACTCTTCATATTTGCATCAAAATATCTAAAACAAACTAAGTATCATAAATAATCTACGCATGTTACGTTGGATAAGTCAGACTATACTGAATGTATTGGGTTGGAAAATATTAGGGGAACCGTCTAACGAACTCAACAAAAAGCTATATATAGTAGTGCCGCATACATCTAGTATGGACTTTTTTATCGGTATGTTAGTAAAATCAGCAAAGAACATAAAAGTCACTTTTTTGGGTAAAAAGGCTCTCTTCTTTCCACCACTCGGTTGGTTTCTAACATATGTAGGCATAGTACCCGTCAAGAAAAACAGCAATCAAATTAATGAAATCATAAATTTATTTAAGTCCAAAGATATAATGTCATATGGCCTTGCCCCAGAGGGGACCAGATCTAAAGTAGATAATTTAAGATCTGGATTTTACCATATAGCCCATGGCGCGGGGGTGCCTCTGATAATGATCACATTTGATTTTGGAAATAAGATTGTTACTTTCAGAGAACCTTACCACGTATCTGACGATAAGGAAAAGGATATGGCTTATATAGAAGACTACTATAAAGGTGTAGTGGGGTGTCGTAAGAAAAGAAGTTTTCGTACTTAAATTGTTTCCACACTATCACCAACCATAGCTATCACTTGCTCATAATACTTAACGTATTGAGGTAAGATATATTCGATATCAAATTTTTGTGCATGCTCTAATGCGTTCTTCCGAAACTGTTTGTGGCGATCTTCGTCTTCTAAAATGTATAACACTTTTTCGGCCATAGCCTCTACGTCCCCTACATCACAAAGGAAACCTGTTTTGCCGTCTATATTTACTTCTGGTAACCCTCCTATGTTCGTCGAAACTACAGGAACCTCACAGGCCATAGCTTCTAGTGCGGCTAAACCGAAACTTTCATTCTGCGATGGTATTATGAATACATCTGCAATCGCCAATAACTCTTCTACTGCATCTTGTTTGCCAAGGAATCTTACATCATCACAAACGCCTAGTTCTCTACATAGGGCCTCGCAAACATTTCTCTCAGGGCCATCACCTACAAGTAACAACTTGGCCGGAATTTGCTTATGTACTGTGTTAAATACCTTTATAACATCTTCTACTCTTTTCACCTTACGAAAATTCGATACATGAATGAGTACTTTCTCTCCATCAGGCGCTAATGCCATGCGAAAATGATCTTTATCAACTTTGCGGAATCTTTCGAAATCAATAAAGTTATATATCACTTCTATCGGGTCATCTATATTAAACATCTTCTCTGTTTCATCTTTCAGCATCTTAGATACTGCCGTGGTTCCATCAGAATTGTTAATACTAAACTCTACGACAGGAGCAAAAGTCTTATCGGCACCTACCAAAGTAATATCCGTACCGTGTAACGTAGTCACTACAGGTATGATAATTCCGTGCGACTTTAGTATCTGCCTTGCCATATATGCCACTGCCGCATGAGGAATAGCATAGTGGACATGTAAAATGTCCAGCTTTTCATATTTGATCACATCTACCATCTTACTCGCTAACGATGTCTCATAAGGTGCATATTCGAATAACGGATAATCTGCTCCTGACACTTCATGAAAATATACATTTTCATGAAAATGAATGAGTCTAGCTGGGCGCTTATAAGTGATGAAGTGAATCTGGTGGCCCTTTTTGGCCAATGCCAACCCTAGTTCTGTAGCTATGACACCACTCCCTCCATATGTGGGATAACACACAATTCCTATTCGCATCTATCGATAATTTTTATTTTGTGAGTCCTAAGACATATATTATCAAAGGTCATATTTATTCATTTTTATAATCGCTTACAATGTTAATGGCATTTACCTATATTTTGATCACGAAAAGAGACTGTTTTTTTTCAAACGACAAATACGGCCAATTTGCCACAATACGTATACACTAAAAGTTGCGCCTACCTTACTATTGGTATATAATATATAGATAAGTTGCTTATATTTGTTCTAGCAAAATATCTGGCTATTGGGTCATCGAATCTACGCTAAATATCAGGCTTAAATAAATTCATGTCTAACCATATATTAACTTTTACAATTATAGAGAATGTCTAAATTATCTAAAGAAAAAGAACAAAAGCTCAAAGCGTTAGGATTGGCGGTGGATAAGCTAGAGAAAACATACGGTAAAGGCACTGTGATGAAACTTGGGGACAAACAAGCTGTAAATGTAGAAACAATCTCTACTGGATCTCTTGGTTTAGATATAGCCCTAGGAATCGGTGGGCTCCCTAAGGGAAGGGTTGTCGAAATTTATGGACCTGAATCGTCTGGTAAGACGACATTAGCAATACATGCTATAGCAGAATGTCAGAAAGCTGGTGGAATAGCAGCCATCATAGATGCTGAGCATGCGTTTGATAGATTTTATGCTGAAAGCTTGGGTGTAGACACTGAAAACCTACTCATTTCGCAGCCAGATAACGGTGAGCAAGGACTTGAGATTGCAGAGAATCTTATTAGGTCCGGAGCTGTCGATATCTTAGTAATAGATTCTGTGGCAGCACTAACACCTAGAGCGGAAATAGAAGGTGAGATGGGAGACTCTAAGATGGGATTACACGCTAGATTAATGTCACAGGCACTTAGAAAGCTTACTGGTAGTATAGGTCGTACTGGATGTTGTTGTGTGTTCATCAACCAACTGAGAGAAAAAATAGGCGTGATGTTTGGTAACCCAGAGACAACGACTGGAGGTAATGCCTTGAAGTTTTACGCATCTGTTAGACTCGACATCCGTAAGTCTGGCTCGGCAATCAAAGACAAAGAGGGCAACGTGGTAGGTAACCCAATAAAGGTAAAAGTTGTGAAAAATAAACTTGCTCCTCCATTTAGAATTGCTACATTCGACATTATGTTTGGAGAGGGTGTCTCTAAGACAGGAGAGATCATTGATCTGGGTGTAGAAAATGAAATCATTCAGAAAGCCGGATCTTGGTTTAGCTACAATGACACAAAAGTGGCACAAGGTAGAGAAGGTGCAAAGAGGTTTATGATAGATAATCCTGAGGTAGCAGAAGAAATTATGACTAAAATCAAAGCAGTATACGCACCTGAGTTGGTTGATGATTTTCCTGAGGAAGAAAGGTTGACACCAAGTTAATAGTTGGAATCTAAGGTAAACACAATACGAAATATTATAGAAGGGGCTATCCCAATAGTTTCCGATTTTATAAGAGCGACTTACCTTAGGTAAGTCGCTCTTTTTAATAAAAGAGCGCCTCAAGCTGAGTTACTTGAGTTGTGTATAAAACAAGACAGTATATCAACCCTCTGTGTCGATCAAGAAATTTTCTAATTGATCCAGAATTAGACACACGCCAAATCGCGTATAAACAGTTAATTTAATGATAATATTTTTTGGGTTACATTGTCAAATCTTGTTTTAACTAGCATCTAATTAATTTTTTATTACACAATTATAAACAAATCCTAAAACACAGAAAGAAAATAGCCAACACATGTGCGTTCCTCAAAATGGTTTTTAACATAAAAAATACTAAATCTTAAAAATAAAAGAACATGAACACAAAAGAAGAAATTGTAAATGATTGGTTAGCGAGATATACTGGTGTAGAACTTGAAAATTTAGGAAAGTATATTCTACTTGTCAACTTCAACAACTACGTGAAGCGATTCGCAAAGATGACAGGTGTAAAGGTGGATGGTAAAAACCATAATATGATTTCTGCCACCTATAAGAACATTACTATTATTAATTTTGGAATGGGCAGCCCCAATGCAGCACTTATTATGGATCTTTTATCTGCTATCAAGCCAAAAGCCGTGCTTTTCTTGGGTAAGTGTGGTGGCCTAAAAAAGCAAAACAAAGTGGGTGATCTGATTCTACCAATCGCTGGTATTAGAGGAGATGGTACGAGCAATGACTATTTTCCGCCAGAGGTGCCTGCCCTGCCGGCGTTCGCATTACAGAAAGCAATATCTACAACAGTTAGAGATTTTGAAAGAGATTATTGGACAGGAACGGTATATACAACTAACCGCCGAGTGTGGGAGTTCGATGAAGAATTTAAAAGTTATCTTAGTAAGACCAAGGCAATGGGAATAGATATGGAGACTGCCACGCTTTTCTCTGTAGGGTTCTATAATAAAATACCGACTGGTGCGCTGCTACTCGTGTCAGATATGCCTATGGTACCTGAAGGGGTAAAGACTAGTAAAAGCGACAAAACAGTTACTATACATTGGGTCGATGACCACCTCAATATTGGTATCGAATCCTTAAGACAGCTAATCAACAATTCTGCAACAGTAAGGCACCTAAAGTTTTAATGAGTGGGTTAAAACAATTAAAAAACGTGCATGACGTTAAGATAAATAATCAACTCAACGAAGCAAAATATAATCTTTGTTTGACTATCACTGCAGAAAGAATACTCAAAAATATAGATCATAAAATATACATCTTCAAGCACGATATACATTCTCAAGTTAAAAAACGAAAGAGACAGAAAGTGGACAACGTCTATATAAAAATGGCATTTGTTCACTTTTTAAAAAAGTACTTGATAATCACGAACAACAATTGGAAACAGAAACTGCTCTAAAAAATAGAATTGCAAGTAAAACACAACCTTTAGTAGACGGCATCTTAGACAAATAGCAAGTGAAGGATATTAATAAAAATATCAAACAAAGTATATATTGGAATTACGTTTCTTCGGTAGTCATTCATACTATTACTTTAGTAGCATCTGCAATATTGCTCAAGCTACTTTCACCTAATGACTTTGGTGTTCTTGCTATTCTTTTTTTAGTACTTGGATTAGGTTCAATATTTATCGGACAGGGATATCTTTCTGCCATTATTAGAGAAAAAATCATAGATAATACAATCCTCAATACTATCTTTTGGATTAATCTCGGCTTTGGTTTTGCTGTAGTTCTATTATCTTACTTATTAGGGGATTGGCTGGGTGAATATTTTAAAATCTATAGTTTTAAAAACTACCTTTCTTGTTTTTCTTTTGCATATTTATTACAAGCAGCCAATGTGGTTCCTCTGGCAATGTTGGAGCGCAAACTAGATTTTAAACAACACTCTATTATACATATCTATGCTACAATCGTAGCAGCTATTATTGCGATATTTTTAGCTCTTTATCAATATGGTGTCTATAGCTTAATCTGGCGTGGATTAAGTGCTGGTTTCGTTGTCACTATTCTCGTATGGTATAAAAGTGAATGGAAACCTTCGTTTGTTTTTAGATACAGTTCATTGAAAGGCATGCACCGATTTAGCCGAGGCGTTTTAGGCACTCAGATACTAAGGTACGGTGCCAACCAATTAGATAATTTAATGGTTGCAAAACTATTAGGTACTTCTGATCTTGGTATCTATAATAGAGCCAAAACTTTTGTCCTAAAACCTGCAAGAGAAATCAATGCTAAAACAAGATCTGTAGCCTATTCCGCCCTAAGCAAATTGGATGATCCTGAAGAATATAGAACTACACTTTTTAAATTTACGCTTCTACTTGCGATGGTAATCGTTCCTCTGTTACTTATAGTATTGATCTCCTCCGACACCTTAATATATACATACCTCTCCTCAGAGTGGTATCCTATGATAAGCATACTCAAGCTGCTAGCAATATCGTCTATTGTCATATCTACTAGTATGCCGAGTCAGATTATGTTATCCAAAGGTGCATCCTATACTTTATTCAAAAGCGAAATGATTACTAACGTGATCAAGGTCGGCGTATTGCTTTTTGCATTTAGGTTTGCGGATTTATTGAGTATTGTTATTTTATTTTTACTAGGGCAAGTGCTATCTAATTTATTACAAAACATAGTGGCTTACCGCTCAGTGGAAGGATATAAATTGATGATTTGGAAATATCATATCCTCCCTATAATCATGGCTTTCATAGTATATGGCTTAGCCGTTGTTATAGATAACTACATATCCTACAGCCTAATTTCTATGGTTTGTAAGTTGGTTGTTTGTCTTTCTATTTATGGCTATTATGCTTGGAAGACCTATCCAGAAATTCTCAAGAGGATAAGAAAATAACGCTAGCCTTTTTTAAAATTTGTTTTAGATTATATGCTATCGGTTTACCTAAACAATAATTTAACTATGAAGGGAAGAGGCCTTATGTTTGTCCTTCATTATTCCAAACAAAAACGACGAGATGGGTATTTCAAGAGAATTAAATAAGAGAAGTGGAGCAAAATGTGAACTATGCGGAAACGAAGAAAGTCTCTCGACCTATACTGTCTCTCCAAAATCTGGAGAAAAACTAGAAGAACAACTCGCTATTTGCAATACTTGCCTCACTCAGATGGAGGGGGATAATCTTGACAAAAATCATTGGAGATGTCTTAATGTTAGTATGTGGAATAACGAACCTGCGATACAGGTAGTATCATATCGTATGTTACACAGACTCAATGATGAATCTTGGGCACAAGACGCTATCAACATGATATGTATGGAGCCTGATACTATGGAATGGGCACAAAAAGATATAGAAAACGAATTAGAAAAAATCATCCATAAAGACAGTAACGGTAACATACTCGAAAATGGAGATACAATAACTCTCATACAAGACCTAAATGTAAAAGGTGCAGGATTTACTGCTAAACGTGGGGCCGCTATGCGCCGTATCAGATTGGTACATGATAATCCAGAACATATTGAAGGAAAAATAGATGGTCAACATATAGTCTTGTTGACGAAATATGTGAAAAAACAACCGAAGGATTCTTAGTCCTAAACAAAATCATTTCTGTTTTATCTAATCTTCTCAATACTAACAATTGCCGACTTATTAATTGGGCCGTAAACATGAGGAAATATTTCTCCTATAGATTCCGCTAGTTCTTCTTTAAGCGTAGATGTAGCATCTAGCAAATCTGTATCTATTGTCAACTTCAACAGGTCGTTTACACCGCTATAATATCTGTCCAATACTCCTGCGATTTGTGTTGCTCTAGAGGCATGTATAAATCCTTCTTGGTCTAGTGATGTATGGATATAATTAGGCAGTTCCACTTGCTCCTCCCAAGAAGAAACTGTTACGATATGGTAGATGATATTCATTATAAATATCTATGCTTTGAGTTTTTCTATTAGTTGCGCTAAGCTAAAGTTTACTTGGTCTCCAGTAACCATTTCTTTAACGGCAATCACTCCTGCTTCTACTTCGTCGCTTCCAATAATAGCTACATATGGAGCAGCAGTACCGTTGGCATACTTCATTTGCTTTTTCATTTTAGTGTTCTCTGGATATATATCTGCAGATATACCTGCGGCCCTAAGAGCACTTACTTGTCTACAGGCATACCTGTGACTCTCAGTATCAAACGAAACAAAGAAGATGTCGATACTCTTTGTCACTGATTCTGGAAAAAGATTACACTCTTCCATGACATCATATATACGCTCCGCTCCAAAAGAAACACCTACACCAGACATATCCTTGAGACCAAACATGCTCGTTAGATCGGCATACCTTCCTCCACCAGAGAGACTTCCCATCTTAAGATCTGGATAAGTCGCAGTATCCGCTACTACTTCGATAATACACCCTGTATAGTAACTCAGTCCGCGAGCTAACGTAAAGTCAAATTCAATTTTATTCTTGAGCGTATAGTCGGACATATAATCCATCACTTCTTTCATCTCAGACACACCTAACATACCTGTTTCGCTATCAGATAATTTAGTGGCTATTAGGTTTATATCGTGCAATTGTATTAGGTCAAGTATTGTAGACGCTGCATTGTCATCCATTCCAAGGTTAGTGAGTTCTATTGCTACTTTATCCCTGCCTATTTTATCAAGTTTATCTATCGCAACAGTTACACCAATAAAATTATCTGACTGTCCGGTGACCTCCGCAATCCCTTGTAATATTTTTCGATTGTTTAGTTTGATGATGACATCTAAATCTAATCTGGCATATACCGTATCTAATACCTGTAATAGCTCCGCCTCATACATCAATGAGTCTGATCCTACCACATCCGCGTCGCACTGATAAAACTCTTGATACCTACCCTTTTGAGGTCTATCCGCACGCCATACGGGCTGTATCGCATATCTCTTAAATGGAAACTGAATATCATTTTGGTGCATAGAAACGTACCTCGCTAATGGTACGGTAAGATCATATCGCAGTCCGCGCCTCGAAATTGAAGACAACATTGCATTACTATCCTTTTTGGCAAGAGCCGCTGGATTTGCCTTAGCTAAATAATCTCCATTATTGAGTATCTTAAATAGTAGCTTGTCTCCTTCATCTCCGTACTTGCCAGTAAGCGTCTGCAGCAGTTCTATCGCAGGTGTCTCTATTGGCAAATAGCCATACGTCTTGAATACTTCCTTGATATGATCAAAAATATAATTACGCTTAATTACTTCTGATGGTAGGAAGTCCCTAGTTCCTTTTGCGATTGCAG